>CAWHAC010000007.1:0-360783 GCA_963827125.1 uncultured Verrucomicrobiae bacterium
CCGTCGAGGCACTCGCGGCGGAAGACCTTGTACATGGTGAACGGATCCCGCAACCAGATGCCGAGCGAAACATTGATGAGGAGGGTGAAGGTCCAGTGCGCCACATTGAGCACGAGCGCCTGGAGGGGCTGGTCGCTGAATTTCCGGATCGCCCAGCCGCTCCGGCCATGCCGCGACCCCAGCACGAAGACCTGCCGCCCTGCCAGGATCGGAGCCAGCAGGGTCTCATAGTCGGCCATGTCGTATTCCAGGTCCACGTCCTGGATCAGCACGATATCCCCGGTGGCCGCGGCCAGGCCGGTGCGCACCGCATGACCCTTGCCGCGGGGCCGGTCCTCCAGGATGAGTTTCACGCGCGGCCGGTCGCGGTAATCGAGCACGATCTCCCGCGAACCATCGCTGGAGTTGCTTTCGATGATCACGACTTCGATGAAGCCCCCGGGAATTTCCTCCGCCAGAAGCGCGTCCAGGTCTCCCGGGCGGTGCCAGCCTCGTTGTACACCGGCACAATGACCGAAAGGGTCCGGGAACGGGCAGGGGATTCACGTGATGGCAGCAGGCTGCGGCCGGACGCTACAGCATGTAACCCGCCTCGACTGCGTCCCTGGCGAACATCCTGACGGTGTCGAGCGAGAGGGCGGCGAGATCCGTGCCGAGAAGCCGGACGGCCCTGCCCAGGATGTCGTGGGGCACGGTGACGATGGCGCAGCCGCATTGCTCGGCCTGGAAAATGTTGAGCACCTCCCGGACGCTGGCCCAGAGCAGCCCGGATTTGGGCAGGCCCTCCAGAAGCGCCCGGGATGCCCGCATGACCGGCATGGGATCGCGGCCGGTGTCGGCGATGCGCCCGGCGAACACCGAGACCACGGAGGGCACCGCGGGGTCCAGCGCCGCGGCGACTGTGCGGACCTGGGCCTCTGTCAGGATCGCGGTGACGTTGAGCTGCACCCCCCGGGCCGCCAGCTCCCGGACCAGCGGAACCGACGATTCGCCGCGCGAATTGGTGACGGGGATCTTGACGAAAACGTTCCCGCCCCAGGAGGCGATCTTAAGCGCCTGGCGTCTCATCTCCGGAAACTCGTCGGAGAAGACCTCCATCGAGATGGGCTTGGCGGTCACCGTGCGCAGGATGTCCCGGGCGAATGCTTCGTAGTCCTTGACGCCCGCTTTCTTCATCAACGACGGATTTGTGGTGAGCCCCTTGATGTACGGCCTGGCGTAGAGATCGAGAAGGCCGGCCCTGTCCGCGCCGTCCGCGTAGATCTGGATCTTGAGGCTGTCGAGCACAGTCATGATGAGCGTAATTGGTTCAGGTCCCGGGAATGCGCAAGGACGATGTCGACGGCTTCGCCGAAGGAATGGACAATGAAGTCAGGCCGGTTGCGCGGATTCCCGGCAAGGCCCCCGTCAATGAAGACCGTCCGACAGCCGGCGTTCTTCCCGCAATCGATGTCGCGCCAGCTGTCGCCCACCATCCACGAGCGCGCCAAATCAAGCCCGAGTTCGCGCGCCGCCCGCAGCACCATTCCCGGCGCCGGTTTGCGGAAGGGCGACGGAGGATCTTCGCGGCCGGAATCGTAGCTCACCTCGATCCGGGCGGCAGGAAGCAGGTCGCGGAGCCTGGCGTGGATCGCCTCGACCGCCGCCCGCGTCTGCGTGCCGCGCCCGACATCCGGCTGGTTTGTCACGACGACCAGCGCGTAGCCGGCGGCCTTCAGCCGGGCGCAACCGCCGGCGACGCCGGGCAGGAGACGGAACTCTTCGACGCCGCCGGGGGGGTGGGGACGGCCCTCCCGGAGGACCGCCGCGTTCAGCGTGCCGTCGCGGTCAAGGAACACGGCAGGAAGACCGCCGGGCGGTTTTCCTGAACTCAGGGAAGGCGCTTGAGAAGGCTCAGATGTCACCTGCGAGCCGTAGGTTCGTCTTCTTCAGGGCGGTTCTCGCGCAGCGGGAACCATTAGTTTTTCGCCATCGGCGAAAAACTTTCCCATTTCGTTTGATTTGCCTTGAGATCCGGGTGGGAGACGAAGAGGTGCCAGAGCACGGACTGAAACGCCTCGGTGTGCGGCGTGATGTTGTCGGGATTGACCGTGGGCACGATGACGCATGCATCGGCGACCTTTGCGGTGTAGCCGCCATCCCTGCCCACGAGCCCGATCACGCGCGCGCCCACCTGTTTGGCGAGCTGCAGCGCGGCGACGAGATTGGGCGACACGTTCTTCCCGATGTCGCCCCCGCCGACGGAGATGATCAGCAGCGCGTCCTTCGCGTTGAAGCGGCTGCCGCGCAGCCACGCGGCGAACACGCCGGCCCAGCCCTCGTCGTTAATCCGGGCTGTGAGTTCGGAGACGTTGTCCGTGGGGGCGTAGCATTCGAGTCCGGCGATCTTGCGAAAGTCGTTCACGGCGTGCGCGGCGTTGGCCGCGCCCCCGCCGACGCCCAGGATGAAGAGCCGCCGCCCCGGTCGCGAACGCCCCTCAGTTCGGCGACGCATTTCTCGCAGTCAGCCGGGGCGATCCGGGCGGCGATCTCCGCGGTTTCCTGCAGATGCTGGATCGAGTAGGACATGCGCGGATGAAAGCGGAAAGGCTGAAGGACTGAAAGGCTGAAACAGCGCTCCGGTTCTTCTGGGGCGGGCCGGTGTTTCACGATCCTCCGGGTCCGCCGCTGCTTTCCCCGCCGGACTCCGGCGATCAAAAAGCGCTGGAGGATTCCGGCACCCGGCTCCACGAAGCCGACGGCCCCGTCGATCAAGCAGGCCTTGTCACCGGACGGCCTCATGCCCGGCGTTGGCCGCTGCGCGAATCCCAACTGCGCACGTGCCTGTGCGCAGTCATGGGAAGCGCACAATGCGAAGGCGGATCAGCTCCGTGCAGAGTCAGAAGATCTTCGTGAGCGTCAGCGCAATCGTGTTGCCCTGGAAGCGGCTTTTGGCCTCGAATTCATCGACCCAGCGCAACGACCAGAGAAGCTTTGCGCTCGGGATGACGCCGCTGATTTCGGGGCCGACGCCCACAACGCTGCTGCGGGCGGGGTTGGCCGCGGCGCCGGTGGACCGGTTGACCTCCGTCTGGTAATACCCCACAAGGCCGACCGTAATGGTCTTGGAGGGGGCATAACCGAGACCCCATTCGAGGGTGTAGGTGTCTCCGGGAGTGACATCCGCGTCCCGATCCTTGCTGCTGATCTCGTACCGGTTCAACAGGGAGAGCGTCCAGGTTCGGTCCGTGTCGAAACTCCACGTGGCCCCGGCAGTGAACATGTTGGTCCAGAAACCGGAACCAGGCTCGGTATTGAGTCCCGCGGCGGACGTCCCCGTGGGGATCCACAAGCCGTAGCCCACCGCGGTGTCGAGATGGGGGCTGTGCCACGAGAGTGTTATCTCGGTGAAGGCGTCGCCGAGGCCCCAGGTGCTGCTGTCGAAATCGTCGGCTTTAACGCGCACGCTCGTGTAGATGATCGGCATCACGAGGTCGAACCCGATGTTGCCGTCGAGCACCTTGGTGTCGGTGATCCAGATCAGTCGCGGCACGTTGGCGAAAATGAAGGCGTTTGCACCGATGCCATCAATCTCGTGCCCCGAGGGGTCGTTGATGCGGTCGGCGGTATATGCTATCGAGTAATCGCGCAGAT
Organism: uncultured Verrucomicrobiae bacterium; assembly: GCA_963827125.1. Lineage (GTDB taxonomy): Bacteria > Verrucomicrobiota > Verrucomicrobiia > Opitutales > Opitutaceae > Fen-1467. The sequence goes on from CAWHAC010000007.1 coordinate 3,634, forward strand.
AGATTCCCGGAGGCGGGAGCGAGGACCCTTCGAGTCCTTCCGTGCCGGGGACATAGTGCCCCGAGGGCTGGGCGTGGAGGATGAGGGGAAGCACGGCGGCTCCGAGGGCGATGGCGGCCCAGCGGGCCGTTCCATTATTATTAATTCTATCGATGAGGCTTCCTAACGTGAATTGGAAACCCCAGGGGTATTTTTCGATGTCATGCATTTGGGTTGCTCTCCTTGGATTGTCTCAGCGCGGAATGGTGCGGATTCGGAGCCCAGCGTCTAGCCATTTCATGCGTGTTCTTTCGCAACTTCAAGCCGCCCCGGAGGCTCATATTCCAGCGAGGCGGAGTCCCGGGCCACCCCGGCAGACTCCTTCATGAAAGACCGGACTTCCGAATCAGAATCATTTCTGCCTACCCAGTCTTGGGCGTGGACGGCGGCCGTGCCGCGCCGGAGCCTTGGCGTAGGCGGGCAACTACTTCGTCGGCGGGGGGCGCGCGCTGCTGGCGTTGGGCGAAGGTGTCGCCGAGGTAAACGGTGAGACATGACCCCACAGGCCAAAGCCAGACCCCGTTCGACCGGTTAGCCGGTGGAGCGAGCCGGAGCCGCCAGGCTGAACCGGGGCCGGGGGCCGGCCGGCTCGCCGAAACCGCGCTGGCCGGGAGCGCCCAAGACAACTTTATGTCGCACTTCGGCGGTGCCGTGGGAGTGAGCACCCGCGAACGACCAGGCACGAAAGCCGCGCCGCCAGAGCGCTAGGCGAGAGAGCCGATGCGGCATAAAGTTTCTTGGGCGTGAACGGCGGCTGTGCCGCGCCGGAGCCTTGGCGTAGGCGGGCTACTACTTAGTTCCGACAGGGCGCGCGCCGGTGAAGCTTGTCAAGAGTCAAGACCTGACGTTTTCGGATCGGTCCCCTACTTCGTCGGCGGGGGGCGCGCGCCGGTGGCGTTGGTCGGAAGTGTTTCCGAGGTAAAGGGTGAGACCTGACCCCGTCCGGATCGGCCTCCAAAAAGACGGCGCCGTCGTCGAGGCGCTCGCGGATGATGGCGGGCCGCTCCACGCGCAAGCCGCTGCGGCCTATCTAAAGGCCGTCGATGCCGGCAAGTCGGCCCTGCTCGTTTCGCCGACCTGGGGCGAGATTGAGGCCATCACCGGCTGCGTGCGCGCTTCACTCAAGGAGCGTGGCACCGTCGCGGCTCGTGATGAGACGATTGCCGTCTTCGATTCGCTCGGGTGGACCGATGCGCAAAAACGCCTGATAGAGCGTTTCGAGCCGGGCTTGCAACTGCGCTTCGCCAAAAAAGCCGGGCAGTTTAGGCCCGGCGAGTTCGCCACCGTCGAGGCCGTGCGCGGCCGAACGCTCGTCCTGCGTAGCCCGGACGGGGGAACGACCGTCCTGCAGCCCGCTCGGGTGCCGAGCGCTTTCGAGGTGGGCCAAAAACGCGAGCTGCCGGTTGCCTCCGGCGATTGGCTCTTGCTGCAAGCCAACGGTCACGGCTTCACCAATGGCGAACGCGTCCAGGTCAAGGCGCTCGGCCGCGGCGGGATCGCGCTCGCCGACGGCCGCACGCTGCCGGCGTCGTACCGGAGTTTCACGCACGGTTACGCGGTCACTTCGCACGCGGCACAGGGGAAGACCGTCGATGTGGCCTTGTTCGTCGCCTCGTCGCGGTCGTTTGCGGCGGTGTCGAGGGAGAGTTTCTACGTGGGGATTTCGAGGGGGAGGGAGCAGGTCCGGATCTTCACCGACGATGCGGCAACGCTGGAGCGGCGCGTCGAGGAGACCCACACGCGCAAAGCGGCGCTCGAGCTGCAGGGGCTGCGCGAGGAGATGGCGCGCCATGGGCTTTTGCGGCTCCGTGAAGAAGAGGAGAAGCGGCTAACCCGATTTCCGCTACTGGGGCATCAAAAAAACACAAGTTGTTGATTCATCGCCCGGTTTTTCAAAAGGTCGGGACTACATCGGCGATTTGCCCCCCGGGTATCGTATCTTGGGAGGAGGTTGCGGCGGAAGGGTTAGATTGAGTTTTTCCAGGAGCAGAGCGATGTCGGTGCTGGGCTCGGTGTGCCGGATCAGGAGCAGTTCGCGGCCGTCGGCGGTGGGGATGCAGACATCGAGCATTTGGATGGTGGCGAGTTTTTCCAGGACCACCCGTGGCATCAGCCCCGCGGCGTGACCCCGAAGCTGCTGGCGCAGGGTGATCGACAAGCAGTAGGCAAGGAAGGCGACGAACAGGTGTGCCTCGATGCGCTCGGGCTTGTGATGATAAATGGGGCGCAAACCCAGGTCACTCTTGAGAGTCCGGAAGGCTTCCTCGACGAAGACCAGTTGCATGTAGCAGTGCCAAATCAGTTCAGGGTCGTCAGCCGGGAGGTTGGTGCGCAACAGGTAGCGGCCCTCGCGCTGGCGCACCGCGCGCATCGCCGCCCGGTCAAGCTTGAAGCTCAAGATGCCTTCGGCCGAGACATCGACGTGGACCAGGCCCGTGGCGACGCGGCCGGCGCGGTCCTGCGCCGCTCCGAGTTTTTTGAGCAACAAGTCCCGCGGCGGCGCCTGCTTCTGCAAATCGGCCAGGCGTTTCCAGTAAACCTTCAGTCGGCGTTTGCGCATGCCCCGCTCCTTGCCCTCGCGCGCCCCGCTGTGGGCCAGGACGTAGACTTCGCCGTCCTGCGGCAGAAGCTTCACGCGCAACTGTGGCCGGACGTCGTGCCACGGCAACTCCGCCAGGGTTGACTCCAGCCTGGTGAGACGGCCCTTTGGCGTGCCCACAAGGTAACGCACCTTGGCGTCAGCGGCGCGCAGCTCGGTGAGGACTTCCTCGGTGGGGATACCGCGATCCATGATCCAGATCCGCTCGGCTTTGCCGAAACGGCGCTGGATCGTCTCGATCATGCCGCGCAGGGTCGTCTTGTCGGCCGTGTTGCCGGGAAACATCTCATAGGCCAGCGGCAGGCCCTCGGGCGTGACGACCAGTGCCACCACCACTTGGACACAGTCACCGCGTTTGTCGCGGCTGTAGCCGAACCGTCTGGGGTCCTCCTCGCTTTCGGGAACGTCGCATTCGAAATAGGTCGAGGTCAGATCGTAGAGTAAAACCTGATACGTCGCACCGAACAGGTCGCACCAGCGCTGCCGCAGGTGCCCGAAGAGTTCTTCCTTGAGCGGCAAAACCAGATCCAGGCAGCGGTACAGCGTGTCGTCCTGCACGGCCCGCGCGTCCACATCGAGCAGATCGCCGAGCGCGGTCGTGGAAAACCACTGACGATGCAGCCGCCACTCGCTGCCCGGCGACAGCAGCCGGTAAACCGTGAGGATGCGCAGTACCTTTTCCCAGTCGGTGCCCTCGCGGTTGAGCGGCAGGCGGGAGCCGAAAAAATCATCGAGGTGCAGCGTGCGCCACAACTCGTCGGCCAGCCAGCACGCGCCCCATTGGCGCGGATGCTCCAGGCTCAGCTCGCTCAACCGCACCTGCAGCGTGTCCACACCGCCCGGCGGGGGCGTGCGGTCCGCGGGAAACAACGCCAGTTGCCGCGCCTCCCCATCGCGCTCATCAACGACGGCAATTGTCCGCTCCCAGGCAACCCGCTGGCTGTCGTTGATCTCCCCCAGGTACAACACATGCCGGTGCGCCACCTTGTTTCCGCCGTAACGATGGCTCTCCACGATCGACCAACTGCGATGTGTTTTCCCGTCCTTTCGCCGTGTCCGGCATTTGAGGAACATGCCCGCAGTTTACCCGATTCGCGCCGTGTGCGGAAGGGACTAGGTCGGGACTACACGCACTTTGGAAAACATCATCGATGCAGCTCAACGACTTGCACCGCGACAACCCCCGAAAAAAGCCATTTTTCGTTCCCAGTAGCGGAAAAAAGGCTAAAGGAGGAAAAGCAGCGGGCTGCCGGGGCGGAGGAAGCCGAGCGGCGCGAGCGGGCCGGGCGAGTCGTCCGGCCGCTGCGGTCGTTGCGCGTCCTGCGCGGGGAGCGCCTGGCCGCGCCGGTCCTCACGCTGCAGCGCTGGGCGCAGGAGTTTCGCCGGTGGATCGGCGAGCGTCGCGCCGTGCAGGTCGAGGCCCCGGCGCTGTCCTGGGAGGAAAGATTTCACCTCAACCAAAAACAACAGGAGACCCCGCGGCAGTCCCGCGGCATCCGCATCTAAACTTATGTCTGCCCTCGCTCAAGAACTGGCCGCCAGAAAAGCGGCCGAAGAACCAAGTCCCACGTGCTGCACGAGCGCCTCGCACGGCGGCGCGTATTTCATCGAGCTGCGGCCCGATCCGCGAACGAAGACGGGATTCCCCGTCGCGCAGCTCTGCCACTACACCCTCGAAGCCAATCCCGGCGGAGGCGACGAGGCGAAGGAAGCGCCGGAGCGGCTGACGCTCGGATTTTCCACGGCCGATGTGGCGATTGTCGGCGCGCGGCTCGGGAAGCTGGTCGATCTCATCAACGAGCACGGCCTCGCCTCCGTCTCCGCCGTCGATGCGCGCTATGCCGGAACCGTCGGCCGCGGCCCCTGGGTCGCACGCATCACCATCGCCCGGCTTGACAAGCCCGGCGGCGTTCTGGGCTGAACAGAGATCAACCTGACCCTGCTTGGCCGGCCCTGTAACGTCCTACTTCTTTAGGCGGGCTAGTTCGGCCCGAGCGAAGTCGTACTCGGTGAAGTTTGAGACCTTGGTGGCGAGACATTTCTCGAACAGGTCGCGCGCGGCCGATGTGTCGCTTTTCAGTAAATGGATCATCCCCGCGTAGTAGAACGCCTCGCACTGTTGCCCCGGGACAGTTTTGGTGTCCGCTTGCGAAGCAAGCACTAAGAACGCTGGTTCATCTATCTCTCCGAGGAGAAAACGGCCCACAGATTTGGGCCAACCATCTTTTAAATCTTGCACAGCGTGCCGAAGTTCAGCGGCTGAATCGCTCAGCCCTAAACGGCTCTTCAGTAAGAAAAGGCTGAACCGTTGATAAACTGCGTCATCTCCCGCCAGCTGAATCGACCTCAAGTAGTCGTCACGAGCGCCAGCAAAATCACCCTTCACGGTTCTTACCATCGCAGAACTTGCGTAAACTGCCGGGTCGTTGGGCTGCAATTTCGCGGCCTTCCCGTAGTAAACGAGTGCCCTATCCGCATCACCTTTCTTGACCAACGCGTCTGCCAACCCCAGATACGCCTTCCGGTACTTAGGATTCAGTTCGATCGCTCTCGTGTAATCAGCGATCAGACCGTCCAAATCCCCTTGCTTCCCCCGAGCGAGCCCGCGTCCTAGGAAGGACTGGAAGTTGTCCGGCTCTATGCGGATTGCTGTAGTGAAGTCGTCAATTGCTCCGGCTAGATCGCCCATTTTGCCTTTTGCGGTCGCTCGATCCACATAGGCAGGGGCATACCTCGGATCGAACTCGATTGCCTTGGACTGGTCCCGGATCGCTCCAGCCAGATCTCCTTTTGTGTATTCGGCGGCGCCTCGAAGAGCATAGCCAAGGCTGAACTTCGGGTCGAGTTCTATGGACTTTGAGTAATCAGCAATTGCACCACCGAGGTCGCCATTCTGTTTCCGTGCATTCCCACGATTTAAGAAAGTCTGCGCATTGCTTGGATCGATTGCAATAGCTTCGGTAAACTCAGCGATCGCCCCATCGCAGTCTCCCTTTTCGGTTCTAGCTATCGCTCGATAGTTGTGTGCCCACACGTCCTTCGGGTTATGCTCCAAGACCTTCGAAAAATCTGCTATCGCCTCATCAAGCTCGCCCGAGTTAAGCTTAGCGCAACCACGTTCGAAATAGGCTTTGGCATTCTCTGGCTCAGCCTCGCAGCCTCCTTTAACGGACAAAACGAGAACGGCCACTACAAGAACGGATGCCATTCTACGAACGGGTTTCATAAGGACCAGTTTTGAATTCATGTTCCAATTGGTCAGGGTCGGCCGGACTGCTCGCGCTTGCGTCTTTCTTCTTCCTGCGCTTGCCGTTGTGCTTCCGCGGCTGCGGCTGCCGAGCCGGTCTCTTTTGCGGCCGTTTCGTTGGCGGCAGTCTTGAGATCGGCCTCCACTTTGACCGTCACAACCTTAGTCTCAACGCCGGCTCCGATTTTATCCCCCACCGTGATAGAAACAGGACCCGCGACCGGAACGGTAACCGATGTGCTCGGTGTCCCGGCGGCGGGCGCGCCACCTGTTTGATTTGCTCCCGGAGCAGACGGCTTCCCTAAATCTTTACTTACCTCTACTGAACTATTTTTGGGGCCTTTGATGGTAGCAGACGCCTCAACCCCGTCCTTTGTTGCAGTAGCCGCCGCCGTAATGCCTTTCGCTTCTACCTCTCCGGTGGCGCCTTTGTTACTGGCTCCCACCGTAACTGGCCCCGCTGTGACTGACCCCTTCACCTCGGTGTCCTTTGGATTCGACACCGGCACTTTAACCTCGAGGTTCGCTTTGATCTTTGCCCCTTCAAGCTTTGCTTCAACAGTAACCGTGGTATTTCGCACGATCGCTGCAGCAGCATTCTTGACCGGGTGCATTGGGTCGGCCGCCCATTGCTGCCGAGCGGCGCTGGCCGCCGCAATATCATCCCAGTCTAGTTCTCCTGCCGGTTTGTCCGCAAATCCTGACGGATCGACTTTCGAAAGTGGGTTGTTCCGGCAATAACTATACCGGTTATAGCTCTGCATGTCCTTCGGATCCTGCACCTGCAGGTCCGCACTCAGGAACCTTCCCAGCAGCGGGTCATAGATGCGGCCGTTCATGTGAACGAGGCCGAGGTCGTCGAGCATCTCGTGGCCGGTGAAGCCGCGGGGAGTCAGGCTGTCCGACCCGCCGTCGTCGCTAGCGTTGCCGCCGGTCGGCTGCGGAGCACCAGACCAGGTGAATGGATTGCGGCGCTGGCCCCAGGCGTCCTCGCTGAAGCGGCCGGGCCTGCCGCCGGAATCGGTCGCAACACTGGGTCCGGGCGGAACGAAGCTCGTGATGCAGTCGATCGAACCGAGGTGGTCGTAGTGGTAGACCAGCGGGGTCTCCTGCTGCCCCACGGGATTCCCGGGACGGAACTCGCGGGCGCCGATGATGCCATCGGGACCGGGAACGTAAATGCGCACGGTGTCGAGATTCCAAGTCGGCGTGGCGCCCTGCCCCGCCGGATTCTTGTAGTTGATCTCCAGCGTGGACCCGAGCGCGTAGATGCGCTTGCGCACGTAGTGGTCCGGGACCTGGTTCGGAGCGGTCCCGCTCATGTGGTCGAATTCGAGCTGCATCGTCCGCGAGCGGTTGGCGTTGTAAAGGAATTCGCTGCCGACAACCGTGCTCCCGGTGATCTTCGCCATCCAGCGCGGCTTGTCAAAACCGGCGTAGCGCAGGCTCCATGACTCGGATCCATTTGTGCGGCTGAAGAGGTTGCCGTTGGCGTCGTAGCCCATGGTGACGGTGCCTGTGCTGGTCGTTGCGGCTGTGACGGCATGCGGACCGGAGCCGCCGTAGGCGTAGCTGCTGACGGCTTTGCCCGAAACGTCGGTCTTCGAGGTGATGTTCCCCAGGCCGTCATAGGCGCTGACAACCCCGCCGTTGCGCTTGATCAGACGGTTGAGGACATCGTAGCCATAGGTCTCCGACAGCACGCTCGTCGGCACCAGGGCGTTGGTGCGCGAGGTCAGATTGCCCAGGCCGTCGTAGGTGTAGGTAAGATTCTGGTAGTTGGTCCCGCCCGCGGTGGTTTGGATGGCGGTCAGCAGACCGTCCGGGGGGTTATAGATGCGTGTCGTCGTGTAGCCGCTGCTGCCCGCCTTGCGCACGGAGGTGAGGCGGTCCATGTAATCGTAGGTCGGATTGTCCCACCAGGTGCGGCCCAGTGAAATCTGAGAGAGAAATCTGAGAGGGTCATGTCTTGTAGTTTGTAGCCTTGCATCGGAAGGCTGACACCCGGCGGCTGACCTCGTGCAGGCTGCCCATGTGCAATTCCTCCGCCAGCCAGCGGTTGGTGACCGTCGTCCTCGCCTTCATCGCCGCAGCGAGAGCCACCTTCCAGTCCGCCATCTTGGCTGATCGGCGAAGACCGCTCCGTGTCTGCCTCGCTTTCTTGAGCAATTGGTCGAGAAGTTTCTGCTGCAGCGCCTCCCTCGCCTCCTGCGCGTCGCGGTCGCCCTGCGCCAGTGCCGCCGCGGCCCGGCGCTGCTCCAGCGCCATGGCCACCTTGAAGTCGGTCGAACCCACGATCCAGCCTTGCGACATCCGGTCGAACTGCATCGCCTTGCGGGCCGGCTCGTCCTCCGCCACCCAGGCCAGATACTGCAGATACTTCTTCCTTCCGGCGGGCGTGTCGCGCAGCCCCCCGGCCTCCCGGAGGAATTCCTTCGCCGTGTACCACCGCGGCCGCTGCCGCGGCTGCAACAGCCACCGCAGACTCGTCCACGGCCATTCCGCCAGGGCTTCGACGGCACAAAGGCCCGCACGCACGGGGTTCAGATGGATGTAATGGCACAACGGCCCCAACCCCGCGTCGGGGTCCACCAGCAGGCTCTTGTAGCGTCCCTGGAACAGATGCCCGTGTTCCTGCCGCAGCCGGTTGAATCGCAATGCGAACGTCACCTGCAGCCACTGCATTCCTCCCACCAGGTTCGCCACCGGAGTCTCCAGCGCGAGGTGATAGTGGTTCGACATCAGGCACCACGCGTGCACTTTCCAGCCCGTTTTTTCGCAGGCTTCCTCCAAACACTTCAGGAAGGCCGTTCGCGCGCCCTCGCTCCCAAAGATGTCCGCGCGATAGTTTCCGCGGTTGAGGACGTGGTAGATCGCTCCATCCTGTTCAAAACGCAGCGTGCGCGGCATAACCTTTCCATCCTCCAAAGCCGTATGGACCGCGTCAACTACAATCTACAAAACATGACCCTCTATGATCGGCTCTCTATGATCGGCTCTGCTCATGCCCGGTCACCCGCTCGCCGGCCATGCAGCCATTGTCAAGAGTCAAGACCTGACGTGTTCGGATCGCATGGACGTGTTCGGATCGCTTTCGGATCGGCCCCGTGTTCGGATCGGCCTCCGCGTCAGCTGGGCGGTGACTGGCCCGCCTTCAGCAGCGCGTCGAGTTCCCTCAGCCCTTCGGGGGAGCCGATCTCATAAAAACGCTCCTTGACCTCGTAACCGGCCAGCTGGCCGGAGGCAACCAGCCGGCCGTAGACATCAGCCAGATCCACGACCCCATCGGCCGGCCATGCGCGCAGGACGTCGGCGCGAAGGAGTCCGAGGCCGTAGTCAATGTGGCACATCTGCGGCGCCCGGTTCTTCTTGTCGTAGACTTTGATCCTCCCTTCCGCGAACCAGACATTGCTGGAATCATACTGGCCGCGATTCTCATAAACCGTCATCAAGCCCGGCAGACCGGAGGCGAGGAAGGCCCGGCCGACGGCGCGGTAGTCGACCGGCAGGTAGGAGTCGCCGTAGAGCACGTAGAAGGCATCGCCCAGCAGGGGAAGCGCGCGGATCAGCGCACCGCCGGTTCCCAGAAGCCCCGGGCCGTCGAACGAGTATTCAATCTGCATCCCCCATGACCGGCCGTCGCCGTATTGCTCGACGATCTTCTCGCCCAGATGGCCGGCGCAGAGAACGATGCGCGTGAGGCCGGCCTTGCGCAGCAGGCGGAGCTGGTGGCAGAGAAAGGGTTCGCCCGCGACATCGACCAGCGCCTTGGGAATGCGCTCCGTAAGCGGCCGGAGCCGCGTGGCCAACCCTCCGGCGAGAATGGCGACGGGAAGATCGGGAGACATCGGAGAAATCGGGAAAGCGGGAAAGCGGGAAAGCGGAAAAGCGAGAAAGCGGGAAAGGGGGAAGGCGGGAAAGGGGGAAGGCGGAAAGGCGGAAAGGCGGAAAGGCGGAAAAGCGGGAAAGCGGGAAACTGGTTTTGGAATCAGCGATTCTTACCCTTGCGGTTGATAGTCGTGATGATTGCCAGCAGTTCGTTGGCCTCTGCCAAAAGATGCTGCGCCCCAGCATCTGATCCGATCTTCCCTCGGACGCAAATCTCCAGCCAATAGGCAGTCTCGGCGGCTTCCTTTTCCGCGATGCCGGTTTTGTGGACAAAATCCTCCCGGGATTCGGCGCGGTTGGCCTCGCGATAGTTCGCGCCGATGGCAGTCGCAGCCTTCAGGAATTGTCGGCCGACAATGTCGCCGACCATTGAATGAGGAAACCCGACCGCGAACCGTATCGCGGCCAGCGAGAAACTGAGTGTGCGTTCTTCGAGTTCGGTTTTCATTCCCTGACGCTTTTCGGTCCTCTTCATTTTGCGAGTGACCTCTTTCCACCTCAACGGTTCTACGTTTTTCCCGCTTTCTCGCCTTTCCGCTTTTCCGTTCTTCTCCCCACACTGCATTCCCTCAACTGTGCAGTCCCCGCTCTCCCACTTTTCCGCTTTTCCGGTTTCTCGCTTTTCCGTCAATTCTGCGCCACGATCTTGGTGCCCTCGAAGTCGAACCGGAAGCGGACCTCGTGCAGGCCCTTCTCCCGCATCGTGCGGCGGAGCCTCGCCTTGTCGCTCGCATAGAACATCAGGAAGCCGCCTCCTCCGGCGCCGATGACCTTTCCGCCCAGGGCGCCGTTCGCGAGCGCCGCGTCGTACCATGCGTTGATCTGGGGGCTGCTCATGCCGTCCGAGCGGGCTTTCTTGTGCTGCCAGTGCACGTCCATCAGCCGGGCAAACTCACCGAGATCCCCGGCCTCAAGGCAGGCGAGCGAGCGGGAACCGAGTTCCTTGGTGAAATGGAGGTTTTCCAGCATGGCCCGGTCGTTCTGCTTCGAACGGTTGTCCTGATCCTTGAGAATCGCCGAGGCGGAGCGGGAGCATCCGGTGTAGAAAAGCAACAGGTTGTCCTCGATGTTGAACAGGGTCTCCTCGGACAGCCGCACGGGGCGATATTCGACGCGGCCGTCCCGGTGAAAAGTGAAGGCGGTGATGCCGCCGACGGCCGCGATGTACTGGTCCTGCTTTCCGACCGGCTCGCCGAGCCTGTCGATCTCGATGGCGCAGGCCTGCTCGGCCAGCTCGGCGGGATGGATGATGTTCTTCTTGAAGGCGTGCAGGGCCTTCAGCAGCGCCGTGGCAAAGCTCCCCGAGGAGCCCAGGCCGGTGCCCGCCGGGATGTCCGCCATCGAGGTCAGCTCGAGGTGCGGATTGTCGATGCCCACGAGCCGGAGGGCTTCGCGCACGATCGGGTGTTCGATCTCATCGACGGTGGCGACGTGTTCCAGCTTGGAGTATTTGATGATGAGTTCCTGGGCGAAGGTCCGGTGCAGCGTGATGTAGACGTACTTGTCGATCGCGGCAGCCACGAGGAAGCCGCCGTGTTCCCGGTAGTAGGACGGCAGGTCGGTGCCGCCGCCGCCGAGGGTGACGCGCAGGGGGGAACGGGTGATGATCATGGGGGAAAACCGGGAAACCGGGAAACCGGGAAAGCGGGAAACTGGGAAGCCGGGAAACTGGAGGGCCGGAGAACGCGGAGATAGGGAAGCGGTGGATCGAGCAGGCGAGGGATCGGGAAACGGGAAGATCGGGAGAGCGGAAAAGCTGAAGGAGAAAAGCGGGAAAGCGGAAGAACGGGAAAGACTGAAGAGAAAAGCGGAAAACGTGAAAGACTGCCACCACGATCAACCCTGAAGCCGAGATCCGCCACGCCTCCATTGGTTCCCAGGTTTCACGATTTCCGCCTTCCCCGCTTTCCCGATTTTGTCTTTCGATAGATCTGCTCGACGATCTCAAGGGTCCGGATGCCTTCGCGCAGGCCGGGCGACGGCTCGCGGCCGAGGCGGATGTCGTCGAGAAACGCGCGGGTCTCGCGGGCCCAGGACTCGTCGGCCTGCCCGCCCGCCCCCGCCGCGCCCGGGGAAAAATCCCACACCGTCGTTTCCGGCGGTCCCATCTGCGGAAGCATCTTGTAGAAGGTCAGGCGCTCGGGGCCGTAGCTCCCGCCGAGCCCGTCGATGGCGATCTTGCCGTGGCGGCCGTAGATCTCGAGGGAAAACAGGTTCTTCCATTCCGTGCAGCTCACGTGCAGCCACGCGGTCTGCCCCGCGGCGGTCCGGAGCGAGAGAAACGCGTTGTCGTCGACGGGCATGTCCCAGAAGCAGGTCGCGCAATGGCCCGCCACTTCCGTGAAATCCCCGAGAAACCAGGTTGCAAGGTCGATGAGGTGCACGCCCTGGTCGATGAGCTCGCCGCCGCCGGAGAGCGCGGGGTCGGCCCGCCACTCCCGGTCGTAACCCTTGCGTCCGCCGTGTCCATAGCGGCCGCGGAGGAACATGAGCGGTCCGAGGGCCCCTGCGTCGACGAGCTCGCGCGCCTTTTCCAGGGCCGGATGAAAGCGGTGGTTGTAGCCGAGGCGCACGCGCGCGCCGGATCCGGCGGCGGCGCTCCGGACCTCGCGCAGCCCGGCCGGGGTGAGCGCGCCGGGCTTTTCCACGAGCACATGCCTGCCGGCGCGCACGGCGGAAAGGCTGAGCGGCGCGAGCGAGGCGTTGGGCGTGGAGACGATGACCGCGCCCACGGCCGGGTCGGCGAGCGCCGCGCCGCACTCCGTGACGGCCTGGCAGCCGGGCACCGTTTGGGCGAGGGCCGCGGCGCGGGATGCGTCGCAGTCGCACGCATAAAGCAGGCGGTGGGGGGCCGGCAGGGCGGCCGCCCGCTTCCGGCCCACGGCGCCGCATCCGATCAGGGCGAATCCGATGACGCTGGAGGGTGACGGGTGCATGCTTTCCGGCGGGTGGAGCCCGCTACCAGCCCTTGAAATCACGGATGGCCGCGGCGACTGACGCGACCTGTTCGTCGGTGAGTTCCGGATACATCGGCAGGCTGAGGCATTCGCGCGCGGCGCGTTCGGCGCAGGGGAACGCCCCGGGCTGGCAGCCCAGATGGGCGAAACATTTTTGCAGGTGCAGAGGGTGGGGGTAGTGGATGGCGCAGCCGACGCCGCGGGATTCCAGATGGACCTTCAAACGGTCGCGGGCGGGGTGCCGGACGGTGTACAGGTGGTAGACGCTTTCCACCCCGGCCGCCTCCACAGGCAGGGTGAGCGGCGTGTCGCGCAGCAGCTCATGATACCGGCGGGCGATCCTGCGGCGGGCCTCGTTCCACCCCGGCAGGCGCGGCAGTTTCGCGCGCAGCACGGCCCCCTGGATTCCCTCCATGCGATAATTGTAGCCGGTCTCGTCGTGCAGATAGCGCGCGGTCGATCCGTGCTCGCGCAGCGCGCGGGCGCGGGCGGCGAGGTCGGCGCGGTCGGTCACCAGGGCCCCGCCCTCGCCGCAGGCGCCCAGGTTCTTCGTCGGGTAAAAGCTGAAGGCCGACATGACGCCGAACGTCCCGACGGGTTTCCCGCGATAACGCGCCCCGTGGGCCTGGGCCGCGTCCTCGACCACCTGAAAATTCCGGCGCCGGGCTATATCGAGCAGCGGCGCGAGATCGCAGGGATGGCCGTAGAGATGCACGGGCAGCACGGCCCGGGTGCGGGCGGTGACGGCCTGCCCCACCTGTCCCGGATCGAGATTGAGCGTCGCCGGGTCGACGTCCACGAAGACCGGGCGCGCCCCCGTGTAGACGATGGCCCAGCAGGTCGCGATGAACGAAAAGGGCGTGGTGATGACTTCATCGCCCGGGCCGAGGTCAAGCAGGCGCATGGCCACGTGCAGGGCGGAGGTGCCGCTGTTCATGGCGACGCAATGGCCGGCTCCGCAGAACGCGGCAAACTCCGCCTCGAACTGCTTCACCTCCGGACCGAGGCAGAATGCGCCGGTGTCGAGGCAGCGTCCGATCGCGGCCTCGAGTTCGGGCCGCAGTGTCCTGAGGTGGGCGGGAAGGTCGAAATAAGGGACGTTCATTCGAATTGCGTTGGAGGCGGGGCCAACGGCGCCCGCCTTGGTGGTGGAACGCCCAAGCGCATGCCTCCCGGGCGCGGGACGCAAGCCAGGTTTGGGGATTTTCTGCGGGCGCGCAGGTCATCCCGGCTGCCGAGGCCGCGCCCCCGCCGCCTCTTCCCCCGTCGATTGAGGGCGCGCGCCGCCGCGCGACCCCGGGGCCTACGGGAGCGCATCCCTCCACTGCAGCACCTGGCGGCAGACGAATTCAACGTCCTCAACCGTGAGTCCGGGGTGCAGCGGCAGGCAAATCAGCTCGCGGCACGCCTGCTCGCTGACCGGCAGGCTCAGCCGGTCGTCGCGATAAGCGGGCTGGCGATGAAGGGGCACCGGATAGAGCACGCCCGCCTGAACGCCGGCCGCGGCCAGGTGGTTTCTCAGCGAGTCCCGGGCCGGCGTGCGGACGACGAACTGATGCCACACCGGTTCGCAGCCGGCCGCCGGTTCCGGCAGGAGCCATCCTGCTCCTCCCGCCAGCCGCTGCAGATAAACCGCCGCCCATTCGCGCCGTTTCTGGTTGCCGGCGTCGAGCTGCGCGAGCTTCACCCGGAGGATGGCGGCCTGGAGTTCATCGAGGCGGCTGTTCTTGCCCGCCACGTCGCTGACATACCGTTCGCGCCATCCGTACTGCCGCAGCAGCCGGACGCGCTCCGCCAGGCGCTCATCCCCGGTGGCGACCGCGCCGCCGTCTCCGATCGCGCCGAGGTTCTTGGTCGGGTAAAAGCTGAAGGCGGCGGCGTCTCCCCAGGTTCCCACCCGGCGGCCGTGGATTCCGGCCCCGTGCGCCTGGGCGCAGTCCTCGACGACGACAAGTCCGTGCCGGCGGGCGATCTCCCCGATCCGCGGCATGTCGGCCGGGTGCCCGTAGAGATGGACCGGGACGACCGCCCGGGGCGGGGGATCGGGGCGTTCCCCCAGGCGCTTTTCCAGCGCATCCGGGTCCATCGTCATCGTGCGCGGGTCGATGTCGACGAACACGGCCCTGGCGCCGGCGAGCTCGATCGCCGCGGCGGTCGCGGAAGCCGTGTTGGCCACGGTCACGACGGAACTGCCCGCGCCGACCCCGGCCGCGCGCAGCGCGAGTTCCAGCGCATCCGTTCCGCTGGCGACGGCCACGGCATGGGCCGCGCCGAGGTACGCGGCGAACTCGCGCTCGAACGCCCCGACCTCCGGACCGAGGATGTAGCAGCCGCCCTCCAGCACGCGCCGGACGGCTTCCTGGATTCCGGCCGCCGCCGCGCGATAGGACGCCCCGGGGTCGGCGGTCGAAATGACGCGAGGCGGCGTCATACGTAAAACCGCAGGTTGCGGCGGTAATAGGCGAGCGTCCGCGCGAGCGCCGTCCGCAGCGGCGTGCGCGGCCGCCAGCCGAGCGTGCGTTCGATGAGCCCGCAGTCGGCGTAGAAATCCCCGATGTCGATCTTGCGGCGGTCGGGGGGGTAGGCCCGCAGCACGCGCCGGCCGCCGCCGTTGATCTCGATCAGCAGGTCGGCCAGCGCGCACAGGCTGACCGGCGGGCATCCGCCCAGGTTGAAGACCCTGCCGTCCGCCTCCGGCGAGGCCCCGGCCAGCAGAAACGCCTCGACGGCATCGCCGACATAGGTGAAGTCGCGAAGCTGGGAGCCGCCCCACACCTCCAGCGGCCGCCCCTCCAGCAGGCAGCGCAGCCAGACCCCGAGAAACGTCTGCCGCGTATCCTTAATCCTCATACCCGGGCCGATCGTGTTGGTCAGCCGCAGCACGCAGCTGCGGACGCCATGGACCGCGCTGTACAGCCGGTGGTACAATTCGCCGGCGAGCTTGTTGATCCCGTTGACGTCCACCGGCCGCAGGGGATGTTCCTCGTCGACGGGAAGGCGGTCGGGCCGTCCGTAGATCTGCCGCGTGCTCGCAAAAACAACGCGGATCCGCGGATTGTGCAGGCGGCACGCCTCCAGGATCGAGAGCTGCGCCCGCGCATTGATCTCCAGGTCCGTCTGCGGATCCGTCATCGAGTCGAGATGGCTCGTCTGCCCCGCCAGGTTGAAAAGGAAATGCTGGCCCTCGACGAAATGGGGCAGGCTGTGGACGTCCCGCACGTCGGAGATGTTGAGGTGCACCTTCCGCCCGAGGCCGGCGAGGTTCCGCAGGTTGCCGCCGTATTCCGGGACGAGGCTGTCCACCAGCGTCACAACGGCGCCGAGCCGGACCAGCCGCCGCGCGAGGTTCGAGCCGATGAAGCCGGCGCCGCCCGTGATGAGGACGCGCTTGCCGGCGTACATTTTTCGGAGCGGAGCCGCCATACCGGTGCCATGCTGGCGCAGCCCGCGGCGGAACGCCATTCTGAAAAACAGGCGCTCAGGATCCGCCGGATGCCGGCGGATTGCCGCGCAGGACCTCGCGCACGACCGACTGGGGCTGCCGGTTGACGGCCATGAACATCCGGCCGACATATTCGCCGACCAGGCCGAGGATGATCAGCTGGGTGCCTGAGAATGTCAGGAGCGCGGCCATCAGCGAGCCCCAGCCCCAGGGAGTGCCCTCGGTCCAGTGCCAGTAGGCGACCAGAATGATCGCCAGCAGGCCGGTCATGCCGATCAACCCGCCCAAAACGGTCGCCAGCCGCAGCGGCATGACAGAGAAGTTGACCAGCGTGCTCGGCCACAGGTGCACGAGCCGGCGCAGGGTGTAGCCGCTGCGCCCGTCGCGCCTCGGCTCATGCCGCACCTCGCACGACCCGATGTTCTGGGTAACCTGGAGGATGAGTCCGTCGATATACGGGCAGGGTCCGGTGTGTTCGGCCACGGTCCGGGACACGAGCGAGCTCACGCAGCGGAAGCTTGAAAGATAGAGTCCCCTGGGCTTGTCGAGCAGGCAGTCGGCGACGCGGTTGGTGAACCAGCTCCCCAGGTTGCGCCAGACGGCATGCTCTTTCCGGGGATAGTGGCCGAACACGGCGTCGAGCGCGCGGGCCCGGGCGTGCTCCCACAGGCGCACCGCCTCCGCGGGAGGGTTCTGCCCGTCGTCGTCCAGGTTGACCACATACGCGCCTCTTGCATGGCGATAACCCGTCAGCACGGCGTTATGTTCCCCGTAATTGCGCGAGTGATTGATGAGCGTGATCGGCACCGTCGCGTTGCGCACGAGCTCCCGGCAGACCTCCCAGGTCGCGTCGCGGCTGCCGTCGTTGACGAGCACGATCTCGTGTCCGCCGTCGATCGCCAGTCCCTCGATCTCCTCCACCAGCGGCTTCACCGTCGCGGCGCTGTTGAACAGCGGAATGACAAAGCTGAGGGAGGGCTGAAGGGGCGCGGACATGGGGTGGGACGGCCTTGGCAGCAAAACGCGCGTTGGCCGCGCCTGTCAATCGCGCGGCGAAGATCCGGCCGCCAACCGCCGGGAGGCCCGATGCGGATTTGGCGGGTCGGGCGACCCCGTGCCTGTGCCGGGGCCAAGGGCGCGCCGCCTACGCCGCGCCGCGCGCGGCTGCCTGCAAGAAGGGCGCGGCACCCCGGTCAAGCAGGCGGGGTCAGGCTGGCGCGGAGGGCGAATCAGGCTCCGCCGCGGGTTTGGCGGGCGGAGCAGCGGTTGAGGAAGAAACAGAGGCCTCGGCGGGAGGCGGTGCGGGTGCAACCAGCGCGGGAGCAGGCTCCGGAGCGGGAGCAACTGGTGCGGGAGCAGGCTCCGGTGCCGGGGCTTCCGGGAAGTTCTCTGGATCGTGTTCTTCGCCTTCCGCCGACTCTGCCGTCTTGGCCCGCGCCTCGGCCATGGGGGGCGGCGTGAACAGCCTCCCGTCGGCAAACTCGGTCACGTAGCCCTCGTGCACCAGCCAGTGCAGATCCATCGTCATCCGCTTGAAAGCATCCCGCTGTTCTGTGATCAGCGCGGGTTCGGCCGGGCCTGCCGGAGCCTGTTCCGCTGCGGGGGCAACCGCCGCGTCGGGCGGGCCGGCCTCGGGCTTCAGTTCGGCGCCTCCGGAGATGCTGTCCGCAGCGTCCGGGATTGGCGCCGGCACCGGCGCCGTGGACGCCGAGGAGCTGGGCGGCGGGGCGAAGCCGAGGAGCTTCAGCGACAGTTCCTTCACGAGAATCATCGGATTGGCTTCGATGAACCCGATCAGGGCGCCGATGCTCGCGGCGAAGCTTTGTCCGGGCACCCGGAACTTCCGCTTGACCGCGCAGACGTAGGAGATGCCCTTCGATCCTTTTTTGAAGATCGTGAAGCCCTCGCGGCGCAGCCGTCCGCGCAGCGCGTTGGCGGTGTCGAGCGGGAAGCGGCGCTGGCGGTCGAGATGGCCTTCGACCGCCCGCCGGATCTCGCCTGGCGGCAGCGCCTCGATCAGCTTCCCGTGAAATCGCGCGGAATCCACCGTCTTCACCACCCGGTCCCTGGCGGTTGCGAGAAGGTGGGCACGCGCTTCCTCCGCGCTGTCGAAGGTTGCCGGGGGCTCGCCTTGCGCGCCCAGCTTCCACGTGTAGCGCGTGGTCTTCTTCATCTTATCGAGCCACTGGTTGACCACCTCGGGATCGCGCACGGTCTCGATGCGTTCGCGGTACTGTTCGAACGGCATCCTGGAGAAGCGGGCGGCGTGATGTTGCTGCACGGTCTGCTGGTAGCGGTGGTAATTGGGCGGGCCCAGCAGCTCGCCCGAGAGCGTGCAACGGTTGACAAACGGGAAACTGCCCTTCGGCGGCTCCACCTCCACCTCCGCCTTGTCGAAGAAACGGTCCAGGTGCCGCCCCATCGCATGCGCGAGCGCCGCCTCCTCGTTCTCGAACGGAAGGCCGTCCGCCACGCTCAGATGGATTGGAGCGGCGGCGCGGGCCGGCGCGGGCGCAGGCGGGGCCGCCGCCGCAGGCGCGTCGGCTGGCGCAGGCGCCTCGGGCGGCCGCCGCGTCACGACGACGACAAAACGATCGTTCTTCCCGAGGATCAGACGGGCGATTTCAAAAAGCTCGAACGTGCGGCAGGAGGCCCGCATCGCCTTCACCAGCGCCGAAAACCCGGCGTCGTCAGGATAGAACGCAACGTTGAAATAAGGGCTGAGATAGGGGCGGAAATCCTGGGGGGCGCGCGGCCCCGTCCACCGCCGTTCGCCCGCGCCTTCCCGGGGATCCGAGGCCCTCGCAAAGGAGCCGCGTTCCTGCGGACGCCCGCGCCACTGACCTTCCGCGGGGCGCTGTTCCCGGGGCGGGAGGGCGGCTCCTCCCTGTTCACCGCCCGGGCGGCCCCCGGCCTCCCCGGGTCCCGCTGCGCCGGCCCCTTCTCCGCCCGGCCGGTGAAAGACGCGCCGGTCCCGCCGCGCATCTCCGCCTTCGGCGCCGTGCGGTCTTCCTTCACCGCGGCCCCCGCCCTCGCGGCGCGGGGCGCGGTCGCGTTCCGGTTCCCGGCGCGAGCCCGGCACCGATTTGATCTCGGTCCACTGGGTTCCGAACCGGAAATCCTGAAGCTGGCTGAGGTCGATCTTGTTGAGACCCTCTCCGGGCGTCTCTTTGGGAGGCGTTTCGTCCATGGTAGGTCGGAAAAGCGGGCGGCGGGCCGCGAGAAACAGGTCGATTTGCGGGAGCGGAGACCGCCGCGGGCCGGGGGCGCCCATGGCGGCAGGCGGGTGAGTCTCGCCGCCCCCATGAGCGAGGCAAGCGATTTCCCTGCGCATTCCAGCCCATGTCAGACCCGGTCCCGGCCGCTTTGTTCAGGGGAACGTGATGCAAGCGGTCGGAAGCATGAGGCCGGTTTCCCGGGACGGGCGCCGCGCCAATTCAGGGCTTTACATTCGCGGCCATGCGCCTACTTATCCGTGCTCCCGACGGTCGGATCGCTCAGGTGGTGGAACTGGTAGACACACACGTTTGAGGGGCGTGTGCCGCAAGGCGTGCGGGTTCGACTCCCGCCCTGAGCACCAACTTAAGTGCTTGTGAGACGAGACTTAAGTTTTTCGCGAAGCTAGGTTGCCAGTTGACGTGGCAACCTGAGCATGAGCCACAACACAATGTTTGCCGTCAGCCGGTTTGAGAACCGCAACGGCGTCACGTCCTGGCGGGTGTCCGGATTCCTCCACGGCGTCCGCATCCGCAGGAACTTCAAGACACGGGAGGAGGCTGCCGCAGAAAATGCGGCGCTCGAACTCCGGGCCCTCCAAGCGACCAACGGTATGCGATCGGCGGCGACGTTTCTGGCCGATGAGCAGTTGCGCGACGCGGAAACCGCTTTCCGCCGAATAAGCGACCGCCCTCACTCGTTGCTGTACTATCTGGATTACGCCCTCGCCACCCACCGCGAGCCTGACCAGCTAAAGCCGCTCGCTGAAGCCGTCGCTGAATACGTGGCATTCAAGACTCAGGAACATCAGCGAACCCTGCTTTCGCCCCGGCAATTGCGGTCGATCCAAAACGAGCTCGAAACGCTCAAGAAACAGTTTCCGCGCGGCCCCGTGTCACAATTCTCTCCGGCAAGCCTGACCAGTTTCTTCGAACGCGGCGGACCGTCGCTCAAGACCTCCAACAATCGGCGGGGCCTGCTCTCCACCTTTTTTAAGTTCGCCCTGCAAAAAGACTGGATCGTCAGCGACCCTGTTGAAAAAACGACGCATCATCGCATCGCCCACCGCCGCGGATCGGCGGACATGCTGGGCGTCGCCTTCATTGATCGAATTGGTAAATCCCGCGCAAGGACTGCGCGTACTCCCGGACCTCGCCCAGTCCGGCCGTTCCAGGAGGGAGTTGCACGCCTTGGAGCTTCGCGATCAGGGTGGCGAGGCGCAGGCTGTCCGGGATGTTCTGGCGCACAACCGCGAGGTGTTCGATAAGGATGGCCTGATATTCCTGGCTGAACTTCACGCTGGTAGCGTCCTGCCCCCCTCCGTCGGGCGTGTAACCGTCCTTGGGCATGGACCGGGGAGTGGCGGCGAACTCCCTGTCAAGTCGGGCGTAGCGCAACTGGACCTTGGCCATGCGGGCCGCCATGTCCCTCTGGAGCTTCTGCATCTCGGCCATCTCCTCGGCCATTTCCTCTGCCGTCAACCCCTTGCCTGTCGGTAGAGCCGGCGCGTTGGCGGCCGCCGTCGTGGCCACAGCTTTCGCATCGCTGCTCGTGGCCCAGGCGCGGCGCTCTTCGGGCGTCATTGCCCTGATCTTCTCGATGTCCTGCATGGACATGCCAGTCCGCTCCTGAACGACTTTGGCGGCCAGGGCCTTGCGCTCCTCGGGGCTGAGCTTGCCCCCGGGAGCTTGGCCGTTGTAGGCCTGCATGGCCTGTTCCTTCGCCTTGATCTCCTCACTCTTCGAAGCGGCCTTGGCGGCCTGGGATTCCTGCTCGATCTGGGCGTCGATCTCCTCAACCACATCGTCTATCTGCCGGTAGAACGCCTGGCGGGCGGCCAGGCTCGCGCCACTGGACGCGGGCGGCGACGGGAGTTTGCCGAGAAAGGACTCGGCCGTGCCCTGGGCCTGGAGGGCCAGGGCGGCCAGGAGGGGGAGGAAGGGAAGCAAGAGGGCGCGTGTCATGGGAATCTCATCAGCTGAGCGGGCCATGGGGAACTACCAGTCCTTGACGTGAAGAACACCAAAACAGTTGAAGTTGGCGGTCGAGGTCTTGCAGAAGTTCAGGTAGGGCCACGCCATGTCCTTGTCCCCTTGGCCCAGGACCGTGTAGATCAGGGTGCCCCTTCGGAACCACGGGCCTTCGTTGAAGGATAGGCAGTTCCGGATGAACTCGAGTCCCACCGGAGGTGTGGTGTCATGGTCCGGCGTGCCGAGAATGTGTCCAGTCTCATGGAGGAAGACCGCCGTCTGCAGCTTGGCCGCGATGGCCTTGCGCGTCTCCGGCAGCGCCAGCTTGGACCACGCCTGCCTGGCGTCCTGGGGGAACGTGGAGGGGAGGGAGCTGGGCGGGTTGGCCAGTTCTTTCGCTTCCTTGGAATCCGGATCGAGAATGGCTTTGTTCAGCCACTGGTAATCCTCTTCGATCCGCGAGACGAACCGCGCCGGGAATAGATTGATCTGGATCGCGTTCTTGATGCAGGCCGGCTCGTTCCACTCCGCGTAGGCCGGCGCGGCCGATTCTGACGGATTGTCCGAACGCACCTTCACGAGCAGGGCGTAGACCGGATGGTTGGAAAAATCCGAGGCGTTGAAATTCATCAGAGGGCTCATCCCGTTCGGCGAATGCAGGGAGGCATTCACCAGCGAGTCGTCGAGGGCGTAGGCCTTGATCTGGGTGACGCGCTCCCAGACCGCCAGGGGGAACACGCCTTGGGGATCGACGAGGAACATCTCTTTCTTGGCCGGATCCAGCCGTCTCCAGGTTTTCCTCCCGCCATCGAGGACCACGGCCCCGCGGTATTCATGGTAGAGGGTGAGGCCATCCCCGTCGTGGTCCTGTCCTGGGACGTTCTCCCCGTCCCAGTCCTTGTCGTGGTGGGGAATGCCCTTCTTGGTTTCCCATGCGTCTGCGATGTGGTTCCCGTCGTCGTCCCGGGGGATCGCGAGGGCATAGGTGTTCGTCGGCTTGTAGATGGCCTTCAGGCTCAGCTCGTCGCAGGTGGCCTTCAGCGTCCCGTAGGCCGCGGGATCCCGGCTCTCCAGGCGGACCGTGGCGACGGACACCGCATCGGTGGTCTCGGCCACATCGGCCTTGTCTGCCTGGGAACTGGTGACGGTGATCCCGGGCAGCTGCTTGTCCGAGAATCGGAGATCGGCCTTCTCCTGGCCGCCTTGGGGAAAATTGAGGCAGAAACCCTTGCTCCTGCTCACATCCTCCAGCGTGAACCGGATCTTGCCGCTGCGGCCGGTGTTGCCGTCCTTCTTGGTGACGATGCGGACGGTGACTGTCAGGGGCTTCCAGGCCGGTTCGCTGGGATCCAGCGTGACGCCGGGCATGTCCTCAGGGCGGGCGGCCGGGATCCATTGGTTGTATTCGTCCGAATCATCGAAGACCATCTCGTCCTGGTCCTGCTCCCAGGGCTCCAGCCTCCAGAAGAACCGCGCAGGCTGGCGGCAGGCGGCCCCGATGACATCGCCGGCGGCCCCGGGCACGAGTTCGACAGGCTGGGCCGCCTGCAGGGTGTTCCCGCCAGGGGTCGCGGTCCCCGTGATGTCCTGGGGCAGGCCGGGGATCCCGTCGGGCGTCGAGTAGAGGGTGAGTCCCCCCTGGGTGTTGATCGAGGGCCCGCCCTTGTATTCCTGCGTCACCCGGGCGTTGGTCGTGGTCGCGAACCCGAAGATGCGGTACTCGCCGGTCTTGAGGTTCAGCTCGAAACGACCGTCCCCGCCTGTGACCCCGCCGCCTTGTTGCGAAGACTTGGAGTCGGAGTCCGGGCGGCCCTTGCAGCTCGAGTGCTGCTGCTGGGATAAGGAGAAGGTCAGGCTGCCCTCGGGCTTGGCGCCCTTCTCCAGCGTCCACAGGGCGTGGATGCCATGGCCCCGTTCGCTGCGCACCAGTTTGAGGCTCACTTCGGCCTGCAGGGAGGCGTTCAGGGTGGATATCGTAGTACAGTCCCCCTGCTTCTCCTGCTTGGTCCAGCTGTCCGCGGCGGTCCAAGTCAGACGCAGGCGGTAAGACTTGTAGGCCAGGTAGCTGTTCCACTGGTCGGCCTGGGGATCTGCCGCGCGGACCACGCTCAGGTTGGCCAGCAGGACCAGCAATAGCATGAAGGGGGCCCAGCGCAGGTGGGTCTGCGGGCGGGAAAGCGCGAGTGGCTCGAATCTCATGGGCCTTCTCGCAAACGCTGCGGTTGCGGCCGACCGAAGAGGGAAAATGCTCATCGTAGGCGGAGTCTTGCTAAACAATCGGCAAGCGTGTGCGTTTCGGGTGTTGGTGGGGTTGGATCCCCCGCCTCATCAAACGAACGCGCTAGGTCGCCGCGCTCTTCTTCTTCGAGAAGACCTGCCGTGCCAAAAAGACCACCCCGACCGCAAGCGCGACAAGGGCAAGCGCAAGAACCGGACGGTAAAACAGCCATGCCAAGGCGATCGTCAGAAGCGACAGCGGGAGGGCCACCATCACGGCAAAAACCCCTATGCCTCCGCGAAGGAAGCTCCCCACGATCGGGATGACGTTGGCGAATGTCGCCAGAGGGTTGAAAATCAACCCGAGACCGAGTGCCATGAGGAGAAAGGCGACCAGGCGCAGAATCCACGTGAGCATCTTGTTTTGGTCTTCCGCCTGTTTGAACATCGAGTCCGCCGAGACGGTCCCCATCTGAAGGAGTTGAACCGAGTAGCCGCTCTTGGCCCGATACTCCTCGAGCGAATGTTCGACCTGGCGAGCGATGATGCTCACCGGCATATTTGACGGCGCCATCGTGTAGCTGATGCGGTAGTCCCCAACTTGCGGTTTGTTTGCATCGGCCCCGACAAACAGCACGCCGTCCGAAAGGATCTTCGCCTTGCTCCGAATCTCCGGCGGAGCCTTCGCGAGATCAGCCGGCGCCACGGCCACACGGTCCGACGCATTGATCGCACCGATCAATGTCGGATTCAACGAGAACTCCCCGACCTTCACTTTCCTGGCCTTGATCGTGCCACTCTCACAGGTCATCGCCGGATTGATGTGCCCTTCGGTCTTCTTGAATCGTGAAGAATCGTGCGCGGTCGATGACCAGCTCTTCCTATAATCGTAAGTCGTCACGGTCTTCTCGCCACCGCCGAGCTCCTTCTCGCTCCTGGAATGCTCCTCTTCGGTCCATTGGAACATTTCCACCCTGCGCTCCAGCTTCACAGCGTTGCGGCTCAAGTGGGTCAGATCGCAGGCAACCGTCTCCGCGGTGGTTGCCTCTCCGGTCAAATGAACCAGTTTGCCCTCATTGGCTGGAAGCACGTGCGCTCCGTCGACGAGCACGACGCTGTTGCGTCCTTCCGCCAACGCCCGGGCGGTCTTAACCGCACGTCCTTCGTTCCAGAAAAGCACTGGGAAGGCGATCAAGAAGAGGAGCGCGCCGACTGCCACGCCCTTGATGTTCTCGATGAGTCGACCACCCCAAGATTGGGTGCTGATTTCAGTGAAGGAATCGCCGTCAGCCATGATGAAACTCCTGGTAAGGGATTGGGGTTTTCCGAAAGCGGCCTAAAGAAACCGAGTGTCCTCGAAGCTCCTGCTGTCGTCAATTGGAATGCCCTGTTCATCACGGGGCTCGTTCCTCGTTCCCTGACCGCCGTGGTCCGATCCATGCGCGTTTTCGTTTTCCGCTCCGGCCCCCGGGGACCCTACCGGTAAAGTGCCGTCACCGGCGTGGCGGTGAGCACGTTGTACTGGCGAATGGCGAGGCGCCACCAGCCCGCCAGCGCGCCGGCGGGCAGCCGCCACAATTCGCGATGCAGCCAGATCAGCGAGTCGGCGTCCAGCAGCAGCGCCATTTTCTCCCTGGCGGTGAGCCTTGTCGGGCCCTCCCGCAGCAACCGCTGGCGCAGGTGCATGAAATATTCGCGCGATTCCCTGCTGGGCCGCCGCTGGCGCAAAAGCGAGACGTGCACGGCGTTGACATAGGGATCGAGCACGGCTTGAAGCAGGCCGTAATCATCGCGCAGGGGCTCGATCGGGCGCAGATGCTGGTAGCATTCAGCCAGGTTTTTCCGCAGGTGCTCGAGTTCATGGGACGGCTGTGATTCCTCGGGGGTGAGGAACAGTCCGAGGCGTCGCGAGGCCCGCCCTAACCCGACCTTGCTGAGGATGATGGAAAGGGGAATGGAGAACACCAGGCCCGCGAGCGCCGGGCTGAGCCACCAGAAGAAGCGCGGCACGAGAATAAAAGCCGAGACGCCCCAGACCAGTCCGATCACCGTCTGCCCGGCGTGCGTGAGGATCGCCTCGCGCCAGTCGCCGTCATCCGTGAAGACCCCGCGCCGCTGCGTGATCCAGGTGACGCCCTGGCCCAGCAGCGTGAACACGACGAACCGGCTGTTGAAGAGCATGTGGATCGGAGCCAGGAGCGCCGAGGCCGCGGACTCGGCCAGCGCGCTGGCCACGAGGCGCGTGGAACCGCCGAAGGCCGCGGTGAGCTCCCGATCGCGCAGGGCCACGATCACGCTGAGCACCTTGGGCAGGAAGAGCAGCAGCATGGTGAAGACAAACAAAGTCAGCGCCTCGGGCACTTCGACGGTGTAGCCGAAAACCGAGGTGTAATCCTCGGGCAGCGCCGGGAAACCGCCGACCGCGACCGCGCGGGCGACGTTGATACTGCTCAGGAGCAGGAACAACAACCACAGCGGCGAGGCCAGGTAGCCCATGATCCCGAGGAAAAGATGGACGCGGTTCACCGGCCGGAAACCGCGCGCGAACAGCAGCCAGCTGTGCTGCATGTTGCCCTGGCACCAGCGGCGGTCGCGCTTCGCACTGTCGATGAGCGTGGGCGGCCCCTCCTCGTAGCTGCCCTCGATGTCGTGGGCGATCCACACCTGCCAGCCGGCCCGGCGCATGAGGGCGGCCTCGACAAAATCGTGGCTTAGAATCCGGCCGCCAAAGGGCTCGCGGCCGGGCAGGTCCGGCAGGCAGCAATGCTCGATGAACGGCTGCACGCGGATGATGGCGTTGTGGCCCCAGTAGTTCCCGTCCTGTTGCTGCCAGTAATTGAGGCCGGCGAGGAACAGCGGGCTGTAAAGGCGGTTGGCGAATTGCTGGATCCGGCCGTAGAGCGTCTCGCCGTTCACGATCCGTGGCGCGGTCTGGATGATGCCCACGGAGGGGTTCTTCTCCATGAGCGCGACCAGCCGGACCAGCGCCTCACCGGTCATCAGGCTGTCCGCATCGAGCACGACCATGTAGCGGTAGTTCCGCCCCCAGCGCCGGAGAAAGTCCGCGACGTTTCCGCTCTTCTGGTTGATGGCCTGGCGCCGCTTGCGGTAGAAAATGCGGCCGAGTCCGCCCACCTGTTTGCACAGCTCCACCCATGAGACCTCCTCCTGAATCCATTGGTTCGGCTGATCGGAGTCGCTGAGGATGAAGAAGTCGAAGTGCTCGAGCCGGCGCGCCTCCTGCAGGGAGCGATAGATGACCCGCAAGCCCTCGAAGACGCGGCTCACATCCTCGTTGCACATCGGGACGATGATGGCGGTGCCCGCCAGCGACGGCTCCCCGGCCCCCGCCCAGTCGATCGTATTCACGATGCGGCTGGAATCGCCGCCGCGGTTAAAAATGAAGAAACCGATCAGCGCGGTGCAGAACCCGGTTGCGATGTGCGCGAACAGGATCACGAACAGGACCAGCAGCGCCATCTCCACGCCGTCGAGCCTGCTGCGCCAGAGGAGGTCGGCCATGAACCAGGTGGCGAGGCTCGTGAGGACGAAGATCATCGAAAAGAACATCATCCGCCGCCGCGCGATGCGCCGCCTGTCCGGCTGTTCCGTGGAGAACAGGTTCATGGTTTTTTCCGGGTCACCGCGTGGCGAAGAAGATGCCCCCCAGGGCGGCGGCAAACAGGAGCCACAGCAACAGGCCCCGGAGCAGCGGCCACTTTTCAAAACGTTCCACCGTCTCCCCGGCCGCCTCCGTGATCAACCCCAGGTCGATGGGGCGCGGCACCATGCTCGACACGGCCATGTCGGGGCCGGCCTCGATCGAAGTCTGCTGCATGGCGCGCGCGAAGTCCGGCGGGACCTGCCCCTCGTCCAGAAATGCGTTCGGGTACTTTTCCGGTCCGTCGGTCAACAGGAGGGCCACCCGCCCGCTGACGACGATCCTGTCGCGCGGCAGGTCGTGCTCGCCGAGCACCTCGCCGAACCAGGTCTCCATCATGCGTTCGGCTTCATCGGCGGCGAGCGTCGTCGGGTCGAGGCCCGGGTTCTCCTCGTGACGCCGCGCCGCGCGCTCCAGGATGCGCAGGATGAGCCGGCTCTGGTGCAGGCGGTTGTGGATGCGGTGGGCCCGCAGGTAATCCTCCACCCGCACGTAGGCGGCGTTCCACGCATCAGGCGTGCCGGTCTTCGGCTGGAACGTGGACAAAGCCCCGTTTATGGATTCCAGAGATAGCTCCATGTCTCGGTGAGAACATGGGGCGGCCGCCGGAGGAAGCAACGCAGTTCAACCGGCCGCCCCTGGCCCTCGGGCCGGATGGCGAAGGTCACGCGCCACGTGCCGTTGTTCGGATTCTTCTGGAGGGTGATGGTCTTCGGCACCAACGCGGCGCCTTCTCCGACGGTCACAACCGGTTCGATGGCCGGGTCCGCCTGGCGGGCATTGAGATAGGGGCCGGCGAAATCCACAAGGAAGCGGGTGAGCCCGGGCTGTTTCTGCACATCGGAGAGCCGGGTGGCCGCGACATAGCCGGCCGGCGGGCGTTTGGCGGTGTCGAGATACCAGTGCAGCCGGTATTCGAATTCAAACGCCTCGTCGGCCGCCGGCCGCCGCGCCGGCACCCAGAAGGCGACGATGTTGTCGCTGGTTTCGTCCGGCGTGGGGATCTCCACCAGCCGCACGGCCCCCGGGCCCCAGTTCCCCACCGGTTCGACCCAGGCGTTGGGCCGGGAATGATAGTGGGCCTCAAGATCCTGGTAGTGGTCGAAATCGCGGTCGCGTTGGAGAAGCCCGAAGCCGCGCGGATTCTCATCGGTGAGCGAGACGACCCGCAGCGTGTCGGGGTTGACCAGCGGACGCCACAGCCATTCGCCGCTGCCGCGCTGCAGCAAAAGCCCGTCGGAATCGTGCACTTCCGGGCGGAAATCCCCATGCGTGGTCCGGGAGTTCTCGCCGTGCCAGAACATGCTGGTCAGCGGCGCGAGCCCGAGCACCTTGATCTCAGTCCGCCGGTAGATGGCGGCGCGGACCGCGACCACGGTCTCCTGTCCCGGCTGGATCTCAAACCGGTACGCCCCCGCGACGCTCGGACTGTCAAGCAGCGCGAAGACCAGGAGTTCCCGGGCATCTTGCGCGGGCTTCTCGACCCAGAACTCCTCGAAGACGGGAAACTCCTCCCCCCCGGGTTCGGCCGTGTTGATCGCCAGGCCGCGGGCGGAGAGCCCGTAGACCGCCTTCTGGCAAAGGAACCGGAAATAGCTGGCCCCCAGGAACGCGCCCAGTTCGTCGCCGGGTTTGTTGAGGTCGTAAAGAATCCTGAAGCCCGCAAAGCCCATGGTGTCGGGAATCGAGCCGCTCAGTTCGACGTTGTCATAGGTGAAAAGATTGCGCGCGAACTCGATGGTCCGCGCCTTCCGGCCGACCAGCTCATGAATCTGCACGGAGTGGTCGAACACGAAACCGGGATGGAAGAACTGGAGCTTGAACGGCAGCTGGTCGCTGAGCCACCAGGAGCGGCTCGGGTTGAACCGGATCCGCCGGTGCTCGTCGTAGGTGAGGCGGCGGAGGGACTCGGGAACCGTGTTCGACCGCGGGCGGTAGGGTTCGGCTGCGAGCTGCTTGGCGTGGAAACGGAGCGTTTCGAAATCGAAAGGCTCCTCCTCGGCGCGGAGGACGGCGCGGGCCGTCAGCCCGGCAAGGAGGAGCAGGAACAGGAGAGGACGCTTCATCAGAGAAAAAAGTGGCGCTGTTTGTCCGTGATGGAAAGCCCGGCTTTTTCCATTACCGCCAGAAAATCCTCCCATGCCGCGCGCTTGGCCCGCTGTTCCGCCGTCTTGCCATCGGCCTCCTTGCGCAGGAGGTAGCTCGGATGGTAGCTGACGCGCAGCGGCCGTCCCCGGTGTTCATGCCAGCGGCCGCGGACGTCCCCCATGTTGCGAAAGCTGTGCGCGCCCAGCAAACCCCGGGCGGCGGTGGCGCCGAGCGCCACGAGGATCGCCGGGGAGACGATGTCGATCTGGGCCTCGATGAAGGGGAGGCAGAAGGCCATCTCCTCGGGCGTGGGTTCACGGTTGCCCACCTGCGGGCCGCCGCCCCGGGGCGGCAGCTCGGGGCGCCAGTTCATGATGTTGCCGATGTAGACCTCCTTGCGCTCCAGCCCCATCGCCCTGATCATCTTCGTGAGCAATTGCCCCGCGGGCCCGATGAACGGCTCGCCCTGCTCCTCTTCCTCCGCGCCCGGGGCCTCGCCGACAAACATGATCTTCGCGTCGAGGCTGCCCACGCCGAACACGACCTTCCTGCCCGGCCGGACGTGCGCCAGACAGACCGGGTGGTTGATCACCTGTTCCCGCAGCGCGCTCCAGCGGACCGCCTTGTCGCCGTCGGGAAGCGCCACCGCGGGCGGCGGCGGCAGCACGCGGGGCGGCGCATTGGCCGGCTGGCGCAGGGTCGAGACCTCCATCCTGGCATCGACGGCCGCTGGCGGCGCCGCCGATGCCCCGGCAGCCGCAGGCTCCGGCGGGCCGGCGGCGGCACACTCCGCGGCGACCAGGCGCCGCAGGGTGGCGAGGCTGTCATCCGACACGGAAATAGTCCTCACCCCCGAGCCCTTGAGCCTCCGGAGTTCGTCGGTGAGAGCGTGAAGGACGGCGCGCATGGGCTGGCCTCAGGGCGTGCGGAGCGCCAGGAACTTCTCCACGTATTTCCCCAGCAGATCGAATTCCAGGTTCACCCGGCCGCCGGCGCTCTTTTCGCGCAGGTTGGTCACTTCGATCGTGTGGGGGATGAGCCAGACCGCAAAGTCGTCCCCGTCCACCTCGGCGACCGTGAGCGAGATCCCGTCGATCGCGACGCTTCCCTTGTGCACAAGGTACCGGCCGGCGCCGGCCGGCGCGCGCACGCGCAGGTAATGATCCTGGCCGCGCGGCTCGAACACCTGGACCGTGCCGACACCGTCAATATGGCCCGTGACAAAATGGCCTCCGACCTGTCCGTTGAAGCGCAGGCTGCGTTCGAGATTGACCCGGCTGCCCGGGCGCAAGTCCGGGAAGTTCGTCAGCCGGCGGGTTTCCTCCAGCACGTCGAACTGCAGCCGGCCGCCGGCGGTCTGCACCGCCGTGAGGCAGCAGCCGTTGACTGCAATGCTGTCGCCGGCGCCGGCCCCGGCGACGGCGGCCCCCTCCTGGACGACGAGCTCCCACGCCCTGGGCCCGCGATGGAAGGAGACCACTTCGCCTGCCGCCTCGACAATACCGGTGAACATGGCTTTTTTGCTAGACCGTCCGGCCCGGTGAAGCGAGGAAACTCCGCGGCCGGATTTCGGCTTGCCGTGCGGAACGCCGGGGGATGAGCTGTCCGCCACTCACCCCATGAATGCAACCTACCCTGCGGGATCCGGCCGGGGGCTCCGGGGCGCCCGGCCCGGAACCCTGTTCGCCCTGATTTTTGCGTTTCTGTTTGGCGCCGTGCCCCGCGCCCGGGCGGCCGTCGCGGTCTCCGAGACCGATCTCCAGACGCTGCGCCGGCTGGAGTATGCGGAGGCCTTGTGCAAGGCGCGCAAAATGGGGGCGCGGGGCGACGCCGCGAAGGTCGCCGCCGCCGAGGCCGAATTGAAACAAACCTGGCAGGACTCCGGCTGGACGCGCGACCACTACAGCGAAGTGGACGATGCGTTTGGCGAGGTGATTTCGAATCTCCGCTCGCTGAAGAACGGGGAGATGACGGAGGGCGACTTCAAGTCCGCCATGTCCGAGAGCGATCCGGCCACGGTTGCCACGGCGCGCGCCCATTACGAGGAGATGCAGACGGTGCGCGATTCCGAGCGGGCGGAGAAACAGGTGCGGGAGGAACTCGAACAGGCGCGCCGGGGGGAGATTCCGACCGCGGCCCAGTTGCAGGGCACCTGGGTGTTCGACCTCGACGGCACGATCGATGCCATGGGCGAACTGTTTCCCATTCCCGACCGGGAGAAATTCAAGGCTGATCTCGCCGGGAAAATTGGGGTGTCGTCGTACACTTTTGGCCCCGGCGACCAGATCGTCAGCCGCGCGGCCGGTCCCGATGGAAAGGAACGGGCCGACACCGGGGTTTATCGCCTGGATGGATACAAGATCTTCTTCAAGAGCCCGGGCGGAAAGCGTGAACAGCAGATGGAAATCGGCCTGCGCCGCGGCAGGTTGCAGATGGGCACCGGATTTGGCGTGGTCGTGTTCACGCGCAAATAGACGCTGGCAGATCCTCGGAGGGCGGACCGCCGTGTCCGCCCGATCTCGTGACTCAGCGCCCGCCTGGCCGGCTGCTCAGCTCCCCGGCTTCTCCACCGGCAGCTTCGCCAGCCATTCCGGCAGCCGGTCGGCCGGGTAGGTGGGGAAGCTCAACTCCAGCAGCGGGAAGGCCGGCACGTCGAACTTCGCGATCCCGGCGCTGCGATCCACCAGCATCGCGACACCCACCGGAATGCCGCCCGCCCGCCGGACGATGTCGAGGCACTCCGTCACGCGGCCCCCCCGCGTCACCACATCCTCGACGACGAGCACGCGCTCGCCGGGGCCCAGGGTGAAGCCGCGGCGCAGGACGAGCGCGTTGTTCTCCTTCTCCGCGAAAACAAAGCGGGCCCGCGCCTGCCGCGCCACCTCCTGGCCGATGACGAGCCCGCCCATCGCCGGCGCGAGGACGGTCTGAAACGGGAGCCCGTCGAGCCTGGCGAGCAGAAGCTGCGCGAGCCGCTCAACCTCGGGCATGTGCTGGCAGACCTGCGCGCACTGGAAATAATGGGCGCTGTGCAGGCCGGAACGCAGCACGAAATGGCCCTGGAGCAGGGCCTTCGTCCGGATGAAGATGTCGTGGATTTCCTGCTGGATCGCATCCATGCGCGCCCACGCTGGGGAATGTGCGCGGAGAAAACAAAACGTTTCTGGCGGATTTCCGCAGGAATCCCGCAAAAACAGCCCGCTTTTCCTCCGTGATTATCCGGGCGATCCATGGTTGAATCTCCGCGTCAGGACTCTCCCCCTCCCCATGCCAGCCGCCTCCGCCATCCCCCTTGAAGACGAGCTCGGCGACGTGCTCGACAAGGCCCTGCGCTGCGCGGGGCTCAACGAGGAGCAGCTGGCGGCGCGCGCAGGAGTATCCGTGGATAGAATACGGAATGCGGAGGACTACCGCTACGAGGATCTGACGGACGGCGATCTGCACCGGCTGGCCGCGGCCCTCGGGCTCAACGAGATCGGCCTGGCGGCCCTGGCGCGGAACCAGTATCCGCGGCCGCGGATCACCGGGCTGCCGTTCTGCGTTCATCCGATGCACCTGCCGTTCGGAGTGGGGGTGGTCAACGCGTACGCGGTCGTGGACTGCGCGACCGGCGTCGGCGTGCTGTTTGACGGCGGGACGGGTTTTGAGGCGCTGCGGGAGGTCTGGCCCCGGGAGGCGACGCGCATCGAGGCCGTGTTCCTCACGCATCCCGAGGCGGAGCACATCGGCGGCGTGCCCGGGGCGCTGCGGCAGCACGGGCTCGCGGCATTTTACGGGCCGCGCTGCGGTCCGGCGGGGCCCGATTGCTGGCCGTTGGGCGAGGGGGAGACGGTGGTGGCCGCGGGTTACCAGATCACGGCGTTCAGCACGCCCGGGCACAGCGCCGAGCACAACTGCTACCTCGTGCGGCCGAAGGCCGTGCCGCGGGCGCGCGCGCTGCTGGTTTCGGGCGACCTGATCTTCGCCGGCTCGCTGGGCGGCGGCTATTTCTCCTGTTCGCAACTGCTCCGGCATGCGCGCCGCATTCTCGACGCGCTGCCGGGGTCCACGGTGATCGCCCCCGGCCACGGCCCGATGACGACGGTGGAGAACGAGCGCAGGTTCAATCCGTTCCTGGGCTGGACTCGCTGAGCGCCGGAGGAAGGCGGGCGCGGGCCGGCGGCGCGGATGCCGCCCGGGGCCGTTTCGCCCGCGCGCGGGAGAAGGCGCAGCGCAGTCTGGCTGCGAAGACCCCGCCAAACTCGACTTGACTCCCCCGGGGGAGGCCAGTCCCATCGCCGCCCAACGATGTCGAGCGCCGAGAACTTCGAACATGTCGGGGCGCGGGCTGCAACAGGGCGTTTCATCTGCCGCGCAATGCTGGCGGCGGCGCTGCTTGCCGGCGCGGCGGCCCGGGCGGCGGATCCCAGGGGAGGCATCACGGAAAGGCTGCTCGCGCCGCACCGCCATCCCCGCGGGAAGACCATGTTCGTCGAGCTTTCCCCGGAGGAAACCGGCGTGCGCACGGAGAACCGCTACAACGACCCCAGGATGTGGGGGGATCTCTACCGCCAGTTCGAAGGCGGGTTGTTCGGCGCCGGGGTGGCCATCGGGGATTTCGACAACGACGGCCTGCCGGACATCTTCGTCGTGAGCAAGACCGGGAGCTGCCGCCTGTTTCGAAACCTCGGGGGCTTCAAGTTCGAGGATGTCACCGGGAAGGCCGGGGTGGGGGATCACGGGGAAGCCGCGATGGTCTGGAAGCAGGGGGCGACCTTTGCCGACGTGAACAACGACGGCCGGCTGGACATCTATGTCTGCCGGTTTGGCGCCCCCAATCTCCTTTACATCAACCAGGGGGACGGGACGTTCAAGGAGATGGCCCACGCCTACGGGCTGGATGTCGTGGACGCCTCCGTCATGGCGGCCTTCTGCGACTACGACCGCGACGGGTGGCTCGATGTCTACATCGCGACCAACATGCTGGACGCCGTCAACCGCCCCGGAGGCCAGCGGGGCTATCTTTTCCATAACGAAGGCAACGGCAGGTTCACCAACGTCACCAATCCCGCCGGCATCAGCGGCGAGGGATGCAGCCACTCCGCCACCTGGTGGGATTACGACAACGACGGCTGGCCCGATCTTTATGTCGCAAACGACCGCGGGGTCCCCGACAAGCTCTACCACAACAACCGGGACGGGACGTTCACCGACTTGATCAGCGGCGTTGTGCCGCACACCTCGTTTTCTTCGATGGGATCGGACACGGGCGACGTGAACAACGACGGGCTCATCGATCTCATCGTCGCCGACATTGCTCCGGTCAACCACATCAAGGACCAGCATTCCTTTGCCGACGAGCGCGAGAAGAACAAGGAGCCGGACGCTGCCGCCACGGCCCCCAAGTACCGTCAGAACGCGCTGCTGCTCAACACGGGCACAGGCCGTTGTCTCGAGGCGGGCTTCCTCGCCGGCATCGCGGCCACCGGCTGGACATGGTCGGTCCGTGTCGAGGATCTGGACAATGACGGCCGTCTCGACCTCTTCG
The DNA here is from genome assembly GCA_963827125.1 of uncultured Verrucomicrobiae bacterium. Taxonomy (GTDB): domain Bacteria; phylum Verrucomicrobiota; class Verrucomicrobiia; order Opitutales; family Opitutaceae; genus Fen-1467. The sequence continues at coordinate 38,485 of CAWHAC010000007.1, forward strand.
CCACGAACGGGTTTCCCCGGATCCCGAGTCCCGGGCTTTACACGCGCATGATGAGCGCGGAAGGCCCGGCCGAGCGCAAACGGATCATGTTCGACAGCCCCGCGCTTCCCGAAACCCACCTTGCATTCCGCAACCTCGGCGACCTTCAGTTTGAAGAGGTGGGCGCCGCCTGGGGCCTCGATCAGAAGGGCGTGAGTTTTGGCGCCGCATTTGGAGACCTGGGCGGGGACGGCAACCTCGACCTTGTCTACTCCAACTTCGGCGCCGGCGTCACCGTCCTGCGCAACGACAACGACACGGGGCACCGCGTGATGATCGATCTGCGCGGGGCCGACTCCAACCGTTTCGGCGTGGGCGCGACGGTGAGGATCGAGAGCGCCCTGGGCGTGCAGGTGCGCCAGCTCTGGCTGGCCCGCGGGTATATGTCCAGCAGCGAGCCGGCGGTTCATTTCGGCCTGGGCCAGGACACGAGCATCAAACGTCTGACCGTGACCTGGCCCAGCGGGCATGTGCAGACATTCGAGAACCTGGGCGTCGACCGGCGTTTCACGATCACGGAACCGCCGGGACCGGCGCTGACGTGGTCGACCGAGGTGAAGGCGCAACAGGCCGTGCAGTTCACCGACGTCAGCGAGGCGGCGGGTCTTGCGCTGCGATCGCGCGAGGAGGTCGTCAACGAGGCTGAACAGCAGCGGTTTGTCCCCATCCGCCTCAACCGCCGGGGTCCGGGACTGGCGGTGGGGGACATCGATGACAGCGGCCGCGACGCGGTGATCATGGGCGGGACGACCCTCGATCCCCGGCGCATCCTGCGCGGCGGGGCTCCGGGACAGTTCACCGGCGCCGACGCCGCGGCGCTCGCGACCGGCGCCGACGTCGATGACGGGCCGGTGCTCCTGTTCGACGCCGGGGGCAACGGGCGGCAGGACCTGCTCGTGACCCGGGGGGGAAACTCCCTGCCGGCGGGCGCGCCGGAGTACCAGCCAAAGTTGTTCCTGAATGACGGACACGGCGGGTTCCAGCCGGCCCCGGACGGCGCTCTTCCGCCGCTTTCCATCAATGCGGGCGCGGCGGTCGCGGCTGATTTCGAGCACAGCGGCCGGCTCGGTCTGTTCATCGGCGGGCGCGTCCTGCCCGGAAAGTATCCGCTGCCGCCGAGGAGCGCGCTGCTGGCCAACCGGGGCGGCAGGTTCGAGGACGTGACCGACACGCTCGCGCCGGGGTTGCGCGAGGTGGGCATGGTGACCTCGGCGCTGTGGAGCGACGTCGACGGGGACGGCTGGCCGGACCTGCTGCTGACGCTCGAGTGGGGGAACGTGAAGTATTTCCACAACAACCAGGGCCGGGGCTTCGAGGACTGGAGCGGGAGGGCGGGATTTGCCGCCGCGGGCACCGGGTGGTGGACGTCGATCGCCGGGGCGGATTTCAACGGCGACGGCCGGATCGACTACGTGGTCGGGAACGTCGGCCTGAACACCCGGTACCACGCCGACCCCGCGCACCCGGCGCTGCTTTTCTCGGGTGACTTCGATGGCGACGGTTCGATGCAGCTCGTCGAGGGCTATTACGAAGGCGACAGGCTTTACCCCTGGCGGGGGCGCAAGAGTCTCGCCGCCGAATTTCCGTCGATCATGAATGGCTTTCCCAAGGACGGTGCGTTCGAGCGGGCCACGCTGGGGGAGATTTTGGGCGAGGAGAGGCTGGCGGCGGCGCGGCGTTTTGCGGCCACGGAACTGCGCAGCGGGGTGTTCCTCAGCCAGCCCGACGGCACCTACCGTTTTGAACCGCTGCCCCGCATCGCGCAAATCGCGCCGCTGCAGGGATTGGTTGCGGGGGATTTCGACGGCGACGGCCGGGCGGACATCTATGCGGTGCAGAACTCCTACGCGCCGGTTCCGGCGGTCGGCTACTTCAACAACGGGCTGGGCCAGTTGCTGCGCGGCGACGGCCGCGGTCATTTCACGGCGGTGCCGGTGGCGGAGAGCGGCCTGGTCGTGCCGGGCGACGCCAAGGCGCTGGCGGTGCTCGATTTCGACGGCGATGGCTGGCCGGACTTCCTGGTTTCGCGGAACAACAACACGGCGCTGGCCTTTCGCAACGGCGGCGTGCCCGGGCGCAATCCGCTGCGCGTGGTGCTGCGGGGTCCGGCCGGCAATCCGACGGCGGTGGGCGCGCGGATCACGGTGGAGCTTGCCGACGGTTCGACGCAGACCGGCGAGGTTTACGCCGGCTCGGGGTACTACAGCCAGTCCTCGCCGGCCTGTTTTTTCGGGTATCCGGATTCGAATCCTCCGAAGCACATCCGGGTTCGCTGGCCGTCGGGGGCCGCGACGGTGTTTGACGGTCCGCCGCCGTCGGCCACGCTGAGTCTTTCGGCTCCGCCATCAACCGGGCAGCCGTGACGATGTTTGCCGGCCCAGACATATGCTGGAGACGCGACGCCGCGTTGCGTTTTGATCCCGGAGTCTCGACGGGGTTGTCGAGGCTCCGGCTGCCTGCGCTCGCGGGGATTGCAGGGGGAGCCCCGGCCCGGCGGGGTTCTCGGGCGGGCCTCCTCCTGGGTTGTGCGATGCTGGCGGCGGCGATGCTTGCCGGCGCCGGCGCGCGGGCGGCGGATCCGCCGGGCAGCATCACCGAAAGGCTGCTCGCGCCGCACCGCCATGCGCGCGGGAAGACCATGTTCGTCCAGCTCCCCCCGGAGGAGACCGGCGTATTGACCACGAACAATTACAACGATCCCCGGATGTTCGCCGATCTCCATCAGGAATTCGAGCAAGGATCGATCGGGACCGGGGTGGCCATCGGGGATTATGACAACGACGGCCTGCCGGACATCTTCGTCGTGAGCAAGACCGAGAGCTGCCGGCTGTTCCACAATCTCGGCAATTTCAAGTTCGAGGATGTGACGGAGAAGGCCGGCGTTGGAGACAAGGGCGCGGCGGCCGGCGTCTGGAAGCACGGGGTGACCTTTGCCGACGTGAATAACGACGGGCTCCTGGACATTTATGTCTGCCGGTGGAACGCCCCGAATCTCCTCTATATCAACCAGGGGGACGGGACGTTCAAGGAGATGGCCCACGCCTACGGGCTGGATCTGGTGGATGCGTCCGTCATGGCGGCCTTTTGCGACTACGACCGCGACGGCTGGCTCGATGTCTATATTACCACCAATCTCCTCGACAACACGAAGCATCCGGACGGCCAGCGCGGGCGCCTCTTCCACAACAACCGCAATGGAACGTTCACCGATGTGACCGAGCGGGCCGGGATCAGCGGCGAGGGGTGCAGCCATTCCGCCACCTGGTGGGATTATGACAACGACGGCTGGCCCGATCTTTATGTCGCGAACGACTACGGCGTTCCCGACAAGCTGTACCACAACAACCGGGACGGGACGTTCACCAACGTCGTCAGTCGCGTCCTGCCGCATACGTCGTTCTATTCAATGGGCTCGGATCTGGGGGACGTGAACAACGACGGGCTCATCGATTTCATCGTCGCCGACATGGCCACGACCACCCATTTGAAGGACCAGAACTCGATCGCCCCGGCGCGCGAAAAAGCCGTGGAGCCGGACGATCCCGCCATCGCGCCGAAGTACCACCGCAGCGCCCTTTACCTGAACACGGGCGTTGGGCGCTGTCTCGAAGCGGCCTACCTCGCCGGGATTGCGGCCACCGACTGGACGTGGTCGCCGCGCCTCGAGGACCTGGACAACGACGGACGTCTCGACCTCTTCGTGACCAACGGCTTCAACCGGGATCCCAACCCTGACGTCTTCTCCCGCATGATGCAGGCGGGAAGTCTGGCCGAGCGCAACCGCATCATGTACAACAGCCCGGTTCTGCGCGAAAACCATCTCGCCTTCCGCAACCTCGGCGACCTGAAGTTCGAGAACGTCAGCGCGGCCTGGGGCCTCGATCAGAAAGGCGTGAGTTTTGGAGCCGCATTTGGAGACTTGGGCGGGGACGGCAACCTCGATCTTGTCTACGCCAACTATCAGAGCAGCGTAAGCGTCCTCCGCAACGACAACGACACGGGGCACCGCGTGATGATCGATCTGCGCGGAACCGTTTCCAACCGTTTCGGGATCGGCGCGACGGTGAGGATCGAGAGCGCCCTGGGCGTGCAGGTGCGCCAGCTCTGGCTCGCCCGCGGGTATTCCTCGAGCAGCGAACCCGCGGTCCATTTCGGCCTGGGGAACGACACAATCATCAGGCGGCTCACGGTCACCTGGCCCAGCGGGCTCGTGCAAACGTTCGAGAACCTGGGCGTCGACCGGCGTTTCACCATCACGGAGCCGCCGGGACCGGCGCCAAAACTGCCGGTTGGAGACCCGCCGCCGCCGGTCGGACAGTTCGCCGAGGTGAGCCAGGCGGCCGGTCTTGCGCTGCGATCGCGCGAGGAACCGGTGGACGAGGATTCTCTGCAACGGCTGGTCCCCATCCGCCTCAACCGCCGGGGTCCGGGACTGGCGGTGGGGGACATCGATGGCAGCGGCCGCGACGCGGTGATCCTGGGCGGGACGACCCTCGATCCCCGGCGCATCCTGCGCGGCGGGGCTCCGGGACAGTTCACAGGCGCCGACGCCGCGGCGTTCGCGGCCGGCGCCGATGTTGACGACGGGCCGCTGCTCCTGTTCGACGCCGGGGGCAACGGGCGGCAGGATCTGCTCGTGACCCGGGGGGAAACTCCCTGCCGGCGGGCGCGCCGGAATACCAGCCGAAGTTGTTCCTGAATGACGGACACGGCGGGTTCCAGCCGGCGCCGGAAGGAACGCTTCCGCCGCTGCTCATCAATGCGGGCGCGGCGGTTGCGGCCGATTTCGAGCACAGCGGACGGCTCGGGCTGTTCATCGGCGGGCGGGTTTTGCCCGGCCAGTATCCGCTGCCGCCGAGGAGCGCGTTGCTGGCCAACCGCGGCGGCAGGTTCGAGGACGTGACCGACACGCTCGCGCCGGGGTTGCGCGAGGTGGGCATGGTGACCTCGGCGCTGTGGAGCGATGTCGACGGGGACGGCTGGCCGGACCTGCTGCTGACGCTCGAGTGGGGGAACGTGAAGTATTTTCACAACAACCAGGGCCGGGGCTTCGAGGACTGGAGCGGGAGGGCGGGATTTGCCGCCGCGGGCACCGGGTGGTGGACGTCGATCGCCGGGGCGGATTTCAATGGCGACGGCCGGATCGACTACGTGGTCGGGAACGTCGGCCTGAACACCCAGTACCACGCGGACCCCGCGCACCCGGCGCTGCTTTTCTCGGGTGATTTCAAGGGCGACGGCTCAACGCAGCTCATCGAGGGTTATTACGAAGGCGAAAAGCTCTACCCCTGGCGCAGCCGCAAGTTTCTTTCCGCCGTGATCCCGTCGATCTTGAAACGCTTTTCAACAAACATCTCCTACGCCCAGGCCACGCTGGGGGAGATATTAGGTGAGGAGAAGCTGGCGGCGGCGCGGCGTTTTGCGGCCACGGAACTGCGCAGCGGGGTGTTCCTCAGCCAGCCCGACGGCACCTACCGTTTTGAACCGCTGCCCCGCATCGCGCAAATCGCGCCGCTGCAGGGATTGGTTGCGGGGGATTTCGACGGCGACGGCCGGGCGGACATCTATGCGGTGCAGAACTCCTACGCGCCGGTTCCGGCGGTCGGCTACTTCAACAACGGGCTGGGCCAGTTGCTGCGCGGCGACGGCCGCGGTCATTTCACGGCGGTGCCGGTGGCGGAGAGCGGCCTGGTCGTGCCGGGCGACGCCAAGGCGCTGGCGGTGCTCGATTTCGACGGCGATGGCTGGCCGGACTTCCTGGTTTCGCGGAACAACAACACGGCGCTGGCCTTTCGCAACGGCGGCGTGCCCGGGCGCAATCCGCTGCGCGTGGTGCTGCGGGGTCCGGCCGGCAATCCGACGGCGGTGGGCGCGCGGATCACGGTGGAGCTTGCCGACGGTTCGACGCAGACCGGCGAGGTTTACGCCGGCTCGGGGTACTACAGCCAGTCCTCGCCGGCCTGTTTTTTCGGGTATCCGGATTCGAATCCTCCGAAGCACATCCGGGTTCGCTGGCCGTCGGGGGCCGCGACGGTGTTTGACGGTCCGCCGCCGTCGGCCACGCTGAGTCTTTCGGCTCCGCCATCAACCGGGCAGCCGTGACGATGTTTGCCGGCCCAGACATATGCTGGAGACGCGACGCCGCGTTGCGTTTTGATCCCGGAGTCTCGACGGGAGTGTCGAGGCTCCGGCTGCCTGCGCTCGCGGGGATTGCAGGGGGAGCCCCGGCCCGGCGGGGTTCTCGGGCGGGCCTCCTCCTGGGTTGTGCGATGCTGGCGGCGGCGATGCTTGCCGGCGCCGGCGCGCGGGCGGCGGATCCGCCGGGCAGCATCACCGAAAGGCTGCTCGCGCCGCACCGCCATGCGCGCGGGAAGACCATGTTCGTCCAGCTCCCCCCGGAGGAGACCGGCGTGTTGACCACGAACAACTACGCGGACCCCCGGATGCGGACGGACTTGTATCAGGAATTTGAGGACTCATCGATCGGGACCGGGGTGGCCATCGGGGATTACGACAACGACGGCCTGCCGGACATCTTTGTCGTGAGCAAGACCGAGAGCTGCCGGCTGTTCCACAATCTCGGCAATTTCAAGTTCGAGGATGTGACGGAGAAGGCCGGCGTCGGAGATCATGGGGCGGCTGCGATGATCTGGAAGCAGGGGGCGACTTTCGTCGACGTGAACAACGACGGCCTGCTGGACATCTATGTCTGCCGCACGAGGGCTCCGAATCTCCTCTACATCAACCAGGGGGACGGGACGTTCAAGGAGATGGCCCATGCCTACGGGCTCGACGTCAACGATTCGAGCGTCATGGCGGCCTTCTGCGACTACGACCGGGACGGGTGGCTCGATGTGTACATCGCGACCAACATCCTCGACATCGTGAAGCATCCCAGCGGCCAGCGCGGGTACCTCTTCCACAACAACGGCAACGGCACGTTCACGAACGTCACCGAACGCGCCGGGATCACCGGCGAGACGCAGAGCCATTCCGCCACCTGGTGGGATTACGACAACGACGGCTGGCCGGACCTTTACGTCGCGTACGACTACGGCCTGCCGGACAGCCTCTATCATAACAACCGCGACGGGACGTTCACCAACGTCCTCGATCGTGTCGTGCCGCACACGTCATTCTCCTCGATGGGATCCGATGTGGGCGACGTGAACAATGACGGGCGCATCGACCTGCTTGTCGCCGACATGGCTGCGATGACGCACAAATGGGACCACCACATGATGGCCGACGCCCGCGGGAGAACCGAGGAGGCTCCGAACGATTCCGTCCTGGCGCCGAAATACCACCGCAACGCGCTCCTGCTGAACACCGGCACCGGCCATTGTCTCGATGCGGGCTTCCTCGCCGGCATCGCGGCCACCGACTGGACGTGGTCGCCGCGCTTTGAAGACCTGGACAACGACGGGCGCGTCGACCTTTTCGTGACCAACGGCTTTCCCCGGGACCCGGGCGAGGACACCGCCAGGCGCATGGCGAAGGTGGAGACCACGGCCGAACGCATCCGGATCATGTACGCCAGCCCCCCGCAGTCCGAGGTCCATCTGGCCTTCCGCAACATGGGGGACCTGCGCTTCGAGAACGTCAGCGCCGCGTGGGGCCTTGACTACAAGGGCGTGAGCTTCGGCTCGGCCTTCGGCGACCTGGCGGGGGATGGGAATCTCGACATCGTCTACACCAATTACCACGGCAGCGCCTCCGTCCTGCGCAACGACAACGACACCGGGCATCGCGTGATGATCGATCTGCGCGGGACCGTTTCCAACCGCTTCGGGATCGGCGCAATGGTGAGGATCGAGAGCGCCCTGGGCGTGCAGGCGAGCCAGCTCTGGCTCGCCCGCGGATACATGTCCAGCAGCGAGCCGGCGGTCCATTTCGGGCTGGGGAACGACACCGTGATCAGGCGGCTCACGGTGACCTGGCCCAGCGGGATCGTGCAGACGTTCGAAAACCTGGGCGTCGACCGGCGTTTCACCATCACGGAGCCGCCGGGCCCCGCGCCAAAACTGCCGGTTGGAGACCCGCCGCCGCCGGCCGGCCAGTTCTCCGAGGTGGGCCAGGCGGCCGGTCTTGCGTTGCGATCGCGCGAGGAGGTCGTCGACGAGATCGCGCAACAGCGGCTGCTCCCGATAAAGCTCAACCGCCGGGGTCCGGGACTGGCCGTCGGGGACATCGATGGCAGCGGATTGGATGCGGTGGTGGTCGGCGGCACGACCGTGGATACCCTGCGCATTCTGCGCGGCGGGGCTTCGGGACAGTTCACCGGCGCCGATGCCGCTGCGCTCGCGACCGGCGCCGACGTCGACGACGGGCCGGTGCTCCTGTTCGACGCCGGGGGCAACGGGCGGCAGGACCTGCTCGTGACCAAAGGCGGCAACAGTCTGCCGGCCGGCGATCCCGAGTATCAGCCGAAGTTGTTCCTCAATGACGGACACGGCGGATTCCGGCCGGCGCCGGAAGGAACGCTACCGCCGCTTTCCATCAGCACGGGCGCGGCGGTTGCGGCCGATTTCGAGCACAGCGGACGGCTCGGGCTGTTCATCGGCGGGCGGGTTTTGCCCGGCCAGTATCCGCTGCCGCCGAGGAGCGCATTGCTGGCCAACCGCGGCGGCAGGTTCGAGGACGTGACCGACACGCTTGCGCCGGGGTTGCGCGAGGTGGGCATGGTGACCTCGGCGCTGTGGAGCGATGTCGACGGGGACGGCTGGCCGGACCTGCTGCTGACGCTCGAGTGGGGGAACGTGAAGTATTTTCACAACAACCAGGGCCGGGGCTTCGAGGACTGGAGCGGGAGGGCGGGATTTGCCGCCGCGGGCACCGGGTGGTGGACGTCGATCGCCGGGGCGGATTTCAACGGCGACGGCCGGATCGACTACGTGGTCGGGAACGTCGGCCTGAACACCCAGTACCACGCGGACCCCGCGCACCCGGCGCTGCTTTTCTCGGGTGACTTCAAGGGCGACGGCTCAACGCAGCTCATCGAGGGTTATTACGAGGGCGAAAAGCTCTACCCCTGGCGCACCCGCCGGGACATGACGGCCGTGTTCCCCTCATTCCAGAAACGCTTCCCCTGGGCCGACACCTACGCGCCGGAGACGCTTGCCGACATCTTTGGAGAAAAAAAGCTGGCGGCGGCCCGGCGCTTTGCCGCCACGGAACTGCGCAGCGGCGTGTTCCTCAGCCAGCCCGACGGCACCTACCGTTTCGAACCGCTGCCCCGCATCGCGCAAATTGCGCCGCTGCAGGGGATGGCTGCGGGGGATTTCGACGGCGACGGCCATGCGGACATCTATGCGGTGCAGAACTCCTATGCTCCGATCCCCTGCGTGGGGCGCTTCGACGGCGGGCTCAGCCAGTTGTTGCGCGGCGACGGCCACGGGCATTTCACGGCGGTGACGCCGGCGGAGAGCGGCCTGGTCGTGCCGGGCGACGCCAAGGCGCTGGCCGTGCTCGACATCGACCAGCATGATTGGCCCGACTTCCTGGTCACCCAGAACCACAACACGACCCTGGCCTTCCACAACCGTGGCGTGGCCGGCCGGCATTCTCTGCGCATCCAGTTGCGGGGTCCGGCCGGCAATCCGACGGCGGTGGGCGCGCGCATCACGGTGGAACTTGCCGACGGCTCGACGCAGACCGGCGAGGTCTACGCCGGCTCGGGCTACTACAGCCAGTCCACGGCCGCCTGTTTCTTCGGCCACCCTGATTCCAATCCTCCGCGCAGGATCCGGGTCCGCTGGCCTGATGGGCGGGCCTCGGAGCACGAGGCCCCGCCTGGCGCCTCCCGCCTGACGCTCTCCCCGCCGGCTCCTTGAGATTTGCCCCCTCGGAAGCCGCCGCGCGCCGCGGCGCCCTGTCGCCCGGGAGCTTTTTCGCGTTGGAAGAACCTCCGGATCAGATCGTCGCTACCGCCTCCATCTCGACGAGCAGATCGTCCCGGCAGACGTTGGCGAGGACGCACACCTTGGGAAACGCCGGAACCCGCAGCAGACGGTTGACCCGCATCCAGGCCTCCCATGCGCTCCGGTTCTTGCAGAAGAGCGTGGCCGAGGTGATGTTGTCGAGGCTTCCTCCCTGCTCCTCGATGATCGCGGCGATGCACATCAGCGTCTCCAGGCTCTGCATCTCAGCGTCGCCGACGTGGGCGCTCGCGCCCGCCGGGTTGATGCTCGATGTCCCGGAGACATGCACGGTCCGTCGTCCTTCGATCTCAAGGGCCATCCCCCGCGAGAAGGCGGATCCATAGTTGAATGACTGATCCTGCCGCGGACTGTAGATGACGGGGATCGCGGTCGCGTTCCCGAGCTTGTCGCTCTCAAGCGCCAGGACATCCATCATGCATTCTTCGTCGGCAGAATGCCCCTGGATTCCCGTGCTCGCCGGAAACGCCGGGCCCCCTTCCACCCCGAGCCCCGCCGGCCGGTAGTGCGCGGTGCGCACGCGGTTGAAATCGCCGTACCATTCGAGCAGACGGGCGAGGTAGATCCACGTCCGCACCACCTGCCGGTACTCCAACCCGTGGGCCTTCAGTCCGAGCTCTGCGTTGGTGAACATCTGATCCGCCTGCGCCGGGGCGCCTCCAGCCAGCGCCCCCCCGGGCTTGAGCCCGCGAACGAACGGCAGATGGAGCACGCGGAAGCCGCGGCCGGTCCAGAGCCGCCCGGCGCCCGTTGCCGAATTCATGACGGTCGTCACCATCGTCTTCCCGTCGCACGGGACGATGCCCCAGATCTGAAGCCCGACAAACCCACCCTCCTGGAGCGGCGTGCCCTGGATCCAGGTGACCGGCATGCTCAAGTCCAGTTCCTCCCTCCGGTAGGCCGCATCGCGCTTCTTCAACACCGCGGCCCGGGCGTCCGAAAGCCCGTAGAGCTTTTCCTGAATGGGCTGGATCCTCCGTTCGGCGAGCACCGCGGCCACCTGCGCCAGCAATTCCTCCGCGCCGTTTGCGTCCCGCCCGACCGTCCCGGTGATATGATATTCAGTGAATGAATCCCGTTCGGTCGCGCGCACCTCGACATGACAGCCGAGTTGTGCCGCCTCAACCTGGCGCTCAGGCTCCGGACTGATGCGGAGCATCGTCTCGCCGTGAACGGCCAGCAGCCCGGGGCCGTCCGCCGTCCCCCACGGTGTTGGCCCGGTGTTTTTCATGGAGAAACCCATGCGCAGGGATTGACGGTCCACGGGCGGTCATCAACGCGAAATGACGTTCTGCCTGATGAACCTCTCGCGAAGGCGTGGCGGAGGAGCGGTGGTCGCTTCATGTCGAGGGTGGAGGGCGTCGAATCCATCAGGGGAAACGCTTCCGAAAGGCGCGCCATTTAATGCAGCCGGTCCCTGCGGCGGAAACAATTCTGGGGCCAGTTGCCGCCGGGGCGGGGCCAGTCGCCGCAATCGGAGGCCGGAAACCGCGGGGCCCCCTCCCGGCAGCGCTGCTGTATTCGTGAGTCAATGACGCCCCCGGAACCGGGGACGGTCTGCCGCCCCGGGGCTCCGCGATCACCGCGGATCCGCCGCAACGGATTCGGCGGCGCCTGCCAGCGGGATGCCGCGGCCGGTGTTCTGCGGACCGGGTTCTCCGGCCCGGCCGGACGCCTCCCTGATCCGCGGGAAAGAAACCCGGAGGGCTGCCGCCCGGGAATCGGGGGACGCCTGCGGGCAGAGTCTTGAGTCTTGACGTGCGCGGCGCCGGCGACGATTTTCCCCGGCATGAGCAAAATTGGAATTTTGGGCGGGTTGGCCGCGGCCGTTTCGATCTGCGGCGCGCTGGCAGGCTGTATGTCGTACAAGCACGTGACCTCGCTGGGAAACGACACCTACCGGATCACGCGCGAAGGCACGGTTTCTCTTGTCTGGGACGCCAAAAGACTGAAGGAGGAGGTCCGGGAGGACGCGGCCGAATTCTGCGCTTCGAAAGGCAAGCAGATGAAGGTGCTGGAACTCTCGGCCGACCAGCCGAACGCGACGGATTCTGCATTTGCCAAGATCGTCTTCAAAGCGCTTGACCCGGGAGACCCGGGCCTGAACAGCAACCCGGCTGCGGTCGCAGCCCCGGAGAAGCCGGACCCGGTCAACGTTCTGTACGCCGACTTGGTCAAGCTCGACGAACTGCGCAAGAAAGGCATCCTCACGGAGCAGGAGTATCAGATTGAGAAGAAGAAGATCCTCGACAAGTCCAAGTGACGGGGGATTTTTGACCGGCGGCTGGGATGCGGTTTGAGCCTCCCCGCGGCTTGAACGGCTCTGCGTCCAGGATCCTCCGCCATGCTCGTGCGGGGCCTGAGTCGTCGTCGATCGAAGCAGAAACCAATGGAGCTGCGACACGGTGCGAGTTACGATCAAGCAGGTTGCGGAAGCGGCAAACGTCCATTATTCGACGGTGTCCATGGCGCTTCGCGGAAGAGGCAGGATCCCCGACGCCACGCGGGATCGCATCCGGCAGGTTGCCGATAGAATCGGCTATCAGCAAGACCCCGTCATGCTTGCACTCGCGGCCCAGCGGCGGCGGTGCAGCGGACTGCATCGCGAGCCGCGCGTCGTTTTCGTGACCAACCGGTGGACGGCGGACGACCTGGACCCCGCCGCCCCTGTCCGGCAGTTCGCCGACGGTGTCCGGCGCCAGGCGGAGTTGATGGGTTGCGCCTGCGACCTCTTGTTCATTGACGACGATAAACCCGGTCCTGCTGAGATCGAATGCCAGCTCGATCCGGCGCGGACGGACGGCATCATCATCGGTGCTTTCGACCCCCAGTTGCGGTGTCTGGAGTTGGATTGGTCACACTATGCGGTAGTGAAGATAGACTCAGCCTTCATGCTCCCGGGGGCCATTCTGGTTGCCAGTGACCGGATGCAGATCGCACGGATGGCCTTTCACAGGGCCCACCGTTTGGGTTACCGCCGGATCGGCATGTCGGTTGGCCTTGTTGAGGAAGAGACGACCCAAGGCCTTTATTCTGCAGGTTGTTACGTTGCTCAAGAGGAGTTGGGAATACCCGTCGCGCCCATCCTTTATCATGGAGAGCGAACTGCGGCTCTCCCGCAAACCACTCGTCGCATGACGGATTGGATTCAAGAACACCGCCTTCAGGTCGTGCTCAGCAGCTCGGGTTCGATCAACGACCTGTTGCGCGCCGGAGGGGTGGAGGTTCCCCGCGATATTGCGTGTGTTTGCCTGTGCCTGAATGCACCTGATTCTGAACTCGCGGGAGTCGTTCAACATCACTTTGTTGTGGGGCAGAAGGCGGCGGAAGCGCTCGTGCTGCTCATCATGCGTAGAAAACAGGGGCTTACGACGCCGACTACCGCTGTCCACGTTGCGGGAACCTGGCAGGACGGAGTCTCGGCGCCGAGCCTTCCATCTGGTGGGAAATGAATGCGTCCGACATGGATCATCGGAGGGTCACAATGTCCGACGTGGCATTGGCGGCACACGTGCACAAGAGCACTGTTTCGCTTGCCCTGCGCAATCAGCCGAAGTTGAGCGCATCCACCCGTGCACGCATCCGGAGGATCGCCGAAGCGCTTGGCTATCGTCCCGATCCGATGCTTGGTCTCTTCAATCTTCATCGGCGCACGCTGGTCCCGCCAAGATCGCTCGGCACAATCGCGTTCGTCAGCGATCTACCCAATCTGGCGGCATTCACCCGTTCAGAAAGGCATGAGGCGATATTCTCGGCGGCACGGGAGGAGGCGAAACGGCTGAATTACGCGCTGGAGCTCTTTTTGGTGGGCCCGGCCCAACTTTCTCCGGCCCGCTTGTCCCAGGTGTTGCAGGCGAGGGGAATAACCGGGATTCTACTCGGCGCCTTGTCGCCGGGAACGCGATCCCTAAACATCGAATGGAAAGAGTTTTGCGTCGTCGGAATCGAGTCGATGCAAGTGGAGCCTCAGGTGGACAATATCTCCACGGACTATTATCAGGCTGCCCGGCTCTCCATCCGGCAACTTCGTGAAAGTGGCGGACGAAATGTCGGTTTTGTCATTGCTGAGGATTTGGGCTCGGAAATCGAAGGCTTGTTGCGAGCAGGGTACCTTGTCGAGAGCCGGGCGAAGAACTCCGCCCGAATCGCCCCCTTCTGCCGCACAGGCGAAGGAGAGGGGAAGATCGGACACCTGACACAATGGATCAGAACCGAACGGCTCGATGCGTTGGTGGGTTGTGGCGTCAACATTTCGAGCCTCGTTGAAAGCATTGATCCGGCGGTCGCCCAACGTGTGGCTTGGGTGTCGATCGACATCTGCAGCGCTCAATCCGGATGCCGGTCTGTGCCTGCGCTCCATCGCGACCTTGGAAGACGTGCCATCGAACTGCTCATTATGCGGCTTCAGATCAACCTCCGCGGACTGCCTGCCAACCCTGCCACAACGCTGTTGCCGGTCTATTGGAACGAGAGCTCCGGTTAATCTGGTCAAATGGATGAATAACGCATCGCTGTGCAACGGGCTCACCGCGTGTATAACTCACCCCCAAGTAGCACCCAGTCACCCCCAAAAAAGTGCAAATCACCCTTCCGGGGAGATTCCGTAATCCTTAACCTTAATCCGCCGATGCACCGCATGAAGCATGCGATGCGTTTGCGGCGCTTCGTTTCTCAACTCTGAATTCTCCATTTCGCTTTTGTGACACCTCCCGCTGAGGTGCCATCAAATCCTGACTCCGAACACGTATGAACATTGATCGTATGACTGATCCCAACACCAGTCCTAACCCACAACCCCCAACGAACCCTATGACACGTAAATACTTCGCAGCCGGCTCGTGCTTGGCTGCCGTGTTAGCACTCGCGATCGCACCGCGATCGCTTGCTCAAGCCGCTCCGGCTTCGACCGCGCCTTCAGCGGCGACGACGCCGGCGGCGGCGGCGACGACGACGACGACGACCACAACCACAACCACCGGTGAACAAGAGGAAGTGGTCAAACTCAATCCGTTCGTCGTCGAGGCCAGCGAGGACGCCGGCTCTTACCAAGCCACGTCCACTCTTGCCAGCACACGCGTCCGCACTGACCTGAAGGATGTCGCTTCGGCCATTTCTGTGGTGACCGAGCAATTCCTCAAGGACACCGGGGCCAAGAATAGTGAGGACTTGCTGGTTTATACGCCGAGCACGGAAGTCGCGGGTCTCCGCGGCAACTTCTCGGCCGTGGCCGGCAATGGCATTTACCAGGAGGACACCGTCGATTCAACGACGCGCGTTCGTGGCCTGGACAATGCTGACAACACCCGGGATTACTTCCTGACCGATATTCCGTGGGATGGTTTCAACGTTGGGCGCGTCGACCTGCAGCGCGGTCCGAATTCCGTGCTGTTCGGTATCGGCAGTCCCGCAGGCATCATCAACACGAGCTTGAATGATGCGACGTTCAAAACCGCTTATCACCTCGAGAACCGGGTCGACCAGTTTGGTTCGGTGCGCAATGAGATCGATCTGAATCAAAACATCATCCCCGGAGTGCTCTCGATCCGCGTGGCGGCTCTGAAGGACAACGAAGTGTACGAGCAGAAGCCGGCCTACAACAATTCGACCCGCCATTATGTCGCACTGCGGTTTGACCCGAAGCTCTTCTCAGAGAGCAGCCACACATCCATCCGTGTGAAATACGAAGACGGCAATGTGAGCTCGAACAACCCGCGCGACATCCCTCCGGGCGACGATTACTCCATATGGTTCAGGTCGGGGACCGATCAGTGGGGCAATCCGGGTTACAACAAGATCATCCTCAACCAGTTTAATCCGGCTCAGGTCTTCGATAACGTTGCCTATCCGGGTGGCAAGGGCGGCACCCTCTACAACGGCTTGGCTCTGACGAATGAGACCCGGTCGTTCTGGCAAGATGTGATCAATTACTATGAGGCCACACCCTACGACCGGCTTGAGGCTTATGCAGCCACTTATAAGGCTGAGACCGGTCTATCGTGGCCTTTCCATGAGCCGTCGGGAACCCCGATCAAGACGATTGTGGCCCAGCCTAATACCGACCTCGGCCTGAGATATTCAGGCAGCGGTGAGGGCGCTTATTTGGACCCGGTCGCCGGTGGCACCTTGGGAGACGTGAACTCAGCGTTCCTGCCCATTCAGGTTCCGATGTACTCGGCGTACATGAACGGGGTTGGCAAGGTCTCCGGCTTCCCTGGATACTCCGGCAATAGTCAACTGTCCTCCGTCCCCGGATCTGTTTTCTATGCCAATAACGTCATTCGGGATCCGTCGGTTTTCGACTTCTATACGAAGCTGCTCGATGGCCCGAACAAGCACGAATGGAAGAACTGGAAGGCGTTCAACATTTCGATCGATCAGAGCTTCTTCAATGATCGCCTGGCATTCCAGCTCGCATTCGACCATCAGAACTACACTGAGGGCGCTGATCGGTGGATGACGGGTGAGAATTATGCCATCAGCATCGATGTCAATGCGACCTACGCGAACGGCACGTCGAACCCGAATGCGGGCCGCCCGTTTGCGGGCAATGCCGCTTCTGCGCCGAGCCTCAATTACATCAAGAGCACCATTCGCGATGGTTTCCGGTTCACGCCCACCTACGAGTTCCATTTCTCGGACGTCTTGGGTGACACCACGCTTGCGAAGATCTTGGGCAAGCACGTTTTCACCGGGCTGTATGACCAGAACAATGTGACCCAGGATTACCTGAACTTCGCGGAATTCGCGACCACGGATCAGTACATCGTCGATAATTTCCGCAATGATTCGACGCATACGCCGGCCACGGGAGCGTTGGGCAGCAATCAGAGCTACGAATGGATCGCTTATCTCGCTCCGCCTCTGTTCGACAATCCGAATGGAAAGAAGGCGGATCTGAATAATGTCCAGTTCAACCTCGCCCCGCCCCAGAACCAGACAGCGTTGAACTTCAATGCCCGGTGGAACATGCCGACGAATCCGACCGCCGCAGGGTATGTAAATCCGCTCGCTCCTTTCAGTTATGTCAATCCGGTGACTGGTTTGGTGGTTAATGGCACGCAATGTGACAATCCCGCCAATTACGTTGGATGGACCCAGCAGCCGATCACTTGGTTGTACGCCAGCAATCCTCAGGACTTCCCGAAGTTGGTGGAAAATGCCAACCGGGTTAAGTACAAGGACGACTCTGAGGGCATCACGTGGCAGGCGTATCTGTTCGATGGAGACCTCGTCCCGACGTTCGGCTGGCGCAAGGATACCATCACGAACTATACAACGACTGCCCAGCAGGATCCAATAAACCACTTCGTGTCGTTGGCTTATCCTGACGATCCAACGTCGCGGACGGACGTTCGCGGCGAAAGCAAGACATGGGGCATCGTTTATCACCTCCCGAAGGTCCTTACCTCGAAGCTCCCAGGACAGACGGAAATCAGCTTCTTCTATGACAGGGGCAGGAATTTCAAGGCGGATGCTGCTCGTGAAGACCTCGAGGGTAATCCGATTCCAAACTCGACCGGCAACACCTTGGAATACGGCATCAACATCACGACGTTCAATAACAAGCTGACCTTGAAGCTTGATAAATACAGGACCACGGATGATGGTGCGACTCTGGCTGACACCGAAGGCAATTCGATCGGTGGCATGGGCCAGAATGCCTACGTGCTCGCTGATGGTGCGATCTGGGGCTATGGCTGGGCAACCTACCTGCAGGATGCAGCCCGCAACAATGGCACAGGCAGTTATGGGGCGGCCATCGTACCCTGGGGTTTTGCCGATTATGCTGCATATGATGGCTATACCCGGAACAATGACGCTCAAATAGCTGCGGCGCTCCAATATAATCTGTATGGTGGGCATGCATTGAATCGCGACTACAACTCCCCGGGAATCATCGCCATCTCGAATGCTTGGGTGGATTTCCCGGTCAATAGGCTCTTCTTCTCGAGCATGAATCTGTCGCCAGGGATTGATCCTACGCTCGGGAAGGCAAGCGGCGTCCTTCATGATTCTTGGCTGACGCCCATCAATGAGGCTTCAGGCCCCGAACAAGGCGGCGGTTCAAACTTCGGCGATCACTGCACGACGGTCGATACGCTGTCCAAGGGCTATGAGGCTGAGTTGACCTATCAGCCGACGAAGAATTGGAATATCACGATCAACTTCACCAAGACCCATGCGTTTCGGGAGGCGATCGATCCGACATCGATTGCATTCATGAGCGCGCAGACCGCCTTCTTCAACAACACGCCGGGTGGCCAGCTCCGCTGGTGGTATGCCGGTGACACGACGATGTCGGTGGGACAATGGAACCAGAGCTTGGTCGCGGGTTATACGCTGGAGCAGAATGAACTCGGGCACCAGGTTCCGGAAATGTCTCCGTGGCGCCTTAACATGGTCTCGACCTACAGAATCGATCACGGATTCGCCAAGGGCCTGTACTTTGGCGGCGGCTTCCGAGAGGAAGCGGGCCGGATTGTTGGCTACCACTTCAATTCGAACTTCGTGAACGCCACTACGACTGATCCGAGTTATGCCAACGTTGCGTTCCTGACGCTCGGCGGCCTCGACGTGAACGCACCGTTCGTGTCGAAGAACGAGTGGCATTTCGATGCATGGCTGGGCTATTCCAAGAAGCTCAGTCGGACCGTCGACTGGAACATCCAGCTGAACGCCAAGAACGTCGGAGAGCATGACCGGCTGTACACGGGACGCATCAACCCGGATGGCAACATCGCGCTGGCGCGTATCAGTGAAGGCATGGGCCTGCAGCTGACGAACTCGCTCGACTTCTAAGCGATGGCGCGCCTGAAGCGGCTCTGCCGGTTCAGGTGACCAGAAAGACTCAAAGCCCGGTGGCGAAAGCCGCCGGGCTTTTTTTGTGCCCAGCATACGGCTAAGTATCCGTCTGGCCGGGTGCCCTCTGCTCGGACTTGATTGTGAGCAGTACGACGTCGGAATGATGACTATTGCGACATCGCAATGGTTACCGATAACGTCCGGAATCTTGCGCGCATTTTTGTAGTTTGGAGGAAAACCCCAACCCCATGAACGAAGACAGTTCCTCCGACGCTGCCGCGCCCGCGGCGGACGGCCCAACGAAGTCTCCCTCGGCAAGCTGTCCCTCGATGGCGCGATTATCGGACGCTGCCGGCTCGGGATGCCGGTGGTGAAGGCTCCGCGAGGATGTCCATCGAGGGGACATCTGGCGGAACGCGATGTTCAGTGTTTAAGCCCGATGGCCAGCGAACACGGATCTCCCGCGGCGGATTGCCGGCGGGGATGCCGAAGAAACAAGCTGCAGTAGATTGGCTGTAACAGCTGGAGCCGGCGAAAACCTCAGCCATCTGCGTCGACCCGTCGGCCAGCTCGAGCGTGACCCGCGCGCCCACAGCTGTTGCATTTCCGGTCGGGCCGTGGAGATTCACGCGCAGGGAATGGCGACAGGGCATGCCACAATTGCGGAACGCGAGCGTCGTTCCGTTGTTCCGGGTTATGATGAACCCTGGCCTGCCGCTGTGATCAAAATCGAGCATGGCGAGCGCCTTGGCATCGCCGGGCACGACAAGGCCGCTCCGGGCTGGAGGCACAGGCTCGAAGTGCCCGCGGCCGTCGCCCTGCAACATCAGGCTCAGCCCGCCGTCAAACCGGCCCACCGCCGGGATCGGAGCGTAGGAGTTCTGCACCGCGTAAATGTCGGCGTGGCCATCGCCGTCAAAGTCTCCTGCCGCTATGCCATCCAGCGGCGCAATCTGGGCAATGCGGGGCAACGGTTCGAAGCGGTAGGTGCCGTCCGGCTGGCTGAGAAAAACGCCGCTGCGCAGTTCCGTGGCGGAAAAACGCCGGGCCGCCGCCATTTTCTCTTGTCCAAGTATTTCCCCCAGGGTCGCACGGGCGTAGGAATCGTTTTTTGGGAAGCGCCTCAGAATCGACGGAATCACAGCCCCGAGATCTCTTCGGCTTCGCCATGGGAGAATACGTTCGCCTTCGTAATAAGCCTCGATCAGCTGAGGTCCCTCCTCCCCGGCGCCGAAATCGCCGAAGAACAACAGCGCGGGGTGCTCCGGGCTTGCGTGGTACTGGGTGTTCAAGCCGACGTTTCCGACCACGTAATCAGGCCGGCCGTCGCCGTTGAAGTCCGCCGAGGCGAGCGAGGTCCACCAGCCGGTGCCGGCTGCGGCAAAGCCCGCTCTCTGGGTCCAATCTTCGAAGCCTTTGCCTTGTTTGTTGTGGAAATACTTCACGTTGCCCCATTCCAACGTCAGCAGCAGATCCGGCCATCCATCGCCGTCGACATCGCTCCAGAGGGCGGATGTCACCATGCCCACCTCGCGCAACCCGGGCGCGAGACTGTCGGTCACGTCCTCGAACCTGTCTCCGCGGTTGGCGAGCAACGCGCTCCTCGGCGGCAGGGGATACTGGCCGGGCAGGACGCGCCCGCCGATGAACAGCCCGAGCCGGCCGCTGTGCTCGAAATCCGCCGCGACCGCCGCTCCCGCGCTGATGGAAAGCGGCGGAAGCGTTCCTTCCGGCGCCGGCCGGAACCCGCCCTTGCCGTCATTCAGGAACAACCTTGGTTGGTACTCCGGGGCGCCGGCTGGCAGCGAGTTGCCTCCCTTGGTCACAAGGATGGCGTTCTTCCCGCTTCCGTCGGCGTCGAACAGCAGCAGGGGGCCATCGTCCACCGCTCCGGCCGGCATAAGCGAAGAAGTGTCAGCCTCAATGAAACGCCCCGAAGATGAACCGAGCAGGATTCGGGCGGGGCTCAGCGGGGTTCCACCCAGGATCACGTCATCCAGGCCGTCGCCGTTGATGTCGCCGATCGCCAGGCCGGGGCCCCGCCGGTTGAGGCGGAAAGGCAACAGCGGTTGGACCGCGGTTTCATCCGCCGTTTCCTCCAACGACTGAAATGCCAGACCGG
The DNA here is from genome assembly GCA_963827125.1 of uncultured Verrucomicrobiae bacterium. GTDB lineage: Bacteria > Verrucomicrobiota > Verrucomicrobiia > Opitutales > Opitutaceae > Fen-1467. Next base: position 59,386 of record CAWHAC010000007.1, read on the forward strand.
CGGGCTGGCTCACCTCGGTGAACTGGCCGGCCGGAGGCGCCTGGACCCCGGCCGGCAATTGCGGAACCGGGCCGCCCGGTTCGGTGATCGTGAAATGCCGGTCGACGGCAAGCTCGGTGAAGGACTGCATCAGCCCGCTTGGCCACGTCACGACAAGACGCCGGATGAGCGTGTCGTTCCCCAGGCCGAAGTGAAGGATCGGCTCGCTGCTGGAGAGAACCCCGCGCGCCAGAACGAGCTGGCGCACCTGCACGCCCAGGGCGCTCTCGATCCGGACGGTGGCGCCAACTCCGAAGCGGTTGGAAATGGTGCCGCGCAGATCGATGATCACGCGGTGGCCCGTGTCGCAGTCGTTGCGAAGGACAGTGACGCCTTTCTTGTAGTTCGTGTAGACAATATCGAGATCGCCGTCCCCGTCCAGGTCGCCGAACGCCGAGCCAAAGCTGACGCCCCTTTGGTTGAGGCCCCAGGCGGCGCTCACGTCTTCGAATTCAAGGTTGCCCAGATTGCGGAAGGCGAGGTGGGATTCTGCGAGCATGGGGCTGTCGCGCATGATCCGCTGGCGCCCGGCCGGCGTCTCGGCATTCATCTGTCGCAAGATCAGGTCGACATTGGTGGCCTCCCGGTGCATTCCATTGGTCACGAAAAGGTCGAGGCGGCCGTCGTTGTCCAGGTCTTCAAAACGGGGCGACCAGGTCCAGTCCGTGGCCGAAAGGCCGGCGAGGAAGGCGGCTTCAAAGCAGCGCCCGGTTCCCGTGTTCAGGAAGAGCGCATTGCGCTCATATTGCGGCGCAATTTGGGGATGCCTCGCGTCCTCCCGCGTGCGCCCGCGCGAATCAGCCATGCCGCGCTGGTCCTTTTCGTGCCCGGTCGCGGCCATGTCCGCGATCAGGAGGTCAATCACCCCGTCGTTGTTCACATCACCCAGATCCGAGCCCATCGACGAATAGGGCGTATGCGGGACCACCTGGTCGAGGACATTGGTGAAGGTGCCGTCGCGGTTGTTGTGATAGAGCTTGTCGGCGGGTGCGAAATCGCTGCCGACATAAAGGTCGGGCCAGCCATCGTTGTCGTAATCCCACCAGGTGGCAGAGTGGCTCTGCGTCTCGCCGGTGATCCCGGCGCGCCCGGTCACATCGGTGAAAGTGCCGTTGCGATTGTTGTGAAACAGGTGGTTCTTCTGGCCGTTTAGATGCAGACTGGCGTCCAGCAGATTGGTCAGGATGAAGACGTCCAGCCAGCCATCGCGATCATAGTCGCAGAAGGCGGCCATGACTGATGCATCCTTGACGTCCAGGCCATAGGCGTGGGCCATTTTTTTGAATGTGCCGTCGCCCTGGTTGATATAGAGTAGGTTTGGGGCGTTGAAGCGGCAGACATAGATGTCCAGAAGCCCGTCGTTGTTCACATCGACAAAAGTCGCACCCTGTTTCCATATCCTGGCCGCGTCGCCCTTGTCGCCGACTCCCGCCTTCTCCGTCACGTCTTCGAACCTCCAGCCCCCGAGGTTGCGAAACAGGCGGCAGCTTTCCGTTTTGCTCACGACAAAGATGTCCGGCCGGCCGTCGCCGTCGTAGTCGCCAATGGCCACGCCGGTGCCAATCGCGCCGTTCTCGAATTCGCGGGAGAGCTCACCCCACATCGCGGGGTCCGAATAGTCGTTTGTGGTGACGATGCCGGTCTGCTGGGGGGACAGTTCTGTGAACATCGTCGCTCCGCGCGGCCCTGATCGCGGCGCCAGCGGCCGCTCGACAATCCCACCCCCCGGCTCTGCCGCCGCCCCCGCCGCCGCTCCGCTGAACCAGGCCGCGGTCAACAGGCAATGGAGGACGAGACACTCCACAGGCTTTTGCGTCATGTGCCGGGCTGCATTTGCGGAGAACAACATGACGCCGGACCAAGGAACGCGACTCAAACAGGTGAGTCAAGATTGCAGCGGACCTGCTGCCGGCTGAATGGAGCAGCCGCCCATAACCATGCCACGGCCAGGGAATGCCGGGGTCACAACGCGTCTCCGAATGCCTAGGGCGTGAGCGCAAGCAACACGTCGCCGGGAGCGGCGCCGCTGTCGTTGAGGCTTGCGGCCAGCGCCTTTGTCAACGCGGCCGCCTGCCCGGAGGGTGCTCCGGCCATGAGCGCGAGGGATTCCGCGCGGGGCGGATCGTCCGCGGCGGGCGCGCGCACAAAAACTCCGGGCGGCAGCGCGGCCGGCGAGGCGAAGTAAAGGCCCTGGGCGGGATCGAAAAACACGCCGCCGGCGTGCGCCATCAAACGGTCTGCGAGCGCCCCGGCATCGGCGCGTCTTGTGGCTTTGGCAAACTCACGGCAGCCGAGTGCGACGGCGGCGTAGTCAACCGGCGCGGCGGGAAACGCAGATTCGCGAATCCGGCGCATCTCCCCGTCGGCGGAGACGACGAACTGCTTCGACACCAGCTCGAAGGTGCGCGCCGCCGCGGCGAGGTAGGCCGGCTCCTTCAGCTGGGCGCCCGCACGGGAAAGCGCGGCGAGCATCAGGCCGTGGGCGCCCGAGGTTGCGTGGTCATCGCGCGCCGGCATCGGGCGCCGGTCGCGCGCGGCCCGCAGGCGGAGCAGCGCGGCGGCGTACCTGCCCTCGGTGGCCGCGTCTCCAGGCGGAGCCGAGCGGAACAGAAGATTTTTCCCGCGAAAAGCGCCGGCCGGATCGTCGTCGGCGGAGATGTTTCCTCCGGGCAGCACGCCGTACGCGGATTTGAATGCGGCGGCATCGGGGCCGAGCAGCGCGTCAATCTCGGCTTCGGTCCAGACATAATAGCCCTGGAGCTCGCCCGGCGTCGCGTCCTCGGCAGCCGCAAAGCCGCCATCGGACGTCCCCAGGCTCCGCAGCGCATAGTCGAGCGCACTTCGCGCCCCGCCCGCCCATACGGCGTCGCCTGTGGCTTGGGCGGCGTCCAGACAGGCGCAGGCCAGCCGGGCCTGGTCGCTGAGCGCCTTTTGGAGGCTGGGAACGCGCCAGGCGGCATCGGCGGTGCGGCGGAAGAAGCCGCCGTCAACCGGGTCGTGCACCGCGCCGTTGAGGAGCGCGCGCAACGTGGTCAACGCTTCCTCGCGATCAGCCGGGGACTGGCGCAGGAGAAAACGCAGCAGCTCCGGTTCGGGCGATTTCGGCGCCGGCCCAAATCCGCCGTGTGCGGGGTCAAAGACGGCGCGCCAGGCGCCCGCGGCCTGCGCCAGCTTTTCCTTCAGGGCGGCCGGCGTGATGTCGGGAAGGGCCTCGGAAGTGCCGACGGTCATTGTCGAAACGGCCTCGCTTGCATGCCCGCGGCAGGCCTTGGGATTGCCGGCCCAGGCGTTGCCCGCCTGGCGCGCAACCATGGAGAAACTCGAGCCGCCCCATTCCTCGGAGGGAGGAAGATAAGTGGCGCCATCATACGGCTTCAGCTCGGGCGTGAGCCAGAGATTCGCGGGCCAGCCGTCCTTCTGCTTCATGGTCTGGAGATAAAGCCGGGCGCAGGCGGCGACATCGGGCTGCTCCTCGCGATCCACGATGATGCAGAAGAAATGCTGGTTGAGGTAGGCTGCCGTCTCGGCGTTGGTGAAGGACTGCTGGCAGGTGGCGCGGCTGAGTTCGCTGAGAAACGAACCGATGAAAACATAGACCGGCTTTTTCCCGGACCGGGCGCGGTCCAGCGAACCGGCGTTCCATGTTTCCCAGTTGACCGGGCTATGGGCCTGCGAGCGGATGAACGCCGAGGGCGAGGTTGCCAGATCGGGTGCGACTGCGCGGGCCGCGGGACACGCCAGCGCGGGGATCAAGCTCAGGCTGAAGAGCAGACGTTTCATGGGAATCAGGGACTGGCGGCGCATCGTCTTGCGCGGGAAAGGAAGGCAGACGGTCAACCAGATGTTGGGCGGGTGTGATGAAGCAACTACAATCTCAGGATCATGCAGGCGGGCGGGACAGGGATGTTGGCAGCGCCGGTGAATCCGCCGGATCTATCGCGGGTTGCGCGTGAACAGGAGCAGCGGGCCTTGGCTTTGGGCAACGACGAGACGCGGGCCGCCGCCCGGAGGCGCCGGCGACAGCCGGATGACAGCGCGCGCATCGCCGGCAACGACGAGGCCGCTCCTGGCGGGAGGCACCGGCGTGAAATGGCCGTGGCCGTCGCCGCGCAGCAGGAGGCCCACCCCGCCGTCGAACCGGCCGGTCATGGGCTCGGGCCCGAAAAAGTTCCCGACGCAATAAAGGTCGGTCAGGCCGTCACCGTCGAGGTCGGCGACGACGAAGCCGTTGATGGGCGCCAGCTGGGCGGCCCGCGGCAGCGGGGAAAACCGGAACGTGCCGTCCGCCTGCTGCAGGAAAATGCCGCTCGCCAGTTCGGTGGCGGTGAGGCGCATGGCGGCGCGCAGCCGCTCGGGCGGAAAAATGCCCTCGATTGGCGCGCGGGAGAAATCGGCGAAGGTCGGGAATTTCTGTCGCAGCCAGGGGAAGCTGCCCGCAAGCGTGCTGCGGCCGCGCAGAGGGTAGAGCCGCCCGTCCGTGTCGTAGCCCGCCTCGACGAGCGCGCTGCGGCCGGATCCGTCGAGATCGCCGGCGAAGAGCACGGCCGGCGCCTCAGGGGTCGCAGTGTATTTCGTGTTCAGGCCGACGTTGCCGGCGATCAGGTCGGGGCGGCCGTCGCCGTTGACGTCGGCCACGGCGAGTGCACTCCACCAGCCGGTCACTCCGGAAAGGCCGAGACGGGCGGTGTAATCCTCGAAGCCGGCGCCGGTGTTGTGGAACACCTTGATCGGGCCCCACTCGGTCGCGAGCACGAGGTCGGGGCGGCCGTCGCCGTCAAGATCGGCCCAGACCGCGGCGGTGACCATGCCGACATTGCGCAAGCCCGGCGCGAGCCGGTCGGTGACATCTTCGAAATGGTCGCCGCAATTGCGGTAGAGGAAGCTGCGCGGCGTTTCGGGCCAGCGGCCGGGCACGACGCGGCCTCCGACAAAGAGATCGACCCTGCCATCGCCATCGAAGTCGGCGGCGGCGCAAGCCGCACAGCTTTCGCCCTGGGGGGGAAGCATGCCGGCGGGCGCCGGCTTGAACCCGCCGCGGCCGTCGCCCAGGTAGAGGCGGTTGTTGAGCCTTGGGTCGCCCCGGTCATAGGCTACGCCGCCGGCGGCGACAAACAAGTCGATGGCGCCATCGCCGTTGGCGTCAAAGAAGACCGCGCCAACATCGTCCGCCTCCCGGGCATCGGCCCACGGCTGGCTGGGCGCGAGCACGAAACTGCCGTCGGGACGACCGAGGTAAAGGGCGCCGGCCTGTCCCAGCGCACCGGATACAAACAGGTCGTCGATCCCGTCGCCATTCACGTCGGCGACCGCCAGGGCGGGGGCCATCTGCCCGAGCCGGCGGGGCAGCAGGCGCTGCCGATAAAACTCGTCAACCGGCTGGGCGGCGGACGTGTAGTCGAGACCGTGGGCGTGCGCGGTCTCGACGTAGAGGGCGCCGGTGTCCGGCGTCTTGAGGACCGCCGGGGCGCGGTGCGGGCGCTTCCCGCCGGGGAAAGGAGGTTCAGTGACGGTGTAGAGGCAGTCGGCCGGCAGGTTCTCGAATGCCTGCTTGTCCCCGAGCGGCCAGCGGATGGTGAGCTTCCGTATCATGACATCGCTGCCGAGGCCGAAGTGAACGATGGGCGGCTCGCTGGTGACAACGCCGTGCTCGGTGTAAAGCTGGCGCACCTGGACTCCCGACGCAGATTCAAGATGGATCTCGGCGCCGATGCCGTCGCGGTTGGGCGGCTGGCCGGCGAGCTTGATTTCAACGCTGTGTCCGGTGGCAACGTCGTTGCGGTAGACGGAGGGGGGGCCGTCCTGGTTCACATAGACAATGTCAAGCGCCCCGTCGTTGGTGAGATCGACGACGGCGCAGCCGAAGGAAACGCCGGGCCGGTCGAAACCCCAGGCGGCGGAGACGTCTTCAAACTTCAGATCGCCCCGGTTGCGGAAGGCAAGCGGATGTTCGCGCCGCGGCGGGGCGCCCTTCCAGACCGCGGCCTGGGCGGCGAGGGTCGGCGCGAGGTTCTGTTTGTCGACGATGTCCGGGTCGACGAAATTGCGGATCATCCCGGTGGTGAAGAACACGTCCTGGCGGCCGTCGTTGTCGAGGTCGGCGATGCGGACGGCCCACGTCCAGCCCGTCGCGGTCAAGCCGGTCAGGTGCGCCGCCTCCTGGAAACGGTCGGCGCCTGTGTTGATAAAGACGGCGTTCCACGGGTATTGAGGGACGATCTCCGCGGGGCGCTCCACGTCCCAGAGTCCGCGGCCGACCTCCTCCATGCCGGCCATGTAGCCCTGCCGGGTGCGGTCGCGCATGTCGACGACCAGAAGATCGACCAGACCGTCGTTGTTCAGGTCGCCCGAATCGGCGCTCATCGAGAAGTAGGGGATGTGCGGCAGGCGCTGGCCGACGACATCGACGAACGTCCCGTCGCCTTTGTTGAGATAGAAACGGTCGGGAGGCTCGAAGTCGTTGGCGACATAGAGATCGGGCCAGCCGTCATGATTGGCATCGACCCAGATGGCTGAATGGCCCTGGGTCAGGCCCCAGATGCCGGCCTTCTCCGTGACGTCGGTGAAGGTGCCGTTGCCGTTGTTGTGAAACAGGTAGTCGCGGCGCCCGGGCCCCTTCGAGAAATCGAGGACGTTGGTCACGATATAGCAGTCCAGGAAGCCGTCGCCGTCGTAATCGGCAAAGGTGGCCATGACCGAGGCGTCCTTTACGTCGAGGCCGTATTCGTGGGCGCGTTCGGTGAAGGTGCCGTCGCCGTTGTTGATGAAGAGCAGATTGGGGGCGTCGTAACGGCAGACGTAGATGTCCGGCCAGCCGTCCTGATTGATGTCCACCACAGTTGCGCCGATCTTCGGTGCGGTGGAGCCGGCGCAATCGACGCCTGCGGCGGCGGCGATGTTGGTGAATTTGAAGGGGGCTGTCTGCCGGTACAGCGCGCACGGGCCGTCCCTCGAGACAACAAAAATGTCGAGCAGGCCGTCGCGGTCAAAATCGGCGACAGCAATGCCCGTTTCGATGGATCCGAGGGTGAACTCGCGGAAGCGGCTGCCCCACAAGCGGGGGTCGTTGTAGAGATTCGATGCCGTGATGCCCGTCTCCTCCGGCGCGAGCTCCTGGAAAACCCTCTTGCCTGCGCCTGGTGAATGCCGCGGCGAAAACGGACGCTGCTCAAGGCCGGGAGAAGATGCGGCCGCAGAGGAAACAAGCGCCACGGCAAGAAGCCCGGAGGTGAGGCGTGTCATCATGCGGGAAATGGGGGGCGGTCCGAGGCCGGCCCGATGGGGCGCTGCTGACGGATCCATGTTTTTTGGGGCCGGGGCCTCAAGCGGAAACATTTCTGGGGCCAGTTGCCGCCGGGGCGGGGTCAATCGCGTGCGGGGCAGGCCCAGCGGGTCATCCGGCTCCTCCGTTCCGGCGCTTCAACCCAGACTCTCGCCGGCGACCTTGCCAAACTGCCCGCGCAGGCTGCGGCTGAGCGGCACCGTGGTCCCATTGCGCAGCACGACCACGAAATCGCCATGAAATGTGGGCTGCAGCTCCTTGATCTGATCGAGATGAACCAACGCGGAACGGTTGACCCGCGCAAAGCTCGTCGTCCCCAGCCGCTTCTCGAGCACCGCCAGGGTCTCGCGAAGCATCAACCGGCCTTCGACGAGGTGCAGGATGCTGTAGTTGTCCGCCGCCTCGACCCACACGATGTCACTCGGTTTCAGGAAGACCAGCCTGCCGTCGGTTTTCACCGTCAGCCGCTCCGGCGCCCTCTCTTTGGCGGCCGCATCGGCGAGCAGGCTTTCGAGCTTGTTCTCGAGTTCGCCCGCCCGCCGGGCGCGCAGATGTTCCTCGGCGCGGTGCAGGGCGGTTTGGAGCCTCTCCCGGTCAAAGGGTTTCAGCAGATAATCGACCGCCTGGACGTCAAAGGCGTCCAGGGCGAAACGCTCGTGGGCCGTGACGAAGATCACGGCGGGACGGCCCTGGGCGGGAAGCCCGGCCACCACCTGCAAGCCGTTGCAGCCGGGCATCTCCACGTCGAGAAGAACGACATCCAGGGGAGTGGAACGAAGTGCGGCGAGGGCTTCGGTGCCGCTGCCGCATTCGCCGACGATTTCGACCGAGGGCTCCTGCGTCAGCCAGGAACGCAGCCGGTCGCGGGCGAGCGGTTCATCATCGACGATCAGGACGCGGAGTCTGTTCATGGACTAGGCGGAGGGCAGGCTCAGGCGCACAATGAGACCGCCTTCCGGGTGATTGGCGAGTTCGAAGCGGTGGCGCTCGCCGTAGAGCTCGCGCAGGCGGGCGCGGGTGTTGCCGAGGCCGATGCCTTCGCGGGTGAAGCCGCCGGGGGGTTCTCCGGCGCCGTTGTCGCGAACGGTCAGGACGACCACCCCGGGTTCGCGGTGGGCGGAAAGCTCGATGCGGCCCCGCCGCGCATGGGGCTCGATTCCGTGGCGAATGGCGTTTTCCACCAGCGGCTGGAGGATCAGGCTGGGCACCTGGGCATCCAGGGCGGCCGGATCAACGTCGATGGTGACGGACAGGCGGTCGCGGAAGCGGATTCGTTCTATTTCAAGGTATTTCTCGATAAACGCAATCTCGTCGCGCAGACAGGTGAGCGGCTGGCCCGGGTGGCCCATGGTGAGCCGCAGCAGTTCGGCGAGGCGCACGATCATGCGATCGGCGGCATCGACGTCGCTGTGCATGAGCGAGGCGATGCCGTTAAGCGTGTTGAAAAGGAAATGCGGCTTCAACTGGCGCAGCAGGGCCTGCAGGCGCGCCTCCGCGAGGTGTTTCTCCAACTCCAGCGCGTGCACCGTGCGCTCGTGGTATTTGCGGTAATAGTCGATGGCGTGGCTCACCGAGACGATCACTCCATACATGAGCAGATCGAACGGGAGAGACCTCACCAGCAGCGGGTGGAAGACCTCGGAGAACGTCACCGGTTCGTCGAGCACCCAGCTCTGCCCCTGGCCGATGAGCGCGCGCAGGCCCACCCAGGCCAGCGAAAATCCCATGGCGGCCCCGAGATGGACCGCCGCTGTGCGCCAGGCCGAGCCCGCCTCGGGCGGGAACCGCCGTGCGAATCGGGCGATCGGCACCGAGAGAAGCGCCCAGACATACCAGTCGCCAAGAGAGTTGGTGATGGCCTCCGCCCAGGTGATCGAGCGGCCGAGGAGGTTGCTGGAAAGGTAGAACTGGCCCGCAAATGCGAATCCGAGGAGCGTCCAGAAGACGGCATAGCCCAGGAATTTCAGCATTCGGCGGAAAACAGGGGACGCGCGCGCCATCACGGGAAAAATCCTACGCGGCGGACTGTCCGACGCCAAGCGCGTCTTTCAGCCCGGCGCACAGTGTCACGACCAGGCATCGATCCGCTTTTCCGGGGGGCGGGCACCACAGTTCTTGCACAGGGTGCAGTCATGCGTGAGTGTTAAAGGTGAAATATCCGCATCGGAATCCCTGAACTCCGAAAGTTGCCGTCAAAGCCAAATCAATCCTGATGGACCGGCTTCTGCAATGCTGACCAACGCTCCTGAGTTCAAAACGACGGCCGCGTCCGCCCCGCCGGGCGGTCACCCGGCGGCGTCCGCCGAACGCCTGGTCCCGCCGTTGCTTCCGATTCTGCTGCCCCTGGTCGTCGCCGCCATTGTCATCGGCGTGTTGTTCGCCTGGTGGCTGCCGCCGGGTGTTCCCGCGGGCGCCGCCCCCCAGGCGCGTTTCACGAACATCACGGCGCAATCCGGGGTGGACTTCCGGCGCCTGGCGGGAGCCACGCCCGCCAGCCGGCCGCCGACGACCCTGGGCGGCGCCGTCGTTGTGTTCGACTACAATGGGGACGGGTATCCCGACCTTTTCTTTGTCAACGGCGCGCCCTGGCCCGGGGAGGCGGTGCCGGCCGGGGGGCGGGGCGGCGGCCGCTGCGCCCTTTTCCGCAACGACGGGCATGGGCGCTTCACCGATGTGTCACACGAGGCCGGACTGGACGTCGAGTTGCAGGGCATGGGCGCTGCGGCGGGCGACTACGACAACGACGGCCACATCGACCTTTTCGTCGCGTGTGTCGGCCGAAACCACCTTTTTCACAACCGCGGCGACGGGACCTTCGAGGACGTGACGCTGGCCGCGGGCGTCGGTGGCGATGACAACACCTGGAGCACGGGCGCGGCATGGATCGATTTTGACGGGGATGGGAAGCTCGATCTCGTGGTCGCGCATTATGGTCGCTGGCCCAGGGGAATGGGACTGGACCTTGCGTTTCGAGTCGCCGAAATGGGCCCCTCGTACGGCACGCCGACGGGGTTCGTGGGGGCGTTTCCCTCGGTGTATCGGAACCTGGGCAACGGCCGTTTCGCGCTTGTCCCGGGCTCGGCCGGCCTGCGCAACCTTGATCCGGAGACCGGCATGCCGGTCGCAAAAACGCTCGCGGTCATGCCCGTGGACGCCAATGGCGATGGCAGGCTCGATCTGCTCTTCACGTATCACACCGCCGACAGCGCGCTGTTCATCAACCAGGGCGACGGATCGTTCCGGCAGTGGTCGTCCGGGTTCGGGCGGCGCAATGAAGGCGCGGCCGCCGGTCTCGCCACGCCCAGCCTCCTGCCGTTCGCGCAGGGGGCGGACGCGGATGAACGGCTCGCCGTCCTCCTCTCCACGGGTTCGCCCGACGCCGGCAACCGGGGCGAAGGGCCGCTGGGTTTGCGGGGCAGGCTTGGATTGGCGTTGCTGAACTACGATCATGGCGGCCATCCCGGCCTTTTTTCCGGCAATGGCCGGGCGGAGCCGGACACAGGCCGGTTCGAAGACGGGCGCGATTTCCACGCGGTTCCGCAGTTGCTGTGGAATCGCGGCCGCGCCTGGGTGCCCGCGCCCCTCCCCGGGGCGGAAGGCGGGGCATGGGCGCGCCCCCTGGTGGCCCGCGGCGTGGCGGTGGCGGATCTCGACGGCGACGGCAATGACGACGTCATCATCGCCCAGAACAGCGGGCCGGCCGTCGTCCTGCACAACGACCAGCGGAGTGGACGGCCGTGGCTGCGCATCGCGCTCGTCGCCACGCGGACTCCTTGGGAGGCGGGCGGCGCCCGCGTGGAGGTTCACACTCCGCGCCGGGTGCAGGTCCGCACGATGGCGCCCGCGATGGGATTCATGGCGCAATCCGAATCGGTGCTCGACTTTGGCCTGGAGGAGGACGCCCGCGTGAGGAAGGTCGTCATCCGCTGGCCCTCCGGACAGCGGCAGGAACTCCGGCCGGATGCAATCAATCGGACCCTTGTGATTCACGAACCGTGACTCCGGCAGGGCATTGCTTCGAGGCCCCTTTATGCTGAAACACGGCGGCAGGTGCTGCCTGGCCGCGGCCTTGGAACCTACAGCGTGAAGCTGCTGACCGAACGCTACCTCAAAGGCCGGGTGGAGTTCACGAGTTCGCCCGACACGGGCACGGAGTTCCGGGTCATCCTGCCGAAGGACGGGCCTGACGGACTTTCAGCTGCTCCAGCTTCTCGATGAAAGGCTTCGGCCCGCCCTCTTCATAGCCGAGCTGGCCGACCTGCTCGCCCCCGCCGTTGAGAATGACCACGGTCGGATAACCCTCGATGGCGTATTTTTCAGCGAGAGCCTGGTTGGCCCTCTTCTGTTCATCGCTGATGGCCTTCCTGCGCGGGAAGTCGACCTCCACGAGCACGAGGTTGCTCTTCGCGTATTCCTTGAATTCAGGCGTGTTGAAGATCTCATCGCGCAGTTTGAAGCACCAGGGGCACCAGTCCGAGCCCGTGAAGTCCATCAACACGAGTTTGTTCTCGGCCCTGGCCTGTTCCTGCGCCTTGGCGGCGTCGGTCATCCATTGGGCGTTCGCGGTCGCGGCCGTGAGGACGGCGATCAGGGGAAAAATCAAGCTGCGCATGGGATTCCTGGGTTGATGTTTGCAGGCAAGAATAGCACGTGTGGGCGGAGACTCAAACGGACAGATCGAAAGGCGTCCAGGCCCGGATGTCCCGCTCGTTGGCCGGCAACGGGAGTGCAGGCTGCAGGCAATCCGCAGGCCGGACGCGCTTGCCGGCCAGTCCGCGCCGGAGGGAATGCCGGCCGTCAGGAATCATCCGGAGGCCGGCGGGGAGGATGTCTGAAAGGCCTCGAGCGTCACTTCCCCCGCGGGAAAGCGCTGGGGCCGGCCGTTCTTGCTGCGGATAAGCAGGGAACCTCCGTCGTCGATGCCGCCGGCCGTTCCGGTGACACGGAGCGGGCCGTGGACGAGCGTCACGGTCTTGCCGCGCAGGAGATCATAGCGGTTCCACAGTTCGGCGAACGCGTCGCGGTGGCGGCCCTCGACGAACTGTTCATAGGCGGAAAACACCCGGCCCACGATCGCGGCGGTGAGGCGGTTGAGGTCGACCGGACGGCCGGCGCAGGCGGCGAGGCTAATGGCCTGCCGGGAGAGGGGCGCGGGCAGCGAATCGGGGGGAACGTTGACGTTCAGGCCGAGGCCGAAGACAAGGTCGCGGATCTGGTCGGTGTCGATTCGCGCCTCGGTCAGCATCCCGCCGAACTTCCTCCCCTCGAAATACAGGTCGTTGGGCCATTTGATGCCGGGCTGGATGCGGCAGAAGTTGGCCACGAGTTCACATAGATTGGCGCCCATCCAGAGGGTGAAAGTCGTCATCCGCTCCGGCTCCAGGCACGGGCGGAATGCGAAGCTGGCGTAAAGATTGCCGTGGCCCGGGCTGTGCCAGACGCGTCCAAAACGACCGCGGCCCATGGTCTGCTGCTGCGCCAGCACGACAAACGGCGTGGGGCGGCCGGCCGCGAGCCGGCGCTCAGCCTCGGCGTTGGTGCTGTCGGTTTCCGGGAACCAGAGCAGGTCGACCGGCGGGCGGTGCAGACTTATAATAGCCTCCACCAGCAACGGATTGAGCCCGTCCGGCGGGCGGCGGATGCGGTAGCCATGGTTGTGCACGGCCTCGAATACGAAGCCCTGCGCCCGCAGTTTCTCCATGTGCATCCAGACTCCGACGCGGCTCATGCCCAGCTTGCGGGCCAGCGCCGTCCCCGAAACGAAGGCGGGATCGCGATCGAGCAGCTCGCACAGGATGACGAGTTCGGGCGATGTCATGGCTGCCAGTCCATGCCGATGTCGGCCCAGACGCTGTGGTGCACCAGGGCGCCGGTGGAGACGAAGTCGAGCCCGAGGCCCCGCAGGCGGGGCAGGGTCCGCAGCGTGATTCCGCCGCTGGCTTCAGAGAACGCCCGTCCCGCGATCGCAGCCACGGCCCGCCGGAGCCGCGGCACCGTGAAATTGTCGAGCAAAATCACATCGGCGCCGGCGGAAAGCGCCGGGGGTATCTGGTCGAGGCGGTCCACCTCGATCTCCACGGGAGAACCCGGGGCGGTCCTCCGGGCTGCGCGGACCGCCGCAGCCAGCCGGCCGGCGCCCGCGGCCCCAGGGGGCTTCTCCGACGGCCCTCCTCCACCGGCAAATCCGAGCAGCGCGAGGTGGTTGTCCTTCAACATGACCCGGTCGAACAACCCGAGGCGGTGGTTCCAGCCGCCGCCGCAGGCCACCGCGTATTTCTCGATCATCCGGTGGCCGGGCGTGGTCTTGCGGGTGTCGAGAAGCCGGGTGCGGCCCGGGCCGAGCGCAGCCACGTGGAGCCGGGTGTGCGTCGCAATTCCGCTGAGGCGCTGGAGGAAGTTCAGCAGGATCCGCTCGGCGGCCAACAGGACGCGGGGATCCCCGTGGAGGGTGGCGAGCACGCCACCTGGCGGAACCGCCGCGCCGTCGCGCACGCAGGAGCGCACCGCCACCCGTCCGCCATAGGCCGACAGGACGAGCGGCACAAGACCCAGCCCGCAGGCGGTCAGCGGCCCGCGGGCGACGAGGAGGGCGGTGCTCTGTTGTGGAACTCCGGATACACTCGTTGTGGAAAGGTCGCCCGTGCGCGCCGGCCGGCGGCGGAGGCCGAGACCGGCGAGGTCCTCATCGCGCGCGATTTCGACCAGGCGCCGCAGATAGGCGGCATCGAGGTCGTCCCAGCGCAGGCGCTGAACGAGCTTTTCTGCAAAGAGGGGTCGCGGGGCGTGCGGCATAAGGTGAAATCGGCTCGGGAACGGGGGGACTCTGGACCAAAGCCGGGCGGTTCGGCAAACGGGATTTCAACCGGTCCGCACATCCTGCTCGTTCCCTGTCCGACCCGTCCCCCAAGGTTGTCGCCTCGGGAAGCGGAGCCCGGGAACGGCGGGATTCCCAAGGTTTGACTGCTCCGCCGCAGCGGGGCGAACCCGGGTCAACCGCCTCCCGTCCGGCGCGCCCAGAGCACCTGGAAGGCGCGGCCCATGTTTCCGGGATGAAGCAGCTGCATCACGCTGAGCTTGCGGGGGCTGAAGCGGCCGGCCTCGGCGGCGGTCAGGCGGCCCAGAACCGGCGCCGCATGGCTTACGAAGAACGCCTCCTGGGATTCGATGACCGGCGGGTCGAAACCGCGGGCGGTCAGCGCTTCGCCGATCCAGTCCCAGCAAATGTGGCAGGTCAGGTCCTGCTCCCCGGGTCGGGCAAGCAAGGCGCTGCTCTGGCGGTGGCCGGAATAGGCGCGCACCGTGCCGGCCGGGGTCTCCCGGGCGAGCTCACGCCAGGATTTCCCGTAGTCGAAGGCGACGAACAGCCCGGACCATGGCGCCGCTGCGATGTCCGCAGCCAGCCGCGCCGCGGCCAGGGGCATGTCGATCCGGTAGCCTTCCGGGGCGTCCGGGGGCAGGCGGTCCTCCGCGCTCCGGACCTCCGGGGAGAGTTCCGGCAGCACGACTTCCTCCAGGTTCCCGGCCCGGAGGGCTACCCCGTGCTCCTGCCAGCGGCCGGCGCGGCGGACCAGGCGGTGGCAGGGCTGGGCGTCAAACAGTTCGTTGGAGAACACGACGGCCTGCGGCGGGATCGCCAGCGGCTGCCCGAGGGAGATGCTCAAAGCGCCGGCGAAAGGGCGAACCGCCGGAGGCGTCCCCGGCTCGTCGCGCTCGGCCCCGATCTCGACAAAGACGGAGGCGCCCGCCAGCTCCGGCCCGAGAAGGTCGACGCAGGCCGCGGCCACGAGTTCGCCGAACGCCGGCCCGAGTGAACTTGACGTGAAAAAATCGGTGCCGGGGTCGCGTCCGATGCGCCGGCGCGTCCTCGCATAATAGCCGGTCTTCTCGTGGTAAAGCGCGAGCTCCATGAAGCGCGCAAATGACAGCGCGCCGCCGGCGCCGGCGTGCTCCTGGAATACGCCGATGAACTCAGGCGATGGCCCGGATGAGGGGTGATCGTTCACAGAAGGATCCCGGATCAAGGCCAGCCGCGAGGGTTCGCCGGGGCGGCCCCTGTCGCGACCGGGCTGCGAAACCCCGGCGGAAGAGCGCCGGATCCATTTGCTGGCCATCAAACATCCGGGGCGGGATTCTCGCCGGCGCGGAAGCGGTTTACAAGCCCCCGTGGATCTCCACAGTAGGGGCATGGTCATACGCCGCCGGGTCATCGTCTGTGGCGCGGTCTGCGCCGTCCTGCTCGGCGCGGCAGTGGCGCTCCTGCGTTCGGCGCGGAGCTTCGGACCCGGGCGCGGCCTCAGCCGGGATGCGGCGTATTTCCGCACGGTGATCGAGCTCGTGAAGACGCACTATGTTGACGAGAAGCTGGCCGATCCTGACCGGCTCACGCGCGCCGCCCTTGACGGAATGGTCAGATCGCTCGATCCGCATTCCGAGTTCATGCGGGCGAACGCCTACCGCGAGCTGCAGGAGCAGATGGACGGCCGGTTCGGCGGGATCGGCATCCATGTGGAGCAGCGGGACGGCAGGATCGTGGTGGTTGCGCCGGTCGCCGACACTCCGGGCGAGCGCGCGGGCATCCGGCGGGGCGACCAGATTGTGAAAATCGACGGACAGGCCACGGAGAAGCAGGAGATGGACATGGTGGTCGGGCGCCTGCGCGGCAAACCGGGGACGCGGGTGGCCCTGACGCTTTTCCGTCCGTCGGCGAAGGCGACGATCGATCTGACGCTGACCCGGGAGGTCATCAAAGTGGAAAGCGTGCGCGACGTGCGGGTGGTCGCCGACAGGATCGGCTACATCCAGCTGACGCAATTCAGCGAGCGCACAGGCGCGGAGTTCAGGCAGGCTTTGCAGGAATTGCAGCGCCGGGGGGCAAAAGCGCTCATCCTCGACCTGCGCAACAACCCGGGTGGGCTGCTCGATGCCGCGGTTGCTGTGGCGGAGCCGTTTTTCAAGCCGGGCGAGCTCGTTGTCTACACCCAGGGACGGGCGCCGGGGAGCCGGCAGGAAATGCGCGCCGGGCGCTCGGCCGGCGGGGCGGACATGCCGGTCGCGGTGCTCGTGAATTCCGGCACGGCGAGCGCTGCCGAGATCGTGGCCGGCGCCCTCAAGGACACCCGGCGCGCGGTCGTGGTCGGCGAGACGACATTTGGCAAGGGATCGGTCCAGATGCTGTTCAGCCTGCAGGACGGCGAGGCGCTGCGCCTGACCGTCGCCCACTATTACACGCCGGGCGGCGCGATCATCAATGAGAAGGGCATCGAACCCCAGGTGAAGATCATCGTCCCGCCCGAGGAGGAGGCGAACGTGCGGTTGCAGAATCTGCGGCCGGACCTGGCGGAGCCCGGGGAGTTCGCCCTGCGTTTTGGATTCAAGCCGGTCGCGGACCGCCCGCTGCAGGCCGCAATCGATGTCTTGATGGGGGTGAACCTCTTCATCGCCCGGAGCGGGGCGGGGGATGGCGGCGCGCGCCTGCACCCATGATCCTCGCCATCGAGAGCTCGTGTGACGAGACGGCCCTGGCGCTGTTCGATCCGCAGGCCGGCCTGACGCGGGAACTGGTCCACAGCCAGATCGCCCTCCACGGGCGCTATGGAGGCGTGGTGCCTGATCTGGCGGCGCGCGAGCACCTGCGCGACCTTCCGCTGTTGTTCGACCGGCTCCGCGGGGAGGGCGGGCTGGAGGCGGTCACGGCCGTGGCCGTCACCCACGGACCCGGCCTGGCCGGCTGCCTGGCGATCGGAGTGGCGGCGGCCAAGGCGCTGGCCCTGGAGCGGCGCATGCCGCTGTGGGGAGCGAATCACCTGCGCGGCCACGCCTGGTCGCCGTTCATCGCCCTGCACGCCGCGAATCCCCCCGGATTCGGCGCGCGCCTGGCGGATTCGCTTCCCCACCTGGGATTGATCGTTTCGGGCGGGAACACGCTGTTGTTCGCGATCGACCGGGGGCGGCGGATCTCGGTGCTGTCGTCAACCCGGGATGACGCCGCGGGCGAGGCGCTGGACAAGGGCGCGAAACTGCTCGGCCTGGGCTACCCCGGGGGCCCGCTGATCGAGCAGCGCGCGGCGGAGGGACGGATCAACGCGCACGGTTTCCCGCGGGGAATCCAGCCCAACGACGACCTGTCGTTCAGTTTCTCCGGCCTGAAGACGAGCCTGCGTTATCTGGTGGAGAAGCTGGGGCCGGCGGAGGTGATGGCGCGGAGGGACGACCTGTGCGCGAGCTACCAGCAGGCGGTGATCGACGCGCTGGTGAAGAAGACGGCGGCGGCGCTCGACCGCGGCGGATACGCAAGCCTCGGGGTGTCCGGGGGTGTATCGAACAATAGGATACTGCGCGCGGCCCTCGATGCCGTGGCGCGGGAGCGCGGCGTGACTTTTTATGCGGCGCAGCCGCAGCACACCGGGGACAATGCCGGGATGATCGCCTTCGCGGCCTGGTGCGACCCGGAAGGCTGCGTCCGCGACGATCGCTTCGGGCTGACCATCCGGCCCGATCTCGGGCTCGGCTGACGCGTCGGGCGGGGTGGGGCGCGAGTCAGGAATACTCCCGGCGGAGATTGCTGGGCAGGAGGCCAAGCTCCTCGCGATATTTCGCGACGGTGCGGCGCGCGATGTGGATGCCCTTGCCCTCAAGCCGGGCCACCAGTTCCTGGTCGCTCAGGGGATGGGCCCGGTCCTCCCCCGCGATGAGATCGTTGATCATCTCCTTCACGCTGGTGTTGGACACCGCGTCGCCGCCCTGCGCCTGATAGCCGGGCGTGAAGAAATATTTGAGATCGAACACCCCGTGCGGAGTCCTGATGTACTTGTTTGCGATGGCGCGGCTGACGGTCGTCTCGTGCACGCCGACGGCGTCGGCAATCTGCGTCATCGTCAGCGGCTTCAGGCGGGCGACCCCGTGCTCGAAGAACTCCTCCTGCACCTTGATGATCTCCCGGGTGATGCGCTCGATCGTCTGCTGGCGCTGCTCGATCGAGTTGATGAGAAAACGCCCCGATCGCATGCGTTCGCGCAGATAGTCCCGTTCCTCCCTGGAAAGCTGGCCCTTGGCGATGAGTTCCCGGTAGGTCTGGCTTATGCGGAGGCGCGGAATGAAATCGTTGTTCAGGATGATCCGCCACTGGCCGTTGTCCTTTTCCACGGTCACATCCGGGACGACAACCCGGTTGCTGTCGTCCGCAAAACGCCGGCCGGGCGACGGATCCAGGGTGCCGATCTCCTCGATGGCCGTCTGGATCTCCTCCACGGAGGCTCCGAGGCGGCGGGCGAGATCCGGAATCCGGCGTCGGGTGAGCAGCTCGAAATGGTCCCGCACGATCCGGGCGGCGAGCGAACCGCCGCGGCCCCTGGCCTCGATCTGGAAGAAGAGGCAGTCCCTGAGATCCTGGGCGCCGATGCCCGGCGGATCAAAGGACTTCAGGAGCTTCTGCGCAGCCTGCACATCCTCCAGGGCAAGCCCGGACATCAACGCGATGTCCGCCGGCGTGGCCGTGAGGAAACCATGATCATCGATGCTGCCCACGAGGTAGCGGATGGCGCGCAGAACCTGCGGCGGGCAATCCGAGAGCTCGGCCTGCCGCATCAGGTGTTCCTGCAGCGAGGTCTCGCTGACGAGGGAGTCGAAAAAATGCTGCCGCTTCTCCGCCGCCTCGGAGGTGTAGGGCTGGCCTCCGGCCCCCTGCGCCTGGTCGTCGCGCCAGTCGTCGTCGATCTTCGAAAGAATCTCGAAGGTTTTTTGAAAATCGAGCTCCTCCCGGGAGTCCGCGCCATCCGGCGGGGGGGCCTCTTCCGGAGCCGTGGAGCCGTTCTGTTCGATGCTCACGCCCTCCATCGGCAGCTCCTCGATCGTGGGATTGTTCTGCAATTCCTCCTGGATGACGGAACGCAGGTCCAGCGCGGCGACCTGGAGGATCTTCAGCGATTGCCGCAGCTGCGGCGCCAGCACCATCTGCTGGGTCTGACGCTGGCTGAGGTGCTGGTGAAAACCCGGTCCGTTCATGGGTCAGAATGGACGAGCGGAACCGTTTTCAAACCACGGGAGAAGGCGCTGAAGTCAACTGGATGCGGGCGGGTTCCGGCTGGTTGAAAAGCTCGCGCAAATAGACGCCCAGCTTCTCGTTCGTCGGCCCGTAGTGGTCGCTGTACAGGTAGAGTTCCATGTCGGTGAGCAACTCCGAGGCGGACTGGTAGCGGCGGTTGCGGTCGCGTTCGAGCACCTTGTGAAGGATGACCTCCAGTTTCTCGTCGATGTCGGCGCGCAGGCTTCCGAAACGCGGAATGGGCATGGAGAGGACATTCCGGCGCGATTGCAGACGGTCATCCGCGCGAAAGACGTTCCGTCCCACAAGCAGCTCGGAGAGCACAATGCCGAGGGAGAAGAGATCCGCCCGCGCGTCGGTCACCGCGTAGCTTGCCTGTTCGGGCGAGCAATACTCGTCCTTCCCCGGGATGACCTTGCCCTCCTCATTGTACATGAGGTCGAGAGCCTTCGCGATGCCGAAGTCCGTCAGCTTCACGTCCCCCTCATAGGCGATCATCACGTTCTTCGGATTCACATCCCGGTGGACGATATTGAGGTGGTTGCCCTTGCGGTCGGCCTTCTGGTGGGCGTAGGCGAGACCCCGGGCGACGCGGGATGCGATGAACACGGCGAAGTCGACCGGGATGGAACGGCGCAGGATGCGGTGGCGCTCGATGAACTGCTCGATGTTCACACCGTTCACGAATTCCATGACCATGAAATGCTGGCCGCCGACAAGGCCGAGATGGTAGGTCTGGACGATGTTTGTGTGGATCAGGTCGGCGACGAGGCGGGCCTCGCCGATGAAATTCTTCTGGAACTCCTGGATGCTCGAATACTCCTCACGGATCAGCTTGATGGCAACGAGCTTATGGAAGTTCCCGGCGCCGAATTGATGGGCCTCGTAGACGACGCCCATTCCTCCTTCGGCGATCTTCCGGAGCAGCTCATAATGGAGCTCGTTGACGATTAGCTTCAGGGCGGGCACGAGCACATGGAAGCGGAGTCGGCGGCGGCTGGCAAGTGCGCAGATGGGAATCTAGCATGGAAATTGCTGCAGCAACGATTTGCGCAGTCCGACAGGCTCCCGCAGGGATGCGCCCTCCACGGGATGCCTGCCCGGGACCGCGTTCAACATCCTCGACGGCGGAGGATCGGCCGGGTCGCCGGGAATCGCCCGTCACACCGCGGCGCTGTGCAGCGCGACAATGCCCAGGCTCATTCTGGTTGCGGTGACGGCCGAGAAACCGCCCTCGATCAGTTCGGCGCCCAGCCTGACGTGATCGGGAAATCCGCCGATCGTCTGCCCAAGGTATTCGTAGGCGGCCCGGTCGCCGGTGATGAGCCCCGCAAGTCGCGGCAGCGCCCGGCGCAGATAGAAAAAATACAGGGGACGGAGCCACCGCACGGGCTGTGAGAATTCGAGCACGAACAGCCGGCCGCGCGGCCGGCGCAGCACGCGCTGCATTTCGCCCAGCGCCCGCCTGCGGTCCTCCATGTTGCGCAGACCGAAGGCGATTGTGATGGCGTCGACGGAAGCATCCCCAAGCGGCAGGGAGAGCCCGTCGCCCGGTCGGAAACTCACGTTGGCGTACCTTCTGGAACGGCGCTTTTTCGCCTCCGCCTCCTCCAACATCGGCCGGCAGAAATCCATGCCGACGATTTCGGCGTCTGACGGGAGCCTCCGGCCCAGCGCAAAAGCAACGTCCCCGCTGCCCGTCGCGAGGTCCAGCACGGTCCGGGGCCGGGCCGCGCACACGGCCGCGACCAGCCTCCGGCGCCACCAGCCGTCGATTCCGACGCTGAGCAGGCGGTTGGCGAGATCGTAGCGGCGCGCGATCCGTGCGAACATGAGGTTGACTGTTGTGGAGTCAGGCATGGGTGGCGTGGAGACGGAGGCGGCGAACGTGCGCCCGGGCCGGTTGCATGTTCTCCCGCGCGGACGGCGCCGCAATCAAAACCGCGGGCCCGGCGGGAACTGGCTCACGCAGATGGAGCGCGCCTTCGGATCAGGTCGGCGATCATCAGATGGCGGGCGCGGCCGGCGCTTGCCGCCGGACCGCGGCATGTCAGGAAAACAGCCCGCCGAAGAACATCAGCTCCACCGCAATCGAACGACCCGTCTGCGCCGTGGCCAACGTCACCTTGCACGATCGCCGCCCTCCCTGAACCGCTCGACCACCCAGCGCGAAAGGACCTGGTCGGGGGCGTCGACGACTTCGCGGGAGATTATGAAACGCCGGGGTTCCCCGTCGCGGGCGATGAGCTTGAGCCCGTGGTGGAAATCCCGGAACTTGTCCTCGCACAAGGCGCGGATCGTCTTGTCCGCGGCGAGGCTCAGCTCGATGAGGCGTTCGATAGCCGGTTCATCAAAGACGAGTTCGAAACCATGGTCCTTCTGAAACCGCGCGGCAAACGCCGCCACGTCGGCCTTGAGCACGTCGCGCTGGCTGGCCGCATTCTGTCTCAAAATGAGTTGAAGGGTTCCGGCCGGCGCCGCGACGGTCGCCCGGTCGATCGTGAAGCTTTTCACCGCTGTCGAGGGGAGCTCGAATTTGAAATCGCGAAGGACGCGCTCGAGAACGGTCATGAGGCCACGGGCGCCGGTCTGCTCGGCGTGGGCCTGGATGGCGATCTCCCGGACTGCGTCGGCGGTGATCTCGAAGTCAATGCCATACCCCGAGAAATCCGCGCGGTATTGCTGGAGGATGCTGCCTTCGGAGGTGAGCAGGATCTTCTCCAGATCGCTTGGGGAGAGCGTGTGGCAGGCGACGCGCACTGGCAGGCGGCCCACGAACTCGGGCTCCATGCCGTATTCGATGAAGTCGTGGCTTTGGGCCAGGTTCAGGAGGTCGGTGTCTTCCGGAACGCGGCTGCCACTGGCGGCGCCGAAGCCCATCTGGGCGCTCTGGATGCGCCGCCTTACCTGGTCCGACAGTTTGTCGAAGGCACCGCTCACAATGAAAAGGATATGGCGCGTGTTGATCGTGTGCCTGCGTGGACGCGCCCGCCGCTGGAAATCCATCAAGGCTTGAATCTGGCCCGCGATGTCATTCTGGCTTTGCAGATTGACCTCTGTCTCCTCCATGAGCTTGAGCAGATTGATCTGCACTCCGCGGCCCGAGACATCGCGGCCCACAGTGTTGCCTGAAGCGGAGGCGATCTTGTCGATCTCATCGATGTAGATGATGCCATACTGGGCCAGTTCAACGTCGCCGTCGGCGGTTTTCGCCAAGTCGCGCACGAGGTCTTCGACATCGCCACCCACGTAGCCTGTCTCGGAAAACTTCGTGGCGTCTGCCCTCACAAACGGCACACCTATGAGTTTGGCGATACATCGCATTAGATAGGTTTTCCCAACGCCGGTCGGCCCCAACAGGAGGATGTTCTGCTTGGCGTAGTCGCGTTCATTCAGGCCCGGATCCTCGAGGCATTGGCGCACGTGGTTGTAATGGTCGCAGATGGCGACCGAGAGCACCTTCTTTGCTTCGGATTGCCGGATGACGAAGCGATTGAGATAGTCGCGGATTTCCCGCGGTTTGAGGTTGAACTCGCGGATGAGCCGCAGGGTGGCTTCGTGTTCCTTATTCCTCTCGTCTTCAGCGGCTTCAGTGTCTCCTGCTGAGACGTTGGCCGCCGGGTGGGAGAATACTGCCTTAACATTCGATCCCTTAAGGAGTTCCTGAAGCTGCGGCGGCAGTTGCTCGAATGGTGTAGGGGGAGGTTTATCGCTCATTTTACAGGAATTGTAAGCCTTTGGTGTTGACGGAGTTCACCCTTGGAATAGGTTTGGGTGTTCTTATCTTGGGTCTTACTGAAAGGAACCACCATGTCGACGAACCTAACGAAACGCGAGATTGTGCTGCAGATCTATGAGAAGACTGGATTTCCGCAAAAGGAGGTTCAGACGACCGTGCAGATGACTTTGGACATCATTATGAACGCCCTGGCGGCGGGCCGGAACGTGGAGCTGCGCAACTTCGGGGTCTTGGAAGTGCAGGTGCGCAAGGCGCGCGTGGGCCGCAATCCCAACAAGCCTGAGACCGAGGTCGTTATTCCGCAACGGGCCGTGGTCAAATTCAAGTCTGGAAAAATCCTGAAGGCAAAGCTCAAGAAGCTCGATCTTGGCCCGCTTCAAAACAAGGGTGGCGAAGCTCCGGCCGCGCCTGCAACCTGAGTTGTTGCATGGCTTTGTTCCGGTCTCTGCCCGGCTTCCGGGAGTTTCCTCCGGAGGCCTTTGCGCGCAGGAATCATGTGTTTCGCGTCTGGCGCCAGGCGGCGTCGGCCTTTGGTTTTGCGGAGTACGATGCGCCGGTGCTGGAACCGCTCGAATTGTACAAGACAAAGTCGGGCGAGGAGATCGAGCAGCAGCTGTTCAGTTTCGTCGACAAGGGAGGGAGGGAGGTGGCGCTCCGGCCTGAGATGACGCCGACGGTCTGCCGCATGGTGGGCGCGCAGGCGGGCAGCCTCAAACGGCCGGTGAAATGGTTCAGCATTGGAGAATTCTTCCGCTACGAACGCGCCCAGAAGGGCAGGGAACGCGCGTTTTTCCAGTTTAATGCCGACATCTTCGGCGAAGCGGGCGTCGAGGCGGAGATCGAACTGGTCGCGCTGCTCGTGCAATGTCTCGCCGGCTTCGGGCTCACGGAACAGGATTTTTATGTGCGGCTCAGCGACCGCGACCTGTGGTTTTATTATCTCGAGGCGCTGGGCATGGACGAGGCGCGCATCCGGGCGCTGCTTGTCGCGATCGACAAGCACGAGAAGCTCGGCGACGCGGCGTTCAAGACGTATGACGGTCAATTCGGGCCGCTGGATCCCGGGCTGAAGGAGAAGGTGCTCGCCTTTCTTGCAATCAAGAGCCTGGAGCGCCTCGACGAAGTGCTGGCCCCTCTGGGCGGGGAAAAGCTTTCGGCCCGGGTCGCCGAATGGCGGCGGCTGCTCGACGGACTGGAGGCCATGGGACTTGCCCGTTTTGTCGAAGTCGACCTCGGGGTCGTGCGCGGCCTTGCCTACTACACAGGGTTCGTGTTTGAGGCCTTTGACCGGAAGGGCGGGTTGCGCGCCATTGCAGGCGGGGGCCGCTACAATAATCTGGTGGCAAAGCTCGGCGGACCGGATCTGCCGGCTGTCGGTTTTGCCATCGGCGACGTGACCATGGGCCTGCTGCTCGAAGCGCGGGGGATCATGCCGGCATACGTCAATGCCGCGGATGTGTACGCGGTGCTGGGCGGAGAGGCGGAGCGGAAGGCGGCTTTCGGAGACATCCATGCGCTGCGGGCGGCGGGATATCGTGTGGAGTATCCACTGAAATCGCTGGCATTCGGGAAGCAATTCAAGGCCGCGCTTGAATCCGGGGCCAGGCTCGCGCTGATCTACGGCGGCGACGAGCTGGCGCGCGGCGCCGTCAAGATGCGCGACCTCGGCGGGCGGACGGAGCGCGATGTGCCGCGCGGCCAGGTGCTCGCCGCGGTGCGCGATTTTTTTGCCGCGCCCTGAAATGCCGCGGCCGGTCATGGTGGCATGCCTTGAGACGGCGGCGGCGGTCCTGGCCGTTGCCTATGGCGCTCTGGCGTTCTATGCATGGGAGTATTCCGACGGGCTCATCTTCCTCCCGCCGCCGCCAACCTACCCGGCCGGTCCGGACATCCTGAACATCCCCGCGCCGGACGGCCCGACCATCGCGGCGCGCTGGCTTCCGTATCCGGAGTCACACTACACGATTGTCTATTTTCACGGCAACGCCAAGGATCTCGGCGACATCGAGCCGAGAATGCAGTCCCTGCGCGACCGGCTGCAGGTGTCCGTCCTGGCCTGGGACTTCCCGGGATACGGCCGGAGCGGCGGGGCCGTGGGCGAGCCTGCCACGCTGCACGCCGCGCGCGCGGTCGTTGCGTATGCGAAGGACGCGCTCGGCGTGCCGCCGGAAAGGATCATTCTCTACGGCCGGTCGCTGGGCGGCGGCCCCGCGGTGGACGTGGCGGCCTTGTTCTGCAGAGCCCCTTCACCAGCGCGTTTCGCGTGATGACCGGCGTGCGTGTGCTCCCGTTCGACAAATTCATCGTCCTCGAGAAGATTTCCCGGGTGGATTGCCCCGTGCTCATCATTCATGGCATGTTGGACGAGGTGATCCCG
The DNA here is from genome assembly GCA_963827125.1 of uncultured Verrucomicrobiae bacterium. Lineage (GTDB taxonomy): Bacteria > Verrucomicrobiota > Verrucomicrobiia > Opitutales > Opitutaceae > Fen-1467. The sequence continues at coordinate 84,860 of CAWHAC010000007.1, forward strand.
TTCAGCCACGGGCAGCGTCTCTACGCCGCCGCCCTGCCGCCCAAGCGCCGGCTCTGGGTCGAGGGAGCGGGGCACAACGACCTCATCGAGGCGGCGGGCGACTCCTACTGGGACGCGCTGCGGGAGTTTCTCGCGCTGCCGCGCCCCGGCCCCGCCGCCGTTTCGCGCTGACGAAGATCCCCGGGTCCGAAGGCCCCCGGCAGCAACTGGTCGAGCGTCGTCTCGATCCGCTCCGGAGAGTCGCACACGCAGAGGATGGCGGCGGTCGGGCCGAATTCGTTGATGACCTGCCGGCAGGCGCCGCAGGGCGGTGTCGGCCGCGGCGTCGGCGTGTAGACCGCCACCGCCACAACCTCACGGCGGCCCTCCGCGACCGCCCGGGAGACGGCGGCACGTTCCGCGCAGAGGGTCAGGCCAAGGGAGGCGTTTTCGACGTTGCAGCCGGTGAAGATCTTCCCGCCACGCGTGAGGACGGCGGCGCCGACCTTGAACCGCGAATAGGGGGCATGGGAAGCACCGGCTGAGCGGCGGGCGGCTGCGGCGAGACGGCGGGCTTGAAGCGGTGAGAGCCTCATGGGAGCAAAGGGAGCCAATTGGCGGTGAATGGTATCGGGAATGGGCGCGAAAAAACCAGGGAACCGGGTTCGATCCCCGGATCATGTCGTCGGATGAAGGACCGCTGCAAGCCTGCCCGCAACGGGCCGGGCAAAGAAGGGCAGGTTCCTAGCTGGACGTTGGCGCGAGTTTCTGTGATGAAGGGGCGCTTCGGCTCCTCAACTCTCAACCCGGGTGTGCCATGAGTCTGGTGTTTCTCGTTTTCACGAACCTCGTCCTGATTACGCGGCTGTGGTACCAGGTGAGCGAGGGCGGAGTCAACTGGCGGCTGTGGTGGACGAAGACGATCATCGAGCTCGCCGGGCTCGCGCTCTTTGAATGGCATTCGTGGCTGCTGGCCGCAGGCGCCACGGTGATTCTGATGAACCTGGCGGGCGTGCTTTGGGAGGCGTTGGGCTGGCGGCGCAACGCCGGGCATTTCGCCCTCGGGATGGTCTACCTGCTTGCGTTGAGCGTGTGGTTCTCGCCGGCGTTCGGGCTGAAGTTCTGGCCGGTGATCGATTCGGCCTTTTCAACGCTGGTCCGTCTCACGGCCTTTGACGCGATCTTCCAGAGCTCGTTTTCCACGCCGGCCATGCTCGTGCTGTTCGGACTGCTGGTGGCGATGAGCGAGATGAACCTGGCGGTGCGGGCGGTCTTCGACTTTTTGAATCTCAAGCCGCGGGCCGCGGCGGATCCCGACGAGGTCGATGTGGTGGCCTATGATCGCGGCCGGGTCATCGGCTTCCTCGAACGGGGGCTCATCTACGCATTTGTGCTGGGCGGCCATTACGAGGTCGTGGGCTTTTTGCTTGTGGCGAAGGCGTTCGCCCATCTCCGGCACATCGAGGACCGGGCGTCGCTGGAGTATGTGCTCATCGGCACCCTGATGTCGACCGGGCTCGCCATCGCGGTGGCCGAGCTGGTAAACCACCTGATCATCCGGTAGCAGCCTGCCGGGCTTCGCCCTTGATGCTGCTGAACAAACGGCGGACGCCGTTGGGTTGGAATGCGAATATCAGGAAGAAACTGCTGAACGTTGGACGGGAGGGTGCGTCCTGCTGGCATGTAGTTTATGCCCGGATACACGTCGGGGAGCCGCTGCGGGCCGGGCATCCCGGTCCCGGGGCACCGGTCGACGCCGGCGGAAGAAGCATACCCCTGACCCGGCCGGTGTAAACAGAGAGGGGAGTCACCCCACGCGCACCGGCCGGCGGCCGCCCCCCCAGCGCCCCGGCCCGGGATCGAATCGTCCGGCGATCTCACACCCGCACGCCTTGCACCGGTTGCCGTCCAGATTGTAGGCGCCCAGCTCATACCCGTTGCGCTCGATGAGGAGGGCGCCGCAGGACGGGCACCAGGTGCTGCCGCCCACCCGGTCGTGGAGGTTGCCGGTGTACACATGCTTCAACCCCTTGGAGCGCGCGATCTCCCGCGCCCGCGCGAGGGTGGCGGGCGGCGTCGGCGGGGTGTCGAGCATCCTGAAGTCGGGATGGAACGCGGTGAAATGCCACGGCACCTCCATTCCCAGATTGGCGGCGAACCAGTCGGAGGCCCTGTCGAGCTCTTCGCGGCTGTCGTTTTCACCCGGAATCAGCAGCGTGGTGACTTCGATCCAGAACGTCGGTCTCCCTTCGCAGAAAGAGGAGGGTGTCGAGCACCGGCTGAAGACCGCCAAAACAAAGACGGTGATAGAAACGCTCCGTGAATGCCTTCAGATCCACGTTCGCCGCGTCCATGGAGCGGAAGAACTCGGCTCGGGCTTCGTCAGTGATGTAGCCGGCAGTCACGGCGACGGCTTTGACGCCCCGGGCATGGCACGCCCGGGCGGCATCGATGGCATATTCCGCGAAAACCACCGGGTCGTTGTAGGTGAACGCGACGGACCGGCATGCGAAGCGTTTCGCGGTCGCGGCGATGGCGTCCGGCTCGGCGGCATCGCCCAACTGCGCAGACTCCCGCGCCTTGCTGATGCCCCAGTTCTGGCAGAACCGGCAGCCCAGATTGCACCCCGCCGTGCCAAACGACAGCACGCTCGTGCCCGGCAGGAAATGGTTGAGGGGCTTTTTCTCAATCGGGTCGATGCAGAATCCGCTGCTCCGGCCGTAGGTCGTGAGCACAATCCCGCCGCCGGCCCGCTGCCGGACAAAACAGAATCCCCGCTGGCCCTCCTGCAGCTTGCACAGGCGCGGACAGAGCCGGCATTCCACGCGGCCGTCGGGCAGCATCGCCCACCACCGGGCCGGATGACCGGATTGACGCATTGCTTCGGCCATGACCCTAGCCTCCTTCCTCGATGAAGTGCGGCTCCTTGAAGCTTCTCGCCTTGAAGCGCTGGATCCCAATTGATTCGTCGGGCGCGATGCCCGCCTTGCTCCGCGCGATGGCGAGCTGCTGCTCCACGGTGCCGATCCCTGCAATGGCCGGAAGCAGGACACCCCTGCGTCCGTCCGCGGCCGACACCAGGACGCCGTAGGACGCCGGATCGAGGGATTCGGGCGACACCACCGGCTCCAGCTCCCCGAGCACGGTAACGCTGAAACGCAGCCGGGGCAGTTCCGCCTTCACGACCGGGGGGAAGCGGTGATCATGAAATGCTGTCGCCACCGCATTGCACCATGTCTCCTGCACGAGGTCGGTTTCTGCCGGCTGCAGCGTGCCCCGGCAGCCTCGAAGTTCGCCCCGGTTCGTCCGAATGGTCACGAAAATGCCGCGGCGCTCCGTGAGCTCTCCTGCCGCCTTGACCCGGGGCGTCCCCGGTCCATCGCGGAATTTCGCCTCGACAGCGGATCGTGCGACTGCAGGCAGGTCCGAAAAGCGGGAGACAACAGCGCCTGAGGTCTCTTCAGCCGGCGCGTCCTCTTTCGCTTCAAACAGGATTGCCACGCCGTAACCGACTCCAAACGGCCCTTCATAGCTCAGCACCGCATGGCCGTCAGTCCGGTAGCCGGCCGCAGCCAGGGCCACCGTCGTCGAATCCGCGACGTCCTCCGCTGCGAGCTCCCGCAGGCCGGCGTCGATCCGGCGGATCTCCCGGAACGCGCCTTTCCGCAGCAGAGCGATGAACGTTTCGTCGAACCGGTGCGCTTCGCGGTGGTAGCCGCAGGGCGCCGATCGCGTCAGCCGGTGGCTCATGTCACCGCTGGCAATGACGGCGGTTCTCCGGTTCGTTTCATGCGCCGTTGCAGCGATGGCCTCACCCAGTTCATCGAGGCCGCCCTCGCCGGGATAATTCAGGCTCACGATCACGGTGGGTCCGCTCCATCCCGCCGAAGCCAGGTGGCAGAGCGGCACCACAGCGCCGTGATCGAGCGACTCGCCGGCGATCGGCCACGTCCGAACCCCGCGGCGGGCGGCCTCCATCTCGAGCCGCCGGGCAAAAAGACGATCAGGCGGCAGGTCGATTCTCTCCTGCGGCGCTCCGAAATCCTCCAGCGAGCCGCGCAGCCCTGGCATCTGCCAGATGCCGAAAGCCTGCGGTTGCCTGGGCGAATGGGGGGAGATGACCACGATCGTATCCGGGTGCATGCTGACGGCGCGCCGGGAGACCGTTCCCAGTGCCCGGGCCGTGGCCTGGGCTTCCGCGAGACGTTCCCGGCCAACACCGGGCACGAGGATCGGCGCGTGCGGCATCAAACCGGCGAAAACAATCGGACATCCCACCATGCAGCACCTCTTATCCGGAACTATGCAATTGGGGTTGGGATTCAAGAGCAGATGGCGGGGCGGTTCTCGGCTGCATTGCAGTTGGGGAAAGGGGGGAGGATTCTCTCCCCAAGTTCGAATCGAAGGTGGGTGAAGACCAAAGACCCCATCACAATCTCCACACCTTCCGGTCTCGTCCAACTGATTCCGTGGGACCCGCCAGACAGGGTCGAACCGTTTGGTCCGGGCAGTGTTCGGATGACTGCGGACGAAATGCGACTTGCCAACTCATCCGGAGAGAGCTTCGGAGACGCATGGAAATGACTCCCGACCGGTGGCAAATCGTCTTCGTGCGGGAGAACGATTCCGATGCGGTGGGCCATCCCGCGGTCATTCTCTCTGGACCTGATGTTCTCCCGGATGAGCGACATCTCCGCTTTAACGCATTGATGGGGACCAGACGGGTACGGCAATCGCAATGGTATCTTTATGGACATCGAGTCCGGCATATCGTTGAATCTTCTTCATGTGCTGGCCTCCTTTGCTGGTGGTCCTGGCTGACACTCCATTCTGTTGCACGGCAGAACGGCCCGGCTCGCTTTCCGCGGGCAACCCGCGCTCCCGGGGACCGGCACATCCTCTGTCTGCGGCTCGCCTCACGCAGCCATAGTGCCTAGCCAAAGGAAGCGGAAACGTGCATCATCACTCACTAACGCCCGAATCCATGCTGTTCTGGTGCGGGTTCATTGGCGTTCATGGGGAGATTCGGAAGGGGCACAACGAAGCTTGGTCCCGTGGCAGCGGGATTGGAGCGGTAATGGGCGCGCTGTTGCTCGGCGTCATTTGCGCCGCAATCTTCTCGATCGGAAGGCAATTCAGAACATATCGCGCATGGCTTTTGATCATTCTCGTGGTAGCTGGAATGTCATCCCTGTTCTCAGTTTTGGGTTTCGTCGAGAATTGACGGAAGGTCCCGCTGTCCGAAAACATCCGCTGCTTTCAAAACCTAGGCCGCCCCTCAGTGAAGTAGGCTGCGAGGGGACAGGCAGGGCCAGAGGGTGAGACAGGATCGAGCGGCCTACATCACGGTTGGAGGCCTTCGACAGGCTCAGGCCGGGAAGGCCGCGGCGCGGAGGGAGGGGTATTACAGATCCAGAGCGAAAGTTACCCGGCCGGATGGGTCGCGGGTTGGCGGAATCGCGCCGAAACCGTGTCGGAAAGGGGCGGGTCACCGGCGGAAAGAAGGTCCGTGCAGGACGGGCGGTCGGTGGCGGCGGATTGTACCGCAATACGTGACAACGGCGGCGGGCGATCGCGGCGCGCGCCCTGGGGATCTCGCGCTTGCGGGCGGGGTTGGCGAGGAAGCCGTAGTGGCGGATCTTGGCGAACGAGCGCGGCAGCAGATGCTGGCAAAAATGCCGCACAAACGTCGCAACCGGCAAAGTCTGGTGTTTGATCACGCTGCGATTGGCGTAATCGCGCCAGCGGAAGGTGACGCCCTGTGCGTCGAAGTGTTCGATCCGGCGCTCGCTGCGCCACCCGGCCGGCCGACAGGGGCGCGCCCGTGGCGCCGCCAGCCGGAGGCGCGGGTCTCTGACGCCGGTATCGGTGTCCGCGCGCGAGGCGTTCTGGCCTGTTCCTGCGATCCCTCCAAATTGCGGACGTTTGTTGCTGCAATTTGCGGCGGAAACCCCATGCACATCCCGGTGTCTCAAAACAGGAAACCACAGCCGGTCCGGCAGCAGAACCGCCGCCATCCATGATCATCCCGCTCATCCTCGCCGCGCTCCAAATTGGCAACGTTGCCCCGGACCGATCCGTGATCGTTTTCGGGAAGGGCGACAGCATCCTCGTGCAGCCGTCGACCCCGATTCCCGAGGCCCCGACAAAAGACATCTTTTTCCGGGCGTTTAAAGCCGACCTGGATCATCCGGCCGAATTCGGGCCTCAGATCGATCTCACGAACCTCCCATCCGGGGGCCGGCTGGTTCCGGGCGCCTCGGGGGGAATCCAGTTTCACCGTTCGTTCCGCGGCGGATTCGTCGTGTGGGTCGCCCTTGAAGGACTTCTTCCCGATCATCCGTACATCCTGACCCTCAACGGAAATCCTGAGCGCGCGGGGAACGACAATCTGGTCGATCCCGTGCCCGGGGGCGGGCCGGAGAAATACTTCGACTTTCAGACCGTGACGACGGATTCCCACGGATCCTATCTGGCTGCGTTCGGCGTTGCGCTTCCGCCGGGGCCGTACGATGTGCGCTTCTATGTGAAGGACACGTCCGATTTCAAAATCGTTCTCTACCACAACTTTTTCCGGTTCGGAGTGGAATAGCGGGCTCAGGATTCCTTCTGGGTGGGCGGCGGAGGTTGGCAAGGCAGCTCCAGCGTGAATGTGGCCCCGCGTCCGGGACCATCGCTGCGCGCGGTGAGCGTGCCGCCCAGTTCACGGGCCGCCAGTGCTGCGTTGTGCAGCCCGAAGCCATGCCCGCCTCGCGGGGAAGCGCCAGCATCTGTTTGTTTCGTACGGCCAGTTTCCCCTCCGTCCGCTTTTTCGCGGTGACCTCCCGCGCAACGCCCGCCAGCACTCCGTTGCGCGAGCCCCCGGCTGAAAGAAGTCGGAATTCGTGGTTGCGCTGCAAAGGGGCGTTTCTACGATGGACCCTTTAAGTGCGATGCAAAGGCACGGACCGAAACGCATCTACACTCCGCAGTCCCTGGAATCCTGGTTTGGGAAGCTGGAGCGCGACTGGTCGGAATACTTCAGCTCCAACCAGCTTGAAGAAGGCCGCCGCATTTATCGGGACAGCGAAATCCGCGAGGTGGAGCTGACGGTCTCGGACGCGATCATCCACCGCAAGGTCGACAAGAAGGAGGACTACGCGGTCATTGACTGGGAGGCAGGCGGGTTCTCCGTGCGCTCGTCGTCCACGGATGCCGAGCTTTCCCGGGCCATCGCCGTGGCTGGCCTGCACGAGATCGAGGAACTCGTCGCGGATGAGATCTCGGCGCTGCCCGGCGACCTGCCGCCCGAGCCGCCGGCCCTCCTCTCCGCGGCCGGCAGCGGAGCGGCAACGCAGGCCAGGAACGGAAACGGAGGAGAGGCCCGCCCCCTGCTGCTCGTCTTCCGGACGACAGCGGAAGGGCTCGCCTTCCAGGCGTTCTGGGTGGGCCCGGATCGGGGCCGCCATCCCGCTTTGGGGCAATCCGGTGGCAATGGCAACGGCCACAACGGCAATGGGGCGGTTCATGCCGACGAATCCTCGCCGGCGCACATGACTTCGGGCGAACGGGGCAAACTCATCTGCCTCGCGACCTATGCGCGGAAGGCGCATTTCCATTACCAGCAGGAATCACACGTTTACACCCTGGACCTGCTGAAGGAGATTCCCGAGTTCGTACGGACCGTGCTGCCGGTGTGGAGGCGCTACTTCACCGTCGAGCTCGATGACAACGTTCGAAACCTTGAGAAAGGCGAGCGGGCCATCGAGATCGAGGCGCACGCGGACAAGCGCAACGGCTCCGGCCTCAGCCTTTATTGGATCTTCCGCGCGGGCGAGCGCATGCTGACCGACGACGAGGTCGCGGTGCTCATGCGGCGGGGAGGCGCGGCGGTCGTCCTGCCCGGCCTCGGAATCGTGTCCGTCGCCCAGCCGAAATGGGAATCGCTGATGCGATGGCAGCGGGTCGTGGAGGAAGCCACCCAGGTTGACGGCCGGCTGCCGCCCTATCTTGTCTTTTCATTGTTTAACGACGACCGGCTGACGCTTTCCCTGGGACCGGAAGTCGAGGCGTGGCGGCAGAGCGTGCTGGCGCATCCGACGGCGTCGCCGTCGTTGCCTGAGGTTCTGCGGCCCTATCAACGGCGCGGCGTTGAATGGCTGCACCACCTGTGCGCGGTGGGCTGTCACGGCCTGCTGGCCGATGAAATGGGCCTCGGGAAGACCCTCCAGGTGCTGGCTCTTCTGGCCGCGCGCCCGGTTGAAGGCCGGCCGCACCTCGTGGTCAGCCCGGCCAGCGTGGTGCCGGTCTGGCGCGAAGAGATGGCACGCTTTTTCCCCGGGCTGGAATGCGATGTTCTCAAGACCGGGCATGATTTCACGCTGCGGCGCGATCCGGTCGTTCTGGCTGGCCAGCTACACGCAGCTCCGCAAGCACAAGCACCTCCTTGACCGCGTGGAATTCGGCTATGCGGTGCTCGACGAGGGGCAGTTCATCAAGAATCCGGACGCGAAGGTGACGCATGCCTCGTGCTCGATCCGGGCGCGGCATCGCCTGGTTCTGACCGGCACGCCGTTGGAGAACCGGCAGCTTGATCTGTGGTCGATCTTCCGTTTTCTGCTGCCGGGGCTGTTGGGCACCCGCCAGACCTTTGAGGCCGTGTTGAACGCCGACCGCGCCGGCACGTTGACGCGCCTTCGACAGCAGCTGGCGCCGTTCATCCTTCGCCGCACGAAGGATGAGGTGGCGCAGGAATTGCCGCCGAAGGTCGAGATGGACCTGCTCTGCCCGTTGACGGACCTGCAGCGCACGGAGTATGCGCGGATCAGCAGCGAGGGCCTCGCCCGGCTCGGCGACGACATCGATGCGGCCTTGCGCGAAAAATCGTTCGGCTTCCTGGCGCTCCTCACGCGCCTGCGCCAGGCTTGTTGTGACCCGGATCTGCTGCCGTGGCTGAAGGCGCCGGTCACGGAAAGCGGCAAGCTCAACCTGCTTGTCGAAAAGCTGGCGGAGGTGGTGGGGAGCGGGCACAAGGTCGTGGTCTTCTCCCAGTTCGTGATGTTCCTCAACCGCGCGCGCGAGGCTCTGGCGGCGAATTTCCCCGACCTGCCGCGCTTTGAACTCACGGGCATGACGCTCGACAGGCAGAAGCCCGTGCAGGCCTTCCAGAGCACGACGGGCGCAGCGGTCATGCTGGTGAGCCTGAAGGCGGCGGGCACCGGAATCACCCTGCATGCGGCCGACTATGTCTTTCTGCTTGATCCGTGGTGGAACCCGGCGGTCGAGATGCAGGCGGTCGACCGCGTGCACCGCATCGGGCAGACCAACACGGTGTTTGTCTATCGCATGGTCACCGCGGGCACGGTTGAAGACCGCATTCAGGCGCTCAAAGCGGGCAAGAAGACCCTTTTCGACCGTGTTGTGGGCGACATGAGCGGCGATTTCGACCTGGGCCGCCATTTCCAGTCGCTGCGGACGCTGATCGAGCTGGCGGCACCCGAGGCGGAGCAGTAGCGCCAGCGAGGCGCCGCCTGACCCGGGCCTTCATCCGCGGACGGTCGGGCGGCAGACGGCTGGCAGCGGGCGTGCCCGGCGCCTCGCTTATTGTCCGCTGCGCGGACGAGAATCCGGTTCAACCGAACCAACGGGTTTGCCGGGCCCCTCCGGCGACCCAGCCTTCACCGAAGGCCACGGCGGCCCGGCGGCAAGCGCCGGCCCAACATTCAGCAGGATCATCCCCGCCTGAGATTGGCGCCACGGTCCTGGTTGCGGCGTCAGCCGCGGTGAAAAAAGGGCGGGCCACGCTCGATTTCATGATGCCGGTCTGGGCGGAGGCGGCACCTCATCTGCATCTATCACGCCTTCGTAACACGGCCGCCATCTGTTCGTAACACGAGCGTGGGACCTTGGGCCGTCATTAACGCGCGAAAACGCGTTTGGCGCCCACCTAATCCGACAACCCCGATCCCATGACTCACTCATTCCACAAATGGCTGGCAATCGCCGGCATCCTCTCACTCGGCGCCGCGTCCCTGGCTGCACAGGAGAACGCCGCGCTCATCGACATGTTGGTCAAGAAAGGCATCATCACTGACAAGGAGGCCGAACAGCTTCAGGCCGATCTCGCAAAGGACACTGCGGACGCTGCCTCTGCCGAGAAACTGAAGCTCTACACCGGTCTGACCGAACTGAGAATCTCCGGCGACGTGCGGATACGTTACGAATACCGGCAGGGGGAGAGTCTCACCGATGACAACGTCGAACGCAGCCGTTTCCGTTACCGCCTGCGGCCGATGATCACCGGCAAGCTGGGGGACGACTGGGTGTTCGGTTTCCGGCTTGAAAACGGCTCCGGGAGCCGCTCTTCGAATGTCACCATGGCGGATGACGGGGGGCCCTGGAACAAGACCAGCGACGCGGTTTACGTCGGGCAGGTCTATATCGGCTACATTCCGAATCCCAACATGAGCTTCTACGCGGGGCGGATGCCCAACCCCTTTGTCAGCACCTCCATGATCTGGGACCCTGACATCAATCCCGAGGGCCTGGCGGAGAAATTCAAGATGACGAGCAACAACATCACCTACTTTGCCAACGTCGGCCAGTTTCTCTACGATTCGGGCAACCCCCAGAACAGCGCGGCTCCGACCCCCAACCGCAAGGACCTGTACCTGCTGGGCTGGCAGGGTGGGGCTACGGTCATGCTGAACAAGACCGACTCGATCCAGGTCGCGCCGACGATCTACCAATACGTGAACAACAGCATGGCCTCAAAGGATTTTGCCGGCAATTTCAGCCCGGCAAACGTCTCGGGGATCAACAACCTCCTGGTTCTGGACATGCCCATGGAATATGATTTCACAACGTCCGTCGCAAGCCGGCAGAGCGTTTTCGGCGATGTCGCCTACAATCCCAACGCAAAGGAAAGGGCGACGAAATTCGGCCGCCCCGATCTCGGCAGCCAGGACTACGCCTGGCAGATCGGCTATCAATACGGCAAGGCGAAGCACAAGGGCGAATGGGACGCCAAGATCTTCTATCAGGACACGGGTTTGTTCGCCGTCGATCCCAACCTGGTCGACTCCGACATATTTGACAGCCGCACCAACATGAGAGGCGTCGTCGTCTCGGGCAACTACCTCCTCAGCGACGCCGTCACCTTGACGCTGACGTATGCCAACGGCGAGGGTATCAAGCAATCGACGGTCACCGCGGGCACGGGCGACATCGCCCTCGCGACGCTCAAGAATTTCAACCTGCTGCAGTGTGATGTCGTCGCGAAGTTCTGAAGACGCCCGGCTCCTGGAGCCGGTTCCCCCCCCGCAAGGTCACCCCCCATCATCGCGAAACCACCATGAAAAACACGTTTGTTCTCGCATCTGCGCTGCTCGCCGCCGGCGTTGCGCATGCCCAGATGCTCATCAACGGAGCCGGGGCGACCTTTCCCCAGCCGATCTACACCAAATGGTTCGACGCCTACTCGAAGATCGATACATCGGTGCGCTTCAACTACCAGGGCATCGGTTCCGGGGGAGGGCAGAAGCAGATCCTGGCCGAGACGGTTGACTTCGGCGCCTCGGACGGCCCGATGTCCGATGAGAACCTCGCCAAGGCTCCGCGCACCCTCTGGCACATTCCCACGGTCGCCGGTGCGGTGGTCGTGAGTTATAATTTGCCCGGCAACCCCGCACTGAAGCTCGACGGGCCGACGCTGGCGGATATCTATCTCGGCAAGATCACGAAGTGGAACGATCCTGCAATCGCCCGGCAGAACCGCGACGTGACTCTGCCTGACCAGGACATCGTCGTCGTGCATCGCTCCGACGGCAGCGGCACGTCCTACATCTTCACGGACTATCTAAGCAGTGTCAGCAGCGAGTGGAAGGGGAAGGTGGGCAAGAACACCTCGGTCGACTGGCCGACCGGCCTCGGCGGCAAGGGCAACGCAGGCGTCACCGGACAGGTCAAGCAGTTGCCCGGGGCGATCGGCTATGTTGAGCTGGCCTATGCGAAGCAGAACGGCCTCCCCTACGCCGCCATGAAGAACGCGGCGGGAGTCTACATCACGCCGTCGATCGAGTCGGTCGTCGAGGCGCTCGCCACCGCGACGATTCCGGAGGATTTCCGCTTCTCCATGGTGAATGCACCCGGCGGGAAGGCCTATCCGATCGCGGGCGCCACCTGGTTGCTTGTCTACCAGCAGCAGAAAGACGCGGTCAAGGGCAGGAAGCTCGTCGAGTTCCTGAAGTGGGCGTTCGTGGACGGACAAAAGATGGCTGCTTCGCTCGATTATGCGCCACTTCCAGCAAGCGTGCAGGAACGCGTGTTGAAACGAATTGCACAGATCACCTACTGAAACTTGCTTGATATGCTGCCTTGAAATGGCGATTTGAACGCGGAGGGTGTGACTGGCGCACCCTCCGTTTTTTTTCCATGGCTGCGCCTTCTTCGCCCCCCCCGTCCCGGTCCTCCAGTCGAGTCCTGCTGCCTGTCGGGCGGCGCTGGTCCAACGTCTCGTTTCGCTGGCTCGCGCTTCTGGCGGCGGGCATGGTCGTGGCGCTGATCGTGCTGGTGGGGTGGGAGCTCTACCGGAGTGCGCAGCTGGCCGTCGCCCGGTTCGGACCGGGATTCCTGGTGAGCTCTGAGTGGAATCCGGTGACCGACCGGTATGGGGCATGGCCGTTCATCTTCGGCACCGCGGTGTCGTCGCTGATCGCCGTCCTGATTGCCGTGCCGCTGGGAGTTGCGACCGCGCTCTATCTCACCGAGATGGCGCCGCTGAAGATCCGGCAGCCCATCGTCATGATCATCGAGATGCTGGCCGCGGTGCCCAGCGTGATCTTCGGCCTCTGGGGGATCTTTGTCATGGTCCCCTGGCTGCGCGACCATCTGTTCCTCTGGCTGAAAGAATCGTTTGGGTTTCTGCCGTTGTTCCAGGGGCCGATCTACGGCGTGAGCATGCTGGCCGGCGGCATCGTGGTCGCCATCATGATCCTGCCGATCATCACGTCGGTTTCGCGTGAGATCCTCCGGTCGGTTCCCAACCTGCAGCGGGAGGCCGCTTACGCCCTCGGGGCCACGCATTGGGAGGTCATCCGCATTGCCGTGCTCAGCTATGCCCGCCGCGGCCTGTTTGGCGCCGCGGTGCTGGGGCTCGGGCGCGCGCTGGGCGAAACCATGGCGGTCACCATGGTCATCGGAAACCGGCCGGAGGTCAGCGCCTCGCTGTTCGCGCCCGGGTACACGCTGGCCAGCGTGATTGCGAACGAGTTCACCGAGGCCACGACGGACCTGTACCTCAGTTCCCTCTTTGAATTGGGCCTGGTGCTGCTGGCGCTGACGATTCTGGTCAATGCCCTCGCGCAGTTCATGCTGCGCGCATTTGGGGGCTCCGCCTCCGGCAAGGTCAACTGAGCCTCCGATGACAGGAACGTCCCCCAGCGCACTGGCCGGCCGACAACGCAAATGGCGCAACTTGAAGAGCCGTGCCATGGCGGTGGTGATGCTCGCCTGCTCGGTGGTGGTCATGGCCCCGCTCTTTCTCGTCCTGTATTATCTGATCCGCGAGGGCGCGCCTGCCATTGACTGGAATTTCTTCACCCAGCTGCCGCGGCCGACAGGAGAGATCGGCGGCGGCATGGCGAACGCGATCGTCGGCACGATGGTGCTGCTGGCGATGGCCGCGGCGATCGGCGTCCCGTTGGGCGTCATGGGCGGAATCTACCTGGCGGAATACGGGTCGGATCATGCCAATTATTGGATCCGCTTCGCCGCCGACGTGCTCAACGGCGTGCCTTCCATCGTCTGGGGAATGGTGGTCTACGCGATGTTGGTCGTGCCGTTCAAGGGCTTCTCTGCCTATGCGGGCGGGGTGGCGCTGGGCTTGATGATGATTCCGCTCATCATGCGCACGACCGAGGAGGTGCTGGTCCTGGTGCCGCAAGGCTACCGCGAGGCCGGCCTCGCGCTCGGCATAGCGCGCTGGAGGATCATCACGGTGATCGTGGTGAGGACGGCGCTGAAGGGCATCGTCACCGGAGTCCTGATCGCGACGGCGCGCGTCGCCGGCGAAACAGCTCCGCTCATGTTCACGGCTTTTGGCAACAATTTCTGGAGCCATCGCCTTTCCGAGCCCATTTCCGCGCTTCCGCTGCAGATCTTCACATACGCGATTTCCCCTTATGACGACTGGCACCGCCAGGCGTGGGCCGGCGCGCTCGTGCTGATGGGGCTGATCCTCACGCTGAACATCCTGGTCCGCATTCTCTCGCGCGACCGCAAAGTCAGTTGACCCGCTGAAACCCATGCCTGACCCGTCGCAAGCGAATCCGCCCGCCGCCCGGCGTCCGGCGGGCAGTTTCTCCGCCGTTCCGGAGGCTCCGCCGCCCGGCTGGCCTGAAGCGGCGGAAGTGGCCTTCGATATCACGGGGCTGTCCTTGTGGTACGGCGCGAACCAGGCGCTCTACGATGTGGGCATCCGCATTCCCACCCGCGCGGTCACGGCGATCATCGGCCCGAGCGGCTGCGGGAAATCCACTTTCCTGCGGGCGCTCAATCGGATGCATGAACTGACGCCGGGCGCCCGGATGGCCGGCAACCTCCGCCTGTTCGGGGAGGACCTTTATGCCCCCTCGATCGATCCGGCCCTCCTCCGCCGGCGGGTGGGCATGGTTTTTCAGAAATCGAATCCGTTTCCCACCATGTCGATCGCGGACAACGTCCTGGTCGGGCTCCGCCTCAACGGCGTGGGCAACCGGGCGCTGCTCCGGGACCGGCTCGAGGAGGCCCTGCGGATGGCGGCCCTTTGGGACGAGGTGAAGGACCACCTCGACCGGCCCGGCACCAGCCTGTCCGGCGGGCAGCAGCAGCGACTCTGCATCGCCCGCGCGCTTGCGGTGCAGCCGGAGGTTCTCCTGATGGACGAGCCCTGCTCCGCCCTCGACCCCATTGCCACGGCGAAGATCGAGGAGCTGATCAACGAATTGCGCGCCGGTTACACCGTGATCATAGTGACCCACAACATGCAGCAGGCCGCGCGGGTCTCGGACCGCACCGCGTTCTTTTATCTCGGCAGGCTCGTTGAATATGACGAGACCCGGACCATCTTCATGAATCCCGCCAACCCGCAGACCGAGGCCTACGTATCTGGCCGCTTCGGCTGATCCACCGCCATGCAAACCTCCCCTGATAATCCTCCGGGCATTCCAATCCTGAGGCGTTTTTTCGATGCCGAGCTCGAGACCTTTCGTTCCCATCTGATCCTGATGGGCGAGACCGCCATCGAGCAGACGCGGAACGCTGTCAACGCGCTGGTCGAGGGCGACAGCGCGCTGGCCCGGCGCGTCATTGCCGCGGACGACCAGCTCGACAGGCTTGAGATCAAGATTGACGAGGAGGCGGTGCGGTTCATGAACCTCCGGGCGCCGATCGCCAGCGATCTCCGGCTGGTCATCGTGGGCATGAAGACCGGCCACGATCTCGAACGGGTGGGGGACGAGGCGACCGGCATCGCCAAGCGGGCGATCAGGCTGAGCGCCGAGCCTCCGGTCAAGCCGTACGTCGACATCCCCCGCATGACCGACATCGCGCTGGAGATGCTCCGGGACGCCCTCGACTGCCTGTTGCAGGGAGACGAGAACAAGGCGCTGGCGGTTTGCAGGCGTGACACCGAGGTCGACAATCTCAACCGCCAGCTCTATCGCGAGCTGACCAGCTTCATGATCGAGAAGCCCGAGACCATCTCCCGCGCCATCGAGTTGATGTTCGTCTCCAAGTCCATCGAGCGCATCGCCGACCACGCGACCAACATCGCCGAGGAGACGATCTATCTTTTCAAGGGCAGGGACGTCCGCCATAGCGACGAGGTGAAGAAGCCCGCCCCACCCGCCGCCGGCGGGGGGAGCCTGCCGTAGCAAACCAGCCCATGTCACTTTCGCCGCCCAAAAAAGTCCTCGTGGTCGACGACGAACCCGATGTCACGGGGCTCCTGGCCTATCATCTGAAGGCCAAGGGCTACACGGTCGAGACGGTCAACGATCCGCTGCGCAGCATCGGCATCGCGCGTTCCCTGCTGCCCAACCTGGTCATCCTCGACGTGCTGATGCCCGGGCTCAACGGCCACCAGGTGTGCCGCCTGCTGCGGTCGGACCCGAAACTCAAAAAGGTGCCCATTATCTTCCTTACGGCGAAGGTCGAAGAGGGCGACCGCGTGCAGGGCTTCGAAGTGGGCGGCGACGACTATGTCTGCAAGCCTTTCAGCGTTAAGGAACTCGTGCTCCGCGTGCAATCGATGCTCAGGCGGACGCCCGAAGAGGCTCCGGCGGGGGCGGCTGCGGAAGCCGTGCGCCTCGAAGCCGGCCGGATTGTCCTCGATGTCGACCGCCACGCGGCCGCGGTCGGCGGAAGGCCGGTGGAGCTGACGGCGACCGAGTTCAAGCTTCTCCACTTGTTGTTGGAACGGCGCGGCCGCGTCCAGACCCGCGAGCGCCTGCTCATCGACGTGTGGAACTATTCGACCGAGATCGACACGCGGACGATCGACACCCATGTCCGCCGCCTGCGTGAAAAACTCGGGGATGAGGCCGCCTGGATAGAAACCATCCGCGGCGTGGGCTACCGGATGGCCGAAAGCCGGCCCGACGCATGAACCTCCTGATCATCGCTGTGCTCGGCGCGGGGCTTCTGGCGGCTTTGCTCAAACTCCGCGCTCACCAGCGTGCGGTGCGCGAGCTCGGACAAACGGTGTCCGCGCGACAGCAGTCCCTGCCGGGAGACGCAGCCGTTGGAAAAACGGCAGATGACTGGGACCGGCTTTGCGCCGCGGTGGACGCGCTGATGGCCGAGGTGGTCCGCCTGCAGGCCCAGGGGTCGAGCCAGCTCGCCCATCTCGATGCCACGCTCGGAAGCCTGCAGGAGGCGGTGCTGATCGTGGACCCCGACAACTACGTTCGGCTCGCGAATCCGGCGCTGGCCGCCATCTTTCCCCGCGCCCAGAACATCGTGGGTCAGCGGGTGGAGGTCGTTCTCCACAGTCTGCCGTTCCTGGACTATTTGGGGGCGGTGCGGGCCGGCCGGGCGGAGGCGCGCCGTGAAATAGCGGTCGGCGAGGGGCCGGCGGCAATCTGGATCGAGGCTTCCGGGACCCTTGTTCCGCCGCCCAGCGGGCGTCCCGGGCCGTGGACGCTGTTCGTGCTGCACGACATCACCCGGCAGCGGCGGCTCGAGGAGGTGCGGAAGGATTTTGTTGCCAACGTCTCGCACGAGTTGCGCACGCCGCTGAGCGTGATGAAGGGGTGCGTGGAGACGCTGGTGGATGGCCACCGGGAAATGTCCCTCGAGGACCGCGAGCGGTTCCTGCTCACGGTGCAGCGCCACACCGAGCGGCTGAACTCGATTCTCCAGGATTTGCTGGTGCTCTCGCGGCTCGAATCGGGGGACCCCGGATTGCACCGCGAACCGGTGGAGATCGCGGGGTTGGCAGGCCGGGTGGTCGCCGACTTCCGCGAACGGCCCGCCGCCGCCGGGCACAAGATCGCGCTGACGGCCGATCCGTCGGCGGGAATGATCGAGATCGATCCCCTGAAGATCACGCAGGTGTTTGAGAACCTGCTCCACAACGCGATCAAATACACGCCCGCCGGCTCGCAGATTGACGTCCGGCTGCGGGAGGTCGGCGGGGCGATCGAGGTCGGCGTCTGCGACAACGGCCCTGGCATCCCCGCGGACGACCTGCCGCGCATTTTCGAGCGGTTCTATCGGGTGGACAAGGGCCGGTCGCGGGAGCAGGGAGGCACCGGCCTGGGCCTGAGCATCGTGAAGCACATTGTGCAGCTCCACGGCGGCCGGGTCTGGGTGGAGAGCGCGCCTGGCCGGGGCGCCGCGTTCTTCTTCACGCTGCCGCGCCCGCCGGCGGCTTGAAGGCGCGCCGTCCGGCGCGCGCCGCCAGCCGGGTCAGAATCCGTGGCGCTGGAGCTGGGCGCTGAGTTCGCGCTGGAACGCCTGGACGTCGCTTTCCGGGGGTTGATAGCCCTTCTTGCCGGTGTCGAGCATCAGCCGGCCGAATTGATCCAGCGCCCATTTTCCAGCCGCGCCATCGCTGAAGGTGACCGAGCCGCTGACGACGGCTCCGGGGCGGACGACCCGATCGAGCTCGACCTTCACGGCGCCTGTTCCGGCAGGATCCTCCGCAAAATCGCCGGCCTGGTCCGCATCCGGGCCGGGTTCCTCCACAACCGAATCCCGGTCTTCGGCTTCCTCGGGCTCGTCGCCGGCCGCCCCGACTGCTCTTTTCAGCTTGTTCAGGAGCCCGACCTTCTTCTCCGGCTGGGCGGGCAGGTCCGGCCGCGCCTTCGGGAGATCGACCTTGGCGTCCACGGAGCTTTTTGCAGGGCTTTTCAGCTGGAGGCCGAGATCGTCGACGAGGAAACGGACGTCCATGTAGGTCATCGAAACCTTGAACTCTTCAAAGAGCTTTTTTTGGACGACCGCCAGGCTGTCGCCCGCGGCGACCCATGAGGTCACGGCTTTTGTCTGTTCGGGAGAAAGTGCCATGGCAGGAAATTCAATCGATGTTTGCCATGAGGCAGACGAAATGCGCCGAAAACGCAAGCCGGGCCGCGCTGCCAGGAGGAAAAACACTCCTCGCTTTTCACAAGATGATCCTGTTTGTGCAAAGTTCGATGAAATGGAAGATGCAGTCCGGAGGCAGCCGCGGCGGCCGGCGCCGGGGAGGGATCTGGCGCGGGGCGCTGGTCGGGATCTTGATCTCCGGCGCCGGGGTTGCGGCCGCCGGGACTGCCGGAACCCCTCCGGCCGGCGGCGGGACGCCGGCCACCGATGCCGGCGGCGGCTCCGGCCTGACGCCGGCCGAAGCCCGGCGGCGCATTGACGCGCTGCGGCGGGAGATCGCCCATCACGACGTCCTTTATTTCCAGAAAGCCGCGCCGGAGATCAGCGATGCGGCCTACGACCGGCTGCGGCAGGAGATGGCGGGGCTGGAAGCCCGGTATCCGGACGCCGGAGGCGCCCCGCGCCGGATCCTGGAATCGGCGATGATCGCAGCGGCCTTGTCCCGGTGTGTCGTCATCGGGAGCGCATGTTGAGCCTCGACAAGGCGTATTCGGAGGAGGAATTGCAGGCGTTTCTCGCCCGCGTGGCCCGGCGCGTGGGCCGCGTCGATCCCGCGTTCGTCATCGAGCCCAAGTTCGACGGGCTGGCCATCAGCGTCACCTACGAGCACGGACGCCTGATGCGGGCCGTCTCCCGCGGCAACGGCGACGAAGGGGATGACCTGACTGCCAATGTGCTGACGATCCGCTCGCTGCCGCGCGAACTCCGGCCGTTCACCGCGGACGGCGCGGCCAACCCGGTCCCGGACCTGATCGAATTGCGCGGGGAGATCTATCTGACGTTCGCCGAATTTGAGCGGATCAACCGCGAACGCGAGGCGGCCGACGAGCCGGCGTTCGCCAATCCGCGGAATTTCGCCGCGGGAACCGTCCGGTTGCTGGACCCCAGCGAGGTGGCGGAACGCAATCTCAGCGTGGTGTTTTACGGTTGGGGCGCGTGCGAGCCCGCCGCGATGCGGCCCGCGACGCAGCGCGGATTCCATGAGCAGGTGCGCGGGTGGGGGCTGCCGGGCCTTGAGGAATACCGGACGGCCCGGGGGGCGGACGGGGTTTGGGCCGCCGTCGAGGATTTCCGGCGCCGGCGACAGAGGCTCCCGTTTCCGGTCGATGGAGCGGTGATCAAGCTCGATTCCGTTCCCCTGCGGCGCGATCTCGGCGAGACGGAACGGGCGCCGCGGTGGGCGCTGGCCTTCAAGTACGCTCCTGAGGGCGTCGAAACCCGGGTGGAGGCGATTACAATCCATGTGGGGCGCACCGGCCTGCTGACTCCGGTGGCGGAACTCGCGCCGGTCATGCTCGCGGGCAGCACGGTGACGCGGGCGATCCTGCACAACCGGGCCATGATCGCGCGGCAGGATCTCCGGGTCGGCGACTTCGTTTACCTGGAGAAGATCGGCGAGATCATCCCGTCGGTGAGCGGCGTGGATTTTGGCAGGCGCCCGGCCGAAAGCCGGCCCTACGTCTTCCCTTCAATCTGTCCAGCGTGCGGCGCCGCCCTCGCAGAGCTTGAAGACGGGGTGGCCGTGCGCTGTCCAAACCCGGAGTGCCCGGCGCAGATGCGCCAGCGCCTGCGGCATTTCGCGTCGAAAGGCTGCGTGAAGATCGACGGGCTCGGTCCAGTGACGATCGACGCGCTGGTCGGGAGCGGACGGGTGAAAAACATCGCCGATTTCTACCGCCTGCGGCGCGGGGATCTGGCGGCGCCGGGCCTGGAGCGGGGAAAATCCGCCGCCGGCCTGCTCGCGGCGATCGAGCGGAGCAGGCATGCGGAGCTGTGGCGGTTCATCTACGGACTCAGCATCCCGCATGTCGGCGCGAAGACAGCCCGGGATCTGGCCCGCCGGTTCGGCAGCCTCGATGCCCTGGCGGCGGCGCGGCGGGAGGATTTCGACGGGGAACCGCGTGGTGCGAGCCCAAAGCCGGGGGCGGCGGCGGCGAACGCCGTCCTGGTCTTTTTCAGCCTGCCGCAGAACCGCGCGGTCGTGGCGGATCTGGCGTCCCTGGGCGTGCGCCCGGTCGTGACGGCGCGGGCGGAGGAGTGAGCAGCCGGATTCCTTGGGAAAAAGCTGGTTCTGTGTCCGGGATGTCTGTCATCGTGGCGGCGCATTCATCATGGCTAAGGAGGCAAGACGGCGGATGTGCCCGGTCGTCGGGCGGGAGATTTCATCAGGGGATTGCGGCGGGAACCGCGTGAGCCGGTATTCGTGTCCCGCGGATTGCGCCCACAATCCGTTTGCGCCGGCGAATTATGCGCAACTCCTGGAAATCGAGGATGAACTGGACAGGAAGACGCTGGAGTGGATGTTCGCCGACTCCACCGACCGTCCGGCGCTTGCGCTGGCGTTTCGCCGTGCCGTGGGGACGGAATCGCCCCACGCTGCGCATGCCTTCACGAGCTGGCAGCTTTTCTCTCGGATCGAGGCGGACGGACTGACCTGCGCACAGCATTGGGAGAGGGCCGGATTCCCGGGTCTCACGAACGACGAGCGGACCCTGTTTCGAGGCAAGATGCAGATGCGCGTCAACCTGTTGGAGATCCGGCGCGTGGTTGACGCGCAACGCCTCGAAGTGATCGATCTGTTCTCTCCGGAGGGCGCCCGGCTGAACGTGGTGGATCGCAGCCTGGCGGGCCAGGCGGTGCGTTTTGCGCCGTTTCTCACCTGGGCTTACCCCCTCCCGCATTTCTGGCGGATGGCCGGCACAGCCCTGCTGATCCCCGACTGGGCGCCATTCGAACCCGTCGAGATCGTCACCGAGCTGGCACGGCACCTTGGCGGGCCGGCGGGAGACGAGCCCCTCCGGCGCTGGCTGGCCGAGCATTTCGTGCGGCTGGACGAGGCGCTCGCGGCAACGGTTAGGGAGCGCCAGCGGCTGATGGTGGAGCGGATCAATGCGAAATGGGGATCGGCCGTGTACGAGCTCCGGGCGCCCTTTGGCGAGTGCCGCGCGGCGCTGGATGCGTTCGCCGACGTGGAGAGCGACGACATCGAAGAGCGTGAAATGCGCGAGGGCTTCGCGGAGGCGCGGGCGTGGCTGGACGAAGCCGATGATCCGGTTGTCAGACTGCCGGAGGGAAGCCGTCTGCTTCTCGGCCGCGTCCTGCTGGGCCGGACATCCTGGCGGATCGAGGCGATGGGGGACGAACGGCTGGGTCGCCTGCGCGGGAAGCTTGAGGCGAGAATGGGCGCCCGGGTGCGGTTTGCCGGCGAAAGGCTCGATGATCTTGGCGCCCGCACGGCGTTGGAGGAACCGCAGGGCGGATCGACGCTCGTTCCGCCGCGGCTGCTCGATCATGTATCGCAGGTGCGGCTGATGAGCTGGCGCATGGCCGCGCGGCACGGCGGGTCAGAGGGGGAGATGCGGGCGGACATGGAGCAGGCCCGGCTCCGAACGTTTGGGGACGAGCCCCTCCCCGCGCTCAACGGGCGGACGCCGCGCGAGGCGGTGCGCGACCCGGGATTGCGGCCGAAACTTGTGCGCGTGATGAAGTCTTTCGTCCGCGGTCATGACGAGAACAACCTGAGGGCCGGCCGGGCGGACGACATCAACTGGCTCCTGCGCGAACTCGGCATGGACGAACTCGACGTGCCGCCGCCCCCCCCGCGCCCGCCGCCTGGGCTGGAGAACCCGGAGGACGTTGGGGTGACGGGCGATGACGGGCAGCTGGCCGGCGGGCGGGAGCATGAATCCGATGATGACCGGCTGGAGCCCGATCCGCTGCCCGACGGGCCGTTCGATTCCGATGAAGCGGCCGAGCGGCTGAACACCGCGCTCGAAGAGTTTGACACAGCGGCCGAAGCCCTCGATGAACTGGAGGCGAGTGGAGCAACCCTGGTTCCGGACGCGGGCGAGCTGACCCAGGGTCTGCTTTCCGAAGTGGAGTTCAGCTACCTGGCGACGTTCCTCCTCCAGGCGTGGTTCGCCATGGTGCAGCCGGGCTGCCGCGCGCCGCGCCTGCGCCTGCCGGCGATGCGTGAGGCCATGCAACGTGAGATGGACCTTCTGGTCACGACAGCGCCACCCGCCTCGGAGGAAGCGTTGAATCGAATCAGGTCGGGCTGCCGCCAGCCGATGGTCCTCCAGATGCTGATGGAACGCCTGTCTGAAAGCGCGAGGAAGATGCCGAAGCACATGCGCCTGTCGCTCGAAGCCCGGGCGCGGATGGCGGTGGTCTTGAAAGTTGTGATCGACGAGCTCGATCATGCCTTGCGCTAGGCGTTGACCGCCGCAGGCTCCGGCGCTTTATGTCGCTCATGGCCGAGATGCTCACGGTTCAGTTAAAGGAGCGCAGCTATCCCATTCATTTCGCTGCTGATCTGCGGCAGGAGATCCGCGCCGAAGTGGGCGCCCTCGTCAGCAGGGGGAGCAAGGTGGCGGTCGTGACAGATTCCAATGTCGCGTCCCGGCAGGAACGGGCGCTCGCGGAAATGGCCGCCGGTGCCCCGACGCTGGTCCTCCCGCCCGGGGAATCCACCAAATCTCTGGAGTCTTTCGGCCGGGTGCTGGATTTCCTGGCGGAGCAGCGCCTGGACCGGAGCGGCGCGCTTTTTGCGGTGGGTGGCGGCGTGATTGGCGATCTCACCGGGTTTGCCGCCGCCAGTTATCTGCGCGGAATCGACTATTACCAGGTTCCAACGACGCTGCTGGCCATGGTTGACAGCTCGGTAGGGGGAAAGACCGGCATCAATTTGGGGGCGGGCAAAAACCTTGCCGGAGCCTTTCACCAGCCGCGCGGCGTCTTCATTGCCACCCGGCTGCTGGAAACCCTGCCGCCGCGTGAAATTGCCGCGGGCATGGCCGAGGTGATCAAGTACGGCCTGCTGGGCGATGCGGCGTTGTTCAGCCGCCTGGAGCAGCTGCCGCTTGCGGTTGGCAGCTCCGAGCTGCCTGCGATCGTCCGGCGCTGCTGCGCAATCAAGGCGTGCATCGTCGAGAAGGATGAGCGCGAAGAGGCGAAAGAGGGAGGCCGCGCGCTGCTGAATCTCGGGCACACGTTCGGCCATGCGATCGAACAGGCGACCGGCTACGGGCGGTATCTCCACGGCGAGGCCGTCGCCATCGGTCTGGCGGCGGCCGCACGCCTGTCGCAGAAGCTCGGAAACCTCGCCCCGGGCGACGTGACGCGGGTTGATGCGGTCCTCTCGGCGCATGTCCTGCCCACGCGGTTGACGGACGCCCTGCCGGCAGCGGGGCTCATGGCGGCCATGACACGCGACAAGAAAGTGCGCGCGGGGCTGCCGCGGTTTGTTGTCCTGACGCGTTTGGGCGATGCCGTCACGCATGAGGGCGTTTCACCGGCGTTGGTCGAGGGGGTCTGGCGCGACGTGGGGGCGCTTTGACACCGGGCGGCGGTGCCGGAAGGCGCCACCGTCAATCGGCATATGCACCCACCCTGCGGTGTGCGGCTTGATTTCGGATTGCAGATCGCGAGTGCCGGATGGTAGATAGCCGGGTTGCGTCTTTGAGAAGGCGCCCCTCCAGCGTCTTCCAACTGACTTCCCGGCATCCGGCTTCTGCAATCCGAATTCAATATGTCGGCCATCGACGAAGACATTGTCCGCGAATATTTCGAACAGAACGGCTTTCTTGTGCGCCAGGCGCGCAAATACCAGGTCCAGGCGCGCCGCAAGACGAGCGATGAGGAGTTTGATCTGCTCGTCTATAACCCGGCCTACGAGCGGGGCAGCCGCAAACCTGACTTCTTCCTGTTCTCGACGGAGCTGCCTTTGATCGACCGGGCCATCGTCGTGGTGAAAGGATGGCATACCACGACCCATTTTACGCCTGCCATGCTGAAGAGCAGCCCCGAGATCTTCACCTTTCTCGAGGAAAACGTGATCAAGGAGGCGAGCCGGTTTTTCCCGGTGCATCCGGAAGAGCCCGGAAACCATCCCGACATCACCAAGATGCTTGTGTTGCCCGGCCTTCCCACGGCTGAGCCGTTCCGATCGCAGAGCGTGCAGATGCTCAAGGAGCGGGGCGTCGACGCCATCGTTTCCTTCCGGACCATGCTGCTCGACATCATCGACAAGGTTGAGATCAACCGGAACTATCGGAAATCCGACACCCTGCAGTTGCTCCGCATCCTCAAGACGTATGATTTTCTCAAGGAGCCCCAGCTCGACCTCCTGGCAGACCGTCCGTCGCTGGCGGTGCGGCGAAGGCCCCCGGCGGAGGGCTGAGCATGCCCGGCCGACTTTTTATGACGAAGATTCATCCCGCGGCTGTTGTTGAAGAGGGCGCCGAACTCGGAGAGGGCTGCGTGGTCCACGCCCACGCGGTTGTCACCCGTCACGCCCGGCTGGGCGACGGCGTGGTGGTCCATCCGGGCGCGGTGGTTGGCGGCGACCCGCAGGATTTGAAGTTTGATCCGGCGGTGGAGTCCACCGCGCGGATCGGATCGCACACGGTCTTGCGCGAGAACGTGACGGTGAATCGATCGACGGCGGCGGGCGGGGAGACGGTTGTCGGCGCGAACTGCTTCATCATGGCGGGAGCCCACGTGGCGCACGATTGCGTGGTCGGCGACAGGGTTGTGCTGGCCAACAATGTCCTCCTGGCCGGCCACGTGCGGATGGGCGCCTTCGCGTTTGTCGGCGGTGGGGCCGCCTTGCACCAGTTTACGCGGGTCGGGGAGAGCGCGATGATTGGAGGGCTGGCCCGCATCACCCTCGACATTCCGCCGTATGTGATGACCGCCGAGCGGGACGAGGTCGTGGGACTCAACCTGGTGGGGCTGAAGCGCCGCAATTCCTCGAGTCAGGCCGTCGCCGAGCTGAAGGAATGTTTCCGCGAGGTGTACTTTGAAGGCGGCAACGTCCGGCATCGGGCGCAGGAGATGCTGGTCCGCGGCGTGCGGAGCCCGGAAGCGAAATGCTTCCTGGAGTTCTTTTCCGGAGGGCGGCGCGGAGTGGCGCGGGCGCGACGGGTCTGGACGACGGAGCAGGAGGCTCCGGGCGAGGCGCTGTGAAGCTGCTGCTGGAGGCCGCCGTTGCTTGTTTGCCGGGGGCGATTCGGAGGGCGTCGCGGCGGCGGGGGACATTCAGGCTCGCGGCATTTCAGACAATCATTCCATGAAGCTCGCGCTCACCTGTGGCGATCCGGCCGGCGTCGGGCCGGAGGTGTTGATGTCTTGGTTGAAGGCCCACCCGGAAGAGGCCGGGCACGCCGCCGTCATCGGCCCGCCTCGCTGGCTGGAGCAGCTTCCGGCGGCGGGAGACAAGATCCCGGTGGGGCTCGATGAGTTTGAGGCCGAGCCCGGGAGGCCGACGGGCGAAGGCGCGCTCGTGGCCTGGGCGGCGATGGAACGGGCGGCGAAGGGCTGCATTGCAGGCGAGTTCTCCGGCGTGGTCACCGGACCGGTCAGCAAGGCGTGGCTCGCGCGCATCGGATACCCGCACCCCGGGCAGACCGAGTTTTTCGCGGCGCGCTGGGGCGGCGAACCCACGATGGCCTTCTGCGGCGGACGCCTGCGGGTGGCCCTGCTTTCCTGGCACGTGCCGCTGCGCGAGGTGCCGGCCTTCCTCACCGCCGCGAATTTCGCGCGGGTCGTCCGCGCGACGGTGGAGCTGGCCTGTGCGGAGGGGATCGCGGCGCCGCGCGTGGGCGTGTGCGGCCTCAATCCGCACGCCGGGGAGGGCGGTCTGTTCGGGGACGAGGAGCAGCGCATCATCAATCCGATTCTCAGCGGACTCCAGGCGGCGTTCCCCGGCCTCTCGTTGTGCCAGCCGGCTGACACGCTGTTCGCGCGGCAGATGCGAGGGGAGTTCGATGCGGTGATCGCGCTTTTTCACGATCAGGGCTTGGCGCCGCTGAAGGCCGTCGATTTCGACGAGGCGGTCAACGTCACGCTCGGCCTTCCGCACGTCCGCACCAGTCCAGACCATGGCACGGCCTTCGACATCGCGGGAAAGGGCGTGGCCAGACCGGACAGTTTTGCCAACGCTGTCGCGGTGGCCCGGCGGTTGGTGGCGTGGCGGCGGCGGGTCTCATCGAAAGGCGCGGACTCCTGACGGGCCGGAGCGCCGGCACAGGAGCGTGCCGGGCCCGCCGCTCGTCCCGTGGGCGGGCCGGGGATTGAGCGGGCGCGGCAGGCCAGTCGCCCGCGTGCGCCGGCTGACGGTGAGGGAGCCGATCCCTCGCCTCAGGTTCCGGCCGGCTGCAGTTCGTAGCTGAGCACGCTGAGGGCGTAGACCGCCGCGGTTTCACAGCGGAGGACGAGCGGGCCCAGCGTGATCGGCTCGAAACCCGTGCCGCGCGCAATGCCCAGCTCGGCCGGGGTGAAGTCGCCTTCGGGACCGATCAGCCAGAGCACCTTGTGCGGAGGGCGTCCCTTTGCCGCGACGAATGACGAGAGCACGCTCTGCAATGATTTTGCGCCCGGTTGGAGGCTGGCGATGAGCTTCAGGTCGTAGCCCTGGCTGGCCTGCATGAATTCGCCGGCGGACTGCACCGGCATGATCTCCGGCACGAACGGGTTGCCGCATTGTTTGGCCGCCTCCACCGCGGCCGTCTGCCATTTCTCGATCTTGCGGTCGGTCCGGTCGCCCTCCAGGCGCACGATCGTCCGGTCGCTCTCGATGGGGATGATGCGGGCGGCGCCGAGTTCGGTGGCTTTGCGGACGATCCCATCCATAAACTGTCCCTTTGGCAACGCCTGGCCGAGCGTGATCTCGTAGGGCAGGGGCTTGGATTTCTGGCGGAAACGGACCTTGAGCACGGCGGCGTGCTTCTCGTCCCCGACCAGTTCGCAGATCCATTCGTTGCCCCGGCCGTCGAACGCCACCACGGTGTCGCCGGATCTGGCGCGGTTCACCGCCACCAGATGATGGCTCTCTTCCGGGGAGGGTCGGATCTCCGACGGCTCGCGTTCAGGGGGCTGGCAATAGACGCGGAAGTCAGACATAAGGCCGGGGAGTTTCGAACGAAGGGCGGTGTCTGGCAAGGGAGATTGGCCGAGAAAATAGCGTTTACTTCAGGAGTCACCGGCCTACGGTTTCGCATTCCTGGCCCAGCCCGGATGGCGGAATTGGCAGACGCACGGGACTCAAAATCCCGCGACCTTTAAAGTCGTGTCGGTTCGACCCCGACTCCGGGCACCACTTAAGCAATTTACCGATAGCAGCTTAAGTTTTCGCTGAAGCTAGGTTGCCCAGTTGACGTGGCAACCTGAGCATGAGCCACAACACAATGTTTGCCGTCAGCCGGTTTGAAAACCGCAACGGCGTCACGTCTTGGCGGGTGTCCGGCTTCCTCCACGGCGTCCGGATCCGGAAGAACCTCAAAACCCGCGAAGAAGCAGCGGCCGAAAAGGCTGCGCTCGAACGCAAGTCCGAGCAGATCGATGCCGGACTTCTCTCCGTCATGACCTGTCTCACGGCGGAACAGGTGCGCGACGCCGAGGCGGGTTTCCACCGTCTCTCCGGCCAGCCGCATTCGCTCGCGTTCTGCATCGATTACACGCTCACCAACTATCGCGCTCCGGAGCGCGAGAAGCCGCTCAACGAGGCCGTCGCGGAGTATCTCGCGTTCAAGCGGCAGGAGCATGGGCGCGGGATCATTTCGGAAGTTCAAGTCGGCAATATCAAAAAGGAGCTGGCGTTGCTGATGAGCCATTTTTCTGGCCGTACAATATCAGCACTGACACCAGAAAGTCTTACCGCGTTTTGCGAGCGAGGAAAGCCGGCGCTCAAGACCTACGACAACCGACGCAGCATTCTCAGCACTTTATTCAAGTTTGCGTTTCAAAAGGCGTGGATCGTCAGGAATCCGGTAGAGAGGATTCCATATTACCGGATCGCGCACCGTCGTGGCTCGGCTCAGGCACTCACTGCCGCGCAGGCGCAGGAACTCATGGCCTTCGTTGAGAACTACGATGGCGGCCGGCTCGTGCCGTTTTTTGCGCTCTGCCTCTTTGCCGGCATCCGCCCTTGCATCCGCACTGGCGAAATCACCAAGCTCAGCCCAAAGGACATCAAACTGGATACGGGAGTGATTCCCCCCGTTTCTGAGTTCGTGACCTCAAGAGCAGGTTAGATTACGCTACAAGGAGAAGTGGGAGGCCCAGACGGAAGGAGCCCGTAGGCCGACTGGAGTCTGGGCCTCCCACCTGGTGGCCTCAAAAAGGAAAAACACCATGAACAGTAGCGAAGCAGCAAACACGCCTCCCAAACGCGGGGACGGAAAGAAGCGCCGGTATCTGAGTGCGGAGAAGAAGTTCCAGGTCTTCTTGGAGGCCCAGCATAGCACGGAGCCGATCGGCGAGATTCTGCGCCGGGAAGGGCTCTACTCAACGGATCTGGCGCGGATCCGCCAGCAGGTGAAAGAAGGAGCCATTCAACGGCTCGGCGCCAAGCCCGGCCGCAAGGCAGAGGTCGTGAGCGCCGACTCGTATGAGGAGCTCAAGCGGGAACTGCAGCAAAAGGAACGGGCGCTGGCCGATCTCGCGGTAGAGCTGGCGATCTTGCGAAAAAAAACGGATGGGGGTTCGTGGGACCGATAGCCGGCCATCGGATCAACGCGCAAATCAAACTGGCCATTCTCACCGTGATTGAGACCTCCCAGGACAGCGGCGTTTCCGCTCGGCGCAGTTGCTCGCTGCTGATGATCGCCGCGGGCGCGGATCGTGAGATTCAGGTCAGCCTTGGCAGCGCAAGAGGCTCGACATAATCGCGGCTTCCGGCGGGCCGCTGGAATCCCGAGTGCGTCGGATCACTCGACCCCGGGGGCGGACCGGCTGTGTCGGGAAGGGACGGAAGCCAATAGATTTAAGTTGACACAGACCAGTTGGGCACGCAAACCGGTCTGTGTAATCACAAAATCACCATGGAAATCACCAACAAAGAACTCACGCGCATCGAGGATTTGACCCGGCGCTATGCCACTTATTCCCGGAGCCAGGCCGGCCTCAGCGCCGCTTGGGGAGGGCTGTGTGTCGCGCTGCTCGGAGGCCTTGTCCTTGGCAGCGACCTCCACTCGTATTCAAACCATCTTGCCCGGGGCGGGAGTCCCGGCTTCTGGCGGTTCCTCCAAAAAATGGACTGGGCGCAGCAGCCGCTTCTGACATCGATCGCCCTCGCGTTGCCAGCGCTCTGGCTTCTCGGACGCGCCTGGATTCAACGGCGCGTCTACGAAAGGCACGGTCTCGTCATTGAGGCCCGAACCCAACTCTGCACTGACGTTCATCTGGTCCAAAGCATCGTTGAGATTGCAGTGGCAGTCACGTTGATCTTGGGGGTGTGGATCGACCTCGCCTTCTGGAGTTTCCCGGCGCAGCGGATACCGGGTGCTCTGCTCTCGAATGCCGTCGCCCTCATGCTGCCGCTCCTCGGGCGACGGATGGTCAGCTCGTCCGATCGGAACGCACTCCTGATCCTCTGCCTCGGAAGCGCCAATGTGCTGCAGGGTGGCTACGCTGAAGCTGTCTTGGGCTTGATGCTCGCTTCCACTGCCATGGGGGTCGTTCTGATTGTCATGGGCATCTGGGCGCACGCCCAGTTTCGCAAGGTCAAGCACGAACTGGATGCTCTGCCGGCTGACATGATTGGCCCACCGGCCGGGACGAACGCTGCGCCAGCCGAAAGCCGGTCTTTCGCTCCCCGGATCCTCCCCCGGGACGCGGGTGATTTCGCGGTGGCGTTGTCAATCAGCGTGCTTCAGATAGGGTCGCTCTTCGTCTTGCCGTCGCTGGTCGCAGGTTTCCTCGCCCATTCTCCGGCGGTTGGAGAGTACACGTTTTTCTTCCTGCTGGTCGTCTTTCTCTCGTTCACAGTGGAGAAGATCACGATCGACCGGAGCGGCGTTCGATTCCATCGATTCTTCGGTTCTCCAAAGCTGCTCGCATGGAAGCGCATCGTCGCGGTCGAAGAAGCCCCTCGAAGCGAGTTGATCCTGCACGGGTGGGTCTGGCCGCTCTTTCCCGCGCGGGAAATGACCGCCTGCATGAGTTCGGTTGGTCACTATCGCATCACCTGGGATGACGGTTATTGCTATTTCCCTCCAGCGGATGCGCGGCAATTCGAAGCCTGCGTCGCCGGAAGAGTCCGGGACGGACAAGCTGCGGCCTGCTCGCCGGCTCCAACCATCGACCCTCTGCAACAATGAGCAGCGACAACGAATCCATTCCGCCTTTGCTTGATCTGGACCGCATGGTTCACGAACCGGCGCGGCTGGCCATCCTCACCGCCCTCTCTGCCGCCGAGGAAGTCGAGTTCCTCTTCCTCCAGAAAGTCACGACGTTGAGCAAGGGCAACCTGTCAAGTCACGCGCAGAAACTCGAGGCAGCCGGCTACCTGAAGACGACCAAGGTATTCCGCGGCCGAATGCCCGTCACGTCCTTTCGCATCACGAAATCGGGACGCGCCGCGCTGGAGTCGTATCAGAAACAGATGCAGATGTTCACCGGGCGAAAGCTGGGGGGCACGAGAGCGCAATGACAAAAAGGATGCGCATCATGGCAAGATTCTCGGCCAGGAATTTGCCACGGATTTTCCAGCGAGCCTGTTTCTGGCTTGTTTTCACCCCACGACGCTGCATCTTCTTCCGCGCTATTTGCCCGCTGCAATCTTCGACGGGGTTGACGCGGCGGAGAGCTCGGCGGCCGCCTCGGTGATGCCCTGTTGGGCGAACCGGCGGCGGCAGATTTCGAGCCCGTCCGGGTCGCTGCGCAAGACCGCCGCCAGACGCCGCGCCAGCTCACGGGTACTGTCGTGGTCTCCCAGTGCCGCCGCCACCGCGATCTGGCGTTGCCGCAGCGTGGCCATGAAGGACGAATTGGCGTCCTCCGCCTGTTGTTCGGCCTGCTCAAGGACCTGCCGGGCTTCGCTGAATCTTGAACCGCGGACAAGCGCGTCACTATAATAAAGAGCAAGCATCCGGAGATCCGGCTGGCGATCGGCGCCGACTTCGTAAAGCGCGCGGGCCAGGCCGATCCACCCTTTGCGGCCGGCCAGATTGGCCAGG
The DNA here is from genome assembly GCA_963827125.1 of uncultured Verrucomicrobiae bacterium. Taxonomy (GTDB): domain Bacteria; phylum Verrucomicrobiota; class Verrucomicrobiia; order Opitutales; family Opitutaceae; genus Fen-1467. Next base: position 116,404 of record CAWHAC010000007.1, read on the forward strand.
AGCGCCAACGCCTCCGGCCGGTCGGCAAAATCCTTCAGATACGAGGCGACTTCCTGCTGCCCCTGACGAAGATCGTACGTGATTGTGGAGATCAACAGGATTCGCGGCGCCAGGTCTTTCGGAAATTGAGCGACCGCCCTTTGAGCGGTCTGCCGGGCATCGTCCGCCATGCCGGCCGCTAATTGCCACTCGGCCAGCTGGGCATAAGTTGAAAAAGCGCCGGGCTCGGCGTCGAGGCAGGCCGAAAGAAGTTCGATCGCCGCCAGCCGTTCCCGCGATTCCCACAACACCCGGGCAACCACCGGTGCGGACTGTTGGCGCTTCCCCAGACCGGGATATTTCTCCAGCAGCTTTCTTGCAGCCGCGCTCCCTTCGGCATTCAGTGTCGCGAGCACCTCGTACGTCTGCAGCATCGGTCCATTGGCACCGGCGAGTTCTGACGAATACTGTTTGTGCAGCAGATCGAGCGCATGGCCGTCGCGGCCCCTCGCGATGAGGAGATCAAAGGTCCGCTCGATCAGTTGGCGGTTGTCGGGCGCGCGCGCCAAGCCGTCTTCCAACAGGGCAATCGCGGGCTTCGCCGCTCCAACCGCATCGAGAAAACTCGCCGTCATCAAACGTCCGGCGACGTTGTCCGGATCGTTGCGCACACCGGAGGAAAACGCCAGATACGCGGCCTGGTAGTTCTTCGCCTCCCACGCGCTCTTGCCGGCGGCGAACTGTTCGGCGGCCATGCCATGCCGGATCTCCTTCCAGCGCAGGAGCGCCACTTTGGCCAAACTGGTCTGATCATTCTTGAGCGCAAAACGCAGCCAGAGATAGCCGGCTGAAACGAACAGAACATACAGGAGCACCAGCCCAAAACCGCCGCCAACCGCCAGCCGGCGCCATTTTGGCCGTCGCAAGGATGAAGCATTCGTCGTCATCGGTCGTGCGTGACTCCGGCGGCGCGTGAAGCCGCGCCGCCACGGTTCGAATCGCCTGCGAACAGGCTCCTGCAATGGCTTCGGTTCATTTCGTGGGTGAACCAGGATTGCCGGCGGCCATCGGCTGGCGCGCCAGAAGTCGTTCAAAGGCAAAATAACTCTGTTCGCCTTCGACCGTCGGTTCGAAGAAGTCCTGGATTAGCCCGGGATTCGGGGTGACCCGGGTCAGTTCAAGGATGCCTTTGCGGCCGTCCTTGTCTGTCGCCTCCTCGCGAAATGCGATCGTCACGCCCGCCAGGGATCGAAAATCCGAATAGCGTATGTTCGCGCCGCCAGCGTCTTCCCGTCCGATCTCGCGAAACGTCTCCTGGTCAATCTGGGCCACATAGCCTGACCCGTCGGATCGCCGTACGGCGATCCGGTAGAATTTCTGCGCGGCGGAGGCCCCATCGTCGAGCCGCTCGTAGGCACAGCTCTCTTCGCCAAACAACGGATCGACGAATTCCCCCAGATGGCGCCGCTCGCCGATCTTCTCCGCCGAAACGATCTCGGGCGGCTGGCCGGGCGTCTGCTGCCAAAAGCGCTGGCCATCGCCGGCCAGGATGAAACGGGCGACTCCGTCCGCCAGTACGACCAAGCGGAAGCTATCCGGGCGCATCTTGAACAGCAAAAGGTGCTGTTCTTCGCCCGACGCTGTCTTCAAGCGGCCCTCGACGGTGTACGCGCGCAAACGCTGCAGGTCGGCGCCGACCTGATTGTGGCGCGAAAACTCGGACACAATCGCGGCGGCGGTCAGCACCTCCGGTTTTGCGGCCGCCGGCGCCGGGGAGGCGGCACCGCTGCGGCGAACCCGTTTTAGCAGCAGCGCCAGATCATCGTCCTCGATGCGCCCTTCAAGCAGCCGGCGGTATTGTACCTGGGACGTGTCCTTGATCTTCTCCATTAGACGGGCGGCATTCTGCGTGTTGGCTGCAGAAGGGTCGCCCTCCTGCGCCAGCACTACCTCCAGCCGGCGCCGCGCAAGGTCCTCGCGCAAGGATGCCGATGGGTTCTTGGTGAGCTGTGCACAGAGATGGCGGAAAAGGTCCGATTCGCAGTCGCGCAATGGAGAATTGCCGGCGAGCAGGCGGTCCAGCTGTTCGGGATGACGCTCCTGCAATTCTTCCAGAAAGCGCTGCGCGGCCGATACCATGACATCCGGCGGACACTCCGGCACTTTCTCCCGGATCCAAGCCGTCACGCGCGCCAGTTGGGTTTCGCTGGAATTCGGAGCGACCACTCCCTCAGCGGGCGCTTCCAGCGAAATCGCAACGGAAGGCTCGGCTGCGGCCGGAGCTCCGCCGCCGGCGGCCCGTCCGGAGGTGGGAAACGCGACCGCGAACGACATCGCGAGCATGGTTCCGGCGAGGCGCCGGCGTATTCTGCCCATCCTGCGATTCTCACCGCTGCCAAGTCCGTAGGAGCTGGAAGAATGATCGTGGCAAACACCGAGACCAGGAAAGGCGCGGGCTGGCCCGGACACATTGGACGCAGAGCCGGCAACCATGTGCATTAAACAAACTGGGGCTATGCGGTGACGTGAAGTATGAGACATCCGGACCAGTACTGTCGGCGGAGAGATTTCCCAAGGTCAAGCGGACGGCATTGCCGAGCCTCAGATTTCACCTTCCTGTAGCGATTTCGTCACAGGGCTGCTGCACAGTGGTGCCCGCCGCTGCGGCTGCTCGAGGATGAAACCGACTCCGCGGCAGACCCGTGGGAATCGCTCTGCCGGGAGTTCCCGCGCGATTGAGCACCATGTAACAAATACGTGACAGCGGGCAATTATCTCGGAAGCCGCTCCATTCCGTCTAACATTGATTACTGATCATGAATGAGCTGAAAGCAGCGGGCACGGGTCAGAAGATCCTCATCATAGATGACGAACCTGACATCACCAACTTGGTTTCCCACCACCTCAAAGCTGCTGGCTACGATGTGACGACGGTTAACGAACCCGTTGGGAGCCTCGCAATCGCCCGCTCGCTTCTACCGGATCTTGTAATCCTCGACATCATGATGCCGGACCTCAACGGCATCCAGATTTGCCGCATCCTGCGGACTGATCCCAAACTGAAAGGCGTACCGATCATTTTCTTGACCGCCAGAGTGGAGGAGGCCGACCGTATCAGCGGCTTCGAGGTGGGAGGTGATGACTATCTCTGCAAGCCATTTAGCATCCGGGAGCTCGTGCTCAGAGTTCATTCAATTCTGCGCCGAACGAAGGATATTCCCAAGGAGGCAAAACGCCTCCAGGTCGGCCAGATCGTCCTCGATGTCGAATGCCATGAGGTGACAGTCAACGGCCGGCCCGTCCAGCTCACAGCCATTGAGTTCAAGCTTCTTTCACGGCTCATGGAGAGTCGCAACCGCGTGCTGACGCGCGAACATCTTTTGGTCAATGTTTGGAAATACGAAGCGGAGATCGAGACCCGCACAATCGACACGCATGTTCGCCGTTTGCGCGAGAAACTCGGCTCCGAGGCCGCTTGGATCGAAACCATTCGCGGTATTGGCTATCGCATCGCTGAGCGCAAAGCTGAGACTCCATGACGTATTGTTGGCCCGGGCTGGCTTTCGATCTCTGCCCAACGGATGAGCAGGGGCAGGAGCGCGCAAACAGTGGCCAAGACGGCCGGATTCTGAAAGGGAAGGTCAAAAAAGGCGTGGACCGACGGCACCGCCAGCCCGCAGAGAATCGGAAGTTTGGCCGGACATCGCCACAGTCGAAACCGAAAGGCCTGGCGGAGCCAATAGCCCAACACGAAGCCCACTGGAATCGCACCAACCACGCCGAGCTCGATCAGCAACTGGAGCCAGTCGTCGTGCACATGCTCCCATCGCAGCGGCACGTTGTTACGCAGGCTCAACACGGGCTCCCGATGCTGGTACTTTGTGAACCCGTAGCGAAAACATCCTGCTCCCCAACCAAAGACCCAACGGTCGGCGAACATCTCCCAGCCCCGGGCATCGGCGAGCATGCGGATCTTGACTTCGGAACCGCCTCCATCGGCAGCAATGGAAGCGAGCTTCTTCTGCAAATCGCGATAGCCGACGGCGGCGGTCAAACCGGCGCCAAGAAGAAGCAGGAATCCGGCGGTAATGATAAATGGAAGCGTACTATGCGGGCGGGATGAGGCCCGAGCCCTCCGCCAGAACAAGACCAACACCATGACAAGAAGCGCGGACACGAAGAGAGCGATTCCGGCAAACGAGCACGACAGGATGAGTCCGACGATTGATAGGAGTGCAAGGAACAGGTAGATTATGGCTGGGCCCGAATCGTCCTGATGGGAGCCGCCTCTTCGGAGGAACTGAATGGTGAGACCGAGCGCGATGCACGCGAGCAGGCTGAAAAACGGGGAGGCGTGGTTCTCATAGATCAGGCCGGCGACGAAATTGACGTTTTGGACCGGCCGGGTCCAGTACACCGAGGTGGCGCCGCCGGCTCGCTGCAAGATGCCAAAGGCGGCAAAGGCGGCGGCATTCACGCTCAATCCTGTCAGGATCCAGAGAATCGACCGGCGGCGGGTGATGCCGACCCAAAGGGCGCAGACAGTGAGCCAGCACGAACCCCAGATCACCATGGTCCGCCACGTGTTCATGTCATTGTAGGGCACTATCATGCCAGAGGGAATCCATCGAACGTGATCGAGCCGGACCAGCCACCAGGTTGTGTCCAGGAGATGGTACTCGAACGCCGGATTGAACGCCTGCACAGCCATGTACGCGAACAGCGCCAATCCGGCCCAAAAGACCGGAAAGCTCCGAAGCCGTGACCACATCGACATCCGCCATTCGCATCCGGAGTTGGACCGACTGGAGTGTCGGCGCGGAAGCAGCGCCACGACCGCCGTTCCCGTGGCGAGGCCCAGACTGACGAGCTGGCTCCACGGGTCGACCCCGCCAAAGGCCCAGGGGAGAAAGCACAGATTCAGAGTCGACAGTACAACCACCGCCATCTCGAGACGATGGAGTTGGCCGGCGCTTCGACCCAAATCGAGCATCGACGGCCGCTCAAACGTTTCGGCCGGGTTGCTTGATGAAGGCAGGAATGATGGCATTGGAGAGTTGGAGTTGCGGCAATGGCGAAGAAGCAATCTTGGCGCATCCACCGCGTGAGTCCGAAATGGTGGCGTCCGTATTCCGGGGCGGGCAAGTCATGATCGGCTCCGTGGACTCCCGGGCACGAGATTTAACCTTACCGTAACCAAGCAGGTTCAATTTACCTTGAACGCATTTGGCGGCGGGCGGCACACTGCGAGCGTGAGCATTTTCTGCCAATCATCTCGCTTCTGCCAGTCCCCCAGTGCCCCTGGCAGCGGACTGATTATGAGCGTCAGCGTTGTGACGTGGCCTCTTTAGGACCTGCTCATGGCACCTCTGATCCAGCGCATTCTCGGACCTGGCAGGGGCTGATTCAAAACTCCGTTCGATGCGTTCCCTCGCATCTGGATTCTCGCCGTCGGTTGCCTCCCCTCCCCGGAAGCGACGGGGCGAAGCTGTGGGATTTTTGGTTTTCGATTGCCGATTATGCGATTTAGGCCGCGGCGCAGCCGCCAGAGGTTTTGCGGAACGCAAAACCTCACTCGTTCTCGACAGCGACGAGTGCGAGAAGGCCGGCGGAACGCGTCGGTCGGACCGGCGGCGCAACCACTCCGCACCGCCGCCCGCGCCGGCGCTCGCGAGAACAACCTGACATCACGCGTCAAGCGTCACGAGCCGCCGGCCTCGCGAGGTCGACGGCTTTTTATTGGGTGGCCGCGGCCGGCCGGGAATGCGAGGCAACTCGCAGGAGCCTTCTCTTGGGATTCCGACATGGTCGAACGGACGGAGATTGCATGAGCGCATGGCGGGAATCTCTGGAGCTCGACCGGGAGCAGCAACCGGGCAAGTCATCGGACTACAAACTGCAAAGCCTGACCCGAATGGCGCTTAGATAAGGCGCAAGACTTTCTTGTTTAGAGGCCTACGTCGTTCGGCATCGGGAAAACGGGCTCGCATGATTTTGCGGGAGAGGCGGCGCATCTCCGTGAGGAGTTTCTTGACGCGGTGATGCTCGGCGACGGCCTTCTCGAGCCAGTCAGCCTGTTCCGCTGAGAGGGCGAGGCTGACGGTTTTTGCCTTCACCTTCGTTGACCAGGTGAAGCGCGTGCCGGGTTGTCCGGCCGGCCGCCGATAAACAGTGCCGTGGCTGAGATAACCAATGCCAGCAAGCTCCTGGCGGAGGGCGGCATAACGGGCTTCCAGTTTTGCGAGGCGAGACGGGGGCATCACGGCGAGTTTGTTCACCATTTTGCTCGCTAGTCAAGCTAAGGCCGGATAGATACGGCCCTATATGAACTTGACCCCCTATTTCCCTCAGCTGCGTGCGCAGTGTGCGCCCATGGGCGTGCAAACCCGGCGCGCGGACGCCGCCAGCGAGTCGATCGGCGGCCTGGCCGCGTTATTCGGCAGCTATTTTGCCGGGCTGCTCGTGCCAGCCTCAAAGGGCGCGGGCAGCCGCCAGCGGGATTTGCCCCGCGTCGCGGTGTTCTGGGCCTTCCTGGGCCAGGTGCTTCGGCGCGGCGCCAGTTGCCGGTGGGCGTTGACCCGCCTGCAGGCTGACGCCGCAAGCCGGGGCCGCCAGCCGCCGGGGGATTCCACCGGCGCCTATTGTCAGGCCCGCACCAGCCTGCCGCTGCCGTGGCTGCAGGCGTTGTTCGCCGCTTTGAGCCGGTGGTTCGAGCCGCGAACCCCGGGGATGTGGCGCGGCCGCACCGTCCGGCTCATCGATGGCACGGGTTTCTCCATGCCAGATACCAACAAGAACCGCCGCCGCTGGCCGTATGCGGGCGGGCAAAAACCCGGCTGCGGTTTTCCCACCGGCAAACTAGTCGGCCTGTTCTGTCTGCACACCGGACGCTTGCTCACTTTTGTGGAGGACGGCTGGAAAACCCACGATCTGTCACTCGCCCGCCGCCTGCTGCACTGCTTGCATGCCGGTGAAGTGCTCGTCGCCGACCGCGCTTATTGCGGCTGGCTCTTTCTCGCCCAATTGATGGGGGGAAAGGTCGATTTCGTGATCCGACTGCACCAAGCACGCCTCGTGCGCTCTCGCCGCTATCGCTCGTGGCGGGAAACCTGGAAGAAACCCCAGCGCCCGCCCGGGCAGTCTCGGCGCGCTTGGGAAAACCAGCCGGAGGAACTGACGGTGCGCCTGGTGCGCTTTCGGGTCCACGTGCGCGGGTTTCGAACTCAAAGTGTGATTGTCATCACCTCACTGCTCGATGAAAAGGCCTTCCCCGATTCTGCCATTGCCGAACTCTACGCCCGCCGCTGGCAGGTCGAACTCCATTATCGCCAGCTCAAGACCAACCTCGCGCTCGACGTCTTGCGCGGCCTCTCGCCAAGGATCATCGAACGGGAACTTTGGATGCACGCGATCGCCTATAATCTCGTTCGAGCGTTGCTGGTGCAGACTGCACTTGCTCATGGCGTCCCCGTCGAACGCCTCAGCTTCAAGGGGGCACTCGACGCCTTGCAGGCATGGGCCGACCGTGCCTTGTCCTCACGCCGTCATCGCAGCCACGCCCGCCGCACCCTCCTCGCCCGTCTGGCCAATGACCTTGTTCCCCTACGCCCAGACCGAAGCGAGCCGCGGGCGCGAAAACGACGGCCGAAAGATTATCAACTGTTGAACCAGCCCCGCCACCTCATGCGCGTATCCGTTTCTCGGCGACTGCGATGAGTTTTGTTTGTTTTCCTCACTCGTGGCTTATCTAAGCGCCATTCAAGCCTGACCCTTTCGGATTCCCTCTTTCGGATTCCCTTGACCCTTTCGGATTCCCTGAGAATTGCACTACTTCGGCCCGTCCATAGTTTCCCTTTCGACCTTTGAGACTCTCGGTTTGCATTACGCATTTCAACCGGCCAGAGAAACTGGCAGTCACGTTGGAATCCTTGGCTGCACAGACTCGCCAGCCGGACGAAGTCTTTCTATGGGACGATTGCTCGCCCAAGGATCCGACGAACGTAGCCCGGCTGTATTCGTCGCGGTTCTCTCGCTTCGTTTTCCATCGGAACGAATGCAATCTGGGGATGCCTGGCAACCTCAATGCGGTCGTCGGGCAGGCCACGGGTGACTTCGTGGCCAATCTGCACGATGCCGACCAATACCATCCGACGTTGCTGGAGAAATGGGAGGCGGCACTTCTCCGATATCCTTCGGCCGGACTTGTGTTTTGTGGACTCGATTGCACTTCGAGCCCAGGCGGGATTATTTGGATTCACGACTTTCCGCCTTGCACCTCTGGTCGCGAGTTCTTCCACCGGGTTTACGCCGGCTCCGCCGGTTCGCCGATCTGGGGCACAGTGATGGTGCGTCGCGAGGCCTATCAGAGGCATCTGCCGTTCGATCCCCAGTTCCGCAATTGGGCTAACGTCGACATGTGGATGCGCTTCTGCGGCACCCACGACATCGCCTATGTGCCTGAGTCGCTGATCACCCTTGATGCGACGCCAACTCAGGTTCGCAGTTTTACTTGGGATAAGTTCCTGATCATCCATCGCATGCCGATCGTGAACATCTTTCGTTTGGCACGGTCCGCAGCCGAACGTGACAAGTGGCTGGACCGGCAAAAATGTATTACACGCCGTTACTATTGGCGCCATCTGGTCGGACGGGCTCGGCACAGGGAATGGGCCAATCTGTGGGCCGGCATGGCCCTCGCCCCGGTGGTCTACGGCCGTCTTTTCGACGACAAGTACCTGCTGCCTGCCCCGAACCGCTGATACTTTTATGGCCTCTTCCTTCGCCAGCCAGATCCCGATCATTCTCCATGTGATCCAGAACCTGAAGCCGCGCACGATTCTCGATATCGGCAAAGGCTTCGGCAAATATGGAATGCTGATCCATGAGTATATAGGTGTGCCGGTTGATCGTGCACCTGTACCGGATCGAAGACTGCGCGAACAGTCGAACGTCATTATTCGGGGTGTGGATATCAACCGAGATTATAATTTTCTACATCTCGATCATTATTATCTGGGAATCGATAATGTCGACATCTTGACCGCATTCGCATCTTACCGAGATTTCGATTTAGTGCTCATGTGCGACATTATCGAGCACTTGCCTCGCGAGGGCGCCCTGCGCCTGCTGCGCCATTTCTTGGATCAGGGAGCCAATATCATCGTTGCCACGCCGAACGTCTTCTTTGAACAGGAGCTTTATCAATCTTTAGCCGAGCGCCATGTCAGCTTCTGGCGGGCGCGAGATTTTCGTTCGCTGGGCTGTGATCTGGACTGGCAACGCGCTGACTGCGGAACAGTTTATCTTCTTTCGCCTCGGCCAATTGATATACGTGGATTTGGCAGGAGCTGGGTCAAGCGGGTGCGGCGCATCGCGCGCTGCCTCCGCGACGAATTGCGGTCGGCCTGACGCTTTTCGATGGCCGGGGCCCCGGCACTGCGAACTGAAAACACGATGTCTCTTGGCAAAGACAGAACCGTTGCGGCTTGGAACCTGATTTTCCAGGCGCTTACCATAGGCTTGGCCATGGTATCAGGTCTCGTCATGGTGCCGCTTTATGTGAAATATCTGCCGCTTGAGGTTTACGGGGCGTGGCTGGCTTCGGGGAATCTGCTGGCGTGGATTTCGCTCTTCGACCCCGGGATATCGACGCTCATCCAACAACGCGCAGCGCAGCAGTTGGGGGCGAGGAATCATGCCGCCCTCGGACAAACGCTTGCCGTGGGACTAATCGCGACCTTCTGTGTAATGATCGTGCTGGCGATCGGCGGCGGGTTTGTGGGCTGGAAGCTGCAGTCTATTCTCGGCGTGAAAAGGGATGTGATGATACAGGGGGTGACTCATGCCTATTCCCTCGCCTTGCTTGGCGCGGTGCTGGCGCTGCTGGCCAATGCACTCATTGCGTTCAACATGGGCCTCCAGAGTGCCATTGGAGCGGGGTTGTCGACGACCATTGCTTGGGGAGCCTCGATCGTTGCCACGGCGTTGATGTTGAAAGCCGGCTTTGGTGTCGTATCCATGGGTTGGGCGGCAATCATCATGAGCGTCGTCCGCACGCTGGGGGCGGCGATCGATCTGGCTTGGCGTTGGCGCTTGGTCCGGGCGCGAATTTGGACCGGGTTGTCCGGAGTCTGGAGTTTCTTCCAGTTGCTTCGGGAAGTCCTTCTGGCCCGCATAACCGGCGCCATCCTCAACAACTCGGAAGGATATGTATTGACTCGCATCACGGGCGCCGCACCGGCCGCCTCGTTCCTCCTTTTCAAACGTCTGCCTGACGTCGGTCGGTTGCTGCTGGAGCGACCGACCATGGCGCTGCTCTCGCCGTTCAGCCGGCTCGTGGGAACTGGCGATGGACCCGCGGTTGCGGCAGTGATGGCCCGCATTTTGCGCATCAACATTTGGCTGACCGGCCTCTACCTTGTGGGATTCGGGGCGCTGCAACACGGTTTCTTGCGCATCTGGGTCGGAGAAAAATTCTGGCTCGGTTCGACGGCCGGTTGGATTGTGGTCGGAGCCGCAGCGACCGCCGCAAACGTTAGTAACTTCTATCATTTGTTGTTCTCCTTGGGTGAAATCAAGCGAAGCAGCCGGCTGATCACCATCGGCGGAATTCTGACATTGGTGACAGGGGTGCTCGGCACGTATTTCATGGGTCCGATCGGCTATGCGATTGCATTGGGCGTCTGTTCGCTCGGGGTTGTTCTGGCGGGGCTGCTTCCGGCGCTGCGCACCCGCCTGAAATCGGCAGCAGATGACCCCTTTCGCGGTCTGGGCCGGGTCTTGGTTGGGGCGGCAGTCGCGATGGCAGGTGGCATCGGTGCCGGCGCGATGATATCGGTGAACTCCTGGCCGGGCCTTGTGCTCGCGGCATTGGGAATCAGCTCGGTCTATGCGTTCCTTCTTGCCGTATGCTCGGCCGATTTTCGGAGGGAGGGCTGGGGGATGCTGCAACAGTTCCTTCAATTCGGGCGGTTCGCGGTTTAAGGCCGGTCATCTGCGGCGGTTTCCGTTTCCAGTGTGCCATGAGCCACGTGGTGCAAGTCAAAGGCGGCTTGGGCAATCAACTCTTCATTTACGCCTGTGGCCGGGGGCTGGCTGACCGAGTGAAGTCGCTGGTCTGTTACGATGTGGTCTACACGGTGACACAATTGGGTGCTCAGATTACGACTTAGACTTATGCTGCTGAACTTCCATCTAATAGACGACACCGGAGCTGGTATCCGGCCCAATGCCAGTCTCGACGAAGCTCGGGCTTGTTCGTACGGCTGTGGATTGTTCGTCTTTTCGCGGGAACCGCAATGAGACAGCCGGGAACCAACGTCTTAGTCGTTCGCCAGAAAGGCGGTCTGGGGAATCAGTTGTTCATTTACGCATTCGGTCGTGCGCTCGCAATCGCGTGCAAACGGCCGGTCGCGTTCGATCTCGGCTCGGGATTCGAGCGTGACTTCTATCGTCAGCGCTACTCGCTTCATCCGTTTGCCGTGAAAGTCGAGCCAGCCTCACCGGGCGATTGTTATAAGGGCCTGGCCGGTCGGTGCCGGCGAAGGATCGATCAGTGGGCGGCCAGACGGGGAGCAAGTCTGGGCATTCGGTATGTGGAAGATCCCGAGGACCATTTCGTGGCGGAGGCGCTTTCTCCCGCCGCTGGGCGTTGCTATTTTGACGGTTACTGGCAATCCCCCCTTTATTTCGACTCTTGCGCGTCCACCATCCGAGAGGAGTTGCGGATGAATCCACCGGATGATGGGGAGAACCTGGCGCTGGCACAACGAATCGCTGGTTGCGATGCGATCGCGGTACACGCGCGGCGACTTCGCGGACAGCCGGATCTGACGCCGCGTGAGGACGGAAGCCGTCCAACGGCATCGCTCCCGTCAATCTACTACCGGCAGGCCGTGGAAAACCTACTGCGCTCTGCGCGTAGGCCGGAGTTGTTTTGTTTTGCCGACCATCCGGATTGGTTTGCCGACCTAAGGGTGACGGGCGTGCCTGTGACGGTCGTTCGGCACAATCGCGACTACGAAAACAGCTGGAAGGACCTTTGGCTGATGCAGCAGTGCCGGTTTCATGTCATCGCAGACAGTACGTTCAGCTGGTGGTCGGCCTGGCTTAGTGAGCGGGCGGGCAAGCGGGTCGCTGCTCCGGTTTTGGCCCGTTGGAATTGGAAAGCTAATCGCGATATCCTGCCGGGGGAATGGCAACAAATCGACTGGTGATCACCGCTGTTGTAAGTGTCGAAGATTGTGACGTTAACGCGGCCAACGCGACTTGCGATGACGATAATTGGCTTCCGCCTGGTCGAAAAGCCTTCGCACCAACTGGCACGACGCTTGGCCGATCACTTTGTCGAAATGACAAGACAGGATCAACAGGCGAGGGAGACTTCTTAAGATGTACATGTTAATATTGGGTCTCCCGCTGCAAATCTTCTCCATCTGGTGGCTTTACAAGAAACATGGAATGGCGGTGACCAGGACCACGGGATTTGTCTTTCTTCTGGTCTGCTTTATTTACCACGGAGTCACGGAAATCCTGCAGCTTTTTGCCGGTTCCAGCTACTACGCGGAGTTCGTTTCCGGATTCGCGCGCAATGTCTGGATGCTTTATGTGTCAGCGGCGATGGCGATTTTCGCTCTCGTTTTTGGGGAAACCTTCAAACCGCGGCCACGGGCCGACGCTGACCAGGTGCGGGCGGAGTTGACACCCTTATCCTCGCTGCTGCAATTCGGCTTTTGCGCCGTCCTGCTGATCGGCTGCATCGGCATTATTTACGGATACGGCAACCAGGGGTATTTCCTGTCCGGCATCGCCGCCCAGTATTTCCTGCTTTCACTCCTGGCGGTCTCGGCGATGGCAAATGTCTATTCTCGCGGTCGCCTGTCCCTGCTGATCGCCGTTTGCGAGGCGGGGGTCATCCTGGGATTCACCGACTCCCGGCTTACGTTGATCATGGTGGTGCTCTGCCATTTTCTTTTTTCCAATCGGCATGGGATTAGGCACCCAAAGTGGCTGTTGATCACTGGTGCGGTGGCGGCGCTGCTGCTGTTTCTTACGGTGAGCCAAATGCGGGAGGCTTTTGGTCGCGACGAGCAGGTTTCGGTCCGTGAGAGGCTCGATAGACTGGTCTCCGGTGGCACTTCCCTGAATCTCACCACGATCAACCGGGCGATCGCCGAGGCTGCGAGCAGGATTGACGGCAACAGCTTTGGGGCGGCCATTTTCGACGCTTTGCATGAAGGGCGAGCCGGGTACGCCGGGTTCACGCCGTTGTTGTCGTTGTTGCGCCTGAGCATCCCCAACTTCATCGACACGGGAAAGCACGAATCCGGCGAAGCCATTGAGGACAAGAGGGTCATTGCGTGGATGTATGCAATGCCGATGGGGTCCGATTATCTCGCCGCCGTTTTTGGAACCCTGTATAGTTATTACGGTTTGTATTCGCTGATTCCCGGGACCCTTCTGCTGGCGCTGGCGCTTGGGAAGATCGACACGTGGTTGCAGTCGCATTTCGAGCCCAAAGGGATCGTCTTATGGGCGGCCATCTTCATCTGCTTCGCCTTCGTGGAACAGGGCATGCGGATCATCTTCATCAGCCTGCGGGGTTCCTTGCTCCTCTTTTTCGGGCTCTGGATCGTCGACCGTCTTGCCGGCAATTCGTTCCCGGCCGCTGCCGACGGATCGGACGGTGACGGGTCGCGTCGCAGCGGTTGGGAGGTCGGCTGGGGCGGCACCCGCCGATCCCCGCTTGAGACCGTCGCGGTTCCCACGGCGTTGAGCCGACGCGGAAGAACGAGGAGATGAGGCCGTCCATTCCGTCAGGCTTTCGCTTATGAAAACCCCCAGTTCGAGCACCACCTCGGCAGCTCCAACCGTCGTCTATGTCGGGGCGCTGCACCGCGGCAGCACGGCGCTGCACCGATGGCGGGCGATCCAGGAGCTCACTCCCGGATGGGGACACCGTGGGATCGATATCACGCCGTGGTTCTACGAGCGGGCGTTTGGCAGCGGGTTTTTCCGCTTCGCCGCGGCTGTGTTCGGGCGGCTGGGAAAACGCATCGATCTCCGGAGAGTGGGTCCGCAGATCATCTCTAGCGCCGTCTCCCCGAAATGTCAGGTGCTTTGGCTCGATAAAACGATTCGGCTCGATCCGCGCTTCCTGGAGGTGGTCCGCCGACGGAATCCGGGAGTGCGCATCGTCTTCTACACGCCTGACGATATGGCGAATCGCGGGAACAGGACGGAACACTTTCTCCACTCACTTCCGCTCTACGATCTGGTGGTCACGACCAAGTCGTTTCAACTGACCGAGCTGAGAGACTGGGGCGCCCGCGAGGTGGTTTTTGTCGATAATGCCTACGATCCCGAGGATCACCGGCCCATGATACTGACACCGGAAGAGCGGGAACTCTACGGCTGCGGAATCGGTTTTGTTGGCGGTTACGAGCGGGAACGCGCTGAGATTCTGGCGCGCCTCCAGCACGACGGCTTTCGAGTGAAAGTCTTTTCGTGGGACGCGAGCTGGGGTTCGCTGCTGCCCGCGAGTAGTTGGGTGAAACGCTTCGTGGCTGGCGAAGATTACTCGAAGGCAATTGCCGGGGCCCGGATCAACATGGGATTTCTCCGCAAAGCGAATCGCGATCTACAAACTCAGCGCAGTGTCGAGATCCCTGGTGCTGGCGGATTCCTGCTGGCCGAGCGCAGCGAAGAGCATGCGCAGCTGTTCAAAGAGGGCGTCGAGGCGGAGTACTTTGGTGACTACGACGAATTGGCCCGGAAGGCCCGGCGGTATCTCGACGACGAACCGTCGCGCTTGCGTGTGGTCGCTGCCGGCCGGGCTCGCGCGCTGCGCGACGAGTATTCAAATCGAGGACGCCTGGCGCCAATCCTGGCGAAGCTGGGAATTCAAGCGGAGGAGGGGGCATGAGGATACCGTGAGACCCCACGCCAAAGGCGACGGTCGGAATTGGGATCGCGAGCAAACGGCGGCTACAAGGATACCGCCGTCGGTATCCTCGCTCTAGTTGCATTTGGCTACCCGATGAATGCCGCTTCCACATTGCCGCCGGTGACGTTCTGGCTGCCGAAACCGATGAACGTCTATTCGTCGCTCTTTCGCTGCCTGGCGGCCAACGGGCGCGTTGATTTGCGGGTGTTCTATTGGGGGCGCGGGCGGGCTGATCTATTTGACGACGGCGAGACCGGAATGCGCCGTGTGTGGAACGAATCGTTGCTGGAGGGTTATCCTTCTGAATGGTGCACCGACCAGTTCGGCGGCGGATTCCGCGCCGGGTGGGCTTGGGGCGGCCGAAGACGCGGAATCGGGGTACTGGCCGGTACCGAACATGCATTTTCGCGCGGATTGCTGGCAGGTGCCTGGCTACGGCGGTCGCGGGTGTTGTTGCGTTACGACGCCACGTTGGCCGGGCGCTACGGATCGCCTGCCCGCGATCGGGTGCGGCGCGTGGCGCTGCGCCTGTTGTTCGGTCGGTCTTTTCGCCTCGGATACACCAGTCGCGACACTCGGGAGTACCTCCTCCACTACGGCGCCCGGGAGACGCAGCTCTGGCGTTTCCCGTATTTGGTGGACCACGATTTGATTCAACGCGAAATCCGGGCGATATCGCCCGGTCAGGCCGAACGGCGCCGCACTATGGGGATTCCGACGAACGCAGTGGTGGTCGTCGCTGCATTGAAGTTCAACGATCGCGAGGCGCCGCTTGACTTGATCGACGGGTTTGCCCTCACCCGCCATCCCGATCTGCGCCTAGTTTTGGTCGGCGACGGACCGCTCCTGGCGGAAGTCAAGGCACGGGTGGGGGCGACCTGTCCGGGACGTGTGATCCTGGCGGGGTTCCTGCCTTATCCGGAGTTGCTTCGGCACTACGGCTTGGCCGATATCTTCGTCCATCCGGCCCATCTCGAGGTCTGGGGCGTCTCGGTCAACGAGGCGATGGTGGCGGGGCTTGCTGTGGTCGCGTCGGATTCCGTGGGCGCGGCGCGGGAATTGATACGATCGGGGGAAAACGGGCTGCTTTATCCGGTGGGGGCGGCCGATGCGCTGGCGGAAGCCCTCGACCGTCTGGCCGGGGATCCGGGATTGCGGCGGCGACTCGCGGCGGCCGGCGCCGCGACAATCGCCGAGCTGGCGCCGGCGTGCTGGGCCGAGCGCCTCGAGGCCCTGGCAGTTGAACCGTAACGTATCCGGGAATTTCCCGTGGCGATCGCGAATACCAAAACCGTTTCGGTCGTCGTTCCTAGCTATGAAGAAGGCGGCGGGGTGCCGGCGGTGGCGGATTTTTTGGCTGCGGCCCTCGACCGGTTGGGGGGCTTCGAGATCCGGATCGTCTCGCCGACCATGCGCTGGAACGATCCGCTGAATGCCTGCCTGTCCCGGCCCGGCAACTGGAGGCGGGGGCCGGATGCGGTGGAGATCGCGGTCCGCGGTCGGCAGGTCACTCGTGTCGGGGCCTGGTGGGCCGAGCTGGAATTCATGCGGTATCGTCCACGACGTGCGCTCGATGAGGCGGTGAAAGGTACAGACATCGTCCAAGTCGTATGCGGCAGCGCGGTGTCGGCGTACGCATTGCACCGTGTCCGGGTTCCCTTCTTCATCCAGGTGGCGACGAGCCTGCGGGTCGAACGGGAGCAGGGCCGGCGCACCGGGTCGCTCCCGATGGTCTCCAGGGCGATGACCCGGCTGTGCGAACCGATGGAGCGGGCGGCCCTGCGGCGCGCCGACGGCGTCTTTGTCGAGAACCACTGGATGCTACGAAGCCTCGCCCACGTGGTGCCTCCGGATCGGTTGCACTTCGCCCCGCCGGGGGTGGACACCGATTCCTTCCGGCCGGACCCGGCCGTGGCTCGCGACCGGTTGCTGTTTGTCGGCCGGCTGGGCGATCCGCGGAAGAACGTTCGGCTATTGCTCGAGGCTTACCGAAGAGTGCGCGAGCAACTGCCAGCTGCACCGCCGCTGGCGTTGGCGGGGGCGTCGCCGTTGTTGGAGGACGATGCCCGGTTCCTCGCCGAGAGCGGCATTGCCCCGCACGTCGAGATCCACCTTCAACCGGACCGCGCGGCGCTGACGGTGCTGTATCGCCGGTGTCAGGTCTTCCTGCTCGGCTCGCATGAAGAGGGATTCGGCATTGTGTTGACTGAGGCGATGGCGAGCGGCGCTCCGGTAGTCAGCACGGACTGCGGCGGGCCGCGCAACATCGTGGAGGAAGGGCGCAACGGATTCCTGGTGCCGGTGGGCGACGCCACCGCGATGGCGGCGCGGGTGCGGCAGTTGCTCCGCGACGAACCGCTGCGGGCCGCGATGGGCCAGGCCGCGCGGGCGAGGGCGGAGTTGGAATTCTCCATCGCAGTCTGCGGCCGGCGTTTCGCCAACGTCTATCGGGCGACCTTGGATTCCAGCCGCCGCGGAGAATAACCCATGCGCATCGCGATCGACGCATCCAATCTGCTGCTCGGCGGCGGGGTGACGCACCTGCGGGAGGTGCTGGCCCATCTCGACCCGAGCGAGCATGGCGTCGAACGGATCGCGGTCTGGTCGGCCCGGCGGACGCTCGACCAAATCGAGGACCGGCCGTGGCTGGAGAAGCACACCAACCCGGTCTTGGAAGGTTCGGTATCGCGGCGGTTTTACTGGCAATACCGGCAGTTCTCGAACGAGGCCCGCGCGTTCGGTGCCGACCTCGTCTTCGCTCCGGGGAGTACGTTCCTCGGGGATTTCCGGCCGTTCGTGACGGTTTCGCAAAGCTTGCTGCCGTTTGATCGCGCCGAGATTCAACGCCACGGCTTGCACCTCGTGCATTTGCGATTGGAAGTCCTTGCGCTACTGCAGGCGCGGACCTTTCGGCAGGCCAACGGGGTGATTTTCCTCTCGGAGGTCGGCCGGGGGATCGTCGAACAAAAGGTGCGCGGCCTGTGCGCCCGACGTTGTGTCGTCCCGCACGGAATCACGGCTCGGTTTTTGCGCGAACCCCGACCAGCCCGACCGCTCGCGGCTTTCACACCGGAGACCCCAGCGCGGCTCCTCTACGTTTCGCACATCAGCATCTACAAACACCAATGGATCGTTGCGGAAGCCGTGCGGCGACTGAGGGCGGCGGGAATTCCCGCCGTCTTAGAGTTGATTGGCCCGGTCGGTTTTGCCGCCGCGAAAGCCCGATTGGACCGGGAACTCGCGCAGATCGACCCGACCAGATCGTTCGTTCACTACCGCGGCGAAGTGCCTTACGCCGAAATAGAGCGGAGCTATGCGGACTGCGACCTGTTCGTCTTCGCCTCCACCTGTGAATCGTTCGGCATGATCATGTTGGAGGCCATGGCGTCAGGGCTGCCGATCGCATGCTCCGACCGCAGCGCACCACCGGAGGTCTTGGGGTCGGCCGGCGCCTATTTCGATCCGCTCAATGCTGCTGGAATGGCACGCGTGCTGGAGCGGTTGCTGCGCGACCCAGCTGAACGGTCGCGCCTCGCTGCCGCGGCGTTTGCCCGGGCGAAGACCTTCGACTGGCTGCGGTGTGCGCACGACACATTCCGCTTTGTGGTCGGCGGCCTCAACGGCTCGGGTAGCGTTGCGAGGTGAACCGGTGATCTCGATGGGCGATCTATTATGAATGTCTACCTCAATCGCGGACCGGCGGACCTTTCGTTCATTCGGGTGAACCCCGGGGACTGGGTGGTCGTGAAGCCCAATCTCGTCAAAGAGGAGAATCTCGCGCATCCGGGCGAGTGGGCTTCGGTGATCACTTCGGGCGAATTGATCGCGCAAGTCTGTGAGAGAGTTGCCGAGCAGTTCGCGGGAAAGGGACGTATCACGATTTGCGACGCACCGCAGACAGACTCCCGGTTCAGCCGCATCGCCGAGTTGCTCGGACTCGCGCAAATTGCCCGGGAGGTGTCGAAGCGGCACGCCGTCCAGGTCGAGATCGTCGATCTCCGCGATTACGAGTGGACGGTGGTTGGCGAGGTGGTCTCTGACCGACGAAGACTTCCGGGTGATCCTGCTGGGACCATTGCCTTCAACCTGAGCCGGCAGAGCTTGTTCTTCGGTCATCGTGGTGAGGGGCGCTACTACGGCGCCGACTATGACGCCGGAGTGGTGAACCGGCACCATACGGGAGACGTGCAAGAGTATCTCATCTGCGGCACGCCGGCGAAGTGCGACGTCTTCATCAATCTCCCGAAACTCAAGACCCATAAGAAGACCGGGGTCACCCTCAACCTCAAGAACCTGGTCGGGATCAACGCGGACAAGAACTGGTTGCCCCACCACACCGAGGGCGGGCCGGCTGACGGCGGCGATCAGTTCCCTGACCTCTCGTTGTTGCGCCGGAGCGAGCAGGTCGCGGTGGCGGCGGCGCGCCGGCTGGCCCTGTCCGTGCCCGGTCTGGGGCCGGCGGTGGCGCGGCGGCTGCGACGGGCCGGAAAGCTGGCGTTCGGCGAAAACGAACACACCGTCCGGAGCGGCAATTGGTACGGCAACGACACGACTTGGCGGATGGCATTGGACCTCAACCGATGCCTGTTGTACGGAAACCCGGACGGGACGCTCCGCCGCCAGAACCCGAAGCGTTATTACTGCGTCGTTGACGGCCGCGTGGGCATGGATGGCAACGGTCCGATGGCAGGCGATCCGGTTGAAAGCAATGTCGTCATCGGCGGTTCCGACCCTGTGGCCGTTGATATGGTCGCAGCGCGAGTGATGGGGTTCGACTGGCGGAAGATTCCGATCATCCGCGAAGCGTTTCAGCTTGGGGCATTGCCGATCACGACGGTGCGGCCAGAGGACGTGCAGGTCGTGAGCGATGTTCCCGATTGGAATGGGCCTTTTCTGGAAAACGAGAAAAAGGACTTTCTACATTTCCGTCCCCATTTTGGTTGGACCGCGCATATTGAGTATGAGCATTGAATTCAACTGGGAGGCGATCTACCGCACCACACCCATTGCGGCGCAGAATCTGCTCGCCTCGGTCAATGGCTGGTGGGTGCAGCGGCGACGATACGGTGGAGCCTACGCTGAGATCGCAAGTGTGGTGGCCGCGCGGCGGAACCTGGCGGGCTCGCATCTGCTCGAATTCCAGCGCGAACGATTGGCCCGGCATCTCGCGCGGGCCGCGGCCGCTCCCTACTGGCGGAACCGCTTTGCCGACTTTGGCGTGAATCCGTCGGCCTCCGATCCGTTTGGTGAACTCGCGAAGTTGCCCGTTCTCGACAAGGCGACCGTCAAAGCGCACGTCGAGATGATGCTCATTCCGGGGGTCGATCGCCGGCAGTTGACCCGGGTCCACACCAGCGGAACGACCGGATCGGGTTTGGTTTTTTGGGAGACGCGTGACTCGGAAAAGGAACGATGGGCGACTTGGTGGCGATATCGTCAGGACTTTGGTATCACGCCTTCGACGCGATGCGGCTACTTCGGGGGCCGGAGCGTGGTTCCGGTCGAACAGACGCGGCCTCCATTCTGGCGTCACAATCTACCCGGTCGGCAGATATTGTTCAGCGCCTACCACCTGAGCGAACGCACGGTTGCCGATTATTGGTCGGCCTTGGAGCGTCATTCACTCGAGTGGGTGCACGGATACCCGTCGATGCTGAACGGATTGGCGGAATTGGCGGAAGCAGCGGGATTGCCGCGACTACCGGCGCTCCGTTGGATCACCACGGGCGCCGAGAATCTGTTGGCGGGCCAACGTGGGAGAATCGAACGTGTCTTGGGTTGTCCGGTGCACCAGCACTACGGGATGGCGGAGGCGGTGGCCAACATCTCTGAGGGGCGAGACGGGACGATGCGGGTGGACGAGGATTTTGCTTACGTCGAGTTCGTTCCGGTCACCGCTGCTCCCGGAGTATTCCGCATCGTGGGCACGAATTGGACGAACCCGGCGTTGCCGTTGCTCCGGTATGACATCGGCGACCTGGCGACGTTGCCTGCCGGTGTTGCCCTCCATCCGGGCGGCACCTGGCGAACGGTCAGCTCAATCGATGGCCGCCAGGAAGATGCCGTGATTCTGCCTTCGGGGGCTCGCGTTGGCCGCCTTGACCACATCTTCAAGGATCTGACGACCATCCGTGAGGCCAAAATCGTCCAGCCCGAGTTGGGCAGACTCGTTTTCCAAATTGTTCAAGGGATCGGCTATCGCGTCGCGGAGGATGAGGCTCGGTTGTTGCATGAGGCACGCTCCCGGCTGGGGGAGTCGATTGAGATCCAGGTCGTCTATGTCTCCGCGTTGCCGCGGACCTCGACGGGAAAACTCCGCTTCGTTGTGTCCGAGGTCGTTTCGCCATCCGCCATTGCCCCGAACTCTGCACGCCGGTAGGCCGGTCTCCACCAGCAATGAATTGTGGGAAGCCGAAGCTAACGATCCTGGTAATCCGTACCGAGTTTTGGTTTGGCTGATCGCAATCGACGCGTTTCTCCTCCAATGGAATCCCGGTTGAACAGCAGGAACGTCTGGTTGTTGTCGCTGGCTCTCCTGGTTTCGGCGGTGGTGGCCGAGGTGTTACTACTCCGCATGCGAGGGAACATCGAATTGGTCGCAGACAAATCCTTGCCGGCTTTGCGTTTGGCTTCTGATATGGACAATATCGCTGCCGGGATTCAAATCCGCCTCCTCAGCAAGATTGTGTGCACCGGTGCCCGACCGCAAGGTGATGAGGTGGTGGTGCTGCAGGGAATGCTGAAACAATCCGCGGCACTGATAGACGACTACGCCGAGACGATTCTTCACGAAACTGATCGACAGAACTATGCCGCAGTCATCCAAGCCTTCGCGGCCTACCGGAAGGCGGTCGAACACTATCTGATGAATGGGGCGCCGCTTTCCGGCAACCAGCGAGTGTATCGCCATGAAGCAAATCCTCCAAAACCTCGGGTCGGGTGAAACGTTGCTGGCGGACGTGCCGGCACCGGGCGTGCGGGCGGGGCACGTGCTAATCGCGACCACACACTCCGTGGTTTCGTTGGGCACCGAGAAGATGCTGGTCCAGTTCGGGCGGTCGAGCCTGCTCGACAAGGCCCGCCAGCAGCCCGAGCGCGTCAAACAGGTCCTCGCGAAGATCCGTACCGACGGCCTGCTGCCGACGCTCGAAGCCGTCCGGGCGAAACTCGACCAGCCGATCGCGATGGGCTACTGCCAGGCCGGCACGGTGCTCGCGGTCGGGGTGGGGGTCGACGAATTCCGTGTCGCAGACCGGGTGGCGACGAATGGGCCGCACGCCGAGGTCGTGTGCGTGCCGAGACTCCTTTGCGCGAAGGTCCCAGATGGCGTACCGCTCGAAAGTGCGGCTTACGCGCCGTTGGCGTCGATCGCCCTCCAGGGCGTACGCCTGGCGGCGCCAACGCTGGGTGAGTCGGTCGTCGTGATCGGACTGGGTTTGGTAGGTTTGCTCGCCGTGCAGTTGCTCCGGGCCCAGGGCGCCCGCGTTCTCGGGATCGATCTCGACCCCCGCAAGGCCGACTTGGCGCGCCGGTTCGGGGCCGAAGCCCTCGTGCCCGGTTCCGGCGGCGACCCCGTGGCGACCGCGGTGGCGTTCGCCGAGGGCCGCGGCGCCGACGCCGTGTTGATCTGCGCCTCGACGCCCAGCAGCGAGCCGGTCCGGCAGGCGGCGCAGATGTGCCGGCAGCGCGGCCGGATCGTGCTGGTGGGTGTCACCGGCCTCGAGCTCAATCGGGCGGATTTCTACGAAAAGGAGCTCACGTTCCAGGTCTCCTGCTCGTATGGACCTGGACGTTACGATCCGGCCTATGAAACGGGTGGTCGCGATTATCCGGCGGGTTTTGTGCGCTGGACCGAACAGCGCAATTTCAGCGCGGTGCTGGAGTTGATGGCGGCCGGGCGGCTCGACTGCGGCGCGGTGACCTCGGCGCATTTCCCGTTGGACCGGGCGCTCGAGGCCTACGAGGCCATGCTGGCCGGCGGACAGCTCGGAATTGTCATCGAGTACCCGGGCGCCACGCTGGACCGGCCGGCCCCGGTGGCTCGCGCGATCGAACTCGGCGCCGTGAAGGGCGCCGGGCGGGGGCCGACGCTGGCCGTGATCGGCGCCGGCAACTACGCAAGGCAGGTCTTGCTGCCCGCCTTGGTCCGGACCGGGGCGCGTCTCCACACCTTGGTTTCCGCGGGCGGCGCCACCGCGTCCCATTTCGGACGAAAGTTCGGCTTTGAACGGGCGGCGACCGACGCGGCCGCGGTCTTTGCCGACCCCGAGGTCGATGCTGTGGTGATCGCGACCCGGCACGATTCGCATGCCGCGCTGGCCAGCGCCGCGCTGGCCGCCGGCAAGCACGTGTTTGTTGAAAAGCCGCTGTGCCTCAATGCCGCCGAGTTGGCCTCCATTGAGAAGGTGATCGGGAATTGGGGAATGGTGATGGGGGAGCAAGGGAAGGTGATTGGGGGCGGGGAAGGCGGAGCGGCGCGCCCCGCGCCGCTCGTTATGGTCGGGTTCAACCGGCGGTTTGCGCCGCTCGTCGTCGAGATGCGCCGGCTCCTGCAGGGGGTGGGCGGACCGCGGGCGTTGATTGCCACCGTCAACGCCGGCGCCATTCCCGACAAGCACTGGACGAAGGACGCCGAGGCGGGTGGCGGTCGCCTGCTCGGCGAGGGCATCCATTTTGTGGATCTGCTCCGGCACCTCGCCGGGGCGCCGATTGCGGCGCTGCGTTGCGTGCGGGCCCAGGCCGGGGGCCGGCCCGTGGAAGACGTAGTGACGGTGACGCTCGAGTTCGCGAACGGTTCGGTCGGTACGATCCACTACCTGGCCAATGGCGACCGGTCCTTTCCCAAGGAGCGCATCGAGGTCTTTGCCGGCGGGCGAGTGCTGCAGCTCGACAACTTTCGGGTGTTGCGCGGCTTCGGCTGGCCGGGTTTCAAGCAGCGCAAGCTTTGGCGGCAGGACAAGGGCCACGTCGCGGAAGCGGCGGCTTTTGTGGCCGCGGTGCGCGAAGGCGGCGTTTCGCCGATCCCGTTTGCGGAAATCGCCGAGGTGCATCGCGCCGTTTTCGCCGCAGGCGAAAACGAGCGCGGATGACGGAGCACAGAGGACCGCAGACAGACGACAGCGGACTGAAGAAAAAGGACGGAGGGAGGAGGACAGATGACGGGACGTGAACACAACCGGGCGGGACTTGGCACCAAGCTGCGCACGGCTTGGGCGCTTGGGTTGCCGAATCTCGGTCGTGTGGCGGTCTACCGGGCCGGCCTGCGGCTGGGAATTCATCCCGTCCAACGGTTGCGGGCCCCGGTTCCGGAAGGGCCCTTCTTTGCGCCTCCGGCAGCGACAACAGATCGGCCGCCACCCAAGGCCTGGGAGAAGGACGCCCAGTATTTTGGCTGGCATCAAGTGCCGCTGCCCGTCGGGGGATGCCCGGACTGGCACGCCAATCCATTCTCGGGTGCCCGGGCGAACGGGACGTTGCCGTGGTGGCAGGTTCCCGATTTCGACGAACGGGTCGGCGACATCAAGACGGTGTGGGAGGCCTCGCGCTTCGATTGGGTTTTGGCCATGGCCCAGCGCGCGGCGGCGGGTCGCAGTGGGGAACTGGACCGATTGAATCGCTGGCTGGCGGATTGGTGCGCCGAGAATCCGCCGTATTACGGACCGAACTGGAAATGCGGGCAGGAGGCCTCGATCCGGGTGCTGCATCTCGCGTTCGCGGCGCGGTTGCTCGGCCAGTCGGACCGGCCGGCTCGCGGGCTGATCGATTTGGTGCGGGTTCACCTGCGGCGCATCGCCCCCGCCGTCGGGTATGCAGCGGGCCAGGACAACAACCATGGAACCTCCGAGGCGGCGGGGTTGTTCGTCGGGGGGAGCTGGCTCGCCCAGGCCGGCGATCCGGCGGGAGAGCGCTGGGCCCGGCAGGGCCGGCAATGGCTCGAGAACCGGGTCGCCCGCCTGATCGCACCGGACGGCAGTTTCAGCCAGTATTCGACCAACTACCATCGGGTCGTTCTAGATACGCTGGCGATGGTCGAGGCCTGGCGGCGCCGGTTCGGACTGGCGGAGTTCTCGCCGGCGTGGCGGGATCGGGCGGGCGCGGCCGCCCGGTGGCTGGCCGCCCTGGTCGATCCCGGTTCGGGCGATGCTCCGAATCTCGGAGCCAACGACGGTGCCCGTCTGCTGCCGCTGTCGGAAACCGGTTACCGCGATTTTCGTCCCTCGGTGCAACTGGCCATGGCTCTGTTTGCGGACCGGCGCGCGTATCGGACCGAGGGCTCCTGGAATGAGCCATTGCGGTGGCTGGGCGTCGCGCTGCCCGACCGCGCCGCCGAGGCGCCGGCCAGCCAGTACTTCGACGATGGCGGCGATGCGGTCCTTCGGCGGGCGGATGCGCTGGCCCTGGTGCGGTATCCACGTTTCCAATTTCGTCCGAGCCACGCGGATCCGCTGCATCTGGACCTTTGGGTGGCCGGCGAGAACCTGCTGCGGGATGCCGGTACTTTCAGTTACGCCGCGCCGGCGGACGAACTGGCCGCGTTTGCCGGCGTGCGGGGCCATTCGACGGTGCAATTCGACGACCGGGAGCCGATGCCGCGGATCGGCCGGTTTCTTTTCGGCGACTGGCTCCAGACCGACGAAGTCACCCCGCCCGCGGAAACGGCGGCGGCGGTGACTTTCCAGGCGGCCTACCGCGACCGGACCGGCGCCCGGCATTCGCGGGGCGTGAAGATCGAGGCCGGCCGGCTCGTCGTCACCGATGCGATCGGCGGGTTCGGGCACCGGGCGGTGATTCGCTGGCGGTTGCGGCCGGGTTCGTGGCGGGCCGACGGTCCGGGCGTGACCGATGGGAGCCATCAGGTGACCGTCGCCGCGGAGCAGCGGATTGTCCGCCTGGCGATGGTCGAAGGGTGGGAGTCGCGGTTCTACCTCCAAAAGACGGTGGCTCCCGTGCTCGAGGTCGAAGTCGCCCAACCGGGAACGGTGACGACCGAGTACCGCTGGCCCGCATGAAAGTCCTCTACTTCCACCAGCATTTCGCGACCCCCGACGGAGCGGGCGGGACGCGGTCCTACGAGTTTGCGCGCGCCCTGATCGCGCGGGGGCACCGGGTGACGATGGTCTGCGGCCGAAGCGACTTTGCGCGGAGCCGGACGCCGGACGGCGCCGCGGAGCCGACGGCGCCCCGCGAGTGTCGTCGCGTTGTCGATGGCATCGAGGTGATCGAGCTGCCGCTGGCGTACTCCAACCACGATTCGTTGCTGAAGCGCAGCCGGGTCTTCCTCCGGTTTGCACTGCGCAGCGTGGCCATTGCGTTGCGCGAAGACTACGACCTGCTCTTCGCCACCACGACGCCGCTCACGGCCGGAATCCCCGGCATCGTGATGCGTCTGTTCCGCCGGAAGCCGTTCGTGTTCGAGGTGCGCGATCTTTGGCCGGAATTACCGAAGGCGATGGGCGTGGTGACCAATCCGGTTGTGCTGGCGGCGCTCTCACTGCTGGAGTGGGCCAGCTACCGGGCGGCGAGCGCCTGCATCGGACTGTCGCCCGGCATCGTCGATGGCATCCGGCGCCGCTCCCGCGCCGGCCTGCCTGTGGCGATGATTCCGAATGGCTGCGATTTGGAGCTCTTCCGGCCGGGGGAGCGGGCCCGGCTGGCGCTGGCCGGCGTGGCGCCGAACGAATGTGTGGCGGTCTTCACGGGTGCGCACGGCCTGGCGAACGGACTCGACGCCGTCCTCGACGCCGCGGCCGAACTGCGCCGGCGGGGTCGGACGGACATCAAGTTCGCCTTCATTGGCAACGGGAAACTGAAGCCGGCACTGCGGGGGCGTGCCGGGCGCGAGGGCCTCGCCAACTGCCTGTTTTTCGATCCGATGCCCAAACGTCAGCTGAACGCCATAGTGGCGAGCTGCGATGTGGGGCTGATGATCCTTGCGGACGTGCCGGCGTTCTATTACGGGACGTCGCCGAACAAGTTCTTTGACTACCTCGCATCGGGTCTGCCGGTGTTGAACAACTATCCGGGCTGGCTGGCTGATCTGATCCGCGAGCATGGCTGTGGCGTGGCGGTGCCCCCGCGAGATCCGAGGGCCTTCGCGGACGCAATGGAGCAATTGGCCGACCACCCGCAAGAGCGGCGGACCATGCGCGATCGGGCGCGTCAGCTCGGCGAAGCACGGTTTTCGCGGGAGCGCCTCGCCGCGGATTTTGTGGCCTGGCTGGAAACCGCAGCGGGGGGCAGAGGACGGGCGTCGGAGGACAGAGGACGGACGTCGGAGGACCGATGGGTGGTCAGTGATTCCAGTCGGCTGAGAATGGAGGGCGTAAGGCCGGACCTTGCGTCCATGGCATTTCTGGTCGATGGATGATCGACAACAGTGACCAATGAAACGGGTTTTCGACATCGCCGTTGCGCTGGCTGCGCTCGTGGCGCTCTCTCCGTTGCTTGCCGTCCTGGTGGCGATGGTACGCGTGAAACTCGGGGCGCCGGTGCTGTTTCGACAGCCGCGTCCGGGGTTGCGCGGACGCCGGTTCGAGGTGCTCAAGTTCCGCACGATGACCGAAGCCCGTGACGCCGCGGGTCGGCTGTTGCCGGACGCGGAGCGTCTGCCGCCGTTCGGACGGTGGCTGCGCTCCACGAGTCTGGACGAATTGCCCGAATTGTGGAACGTGCTGCGGGGCGACATGAGCCTGGTCGGACCCCGGCCGCTGCTGGTCGAATACCTGGCGCGCTATTCGCCCGAACAGGCGCGGCGCCACGAAGTCCGGCCGGGCCTGACCGGCTGGGCGCAGGTTAACGGCCGCAACGCCACCACATGGGAGGAACGATTGCGCCTCGATGTCTGGTACGTCGATCACCGGAGCCTGTGGCTGGATTTGCGCATCATCGCCATGACGGTTGTGCAGGTTCTGCGCCGGGAAGGCATCCATGCCCCGGGGTCGGCCACCATGCCGGAGTTCCGGCCCCACGGCGAGAGCTAAACCGCGAACCTCCGCCCGTTTTCCCCTCTGCGCGAGTTTTTCCATGACCGCACCCATTGACAGCAGGGCCGGGACGATCCGGCGGTTGATATTGGAAACGCTGCCGGCGGCGACCGGCGAAAACCCCCGGATCTTCGGCGCGGGCGCGCCGCTCGACAGCCTCGGTCTCGTCAATCTCCTGGCCGACCTCGAATATCGCCTTTCTGAGGAATTCGGCCGGGAGATCGTGCTGGCGAGCGAACGAGCCATGAGCCGGAGCCAATCCCCCTTCCGGGATGTCGCCGCGCTGACCGACTACGTGGCGGAACTGCTCGACGGATGAAGATGCCGCGCGTTTTCATCATCACCGGAACCAGCCGGGGCATCGGGCTCGGTCTGGCCGAGAATTACCTGGCGCAGGGCGACACGGTGATCGGCTGCAGCCGGGCGCCGGCCTCGGTGCGTCATCCTTCCTACACGCATTTCGAACTCGACGTGGCCGACGAACAAGCGGTGGTGGCGATGGTCCGGAGCACGGTTCGCGCGCATGGGCAGATCAACGTCCTGTTGAACAACGCCGGCATCGCGTCGATGAACCATGCGCTGCTCTCGCCCGCGACGACCGCCAAGGCGGTCTTCGCCACCAATTTCCACGGGACGTTCCTTTTCTGTCGCGAAGTGGGAAAGATCATGGTGCGGCGGCAATCGGGCCGGATTGTGAATTTCGCCACCGTGGCCACGCCGCTGCGGCTCGAAGGAGAATCCCTCTATGCCGCCAGCAAAGCCGCGGTGGAATCGTTCACCCAGGTGCTGGCGCGGGAACTCGGTTCGACGGGGGTGACGGTGAACGCGGTCGGTCCCACCCCGGTTCCGACCGACCTGATCAAGAACGTGCCTCAGGCGAAAATGGAATCCCTCCTCGCCCGCCAGGCAATCCGGCGGTTCGGGACCATCGGCGACATAATCAATGTCATCGATTTCTTCCTTTCTCCGCGCAGCGATTTCGTGACAGGTCAGACAATCTATCTTGGAGGCGTTAACGGTTGAGGCGAAATCATCGGCCGGGATCCGGCGCGGCGACTACGACCAACGAGGTTTTCACCTACTGATGACCATCGATCAGGAACCAGCTCATCTTGCAGTAGGGACGATCGCGCCACTGGCCCGGCGGCGCGGTTCGGCCCAGCTGTGGATCGATGACCAGGGCGCGCGGTCCTGGCGCGAATTCGGAGGCATGGTTGAAGCGGCCCGTTGCCTGTGTATGGAGGCGGGCGTGTCGTGCGGCGATGTCGTGGTGACGCCCGGCCACGCCTCCCTCGAATCGCTGGCCTGGTTGTTCGCCGCAGCCGCTGCCTCGGCGGTGGTGGCGCCGCTGCGTCCCGAACGGATCGTTGAGGCGGAAGGCTGGAAACAGTGGTTGACGATCAGCTGGCTGGTGAGAGATGGCCGGATCGCGCGCGTTGGGGAAGGAACGATGTCGCCTGCAGCGGAGCGCCTGTTGGGGGAGTTGCGTGGCCGCGGCCACCCCGGACTCATCCTCGCGACCGGCGGCACGACAGGAACGCCCAAGCTCGTGCTCCACGACCTCGCCACGCTGCTGGCCACCGTGCCGGTGAAGGAGGGAAGGGCCTGGAGAACGCTCCCGTTGATGCGCTTCGACCACATTGGCGGTCTCGACATGGCGTGGCGCTCCCTGTCGGGGGCACAGGTGCTCGTGGCGCCGCCGGCACAGCTAACTGCAGACGCAGTGGCGGACGTGATCACGCGTCATCGGGTCGAAGTGCTTCCGTCCACACCCAGTTTTTTGAACCTGTTGCTGCTGGCGGACGAGGGCCGGCGTTTTGACCTCAGCTCGCTCCGGCTCGTCCCCTACGGCGCCGAGCCCATGCCGGCGGCGTTGCTGGAGCGATTGCGCGCCGCGCTGCCCCAGGTTGAATTCGTGCAACGTTTCGGAACAAGCGAAACGGGCGCGCTGCCAGTCCGCAGTGTCGGGGGAGGGCTTGCGCTCCGGAACGAACGTCTGGACTACGAGTGGAAGATTGTGGGCCACGAGCTCTGGGTGCGCAGCCCCAGCCGGGCTCTCGGTTATCTCGCGGGGAACGCCGACGGCTTTGCCGCGGAGGGCTGGTTCCAGACGGGGGACCTGGCGGAAACGCGACCGGACGGGACCGTGGTCGTGCTTGGCCGGCGGGAGGAGCTCATCAATGTCGGCGGGGAAAAGGTGCTTCCGTGCGAAGTCGAAAGCGCGCTGCTTGCGCATCCCCAGGTGGCGGATTGCCGCGTGGGGCCCGCGCCGAACGCCCTGCTTGGCCAAGTTGTGGTCGCGGAGATCGTCTGGCGTGGCCCGGAACGCGACGCCCTCAAGGTGAAGAGCATGCTGCACGAGTTCGCGGGGAAGATCATCGCGCGCCACAAGCTCCCGGCGACGGTACGACTGGTCGACGCGATCGCGTCGACCCGGAATCTGAAGCGGGCGCGAAGCAGCAGCCCATGAAACAGCTCGTGATCATTGGAGCGGGCGGGTTTGGCCGCGAGGTGCTGGCCTGGGCGCGGCAGTCCGGGGCCGGGCTGCCGGTCAAGGGTTTCCTCGACGACAATCTCCAGGCGCTCGCCGCATTCACCAAGGATGTGCCGATTCTCGGCCGGGTGGATGATTACACACCCGATCCATCGGACGTGTTTGTCTGTGCAATGGGCCGAATGGAATTTAAACGCCGCTGTGTGACGCGGATACTGGCCCGCGGCGGCGTTTTCACGCAGGTAATCCATGCTACCGCTGTCCAGGGCGAAAACGCCGTCCTCGGTCGGGGGGTTATTCTTTGCCCGCATGCGGCCGTGACCTCAGACGCGCGCCTCGGGGATTTTGTCACGGTCAACCTCCATTCGACGGTGGCGCACGACGCGGTGGTCGGCGCTTGGACGCAGCTGCATTGCCACGTGGACATAACCGGAGGAGTTGTGCTGGGCGAGGGGGTCACGGTGGGCAGTCACGCCTCGATTCTGCCGGGGGTCAGGGTTGGAGACGGTGCTACCATCGGGGCCGGCTCCGTCGTGACCCGGGATGTCGCGCCCGGCGCGACGGTCTTTGGCGTGCCGGCGCGCCCCTACCCCAGCGAACACGCAAATCATGGCTGACGACATCAAACGCTGGTGGCTGCGCTGGTCGCTCCTGCTGCCTGCGCTTGTGCTCGTGGCGGCGGTGGGCCTGCAGTGCATGAGTTTCGTCCGCGAACCTCCGCCGTCGCGCAGTCCCCACCTGACGGAGGTGATTCCGGCCGTCCTGCCGGGGTGGAACTGCCGCGATATGCCCCTGGGACCGAGCGAATTCGTCTCCAACGAGGTCGAAAAGGTGCTCAACTTCGACGACGTGGTGAACCGCGACTTCAGCCGTGGCGGCCAGAGCTTTGGACTATACGTGGCTTACTGGAGTGCCGGCAAGATGCCCACGCGGCTCGTTGCCTCGCATACGCCAGATCGCTGCTGGACGGAGAATGGCTGGCGGTGTGTCGCCATGAAGTTCAATCAACCTGAGGCGCTGGCGGGCATGCCGCTGCAGCCGGCCGAGTGGCGCCTGTTCGAGCCCCCGGTGGCTGGCCCGTCGGTCTATGTCCTTTACTGGCACCTGGTCGACGGGCGGACGTACGATTACGGCAACCGATTCAACAGCGTGCCGGATCCGCTGCGGTGGTGGAAAGATGTCCTTGAGCAGCTGATGCTCGGGAATCGCCAGCAATATTTCATCCGACTGACGAGCACCGAACCGCTGGAAACCCTATGGAGTGACCCGGGATTCGTGATACTCCTGCACAGCCTGAGCCGCCTAGGCTTGGCCGGGGGGCCGCCGGCTGCTGCGTCAAGGAGAACTGTTCCATGACAACCGGCGCATCGACCAAGCCTCGGATCTATCTCTCGCCGCCGCACATCGGCCAAGCGGAATTCTCCTTTGTCGAGGAGGCATTTCGCACCAACTGGATTGCTCCCATGGGTCCGCACGTGGACGCATTCGAGCGCGAGTTTTGCGCGAGATTCGGCTTCCGCCATGCAGCGGCGTTGGTGTCGGGCACCGCGGCAATCCATCTGGCCATGCGGTTGCTCGGCGTGCGCTCCGGAGACGAAGTTGTGTGCTCGACGCTGACCTTCGCGGCTTCGGCCAACCCGATCGTATACGAGCAGGCGCGCCCGGTGTTCATCGATTCCGACGAGGCAAGCTGGAACATGGATCCCGCTTTGCTTGAGGAATGGCTCGCGGCGCGGGCTCGGACCGGTCGTCTGCCGAAGGCCGTGATCGCCGTCGACCTATACGGACAGTGTGCGGACCTCGAACGCATCACGGCCGCCTGCGAGCGCCACGGCGTTCCCTTGATTGAGGACGCGGCAGAGGCGCTGGGGGCGACGTGCGCCGGGCGGCTGGCCGGCGCCTTTGGCCGGATGGCGATCTTTTCGTTTAACGGGAACAAGATCATCACCACCTCGGGCGGTGGCATGCTGGTGTCGGATGACGCCGATTTGATCACCCGGGCTCGTTTTCTCGCGACCCAGGCGCGCGATCCCGCGCCGCACTATCAGCACACCCAAATTGGCTTTAATTACCGCCTGAGCAACGTGCTGGCTGGGATCGGCCGCGGCCAACTACAGGTGCTCGACGAGCGGGTCGAGGCTCGTCGCCGCATCTTTGCCTGCTACGTCGCCGCCCTCCAGGATCTCCCCGGGGTGGCGTTCATGCCCGAGGCGGCGTTTGGGCGAAGCAATCGCTGGCTCTCCTGTCTGACGATCGATCCGGCGGAAGCTGGAGTGGGCCGCGAAAGAGTGCGTCTGGCGCTGGATAGGGAGAACATCGAGTCGCGGCCGATATGGAAGCCGCTGCATTTGCAGCCGGTTTTTTCCAGTTGCGAAGCCGTTGGTGGATCAGTGGCGAAGCGAATATTCGACCAAGGACTCTGCCTTCCATCGGGTTCAGCTATGACGATGGAGGATCTGCAGCGTGTCGTCGGAATTGTGCGCGCGGCTTTCGGGGCGCAATGACTTTGGTGACCCATTCACATGTCAACCACGCTTGAACCGGCCGGCCGGCCATTCCTCACCGTGATCGGCGGGAAAGTGCGCGGACAGCTCATGAGCACCATGAGCAAGTTGCTGGACGTGTTCGACCGGAAAATCGGCCGCCACAGCGGCGTGCGCCTGGCAACGGTGATGCTCGGATATGCCCCCCTGCTCGGGGCCGCCTTCTGTATCGCGTACGACCTGCGTTGGGATTTCGCCGTCCCCGACGAGTTTCTGAAGCAGCGCTGGCTGTTGATTGGTCCCGTCGTGCTCTACAAGCTGCTCCTGCTTCACTCATTCGGGCAATTCCGCACCATCCAGCGATACTTCGGACTGGCCGACTTTGCAGGCATGCTGTTCGCTCTGACCACTGTGTCGGGCATGATGCTCGGGCTTTGGTACGTGGCGGCGCCCATGGCCGCCCCTCCCCGTGGCGTCATCCTGACGGATTTCGTGCTGAGCGTGGGATTCGTTTCCGCCTTTCGCCTGTGCCTGCGCGTCGTGCGAAGCTGGAGCCTTTACGGGGAAGCGCAATCCGCTCCGGCAGAAAAACGGCTGGCAATCATCGGTGCCGGCGATGTTGGCGAGGCGCTGGTCAAGGATCTGCTCCAACGGCGCGGGAGCGGACTGCTCCCCGTATTCTTCGTCGACGACGATCCGGACAAGATCGGCCGCAGCATTCACGGCGTGCCGATCTTCGGCCCGCTCGACCGGCTGCGCGAGCTCGCGCGGCGGGTGCGGGTCAACGAATTCGTCATCACCCTGCAGGGGGCGACGCCGAAGCGGGTGAAGGAGATCATCGAAGTCGGCCGCCAGGTCGGCGCAACGACCCGGATCATTCCGTCGTTGGCCCAGCTCGCTTCCGGCGACGCGAAGGTGGAGCGGGCGCGTCCGGTGGCGATCGAAGATCTCCTGGGGCGGGTTCCGATCAATCTGGACGGCGACGGAATCGCGCGGTTGGTGCGCGACCGGGTGGTACTCGTGACGGGCGCTGGCGGCAGCATCGGCAGCGAGCTTTGCCGCCAGATCCTGGCCCACGGGCCACAGCTGCTCTTGATGGTCGACCAGAGCGAGACCGCCCTGTTCGGGATTGAATGGGAGCTGACTCCTGCCGACCGGGGGCGGCGCCTGCGGCCGCTGATAGCCGACATCGTCGACGAGCCGGCAATGCGGGCGGTTTTTGAGCAATATCATCCCAAGATCGTCTTCCATGCGGCCGCGCACAAGCACGTGCCGATCATGGAACGACAGCCGGCCGAGGCCCTAAAGAACAATACCCTGGCAACGGCCGCCTTGGCGCGACTGGCGAGCGAGCACGGCGTCAACCGGTTTGTCCTCATTTCCACGGACAAGGCGATCAACCCGACCAGCGTGATGGGGTGCAGCAAACGGCTGGGAGAGATGGCGCTCCAGGCGCGCCAGCGCGGGCCGGGCAACCAGACGGTCTTTCTGGCCGTAAGGTTCGGCAACGTCCTGGGATCGAGCGGAAGCGTGATTCCGATCTTCAAGCGCCAGATCGAAGAGGGTGGCCCGGTGACGGTCACCGATCCGAGGATGACCCGCTACTTCATGACAATTCCCGAAGCCGTCGGGCTGATTTTGCAGGCGGCATCGCTCGGCTGCGGGGGAGATATCTTCATCCTCGATATGAGCAAGCCCGTGAAGATCATGGACATGGCTCGACAAATGATTGAACTGAGCGGATATCGGCCCGGGATCGACATTGAAATCAAGATCAGCGGCCTGCGCCCGGGCGAAAAGCTTTTCGAGGAACTCCGCCTCGAAGACGAGATTCACGAGCGGACCGAGCATCCACGGATATTCCGCCTCAGGAAGGACTACCGGACCGAGCCGGACGTAGGCGAAGCCTGGCTTTCTGAATTGCGCGATGTCGCCCTCTCGGGAGATCCAGGCGAGATCAAACAGGTGATGAAACGGTTCGTTCCGGAATACAAACCGTTTACCGAGTGAAGAGCGAAGGCCCGAGATTTACGAGCTGGCTCACGGGTGTTCCTGGCAACTTTCGTGCCGCGCTGGCACTTGGTCTCGCCTTCATGGCCTTTCTGGTTTTCGACCAGTCGCATTGGTGGAGGCTGAAACCGGATTATGTTTTCGGCTGGCTCGTGCCGATCTTCGTCGTCTACGTAGTCGTCGACCGGCTGCCCAGATTGCGAATCATTTTGCGCGCGGCCCAGCCGCAGCCGCGCTGGTTGGGTCACGCCGTGTCGATCGCAGCTGGTGTAGTGCTCGGATGCAGCTTGGTTTTGTTCCTGCTCGGAGCGCTGAACCGGGCAATGGCCGGCGTGACCCAACCCGGTTCAATCGCACTCGCGACCGGATTTGCAGGCGTGCTTCTCGGCATCGTCTACTTCAACACACCGGGCGGACGGCTGGATAAAACGATCGCTCCGGGCATCCGGGGCGCGTTGCAAGCCGACGCGCGGTTGCAGGCTGTGGCCCTGTTCCTGTTTCCCGCGCTTGTCTGGGTTTTGTCAGCGCCGTTGGCGTCGGCAATTGAGAATGCCGTCAGCCTCTTTCTCCTGCGCAAGGTGGTCGCAATTGTGTTCGCTGTATTTGACTTCCTTGGGTGTAACCTCGTGCAAGAGGGAAACGTCCTCGTCCTCCCCCGCGGGCAGGTGGGTGTGGCCGAAGCCTGTTCCGGTATTCGGTCGCTTACAGGATCCTTGTTCGCGGGATCGTTCCTGGCGGCGGTGTTCCTGGATAGATTCTGGAAGAAGGTGGTTCTTGTCGGTGCGGCTCTGGGTCTGGCTTTCCTTATGAATCTGCTGCGGAGCCTGTTTCTCACCGCATGCGCGTACGCGTACGGCACCGACGCGATCGAAGGCGGGCTGCACGATCTCACGGGATTTGGAGTCCTCGGGCTGACCTGCGCCGGCTTGGTCGGCCTGCTGCCATTCTTTCGTCCGGCCAATTGGCGCCGCTGGTTGGGTTGGGATGTTCCCCCGTCGGCTTCCGGGGATGGTGATCATGGCGGGTCTGGACGCGATCAAGCCGGACGCTTGCGAAAAACCATGTGAGGTCTGCTCCCGCAGGCACATGGTCTTTTGTTTGCCGGTCACCCGGCGCGCAAGAGGTGCGTCGACGTTGACGTGCGCCGCGGCGGAGCGGGTCGAGATTGGCTAGCGCGCCCGGCCAGATGCCCGGAGCGGCAGCGACTTGGGCTGTTCCAAAATGCCCGGGCGCAACGGGGCATCGCCTTGCCCGGCCATGGCCGCAGAGCCGCCCGGCGGAATCCCGCAGGACCCAACGTCCAACGAGCCCCAAAACGGGACGGGATTCCCGCTCCCGCCAACGCCGTCCTGGCGGCAGAACGTAACGAGAATCCAGATCAGGACGGGCACGGCAAAGCTGGCGCCCAACTGGGTGATCAGCGTCTCTTCGAGCCCATCAAGGACCATCTTCCAAAAGGGGAAAAACGTGGCCAGCGAAT
Organism: uncultured Verrucomicrobiae bacterium; assembly: GCA_963827125.1. Taxonomy (GTDB): domain Bacteria; phylum Verrucomicrobiota; class Verrucomicrobiia; order Opitutales; family Opitutaceae; genus Fen-1467. The sequence continues at coordinate 152,777 of CAWHAC010000007.1, forward strand.
GCCCGGTCAATGCGTCCGACTCGTTCCAGATGTAGATTTCAACGGAAAAAAGCACAAAGCAGTGGACCAGGATTCCGCCCCACAACAAAGCCCAGCCGCGCCGCCGCCACGGGATCAGCGTTGCGAGAATCAGCGCCAGGACCAGGACCACCGGCAGCCATGCAATCGCTCGCATGTCCAACTCAAGAACCATGGCGGGACCACGTCCGTTCCGGTCGAGCAATTTGCGACTGGCAACGGTGATCCGCGTATCAAGCGCATGGCCTTCCGGGGCGGCTTCGATCCGCAGAATTCGGTCCCCGCCGCGGGAAAGCACTGTCTGTGTCAGAGCGCGAAAATAGGAGCCATAGGCCGCATTCAACCCCGGCCAGGGCAGGATGAGCAGCCCGTACACCAGCGCGAACCGGATCAGAAAACCCGCGATGGACCTACGCAACTGCATCCTCCCCTTTCCGATCTTGACGCCGCGCCCATCTGATCCACGCAACCCACATCAAAATCGCAGCCAGGACAAAGACGACCGGCCAGATCTCCAGGTGAACGGTCGCAAAGAGCCGCGGCCAGTGGACGCCCATGAAAAAGAGGCTCACAATGCGCACGAGATTCAATGCCAGCAACAACGCGCCGCCGATCAGGATTCCGAGGAACTTGCGCGGGAAAGGCGCCGGGAAGGAAATCACCGCCGCCGCAAACAGCCAGCATGGTTCGAGGGCGTCGCAACCACGGCAAATAGTCATCGCAAATCTGGCCGCCCGGATGGTTGTGCCGGTCACCTGGCAGCCCTGACCCATGCCGTTCAGGATGACATCAGAGAGCAGGGCGTTGGCCCGCAAATAGGCCGGAAAGAGCATGCCATCAAAGAAGGGAGCCAGCGCGACACTGTAGAACAGCGCCATCAGGCCTCCGAATTTCAATCCAAACAGAAGAACCGGCCTTTTGCCCGCATACCATGAGCGCCAGCGAGCTCCGAGGGAATTGCGGGGGAGCTCCGACCCATGATCCGCGCGGCCTCGCTTTGCCGCGCTGCCAGATGGATCGCCTCGAGACCTCCGCCTGGAATTGGAACGGGACCCGCTCACGCGTTCGACCGGGATGTTTCCGAATGCCGGTGGAGAGACCAGGCGCCTGCGCCCAACAACGACAGCGCAAGCACCAGCGATCCCCCGGGAGGGAGGAGCGGCGCATCTGTGGAATCGGGCATTGTTTCAGGCGGGACGATTGAATCGATCCAGGCCGTTCGCACCGAGACCCTCGTGGCATAGAACCCACTCGGCACCGGCAACGGGCCGGAGACGAGCTGCCAGGTTCCATTGTTGTCGATATACAGACCCCGCACGTCGAATAGCGCCGCGTTGAAGCCGTTGCCAGAGTTCGTCGTGTTAAACGGGCCGTCCACCGCTGCGGCAACCCCGGCCAGCTTCCATCCTGTGCCGTCGTTGATGAAAACTGGCCCGCTCGAGTCTCCGATCGCGAGATGTGCCTCGTCCGGCAATCCATTTTGGTCGAACGTGGCGTAGAGCAGCGCTCCCCAATACGACCCTCCGTTTACCACCGCAGCGACGACATTCTCTCCCCACCGCAGTTCCCCGTCTCCCTCTCCCCACTGCCAGCCTTGGAGCACGCCGTTCACCTGCACCTCGGCCCCGCGACCCAACCCGCGACCGAAAACGACCAGCAGCCGGCCTGTCTCATCGCTTCCGCGATACAACGGCGCCCAGGTCGGAAATGATCCGCTCACTTCCCAGATCCGGAGATCCGTAGTCGAATCGTCGTAGCAGGCGGCGGTCGTGTAAACCACGCCGCCAAACGTGAACGGATCCCCGACAGTTCCGCCGATATGGCGCGCCGCGAGAAAATGATGCGGTCCGATCGGCACACCCTGAAATCCGCCCCAATAACCGACCCACTGCCAGCCGCTCCCCGCAAGATCCCCGCCCGGGGCAATCGTGTTGTGATCCGGATCGGCGGTGGAATAGAAAATGACCGCGAAACCGGGCGCAGGCAGACAAACTCCCATGATAACTGCCCAAAGGACCGGCCAGCAGGTGTGCGCTCTGGGAGACATGGTTTCTGCTCGAAGGCAGTGATTGAAAGGGGGACGGAATCGAGCCCCCTGGGAAAATGCGTCGTTCTACCCGTACAGGCGTTCGCCAAAATCGCCCAGGCTGAGGATGGGACCCCGCGTAGAATCCCACTCGGTGTCGATTGCCGCCGTCCAGACGTTCAGGTCCGGCCGCGCCGCCAGCAGGCGTTCCAGACCGACGGAACTGACCAGGAAACTGATTAATGCGATGTCAGACGCCCCCGAACGGCGCAGAACATCCAGCGCGAGGCTGGCAGACAGGCCGGTGGACACAACGGGATCGAAGAGAATCACCCGGACATCATTTAGCGCAGGCGCATTGGGAAGATGCAGCCGCGATTCCAGATCCTGCCCGTTGCCGCCTAGTTCCACGCTGATCGTGCCGATCGTCACGTTGGGGATGAAATCTGCGACCTGATGCGCGAGCCCTAGGCCGTGGCGGGAGAGCGACAGGAAGATTACCGTCTTCCCCAGCACCTGCCCAATGCCGGGCCCAGACATCGTTTCCACCGATCTGTCGCGAGTCGGCAGCATGCGGGTGGCTTCGAGCGCGAGCAGCACGACAAGTTGATTGGCGGAAACCCGAAACTGCCCGGGTGTTGTGCGCCGGTTCCGAAGTGCGGTCAGAGCATGTCGGGCAATCGCGTGGTCGACCACGTTTACCGTTTGTACCGGCGCTGCGAGCGGCTTTCCCATATCTGATCCATTGCGGTTGCTGGGCGCTGGTTCGCCCGCTCCTGGCGCCATCATCCTGGTCGCCCGGGAAAATCGTCGGATCGCTGGAAAATCATTTTGTGGCTGCACTGGGAGGGACTGACGGGCGATGGCAATTTGACCACACCGCCGGGTGGTCGGTAAAACACCGTACCGGGGCCATTACCCTGGCGAAATTGAAGCGGTCAAGATGCCTCTGTCGAAAGGGCCAGATTTCACCCGGTCGTCGAACTGCCGTCACCACAATGCTACAAATGCAGGCGTTGGAGCAACGTTTGGCATGTTCCCGAGGTGTGCCCCGCAGGACTGGATTTCGCGTCCAGGAGCCCGTCGGACTTGCGTCCTCCGGGCTCCCAGTCAAATGGCTGGCGCCATTTGGGACGGACTTATGCGTAGCAGCGCGTGAGACCTAAAAAACGACTTCGTGGCAGCGGAGGTCAGCCGCAAATCCGGGAAAGCCGTTTTTTGACGTCACAGATCATACGGCAAAAACATCGGCGTCTGACGGTCCAGGGCGATAAAACGTGCGGGCATACTCGTAGGACGAACCATCCCATCCGACGTTCAGAAGTTTCTTTGTAATCGTCGCTCTCCAACCAAACGGCGTCCGCCGTTTGTTCGGCAGCATGGAGGGCGAAGCCCGACAGGCTGCGAGTGGATAGATTGAACCACCAAGACACCAAGGGCATCGGGACATGGACAGCCACAAGAGGCATAGTAATACAAAAGGGAGGAGAAAAATGAGTTCCCATTCCGGTTCGGATTCTTTGCGATCCTTGCAGTACTATCTCTCAAGATTATCTACCTTCTGCGCGGTTTTCCTATGCGGCGAGGCGTTCGAATCCCGTAGGGGCGCAGGCTTGCTGCGTCCCTTTGAGGGCGCGACGAGATCGCGCCCCTACGTTCGGATGCCGCGGAGCCGCGCTAGGTTCTTTTGCGGCCAATCGGTTTGGAGGCTGGGATCTCCTGCCGCAAAAGATCGCAAAGAACTCAAGAAGGCCGGGCCCCTCTAAAGGCTCGGTTGTATGAGCCTGCTTGCAGGCGATATCCTGGTATCCGCGAGCGTCAGCGAGTGGAAAGAATCCTCCTTCGCCGGGCTTACGGAGGACAGGTCGCGAGCACCTGTCCGCCGTAGCTTCAGCGAAGGCGGAAGATCGCTCCTACGATTTGCATAGATACCGCTGAGTTCCGTTCTCCCACCTTCCCGGTTTGCCCTTCGATTTCCGCCCGGTCTCCCAGTTCTCCGCTTCTCCCGGCCCGAGCCATCCCGTTTCAATGTTCCCATGTAAACGATCTTTTCTGTTTTCAATCCGTCCGTCACAACGTCGTGACACTCGGCCGACACAGAAGGTTTACCAAACGGTCACTTGATCGTCTGCAAGACGCGATGCTGGTGATCCAAACTCGGCCGCAAGCAGGGGGATTCCCGAATCACTTCCCCCCTTGGGAAGATCCCTGCGAACTCAGCACAACCAGCAGTAATCATGAAATCAATCAAACTCCTCGCGGCGAGCTTGCTCGCCTTTGCAATCGTCGGAACGGCGTTTGCAGCAAACGTGGCTCTCACCAGCCCGGTGTACATCCGCGTGATCGGTTCCACCGCATTCCGCGCCGCCTACCATGCGGCGGTTGAAGACGCGATGGGCGGCGCCGGGAATTATACCGTCTGCTATGACGGCAGCGACGACGCTCATAAGAAATTCAACGCTGCGATCTTCTACGGAACGATCGCCGGCCACGAGTGCGTCGTGAAGACCTACTGGACCGGTTCGATCGCTGGAATCATCGAGCTGGCCCAAGGCGAAGATCTGGGCGCGGTCTTCCCGGATGACTCGGTGATCGTCGGCAACGCGATTGGCAGCGCAACCCTTCTTGCGGCTGGCTATGCCAAGGACGCCAACCACGTCGCCACGGTTGCGATGGCGGATAATCCGGTTTCCGAAGCCGCGGCGATTCTCGCCACGGCGGCTGTCAGTGCCAGCAAGACCAATGCGCAGACCGCGATTGCCAGTTGCGTTTTCCAGGATGCCGGCCTAGCGGGTGAGGGTGGTCCTAATCAGACTGGCGTCGGAGTGGCGCTGGTCGACTTCGAATGGGTGCTCGGCGCCTCCAGCGACGTCCCGCCGGTGGCTCTGAACAACATGACCCAGCAGAATGCCGCAGCCCTCATCAAGACGGGCTACCTTTCGCTCGCTGCGTTCACAGGCAACCCGGCGGATAACATCAACTATGTGTTCCTCGTTGGCCGCAACGAAGACTCCGGAACCCGCAACGAGGCGTTTGCCGAAGCCCAGACTGGATTCGGCCAAAACTGCGTTCAGGCTTTGATCACCGGAAACCCGGTCAGCGCTATCGCGAAGTACACTAACGTGGGCATGAATCTCGAGCCTTTGATCACTTGGAACGCCCTCGGCCACTCGGGTTACAACAGCGGCGGCAACGTTGCAACTGCTCTTTCGAACGTTGTCACGAACCCCATCGCGGCTGGCGTCGTAAACGCCAACATCCGGCCCCCGGCTAATGCAACCCACTTCGTGGCCGGAACAAGCAAGTGCTACACGGTTGGATATCTCGGGATTTCCGACGTCTCTGGTGTCACGGGTGGCAAGGTGCTCAACTACAACGGCGTTCCGTTCTCCGAGACCAATGTCCAGAACGGCACGTACACCTTCTGGAACTACGAGCACAACTACTATCTGACCACTGCATTCAACGGCAACCCGATCTCCTTTGGCGACACCGGTTCCACGCAAGCCGCCGGCTCTTCACAGGCCGTTGCCGATGCGATCGCCGACGAACTCTACCAGACGGATGCCGAGTTCCCCGTGCCCGGCGGCCCCGGACCTTCGGGAACCTTCCTCAACGGTTTGCTGCTCGTCAAGCGCGCCGGAGCCGGAGCTCCCGTTGTCTTCAAGTGATGATGCACGTTCACTAGACGAAACATAAACGACGACTAAGAAAAAAGGAGGAGGAATCCTTCTGGGTTTCTTCTCCATAAAAAGAAAAAGACTAACATGAATCGTAAACTAATCTCAGCGGCCGTGCTTCTCGCCGGCCTTGCAGTATCGGCTTCCGCACAGGTCTCCTTTAATGGCGGCGATCTCTATCTGGGCGTTCGCGTCAATCCTAACGGCACGTCCACCGGAAACAATGACCTGATCGTTGACCTCGGCAGCGCGAATAACTTCTTCCAAAGCGTCGACGGAGGATTTGCGAACGGCGGAACGGATACGGCGCTTGCAGCGGGCACCAGTTATACTTGGAGCCTCGCTGCGGACTTGAACACCGCGATCGGCACGAATGTTTGGAAGACTGCCGGCAATTCGGTATTCTCGATCGTTGGCGCTGACAATCAGGGCCACACGAATGCCGAGTACGACACGAACTGGGTTGCGGCGCCAAGCAACGGTACTCTCCACGTCGGCGCGCAGGGCGATCAGGATAACTTCGCAGGTACGATCCAGCTTTTCACGGCCAATCTGAACGGCTCCCCTCATAATACGGCGATTGCCAATGGACTCTTCATCAGCAAGTCCAACGCCCTCAGCTATACGACGGCGGTCCAGGTGGGACAGCCGAACACGTTTGGTAACAACGGCGGCTTCTATGGAATGGCCAATGTCGAGACGGACACCGCTTCTGGTCAGGGTGCCGCTCTGTGGATGCTCGAGCCCGATACCGGTCCTGGTTCCCTCGCGGTCGACCTCGGCACGTTCACGCTCAACAGCTCCGGCGTTCTTACGTTCACGGCCATTCCGGAGCCCTCGACGTACGCCATGATCCTCGGCGTGTTCGCGCTGGGCTTCGTGATGCTCCGCCGCCGCGCGCAGGTTCTGGCGTAATCACGTGGCAAGATAACCTTCCGCCCTGGGATAGGGTGGAATTGTCAGATTAGGCCCGGTGGCCGCTCTATGGAGGGCGGCCATCGGTGTTTCCAGGCGAATGGATTCGTCCTACAAGAAACGGATGGAATGAGAATCAGAGCGTGTGATTTGATCCTCCATTCGCATTCATCCACGTGATCCGCGGAAGGCGGTTCTGGAAACCACCAATCACAGCGCCTAAACGCCGTACATTTCCACGATGATCTGCCTGAGCTTTTCGGCGTCGCCGGTCGACAATGCATCCAGCTTCTGGCGCAGCCGCAGCTTGGTGATCGTGCGAATCTGATCGACTGCGATCTCCGCGGGCCGGCCGGCGCAGGGCACCTGCAGGCGCGACCGCCAGCTCGGATGCAGCCGGGTCGTCAGAGGACAGACGACGATGGTGTCCAGATACCGATTCATCGCGTCGAGGCTGACGACGACCACCGGCCGCGTTTTCGCGATCTCACCGCCCACGGTGGGATCGAGCGAGGCGACATAGATGCCGTAGCGCACGGGATTCATTCATCAAGCCGGTCGAGTCCGTCGCCAATCGTGCCGTCCATGTCGGCCAACTCCGCGCCGTGCCGCCGGTGCTCCGCGGACATCTGCTTGAAAGTCGCCTCCCAGGACAACCGTCGGTCCGCAGCGGGGCGCAGCATCAGGCCGTCGCGCCGGCTTTCGGCGATCACCGTTTCGCCAATTCGATGCCGGGCGAGCAAGGGTGCCGGAAGGCGTACGCCGCGTGAGTTGCCGATGCGGACGATTTTCAGTGTCGTCGTTCCCATGGTGATTACGGTAATTACCGTGTCTCTGGCGTCAACCGATCTTTCTGCGTGTCAGCCAACGTCAGGCACAGCGGTTAGGCGAACCGATCGATTTCTTACCACGAAGAACGCGAAGCGCACCAGGGGGGACGAGGCAAATCGGAAAACCGAGAAACCGGGAAACAGTGAACCGTGATGATCCTATGTGTTCTCTGCGCTCTTTGTGGCTAATTGCTGTCGGAGTCGTGGGATCTAGCCGCAAAGCACGCAGAGAATCGAGAAGCGACGCGAATACAAGCGTGTGTTTTCACCACAAAGCCACGAAGGCACAGAGACCGATCTTCACCCCGATCGCCCTTCGCGGCTCTGTGTCTTTGTGGTTCAATGGTCACTCTTCGCGACCTCGCGGCTTCGCGTGCGAAAATGGGTCCCGTCGCTGGATCGACGGATTCGATGGTTCAGGCGGCAGCGAGTTTCAGCGCCGATCCTTGGCTGGCTTCGCCACTGCTTGACCTGACGCGCAGACCATGCATGCTCTGTGTATCATGGCGACGAAGACCACTCTTGAGACCGACGCCTACCAGTTGCTCAAGCGTGAGAAACAGGCGAAGGAATCCTTTTCGCAAGCCGTTCGCCGCATCATTCGGGACCGTCCCGCATTGACGGCCGGCGAACTGGAAGCGGCGATGAAGCCGCTCTTGGGGTATGGCGCCGGGCCGAAAGCGAAGGAAGCGCCGTGCTGCTGCTTGATACCAGTTTGGCGAGAACGATGCATGGATTGTCGCCACCGCCCTCGCGTATTGCGCCAGCCTTGTGGGTCGTGACGCTGCCCTTGGCCGGGTTCCGAGATTGAATTACATCGAGGTGTAGGACGTGTAGCCGCGAGGCCGAATGCTGGGGACACGACGCCCCCGTCGCGGTAGGGCGGTCTTTCCGCAACGAGGACGTCGCGGCTCCGATGGCCTGATTCCCTGATTTCCACATGGATTCATCCCTTTGTGTCTTGGTGTCATGGTGGTCAAAATAGGACCGAGGGATTAACCACCAAGGTGCCATGGTGATGGAAAAGACGCCTGATTTTCCCAAATCGTGACGTGGGCCCATTGACACGAAGAGCGGGGTCTCAAGGCTCACCCGGTACCTCAACCACCGATCACACGGGTGTTCGGGGATCGGTACTGCTAGCGCAAATCAATGGTTCTTCTTCGTATGATCGCAAGAAAGCACAAAAGACGCAAGAACCCTGTCCAATCTGGACTGCTGATTGTGCCACTGTTCGTGCTGGCGATCACCGCATCTCCGGCAAAGGCCAGCTCAAACCTGCTTGAGAACTCTCCATTCCTCCCGGCCGGCGCAGCGGTGCGCGCAACTCAGCAGGCCGCGCCGCTGGAACTGCGCAGTATTCTGATGGAAGGCGGACGATACGAATTCAGTCTCTACGATCCGGTCAAGAAACAGAGCACGTGGGCTGCCGTGAATGAACCCGGGCACCCATTCACAATCCGGGCATTTGACGTGGCCAAGGGGATCGTCACGGTCGAACAGCAGAATCGAACCTACCCCGTTGCCTTGAAACAAGCCACTCTCGGGTTGGCGGAGCTGGAGAACGGTGGAACGACTGCGGAATCCGAGTCTGTTCAAGACGACGGAACTGACGCGGCGGCACCGTCGTCTCCGTATCCGCTGGATGTGCAGCCGTTGTCTACGGTGCAGCTCAATGCATTGGACATCTTTCGCGCCCAGGAAGAGTCAGAGAGGCTGAGGAAGGCGCGCGGAAGCTCGCCGAGCCCTTCCCGCCAGAATTCACCGAGCGGCGGCTGACCGGAAGGCACCAGGAGAATTCGAGTGCGAAGGAGAAACGGCGGCGGCGCTTTGGCAGGGCCCCGCATCTTTATCGACGACGGGAGCGTAATCCGTAGGGGCTATCCGAAAAGCTTTGAAGGAACTGTAGGGGCGCAGGCTTGCTGCGCCCATTGCGGAGGGCGCGACAAGATCGCGCCCCTACGAATGCCCGCTGAATCGTGATCCAACCGATTTCTCGGACAACTTCTAGCGATTTTCAGACAACGCGCGAATTGCGAATAAAGTCTTGTGGACCCTCAAGGCGTGTCTTGGGATTCGCTGTCGTCCTCGCCGCCGTACCCGAGGACTTCCACGGTGATGATCGAGGGAACATTGGTAATTTGGGTCTGGGTAGCCGCCGTCTCCTGCCTTGCGACTTCGCTTGCCGTGCTTGTTGTGGCGGCCGCGGCGGCGGCCGCGGCCGTTATTGGAGCAAGGTTTGGCGCGGCAGGAGGCGGTGGAGTGCCCACACTTGCACCGCCAACCTGGATGTTGGATGCGTTGAGAATTACTCGGGCTGCGAGATTGAGATTCCCTGATGCTCGGATTCCGGCATCCCCCGCGTCGATCGTCCCCACCGGCGCAATCAAATCGACATTGCCCGGCGCGACGCCGGCAACCGTGGCGAGCACGCCGATCCCGGCGCCGGTCGCAAGTCCGGCGAGGTCGTTTTTGATATCACCGCTCTGCGGGTTAATCAGCACGCGCGTGGGAGGCGCCGCGTGCACGGTCTTGGAGCCGCTGCCGGCGGCGATGTTGCCAAGCGTGGACCAGATGATTTCGTTGCCTCCCCTCAGCGTAAAGATACGCGAGCGGCCGAGATTCACGCTGCCTTGCGCGAAGACGGAGATGTTTCCACCATGTTCGGTCAGAATGCCCTGGTCCGGAGTCGCTGTGTCCGTCGGAAGGCCCACCGTGACCGATCCTCCGGGGTCCAGAATTGAGATATCGCCGCCATTAAACGTCGTGATCTCACGCGACGCGAGCGACAAGCTGCCCGACCACAGTGAACTTGTGGTGGTGTCGCCTGCCGACGTGGGGCTGTTCGGGAACAGCGCCTCGATCGCCGCTTCGCCTGAATCGTAGTTCTTGTATCCCGGGCTGTCCGGATTGTTGTGGTCCCGCCCGGCATCCCGCAGGACAGTATAGAAGACGTCGAGCACGAGACGATCCTTGGCCTCCTTCTCCGGCACGGTCTGGTCCGGCAGAGCTTCGAATTCCGACCAGATCTGATCGTCGCTGAGATTCGTCGCATCGAGCCCCATGGATGCGGCGAGCACCGGAAGATAAAGGGTCGCGTTTGCCTCGGCGGTGGACGGATCGAGGAATTTCGAAATGAACCCGGCAAAGTCCAATTGACTGGATGCCAGCCCCTCCGATTCGCCGATGCCAGCCGCCACAACAATATCCGCGCCGGCGAAGGGCAGCAGCGGATTCCGCGTGTTTCCCACGCTCGTGATGCCCACCATCGTGCCATTGCTGGCCGTCGACTTGGTCGTATCCAATGTGAGATTGCGGCCTGCGATCACTTCGAGCGTTCCGGGACCACTAATCTGAATGTCGCCAGATTCGGCCAAGCTTGATGATGGCACGGCGGCCGCCAATCGGGCCGGTGAATACGGATTGTAGGCGATGAGATCCCGCCCTGCTGCCACCAGGCTCGTGTCAGTCGCCTGGACATTTTGAATGTAAAAGGCAACGTCATCGATGTCCTCACCGGCGATTACATCGGTTGACTTACCCGAATACAGGTTCAAATCGCCGATATCGCCGTTCTCAGCATAAAGGCGCACGGGTTCCGTGTCTTCTGCATGTAAGGGCTCCACATTGCCATTCGCATCCTTGATCGAGCCATGCAACGCCTGTTGCTGCTGCAGCAGGACATTCGCGCCGGAAGTCGCGCCAGATTCGTTGAGTCGCAGGTAGACACTCTGTTCAATCGAAGCGATGGAATTTGACGACTCGGAGATATAGTCGGTTGGAACTGAGATCGGGTTCCCGGTCCCGGGCAATCCAGCGGGATCCGCGTCGGACAAGTTGATCGAGGCGCCCCAGAGTACTCCGACGCTCAAAGGCCCCGTGCTTGAGCCGTTGATGGACCCGTTGGCGAGAAGATCCAGAGTCCCTGTCGGTGACGGCCACAGGGCCACTCGGCCATCGACGTTGATATCCCCGGAGAAAGCGGTCGCCTCCAGTGTCGGCGGTAGAAGCGCCGTCACGCCGACCGCTTGTGGATAATCCGAACTTTTTTCGAACATCGTGACCCTGTCCTCAGCCAAACGCAGCCAAGGCTCTGAAACTGTCGCTACCGTCTTGGTCCCCTGGCCTGACACATAGAGAAGAACGTATTGATACCAGTTGCTCAGCGGGCCAGCTCCGTTGACGTTATTCCCATCGATCGTAACTCCGCCGCTGATTGACGAAAGATCAACCGTGTCATCGAGAGCATAGGTGGAGAAGTAGCTCTTTTCTAAGTAGCTGTTGCTGATCCCCTGGGGTAGCAGGAACGGATTCGTCACTGGTCCGAGCAGGACATCTCCATCGGCTTGGACATCAAAACTGCCTTGGCCGAGAAACAAGATCGTCGGCAAGGTGAACGTCGTTCCCCCCATTGGGAAAGTGCGCGCCGAATTAGTGTCAATCGAGTCGCCCGCGGTGATGGTGCCATGGCCGCGCTCGACGTAGTAGACGCCCGCGCTGATGTCGTGACCGGCCTGGACCAACAAGTCGCCTCCGCCCAATTCAGTCATCATTGCAGCGCTGGGTGCCAGGGCGACTCCGTTGGCATTCGTGCTCGCCATTCGACCATTGGTTGGCACCACCGCATCGACATTGCTGACATTGTGTCCAGCCAGCAGCGTCACATTTCCCCCGCCCAAGGCGCCAACCCCTTCGAAGAAATTGCTGAAGTCCACCCACCAAGACGTCGAAACAACTCCGCCGTCTCCTTGCTCGTCGCCGAACTGGCCGGATTGATTCACCCAACCCTGCCGATAGAGCCAATTGGTTGGCAACTCGAGCGAAGAGTCTGGAGTCACCCCATCGTATTTCAAATGCGCGATATCGTCTCCGGCCCGAATCACCACATTGCCGCCGCCGAAGCCATACTGGGCAGGAAAGACTGGATCCTGGGAGTCTCCGAGAGAGGAATTCGTGGAATAAACGAGCTGGGGCAACAGGAAATCAGGCATCTCAGGCGCCTGGGTTCCCGCAGTGTAGACTGTCGCCAGCGGGTCAAGCAGCTGCACGTCGCGGCCCGCGGCGATCGTGATGTCGCCGGTACCTGTGCGGATGGCCTGGAAATACGTCGGCAACACATTGGCGCGAGTGTCGGCTTGAGCCGGCAGATTCACCCCGCCATTTCCGAGCACAACGGATCCGCCCAGACCGGTCTTGCCGAGTGATTGCAGCGACTGGACCGCACCAAGATCCGCGGCACTGAGATCCGCGCCGGCAACGAGATTGAAGGACCATGATTTTGATCCCGGAGGAAGCAGCAGTTCCGACCACAGGGTGTTGCTGCCATCCAGCGAACCTCCGAATCCGTCGCTGAGAGATGCGAACGTGCCCAAATTCGGATCGTAGTTGAGGTTGAGATTTCCGGCTGCACGGAGCGTGAGGATGCCCGGCAGCTGATTCGACCCGTAGCGGAAGGTCATCGCCGAAAGATCCCAGCTGCTGGCGAGCGCCGGATCGTCGCCGTTGTACACGGCCCCGGAGGCGAAATCCCAGGGATCGTTGAGATTGAGATCGCCGTTCGGGTTCACGATCTCGGCTCCGGGTTCGATTTGGAGGAGCGGAGCGAGAGCTGAGCTGTCGCTGTTGCCGCTGAGCAGCCGGCTCGTGATCGCGGCGGCGTGGCCGGGCAACGCATAACCGCTGGAATCGATCCCGCCAGCAAACGCCGCGGCATTATCCTGGACGGCGCCTTCGACGGTATCGATGGTCGTTCCGTCCGTCGGTGTGAATTCGTGGTAGCCTTCGACAACGATGCTCGACGCCCCGATGATCTTGCTCCCGATGGCCCCGATTTGGACGTCCACGGGGTTGCCCGATGCGTCGACGGCCTGCGGAGCGCGCAGATGAAGCGTGCCAGTCGCGTTGTATTGGGTGAGATCGGTGACGCCGACCGCTGTGATGCTCGTGCTGGACGGAAGATCGAGCGGGACCGATCCTCCGTTTCCGCCGGCCGCGAAGGAGATCGTTCCCGGAGTCGACAGCTCCACCACACTGCGGGCAGCCAAGGCGGTCGTGTAGCCTGCCTTGAATTGAATCGTGATTCCATCTGCGGCCTTGAGCTGTCCGGCGCTGCTGAAGACCACTTCGTCGTTGCCAGGAGTGCCGCTCGGAAACGTGACGGCGATGGCGGACGGGATCCCGATCGAACTCGATCCGGGGAGATTCAGCTGCAACGCCCGGTCGTTGGTCACACCGAGATCGATCGTTGAACCGGGCAGGAGATTGAGCTGCGGGCCCTGGCCCAGGGCATAGTAAGTCACATTGCCGTTAACCGAGGAGCCCGCGGCAAGCGTCACGGTCCCTCCCTTTCCGGCATCGTCGTAGTCCTGCGCGTGGACGCTGATCGTCGAACCCGGCTCGAGCGTGAGGCTCTTCGTCGTTGCGAGGCTCACCGTGCCGCCGGTGGCTCCCGACGCATCGATTGCCCCGGTCATGTCAATCGATCCGGCATCGGCTGAAATGTCGACGTTGAGCGCCTTGATTGTGCCATCGACGTCCACGTCCCCATTGCGTACCCGGACGGAGACTGCCTGGTTGAATCCGCCGGCAGCAAGCGTTTGGCCAAGCGCCGCGAGACTGCTCGATCCCGCCGTTCCTGACAGTGAACCAACATCGAGCGAGAAAGAACCGCCGGCGCCGCCGGCACCGGCCTGACCGCTGAGAACGCCGTCAGGCAAAGTGAACTGACCTTCAGGGGACGAAACGCTGAGCGATCCGGCATTGCCGCCGCCACTTTGCGCGGACACGTTCATGATTGCACCAGGGTCCAGATTCACGGATCCGTTGTCCGCAATCAGACTGATGCTTCCGCCACTCGTGTATTGGGTCACATCATAGAAGCTGCGTCCGACACCGGCTACATTCAAATTCGCCACGCTTCCGAGCGCGACTCCGTCCGCTGCATCGGCGCCCGTTGCATGCAAGGTCAAAGTTCCGCTTGGCAGAGAGATGGCGCTGTCGACCGTCACGCTTTGCCCCACAAGGGCCAGGCTGGCGCCAAGGTCGCCTGAACCGGGTGCCGTCGGGCTGACACCGGAAGTGGCTCCCACACTCAACGCGCCACCCGCACTGATCGTCTGGATGATGGTCTGGGTCGAACTGCCTGTGGTTGCCGCGGCGTTTGCCGAAAGAAGCGGTGTAGTCAAATGCAGGTCCCCCTGCGTCGTGAGCCCGCCTGTTCCCTGGATCGTGATGCCCGAGTTCCCGGAAAGGATCAGCGCGGCGTAGTTTTCAACAGCGATCTGGTTTGATCCCAACTGAAGCGTCGTAGCGTCAAACTCCAAGGTGCCGCCCAGTTTCGTTCCAGACGGCAGCGAGACGGGGTCGATCACCGCAGCATTCGAGCTATTGTCGAGCAGGATGTCCTTGGCGAGAAAACTGACCGTGCCGCCGTCGCCGTGGATCTCCGGCGCGTGCACCGACAGCTGGGCAAATGTCGGCGAGCCGATCGTGCCGCTGCCATAGATGTCGATCGACGAGTAGCTCAGCAGCGACAACGCGCTTGCCGAACTCTCCAGCGACTGGAGCGTGGCGCCTGACAGCACCAAGCCATTCGTCGTCTGGCCGTTGGCTTGGGTTCGCAGCGTACCCGCGCCAGGAAGCTGGATGCTGATTTGGCCGCTATCGAAAGTGACCGCACTGCTTCCTCCCAGGTGGACGGTCGAGTCGATCCGGGTGGCATCGCTTGAGTCGAAAATCACGCTTTGCCCGACGATCCTGGCGCCAGCTCCAACCGAGAGCGTGGAGGTATTGGAACCAGTTGTGACGCCGGTGCGAACAATTTGGGCAGTCGTATCACTGCTGACCCGCAAAAGGGCACCGGAGCCGGTGACGTCCACCGTTGCCGCGGTGGCCGCCGGCAATCCCGCCTGCCCTATCTCTGCGCCCGCCGCAACATCCAGGTTTCCTTTCGCCACGAGGACCAGGTCGGATGCCACAAGTGGCGCCCCGGAGTTGTCAACGGTGACGTTGTTTGCAGTGACGTTGATCTCCGGCGATCCCGATTGGCCTGATCCTCCGATCAGGAGATCCTGCGCGTTGAAGCTTGTCAGGTCAGCCGCGTCGAGGACCAGCGTGTTTGCTATGCCGGTGAGATCGGCATTGGGACCAGCGATGAGTATGTCTTGGGGGCTGGTGATGTCGACCCAGCCGCCGAGTCCGGTCGTGGTGCCATCAGCACTCTGCTGCGCCTGGGCATTGACCTTCCCCTGGAGCGTCATCGCCTGTGTTGCTGCGATCAACAGTTGACCGGCATCTTCAGGAAGGCGCGGGACCGCAACACTGTTGGTCTGAGCACTCTGCGCAAGAAAACCATTCGCGCTATAATCATCGTATTCGGCCCGTGACCGGACCACGGTCGACGAATCAACCTCGAAGTTCGTATAAATCGGTGTTCCCACGCTCGCAGGATTAAGGTCGTTGTCGACGTACCCGGAAACAAGGCTCGATCCGTCCGGTTGCAGGACGGTCGATCCATTCGTAATCCCGGACTTGGGGGTCACAAGGAAGGCTCCCGGCAGAAGCGCGTACCGTGCCGGGAGCAGAGTATAATATCCGGCCGGAAGCCCTGCGCTTGCTTCCAGATAGACCCGTTCGCCAACTTTCAGCCCCGCGCTGACATAACCAGTATCCGTTCCCAAGTTCTGCGTGCCAGACGCATACGGCGCATAGGGAGCATAATCCGGCTGGTAACCGGGAATGACCGCATATCCCGCCGAAGCGGCACCAAGGATATCATTTGTTCCTCCCAGCCCAGGGACGAAACGGTAGGCATAGAGATCGCCGCCACCGCTGATATCAACCTGCGCCGCCGCATTCGACCCACCGGCATTATTGGTGCTGCCTGCAACGTCCACGGACTGGGCCTGCAGGTTGATTGACTTGAACCCGCCCTGCCCTCCCGCAACGGTAATTCCGCCCGTTGTGATATCCGTGCCCGTGGGATCGATCCAAGAGGTGCCGTTGACGTTGATCCCGTAGGGAATCGTTAGAGCCTTCCCGGTCGTCGGATCGACCGCAGACACCGATGTGACGCTTCCGGGGAGCAGGTTGAGCGTCTGAGTCATTGGTGCGAGTCCGCCGGTCAGAAGGTCGACGGCGAAGCCATCCGACCCGAGGTTGATCTCTCCCATCGGGGCCCTCAGCACGCCGCCCTGGTCGATTTCCGAGGCATAGATGTTCAACTCGCCGCCAGCCGAATACGGGATCTGCGGCAGCGTCCCGCCTAGGCCGCTGATGACGACCTTGCCTGTGCCGGCCAAGTCGGAGCCCGACTTGTCCAGCGAATCATAGGCAATCACCGAAAATTGGGCTGCCGTTGTCGGATAGATTTGCCCCGCAGAAAGCTCAATCAACCCGCGAGAGTTCATGGCACCGTCTCCGCGGATTGCACCTTGGCCGACATTCAGGGTCACAGTCCCAAAATGCGAAAGCCATAGATTGCCCACGTCAATCAGGTCGCTGGCCTGCACATTCAAGGTGCCGGGGTCATTTCCGGGCAGGGTTTGCGAATTAAACGGGTATGTCGGTCTGGCAACGTAAGGCGTCGGCGGTTGGAAAGACTGGCCCAAAGAGACATAGGGCGCAGCAAGAGTAACGGTCTGCGCTGAGGACGGGTCGACCGATACGACTCCACCGTCGCCGACCGCAATGCTCGCGGGGGCCTCGATCGTAACCGCCCCACTGAATTGGATATTCCCCTTCAAGGTCAGCGAGTCGAAGCCTCCTTTGCTTGCGCCGGTCGTCGGGTCGCAGAATTCCGCCGCGGCAAAATTCCCGGTCGTGGTCACTGCGGCAATGTTCCCGCTTGCATCAATCGTGGTCAGCGGAAGACCGATCACCGGCGCTGCCGCCAGGGTTGGTGCCATCCCAGTCACGGACAACGAGATATCCAAAGGAGTTGGATTGACGCCGCCCTGGGTATAGAATCGATGGGAAGAAACTGTCAGACTTCCACCGGACGCATAGGAAGTCCCTCCCTGCGCATTGATGCCGCCGGCAAATCCGCGCAACGTCGCATCACAATAGAGCAGGCTCCCGTCATCAACGGCGAGATTGATAGAACCAGCATTGCTATCTACGAGCGTCGGTACCATGATCGAACCGTTTCCCGTTGCGCTGCTCGCGGCCCCATTCGCGGTTGGAGCAAGATCGAGTCGGTCGGTCGCCCCTGAAACATCAAGGACGGCTCCTGGCTGTGCCACGATATTCCCGGCGATATTGATGGTGCCTCCGGCGAGAACCGATCCCGTACGGTATCCTTGCGCGTTGGGGACTACCACTGTTGTCCCCGCTACCGAGAGGTCCGCCGTCGCCTCCAAGTCCACCGTCACATCGAGCTGATCCTTGCCGAATAGGTTGAGCGGGGTGACTCCCGCGTAGTCCTTGACAGCAATCGTCCCTCCCGGAGCAATGACCGTCCCATCGATCTCAATCGTATTCCCGTTGAATGTGACCCCGTGCGCTGCATTGGTCTGCGGATCAGTCACAATAACCGCACCTGCGCCCATCGTCAGATCCCCGCGTACGTCGAATAGATTTTCAGTCGTCGGCTGAACCGGTTGGATTAGATTCGACGCCTTGAACGCAAGGTTGACCGGGGAGCGCACCCCCTGTGGGAGGAGTCCCACATTCGAGTAACTAGAATCAGGCAGTCCGATCCAGCTCAGCGCCACCGGAGCGATTTCCGTGTCGGCTTCAATGACCAAGGATTCGGTGTTTTGACCGAGGCCGAGAGAGTTGCTTGGATCGAATCGACCCAATCCGGTCAGCGAATAGCTGGCAAATCCGCCTTGGTCAAAGAACCCCACTTTACCATTCAAGCTGGAAGAAAGGTCAGTATCCGCCGGCAGATTCGCAGGTAAACAAAGGATGTTTGTTGGAGTCGAAAGTCCTGCATTCGGATCGGCCCCGCCGATTTGAATCGATGGAGCCAGCAGCGTCAGCGAAGCTCCCGTGGCCCCGGAATAACCGGCCAGGGTCGCACCTAGCTCCAATTCACCGCGCTGGGTCGGAGCGATACTGAGATCCAGACCCAGGGATGCCAGCCCCGGATCCTTGCCTCCCTCCAAATCGATCGCACCGCCGTTTCCATAAGAGATCTTTCCGGTCGCACTGACGGCAGCTCCGCCCGATGCATCAATCAGGCTTCCCGACTCCAGGAGGGTAGTATAAGCCTGCACTTTGATCAAACCACCTGCAGTGACCAAAGGCAGGGTTCCGGCGGTGCTCGAGGTACTTCGGTCGTCAACGGTCAGACCGGCAGTGCTTAGGACGGCGTCCGCGCCCAAGTCGACGATTCCCCGGTTCGGATCAACGGCCGGCTGGCTGCTCTCGGCCAGAGTCACCAGAGGGGATATGCCGTAAGCAATCAAGCTGACGGCGCCGCCGGGCACCTCAACGCTGCCATCGATGACGATCTTTCCGGCATTGAGACTGATCGAAGAGCCCGACCCGGGCGCAGTTTGGAGCGCAACTCCGACCGGAGCCGTAATCGTTCCGAAAGCCCCGACGCCCGAGCCGTTGGCATATTGCACGGCGTACTGGGAGGTCGTTCCTTTGACGATCATGCCATCGTCATATTGATCGTTGATCGTGAGCATCCCAAATCCGCTTCCCGACGGGCTCACCAAGTCGGGCGACAGGACCAACGTATTGGGCTGTGTCGCGAGCAACCCGGGATTCAACGCAAAGACAATGTTCGGCGGCGTGGGAGAGTACTCGAGCCAGTTCACATTGGATGGGCTCTTGTATTGGCGCTCGAACGTCAGCGTCAAGGAAGCGGGATCAGGCAAAGACGACAAGGACCAGACGACCGGATCTATCCCGGCCGCAGTCACGGTTGCCAACGTGGCTGAACTCGGAGCTGGATTCCGCTGGTAGGTTCCGGAGACCGTATTTCCCTCCAAGCTTCCGGCCAGCGTCATCGCCGGAGCCGTGATGGTCAGGCTGCCTCCAGCGCCTCCTTGAACATAGCTCTGTTCATAGTAGGAACCCGGAGGCAATGGATTGGACATCGATTGCGTGGTGCCCCACTTGGAGTTGGTCGAGCTATTGGTGCCAGTATAGATACCGTCGTACACACGATCAGGTGTCGCTTTGGAGATGTCGTAGATGTGCCCGCCGGACATCACCTGGGTCGTCTTCACCAGTCCGCCTTGGTAGTTGATCCAGCCGCCGGAGACGTTGATGCTCGAACCTGACTGCAAGTTCACGCCATCTCCGGCGACAAGGGAAACCGTTCCGCCGTTCGTCGTGAGCTCGCCGATCGAGTGCTGAATCAAGCTGATGTATCCGCTCGTGTCGGCCAACGGTGTCCCGACCCAAGGCTGTCCGTTGTACGTGCCGGTTTGCCGTATGTCCACGTCGATCGTCTGCCCGCGCAGCGCGCCGCTGCGTTGCAGGGGAGAATCGGCGAGTTGCGATCCGAGCAACTGGACCGCAACGATGTTCTCGCTCACAGACGCGTTCACATTCTGCGACCCCGAGACGTCGACTGCCACTCCGTCCTGCATCTCGATCGCGCCGCTGTCATTGACGAAGCTCTGCTGCGTGCCGTAAGAAGGCACTCTCGTAGTGGGGTTGATGCTCCCGAGGATCGTCTTCCAAGTGCCGGCCGACATCGTCACGTTGGCGTCAGGCGCCAGCGTCAGTGCTCCCGATCCAGAACCGTCTGACAAGAGATCAATGTTCTGGCCCGAGACGTTGATCTGAGATGGCAGTGCTAGCGTCGTCGCGGCGATGCGATCCGAACTGCTCCATTCCGGGATGATCTGAGTCACACTGGAGGAGCCCAACGTCACCGTGCCGGTCGCGGTCAGGAGAAACGGAGTGGCCGTTGAGCCCGTGGCCGTATTTGGGTCGCCGACGGCGCCGAAACTTGAAACGAGATCGACCCGACCATTGTAAGAGACCGACGTCGAGCTATTGATGAAGCCCAGTTGGTTGACGGTCTGCCCAGTGATGAAAACGTCGCCGCGCGGCGCGTCGATCAGGCCCGGAATGACCGTGCCCGCAGCGATGGTGCCCGTGCTGCCATCGCCATACGTCACGGGGGTCGCGCTTGTTGTGACGTCGTTGGCGTTTGCGTCGTTGGTCGCCGTTCCGGCGGCCGGCTGGTTCGACAGTGACGAGTCGGCAACCTTGCCCACGTAGACATCCAGTCCGCGGAGGCTGGGATCACCGGCGCTGTGCGCCACCAGGCTGACCTGAAGGCCGGCCGCCAGGATGGTTTGGCCGTCGGGCGTCGAGATTGTCCCGTTATTCGTCACATTGGGGCCGATCAACGCGATGCGGCCGCCCACGTGGTCTGCAGTCGTCGGGGCGGTCAACTGCGCGCCCGGCTGAACGACCACGTCCCCATAGTTACCGACGTTGCCGCTCCCGTCCGCCGCATAGGGGGTCTGGGCCGGGGCCGAGCCATCCGGGGCCGGTGCGGTCGGATCGAACGCCGGCGTCGGGCCTGTGCTTCCGGCTGTTTGCGGCAATGCGGAGAAGAGAAACTGGTCGTCGGGATTGTTGAGCAGGCCGCGTTCGACCAGATTGTAATTGATCGGCAGCGACGAGGCCACCAACGCATGCGCGTTCACCTGCGAGGAGCCGCCAAAGATGATCCCGTTGGAGTCCATCACGTACACCTGGCCGCCGACCTGCGGATTGCCAGTCGAGTCGGCCGCGCCCAGCGTCGTGATCGATCCCAGGATCTGGGAAGGGTTGCCCGAAGGATCCCGCACGTAGTTGAACGCGATCCAGTTGCCGACACTGTCTCCGCCGGCGCTCTGATCGAAAGCCAGCGTCGTGTTCTTGCCGATGTTGAAGGTCTGCCACTGCAGGAGCGCCTGCTGCTGACTTTGGCTGACCGTGACTGTGGTCTGACTTCCGGAGGCCGATTGCACTGGCGCATTTGCCCCCTGCCACAGCAATGGGTTGTTATTGGCGTCGGTCGCCACCTGCAACCCGCCTGTCGCCAGACCATCTGGCACGTTGGGCAACTGTTGGATTGGGGAATTTGGATTCATTCCCAGATTGTTCGGGCCGCTCAGCGCGGCTGCCCGCGCCGCCGCTTGCATCGCCCGGACGGCCGCGAGCGCCTGCGTCGTCCGCGCGAGAAGGTCCTGCTGGCTGGTCATCATGCTCGTGACCGGCGTGGGTGTCGCGGTAGAGGAGGAGGAGGACGAACTGGTCGACGACGAGGGGGACACATTGTGGCGGAGGATGTCGCCGCAGTAGGCCTGCCAACGGGCCAGGAAGGCGCAGAGCACGATCCGGAACAGGCGGCTCTCACCCAGCCGCTCGATCCAGCGAATCACCGCCGGCCGCTGCCACCGCTTAGCCATGTTGCTCGATCTGGGTTTCATGGTCGCAAGGTCGAACCCCTTTCTTTCCAAACCGCTAATCCACGCTAATCGACGTTGATGAGCGCCGCACATTCGTGCCCATTCGTGGAAAAAAATCCGCACTCCGATGCACGGCTTCCTCCCACGAATGCACACCAAGGGACACAAATGCAGCTTCCTCCGCAGATTCTCTGTGTTCTCTGTACCCTCTGTGGTGAAAAGTGATATCAGTGCCCATAAGTGTGGATTAGTGCTTTTAAAGGAAACATAGAGCTCCGCTCGCTGGCGCTCGCAGCTACGTACGGATCTTGGACAGTTTCACGATTCCCCGATTTGCCTGAAAGGGTTTCCCGATTTGTTTGAAACGGTTTCCCGATTTCTCGATTTGATTGCTAGTGTGCCCGCTGATCGAGCAGCTTGTCCTGGTAGGACTGCACCAGGTTCTCGAGCTTGGCCCGGGTCGAGCCCACAAACGGTTCCTTTGCATTCAATGCATTCCCGAGGCTGAAGTCCTCGTAGCGGCTGAGGATTTCGTTCGCCAGGAGGAAGAGTGCCAGATTCTTCGACTCACGGTCGGCGATGCGCCGCTGCAGCGCGTAGTTCTCAGCGGTCAAATGGACATTCTCGGTTTCCGCGGCCAGGTGCGCCTGCGCCGCGCTCGTTCCCTCCGCCTCCGATTTTTCTAGGGCCTCGTTGAGGCGCGCAATCTGAGCCTTCTGTGTGGCGGCCTGAGATTGAAGGTCAGCCAGCGTCTTGTCGGCCGCCGCCCGGTCGGCTATCGATTGTTTCTTCAAGGTTTCATATTTCTCCGCCAGCACCTTTTTCTCATCGGCCAGGGCTGCCTGGGTTGCCTGGAGACTGCCCAGGTCGTTCTGCGCCGAGCGCAGCTGCAGCGTCAGATCGCGCAGCGCGGCGCGCAGGCGGTCTTCCTCGGTATTGCTGGCATCGGCGGCGCGGAGCACGCCAGCCGACAGGACGAGACAACAGGCAAGAATGCCGAAGATTCCATACCCCGAACATCTTACAGGAGAAAACGAAGGGAACAAAGAGGGAGTTCTTCTCCTTCGTTCATCTCCCCCGCTGCCTCCGTTACCTCTTGTAGAATGGTCTGGGATTGATTGCGGCTCCGTCGCGTTGGGAAACATTCGGCCCAGCCTTCGCCGAAGACCACGGGCAAGATGCCCGTGCCACTCAGTCGGAGCCGGCAGCGGCTCCGCTGCGTTGACGCGCGACGATGGCGTCGCGTCTCCATGGCAAGAATCCCAAAACTGTTTCGTTATCCGTGTCATCCGTGTCATCCGTGGTTGAATTGATCTGGCAGGTTTCGGGGTCGTATAGCGATCGGTCTTCACCCTCTCTGTTCCCTCTGTTGCCTCCTGTAAGAAAGAATCTCTTCAGTTGGAGCCGTCTTATGGTCAGAATTTGCTGTTGAGATCCAATTGGATGAGGTCGTTCTTGAGCGTCGGCCCGGCCACCTGGCTGGCGCTCATCCATTGCACGCCGAACCACACGTCGCGGGAGAGCGCGAGCCTCCCCCCCACGGTGAAGCCCTTGAAGTTGGTGCCGCCGCCACCGAAATCCGAATCGCAGAAACCGTCGACCACCGCATCCGACTCGACCTTGCGGTAGCCCAGATTAAGGTTCCAATCCCATCGCTTTTGCAGCGCGGCATCGCCCAGGTCCAGGCGAACCAACCAACCCATTCCACCGCCAAGGAACGGGCCGCTCGAATCCGTCGTGGAGGCGGCTCCCCGGTTGTTCACGGCAATGGCGGCAATCGCCTGCCGGTTGAAGGCCCGGTTCTGCACGTATTCACCCGTCAGAGAGACTTGAAACGGTTCGAATTGATTGAAGTCCAGCTTCGCGTCCAGGGCGATTTCATGGAACTTCGTGGCCAACCCGAAATACTGGAATTGATCGATCGTGCCGTCGTTGTTTAGCGGCCCAGGCACGATGTCGCGCAACGCCATGTACGTGTTGCCCGTTTGAGCGAAGAACGGGCGGGTGTCATCGGTGTCCCCGGCATCCGAGGTGGTGAGCGGTGTATACGGGTCGGAGAGCCTGCCCTCGATGTTCTGAAACAGGTAATAGGCTCCGCTGACCTTGAAACCGAAATTCTTTCCCAAATCCAGGGTCGTTCCGAGTTGGGCGGCATAGAGCCACTTGTCTTCGCTCTTGAATTTCGCCGGGTTGTTGGTCGCGAAGTTGAGATCGGTGTCAAAGACCGGGAAGGCGCCGGCCGTGAAGAAGGGCGTTATATCCTCGCCCACCGGGAATCTCCCCTGCACGGCCAGCCCGTCGAAACCGAGGTCGTTCGCCCAGATCATGCTCGCGGCAAAGAACGGATTGTCGAACCGACCGAGAGTGACGCTCAGGTCCTTGTCTGGCAGCCCGCCGACTTCGTAGCGAAGAAAGCCGCGATCGAGCCAGAGGGCGTACGAGCTGAAACCGCCGCCCTGGCTCGAGCCGGCCGATCCCAGAGTCTGGTTCGCCGAGACCGGAGAACCATTCTGGCCGGTGGCGATGCGGATCCCGGCGGAGAATCCGTCGTTCAGATCCACTTCCGCCCCGAGCCGGACGCGAATCCTCTCACGCTGGCGCTCCTGGTCAACATTCAACTGGGGAGAGAAGACCGTGCCACTGACATCGAACGGAGCCCCTGTGTTGATGGCATTGAAATTGGGAAAGGCTCCGGTGTCATCGTTCCCAGCGGGATAGAGCAAGGCTTCGTATCGGAAGCGCAGGTCGCCGAAGAACCGCAGCCTCGTAACCCAGCCCGGCACGGCATTAGGTGTCGCCCAGCCGTCCTTGCGCGCCTCATCCAGAACGTCCTGCTTGACCTCCTCGCGCAACTCCTGCTTGACCACCTCGGGCACGTACGTGACCCGCACCGTATCGTCAGGCACGGCAGGCTCGCCCTGAGCCTGTTGAACGGGCTCCGCTGCGGCGGCCGAGGGATTTGCAGGGCGGGGTTGCCCGACCCCGCCTGAAGAACCCTCCGATGGATTCTGGCCTGCACTCTGCAGGCCCGGCGAAGGAGTGAGAACTCGTTCCGCCGCGACCGGCGCGGACGCGACGACTGCCGGCGCCGCATTTTGAGCTGCAACTGGCGGCGCGGGCGCGCGCTCGGTTTCGGCGACCGCGGCCGCAACGACAGGGGCAGCGGCCGGGGTTTGAACAACCGGAGCCTGGACTTGAGGGACGGTCGCCCCATCTGATGTTCGTGCGGGCTCAGCCGACGACGCCAGCGCAGCGCGCGCCAGCGCGGCATAGGCTCGTGCGCGGGCCTCGGCTGCCGCCGCCTGCGCCAGCGCCGCCTGGGTCATCGCTGCCTGGGCGCGCGCATCGGCGGCATCCGCCTCGGCCAGGAGCAACAAATCCGAGTATTCCTGCTTTGTGAGGACCCCGCGTTGAGCCAGCCGGTTGATGAGCTCGGCCATGGCGCTCGGCGGGGTCGCCGGCGCCGCAGCCGGATCAACTGCCGGGACAGCGGCGTTGGCCGCTCGCGCCGTGTCCGCGCCTCGGACAGAGGCCGACGCAAGACGCAAGACGAAAAAGGCAAGAGCCAAAATCGCGAAAGCCGGAAAGCGGAAAAGCGAGCGGAGAAATTGAAATCGAGAAACCGGGAAACCGGGGAACGTTCCAGCGGGTCCGCAATTGTTGGGCGGGGTCGCTTGCCCTGAGCCTGTCGAACGCGCCTTACCCCGCCGCGTATTTTCTTGGCGCGACGCCGGATGGCCGTACGGTGCCGATGGAACATCGCCCTCCAGACTTTCGCGCTCGCCGCTACCTGACAGAAGCTCCGCGTGCTCTCTGCGTCCGCTGTGCTCGCTGTGGCAAAAAGTGATATTGGTGCCCATTAGTGTGGATCAGTGTTTGAATAAAGTGGCTCGTGCCGACGGGCTGGGAGAGACGGCGACGGGGGCGTCGCCGCTCCAGAATCTGTCGATGTGCGACGTAAGAACGGCGACGAGGGCGTCGCTGTTCCACGTATTGCCGACGGCTGGTGCATTCGAGGGCAAGGGATGACCGCACCTTGTTGTGGATTCGTGTGCATTCGTAGGTAAAGGGATTTGCTCAGTCTCGCTCTCCGTCTTTCAGCATTCTTCCGTGTCATCCGTGTATTCCGTGGGTAGATTGATCTGCCGATCTCCGCTTTTCATCTCCAGTATTTCAGTTTGCCGCTTTCACGTTTTCCCGGTTTTCCGCTAATTCGGCCTCCGCGCTGTGAGGTGGAGCTCGATCGGCATGCTCATTCCCTCGGGCGTATCCGGTAGTTGCCGGCCGATCAGAACTCCGCTTTTTATCGCCTGGTCGACGGCCGGATCACCGGTTGACTCGACCAGTTTCGCCCGGGTGATGCGGCCGGTCAGGTCGGCCCAGATTCGGACTTTGATGTTGAAGCTCGCGGTGCGCGTCAGGGCATTCTGCCGGAGAGCGTCACTCAACGCCTCCTTGACCCCGGTGAAATAGGAGCCGAAACGATTGCCGGTGCTCTGGCCGCCACCGCCGCCCTGCCCGCTGAAGATCCCGGTGTCCCGCCGACCGAGGCCGAATCCGTCGGCCGGCCCGTTCCCTTTGATGTTCGTGCCGAGCAAGGCCGCCGGCTCCTCCGGCGCCTGCTCTTCCGGCGCAAGATCTTGATCGTTCACCATGGTCTGCTCCGTCATCTGCTGTTTCTGGACGATCTGTTGCGGCGGGGGAGGGGGGGAGGCGTCGGAGACGTCACCGGTCGGATCATGACCACCTCAGCCGATCTGTGCCGTTGCGGTCCGCCCCGGCTGGAAAACACCTGGCCGAAAAGCACGGCGACCACCCCGGCGACCACGCACACGCCGATCGCAAAACCGAACCGCCCGAAGAAGGTTCGTTTCTCCTCGTAGTCAAATTGTTGCGCAGCGCTCACTGTTGGAAACCTCTTAACCGCTGATACACGCTGATTGACGCTGATCTTGTTTCACCACCAAGGCGCCAAGCGCACGAAGTCCGACACGGAGGAATGAACCCCGCACTTGAGCACGGAACCCGTCGGTGTCCCCCGTACGGTTCGTCGTGGTTAAGCCTTCGTGCCTTCGTGTCTTTGTGGTTCAAACTCATGTAGCTGCGAGCGCCAGCCAGTGGCATTGTTTCACTGTTTCTCGATTCCCCGATTGGCTTGAGAAGGTTTCATGATTTCACGATTTGTCTGAGGAGATCTCACGATTTGATTGAAACGGTTTCCCGATTTTCTGCCCTCATTTTCCTGCCGGCTTCGTTGCCAATCCGACCTGCGTGATTCCCAACCGCCCGACCACGTCGATCACATCCATCACCGCTTGATACTGCGTCAGGCTGTCTCCGCGGATCACCACGGGCAGATCCGAAGACTGACCCTTGATTTGGGTCAGGCGCCGCTCCAGTTCGTCCAACGTCACGGGCACGGTATCGAGGAACACCTTGCCTTCGTTGTTGATCGTGATCGCCTTGGTCCTGGGCTTGGCGAGAGAAGCCGGCGTATTGCTCGCCTTGGGCAGATTGACCTTTGTCCCCGCGACGGTGGCCGTCGTCATCAGGATGAAGATCACCAGCAACACGTACGCCAGATCGAGCATCGGCGTGATGTTGATGTCGTCATACGGTTTGTCTTCGGCTTGAACTTGCATGGGAGCTTTCGATTGTCGGCTTCAGGCCCGAACCGGAAGGGATTGCCACAAAGAGGCACAAAAATCGTCGCTGGCTCCGGTAATGCCCGCACGGGCGCCTATAGGCGCGATGGAGACCCGGCCGTAACAAACGGGCTTCTTGTGCATTCTTGCGGCCAAAGAACAGATTGGTTTGGCTATCCGTGTCATCCGCGTAATCCGTGGTTAAACAGATCTTCGTTTACTTCGTTGCCTTCTGTGAGTTCCTTGGCCTCAAGTCCCGTAGGGGCGTCCCTTTGAAGGGCGCGACAAGATCGCGCCCCTACCTTTGGTTGCGGCGGAGCCGCGCTAGGTGATTCGTGATCGAATCGAATTGCTGGGATCGAGTTCATATCGAGATCGCTTCGTTCCCTTCGTTATCTTCTGTGAGAATCCATAGTCTCAGCTCCGCGAGTCGATCGCAGGTGCGCCGGTGTCTTTTTCCTCTTCGAATCGCAGCGGCAGCGTTTCGGATTCAGCCGCGGGCTCTGAGTAGAACTCCGCCAGCTTCGTCACGAATTCGTCGATGAACACGTGCAAGTCGCTTGTGATTGCCTTGATCCGCGTCAGGAGGTAGTTGTAGCCGAACAGCGATGGAATGGCGACGGCCAGACCTGCCACGGTGGCCGCAAGCGCGGCGGCAATGCCGGGCGCAATCGCGTTAACATTGACATCCCCGGCAGCGGCCACGGCTGCGAATGTGATCATGACGCCGACAACGGTTCCGAGCAAGCCGAGGAACGGACCTCCGGAGATGGCGATCGTAAGCAACACCATCTGGCTGCTGAGGCGTTGCGTCTCGCGTACCAGGCCGCCATCGAGAGTGGCCCGAATGGCTTCGATCGACCGGGCCGAAAGGACTTTGGCAGAGCTGGTCTGGTCGGCCGACAAGCGGAGCTGGATTTCCTCAACGCCGAGATGGTAGATGCGATAGAGGGGAGCGCTGTGCAAGCCGCTGCGACCGGCCCTGGCGGGGTTCTCGCCCATAGCCCGATGGGCATCGCCGTTTTCCAGCACGGAGAGATCGTTGGCCAGTGATTTCCACTGTTCAAGAAACGCGGAATTCCCCCTGCCGACACGGTTCAGATAGGTTGCCTTGCTGATCATTACGTACCAGCTGATCACCGACATGAGCGCCAGAATGCAGATGACCGCCCAACCGTCGGCGCTCAACGAGCCGACGATGATCCCGATGTAGCCGCTCTTCAGCGCATTCAGCCAGCTTGTCTGTTGCTCGTCCTCGCCGAATGAGATGAACTTGGCCGCGCTGTCGCCCCCCTGGCTGATGACCGCCAGCTTGATCACACTGGATGGGCGCGCGACCTTGGAAATCTCCAACTCGTCAATCTCCCCCGCAAACCCCACGCCACCGGTCCCGAAGCCGCCGATCAGCGCGGACGTGCTGACGGCCGGCAGCGAGGCGTTCAGCGTGGCATAGGACGCACCATCCACGTAGAGCGTGACCAACTGCGCCGTGGCGACCATGGCGAGATGGCGCCAGCTGCCGGCAGTGAGCGGTACACCGGGCGGGCTGCGCTGGACGATGTTGCCACTCGTCACTTCGACAAACGGCACGCCACTATCCACGCCAATCACCAGCGATCCGAAGGTGTCCCGATGACTGTAGACCACGGCGTTCGGCTGGGGGGCGGCATACTTGATCCAGGCAGACCACGTGAGCGGCCCCCGACCAGGCATGGTCAGCGTAGGCGAAGCGGGGATTGCAACCGTGTTCTTCCCATCCAGCCGCAGCGCGGTGCCAATCATGCCGCCGTCGCTCGGCGTGCCGGCGTTAAGCGCATTATTGTTGTTACCGGTCGCATCAGCGGCCGGCTGGCCGTGCTCGGCGAAATGATAGACCAGCACTGTGTCGCTGTCATAGGTTCCCTTCGAATCCTCGACCTTCTGAAGCTTGTTGCCGGTGTTCCCGTAGTAGAGCCAGACGGTGGTCTTCGTCGCGGGCTTCAAGTCCGGGATCTTCACCCAGACAAACGCTTCATTTAACAGCGGATCGAATCTTTCGATGTGATAGGTCAGCAGGGTCTTGTCGTCGTCAGCGACGAAACGCAGGTCGCTCCCGTCCGGCTGCGCGTCCGCAAACCGGAAATTGGCGTCGGAGAGGCGGACCAGGATCGGGAACGTTCCGATGGGATCGGTGATCGCCGCCCCCGTTGCGGACGTATCGAGGACGATCTTCTTGCGACTCGTCCAGTCGCCGTTCCACCACGCATGGGCGGTGCTGGCGAGGCTCAGGGCCATCAACCCGCAAAGCAGCACGCGGCCCAAAAGTCTTCTTTGGCCGCAAAAGAGCGCAGAGCCCAGAGACAGGTCTCTTGTACTCTTCACTTTCTCTGTGGCAGGTCGTTCGTGTCTGTTCGTGTGCATTCTTGGAAAAGATTGATCCGATCCCTTCGCATTTTAGTAATTCAACCCGGCCCTGAAAGTGATGCGCGTCTCGTTCGCTTTTGTCTGCCCTTCTTTTAGCTGGGGAAAACTCGCGGTGATCGATCCGTCAAAGTGCTCCCAAAGCTGCAGCCGGCTGCCGATCCCGTAGCTTGCAAAATCGAAATGGTTCTTCTGTTCGGGCAGCGAATCGATGACCGTCAGCCAGCCCGCGTCGGTAAAGACAAAGATCCGCCAGTCGCCCTTTTTTCTGCCGAGCAAACCGAGGAGCGAGGGACTGCGCAGTTCGAGCGACCCGAACAGCGCATTGTCGCCCGCCTCCTCGCCTTCGAGGTAGCCGCGCACCGTGCCCAGGCCGCCGCCCGTGGCCTGTTCGCTCGTGAGCAGCGGCTGGTCGGCGATCTGGCCCTGAACCTTGCCGACGATCTGCATACCGGCCGGCAGTTCGTGCGTGTGCGTCAAGTCGCCACGGAAATAGATGAAGCTGCCATCCGCGCTGTAACGGTTGTCGTTGAATTGCGCAGAATTGCTGCCCATGCCGCGCAGATGGAAGGTGACGCCCGCATTTGCTTCCGTTGAGGCGTGCTGACCCTGCCAGGTCGCCGCGTAATTCGCGCCCAGCGGATAATACGTGATCGGGGTGACGACCGTGCTGCCGGCGGTGCCGCCCGTCGCCACGACGTTCAGCGTTTGGTTGAAATGCTTGTAGTCGATCCCCGCCGTGGCCGACTGCGTGAAGCCCGTCTCGGAAGGCAGATTGAACATCGCGCGCAGTCCGAGTGTATCGCCGCGCCCGGCCACGGCGACGTCGCCCAGCGTGGACACATTGCTGTCCTGCTTGGTGCCCTGCAGCATGAAGTTCAGCCACTCAAGATTCCGGAAACGCTCAAGATAGTAGCCGGAAAAGACCTGCACCTGGCTGGGGTTTTGTGGCGACACTTGATAGCTGAAGCCCAGGGAGTCTCCTGACTGCCCGAGATTGTTGGCGCTGACGGACGCATTCAACCGGAGCGGCTCAGTGTTGGGTCCGTTGCGGTTGTTCAGTTCCACGCTCGCATGCAGCGGCAGCGTCTCCTTGACCTCCAGGTCGACATCGACCGTGTCAGGCTCAACACCGGCCTTCAGCGACGGTGTCACCTGGCGGTCCGGAAGCTGGTTCAGGGCGACGATATCCTTTGGGACCTCGTTGAAGTTGACCACCCGGCCCTCCTCCAGGGACGGGGCCATGGATTTGATTTCCTCCGGCGAAGAAAAACGCGCGCCCTTGACCCGCAGGCGGCCGACCGGGATCTCGACAACCTGCAAATGGACAACGCCGTGTTCCCCTTTCTGCGCCGGAATCCGCACGGCGACTGTCTGATAGCCGGCGTCGTGGTACGCCCGCTCGAGCGCCGCACGCGCCTGCTCGACATCGTCCCGGGTCCGTCCCGGCCCGAGAAATGGATAAACTGCCGCCTCGACCGCGACGCGTGGCAGCTTGCGCGCGCCATCGACGCGATATTCGCGGATGAAAAGTGTGTTGGTTCCTGTCCCCTCCGCGGCGATCACGGCGTTCGCTGCCATCAACCACCACCCGATCAACACGGCCAAGGAAACCCACAGCGATGTAGGAGCCTGCTTGCAGGCGATTCCTTTCCCCTGGCCCGTGGCTGCGAGCGCTAGCGAACGGGAACCTCGCTCGTCTACTCGCTGACGCTCGCAGCCACACTGTTCCCTCATCACGACCGTGGCTGCCACGATTTCAAGACCACGGGCAGAATGCCCGCGCCACGCCGACGCCGGATCCCGCCCAAGAAGGGCGCAACGGCGGCTGGGGAGCGATCGTCTGGTGCTCAGAAAGGGCATGCTCGGGTGTCTCCAGTCGCAAAGATGCTGTCATCAACGACTAAAAACTTAATGATTACATCACTGTCCGGTTACGGAATGAGGTATTTTGTGCTACAAATCGGTGACATCTGGCTGAGAGCACGAATAGTTCTCGATACGACCGGGAGGGGAGAAGCTGCCGGAAGCTGGAATCAGCGCCCGACCGAATGTCTGCTGAACCAAAACAACCGAACCCAAGGAACCGCCACAGTACGTAGCGCAGTGC
Organism: uncultured Verrucomicrobiae bacterium; assembly: GCA_963827125.1. Lineage (GTDB taxonomy): Bacteria > Verrucomicrobiota > Verrucomicrobiia > Opitutales > Opitutaceae > Fen-1467. The sequence continues at coordinate 184,773 of CAWHAC010000007.1, forward strand.
CTCAAAGCCGAAGGCTTGCGGCCGGGCGACCTCGGTCCAACCGCCGAACGGATCCGGCAACCCCGGATCACATCGCGTCAGCTCTGGGCGGGCGCCACCGCGCTCCCTGTTTTTGTTTCGAAGTATTCCTTGACCATCTTGTCGTCGTACTCCGCGTAGTAGCTCTTGCCAAATCCCTCCTTCACGTCGTTCAACACGGCGCCGAACACGGGAATGTTGACCGACGACAGGCGGCGGACACAGCGTTGCGCCGCGCGCCGCATCACCCGATTGAACTGGATGGTGAAAATCGCCCCGTCCATCAACGGAAGGATATTCAAGACGTCGCTCACCGCTCCGAGCGGAGGAGTGTCGAACACCACGCGATCGTAACGTTTGCCCAACTCGGCAACCAACGCCTCGAACTGCTTGCTGTTGAGCAGGTGGATCGGGTTTTTCGACCGGCGGCCGGATGCAATGACGTCCAGATTCGGGTGCACATTCTTCGTGATGATCTCGTCCACGGGAGCGGCATCCAGACAGTAGTCGACCACCCCTTTCGTCGTGCAAAGCCGGAACGATCGCTGGACGTTCGGCTTCCTCAAGTCACAATCCACAATCGCGGTGTGCAGGCCTTGCGAGGCGAACGTCAGGCCAAGATTCGTCACGACAAACGACTTGCCCTCCCCGGGCAGCGTACTGGTCACCAAAATGAGCCGAGCATTCTTGCTCTCCTCATTGACGTGCAAGGTCGAATACAGCGACAGAAACGCTTCGGCGATCATCGGTGCGGCTCCATTCGAGACAATCTGGGCTTTGTCCGGCTGATCCATCCGTTCGACCCGCGGTATGACTCCGATCAGGGGAAGGCCGACAAATGTCTCGACATCGAAAGTCGTCTTAACCCCGTCCTGAATCATCGCAATCAGGTAGGCGCTGCCGATCCCGAGGACGATTCCAGCGAGGACTCCGAAAGCGAGATTGAGGCCGACTTTGGGAGAAATTGGTGTCTGCGGTTCGGAAGCCGGGTCGATAATGCGGGCGTTTTCCGTTTCAATGCTGCTCGTCACGGACGTTTCGCGCATCCTGATCAGCATCGACTCCAGCAGCTGCTCATTCACGCGGAAATCGCGTTCAAGATTTTCATATTCGACCGCTGATTTGTCCAATTCCAGGGATTTGGACTCCTGTTCGGCCAGCGCCTTGCGTGCCTCCGCATCCGTCTGGGATGCATTCTCATATTCGGCCTTGATGGATGCGGCGGCCATATCGAGCGCTGCCTTCAACTCCAACTCGGTATCGGCGAGCGTATTGACTGCTTCGATCAACCGCGGGTGTTTCTCTTTGAAATTCTGGCGTAGCTCGGCCAGCGTGGTTTTCTGGGTGGTGATCTGCTGGATCAATTGGCTGACCTTGGCCTGGCTGGCGATGAACGGGAGCTCGAAGAGGGGCTTGCCCGCTTGTGTCCACTCCTGCACCTGGTTCCAACGCACCTCCGCCTCCTTCAAGTGGGCATTCGTTTGTGTCGCCATCATGTTCAACGCCTTGAGCTTCTCTGTTACAATATCCTTGCTCTGTACCAGTGAGATCAGATTGCCGCGTTGCCGGAAGGCCTGCAGGGCGTTGGCAATTTCCTCGACGTGCTTGCGTTGCTGATCAGCCCGGTCCTTCAGTTCGTCCACCGCCTTCAATGCCTCTTCGACCCGCAGCCTTGAATTGTAGGCAATGAATTCATCGGCGATGAGATTCGCCACCCTGGCCGCTATCTTTGGATTCGGATGGCGGAAATCAACGGTCGTAATCAGGCTGAGCCGTTGCGGAATGATCCTGCGGTTCGCATAGATTATGCCGACGGGGTTGTTCGCCCCCCCGGAATGCGTTTTGTAGGGATCCGTCAGTTGTCTCAACTCCTCGGCCGACAGCCGGCCGACAGCGTTTTTGAGTATGGTCGTGCTTTCGAGGATCTTGATCTGGGTGTAAAAATCCGTATCGCTCGTGATGGAGTTTTCCATCACGTCAGCTACCCGCAGGATCTGCTGTCCATGCCTCAGAACCTGCACCGTGGCAAATGAGTCATAGATCGGCGTCGAGAGAAACGTGTAGGTCGCGGCGATGAGGACGGTGGAGAGGAATACCGTGAGGGCGTACCATTTGCGCTCAAGCACCAGCAGCCAGCAGCTGCGCAGATTGAGCCCCTCTTTCTCTTCGCCGTATTCGTGCACCGCGTTGGTCATGGAAGCGGTGTTCTCTGGTCGTTCCGGTGGTGGATTCATGCGGCGTAATGCTTCAGGCTGATTTCGGTCAGAACTTGCTCTCCGGAACGGAAATGACATCGCCATCCTGAACGAGCCACCGGTTGGCTGAGGCCCCCGCCATCAGTTGATTCGCATCGATGATGAAATTCTCAGTCCGTCCGTCCGCCATGGTCCGGGTCAGGCTGACCCGGCTCTGGTTGGCCAGCCGGGAAAACCCCCCGGACCGGGCGATGGCATCGAGCAATGTGAAATTCTTTTCCAGCGGGATCAAAACCGATCCGGGATTATTGACCGAACCGAGCACATTGACCATGCGCGGGGCGTATTCGGCCACGGTGAGGTTGACCTGTGGGTTGACAAGGTAGTCACGGGCGTAGAGCTCCGTAATCAGAAGCTCCGCCTCGCGGACTGTCCGGTGCGCAACGTCGACGGCTCCAATCAGGGGCATCACAATGGTATGATCTTGCGACACCCGCAATTCACGGTCCAAATCCGGCTGCTGAAAGACCTGCACTTTCACCAGGTCCATCGGACGCAAGACATAAGAAGCCTGCTGGCTGCCAGGTTTCGTGGTTTCGGGGCCGGCGATCGCGCGCGGCCCAAGCGCTGCGTCAGCCAGCACGACAAGCGCCATGGCGAGCGGCAAGAGCATGCGCGATACGGCGGGCCAAGACTTGTTCATGGCTGATGTGTGTATTGAGGAGCAGGCTGCGGCACTGCTGCGGTGCATCTGGGTCAGTACCGGAAACTCAGCATCAGGCTCAGGACGTCGTCTGAAAAATCCACCTCGGACAAGGTGGAATGGTTGTTGCGGAATGTGTAGTTGGCGGTCGCCGTGAGCCAGTTGCTGTAGCTAAGACCGGCAAACAATCCGGGTTCCCAGGACTTGTCCCGCCGGTCAGTCAAGAGAGGCTGGTTTTCCACCGTATACACGGCCGCACCGTAATCGACATCTTGATAGGTGACGCTGGCGCCGATTTGCCAGTGGGCGGTCACGTCGGTCGAGAGCGAAAACGAGTAGCGGCTGTTTTCCAACGATTGGCCCAGGGCACTCGCGGTGAATTGGCGCGAAAAAACCAGCGCTGAGCTGGTCTTGGGGGTCAACTCGTAATTCAAGGTCCCATCAAGCCCCAGGAGCTTCTGCAGCGGGTTGTTCTCGACGGCGCGGGTCTGGTAGCCGACGGAAAACTCGCCGGATAGTTTCGGAGTGAAACTGCCGCGGGCACCGACATTGTAGAAAAGATCCCTGGCGTTCGGCCCGCCGCCGTCCGGTCTCTCGATTCCGTAGGTCAGGCCGGTTGAAAGGTCCACCTTGGGCGTCGCCTTGTAGTAGAGCTTTATCGGCCAGTCCGTGTACTGGTTGCTGACCAATCCGGGTGTCTTATAGTCCGTCCAGGTGAAATCGGCGCCGCCCTTCGCACTGAGTTTTACGCCCAGCTGCGATTCCACGCTGCCGTTCAGGCCGAACAGATCGCTGCGGACGAGTTCCCTTGTCCCGAGCGTGAGGACGTCGACGTTGTTCTGGTACAGCTGCTGGAAGGAAGCGGCGGCGGCGGCCGTCACGTGGCCGTCATCATAGGCGAAATCTGCGTTGCCCGTGCCGAGGGTCGCATTCGTGACGCTGTCCCCCAAATACTTCTGAAATGCCTCTTGATAAACAACGGAGCCGTGGGCGATTGAATTCTTTCCGTATTGGAACTCAACGCCAGGCGCGACCGTCATGATTGTATCGCCCACTTTTCCGGCATCGGACAGGAAGATGTTGTCATCGTAACGGGCGCCGACCTGCGCCGTCAGATAGAAGCTCGTGTTGCGCTTCTGGGAAAGACTGAGCGCAGCCGAGGCATCCGACGGGGACGGCATTTCCTGGTTCGCCGGGTTTTCCGTTGCAGCAAGCGTCGCGGGTTCCTCAATTCCAGACGGACGCCCTGCCCCACTTTGCGCGGCCGGGATTTCCGCCGGCATCTGCGATTGAATCGGGGTTTCCGCATATGCGGCGGTCGAAATCTTCACTTCGCGCCGCGGCTTCGGCGCTTTTGCCGCTGCAAACGCGGCGGCACGGATTTGGCCGGCTGCCCCATCGATCCGCTCAACGGAGGGGACAAACGAAACCGCCTTGGCAATCACTTCAGCAAAATGCGGGGCCGCCTTGGCGGCGGCGGCGGACAGTTCGATCGCGATTCCAAGAATCTCGTTCCCATCCTGCTTGTAAGCCGTTGCGGCAACCACCGCAACCCGTACTGCCGTCGAAATCCGCTTCTCCTTCTTGGCGTGCGATATCATCGGGGAATTGGCGATCTCACTCACCTGCGCGGCAAGGCTCGCCGCCAAAAGCGATTGGCCGGCCGGTTTCATCTGGCCACCAGCTGCCACGCCGTTTGCAGCGAAACCAATTTCGACGCCAGCAACGGCGAGGAGCAGCGTCAGCGACCAGGTCCCGAGAGTGGATTTCATTAGGAAAGAATATCCAAACCTGCCCGATAAAGAACTCACCGGTACGGGCTGACGACCACCTGGCCGGTGCTCCCGCCAAATTCCGGGTTGGGAGGAGGTCGGGGCGGGCTGGAGGCGGCATTGGCTTCGTGGCGCTCGTTCGCGGCGGCCGTCACTCCATCAAGCACCGCCTTTTGCAGCTGAGCCAATGCGCCGTCGATGGCGGCGATCGACGGGATGCTGAGGATCGCGTCCCTGATTACTGTGGCAAAATCCGGCGCGGCTTTGGCGGCCGCCGTTGCGAGACCCAACGCGATCGTCAACGCCTGCTCGGGATCTTTCACGTCAGCCGTGGCGGCGATGACCGCAAGGCGAACCGCGCTTGTGATCCGTTCTTCCTTTGTCTTGCGCGACAGCGAAGAAGAGGAGGCGATCTCGCCCACCTGCGAGGCCAGAATGGTTGCCGGCGTGGGCTGCTCGGCCTGATCCGGCGCACTCCCAGGGCTTTGATCGGAAGAAACGTCTCCGGCGCGGAGCCCGATCGTCACGAGAAGAAAGACGAGACAGGATGCTAAACGAGTTTTCATGAAGAGGAACGAATTGGCGTTACCGAACGTGATGGGGCTGCGATGGGTTCTCTTTTTTGTTTTGCATGCCCGAAATGGCTGCTTCTATGCAGGGTGAATCGTCTGGCAGTGACATGAAATCGATTCCGAGATCGGTTGCGGCGAACTTTCCGGGGTCCAGAAGCTGTTGATCAACCTCGTCAAGCCGGTCGATGACATCGAGCATCTTGAGGATCTTCCTCCCCCGAAGAGTGAGACGAAACTCGACCACCTTCGACGGAGCCGGCCGGGGATACCGCACGACGAGGTCATATCGCACCATGGCGCGCAGCCGTTCACTCATGACCGCCGCAGAAAGTTCCGGTTCGAGTTTGAGAATCTCCGCGGGATCGGTCACTCCCTTGTGCAGATATCGGAGGATGCTGGCTGACCATTTCCGCTTGAGCATGTTCTCGGTTATGGAGGCAATCCCTACCAGGGGCGGGGGCATGGGAATGGTGGGTTGGGGCTCGAAAAATCTGAGAGCGCTTTTGGTTGAACCGTTCATTGCTCCCGCGGCAAAACCCCAAAAGTCTCCTCCAAACGCGATCGGCAGACAGAGGCCGGTTCCGATGGTGCGTCAGGCGCGTTGGCGGTGAATACAGGCAACTGGATCATGGACTCTTCCTCAAGTTCATCAAAAAACGGAGAAGGTGAAATCCGCCCTCCGCCCCGGTTCTGAACGGCGTGGGCGGGCAATGCGCTGTATCGCGGGAAATAAGGGTCCATATTGCTTCTTTATCGTATTCTTGAATCGTGGCGCGAAGGCAGCGACTTGGTTACGATCGTGAAAATGGATGGTGACGGCAGAAAGTTACGGACCGGTGACAGAACACTCCGCCACATGCGTTGCGCACCGGTCGAGAGTGCGGGCGCTTGGGCATCAGACCCACACTCATCTGATTTTAGGTTGCCAAAAGGTTGCCAAGAATCGTGTTTTTGCCTTCACTTTTCCGCGATTCTGTGCATCTTGTTACGCGTTCTAAGATATTAACAATCAACTAACTCAGCGTTTTCTAGCGACTTAGCTTCAAGATGGGAATCTGGTTCGACCCCGACTCCGGGCACCACTTTTATTTCGGGAGCCGAAACAAAAGTGCCGCGCCGGAGCCTTGGCGAAGGCGGGCATTGCCCGGGTCTGCCGGTCGACGCCGGATATCTTGAGAAGCCCTGCGGCGGTGAAGGCGGTCCGCCATAGACCTTTACCGATATCTTGATATTTCACTCCACCTGGCCCAGCACCCACACACGGCGGCCTTCGTCGATCGCACCGCGGTATGGAAGATGACCCGGCCATTCTCCAGAATGGGGTCGAAGAACTGGAAAGCCTCACGGTTTTGCAGCACGGTGTAGTCGGGACCGACGACGCCAAAAACGACGGCCTCGGGCGTATTCCATTTGTCGAGTCGAACGACGGCACTTCGGTCCTCAAGCTGCACGGGATGCCCGCCGTCCCAGGCATACACCGGCTTGAGCCCCACCTCCCAATCAAGGTGGGCCGCCCTGATCGCCTCCGCGGCATTGCTCGGAGGAGCGTCCAGCCGAGTCCCCAGACCATGCCAAGGCACGGTTCCGACGTAGAACATTGAGGCTTCTTCGTTTTCGATCGGCAGGTCGTGGCTCATGATTGGACTGGGGTTGAGGTTGGCTAGAGGCGATTCAGAGTTAAGGTCAGATTCTGGCGACAGGATACCTCCTGCCGTCGGACAAAGGCTGTCCCAACAGGAGGATTTGCGACTGATGCTGGAGTGTGCAGTCCAGCGCGGGACGGGTGCGGGGTGCCTGCTTCACCTGCGCAATCATTTTGCCCCAGTAGGACCTCATTTGTGGGATGGACACTGACACAATGGCCGACGCATACTCGGGCACCGACGAGAGGGCGTAGTTTATGAAGTCGATCGCTGACAGTGTCTTCGAACTGGCCCGGACGATCAGCCACCGCACGCCGGATTTCCAGAAACGACGAGGCCCAGGCAAGATGGCCGGCAATGGCGACGGTGACACTCACTCTGACGAAGGCCGCGCCCGTTTTGACGTCACGGCGAATCCGACGACGGTTGCGAAAAACAGCACGTCAGCCCTTTCCGCCTCCGCTACCGGTGGCACCGGCGCTGTTGCCTATGCGGTGAGCGGCGGAAGCACGATCTCCGGCTCGACCTTCACGGCGACTTCCAGCGGCGGCACGGTGACGATCACCGCGACCAAAGGCCGATCGTAGAGAGGCCGATCGTGAACAGATTCAACTGAATCCCCCTCTCGCTCTGGAGAGCCGAGAAAACGGTTACTTTCCGGTCATGCACCCTTCCGCAACATCGGCGGTCTTTGCGGCTGGTTGCCGTTCACATCCTGTGATATGGCAGTTTCTCCGAAACGCTGTTTGGACACTGGTGCGCCTAGAATGCGTGGGTTCGTTTCACCTTCCTGCTCAAGAAGGTGGACTTTCAGATTTGAGTTTATTACCAAAGCCCCGGCATGGATCAACTTTCCCAGCTTGAGAGCCAGTCGATCTTTATTCTGCGCGAAGCTTTCAAGAAGTTCGAGCGCCTTGCGATGCTCTGGAGCATCGGCAAGGATTCCACGGTCCTGCTCTGGCTGGCAAGGAAGGCGTTCTTCGGGCGCGTGCCGTTTCCCCTGGTGCACGTCGACACGACCTACAAAATCCCGAGCATGATCGAATTCCGCGACAAGCTTTGTCGCGACTGGAATCTCCAGCTCGTCGTCGTCGGCAACGAAGAAGCGCTCCGCGAAGGCCGGACCTACCCAAAGGGCAAGGCAACCCGCGTCGAGTGCTGCGGCGCCTTGAAAACGGATGCGCTGAAGGCCGTGCTGGAGAAACATGACTTCACCGGCGTCATCGCTGGCGTGCGGCGCGACGAGGAGCCCACGCGGGCGAAGGAGCGTTACTTCAGCCCTCGCGACAAGAACATGGAATGGAACGTCGAGGACCAGCCGCCGGAGCTGTGGGACGAGTTCAAGACGGATTTCGAGAGTGGCACGCATGTCCGCATCCATCCGCTGCTGCACTGGACCGAGTTGAACATCTGGGAATACATCGAGCGCGAGAACATCCCCGTCATTCCTCTCTACTTCGCCAACGCCGGCGGCGAACGCTACCGGTCGATCGGATGCCATCCGTGCACCTTCCCCATCAAATCGAATGCGCGCACGGTCCGCGAGATCATCGAGGAGCTCCGCACGACCGGCACGCCCGAGCGTTCTGGTCGCGCCCAGGACATGGAGGGGGAGGATGCTTTTGAGAAGCTGCGCCGGGACGGATACATGTGAACCATGAGTGCGGTTTCTAACATGCCCGGAACGCAGACCGGGCGGGAGCCTCGCCCTCCAGGCGCCTGCGATGCGCATGAACTTGTGACGCCCTGTGTAGAATGACAGCCCCGACATTTTCCGAAGAGCAGCTCAAGGTCGTCGTCGTCGGCCACGTGGACCACGGCAAGTCGACCTTTGTGGGCCGCCTTCTCCACGACACCGGCTCGCTGCCGGATGGCAAGCTGGAGCAGCTTCAGAAGATCGCGGATCGGCGCGGCGGGCATTTCGAGTGGGCCAACCTCATGGACGCCCTCCAATCCGAGCGCGACCAGAACGTCACCATCGACACCGCGCAGATCTGGTTCCGGACGAAGAAACGCCGGTATGTGATCATCGACACGCCGGGCCACAGGGAATTCCTGAAGAACATGGTCACCGGCGCCGCCAGCGCCGAGGCCGCGCTTCTGTTGATCGACGCGCAGGAAGGCATCCAGGAAAACTCACGCCGTCACGGCTACCTGCTGAACCTCCTGGGCATCCGCCAGATTGCCGTGCTCGTGAACAAGATGGACCTGGCAGGCTATTCGCAGGAGCGGTTCAAGGCCATCGAATCCGAGTATCGCGCCTGGCTGGAAAGCATCGGGGTGGAGCCGAAGCTGTTCGTGCCCGTTTCCGCCAGGCATGGGGACAACATCGCGTCTCCCAGCCCCAGGATGCCGTGGTGGACCGGCCCGACCGCAGTCGATGCGCTCGATGATTTCAGGGCGGCGGAACCGCCGAAGGACCAGCCGCTGCGGTTCGTTGTCCAGGATGTCTACCGCTTCGACCATTGTCGCATCCTGGCGGGCCGCGTCGAAAGCGGTACGCTCAAAGCCGGCGACAAACTGGTGTTCTGCCCCAGCAACAAAGCCGGCGTGGTGAAATCCATCGAGCGGTGGAGTGCGCCGGCAAGCGATTCCGCGGGCGCCGGGGAATCCATTGGCATAACCCTGACCGAACAGATCTTTGTCGAGCGGGGTGCGATTGCCGCCCACGAAGACTCCCTGCCGTATGAGCTGACCAGGTTCAGGGCGCGCGTATTCTGGCTTGGCCGCCTGCCTTTCAGCATGGTGCGAACCTACAAACTGAGGCTGGCCACGCAGGAAGCGGAGGTAACCATCGGGAGCCTTGACCGGGTCCTGGACGCTTCGAGCCTCGAGGTGATCGTCCGGCCTGCCGGTTCGGAGTCGGTGCGCTGCAACGAAGTCGCTGAACTCACGTTGCGCGCGAAGCATCCGATTGCATTCGATGCCATTACGGAGATTGTGCCGACCGGCCGGTTTGTCATCGTGGACGGGTTCGACGTGGCTGGCGGGGGCGTCATCGTGGCGGACAACTATCCGCGCCGCACGTCCGATTCGCTGCACAAGAGCCGGGACATATATTGGAGCCGCGGCAAGGTGACGGCGTCGCAGCGGACCGTGCACAACGCACATGCGGGTTGTGTGATCTGGATGACCGGGCTTTCCGGCTCCGGCAAGTCCACCATCTCCTGCGAACTGGAACGCGAGCTGTTCAACCTCGGCAAGCACGCCTTCGTGCTCGACGGAGACAATCTCCGCCACGGATTGAACTCCGACCTCGGGTTCTCGCACAAGGATCGCAAAGAGAACATCCGCCGCATCGGCGAGGTGGCGAAGCTGTTTGCCGACGCGGGAGTCATCTGCATCACCGCCTTGATATCGCCCTATCGCGCCGATCGCGACCTGGTGCGGGCGATGCTGCCGCCAGGGCGTTTCATCGAGATCTTCGTGAGCTCGCCGGTGGAGGTGTGCGAACAACGCGATACGAAGGGACTCTATGCGAAGGCCCGGGCCGGTCAGATCAAGAGTTTCACCGGCGTATCAGCGCCCTACGAGCCGCCGTTGCAGCCCGAGATCGAATTGCGCACCGACCGGCTTTCCGTGGCGGAGTCCGTCGCCATGATCCTGGAGCATCTCCATGTTCTCGACGCCGGCGCGGCCATGATCTGAGCTGGATTGGATCAGTTGTAGGAGCGAGTTTACTCGCGAATGCAGAGGAGAATTCGCCTGCAAGCCTGGCTCCTACAGCTCACACCGACATACGGTGCGGTCACATCCGGGCGCTTGCCGCCGGGCATGCGTCTCCACCTTCGAATCACGGATCACCATGGCCGCGCCGGCGGCCTTTGACCGTTTCCAGCTGGCAGAGGCGCCAGCACCACAGCACGGGACGCAGAACGTAGTAGAGCCAGAAGAGAGAATCGGGCAGGGGCACGAAACTGGCGTCATCGGGGTTTAACGCAATCTTCCGCAGGTAGTGGCCCAGGGACGGTGCTTTGCCCTGGATGCACAGGTATCTCCATTCCTGGAGATTCCTTCGAATCGAGTTCGGGTCCGGGCCCTCCTGTGCGGAGAGAATGGCTTCAAGCGCAATTGATGCGAGACGGACCGCGCGGCCGTCCGGACTCGCGAATACGCGCAGCCACTCCGGGGGGCCGATACCGTAAAGCCAGTGGGCAAGCAGGAGCGCCTGGGCGGCGGAGGCCTCCAGCTTCCGGTCTTTCACGAAGGCTGTGAGATCCTCTCGGGGCGACGAGTCCTGGCAGGTCATGAGCATGGCTACGTCGCTGAGCCATTTCATCCGGAACCACCTGTGTTCGGCACCGTGCTCGCAGAGCAGCAGAAACAGAAGGCCATCCTCAATGTGCCTCATGACGGTTCCGCGCAACTCGACATTCCGGCTGTGAACCCAGAGATCTTCCAGTTGCTCCCGGCTCCAGGCGGAGTAACACCAGTGAAGCTCCAGGTCGATGTTCCGGCTCCCATGAACATAGGTGTAATGGCGGCAGAGTGATAGAATCGCTGTTTTCATCCGTTCCGTCGGCACGAAACCCGGGAACGTGCGATGGTAGCCCTGTTCGATTAGAAGCCGGTCGGCCCGGGCAAAGTCGCCGGTCCGGACCAGCAGATCCAGGTCTCTCAAGCTCCGGACCGCGGGTTCGCCGTAGAGGCGCAGCGACAGGGCGGTCCCCTTCAGTGGCAGCAGATCAATGCCTGCTTCGCGGAAGACCTGGATGAGACGCACCAGTTCCGCAGCGTGCAGCAGTGAGAGCGCAACTGCTCTCCGGGCACACGCTTCAATGGACTTCAGGACATCGTCAGGAATGCTCGAACCCCCGTGTCTGGCCAGATTCGCGTGTACAAGGATGGGAACCCTGTGGCGGTCGACGAGCTTCCGAAACGTGGTCCAGTCGATGGAATCCCCGCACAGCGTGGCGATGAGCCTTGCCTGCTCACGGGCCCAGGGGGCCGGTGGAAGCCAGGAGCAGGCCGCCAGGAGACTGAATTCCGTTGAGAGCCGGAAACGTTCCGGGAGAGGTGGCAGGATCTCAGGCATGCGAGACCTCTCTCATCTGAGCTTTCCAGGAGTCGGCGTAGTGCCCGCCGGCCGCCAGCAATTCCTCGTGCGATCCCAACTCGATGATCCTTCCGCGATCCATGACGTGGATACTGTCCGCGTGCATGGCCGTCGTAAAACGATGGGTGATCATGAGCGTGGTGCGCCCTTCGATAAGCAACCGGAAGCGCCGCAGCCATTCGATCTCGGCCCAGGAGTCCATTGCGCTCGTGGGCTCGTCCAGCACAACCAGCGCGGCGTCGCGAAGGAAGGCACGGGCCAGGGCGATGCGCTGCCACTCGCCGACGCTGAGTTCGCCACCTCCGAACCATTTTCCAAGGACGGATTCGAAGCCGTGCGGCAGGCGATCGATCGGGCCGTCTGCTCCCGCGGATTCCGCTGCCCTCCGGATGCGTGCCATATCCGGGTGCGAAGCGAGATCGCCCATGGCGATGTTCTCGGCGGCCGTCGTGTGATAATGCACCGGCTCCTGAAAGAGCACCGTGATCTGTCTCCGCAGGTCCGCCATGGCGAGATCCTTCAGATCGATGCCGTCCATGCGGATTGAGCCCTGCAGGGGATCATAGAAGCGGCAGAGCAGCTTGATGAGGGTGCTTTTCCCGGCGCCGTTGTGGCCCACGATGGCCGTGACGCTCCGTGCCGGAAGGTTGAGCGAGAAATCGGAGAGGGCTTCGCGTTCGCTGCCGGGATAGCTGAAAGTGAGGTGTTCGAACCGGATCTCGTGCCCTTTGGAATCGGGCACGGGCAGGGGATCCGGCCTCTCCGGGAGCGCCGACCGCAGGGCCAGGAACTGGAACAGATTCTCCATGAAGAGTGTGCTGCGGTAGATCTTCCCGGCGCTCTCCATAAGTGTCCGCATCAACCGCTGCCCCTGCTGGAAAGCCTGATAGCAGAGGACCAGATCTCCCAGGCGGGCAAGCCCGGCCCGCAATCGCAGCAGCATCCAGCCCATTCCGAGAATCCCCCCGGAAAAGGAGAGCAGGCCGGCCGCCAGTTCCGCCTTCAACTCCGCAAGCGCCAGGTCCATGCGCCCCTCGCGGAGCCGCTGCCGGATCTTCTGAAAGCTTTCCCGGTGATGGGGCCCCAGATCGAAGAGCCGCATTTCCGGAGCGCTGGCCCGGTCCGTGATCATCCAGTCAAAGTAGTTTGCACGCCGCACTTGGATGGTGTTGGCCATGTGCCACCGGTGTTCACGGAGCACGTGCCTTCCCACGATCCAGAGCCCCGGAAGCGCGCTGGCGATGAGCAGAACGGGCAGCCAGGGCGTGTAGGCTGCCAGAAGGATGGCCACCAGGATCAGCGTGAGGCCGTTTTGGATCACGCTCCCCAGGCTTTCCAGCAGCGCGAGGGGCTGGCTCATTGCGTCCACCCGTGCCCGGTGCAGCAGATTGTACGACTCGGGATTCTCGAAGAACGCCAGATCCAGGATCAGGGCCTGCCGGTGGATCAGGGAGTGAATATGGTCCTGGACCCGTTCCGCCTGGGCGATCCGAACCCATCCGGAGACGCTCGACAGCAGCTGCCCGAAAACCCAGAGGAAGCCAATGAGGCCCACCGGCAACCAGACCGCAACATGCCTCCAGTCGCCCCCCATGGCGATGCTTGAGAGGTTGTTCACCACCGTGCGGGTGAGCTGGATTTGCAGGGCGGGGATCAGGCCCTGAAACAACAGGAGGATGGCCCAGGCGAGGGTCCAGCCCCGCGCCGAACACCAGACCAGGCCGAGGCCCTGGCGGACGGTGGAGGCCTTCCGCAGAAGTTCGCGCAGGGAGCGGTCAAACATGGTTTCCTGCCTTCCTGGAGAAACACGCCAGAACCGTGTAGCGGAGGCGCCCATTGCCTCCCGTCACAAAGACGGAGCCGCAGCGAAGCCAGGCATGGAAAACCAGCTTCCCTGCATGTCCGGGGGCCTCGGCCACTCCAAGGTAGACCGTGCCGAATATGCCCCGCCGCGCCAGCATCCTCCAGCCGGCAATTGCCTGGGTCATGCAGCGGCAGTCCCATGGCACATACCGGGCGGCAGCGGTCACCGCCCAACCGACCCTCCGCGCGATCTCCTCGTAAGCGGGGGGCACCGCTTCAGGGCCTTCGATTCCAACGTCGCCCAACATCCGAGCAAGCCGGCGGAAGGGAAGACCAACGGCCAGAACCCGCGCCAATGCCAGGGCGTACAGCGCCTCCAGCAGCAAGGCACGATCGGCCGGCGAACGGGCCATGAATCTCCGCAGTGGGAATCTGGTCACGACGTCATTTGTCATTGCTGAGGGCGTGGAGGGCGAGGCTCCAGCCGAGCCGGTTCGAGATTGCGGCTCGGCGGGAGCTTCGCCCTCCAGGATGCCTTCAACAAGCCAGGATTTGAGGCACGCTGTATGGTCTTGGCTGCTGAATGTTTCACGCGCTTCCCGGCGGGGAAAACATCTTCCTCCCCTGCATGGTCGGCGGCACCCATTCCATCAGGTAATGGGTCGGTTTCTGTTCGACGATCCGGAACCCGAGATGCTGGTAGAATTGAACGGCCGGATTCAACGGGTCGACGTGCAGGCAGAGGGTCCGTTTGCTCTGGATGCACTCGGCCTTCGTCGAATCGATCACCGCCTGTCCGATCCCCTTGCCGCGATGGTTGCGATGCACGGCGATATCCGCCAGATGCACGACCTTCGAGTCCTGAGTTACGATGAAACGCCCGACGCGCTGACCGTCGAGCTCGATGACGCAGTCTTTCGTATCCCAGTTGGATTTGACCTTCCGGTAATGCGCGCTGTGCGCCTTGAACTGCATCGCCAGGATTTTCTGCGCCAATTGTTCGGCCTCGGGCGACCAGTATTGGAGCCCAAGGCGCTCGGAATCGACCTGCGCGCGAAGTTCGCGCAAGAACGGCTCGTCATCCGGATCGACGGGCCGCAGTTTGAGAAGAGCGTTCATCAGGGGGTAGGGGACTGCGATCTTTCGCAATTGAGAGCAACGCGGTTCCGACGGTTGTCAAATCCGCTCTAGCCGGATGTTTTATGGAGACGCGACGCCCTCATCGCGTTTTCGAGGAATGAACGCGACGCCATCGTCGCGTCTCCAAGCAGAATTGTCTCACGCCAGGGCGCGAAGCACGCAAAGGGAGAAAGACTGACTGGGGAAGGATCTTTCCTTCTTCGCGAGCTTGGCGGTCTTTGCGCGAGACTGGGAATCCCGGAACAGAATTGGCTCACGCCAAGGCGCCAGGCACGCAAAGGGAAGCAGAGTCGAGAAAATATGATGCGCCGGCGCTTTTTGGCGTGCAAATCCCGCGGCGCTTCTCCTAATGTCCTTAAACTGCGAAACATACTGTAATTCGGTGGAATTTTCAGGTAGCGCCTCGCCCAGACGTGACTATTCAATTAACCCCGCCCTCGCTCGTGAACAGGAATGCCGTCCGGTGACCGGTATAGGAGCCTGCTTGCAGGCGATCCTTGTCTTGGAATCCTCCTTCGCCGGGCCTTCCGCCTTCGCCAAGGCTACGGCGGACAGGACGGAGGACAGGTCGCGAGCGAGCTCGCTCCTACAATCTGCATGGATACCGCCAGAGCGCGGCCAATTCTTCCTCTCTGCTTCGAACAACCTCGATCTTCGTCATGGATGCCCCGACTTCCCCGGACTTCTACCGCCCGCATGTCAATGAGGTCTTTGTCGTACATCACGACGGCGGCGCCAGTGAGATCACGCTCACCGAGGTCAAATTGCACATCGACGACGAGATTCAGCGTTGTTTCTCGCTGTTCTTCAGCCGGGCCGGCATGGTGTTGCCCCAGAAGATCTACCGTCTGAGCCATCCGGCGCTGGGTGAATTCGAGATGTTCCTGGTCCCAGTCCAGAAGAAACACAACAGCGCTGTCATCTACCAAGGCGGCTTCAACTTGCTGAAGGACGACAGCCCGTAATCGAAGTTCCAGGCTCCAAACGCCCATCTTTAGGTCCGAAACCCTAAACTCAAAACGCAGCACTCAAAACTCCCAACCCACAACTATCATGGACTATTACATGGGCGAAATCACGATGTTCGGCTTCTCCTGGAATCCGATGAACTTCGCGCTTTGCAACGGCGCGACGATGCAGATCCAGCAGTTTAGCGCCTTGTACGCGCTGCTTGGTGTCACGTTCGGAGGCAACGGGACGACGAACTTCATGCTCCCGAATCTCAACGGGCGCGTGGTCGTCGGTCAGAACCAGGCCGACCCGAATGGCGCTTAGATAAGCCACGAGTGAGGAAACCAAACAAAACTCATCGCAGTCGCCGAGAAGCGGATACGCGCATGAGCTGGCGGGGCCGGTTCAACAGTTGATAATCTTTCGGCCGTCGTTTTCGCGCCCGCGGCTCGCTGCGGGCTGGGCGTAGGGGAACCAGGTCATTGGCCAGACGTGCGAGGAGGGTGCGGCGGGCGTGGCGGCGATGCCGGCGGTAGGACAAGGCCCGGTCGGCCCAGGCCTGCAAGGCGTCGAGTGCCCCCTTGAAGCTGAGGCGTTCGACGGGGACGCCATGAGCAAGTGCCGCCTCCACCAGCAACGCTCGAACGAGATTATAGGCGATCGCGTGCATCCAAAGTTCCCGTTCGATGATCCTGGGCGAGAGGCCGCGCAAGACATCGAGCGCGAGGTTGGTCTTGAGCTGGCGATAATGGAGTTCGACCTGCCAGCGGCGGGCGTAGAGTTCGGCAATGGCCGAATCGGGGAAGGCCTTTTCATCGAGCAGTGAGGTGACGACCATCACACTTTGAGTTCGAAACCCGCGCACGTGGACCCGAAAGCGCACCAGGCGCACCGTCAGTTCCTCCGGCTGGTTTTCCCAAGCGCGCCGGGACAGCCTGGGCGGGCGCTGGGGTTTATTCCAGGTTTGCCGGCACGAGCGATAGCGGCGAGAGCGCACAGGGCGTGCTTGGTGCAGTCGGATCACGAAATCGACCTTTCCCCCCATCAATTGGGCGAGAAAGAGCCAGCCGCAATAAGCGCGGTCCGCGACGAGCACTTCCCCGGCATGCAAGCAATGCAGCAGGCGGCGGGCGAGCGACAGGTCATGGGTTTTCCAGCTGTCCTCCACAAACGTGAGCAAGCGTCCGGTGTGCAGACAGAACAGACCGACGAGTTTGCCGGTGGGAAATCCGCAACCGGGTTTTTGCCTGCCCGCATACGGCCAGCGGCGGCGGTTCTGGTTGGTATCTGGCATGGAGAAACCGGTGCCATCGATGAGCCGGACGGTGCGACCGCGCCACCGTTCCGGGGTTCGCGGCTCGAACCACCGGCTCAAAGCGGCGAACAACGCCTGCAGCCACGGCAGCGGCAGGCTGGTGCGGGCCTGACAATAGGCGCCGGTGGAATCACCCGGGGGCTGGCGACCCCGGCTGGCGGCGTCCGCCTGCAGGCGCGTCAACGCCCACCGGCAACTGGCGCCGCGCCGAAGCACCTGGCCCAGGAAGGCCCAGAACACCGCGACGCGGGGCAAATCCCGCTGGCGGCTGCCCGCGCCCTTTGCGGCCGGCACGAGCAGCCCGGCAAAATAGCCGCCGAACAACGCGGCGAGGCCGCCGATCGACTCGCTGGCGGCGTCCGCGCGTCGGAGGTGCACGCCCATGGGCGCACACTGCGCCCGCAGTTGAGGAAAATAGGGGGTCGAGTTCATCTAGGGCCGTATCTATCCGGCCTCTGCTTGACGAAGCTAGCAAAATCGGTAACAAACTGGCCGTGATGCCTCCGCCTCGTCTCGCCAAACTGGAAGCCCGTTATGCCGCCCTCCGCCAGGAGCTTGCAGGCATTGGATATCTCAGCCACGGTTCGGTTTATCGGCGGCCGGCCGGACAACCCGGCACGCGCTTCACCTGGTCAACCAAGGTGAAGGCGAAAACTGTCAGCCTCGCCCTCTCAGCGGAACAGGCTGACTGGCTCGAAAAGGCCGTCGCAGAGCATCACCGCGTCAAGAAACTCCTCACGGAGATGCGCCGCCTCTCCCGCAAAATCATGCGAGCTCGTTTTCCCGATACCGAACACCGTAGACCACTCAACAAGAAGGTTTTGCGCCTTATCTAAGCGCCATTCCAGGCCGACCCCAATTACCAGATTGGCCACTCCGGCGGTGCGGAATCCGTTACTCTTGCGCAGAATCAGATGCCGGCGCATACCCACGTCGCGACGACAAACGTGACGGCCGCAACGACGATCAACGTGCTCACTGCGCCGACTGCAAGAGTGCCGAACCCCGCCGGGCATTTTCTAACCCAGATGGCCGACAGCAGCACTGGTGCCATTGTGAATGGCTACGCCGCTTCAGGCGCTGGCACGCCGGGAACCATGGCCGCCACCGCGGCGTCAACGACTGCAACCGCGGCAACGACGAATCAAACAGTCGGCGGCAGCACGCCAGTCAGTGTTTTGCAGCCGTATCTGGCGATCAACTATGTGATCGTGACGATGGGCATATTCCCAACCCGCGCCTGACGTAGTCCAGCCCCTGATCTCTCAGACCGCCTCCGGCTTCGCCCGGCGGCGGTTTTTCATTGCTGAACTCCGACTCAACGAAATCCGTTCCGATCGAGAAACTGCGCGAACGATCGGAAATATTCCACGGTTGTCGGAACTCCGCCGGGATTCACCAGCCCCGCCGCTTCCTTCAGTCCGCGCCGCGCTGCCGTTTCCTGCAGTTTTGCCTCACTGGGAAACCGATCAAGGGCCTGATGAATGGGCGTGAGATCCACCATTGTCGAAAGCAGGGGATGTCGCTCGAGCTCGGCCAACCGGGCACGCTGCAGAGCGTGAAGCCGCATTTTCCGATATGGCCAGTCAGATATAGACGCCAGCCTTCCTCTGCGGGTGCGGATCGGCTCGGGCAACAACCCCCGCATCGCCTCGCGCAGCACCCGCTGTGAATCGCCGCCGAGGTGATAGCTCGCCGGCAGCCGGAAACAGAAATCCACGACTTCCGGATCGAGAAACGGATACCGGAACTCCAGGCCGTGGCGTCGCCCGAGAAGCGCCCAGTTTTCCAAGTGCAACTGCAATCCGCCGCGCGTTGCTTCCTCGTAGGCGTTCTCCCGAAAATCCCGGGCCAGTCTCCCGGCACGATTGTGCATCCATTCCGCTGCCCCGGTTTCCGCCAAGAACGACTCGCGGACCAGTAATCGGCGTTCAATTGGAGCCGTTTGTCCTTGCGACCACGGGCTGATTCCCAATCTGCTGCAAACTCCCGACGACAGCAGCGGAGCCAGGAAATTGTTCTTTATGAGTCGCGCCACTTCCCGCGTTGTCCGCCGCCTGCCGCCTTGTTCATCGAATACGATCGCCCGCCAGTCGCCACTGCGGATGGCCGCCCAGGCCAGCCCGGGAGGACGTTGGAAGATCGGAAGCCACTGTCCGCCCATCCCGGTCATCAGCGCAGTCAATCCCACTTGCTCCGCCCCGGCCATCGCCGCCATCTCGTCCTCGCGGATGTAGAACCAGACCGGTTGCTGCCGCATGTCGGGATAATAATCGTCGTCGTCGTCCATTCCCCACTCTTTCCATCCGACGGGATGCACCTCGATCGCATGTTGGCGCTTCAACTCCTCGATCGCCGGCCGCGGATCGTCGGGCCATATCCAGCCTGGCGGGTCCACGGGAACAAAGGCCCAGCATTGCAGCTTTGTCCCCTCCGCCAGGCCTTCGCATGCCAGCGCAGCGATGCTCGCCGATTTCAGTCCGCCGCTCAGCAGCAACCCGGCGCCGTCGGCCCTCCGGTGCACCGCCCGCCGCAATCGCGCGAGCAGTTCCTCGCTCAATTCTGCCGGCGACACGTCGCTCAATTCCTCAACGTTTTGGTAGGAAGCATAACGCCGAACTGTCACTCCTTCTGACGTTGCGATCAGCAGATGTCCGGGAGGCAGCCGGTGAATTCCTTCGAAAAACGTCATGCTCGCATCGAGCGCGTTCCAGCCGGCACCTGCTGCTAAGTAGATTGCCGCCTTCAGGCGGTTCAGTCGCCGCTCCATTCCAGGCAGCGCGAGCAACGGCTCCACCTCAGAGGCGAATGCGAAAAACTCGCCCGGGCGGGAACAATAATACAACGGATGGACGCCAGACAGATCTCGCGCGCAGAAAACCTGTCCGCTTCGACCGTCACGCAGTCCGAACGAGAACTCTCTCCACCGCCATGCAGTTGCCTCCGCGCCGTCGCGCCGATAAGCCTCCGGCAGTGCTTGTGCGCCCAAAACCGGCTCCCCATCGCCTCCGGCAGCCGACAACACCCGTCCGCCAGGAAATATTACGTCGCCGGAGTTCAGCAGCGCCAGTGTGTGTGACAATCGTGCTTGAACTTCGCCGGACCAGTCAACCCCTCCACCGTCGGAATTCGAGACAACGCCTGCCATTCAGCACGCACGCCTAATCACGCGCTACACGAAAATACCGTTCACCTCAGGAATGCGCGTAGTTGGAAGTACCAACATGGTGCTCGGCGAGAACAGAAGGATCCTTGGTCGATGTCTTTTCGACAACATCCAAAAAATCGATACGCGGCGCCTCCCAACACCGCCTGCTTTGGTCGCGACTAGCAGGAAAAGAAGAATTTGATTGAGCAATAATCTCAGTATTCATTTGTCTGCTGGTTTCAGGGAAACCTAATTGCCATCTGAAACCGTTGTCGAGCTGTTTCTCCAGTGTCGCAAAAGGTGCACTACACTCAATGCGTGCACGAGGGGAATCCTGCCCCGCGGAATTCTTCGCGCCTTTGACCCGTTCCTCAAACCATCCCGCAGTCGCGCAATGTCCACCCACGGGTTTTCCCAGTCGGCAGCGCAGCGGATCAGTTCTCCGGCCTGGCGGTCAACGCGGGCTTCCCGCAGGAATCGGTTATGCTGATGTAGGTTCGCATCATTTTTCAGGGCTTCGCTCGTCATCCCGGGTGGCAGCACCCTTTCCATCGCCGTCCGGCACAGATAGCGTCCCTGGCCGTCCCAAGCGTGAAGTCCCACGGGGATCGCATAGATGAACTCGAGGACCCGGCGATCGAGCAATGGATAGCCATAGACGAGATTGTGATCTGCACCGAAGCCCGCCCAGGAATCGATCCGGGCGGTGAGATGGCCGGAGTAGTAAAGTTGCCACTGGCATTGGCGCCCGCCCAGGGCTGCGCGAATTGGAGCCACCGACCGCAGATGCGGACGAATCCGCTCCAGAAAATCCTGTCGGATCATCGAGGGGCCAGGATGGTACGGATTGAGTCTCCTATAAGCCGCTTCACCCAGCTGCGGAAGGATTCCCTCCCGCCAGAGCAGACCCGGTATCTGCAAGAGGCTGCGCGGATGGCGGAGCGATGCGCGTGCCCGCAAATGCGACAGCGCGCCGCCCAAACGACGGTCCTTTACATATTCCGCAAGCAGTCCCCGTCCATTGAAACTCGTCGCCTCCCCAGCCGGACAGAATCACGCGGACTCCAAGCGCCTCGGCCCGACGTTGCAGATGCCTCTCAATTCCCTCCGACTCCATAGGTCGCGTGGCGGGATCCGTCTCTGAAATTGCATCCAATTCGGCCTCGGTCTGATCGTTGTAGATTGGCGTCAGGGCTTCCTGCCGGCACACCGCGTCGATCCGCGCATACTCGTCCGCGTATGGCGGCGGTCCCGGCGGCGGAGACCAAGAGAACACGGCCGGCGGCAGAGCGCCGCGTTCGCGGAGCAATCGCGCCGCGAGAACCGCGACGGAGGACGAGTCGAGGCCGCCGCTGAGATGCGCGCCGATCCGCAAATTCGTGCGCAGTCGTTCCTCGACGGCATGTTTCACGATTTCACGTAGCCGGGTCGCATAGTCCTCCACCGTCGGCAGCGTCAGCGGAGGAATGTCCTCTGGACACCAGTATCGTTTCGTGTTGAGCGTGCCGTCTCGGAACGTCAGCCAGTGTCCGAAAGTGAGCTTCCTCAGATCGCAGAAGAACGTGTGCTCATTGTCGTGATAGCCGTGAGATTCGTACAAAAGCATTTGCGCAACCTCCACTTCATCGATCGTGGCTGGAACGCCGGGAAAGGCCAGCACTCCGCGGATATCGGTCGAAAAAGCGAACAGCGCCGGGGAATGGTAGTAGTAAAACGGTCGTGCGCCGATGTGGTCGCGCGCGCAAAAAAGGCGCCGGGCAGCGCCATCCCAGATCGCGAACGCATAGTCGCCGACCAGTTGTGCCGGACAATTCTCGCCCCATCTGCCGTAGGCCAGCAGAACCAGTTCACAGTCCGACATGTCAGACCTCTCGGAAAGCGCCACCGACAACTCTGCAAAAAGGTCCTCGCGATTGTCGATGCGCGCGTCGGCTGTGATGGTCAGGTCGCCTCGCGTGAAGGGCTGCTGCTCGTGGGCCGACTCCGGCGTGAGCCGCATGAGTCGGTGGCCTATGCCAACCCACGGGCAGGATGGCTGTGCCACGCTGGACAACCAGACGCCGCTGCCGTCGCGGCCATACTGCGCGACAGCCTCCATCGCCGGCCGCAGATCCTCCGCGGTCACCGGCCGGCCATCCAGGCGAAGCATGCCGCAAATTGCGCTCATGGGCGAGGCGCCGCCGCTGGGCAGGATTGGGCCTTGACGTGACCTATAGATTGAAGGCTGGCCAAAATTGGAGCCGGCGCCTCGCCAAATGTCCGCTGCGCGGACCTAACCCAACCTGTCTTTTTGCAGGAAACGGAGAGAACAGGGATCGGTCGGGAGCAGCGTGCAGGCAGGGTTTCAATCCGTGCCCATCTGTGTAATCCGTGGTGCATGGATCGTCTCGCAGTCTTCGGGGCCATTCTCTCCGTTCCCTCCGTTACCTTATGTAAAAAGGATTGGGCTTGGTTGCGCTGCCGGTGCATCGGACAATTCACTACGCCCCGTCTACCTTGAGCAGATTGTCCTTCCGCAATTGCCCGAGGAACGCGGCCACTTCAGTTTCACAGGTGGATCGTTCCACCTCGAATTCCGAGAGAAGTCGGTCGATCAGTTCGGCAACCGTCATCGGCTGTTCGAGCAGCGCCCAGATCCGACTGCCGACCTCGTTCATGTTGTAGTACTGGCCGTTCTCGATGCTCAGCAGCACCACCTTGCCGTCCAGATCGCCCGACACTTGATCGGGACTCCGGACCACGGTGGCCGCCGGGGAGATTTCGGATGCGGGGCTCATGACAAACGGCATAAAAACCACCGGGCGCGCGGATGACACGAAAATTCCGCGCCGGATTGGGCGGCGGATGACTGCATACTCAAAACACCGGCGCGCCATTGTCGTTGAGATATCCGAACCGTCGCATGACGGTGCCATGGTCGGCGACGATCATCGCCGCCTGTTCGGGCGTGAGCGACTCGCGCCATGAGCCGACCTCGCCCTTCCGGAAAAACGACTTTGCCCGCGGCATACGCTCGCCAAATCCGTCCTTTTCCTCCTGCTTTCGGACCACTTCGAACCGGCTGAACTCGATCGCTTTTCTCAGCCGCTCCGGATCGGCGGGGAGTCCGGCGAAACGCACGGCGGCGCCAAATGTTTCCTCGGCCCGCAGCTTCATGTCCTCGTAGCGCGCCACGTGCACGCGGATCGCGGGCGCATCCACCCAACTCGTCACATGTCTGCTCCAGGTCAGGAGCTTCTGCCGGAGTTGGTTGGGCTCGGTCGCGTCGGTCTCGCAAAACGAATTCTCCGCCGTCCTCATCTGACGGATTGTCCGGTCAAAGCGATCGTGTCCGCTGTGGTGGGCAAACGACACTGCCACATCGAGGGGATTGCGGATGAAATAGAGAACGCAGGCGGTCGCCTCAGGCGGAATCAACGGCCGTCCGTCCGGGAGAAAGGTATAGGCGTCGTGCACCTTGCAGTACATCGGTTCCTTTGCCTCGCGCGTCTGATGCAGGTAGACTTCGGGCCTCAGCCGGTCGATCTCTTCCGGTGTCATCTCGCCGGAGTCGTAGCCCACCGCCTCGTCGAAGGGCCGCCGGGCACTGGCGATCGGGCCGCCGTCGAGGTCGTTGATATTCGCCGGCGCGTCGCCGTTGCGCAGGAAGTTCGTCAGGAAAGTCCGGAACCATGTGTTCCCGGACTTCGGGTACGACGCCAGCCAGACGATACCCTTCATGCTACAGAAATCCCAAAATCCAAAGGCCAAATCCCAAACCCCAAGTGCCAAGGTCCGAATCCCGGAGTTTTCGTGTGGTTCGTGCCTTTCGTGGTGAACGCTTCATATCCCTAGGTCGGTTTCGATCAGAGCGACCAGCTCGTCGATCTTGAAAGCCCCGGACGGGCGTTGCACCGCGGCCACCGGCGCCTGTTGTCCCAGTCGCAGCGCGTGCTGGAAATGCCCCGCTTTCACCCCGATATCCCTCAAGAATCCGAAGCGATACGTGTTGTTCTTGAGGGCGGCGAATTTCTCCGGCCCCTGCAACGCCGTGAGCTTGAACTCATCCCGGTTATGCGGGCGGAGGACGTAGAGTTTCCTCACGGCCAATGGCTGCATCGCGAATTGAGCCCCCAGCGAAAGCGCCCGTTTTTCGATCTTGGAGCGGATGCGCCGCAGCCCCTCGGCGGAAATATCGAGTTGTTTGAGGGAATCCAGCCAGAGCTTGGTCTGGGGAAATCCGGGATACGCGTACATCTTCCCGTCGGCTCCCGGACGCACCACGCACAGGTCGTCGGTAAGGATGGCATGGCCTTTCTGTCGGAACGCCGATGCCAGTGTCGATTTTCCTACGCCGGAGACACCCAGAAAAACCACGCACTGTCCGTCCCATTCGATGGCGCTTCCGTGGAGCACGAGATCTCCCCGCTGGTGCATCAACGCGCCGAAGACCGAGGCCAGCAGGAAGGTCTTGATGTCGTCGTCATCCGCGGCGAAATCGCGATCGATTGTGATGGTCCGCCCGTCGCCCACCAGATAGCGCGCAATGCCATCCACTTGGAGCAGCAAGCGGTTGGCGGTCACCTGGAAGCGCACCCCTCGCGCGATCGCACCGGGGAGTTCCGGGGGCACGCCTCCATAGGTGATTTCTACGTCCGGTTCGGCGCGCTCGGGCGCGGCCAGCAATTCCGGCAGCGGCAGGCAGGATTGGATGGTCAGTCCAAACGCACGGTGACAAAACCGCGGAACGTCATCTCCGCCGGCAGGGGCATTCATTCGGCTGCAATTCGGCACCCTCCGAATCAAGGCGTCAAGAACGACGAGCAGAACTGGCTCACGCAAAGGCGCCAAGAACGCAAAGGGAAGAGAGGATTAGGCGCGAAGACGATTCGTCCTTCTTGGCGAGCTTCGCGGTCTCTGCGCGAGGCAAAAAACCCGGAACAGGATTGGCTCACGCGAAGGCGCTAGGCACGCGGAGGGAAGGCGAGCCGCAATCCCGGATCGGCCGAGACCTCGTAATAGAACTCGGCTATTCCTCCCTCGACTGCCAGCGCCGCGGGATAGTTCACCCTTTCCGGCAGGTTGAGGCTGCTGTCGAAATCGCCGAGCCGGTGGTCGCCGAGAACCCGGATGCGGGTGAACAGGTGCAGCGGAGTCCGCCCGGGGTCGTGCGGCGGCACGTTCACCGAAGCCGCGGCAAAACGTCCGTCGCCGCGAGTCTCCAATCGATCCACCGCGTACGCGTCGAGACTGAACACCCGGCCCAGGTCCAGAATCGACGAGAGTCCTTCTTCCCCTTCCTTCAGCGAGTTGGTCAGCGCCCGGGTCCATCTCGCCTGGTCGAACAGGCCCGCGTCCACATCGATCCGTTCGGGCAGGAAGAGGCCGCAGCGCCTCAATTGTGGCGCGAGATTCAGCGTTGCCGCGACCTGGGGCTCGCGGGTCAGGGCGCGCAGCAGCACTTCACACGCAATCACGTGAGGCCGGTCCGGCTCGGAGAACCGGATCGCAGTGGCATCGGCCGCCAGATAGGCCCGGATCGACTCACTCACCCCCAGCCCGTCGACCACGCGCCGCGCCCCGTCGAGGGCGATCGGATGCAGGTCGAGCAGGGTGAAAGCCACTTCCTCCGGCGGGTAAAGAACTGCGAAGGGCAGCGACAGCGGCGCGAGGGGTCCGCAGCCGGCTTCCAGCACGTGAATCCGCTCGCCCGGGAATTGCTCCCGCGCGCTCCGCAACGCCGCATCCATCGCCTGGAGCAACACCGCAGTGCGCCGGTACTCCCGCAGACAGCGCGCCGCCCCAAGCGGCGAGATCGCCTTCCCGGTCGGCAGCCGGCTGTCCGCAGAAAAAGCATCCGGCCGGGCCGCAAGCCCGGTTTCGTCCACGTCGAGCAGATCGAGGCCCCATTCGCACCACTCGCATGCGGCCTTCCGCTGCTCGCCCGGCGTGCGGGACGGATCGAGCAGACAGTCGAACCACCGGCGGAATCTCTCACATGAATCGTTCACCTGGATGGACCGGCGCGCATCCGTCATTCCGGCAGAGGGCGGCCGCGGGTCTCGGGCCCGAACCACACGATCACGAGCCCGGCGAGGTAGACCAGCGCGACCGCGCTCGCGGCGCGGCCGAAGCTCCCGACGCCAGCGACCAGCCAGCCGGTCATGAGCGGTCCCGTCGCGGCCAGCATCCGGCCCGCGTTGAAGCAGAAACCTGTACCCGTTGCACGGATACGCGTCGGATAAAGCTCCGGAAGGTAGATCGGAAAGCCGCTGAAGATGCCGTTGTTGAAGAATCCGAGCAGCGGCAGGAGCAGGAGAACCTGGCCGTAGGCGTGAGGCGTGAGGAAGGTGACAGGCAGCATTACGAGGCTGCCCGCGCACATCAGGGCGAACGCGGGCCGCCGGCCCCAACGGTCGGCCAGGGGGCCGAACGCCAGATAGCCGGCCAGCGCGCCGGCGTTGAGCGCCATCGTCGCATAGCTGGCGTAGCGGCTCAGCTGGCCGGCATCCATCCCGCGCAGGGAGGGCAGGGCGCTGACGAGCGTCGGCGTCCAGTTCGTGGCGCCCCAGAGCCCGGCCACGGCGACAAACGCCAGCCCGGAGCCCACCAGCGTGGCGCGCCGGTGCTCCGGCCGGAAGAGCTCCGGGATTCGGGCGCCCCGCGGCGCCCCCGACAGCCGCTCCTGGTCCCGCGCCTTCAGCCACCGGTCCGGCTCGCGGACCCACCACCGGACGAACAGGGCGACGAGCGCCGGCGCGACGCCGACAAGGAACATGGGCCGCCAGCCATGCCTGCCGAGGACGAGGTTGATCACCGCCGCAAAGAGGAAGCCGGCGGCCCACGCGGATTGCAGGATGCCCGCGGCCTTCGCGCGCCGGTCCTCGGGCCAGACCTCGGCGACCAGCGCGGCCCCCGCCGCCCATTCGCCGCCGATCCCCAGCGCCGTGAGGAACCGGTAGATCGCCAGCTGCCACCACGTCGCCGACAGGGCCGCCAGGCCGGTGAAGACGGCATAGATCAGGATGGTGAAGATAAGCGTCCGGGTGCGGCCGAACCGGTCCGCGAAGACGCCGAAGAGCATCCCGCCGACCGCCCATCCCACGAGGAAAATCGCAAAGATGACGCCGCCGTACCACGCAATGGATTCCACCGGCACCTGGCCGCCGGGCGCGGCGCCCGCGAGGAGCTCGCGCAGCGCCGGCGTCAGAACGAGGGAGTAGATCGTGGCGTCCATCGAGTCGAACACCCACCCCAGCCAGGCGACCAACAGCACAAGCCACTGGTAAGGAGACACTCCACGGAGCGACAGGCTTGATCCCATGGCAGGCAACCCTAACGCATCGCCCGCCGCGATGGAAGCCTGCGTGGTTTCGCGCCGGTTCCTGCACGACGGCGGGGCGCAGCCGCACCGGCTGCCAGGGTCGTTGTGCCGACGGCACCCTCTGCCTGCGGGGTTCGGGGTGAGGCGGCGGGGACGGGTGAGGCGGCGGGGACAGACGTGAATCCCCAGCCCCTTTCCGTCCCTGGTTCCTTCTTCCAAGCTGCCCGATGGCGCGTGCTGACGCGGAGGGGACGCGAGGCGTTCCAGGCGCTGTCAACCGCCGGCTGCGTCATGATCCGGACGCGGGTTGCGCTGCCGCCAGCAACTCGGGATGCCCGGAACGTTTGAGATGTTGACGCAACAGATCCTTCGTCTCCGCGGAAGCGTCGATCGCCAGCAGCTTGGCGGTCAAGGCGCGGGCGTCGTCGAGTTGGCCGGCGCCGGCCTGTTTGAGGGCGGTCTCGAATGCCACCGTGCGAAACGCCATCCCCGTTTCGGCCGCCCGAGCCGGTGTCGACCCCAGCAACATCATCCCCGCCAAAGCCAGGCAAACGCGCATGATCTTCATGACAAATGGGTGCAGTGGCGAGCAAGGCAGCCTGATAACCCCGGGCAAGCGCAAAGGGGAAATCTTGGGGCCGCAGTTCCGGCCGGGGGCCGACTACTGCGGCTTCAAGATTCTGTCTGTGGTCACCCTCTCGCCCGAGTCTTCTGCTTGAGAGGTTCAAGATCGTATTCCTGGCATGGGCTGGCCTCTCCCGGCCAGGATGATCAGCGCAAGGCCGACAAAGACGCACCACGCAAGACCCAGCACGATCACTATCGGGAACATTCGAATCATTGCAACGCGTTCGGTAAAACACGGCAACACGATCGAGTAGATCACCGCCGGCTGTAATTGCAGTCGGGAAATCTCCGCGTGCAGGAGCTGGATATTCTGGAGATCGTCCTTCAACTCGCTGATCAGAAGATCGATCTGTTGCGAGACATTCTTGAGGGTTTCCTCCCGGCGCGTACTAGGCACAACAGAGTCCGCCTGCTCGATCGCCTTCTTCATCTTCTCGTAAAGTTGCCTCTCGGACGCGAGTTCCGCCTGTCTGTTCGCGATTTCAAGCATCTCCTTCGAGAGCTCCTGACGGAAGGCGACGTCGGCATTCTGGGTGGAGAGATTCACGATGCGATCAAGGAAGGATTCGCTGACCTGCGGGATGACGGCGCCGGAAGAGTACGCCTGGGAGGGAGCCGCCCCGGGAGATGCCGGCGTCTCTTCAACCCTGCCAGCTCCCGACCGGCTGGAAACGTAACTGGCCAGTGCCCGCGGCAGAGCATCCGCCTTGCTGGTCAACTCCTGGGCCTTCAACTGCAACTGGAACAACTGCTCGTCGATGTAATTCTCCGCCAAGGATCGGTTCTTTGAGAGGCCAAAGGTGAAAATGGGGCCTTGGATCAAAGCCAGCCGGAATTGCAGACTATCCTGTACCGCTGCCTGCAATTCCCCGAGCGATACTTGGCGCTCACCCACCCGGATCAGACGCGCTCCCGGAATGGAAGCAAGAGCCTCCAGATTTCTAGCCACGCGCCGCAACATGATCCGCAGCCGGTCGACGAGAATCAGGTAATCTTCCTGCATCAGCACCGATTCCTGGACGATGTTCTGAGAGTAACTGTCGATATCGAACTTGAAAGTGCCTCTGGCCTGGGAACGCTCCGCCCAGACCGTCAGGATGTCATTCATCACCTTCGCCGTCAGGTTGTCGGGCAAACCCGAAAGCGGCCCCTCCAGGACCCCCACCAATGTGAATTGGCCGTTCTTGACTCCTTTGATTTTTTCCTCGTACTCGTCCTCCAGCTTGACGCGTTCAACCATCCCCATCATCTGGCGGCGGTTATCCTCCAAACGCGCCGCATACTGGCGTTCCAGGTGATCGAGCGCAGGATTTCTGTCGATGACGGCCCATGCCGTCTTGAAATCGTCAAAAGGGACATGCTTC
This sequence comes from uncultured Verrucomicrobiae bacterium, assembly GCA_963827125.1. Taxonomy (GTDB): domain Bacteria; phylum Verrucomicrobiota; class Verrucomicrobiia; order Opitutales; family Opitutaceae; genus Fen-1467. Next base: position 214,383 of record CAWHAC010000007.1, read on the forward strand.
TCGATCGCATTGCGGCGGTAGACCTCCGCCAGCACGGGAGTGGCCACAATGTCCGCCGGCGAAAAGTGCGTGCCGTTCGGATACTCGCCTTTCTCCAGCCCATCGAACAGCAGGCGGAAGGTCGTTGCCGATTCCTTGTGAGTTGGCAGGATTGCGTAGGCAACGGCAAAGAGTGCAATGGCGGCCACCGCGCCGCACAGCGCCAGCTTGAAGATCTGCACTCGTACGCGCCACCACGAGGTGAATAGGTCAAACAGCCCGAATTCCCTGCCTGTGGAATCGACCGGCACCGCAATGTCATCTTGGGAGGAGGAACCTGATTGGATCGTCATGGAATATCTTATTGGGTCGGACAGATTCCGGCAATATTCAAGGCGATTTGAAAAAAGTAAATTACCTTTCGAGCAGCCACCCCGTTTCCGTCCCGGAACGACAACGGAGCCAGCCCCGGCCATCGCCAAGGCTGCGCCCCTGTCTTTGACTGTGACTCTGCCGGGCCATGAAGCTCCCGCCTACGGCAGTTCCTTGATCCGGATGCGGCGGTATTCCATCTGGCCGCGGTCGCCTTCCAAGCCGATGGGGCCGGTCGCGGGAACAGGGAATGCCTCCTCCAGGACCTCGCCGTTGCAGGTGCAGCGGGCCGTGCCGCCGTGGACGGTGATCTCGATCTCGTTCCACTCCTGCGACCGGTATTTCGCCAGCTTGGTGTACGGCCCGGCCACGAGATAGTCGCGACACTGGAGCTGGGGCTCGCGGATGAAGATGCCGCTGTCGGCATTCGGCGTCGCGCGAAACTCGAGCCGGAGGATGAAGTCACGGGGGAACTCGCGGATGGTCGAGAGCAGCTGGATCTTGCGGCCTTCCGGCGGCGTCGTGACGATCAAGCGCCCGGCTTTGGCGAGGTAGCGGCCGTCATCGCTGGACGTTCCGGCCGTCAAAGTTGACCGCGGTCTTCACGACCGGCCACGCGGCGGCGTGCGGATTGCTGGCCTGCCAGCGCTTCGCATGCTCGATGTCCGCGGCCGGGGTTGGCCGGAAGCCCCAGCCGGTGAGATCGCGGCCGTTGAACAGGCTGACGAATCCCGGCTCGGGAGTGAAGGTATCCGGCTCGTTTTCGAGGAAGCCAAGCGTGGCGAGAATGGGGCGCAGCGCAGCGGCCCACCTGGCGTAGCCAGCCGCGTCGTGGAATAGTGGGAATCTGCTGGCGTTCGATTGCGCGCAGTTCCGGCTGCTTCGTGGGTAGGGTTAGACCCCGTGGCGGCGGAGCGGTCCTCCGGGTATGGTCAACAGAGAGAGGCATCCGCTGCTTTCACCCTGGAAGCGCGAGATCGCGGCGGGCTCCGGCCCGCACAACGGCTGCGTCTCGCAGTGTATGGAAAGGGTCGTCATGTTGGGATTATTCCTGCTGGTCATGTTGTTTCTCTTGTTGCTCGGCGCACTGCCCACTTGGCCGCACAGCCGAAGCTGGGGCTATTATCCAAGCAGCGGATTCGGGCTGGTTCTGGTTGTCGTGCTGGTCCTGCTCTTGATCCGCTGACATTGAGCGCACCGGGCCGCAGGGCGGCACCGCAAGGCGCCCACGATGTCGGGCCGGCAACGCGCTTGCGCGCTGCGGCTGTGTGCGTCCCGGGATTTCCATCCGACCGCAACCGGGATTCCTTTTAAAGAACCTGATTCATTCGCAATGAAAACATCCGCACAAGATGGAATTGAAGGTCACGGGGAAGGAATCGACGGCGTTGGAAACGCCCGGCTCGAACAAGAGTCCCAGAATCTGGCGCAACAGGACGGACGCGCCGAGGCGAGGGCTTCTGACCGCGCTCTCGCGCTTCAGGAGCTGACCGGGCCCGAAGGAGATTTGGCGCAGGAGGTTCCTGCGGGCGCGGAAAAGCTTGTCACCTGGGATGCCAGCCCCGAAGAGGCGGGACATCTCATGCGGGAAATCCCGGCCGAAGACGAAGCGGATGTTTCCGCCGAGCTGGCCGAGGAGGGCAGGGGGGAAGCCGAGCAGGATCTTCGTCGGGCGGTGGATGCGGAAACCCACCCGCGCCATGAGCCGCCGAATCCGGACTAGCCAGGTGGCCGTATAAACCGGCCGTTTGAGGAGTGGGAGGACTCAGCCGCAGAGGTGAGGGCGTGGGAGGCAAGGCGCCCGGCGCGAAAAACCAGCGGACCCCAACGAATGAGCGTGCGCAGGATCTTCCAGCGGGGAGAACCGTTGCGCTGAACAAGCAGGCCCAGCGGCACCGCGGCGAACTGCGCGAGAAGAGGGAGCCGCCGCCAAAACGCCAGCATCGGGTCAATCCACTCCAAGGGCTGCGCCACCCGGGCCGCTGCCTGTGCGCAGCGGGCGCGGCGAACGGCAATGGCCCGTCGCAACCCGGCCTTGCGGACGGCGAGCTGGTTCAGCTCTGGTTGCGGATACATGCCCGGTCCTCCGCGAGTTCCTCCCGAGTCGCCGAAAACAGGCCCGGTTGGCGCGCCAGGTGCCGACGAAACGCGAGAATCATCACCACCAGAGCCCCGGCGTAGAAGGCCGACAGCCCGACGAGCACGGCGAGGCGGGCGCTTTCCCAAAACAGATACACCAGGGTGAGGCTGGCGAACACGACCGCCATCATCCCCGCGAAGACGATCGCGCACACCCAGACGAAGGTCCGGATCAGGCGGAACTTCTCCTCCCGCAACTCGATCGCGACGAGTTCCAGGCGGTCCTGCAACATCGCGAGCAGGCCGTCGCCGAGCGACCGCAGCGAACCGAGGAAACCCGCGGGACCGGAGGTGGCCGTATCCATGGCGGGGGAACGGCTATTTGCTGCGGCGGCCCAGGAAAATGCCGATGAGAAGGCCGACGCCGGCGGCGATGGCCAGCGACTGGTAGGGATTCGCGCGGATGGTCGCGTCGGTGTATTTGGCTCCAGCGACGACCTTTTTCCGCGCCCCGGCATAGGCATCGGTGAAGCGCTCCTGCGCGGCGGCGAAGCGCGCGCGCAAGGATTCGATCGCTTCGGCCGATTGTTCGGACAGCGCATCGCCCATCATCGCTTCGGCCTCGGTGATGAGGGACTGCAGTTCGTCGAGGAGTTCCTTGGGCGTGCGGGCGGTGTCTTGATTGTTTTTCATAGGAAGATTGGTTCAATTCGCCGCGGCGGGCGACGATTCAGCTGATCGCGGCCTCCGTTGCGCCATGGAGCAACCGGGTCAATTAGGCTGACTTGGATCCGCGCAACAGTCCGACGAGGCCCACCACGCTCGCAACCGTGCCGCCAATCAGCAGCCAGATGGCCTTGTCCGTGGGCGACCCGGTGAAGAAGCGCGAGAAGCTTGAGCCGATGGAGTCCGAGGCGTTGATGCCGTAGATGATCAAGCCGATTCCCCCGACCAGGAGGATGAGTGAGATGATTTTGCTCATGATGGAAATGCGCCAGGCGGCCGATAGATTGTCGATCCATGACGCTACGCCCGGCGGCGAAGTGGCGATATGGGGTGTAACCCGACTGCGGTGGATTGGCCCGCCCCGTTTGGTGCACCGCGGCGATCGTCCGCAGCGGTTCCCGCAGGCGACGTGATGACGACGGCCGGGAAAGGTTTGCCGCAGCTGAAGGCCGTTGGTCGCGAGGTTTGGGCTCCGATAAAACGAGACACCCGCTTTGCTGGGACGTGGCGTGACACTCCAGTCGGGTTAGACCCCATACTTTGGCTGGGGCACCGGGTGTATTTTCGGAGTTTAGGATACCACGCACTCGGATGTCTGATGATTGGCACGCGGAAGACGACAGGGTCGTCGCTGCGGAATATCGTCTCTCTCCGCACCGCGCCGTTCCTCAACCATCGGCCAATCCCATAAAGAAAATGAAATTACACTACCTGCTCATCTCATCGCTCATCGCGACCACTTCGGCCGCGTTGTTCGCATCATCGGACATCGACAACAAAATCGAGGGCGCCGCGAAGGCTTCTTACAACTACCACACCCTCCTCCAGGACAAGGTAACGGTCAAAGCCAACGATGGCATCGTCACGCTCACCGGCGTTGTCGCCGACAAGGATCTGAAATCCGTTGCCGAAGACACCGTGTGCAACCTCCCGGGTGTCATCCGGGTGGACAACCAGATCACCCTTGATCCGGCGCTCAAAGAGCACTCCGACGCCTGGATCGCGTTGAAACTTCACACCCAATTGCTCATTCGGTCCAATGTGAGCTACGCCAACACTGTGATTGACGTGAAGAACGGCGTCGTGACTCTGACCGGAACGGCAAACAGTATTGCGCAGAAAGAACTGACGGGCGAGTACGCGAAGGACATCGACTGGGTGAAATCAGTCAAAAACGACATGGTCATCCAAGACAAACCCACCGTGGCCGAGACGGTCGGCGATAAGATTGACGACGCCTCAATCACCGGCCAGGTGAAATACGCGTTGTTCACCCACCGATCCACCAGCGCGCTCAAGACGAAGATCACAACCACTGACGGCGTTGTCGTGATCACGGGCGAGGCCGCCAACGATGCGGAGAAGTCCCTCGTTGGAAAGCTCGTGGGGAGCATCCGTGGCGTCAAATCCGTGGAGAATAACATGACGGTGAAGAGCTGATCCATTGCCCGATGTTTTGCTGCGCCCGCCCATCGGCATGCTGGTGAAGCGGAAACGCGACGAACGGACAGGATCCACGAAACCATCAAGACCGGAGCCGCTGCGGCTCCGGCCTTGATGGTTGCAATGACCGCATGCGCAGATTTCCGATTGCATGACCGCGCTGGACCACTTTGCCGGTCTCCCACGGCGAGACTATAGACGCGAAAATCAGCGGCGGGCCATGGGGTGTAACCCGACTCGCATCGATTCGGCGGGCGGTGCATGACCCGCCCGCGATCGCGGACAGCGGCTCCGACCAGAATCCGGCGGCCCCGCAAGGGAGCCGGACGGCTCGCGCGCCGGGAGATTCCGGCAGAGCTACTTCACCTGCGGAATGTGGATGTCTCCCGAGTGATTCAGCACGCCGAAAGCGTATAGCAGCCAGATGACGACCGCGACGACGACGACGATGTTGAGGATCGTCTTGATCGATCCTGCCATCGGAATGAAGGTGTTGATGAGCCAGAGCAGCACGCCGACGACGATAAGAGTCAGGACAACGGAGATGAGGGACATAGTGGCCTTTGATTAATTGGGCGTGATGATAGCCCGGATCACGGAATATCCGTATGGGGTTTAACCCGCGGAGACTGCGGCGCCGGATCGCCGGTTCGGGCGAGATACACGACACCATCCCGGGCATGCCTGGACAGGCCATGGAGACGCGTCTCCAAAACACCTCCCGCATCATAGGTGCCGTTCCCAGTCCGGAATGTCACGGCTACGAGCGGCGCAGGGCGCGCACTTCCTCGCGCAATCGTTCAACCTCGCAAAACAATGCCGAGATGACGCGCAAGCCTGCGAGATTCATGTCATAGTCAACGCGCAGGCATTCAATCCGTCGCAGCACCCGGATTGCCTCCTGGTCAAACCACCAGCCATCCCGCTCGGGCGCTGTGACGGGCGATATGAGGCCGTGCCGGCAATACACGGCAATCTGGTGGCGCGGTGTGTGCGTGATGTGCACGACGGTTTCGATGGAGTAAACATCCGCCGCCATCGGCTCGCATAGCTGCAGGGCGGTCGACAGATTTCGATGTGCCTTTTTCATGGTGTCCTCCTGAAACTGATTCAAATGATTGTTCCGCGATTCATGACGGAGCGCACCTCCCGATCGACAGTGGAATCTGGACCTGGCCGAGAGTGGCGCGGGCGTCCCGCCCGTGGACACGGGCAAGATGCCCATGCCCCATCGGACAACCGACACGCCGGAGATGCCCCCTTCATGACGCCACCCGCGGATTGAACTGCGACGTCCGGCCCAGCTCCTCCCACAACGACCTTTCCTTGCCGGTAAGCTGCGGCGGTACTTGAATGTTGGTGACGACGAAGAGGTCGCCGCGTTCTCCGTCCCGGCCCTTGGGCAGGCCATGCCCGCGCACGCGCAGTTGCGCTCCTGGATTGGTGGCTGGCGGAACGCGAACCTTGATCGGGCCCTCGAAGGAGGGGGCGACGACCGTTGTCCCCAGCACGGCCTCCCATGGCGCGAGATCGACATCGTGATAAAGATCGGCGCCCCGCACGCGAAAATCGGGATGCGCGGCATGCCGCACCCGCAGATAGAGATCGCCCGCCGGCGCGCCGCCAACGCCGGGCTCGCCCTTGCCCGGCACCCGAATCCTCCGGCCCTCCATCGCACCCGACGGAATGCGCACCTGAAAGGAATGGGTTTCGGCCCGGCCGGTGCGCGGGTCGACGGTCCGAAGCGAAATCCCACGCATCGTCCCATGCATCACTTCTGCCAGCGTGACGAGGATCTCCCCCTCGACATCTGCGCCCCGCCGTTCTTCGGCGCGGGATTCCGCATCGAAGCCGCGGCTGCCAAATTCAAAGCCGTAGCGGCGGCCCGCGCCGAAAAACTGCTCGAAGAAATCGCTGAATCCCGTCCCGGTGAAATGAAACTCGGGTTCCTGCCCGCCATGCGCCGGCCCCGCTCCGCGTGCCTCCCATCCCGGCGGCGATTCCGCGCGGCCGTCCTCCTGCCAATGCGCTCCGAGCTCATCGTATTTCTTGCGCTTGACCGGATCGCTCAGGACCTCGTTCGCTTCGTTGATCGCCTTGAATTTCTCCTCGGCCGTCTTCTTGTCCTTGGCGACGTCCGGATGGTGGCGGCGCGCCAGGCTGCGGAACGCCTTCTTGATGTCGTCGTCCGTCGCATTCCGGGCGACTCCGAGTGTGGCGTAGTAGTCTTTGAATTCGACGGGCATATGCGCGTGATGGGTTTTACGTGGCTGCCCTGGCGGCCGGTGCTGACCGCGCGGGGTCGGGAAGAGTTTGCGTCATGCGCCGAGCGCGGCGGAGCACTTGCGGAAGTGGAAGCCATAGATCGACAGCCGGATGGCCATCGGAACGAGCGTTGGCCGGCGGAAGCACGTCCACGTCAGCAGACTCCAGAAGTGAAAACGTTCGCGACCCAGGACGCCGAGGCGCACGCTTGCACGGAGGAACGCCCCGATGTTTTGCGGCGTCGCGGCTCCGGAAAACCGCGGGGGCTGATACTCGCGCAGAAACGTGCGGATCCGCCGGTAGTATGGTCCCGGTGCGTAGAGGTGGCGCATCAGATGCCGGTAGCCGTCGCGCAGCGCCTCGCGATTCATCCGCGGGATGAAGTTCGTGGTGCCGTCGACGTTGTCGCCGGTGGTTCTGCCGAGCAGGCGGCCCTGCTCGTGCAGTCGCTCATGGAGCTTGGTGCCGGGCACGGCCTGCAACAACCCGACCATCGCAGTGACGATCCCGCTCTTTTGTATGAAATCGATCTGGCGCTGAAAGATGGCCGGCGGGTCGTTGTCAAAACCGACAATGAAGCCGCCCTGCACCTGCAGCCCCGCCCGCTGGATGCGTTTCATGTCGGCGACGAGATCGCGGCTCCGGTTCTGGCGCTTGTTGCATTCTTTGAGACTCGCCTCTTCCGGAGTCTCGATGCCGACAAAGACCTGATCAAACCCCGCCGCGACCATCAACTGCATGAGATCATCGTCATCGGCGAGGTTGATCGACGCCTCGGTGTAGAAGGAGAAGCCGCGTTTGCCCCGGCGCCAGCGGATCAGCGCCGGGAGCAGTTCCTCGCGCAGCGAGCGTTTGTTGCCGATGAAGTTGTCGTCGACAAAGAACACCGTGCCACGCCAGCCCCGCTCCCAGAGACCGTCGAGCTCGGTCATGATCTGGGCGGACGTTTTTACCCGCGGCCGATGGCCGAACATGGCCGTGACGCTGCAAAAGTCGCAGTCAAACGGGCAGCCGCGCGAGTATTGCACGCTCATTGACGCATAGCGCCCCAGATCCGCCAGCTCCCACAACGGCGCCGGAGTCTCGCGCAAGTCCGGGAGTTCCGTGGACGTGTAGACATGGGGCGCGGCGCCGCGCGCGAAATCAGCCAGAAATCCGGGCAGCGTTTTCTCGGCTTCGTTTAGCACGAAATGGTCGACGTCAGGGAACTGCGCATGCTCGACGGTGAACAGCGGACCGCCCGCCACGATCGTTTTGCCGGCGGCCCGGCAGCGCGCGATCAGCTGCACCGTGGAGGAGCGTTGCGCGATCATCGCGCTGATCAACACCACATCCGCCCACGCGAGATCTTTCTCCCGCAGAGGTCGCACGTTCAGATCGACCAGGCGTTTCTCCCATTCCGCGGGCAGCAGCGCGGCGACCGTGAGCAGGCCCAGCGGGGGCAGCGATGCGCGCTTGCCGATGAATTTCAAGGCGTGCTTGAAACTCCAGAACGTGTCCGGGAACTCCGGGTAGAGCAACAAGGCTTTCATGGTTGCGTCCTCACGCTAGGAGGCTGTCAGACTTCCGTCCGGCCAGCCTCCTACTGGCAAAACCGCCCAATCCAACCCGAGGAAACGGGCAGAATCTTGGCGATCTTTGCTCGAATTGGGGTCATATTGGCTCATCGGATCATGTTTCCTGCTCAATGGAAGGGGCGGTTTTGCTTTTAGCAGCCTGAAGGGCTGAAAGCCCGACAGGCTGCCAGGCCAGGCGCGGCATGCCTTGCCGGAGGCGCCGCGTTGGTGGCAGTGAGGGGGCGGTTTTTCAGAATGACCGGCGTTGGGCTCAGGTTTCGCGAAGGGAGGGCTGCAGGCGATCCACGGATGCGGCGACCGAAGCGGTCAGAACGTCCGGGCAAAAGCATCCGCACCTTCGCCAGCAACGCGCCAAACGAGAACGGCTTCTCCACCACCGCGCCGGGCCGAAGCGACCATTCCAGATCCGCCTCCTCCCACGGGATGAATCCCGAAATCATGATGGCCGGCAGAAGGAGCGGACAGGCCCGCATTCTGCGGAGAAGGTCAAGGCCGGACAGTTTTGGCATTTCGTGCTCGGTGATCAGCAGGTCGTAGGGATTGAAGTACAGCGCGATCAATCCGGTTCCGCCATCGCCCGCCGTGTCCACCCGGTAACCGGAGCCTCTCAACAACAGGGCAATGTGTCCGCGAATGGCAGAATCGTCGTCGACCAGGAGAATGTGGCCGGCTGGCGCCGCCCGGGCTGAGCTTCCGGGGTTTGCCGCCGGAGACGCCGCAACGGACCGCGTGCTGCATGGCACAGTCAGGGTCTTGGAGTGTTTTATGGTCAAGTGTTTTATGGTCAAGCGGGTTGGCGGGTCTTGTGTTCGGAGGGGCCGGGGATTCGACGGCTCCGGGTGACGGCGATCATGCCGCGGCCGCTGCAGGTGCGGTATGGGGTCTTTCCCGACCATCCCGGCAGGAGCGTCGGACGCCGCCGTCAATCGGGAACTGCGTTGCGGCTGGCCAGTCCCCAAAACAGATTCTTGCCATCCAAGCAGTGTTCAATAAAGATCATCCCTCTGGAATACCATGCTGCAGGGACCGCGGTCATGAGGACGAAGACCTTCCCGAAACGCCGGCCGAACAAGTCCGCCCGGGCGGTCCCGAAAAAGGCGCCGCCCCCGCCGGCAACCACTTCGTTCCCCATCGTCGGCATCGGCGCCTCCGCGGGGGGACTTGAGGCCCTCGAACAGTTTCTAGGACACGTGCCGGAGCGCAGCGGCATGGCGTTTGTCATCGTCCAGCACCTGGACCCGACGCACAAGGGCATCATGTCCGAGCTGCTCCAGCGCGCCACGCGGATGAAAGTCTCCCAGGTCAAGGATCGCACGCAGGTCTGTCCGGACTGCGTCTATGTGATTCCGCCGAACCGGGACATGACCATCCTGCACGGTTTTTTGCACCTGTTCGAGCCGGCGGCGCCGCGTGGACTGCGCCTGCCCATCGATTTGTTCCTCCGCTCCCTGGCGCAGGATCAGCAGCAGCACAGCATCGGCGTGATTCTTTCCGGGATGGGCTCGGACGGCACGCTGGGTCTTCGCGCGATCAAGGAGATGGCGGGCGTGGCGCTGGTGCAGGACCCGGCGACGGCCAAATTCGACAGCATGCCGCGCAGCGCCATCGAGGCCGGCCTGGCGGATATCGTTGCCCCGGTGGAGGAGCTGCCCGAAAAGATCATCGCCTTCCTGGGTCGCGCGCCGCTGACCGAACCGACGGAAGAAGCGCGGGAAGAAAAGTCGCAGAGCGCCCTGGAGAAAGTGGTTGTCCTGCTGCGCGCCCACACCGGCCACGATTTCTCCCTCTACAAGCGGAACACCCTCTATCGCCGGATCGAGCGCCGCATGGGCATTCACCAAATCAACCGGATGGTGGATTACGTCCGGTACCTGCAGGAGAATTCGCAGGAGCTCGATCTGCTCTTCAAGGAATTGCTGATCGGAGTGACGAGCTTCTTCCGCGATCCCGGCGTGTGGGAGCAGTTGCGCAGACAGGTCCTGCCCGCGTTGCTCGCCGCCCTGCCGGCCAAGCAGGCCCTGCGCGCGTGGGTGCCCGGCTGCTCGACTGGAGAGGAGGCCTATTCCCTGGCCGTCGTGCTCCAGGAGGCGGTCGAGGAGATCAAGCCCAAGGGGAGGTTTGCGATCCAAGTCTTTGCCACCGACCTGGACCGGGACGCGGTCGACAAGGCCCGCCAGGGCGTCTTCCCGGCCAACATTTCCGCCGACGTGTCGGAAGAACGGCTGAGGCGGTTCTTCGTCAAGGAAGAGCGCGGCTACCGGGTGTGCAGAGAGATTCGCGAGACGGTGACTTTTGCGCCGCAGAATCTGATCATGGATCCGCCCTTTACCAAGCTGGACATCCTGAGCTGTCGCAACCTGCTGATCTATCTGACCCCGGAGGTGCAGAAGAAACTGATGCCGTTGTTTTACTACAGCCTCAATCCGGGCGGCATCCTGTTGCTCGGCAGTGCGGAGACGGTTGGCGGTTACACCGATCTTTTTGCAACGCTCAGCGGCAAAGCGCGGCTCTTCCGCCGGACTGAATCCAGCCTTCCACTGGAACGGGTCGAGTTTCCCTCGGCCTTCGGCTCGCGCCCGCCCATGATGGCCGAGGCGCATCCGATGCCGAAACCGCCGGTCAGCCTGCAGTCCCTGGCGGATCAGCTGGTCCTGCAGCGTTACTCCCCGCCGGCCGTGCTCACCAATGACAAGGGGGACATCTTTTACGTCAGCGGCCGGACCGGCAGGTACCTGGAACCGGCTGCCGGCAAGGCGAACTGGAACATTTTTGTCATGGCCCGCGAAGGTCTGCGTTTCGAACTGGCTGATGCCTTTAAGGGGGCGCTCCGGAAAAAGGAAAGCGTGGTGGTTCACGGACTCAAAGTCGGGACGGACGGCGGCGAGCAATACGTGGATCTGACCGTCCAGCGGCTCGAAGAACCCCGGGCGCTGCAGGGGTTGGTGATGATCGTTTTCACCGACGTGACTGCGCCCGTGGCCGCCAAGGCGGCGGGCCAGCCGCCGAAGTCTCCTGCCCGCAGCGCGCGGCTGGCGGAGCTGGAGCAGGAACTCCTGCAGGTCCGGGGGGAGGCGCGGGCAACCCACGAAGAGATGCAGACCTCGCAGGAGGAACTCCGGTCAGCCAACGAGGAACTACAATCGACCAACGAAGAACTGCAGTCCACCAACGAGGAGCTCACCACCTCGAAGGAGGAGATGCAATCGATGAACGAGGAACTGCAGACGGTTAACGCCGAGTTGCAGGCCAAGGTGGACGAGTTGTCGCGGGTCAGTGCTGACATGAAGAACCTGCTCAACAGCACGGATATTGCCACCCTCTTCCTGGACAACGATCTCAACGTGCGGCGGTTCACACCCCAGACGACAAAGATCATCAAGCTCATTCCCGCCGACGTTGGCCGGCCGATCACCGACCTGGCCTCGGAGTTGAAGTATCCGGAGCTTGCCGGGGATGCGCGGGAGATCCTGCGGACACTCGCCTCCGCGGAAAAACAGATTGGCGCGCGCGACGGTCGTTGGTTCATGGTGCGCATCATGCCCTATCGGACGCTGGACAACCACATTGACGGCGTGGTCATCACGTTTGCGGACATCACCGTCGCCAAAACGCTGGAGGGGAAGCTGCGGACAACCCAGACCGGACTGGAGAAACATATCGCGGAACAAGACCTAAAGCTGGAGCAAACCAGCGGGGCGCGGCAGACCAGGCCACCGAAACAGTGAACAGTGACGAGTGACGAGTGACTGACCTCCGACCTCTGACTGCTGACCACCGCCCCTCCGAGCATGACTGCGCCATGAAAAAGAACCAGGACCAGACTGAGGACGCCGCCACGCTGCGCCGCAGCGCCGAAGAGCGGCTGGCGCGGCAGAAACCCGAGGGCGGAGAGCAGAGGACCGAGGTGGAAATGGCGCGACTCGTCCACGAACTGGAGGTCCACCAGATCGAGCTGGAGATGCAGAATGCGGAGCTCCAGCGCACACGGGTGGAAGCTGAGGCGGCGCTGGAAAGATACACCGAGCTTTACGATTTTGCCCCAGTGGGTTATTTTTCAATCGATCAACAGGGCCTGATCCAGGAGTTGAACTTGGCGGGGGCCGCCATGCTCGGCATGGCCCGATCCCGGATCCTCCAGCGGCGCTTGCGGGGTTTTGTGTCCCCGGCGAGCCGGCCGGTTGTCGATGCATTCCTCGAAACCTTGTTCGCAAGCCCCGGAAAGCGGGCCTGCGAGGCGTTGCTTATGACTGGGACCGGCGCCGCCTTCTGGGCCGATCTTCAGGCTTCGTCTCTGGCGTTGCCCAAGGGCGGGCGGAATTGGTGCCGGGTGGCGGTTTCAAACATCGCCGCTCTCAAACGGGGAGAGGAGGCGCAGCGCCGCGTGGAGGCGCTGGCCGCGGCGAACCAGGAGGCGGATCGGGAAATCGCCCAACGACGGGCGGTGGAGGCGTCGCTCAGGGAAAGCGAACAGACCCAACGCGATTTGCTGGCGGAATCGCGGCGACTGCACGCCCAGTTGCGCCACCTGACGCACCAGATCCTCTTGTCCCAGGAGGAGGAGCGGAAGCAGATCAGCCGCCAGCTGCACGACGAAATCGCCCAGATTCTGGCCGGGGTCAAAGTCCAGCTGACAGTGCTCACTCAAGCCGCGCTGGTCAATCCCGGGGACTTGCGGAAGCGACTTGCCAGGACCCGGCGACTGATCGGACAATCGATCGATGTTGTGCACCGCTTTGCGCGCGGACTGCGCCCGGCGCTGCTCGACGACCTCGGACTCATCCCGGCGCTTCGCTCCCTGGTGAAGGGAATGTTGGGCCGGAAACGCCTGCGCATTCACTTCTCCGCATATGCGGGGGTTGAGGCTTTGGACGGCGTCAATCGGACGATGCTCTATCGTGTGACCCAGGAGGCGCTCACCAATGTCGTCCGCCATGCGCATGCCCGCCACGCGGTTGTGCGCATCTTGAAAACCCCCGACGCCGTCCGTCTCGTAATCCACGACGATGGGAAGTCGTTCCCGGCCGAGCGGATGCTCTCGGCCCGGCTGGGCGGGCACCTCGGTCTGGTCGGCATGAGGGAGCGAGTCGAGATGGTCGGCGGCCGCTTCGCCATCAAGTCCGCCCCGGGCAAGGGCACCACGGTGACGGCAGAGATTCCGTTCGACTCGCCCCGGCAAAGGTAATTTGAGTCCTGGCCGTCGAAGACCACCGTCGTCCTTTTGGTGGCTGCACCGCCGCGCCGGGAGATAGGCAGGCCAGACGGTTGCGCCCGAGAATCAGGTCACCATTGCTGGCGCGGTCGGAAAAAGAGTCATAACCGCTCAGGTGAAACTTTTTCTCTCTTCTGGGCGTAGTAGACGAACGCAGGAGGGAAGTTTAGCATTACGAGGGCGGTGCTCGTTTTCGGAAACCTTTCCCTGATTTTTCTCCGGTCCAGCAATGAATGCTGAAACTGAATGTACATCCCGCCCTCTCTGAGGGTCTGATGGATAGTGTCGAGGAGCGCGCACGCCTTGTCTCCGCCCAGATTTCCAAGGGGAATGCCGGAAATGATAAAGTCCGGTCTCTCGCTTCCGCTCCGGACCATCCGCCGAAGCACGTGTTCGGCAGGGTCCGCGAGCACTTCCACCCGGTCGTTCAGTCCCGCTTCCGTGAGATTGCTGCGGTTGTCGCGCGCCAAGATCGAATTGATCTCGCAGGCCAGAATCCGTGCTTTGGGACATCTGGCGGCAAGCCGCAAGGTGAGGGACCCGGCCCCTGCTCCCAATTCGATGATATTTCCTCGATAGGCTTTGGGAACCGGGGAGATCATCCTGTCGATGAGGAATCGCTGCGAGGGAATGATGCCACCGGTCTGGCCATGTTTAAGCAGGCCGGCCAAGAAGAAGTTCAGGTACGTTGTTCGAGCACTCGACATGGCGGTTATTTGGTTGCGGCAACTAACCCGGCCGAAGAGCCCTGGAATCGAGTTTCCGGCGCATCGATGTAGGACGATGATCCACTGGAGCCGCCGGGTTCGCCGGAGGCGGTTGTTGGATTTCGCAGCCAGAGGGAAAGCCCACCAAATATCTCATGACGAAACTTCACTGGCCCAAAGTCCCGGCGTTTGCCAGCGAAACGAAAGAAGCTGCATGTTGTTCTTGGTTCCCGTCATTGACCCGCCTGCGGGAATCGATGCGGTTGGGTGACGACGGCTTCCCGAAGCTGTCTGGCCCGGACTTGGCAGGTGCAAGTCACGCCGGCGGCAGTTGATCACCGGGTCCGGCAGAGGCGCCGGCCAGAAGAGAAATATCCCCAGACCGATCACACTGAGCCCGATGGCGGCCATGCCGTAGGAGATGAGTTCACGGCGATCAATCAGCAGCGCCGGAGCCAGTGACACATAGAACCACAACGAGAAATAGAGGAGCATGGCCCCGGGCCAAAAGCCGACCAGCCGGTCGACCACGGTGAGCGGCATGGTGGTGAGAGGATGGATCGGGTGCCGGAGCAGCCAGAAATAGACGATAAAGAAGACGGTCATGCCGAGGGTCGTGCCGGTCATCTTGGCCGGCCACCACGTCAGCACGCGCTCGCCGACCTGGTGCAGCCAGCCAACATCGGGCGGACGTCGGGGGTGAACGGCACCGTTCCGCCGGATCCGTTTCGGGATCAGGTACGCAAAATCTCCTTCGGGCCTGAAGGCGCGAAGGAGACGTTTGGATCGTGTCTTTAGCACGCAGTCTTGCGTTTGACGATAAGCCGGTCAGTTAGCAGTAGC
The DNA here is from genome assembly GCA_963827125.1 of uncultured Verrucomicrobiae bacterium. Taxonomy (GTDB): domain Bacteria; phylum Verrucomicrobiota; class Verrucomicrobiia; order Opitutales; family Opitutaceae; genus Fen-1467. The sequence continues at coordinate 229,583 of CAWHAC010000007.1, forward strand.
AAACATCACTTCGACGCGACGGTCGCGGCGAGTCGGTGAATTGGCCAACGCGCCGGTCTTGATCCGGTCGCTCGGCACCCCTGCATCGATCAGAGCGAGGCGGATCGACTGAACACGGCGGTCGCTCATTGTCTGGTCCTTCGGGTCTGTGCCGTTCGGATCCATGGATCCATCGAGCAGGAGCTGCAGCGACGGGTTCGCCTTCATATATGCGGCGATCTCGGGGATTTTGGCCAAGTCATTGTCCTGAATCTTGGCGTCGTTGAAAGCAAAGTTGAACTCCTTGTATGGCGTCCACTGGCCCACGATACCCGCCACACCCGTGTCGCCTGTCGACCCGGTTACGCCTTGCGCGCCGGTGGCACCGGTCGTGCCGGCTACCCCGGCAACACCAGCAGTCGTGCGGCCTTGCCGGCCCTCGTCTCCTGCGACACCTTGAGAGCCCGTTTCGCCTGTGCGGCCCGCAGCCCCCGTGGGTCCGTAGAGAGTTGAACCCTGTGCCCCCGTCGCGCCAGTGGCGCCTTGCATACCGGTGGCACCTGTCGCGCCAGCAGCGCCAGCATAGCCAACAGTGCTCGCGCCCTGCATGCCGGTCTCGCCTGTGGTGCCGGTCGCGCCCGTGGCACCTGTCGCGCCTTGCGCGCCAGCAGCACCACGCCGGACTTCACCCGAAGCGCCCGTCGCGCCCGTGGCACCTTGGGCGCCGGTTGCGCCCGTCGCGCCTTCAGGGCCCCGCTCGCCGGCCAAGGCAGCACCCGGTGCTCCCCGTGCGCCAGTGGCGCCTTGGGCACCGGTTGCACCAGTGGCACCCTCGGGACCGCGGGGTCCGACGATACTATTTGAGTTGTCCGCAATAGTTTTTCCAACGGGTTGTGTTGTACAACCGGCGACCAGCATCGCGGAAACCGCGATTGTTATCAGTCCACGTTTCATGGGTTTCAATTTTCGACAAGGGGGAAAGGCCGCTGTTTCGATGTGCGTGGCGTTCTCGAATGCTGAAAGACGGCATCGCCGGTGACCATTGAGTCCCTTGAATCGCCCAGCATACTGAATGTGCACGCCAGTCTCTATGGGGTGAAACCCGACGTGAACCGATCCCTTTGATCAGAATAGACGAAATGGGCTCTTGCCCTCAGGGGTGAATGATCGCGCCGCGAGGCAGGGTTATACCCCATAGATGAACGCTTCCCGGCCGCAGATCATGCTGCTTGCAGTTCAACGCGAAGAAACAACCCACAAAACCAACCTATGGCTAAGAAAAGCAGGGGCGGCCGGATGACCGCCGCAAAAAGACGGGCCGCAAAATCGCCGGGCGGAAAAGGCCCGGTCGCGAAACGCCCAGCCGGCCTCAGAATCATGAGAACCTGACCGCACGCCGCTGCGATCTCGCAAGCAAAGGCCGTCTCACGACGGTCTTTTTTATTTCATCTGAAATCAACTGGTCGTGCTGGTTTTGACGTTGTCGAAGGCCTTCTGCGTCCTCGCCCAAGCCTGGCCGACCTTATCCTTCTCCTGGGCCCATGTCTCGGGGGAGGCCTTGCGCAGCTCTTCGCCCATGGATTTCAGGTTAGACCGGGCGTCCTCCATCTCCTTCATCGCGAAATCCCAGCCCTGGGTGTTGGCGGTGCTCTTCATCGCGGCGCGTTTGGCGGTCAGCGTGGCGATCTCGCGGTCAACCCTGGCCTGCAAGCTGCTGAGGCCGGCGAAAAACTGGGCGCGCATGTCGTAGGTGCAATTCTCAATGTCGCTCCATCTCGCGGAGGCGACGTCAGGACTGGGGGCGGCAGCGACCGGAACGGTAGCGGTTGGTCCGGGGCCGGCAGCTGTTGCCGTGGTTGTCGCAGCATCCGCTGCAGGCGGCGAAGGGGCGGCGGACTGCGGCGTCTCGGCGCAGTTGGCGGTGGAGAAAGCAGCCAGACCAAGAACCGCGGTGATGTGTCGGATAAAGTGATTTGTTTTCATGTGATTGGCAGATGGAACGTGCAGGCGTTGATTCTAACGCAACCAATTAAGCCGGATCGTCGCCGGAAGACTATGGGGTGTTACCCGACCGCCGACGGAGGATGATCGGCCATCAGCGTCGATTGATCTCCAGGAGCACACGGCCGGCGAAGGAAGAGCCGCCAAACAAACCGGCCCCTCCCGGTTGGGAGGAGCCGATGAAATCTGGCGAAGGAAAGGCTCCGATGGATTCAGGACCTCGTCTGACCCAACTCACTTCCAATAGCCCTCGTAAAACCTGTAGGCATTGCCCTCCTGTTCCCAGCGCGGCGCCACCCAAACCGAACCCGAACTCGGGGGCAGTTCCCAATGTCCGGCCATCCATTCATACCGGTCGTTGCGCCACGTCCAGTAGCCGGGGAGCCACACATGCTGAGGCGACGGCTGGGCAAGCACGACCTCCTGCTGCAGCGCCGGCGGAGCCTGGGTCACAACGGTGGTGCTCACGGCGGGCGTTGCGGTCGTCACATAAGTGGTGTTCCCCACGGCCGCCGCCGGAGTCGTCACGACCACGGGAGTTGTCGTTGTCGTCGTCGTCGTCGTCACCGCGCGGGTCGGCGTGGGCGGAGGCGGAGCAGAGACAACATGCGATTCAGGCTCGGTAGCACAACCGGCGAAGAGACCAAGGATGCCGCAACATGCGAAGACGGGTGCAAACTGCCTTGCCGCGCGAGCGGAGGCCGATGGTGACAGAAGGCGAAGAATAGTGTCTTTCATTGCCTCAGAATACATCGTCGGCGATCCGGGCGGTATGGGGTGTTGTTGGTAGGCGCGCCCCGGTTGGGCTTCGCGAAAAGTCTGCGGGGCGGTCCCAAGATCGGATGGGGCGGTGCGATTGACAGGGCGCTGCTCTTTGCGCGCCGCCCCACAAAGTCCACCGTTTCCCCTCAGATTCCGACCCGGCTTCAGGCGGCAGCAACGATGCCTGCCGGCAGGGGAATGAGCACCTCGGCTTTCGTGCCGGCGCCGCGAACGGAATTGACCCTGAAGGAGCCACCCACATAGGTCGCCCGTTCGCGCATGCTGAGCAGACCAAGGCCTCTGGCTTCTTTTTGTCCCGCCGGTTGATGCTCGGGATCGAAACCAATCCCATCATCGTTGACCACCAACTGGACGAAGGCGCCTCGCTGCCTCAGTCCCACGACGACATGGCGGGCCCGCGCGTGTTGCTCCACGTTTCTCAAGGCTTCCTGGAGAATGCGGTAGAGCGCCAACTCGATGGCGGTGGGCAGCCGCTCGGCCAACGACATGCAAGACAGCTTGACCGGCACGCCAGTGCGCTCCGCAAACTCCTTGGTCGCACTACGCAGAACGGCGACCAAACCCAGTTGATCCAAGACACCGGGCCGCAGATTGCGCGAGATGCGCTCCACTTCTTCGGCCGTCTCGCCGAGCATCTCCTGGAGTTTTATTGCCTCCCTGCTCAATGGCCCGCCGCGGTCCGGAAGCCGGCCGGCCAGCGCCTGGCAACGAAAGAGGATGGCGCAGAGATGCTGGGTGATGTTGTCGTGCAATTCGAGGGCAACGCGCCCGCGCTCGGTTTCCTGCGCGTGGATCACGCGGTGCGTCAATGCCCTCAGCAGTTCCGCGGTCCGCCGGGCCTCGGTCAGGTCGGTTACAACCATTCCGAAGATTGTGCGTGTGGAAACATCGCCTGGCAGCGGGCAAATCGAGATTTGCACGGGCAATTGCGAACCGTCGCCGGCTTTGAGCACCAATTGCATCTTCGAACCGGACTCGTCAGGCCCTTGCAGGAGCGATCGGAGCGCCTTCTGGTCTTCGGCGGAAAGAAAACGACGAAAGGAACTGCCCATCACCTGCTCCAGCGGGCATTTCACCATTCGGGCGAAGCACTGGTTGGCATAGAGAATCGTCTTGCCAGGCGTCAGCGTCAACGCCCCTTCGTTCATGGATTCGATGAGCACGTGGTAGGCGTGCTCGGCGCCTTGCAGCGTGAACACACGGGGGCCATGCCTGCCTGCAACCACCACCGCATCCACATCTCCGCTGTGGATGGAGCGGAGCGTTTTCTCCGCCTCTGCTAGGCGCGCGCGGAGCCCGCTCAAGCTATTGGTTTTTCGATTCACGAAACCATTGATTCATTAACCATTTCCCATCACCCATTGAGCCCTGAACCCGGGTCGCAACGCAGTCACGCCTTTCGTGACCAAGTCCAACTCGACGAACAGGCCGGGGAGGGGGATTTGGAACCGTTGTTTATCATTCAGGATGTAACTTATAAGCGACGCGGGGCAGGATAACAACAATTGGTCCTGAAGCTATGGGGTGTTCAACTACCTTCCCCCTCCGGCAGGCATACACCTACTAGCGGCCGCGGCGATGCCGGTTATTACTCATAACCGCTGAAGATTGTTGAGCTGGCTGATAAACCAAACAATAACCAGGTGATGATACGACACCATGTTCTAGGCGCCGACGCAGACCTCCAAATCAGGCTTGGCGCATTTATTCGGGAGTGCCGGCACCGGTTGGGAGTTACGCAGGAGGAATTGGCGTGGCGGGCCAACCTACACCGCACCTACCTTGCGGACATCGAGCGTGGGAAGCGCAACGTGACACTCCGGACGGTCGCGAATCTGGCGAAGACGCTGCAGGTCACCATAGGGCACGTGTTTGCGCATGTCACCGCGCCGTCTGGAACTGCGCCGGGCGCCGTCCCGGAACTGTTGCCGGACGAGGTGCGGGACATTCTGCTGGTGGAGCACCACGTGCTGGCGGCGGCCGAGACGGCGCGCGCGTTCAAGCGGGCAAGGCTGGCGAATCCAATCAAGATTGTACGCGACGGAGAAACCGCGTTGAATTACCTGTTCGGCACCGGCCGGTATGCCAGGCGGAAGCTGGTGCGGCCGCAGTTGATCCTGCTCGTTCTCGACCTGCCCCGGATGTCGGGGTCGGAGTTCCTGCGACGCGTCAAGGCCGACGAGCGTACGCGCGACATCCCCGTCGTGGTCCTGACGATTTCGAACCGGCGGCGTCACTAGCGCATCGGGCCGATTGATTGTCACTTATAGTCTATTGTGGCGCTTGTTACACTAGGCCGAGTGGCAAAGAAATACCCTGCTCCAAGATCTGACTCAAACCTCCAAATCAGGTTCGGCGCCGTCGTTCGGGAATGTCGGCACCGGTTGGGAATCACGCAGGAGGAATTAGCGTGGCGGGCCGATTTGCACCGCACCTACCTTGCCGACATCGAGCGTGGGAAGCGCAACGTGACGCTCCGGACTGTCGCAAATCTGGCGAAGACGCTGCAGATCTCCGTGGGGAATCTCTTCGCGCATGTCCCCGCGAAGCCTGGAACCGCGCTGCGCGTCGGCGCGGCAACGGCGCCCATTGAGGTGCGGAATATTTTGCTGGTGGAGCACAATGCGGCGGATGCGGCCAGGATGGCGCGCGCGTTCAAGCGGGCGAAACTCAGGATCGTCAGCGACGCGGAGGCCGGGTTGGATTACTTGTTCGGCACCGGCCGGTATGCCAGGCGGAAGCCGGCGCGGCCGCAGTTGATCCTGCTCGATCTCCACCTGCCCCAGATGTCGGGGATGGAGTTCCTGCAACGCGTCAAGGGCGACGAGCGCACGCGAGACATTCCCGTCGTGGTCCTGACGGCGTCGGAATGACCGCGTCATGCGGTCTTGCGTTTGATGTCCAAATCCAGGCCGGCAAACAGGCCCGTGGTGTTCGAAAGGTTGCCGATGAGCCGGCGCATGGGACGGGGAAACTCCCGGACGAGCGTGGGGGTCGCGAGAATCTGGCCGTCGCGCGCGAGGATGGGTTGCTGATAAATGTCGATCACTTCCAGATCGTATCTGCCGTGGAGTTCGGCGTCGCACAGCCGGCGGACGCGAAGGAGCGCCTGGCGTGACCGGTCGGTGGCCCCCGCCACATATAATCGCAGGACGTATTTGCGGGTGCGCGAGGAGGCCAGGGCCTTCTCAAAAGCATGAGTCGCGCGGCTAGTTTTGTTCTTTTTCACGACGTGCCTCCATTACTTTTGGGCGTCGGGGTGATTTGCTGCTTTGGCGCGGGGTGGGGCGGCGGGACGCAAGTCCAACCCGACGAGCACGCGCTCGGTGTTGGACAAGTCGCCGATGATCTTCCGCACCGGCTGCGGCAGCTTGCGTACCAGGGTGGGAATGGCCAGGATTTGGTCGCCCTTGGAGAGGTGGGGCTGCTCCAACAGATCAATCACCTCAATGCTGTAGCGGTTCTTGAGATGGGTTTCGCAGATCTTCTTCAGGTTTGAAAATGCGGTCAGCGATCTGGGCGTCTGACCGGCCGCGTAAAGGCGCATTTGCCAGAGTTTGGCGGCCTTTGCTGCGCCGAAGCGGTTCCGGCCGCGCAGGCTGGCCGGCGAGGGGAACCGGTTTCTGATTGTCTCACGGGGCTGGCATTCATTGTTGGTTCTTCGATTTGGGCGTGTCCGGTGCGCGGGCCACCGGGCGGGTGGTATCCGCATGGCGCAAGCGGGCCAATTCGGTCCGTTCGGTGTTCAGCGCGCGCGTTTGCGTACCCGCCTGTTCGTCAAGGCGCCGCAGTTCCAATGCTTCGGTTTCATATTCGGAGCGCAGCCGGGCGATCTGTTGTTCGAGCGCCGCGCGTTTGCGTCGCAATTCGCGTTTGCGGCGGGCGGCGTCCTGTTTGCTGGCCAGTGCCTCCGCCCGTTCGCGGGCGGCTTGCGCCACCCGGGCCGCGCCGGTCAGGACGCCGCTGGGACCTATATAAGCGTCCACGAGGTCGATGCCACGGTTGGAGATCAAAAACTCACGGATCTGGTTCGAGTGCGCCATGCCCCGCGCCTTGAGCACGTACAGCACGCGATTGCGTTCGCCGTTGCCTTCGAAGTCCTGCAACAACAGCCAGGAATCCATGAGCGAGGACATGGCGATTTCACTTTGTTGCAGTGCGTGGCCGCCGTGCGTCAGGCTGGTGAAGAACGAGGTGATCTGGCTGCCTTTCAGGAAATCAATCAGCCGCGTCACCATCCCCTTGGTTTCGAAGTCGGTGCCCGCAACCAGCAGGCTGGTGATCGGGTCCACGATGACGACGGCGGGACGAAACGCGGTGATCTCCTTGAACATGGTCGCCAGGTGCATTTCCAGGCCGCAGAGCGTGGGCCGCGCCGCGTGAAACCGCAGCAGGTCGCGCCGGACCAATGGCTCCAGGCGCAGCCCGATGGAACGCATGTTGCGGATGATCTGGTTGGGCGATTCCTCGAACGAGAAGAAGAGCACGCGATTCCCGCGCCGGGCCGCCGCCTGGGCGAAATGGGCGGCCACGCTGGTCTTGCCGGTGCCGGGCGTGCCCGTGAGCAGAATGCTGCTGCCCCGAAAAAAGCCCCGCCCGCCCAGCATCGCATCGAGCCGCGGGATGCCGGTGGAAATCCGCCCGCTCGACACCCGGTGGTTCAGCCCCAGCGACGTGATGGGCAGCACGCTGAGGCCGTCATCGCCGATGAGGAAGGGGAATTCGTTGGTGCCATGCAGCGCGCCGCGATATTTCACCACCCGCAGATGCCGCGTGGCGATCTGGTCATGGACCCGATGATCGAGCACGATGACGCAGTCGGACACGTATTCCTCCAGCCCGTGGCGCGTCAGTTGATCGCGCCCGCGCTCGGCCGTGATGATGGCGGTCACGCCTTTCTCCTTGAGCCAGCGGAAGAGCCGGCGCAACTCGGCGCGCAGGATGGCTTCGTTGGGCAGGCCGGCGAACAGCGCTTCGAGCGTGTCCAGCACCACGCGTTTGGCGCCGATGGAATCGATCGCGTGATTCAGCCGGACGAACAACCCCTCCAGGTCATACTCGCCGGTCTCCTCGATTTCGCTGCGTTCGATGTAAACGTAGTCGAGCACAATCTTCTTGCCCCGGACCAAACCCTCCAGGTCGAATCCGAGCGACGCGACGTTGCTCTTCAACTCCGCGTCCGTCTCCTCGAAGGACATGAAAACGCCCGGCTCGCCGAATTGCACGGCGCCGCGCACGAGGAATTCGACGGCGAACAGGGTCTTGCCGCAGCCTGGGCCGCCACTCACCAGGGTGGGCCGTCCGCACGGCAACCCGCCGCCAGTGATTTCGTCGAGACCGCAGATGCCCGTTGGACACTTGGGCAGACGAGCGGTCGGCGGTGAAGTTTTGAGACCGTTGTTTTTCATTAGCGAAGGATCTTCCGGCTACGATCATTCCGAGATTGATTGGCCGGGTGACGAGTCGTCGCCGGGACGAAGCATCTATGTAACCGTCAGGAGATAAGACGCCTGTCTGCGCCAAATGGATATGGGGTAAAACCCTGCCTTCCAGCGCGGCGCGACGAAACGAACGGATGATAACCTGGAGACGCGACGACCCCCGCCGCCGGATTGTGACCTCGAAAACGCGACGAGGGCGTCGCGTCTCCAAAGCTCAGCGCGCATCATCGGAGCATTCTCATTGCAAAGTTTCCGCGCTAAGCGTTGATCGCCGGCGCGCGCCGCCTGATCATCGCGACTTTCACGGCGTCATTCACGACCAGGCATGTGACCATGGCATAGCCGAGAACGCAAACGTAGCTGCGGACGTGGGCGAGCGGAGGGTTCGTCCACTCGCTCACGCTCGCGGCTACACTTTTTATGAAACTGCTCCAGCAGCGCTGAGGATGAACCGGCCTATGGTGCCGCGCCATGGGGTGTTCCCCGCAACCCGGGTCTACTTTGCCATCCGGTTCGCTGGCATAATGGGCTCTGCAGCATGATTACGGTCGCGGGTCCGCCGTGCAACGCGCTTGCCGAGCCCGCAAAAACGCAGGACAAAGAAAGCATGGCTGCCGATTCCATCGCACGTTGGGTGTCCAGACTGACACCAGGAACCCGCGTTGTATTGCGAACCGCGGCCTATGGCCTTTGCGCCGGCCTGGCTGCCGTCACCTTCCAAGTCTGCATCCGCTATCTCTACGAGAATGGGATTCTGCGCCTGAGCCATGCCTCGATTCCGGTCTTTCTGGTCGGCAGTTTCTTGATTATTGGAGTGACCTCGGGCGTCTCGGGCTGGCTGCTGAGTGTGTTTTGCCCGCAAGCGGCTGGTAGTGGCATCCCGCAGCTGAAAGTCTCCTTCTGGAAAGATTTTGGATTTGTTCCCTGGAGGGTGCTCTGGGTGAAATTCATCGGTGGCGTGCTTTCGGTGGGCGGCGGCGCGAGTCTGGGCCGCGAGGGACCTTCAGTGCAGCTGGGCGGCGGACTTTCCTCGATTGTTGCGGGGTGGCTCGGTGAACCCAAGCAGCAACGCCGGCCGGCGGTCGCCGCTGGCGCCGCGGCCGGACTCGCCGCCGCATTCAACACGCCGATTGCGGCCATCACGTTTGTGCTGGAGGAGATCATCGGCGACCTGAACAGCCGCCTGCTCGGGGGTGTGCTTCTTGCCTCGGTTATCGGCGCGCTGGTTGTCCACGGTCTGTTGGGTGAACAGCCGGCCTTTGCCCTTAAAGCCATCGCGTCTCCCACGCCGTGGGTGTTCGCCGCCACTCCGGTGGTGGCCTTGCTGGCCTCGGTCGCCGGATGCCTGTTCCAGCACCTTTCGCTGGGCATCCGCCAATGGAACAAGGCGCCGCGTCGACTGCCAACATGGGTGCGGACGCTGCTGGGCGGGCTGGCTGTGTGGCTGATCGGCAGTGCCGTTTTCCTCGGCACTGGCCGCACCGGCGTCTTCAGCCTCGGGTATGAAGATCTCTCCGCGGCGCTCGATGGTCGGATGTTCGCCATCGATGCGGCCATTCTGCTCGGTGCAAAGCTGCTTGCGACCGCGGTCTGTTACGGGCTCGGCGGCTGCGGCGGCATCTTCGCTCCCACGCTTTTCTTTGGCGCGATGACCGGCGTGGCCGCGGGCGGCCTGCTTGGTTTGGCAGTCCACATCGAGCCTTCGGCCTACATCTTGTTTGCGGTCGTCGGGATGAGCAGCTGTCTCGCGGCCGTGGTCCGGGCCCCGGTCACCAGCATTCTCATCGTCTTCGAGATGACGCACGAGTTTGTCCTCGTGCCGCCGTTGATGGTTGCAGCCCTTGTATCCCAGGCGGTCGCCCACCGGTTGACGAAAAATAATTTCTACGACGCGTTGCTCGAACAGGACGGCCAGAGCGTCGAGCAGGTCATCCCGCCGCGCGACTTGAAGGCGTGGCAGGAGGCGCCCGTGAGCCGCATTGGCAACTTCCGTCCTGTGATCGTGCGCGATCTTTCACCGGCGGGACTGAGGCAATTGCTCGCGGAGAAGACGTTCGAACGCTTTCCGGTCGCGCAGCCCGACGGGTTGCCGCTCGGGATTCTCACGCGCGCGGCGGCGCAGGCCGCGTTGGCGGAAAACCGCGCGCCGCAGCTTTTGCCGGCGCCAACCTGCCGGCGTGAGGCCGCCGTGCGCGAAGCGCAGTCGCTCCTGATCGAATCGCCCGCCGGCATGGTCGTGATCGTGGCCGGTGTGGACGGTCGCGTGATCGGTCTTGTGACCCTGCACGATCTGCTCCGCGCCGAGTTCGCCCTGACGGCCTCCGGCTGACCTGCGTTCGCTGCGGCTGGGTTGCTATCCCGGTCTGACCAGGGCTTCGAAGCCGGATATCACGTCGAAGAGTTCCTCGTCGATGCCGCTCTGACGCAACTGGTGGAAGGTGCCGTGGAGTGTCTCCAGCAGGTCGTCGATGTTCTTGTCGGCACGCTGCATGGCGGCCAGGCGGCTCGCGTTTTCGCTCGCAAGGGACTCTGCGCAAGCCCGGAAAAGCGAGATGAAAAGGTATTCGCGGATCAGTGCGCGCAGCGTCGTGGTGCCGCCGCACACGACCTCGGGCGGGATTTTAGTCGGCCAGCGGACATTGACCAGGCTCCTGGCCCAGGATGTGTCGAGTGGCAGCAACCGCTGGCTGACCGGCTCGTAAAGTGCACCGGTTTGCGGGCGGTTATGGAACACATAGAGCTGCGCATACTCGCCTTTGGCCCGGTGCGCTTCGCTTTCGATCTGAATCTGCCCGACGAGTGGCGTGATGGCCCGGACGGAATTCGGCACGGCAAAGAGTCCCATCAGCGGCAGACCCGCGTCTGTCAGCCGGGCGTGAACGCGCTCCCCGACGGCCCAGACATGGGCTTTGCCGGGCAGATCGGCGAGTGTCCTGATCGCATAGTCGGCCACCACGTCATTGAACTGGCCCACCAGTCCCTGGTCGGATCCAAAGACGACCGCGCCAATCGTAACCGGATCGGTTGGCCATTTCCATTCGGCCATCAGGATTGCCGGTTCGTCTTCCCGGAAGCACGCGCCAAGACCCAGTTCCACGGTCCGGTAGTAGTCGGCCAACGCGCTCACCGATTTCTCATATTGCCCAATGCTCGAGGCGGCCAGGGCTTTCATCGTGCGGACGACGGATTGGAGATCTTCGGCACTGCTGATCTTCCGGAGCAGGCTCGTGGTGGTGTCGCTCATGCAGGACGGATTGATTCTCGGGTTAAATGTCCGGTCCTTTCCCATAGGGGCGCAGGCTTGCTGCGCCCATTTCCAAGGGCGCGACGAGATCGCGCCCCTACGCCGGAGGAACATGCGTTGGTGAAGTCGAGAATGAACCCGCCCTGGATGTTCATGATATTGCCTTGGCCTCGGGCGTGGGTTCTGGCCTTGCTTTGGCTTCAGGCTTTGGCACTGGTTTGACCTCGGGCTTGGGCTGGAAAGGAGCGAGTGCCTGGCGGGCGAGGTCGACGATCGCCTGGCGATCCTCGTCGCCCAACTTGTCGGCGGTTTCGAATCGTGCGCACACTTCGGCAGGAATCTTCGTCGCCGCCTCCTGCACGGCCTGCTCGGCATCCGTCATCTGGTCAAGCGGCACCGGATCGAAGAGTCCGGCGGTCAAACCCAACAGGACGGCGATTTGTGCGGCCACGGACGCCGGGGTGAATTCCGGCTGCTTGAGGCAAGCGCGGATGCGACGTCCGTGCTCAATGATCCTGCGCGTGTCTTCATCCAGGCGGGCGCCGAAACGGGCGAAGGTTTCAAGTTCCTCGAATTGCGCGTAGCCGAGCTTGAGGTCGCCGGCCACGGCACGATAGGCGGCCCGTTGCGCCTTTCCTCCGACGCGCGAAACGGACATGCCGACATCGACTGCGGGCAGCACGCCCAATTCGAACAGCGACGGTGAGAGGTAGATCTGCCCATCCGTGATGGAAATCAGGTTGGTTGGAATGTAGGCGGAAATGTTCTGGGCCTCGGTCTCGATGACAGGGAGCGCGGTCAGCGAGCCGCCCCCGCGTTCCTTGCTCAGATGGGTGGCGCGTTCGAGCAGGCGCGAGTGGATGTAAAAAATGTCGCCGGGAAATGCTTCCCGTCCCGGTGGCCGGCGGAGCAGGAGGGAGAGCTCGCGATAGGCGCGCGCGTGCTGCGTGAGGTCGTCATAGACGATCAGCACGTCGCGCCCCAGCTCCATAAAATGCTCGGCGATGCTGGTCGCCGCGTAAGGAGCGACATAGGACAGTCCGGGCGCGTCGTTGCCTTCGGCGACCACAACCACGCAATATTCCATCGCGCCCTTGAGGCGGAGGCTGGCCACGACCTTTGCGACCGCGGAAGCCCGCTGGCCGATGGCGCAATAGACGCACACGACGTTTCGGTCGCGCTGGTTGACAATGGTGTCGATCGCAATGGCCGTCTTGCCCGTCCGACGATCACCCAGAATCAACTCGCGCTGGCCGTGCCCGATGGGGATCAGTGCATCGATGACCTTGAGGCCGGTCTGGAGGGGCACGGTGACCGGTGCGCGGTCCATGATGGGTGGAGCCGGACGTTCGATCGGCAGGCGCTTGCTGGCGGCCACCGGCCCGCCGGCATCGAGCGGCCGGCCGAGCGGATCGATCACGCGCCCCAGCAATCCTTCGCCCACGGCCACGTCCATCACCCGGCCCGTGCGCTCGACTTCATCGCCGGCATGCAGATGCGAGTACTCGCCGAGCAGCACCACGCCGATCTCGTCCTCGTCAAGGTTAAACGCGAGGCCGAACACGCCGCCGGGGAATTCCACCAGTTCCTCAAAGCCCACGCCCGGGAGGCCGGAGACGCGGGCGATGCCAGTGGAAACGCTCGTGATCGTGCCCACTTCCCGGGGTGTCAGTTGTGGTGCATAGACTTCCCGGACCCGGCTTATTCCAGCGAACGTTCGATCGAAGACGGCCTGCAGGGTCTCGGGAGCCGCGCTCATGAGCTTGCCTGTGCGGGCTTGACCTCGTCAGTTCTCGACCCGGCTTTGGCATCGGGATTGGATGCAGACCTGGCTTCGGGCTTGGACTCGGTCTGGGCCTTCGTCTTGACCGCAGCCTGAGGCGTGGCTTCCGGCGCAGGCTCGGCGACCTTCGCTTCGGCCTCGGGCTTCGGCTTGGCCTTGGATTCTGCTTCCGTCTCGGGCTTGGCTTCCGCCTTGGGTTCGGCCCTGGCTTCAGGTGTCGGCTGAGCCTTCGCCTGAGTATCCGGCTTGGGCCCGGCCTTGGGTTCACCTTCCGTTTTGGGCGCGGCTTTGGGTTCTGGTTTGTTCTGCTCTTTCAGCAGCTCGTCGACGCCCTTTTCCAGCGATGCAAGGTAATCCGCGATGCTCCACGCGACTTTTTGCCCATTCGCGGTGAGCTCGATCCCGCTGACGAGGTCCGGCGCGGTCTCGAAGCGGAGATGAATGTCGGCCGGAAAGGTTTCGTTGAGAGCATTTTGAATCACCGCGCGTTGCTCTTTCGGCAGGTCAAACGCGCTGCGCACAATGGCAGGATTAGACGCCGTCTTGAGGGCGTGGCCGAGGCCTTCTTTTGCCTTGCCGTCCATCTCGCGCAGCCGGCGGGTAAACACCGCGCCCAGGCGTTCCTCCAGGCTCGTCGTGGCGAGATCGGTCAGGGCCTTTCGCGTGATCGCAAACACTTCCTGCTGAGTCCGGCGACTGATGGCCTGACTGAGGTTATGGGCGTCGTTTCTCAGCGCTTCCTGTCGCCGGGCGCTCAAGACATCGGCCGCCTTCCGCGCCTCGTCGAGGAGTCGCTGCCGTTCCGCCTTCGCCTCGTCAGTAGCCTTGCTCAAGAGGCCGGCGCGCTGTTGGTCGAATTCCTCGTTCTTGTGCTGGAACTCTTCGCGTTCCTTTTGCGCTTCGGCCTTTTTCGCGTCGGCGTCGGCGAGTTCCGCCGCGATCCGCTTCTCCCGCGCGTCGATGGCGTTGAGGATGGGCTTGTAAAGAAAACGCTTCATCAACCACACCAAAATGAGGAAGTTGAGCGCCTGCGCGCCGACGGTAAACCAGTCGATGAGCATGGCTTACTTTCCGGCCGTTTGGGCCGCGCCGGCGATGACGTGGTTCCAGAACGGATTGGCGAAGATGAGAATCATCGAGACCACGAAGCAGTAGATGGCGGTGGACTCGATCATTGCCAGGCCGACAAACAAGGTCCGGGTGATGGTGGCGGAAGCGTCGGGTTGCTGGGCCAGCGCGGTGAGCGCCGTCGCGACCGAGCGCCCTTCGCCGAGCGCCGGACACATGCAGCCGATGCCCGTGGTGAGGCCGGCGGTGACGATCGAGGCGATGGCGATGAGGGTCATGTTATCCATGGTATTTCCTTCGATTGGTCTGTTGTTGGATCAAGTCGTGGGCGCTGGCGCGGGTTCGGACCTGGGCTTGCGGGTGCGCGTGGCAGCCGCGATGTAGACCGCGGCCAGAATGCTGAAGATGTAGGCCTGCACCATGCCGGTGAGAAGGCCGAGCACCGTCATGACGATCGGAAAGATGTACGGCGTGATGGTGAGCAGAATCGCGATGATCATCGCCCCGCTCATCATGTTGCCGAACAAACGGACGGCCAGGGCCAGGGTGCGGGAGAGTTCGCTGATGAGGTTGAACGGCAGCATGACAACCGTTGGCTGCACGTAGGTCTTGAGGTAGCCGCCCAGACCCTGCTCCTCGATGCCGAACAGTGGCACGGCCACAAAGACGCACAGCGCGAGTGCCGCCGTGGTCGAGAGCGATCCCGTCGGCGGCTCGTAGCCGGGAATAATCGCGCAGAGGGCGGCCAGGGCAACGAACAGGAAGAGCGTGCCCAGAAATCCGATGTACTTCTCCGGATGAGGAAGGCCAACTTCCTCGATTTGTTTCTCGATGCCGGTAACGACGATTTCCAGAAGGTTTTGCCACCGGGAACGCTTCAGCCCCGTGGAAAGTCTGCGCGTGATGAATTTTGAGCCGAGGGCCAGCACGAGCATCAGTCCCCAGGTGAATACAATCGTGCCGTTGAGTTTGAACACCCCGCATTGCCAGAAGATCAACTGGTCAGGACTAAGGCGCATGACGGACTTCCAGTGGCGGGGATTTGCGCGGTTCGACTGGCGGACCGATGAGCCGCCAGGCGACAAAACGAGCGATGACAAACCCGAGAACGCAGAAAACCATCCGCTGCCAATGCCCGAGCCCAACGAAATAGAAGCCGACAAGGACAATGCTCGTCCGCAGCAGCAGACTGCAGAAGAACCAGAGGGCCGGCTGTTTGGACGCAAGGCCCTTGCGAACCGTCCACCAAAGGCCGGCGAAAAAGATCATGCCGAGTCCCGCCCCCGCAACAAACGCCAGCGCCAATATCAGCACTTCATTCATCGTCACCCTCCTGATCCTCCCGCATGGCTTTGTCTTCCTTGGCGACCCAATGCCAGGCATTCAAACAGCCGATCGCGAGTCCAACAACCAGCAAGGCCAGCGTCCAGGAATGGGCTCCCGGATGGCGTCGGTCCAACCAGATGCCGAGCATAATGCCGAGCAGCGTTGGAACCGTCACCGACCAGCCAACCAGCCCCATCATGCCCAAGCCGAACCAGACGCCCTGCGTCGATTTGCGCGCCTTGAGTTTGCGTTCCGCCTTCGCGCCGATCTGCGCGGCGAAGGTCTGCTCGGTCTTCGACGGTTTCTTTGGCTCGTCATTCATGTTGAAAAGTCGCGAAGCGGCGTAGAAATCCAGTTTCCAATTTAACCACCGCTGAACGCACGCTTTGCTCGTGTTCGTCCAGGGTCAGAAACTCCTGTTTGACCATATCGTGCAGGTGCCCGAGGTCTGTTCCGCCGATCGCCCGGCGCACGGAAACGAGCACATCCAGGCCAGTTTTGACCATTACTCCTTCATCGACGGCCACGAAGACCTCACCGTCGGCTTGGGTCTCATAGGTGAGAATCCCGGGCGCCAGCGCGGCGACGCAGTCGAGCCGATGGGGCAGAAGTCCGAACGAGCCTTCGCGCGTTTCCGCGACAATGCGTGAGACTCCGGTCTTCTCGGCGAAGATTTGGAAGGGAAGAAGAACTTTAAGCGTCATGCGTGACGGCGGCAGGTTCGGCCTCCGGTTGAGGTTTCACCGCGGGCTTCGACGGCGACTCGGGGGTCGCTTTGGCCGGGGGCTTGGCAGCTGGGTTCACTTCAGCCTTGGCAATGGGCGCAGCGTCGGGTTTGGCGGCCGAAACCGGCTTCGGGTCCGCCGGCGCATTTGGTTTGGCTTCGGGCGTCGCCTCGGGCTTAGCCTTGTCAGTCGTCTTCGGCCCGGCCTTGGCGGCGGTCTTGGTCTCCGGTTTGGCCGGAGCTGCGGGAGCCGCCGGTTTTTTCGCCTCATTGATCGTTCCGATCATGTAGAGACCGCTCTCCGGGTAGTCCTTGAATTCGTCGCGCAAGATGCGCTCGCACCCATCCAGCGAATCCTTGAGGCTGACGAGCTTGCCTTTGAGACCGGTGAACTGTTCGGTCGTGAAAAAGGGCTGGGTGAGAAAACGTTCGAGCCGGCGGGCGCGGCCGACCACCTTGCGGTCCTCGGGTGAAAGCTGCTCCAAACCGAGCATGGCGATGATGTCCTTGAGTTCGGCGTATTGCGCAAGCGTGCGCCGGATTTCCTGAGCCAGAGCGTAATGCCGTTCGCCGACGATGCCCGGTGTGGCCATCTTGGAACTGGATTGGAGCGGGTCGATCGCCGGGAAAAGCCCTTCGCTCGCTCGCTTGCGTGAGAGGACGATCGACGCGGAGAGATGCGAGAATGTGTGCACCGCCGCCGGATCGGTGAAATCGTCCGCCGGCACATACACCGCCTGAATTGAGGTGATGGCGCCGCGGTCGGTGTTGGCAATCCGCTCCTCCAATCCCGACAACTCGGTGCCCATCGTGGGCTGATACCCCAGGCGCGACGGCATCTGGCCCATCAAGCCGGACACCTCCATGCCGGCCTGGATGAAACGGAAGATGTTATCGATGAGCAGCAGCACATCGCGGTGCTCATCGTCGCGGAAATACTCGGCCATCGTCAGGGCGGCGAAGCCCACGCGGAACCGGCTGCCCGGCGGCTCGTTCATCTGGCCGAAGACCATCACCATGTTCGGCAGCACGCCGGCATCCTTCATGTCGCGGTAAAGCTCCTCGCCTTCGCGACAGCGTTCCCCGATGCCGCAAAAAATGCTGATGCCCTGCTGGTGCCCGATCATGTTGTGGATCATTTCGGTGAGGAGGACGGTCTTGCCCACGCCCGCCCCGCCGAATAGTCCCGCCTTCCCGCCGCGCTCCAGCGGCACAAGCACATCGATTGCCTTGATCCCCGTTTCAAAGATTTCCGATTTGGTGGAACGTTGGGCCAGCGGCGGTGGAACCCGGTGAACCGAACGCCATTGGAGCTCCGACAGCGCCGTTCCGCGGTCGATGGTGTGACCAAACACGTCAAACATTCTCGAAAGAACCGCTTTGCCCACCGGTGTTTTCAACGGCCCGCCTGTGTCCTCGACCGCCATGCCGCGGGCGAGCCCCTGGGTGGGCGTCAGGGCGATTCCGCGCACGTGGTGCGCGTCACGCTGGGCCAGCACCTCGATGACGGTGCGCCGTTTATCGCCCGCCCGCAGCACCGAGTAGATTGGCGGCAGATGATCATCAAACCGCATGTCCACGACGCTGCCGCGCACCGCGACAACCGCGCCAACATTCAATGGGATGGTTTTATCGCCCATTCGACAGTTTCTCGCCTGAGAGTTTCCGGGCGTGGCCTGGACTGCCACCCAAGGTCGCGCCGGCCTGTGACCGGCAACTTTGCCGATCTGACGCTGGCGCCCCCTGGCGGTGACGGTCTGCCGGCCCTGGCCTCGGCGAAGGCTGGCGCCCTGCCTGGCAACGTGAATCGTAGCGCGCCGCGATGAAATGAACAGGCAGACTCATGATCTTTCCCTTGCTGCGTTCAGGCGCATGACTTCTCCATCGCGGGCTCATATTGGCCACGGCGCGCTGCCCGATTGCACCAGGCTCGACCATACAGGGCTTGTTGGGCTGCCAACACATTGGCCTGCTCGCCATGCCAGATCTCCAAAGCAGGCTGCTGGATGGCGCGGGCATACGAAAACGCCAGCGCCCAAGGCCGCCGCGACTTGAATCTGACATTCATCGCATTCAGACGGGCCGAGGCCAGTTCAGCGGACTGGCCGCCTGACAAAAACGCAATCCCCGGAACGGCAGCGGGGACGGCTCGCAAGAGACACGTCACCGTGGCGTCAGCTACCTCGTCCACCGTTTCTTGTCTTGGGCAGCTCAACCCCGGAAGCACCATGTTGGGCTTAAGAATCATGCCCTCCAGCATCACCCGCTGGGCGTGAAGCTGGTTGAAAACCGTTCGCAGGACGTCCTCCGACACCGCGCAGCATCGCTCCAGCGTGTGTTCGCCGTCCATGAGCACCTCCGGTTCGACGACGGGGACGAGTCCGGCTTCCTGGCAAAACGCGGCGTAGCGAGCCAGCGCGTGCGCGTTGGCCTCGATGCAACCCCGGCTGGGAATGCCGTCGGCCACAACAATTACGGCGCGCCACTTGGCAAAGCGTGCGCCCATCTGAGCGTATTCAGCCAGGCGGTCGCGCAAACCGTCCAGACCTTCGGTGATCTTCTCTCCGGGATGGCCTGCCATGTCGATGGCACCGGCATCGACTTTGATGCCGGGGATCATTCCGTCGTTGGCAATCGCTTCGGCAAAGGGAGTGCCGTCCATTTTCTCCTGGCGGATTGTCTCGTCGCAGAGGATTGCGCCGCTGATGCACTCACTGAGCCCTGGCGTGGTGACAATCAGCTCCCGATAGGCGCGCCGGGCTTCCTCGGTTTGTGGAATCCCCAGCCGGGCAAACCGTTTGTTGCAGGTGGGATTGCTTTCATCCATCGCCAGCAGCCCCTTGTCGCCGGCGACCAGCGCCTTTGCGGTGTCGATAAGTTTTTTCGCATTCATCAGGATACCTTGCTTCCAAAGCCAGATCCGCATGGGCGGATCACCCATATTGCGCCGGCTCAGGCGGCTTCGCCATGGGGCAAGACCCTACCGCGCAAACGCGTGTGAAGAGCGAAATCATCGTGCCCGGCCCAACACGGACTCGGAAATGGTCCCGTGCGCAAATTGCGGGGCAAAGGCCCCATAGGAACCAGGGCCGCGTCGACTGGCACAATGGACCGACCCCGATCACGTCAAGGTCGTCGAAATCGGAGAATACAACGGACCATCCTGCGGTCGGGTTACACCCCATGGAGCTGGCATGGTTGCCCGGTTAGCCTCGCAGCATGGCAAATACCAACGATTCCGTCGTAGCAATCTTTCCATCGCACACGGCTGCCGAGGCGGCCATCAAGACCGGCAAATTCGTCCTGCTGGTCCACGGTACGGCGGAGGAAGCGTCTCACGCCAAGGATATGCTTAACCGCACGTTGCCCGAGTACCTGGAGCACCATCAGTAGTGGCTTGCAGCCGCACACCGGGTTTTCCCGGTGCATGGCGGGACCTGCGTCGCGTGATATAAGATAGCATGACTGCTTCCCAACTCTTTCTGCCATTCCGGCTCAGGTTGCTTGAACTCAAGAACCGGATTGTCATGGCTCCCATGACGCGCTCGTTCTCTCCGGGAGGAGTGCCGACTTCACAGGTGGCTGACTACTATGCCCGTCGTGCGGAAGAGGAGGTCGGCCTGATCATCTCGGAAGGCACCGTGGTCAATCGACCGGCGGCTTCCTATGACCCGGGCATTCCCCATTTCTATGGCGAGAACTCACTTTGGAGATGGAAGACCGTGATCGACCGGGTACATGCAGCAGGCGGCTTCATGGCCCCGCAACTCTGGCATGTTGGCGTGGTGGCTCCCGGTGCCGCCGGTTGGCTGCCACCCGCGCCGTTTGAAGGCCCTTCGGGCTACGTCGCACCGGGGAAAACCGGCGGCGTCGCGATGACGGAACACGATATCGCCGAGACGATCCGCGCATTCGCGCAGGCGGCCGCGGAGGCGAAGGCGCTGGGGTTTGACGCGGTCGAGATTCACGGCGCGCATGGCTACCTGATCGACCAGTTCTTCTGGCGCCCGACCAACCAGCGAACCGATTGTTACGGAGGCCGGAGTCTGGTGGAGCGCACGCGCTTTGCCACGGAACTCATTTGCGCCGTGCGCCAGGCCGTTGGCCCCGATTTTCCGATCAGTCTTCGGATCTCACAATGGAAACCCCAGGATTTCACCGCCAAGCTGGCGACCACGCCGCTAGAGATGGAGGCATGGCTGGTCCCATTGGCGCGAGCGGGTGTTGACATCTTTCATTGTTCGCAGCGCCGGTTCTGGGAGCCCGAGTTCATCGGCTCCGATTTGAACCTGGCCGGATGGGTCAAAAAACTGACCGGAAAAACCACCATCACGGTGGGATCGGTCGGGCTTTCCGGGGATTTCCTGGGCGCCTTTCGCGGAGAAACCTCGACGCCCAGTTCGTTGGATGAACTCCTCCGACGTTTTGACCGGGGCGATTTCGACCTGGTGGCGGTGGGCCGCGCTCTGCTCGCTGATCCGGGGTGGGCCCGGAAGGTCCACGCAGGCCTTTCCTCAGAATTGATAGGATTCACCAAGGCGGCCCTCGCGACGCTTTCCTAGCTTCATGAAAGGGTAGTGGAACTTTGGTTACGGCAGACGCAGCGCCATGAAACTCCCGGCCTTCCATCTCAAACGTTACCGGCAAATCGCCTCCCTGCTATGGAAATACGGCCGCACCGACCTGGCGCAGCAAATGAGCGCGGAGGAAGGCTTCGGCGTTGACGAACTGCCGGCCGCGGAGGGTGCGCCCTTGACCGACGGCGCCAAGCCCGCCGCCGGGCAGGCTTCGCCCGAGCATCTGGCGGATGATCTGGAAGCGATGGGACCGACCTACGTCAAGCTGGGGCAGGTGCTCGCCGGACGCCCGGATTTGCTGCCCGATCCCTATTTAAAGGCACTCGCCAGGCTGCAGGACAAGGTAAAGCCGTTTTCGTACGCCGAGGTGGAGGAAGTCGTCCTGACCGAACTGGGGGTCCGGATTTCCAAGGCGTTTTCCCGGTTCGATCCCACTCCGGTGGCTGCCGCCTCGCTGGGGCAGGTCCATCGCGCGGCGCTGCGGGACGGCCGGGCGGTGGTCGTGAAGGTGCAGCGCCCGAACATCCGTCGACAGATCGCCGAGGATTTCGAGGTGCTGGAGCAGATTGCCGCCTTCCTCGACGGCTACACCGCCATCGGCCGCCGCCACCGTTTCCTTGTCACCCTCCGGGAGTTCCGCCTGACGATCCAGCAGGAGCTGAACTACGAGCGCGAGGCGCACAACCTCATCGCGCTCGGGAAGAACCTCAAGGAATTCAAACTCATCCAGGTGCCGCAGCCCGTGCCGGAGTATTTTACGCGGTCAGTTCTGACCATGGAGGAAGTGCAGGGGCAGAAGATCACGGCGCTCGGTCCGCTGGCCCGGCGCGACCTGAAGGGCGCCCCGCTGGCCGAGGAGTTGTTCAAGGCCTACCTGCAGCAGGTGCTCGTGGACGGATTGTTTCATGCGGATCCGCATCCCGGCAATGTGTTCGTCACAAATGACGGGCGCATCGCCCTGATTGACCTCGGGATGGTGGGACACACGGCGCCCGCCATGCAGGAGAGTCTGCTGAAGATCCTGATCGCCATCGGAGAAGGAAATGGCGAGACCGTCGCGGAAGTCGCCATACGGATGAGCGAAAAGCTGGAGGAGTTTGCCGCTCCCGAATTTCGCCGGCGCATCGCGCAGTTGGTGGCGTTGCGGCGGGACCAGGGGTTGGAGCAGCTCAATGTCGGCCGGTCGCTCCTCGAAGTGAGCGGCATCGCCCAGGATAACGGCCTCATTGTCCCCAGCGAACTGGTGCTGCTTGGGAAGACCATGCTGCAGCTCGATGAAATCGGCCGGATTCTTGATCCGACGTTTGATACGAATGCCTCCATCCGCCGCAATGTCGCCGCGCTGATGGGCCGGCAGATGCGCAAGGATCTCACGCAGGGCAGCATTTATGGCGCGCTGCTCGAGATGAAGGATTTCACGGTGGGACTTCCGTCCCGGCTCAACCGGATCATGGATGCGGTCAACAACTCCGAGCTGGAGTTTAAGATCAGGTCAACCGACGCCAGGATGATGCTGGACGGCATGCATAAGATCGCGAACCGCGTCACCATGGGCATCGTGCTGTCCGGGATGATCGTCGGTGCCTCATTGCTGGCGCATGTCGTGACCCCGTTCCGGCTCTTCGGCTATCCCGGGCTGGCCATGCTTTGCTTTCTCGCGGCCGCGGCCGGGGGTTTCTGGCTCGTGATCAGGATCTTCGTCTCGGATTTTCGAAGCCGGAAAAAGAGCCCGCGTTGAGTGGTCTTGGTGGAACAATCCCGCGCCATGTTCACTGCCGCCAAGGATGCGCTTGCCAGCCGGGCCGCCATCGTCTGGGTCAACCAGCGGATTGCCCGCTATGGCAGGGTGCAGGATCTAAAGATCGACTCCCGCCACCGGACGGTTGAAATCTCCTGCCTGCTGGACGGCGAGCTCACGCCCATCGCGATCAAGATCGGGAACTACGTGGTGGAGACCGAGCACGACAGAAGTTTCCTTCGCGCGACCGATTTCAGCTGCACCCGGCCCTGGCTGCAAAAAGTCCTGACGGATTTTGGCCACCGGCATCGGATCGAGCTGCCGCCCTGGGTCGCCGCCGCGCTGTGAACCGACCGCCGTCCAGCCGACGCTCCGAACATCCGAACCCCGCATCGGCCGCGTTGCAGCCGTGACGCAACTGGAACGCGCCGGCCAGCCAAACATCATGAAAGCCACCGAACTGCTGCACAGCCAGGGGCAGAGCCTCTGGCTCGACAACATTACGCGCGACCTGCTGAACAGCGGCACGCTCGAACGCTACATTCACGAACTGTCGGTGACGGGGCTGACCTCGAACCCGACGATCTTTGATCACGCCATCAAGAACAGCGCCGCCTACGACGCGGCGATCCGCGACGATTGGGCGGAAGGGAAATCCGCCGAGGGTCTCTTCTTTGATCTCGCGCTGGAGGATCTGACGCGGGCTGCCGACTTTCTCCGACCGGTTCATACCGGCACAAACGGTGTGGACGGATGGGTGTCGCTGGAGGTGTCGCCATTGCTGGCGTATGACACCGCGAACACGATCGCCGCCGCCAGGGAACTGTCGGCGCGGGCGGGACGGCCCAACCTGTTCATCAAGATTCCCGGCACCAGGGAAGGTTTGCCGGCCATCGAGGAGGCGATCTTTGCCGGTGTGCCGGTCAACGTGACGCTCCTGTTTTCACGCGCACACTACCTGGCGGCGGCCGAGGCGTATCTGCGCGGCATCGAGCGACGCATCGCCGCCGGGCTCAATCCGCAGGTGGGCTCCGTGGCCTCGGTGTTCATCAGCCGTTGGGATGCCGCCGTGAAGGGAAAAGTTCCGGAGGCGCTGAACAACCGTCTCGGCATTGCCATTGCCGGCCGCATCTACCAGGCATGCCTCGCGCTGATGGCAACGCCGCGCTGGCTGCGCGCGTACAATGCCGGCGCCCGGCCGCAGCGACTGCTGTGGGCCAGCACCGGAACCAAGGACCCCACGGCGCCCGATACCCTCTATATCAAGGCGCTGGCCGCCCCGTTTACGGTGAACACAATGCCCGAGGGAACCTTGAAAGCCCTCGCTGATCACGGTGAGATCGACCTGATCATGCCGGCGGACGGCGGCGATTGCGAAGAAGTTCTGAACCGGTTCGCTAAGGCCGGCGTGGACGTGGACAGCCTGGCAGCCCGCCTCCAGGACGAAGGGGCTGAATCGTTTGTGAGATCCTGGAATGAACTGTTGGCGGTGATTGCCTCCAAGAGCACCGCACTCAGGCCGGCGGGCTGAATTTGGCCTGGGCATTCCATGGAGACGCGACGCCCTCGTCGCGTACGTCCTGTGAAAACGCGACGAGGGCGTCGCGTCTCCAAACCATACCCGAAACAGCCGCGTCAGGAAGTTCGCTCGCTACGTGATCTTCTCCTCATCGACGACTTCCGCATCGATGATCGGTTCGTCGCTTGGTCTGCCGTCTTCCGCACGTTCGCCGGGTTCAGGCGGGACTCCGCGTTCGCCGCCGGACGTGCCCTGGCTCGCGCGGGCCTTTTCGGAAGCGGCCTTGTAGAGTTCCGTCGAGACCGCCTGCCAGGTTTCGTTGAGTCTGGCGCCTGCCGCCTTGATGGCCGCGGAGTCGCTGCCCTTGAGCGCTTCCTTCACCCCGTTCAGAACGGATTCGATCTTACGGCGGTTCGCGTCGGAGATGCTGCCCTGATTATCCTTGAGCAGCTTTTCCGTGCGATACACCGCGCTGTCGGCATCATTGCGCGCTTCGAGCGCTTCCTTGTGCTCCCGGTCCTCTTCGGCGTGGAGTTCACCATCATGGCGCATCTTCTCGATTTCGGCCTTGGAGAGACCGCTGCTGGCGGTGATGACGATCTTCTGTTCCTTGCCGGTGCCGAGATCCTTGGCGCTGACGTGCAGGATGCCGTTGGCATCGATATCGAAGCTGACTTCGATTTGGGGCACGCCCCGTGGGGCCGGCGGGATGCTGTCGAGTGTAAAATTGCCGAGGGTCTTGCTGTCGCGGGAGAACTGGCGTTCGCCCTGCAAGACGTGGATTTCCACGCCCGGCTGATTGTCTGCGGCCGTGGAAAAAATCTGCGACTTGCGGGTCGGGATCGTGGTATTGCGCTCGATCAATTTGGTGAACACCCCGCCGAGCGTCTCAATGCCGAGCGACAGTGGCGTCACATCCAGCAATACCACATCCTTGACCTCGCCCTTGAGCACACCGGCCTGGATGGCGGCGCCCACCGCGACCACTTCATCCGGATTGACGCCCTGGTGCGGAGGTTTGTCGACCAGCGTGTGCGCCGTTTCGACCACCCGGGGCATCCGGGTCATGCCGCCGACCAGCACGAGTTCATCGATTTTGGAGGCGGCGATGTCCGCGTCCTTCAAACATGCCTTCACCGGCGCGATCGTGCGTTCGAACAGCGAGTCGCAAAGCTGCTCCATTTTCGCCCGCGTGAGTTTCAGGCTGAGATGTTTGGGCCCATTGGAGTCCGCGGTGATGAACGGCAGGTTGATATCATATTGCAGGGCGCTGGAGAGGGCGATCTTGGCCTTCTCCGCCTCTTCCTTGATTCGCTGCAGGGCTTCCGGCTGCTTGCGCAGATCCATCCCGTTCTCCTTCTTGAACTCGTCGAGCATCCAGTCCATCAGGCGATTGTCCCAGTCGTCGCCGCCGAGGTGAGTATCGCCGTTGGTGGCTTTGACCTGGAACACGCCGTCGCCGAGGTCCAGCACCGAAATGTCGAACGTACCGCCGCCGAGGTCGTACACCGCGATCTTTTCATCCTTCTTCTTGTCGAGGCCGTAGGCCAATGACGCGGCGGTGGGCTCGTTGATGATCCTGAGCACTTCGAGCCCAGCAATGCGGCCGGCGTCCTTCGTAGCCTGACGTTGCGAGTCGTTGAAATAGGCCGGAGTCGTGATGACGGCCTGGGTGATTGTCTCGCCCAGCCGCGTCTCGGCATCCGCCTTGAGTTTGGCGAGAATCATCGCCGAGATCTCCGGCGGGCTGAACTGCTTGGGCTTGCCATTGACCTCCACTTCGACTGCGGCGTCGCCGTTGGCGGCCCGGATCACCTTGTAGGGGACGCGTTTGATTTCTTCCTGCACCTCGTCGAATTTCCGCCCCATGAACCGTTTGATCGAATAGACCGTATTGCGGGAGTTGGTGACTGCCTGCCGTTTGGCGGCCTCACCGACGAGGCGTTCGCCCGCCTTGGTGAAAGCAACCACCGAAGGCGTCGTGCGTTTGCCCTCGGAGTTTTCGAGGACTGAAGGCTCACCGCTTTCGATGACTGCCATGCAGGAGTTTGTCGTGCCTAAATCGATGCCGAGTACTTTTGCCATAAGATCCTAGATCTGGTTATGCGTTTTGGATTTGTCGCCGGGATCGGCTTGGTCCGTGAGGGATCATATCCGACGGAGCGATCCCGTCGCTATGGGGCGCAACCCTACCGTGGATGCAGGGAGCGCATGCAACGAGGGCATCGCATCTCCATGACCCTTAGGCGGCGCCTCGCCAGGGTTACACCCCATGGCCCCCATCGCCCTTTCCGTGCATCGTCGATCTGAGCATGAGAACCATGAAGACACTCTTGCGTAAGGATTCGCGATGCGTCGCGGCGTGGAAACACCCCTTACGAGGCGGGTAACACCCCATACACTCGGTGGGCATTCCGGGCTAGGCTCTCGTTTTCGCAAACTCTGAACCCCGGTTTTCGGGTCGTCCTGATTCTCGTCTCACTCATCAATACAATGCATACAACTCATGTTTGCCGACTGGCAACGGCCCTGGCCGCCACTGTGCTGCTGGGATCCGGATTTCCAGCCACCGCCCGCGCCGCGGCCTTCCCGGCGCTCAACGATCCCGCCACAAAAGAAAGCCACCCCGGCAAGTTCGTCTGGGCTGAGCTGCATACGGCCGATCCCGCGGCCGCGACGAAATTCTATACCGGAGTGTTTGGATGGACCGCCGTCACGCTCGAACAGCAGGGCTTGACCTACACCGTGTTTAGCAATGCGGGCCATCCGGTCGCCGGATTGAGGCTGCGCTCCGCTTCGGCCCCAAAGCGTGCCGCCCGCTGGATCAACTACATTGCTGTCACCGACATCGCTTTGGCGCTTTCGACGGTGACCAAGGCGGGCGGAGTCGTGCGCGCGCCGGCTCGCGAATTCCCGGAAATCGGCTCGGAGGCGATCGTCACGGACAGCGAAGGCGCCCCGGTCGGCCTTCTCCAGTCGAGTTCCGGCGACTCTGCTGATGTTGAGCCGGTGGCTGGCACATGGAACTGGTTTCACCTTTTTGTGAAAAACCCGGATGCAGCCGGCGGTTTTTACCGGCAGGTGTTTGATTATGATGTCGCGCCCGATGCCCGCATGGGAAAGAAAACCGAATTGCTGCTATCGAGCGGCGAATTCAATCGCGGCGGCGTCTCAATCCTCTCGGAGGCCGGAGATGCCAAACCCGGCTGGCTGGGCGTCATCCGCGTCGCGAATCTCGATGAGGCCCTTGCGCGGGTGCCAGGGCTAGGCGGAGAGGTTGTGATCGCTCCGCACGACGCGGCATTTGGAAGCAGGTTTGCCCTCGTTGCAGATCCTACCGGCGGCACCGTCGGCATGGTCGAGTACGTCAACAATGCTAATCCCGTCAACCGTCCATGAAAAACATCAAAAAGATTCTACTAGGTACCCTGATCTTGGTTGGCCTGCAATTTGGTCTGTTCGGCTGCCTCGTTGGCGGCGGATGGGGCCACGACGGTCGCTGGATGGATGGTGGTGGCGGAGGCTTTCACGAAATCCATCCCGGAGGATTCCGCCGTTAGTTCAGGCGGCCGCGGGTTTGCCTGCGCGCCGTTGCGGTGCGCAGGGATTAACCCGACTGACCTCTCCACAACAGGCATCATGAGAACGTCGCGCCTCTATCAGAGACTCGCCGCATGGTTCCACGCCCACCGCCCGCTGCGCTGGGTCGAGACCATTGCGGCTGATTATTCCGACTGGAGCCCGCTGGATTGAGTCCACCCGGCCTAGGAACCTTTCGGGCTTCGCCCTCCAGGCTCCTATGCAAATGGCTGGCGCCATTTGGGGCAGACTAAAGACTCTTCTGCCGTCGTCAGCGACCCTGTCCATCTGGTCCGCGCAGCGGACCTTTGGCGAGGTGTTGACTTCAACCTCAGGCAGCCTCCGGCCTTTCGGCCGCAGGAAAAATGAAGTTTGGTCTGAGGCGGCGCCTCGCTAGTGGCGATCGCCACTGCGACCGCCGCCGCCACTGCTGACACGACTGCTGCCGCTGCCACCACGATTACCACCGCTCGGATGAAGGCCGCCGGTGTTTATGGGGTATAACCCGCCCGGCGCTACTTTTCCAGCTGCTTGCGAATTGCCCGGAGTTCGCCCCGCCGTTCCCGGGTCATCTCCGGGTAGTGCATTTTGAGGTCCTGCAGCGCATCAATGACGATGCGCGAAATGATGATCCGCGCGTTGTATTTGTCGTCGGCCGGCACCACATGCCAGGGCGTGGTTCTCGTGCTGGTGGCGTTCAGACAGTCTTCGTAGGCCTCCATGTATTGATTCCAGAATTTGCGTTCGGCGACGTCGGCCTGGCTGAATTTCCAATTCTTGTCCGGCTCATCGATTCGTTGCAGAAAGCGCTTACGCTGCTCGCCCTTCGACAGATGAAGGAAGAACTTGATGATCCGGGTGCCATTGCGGTGGAGATGCTTCTCCAAATCGACGATGGAGCGGTATCGTTGCTTCCAGATGGTCTTCTTGCCGGATCGCCGATGGGGAATCCCCTCTTGACGCAGGATCTCGGGATGCACGCGGACGATCAGCACCTCCTCGTAATAGGAGCGGTTGAAGACACCGATCCGCCCGCGCGCCGGCAGACAGCAGGTCGTGCGCCAAAGGAAGTCCTGCTCCACTTCCTCGGCGCTTGGATGCTTGAAACTATAGACTTCGCAGCCCTGGGGGTTGACGCCGGTCAAGACGTGATTGATCGAGCCGTCCTTTCCCGCGGCATCCATGGCCTGGAAGATGAGGAGCACCGAATAGCTGTTTGAAGCATAGAGGAGGCGTTGCAGGGCGCTCAATTCGCGGACGCCTTCAGTGAGAAGCTGCTTGTAATGCTTTTCCGACTTGTAGAGCGGTCGGATGTCGGTGGCCCAATCTCTCAGCCTGATCTTCTTGCCGCCCGAAACGCGGAAATCTTGGATATTGAATTTCATGGTGAGGGTGCCATCTCAGCGCCGCCACCTGCGAATGTTGTTGGATCGCTCGATCGTGGAGACATGGCGGATCCCGGCCTGGCTGGAGCTTCCGGCGTCTTTCCCGTTCGCTGGAAGGATAATCCGCCACGCGAAGCAAAAGCATGGGGTGTAACCCGCGCGAGCCTGCCACGCGCTGGCGGCGCCCGGCCCTGCTTCAACGGAGACCATCACTGCTTGATGAGTCCGGTCAGTATCCCGTTTTGGGATTGGGACTCTGCATCGGCCTCTGTCGACTTTATCGGGATCTTCGGAGACCATTTCAACCAGTCCTTGTCGGGCTCGGGAGCGAGAGTAAACTGGGCATCGCCGGGTGCCGCGGGTGCGAGCGGGCCGGCGTCGGGGGTGGCGAACGCAACCCCACCCGTGATCAGCGACTCGAGCGAAGTGTCCTTGAGCTCGGCTCCTCCGAAGAGGCTGACTTTAAAAGAGAATCCGCCCGCGTTCCAGAACTTGGAGTTTGTGCGCACGAGATCGACGTAGGGGGCCTCCAGGTGAATGCGGATCAGCACCGCCGTTGAATCATCAGAGAGGCGGCTGGCTTCTACTTGTCCCACCTTGAATTCGCGGTAGAACACCGGGGCGCCCGTGGTCAGCGAGCCGAGCCGGTCGCTTCGCAGAATGAAGGCCCGGCCCTGGTCGGTGACATCCGGGGCCGGCGCCTTTTCGAGGCCGGTGAAGTGCTCCGCGGGCGGCCCCTTGCCTGGCAGGACGGCCAGGCGCACACCGGTGACCAGGGTATCGAGCCCTCGCACACCAGAGAAGCCAATCTCCGGGTGAACGATCCAGAACCGGGCGCCCGCGGTGGCGAGCGCCGCGGCGCTCTTGTCCAGGCGCAGGCGAATTCGGACGCCTCCCAGCCCCGGTTTCAGCGCCACCGCCTTCACCGTGCCTGCGGAGACTCCCTTGTATTCGAGAACCGTCCTTCCGGCCTCGACGCCTGAACCGTCGGCAAAATCGATGGTGATCTCGGGCCCGCGATTCTGCAGTTCGCGGAACCCCATCCAGCCCCCAATCGCGATCGCGACCAACGGAACCACCCAGATCAGGGAGAATGCGGGGGCGCGGGATACTTTTGGTACGGGTGGAGCGCTCATGAGGCGAAAGGGGGCTC
This sequence comes from uncultured Verrucomicrobiae bacterium, assembly GCA_963827125.1. Lineage (GTDB taxonomy): Bacteria > Verrucomicrobiota > Verrucomicrobiia > Opitutales > Opitutaceae > Fen-1467. The sequence continues at coordinate 259,883 of CAWHAC010000007.1, forward strand.
GACGTTCCAGAGAACGCGCGGGTCGAACGCCTGGGTGGCGAGCACGGTCAGCACCACTGCTGCCGCGAATGCGACGATGCCACTGCGCGGCGCAACCGTCGAAAGCTCCCCAAAATGCACCAGGCCCATCAGGAACGCCGCCAGAAAGACGTCGAGCATCGACCAGCGCCCGATGAAATCGAGGGCCGCATGGATTCGCGTCAGGCGCCGTGCATCCGCAGAGGCGCCCCGCTGCGCGCTCAGCAGCAGCCAGCCCAGCCCGGCGAGCTTGAGCACCGGGATGAGGATGCTCGCCGTGAACACTATGACGGCGATCCCCCAGAGACCCTGCTGCCAGAGCTCGACTGCGCCGGAGAAGATGGTGTCACTGCGGTTCTGCCCGTAGGTTTCCGTGGTAAGGACGGGAAGCAAATTGGCCGGGACCAGCATCACGGCGGCGGCCAGCCCCAGTGCGGCGGCCGTGGAGGTGCTTTTGAACCTGACCCGGGCAAAACGGCACTTCATGACGGGGCGGCGGCATCGGATTCTCCGGCATTGGGGAGCAAGGCCGTTGAATCGAATGCGGAGCTGTGCTGCGCGATCAAAAGCGAGAGGGTCATCGCGCAGTAGCACCAGAAACCGGTGCCAATGGTGACGTCGACGAGACTGCCCAGCTTCATCAGCGCGACGAGCACGGCCAGCACCTGGACCTCGGGAATCGCCCAGTGCCCAAGGGCCCGGGTGGCTTGGAGCAATAGCCGGAAGTCGGGCTTCTGCCAGCCCATGCGAGAGCGGGCATGCAGAACCGCCAGGGCGGCGAGAAGCGCAAGGGGCAGGATGCCGCCGCAAAGGATGACAAGAACAGCCAGCGAGCGCATGCCGCCATCCCACAAGCTCCTCACACCTGTGAAGAGAAGGCTCACCCGCTCAGCGCCCCACTTTCCCGCGCTGACGAACGGCAAGAGAGCGGCCGGTAGGGCGAAGGCCAGGCCGGTGAGAGAAAAGACCAGGGCCAGATCGGGCCCCACTCCTGCACCCCGTGCCAATACCGCATTGCACCGCACGCACAAAGCCTTCTCTCCGGGCTTCAGGCGGGTCGGCTCATGTTCCTGGCCACACAGGTGACAGATTAGCGGCGCATTCGGACTCATCTTATACCGAGTATGGCATCGGTGATGCAGGCTGTGTGGTGGAGACGCGACGCCCCCGTCGCGTCTCCATGGATCATCCGGGTTGGAAGCGCATCCGGGTCGGGTTCAGGCTCGAGTGGTGCTTGGTCTTCGACCGCTTTGCGCCCGCAATCAAGGCGATTTGACAAGCGTCCAATCCGGGTCGGGATCGAAGTCGGTCATCGCGGCGGCGAGGTCGGCGCTCTGGGCACCCAGGTTGCGCTCGTATACCTTTCCCCACTGATTGACGATAAAGGTCATCACACCGGATTCGCCCCAGTGCTCAGGATATGCGACCAGCGCGAAACCGGCGATCATGTTGCCGTTGACAATGTAGTTAAAGGCGCCGCCTGGAGCCGACGCTCCCTGCGCCGTCAAAACCTTGAAGCGATAGCCGTGGAACGGCTGAGGCTGTCCTTCGGCCGTCTTGCCGCCGTAACCCTCGGCGTGAACCTCGGCGATGAACGGACCAAAGGGGCTCGGGTCCTCGTCTGGAGCCGCCGGCCAGTAGAGACCGTCTTTCTGACCCGGCGAGCTCCGGAGCTTCTGCGCGAACCTGAGCACGCCATCACCGATGCGATCCTCGCTGGCATACTCGCGCTGGGCCGCGAGATAGGTCCGGCAGACGCCGATGGCGATCAGCTCGTCCTCGCCGATGCGCCGATTGACGATCTCGTCTTTGCCCGCTGCCGTATCGAAGAACCATGCTCCATCTTTTTTCACGAGCGGAATGGGAAACGGCCAGTTCTGGTCCCCGAGATTGAGCACGAAGCGGTCGTCTGCCTTTTGGACCAATTGGGAGAACTGCCCGACCAACTTGGCAAACGCAGCGAACTCGATGGCGTCCTGCTTCGGGTCGCCCGACAGGAGGTCTTTTACGTCGGGCCCGAAGATCGCATCGACTGTTGCGCGATCTCCGGCTGCGGCCGCAGTTACGAGCGCCTTGACGGCGTCGTCCGGCGAAGCGAACTGCCGCGGCGCCCCCGCCGGGCTGGCCGGGTCTGCCCGAAGTGGGGACACGGCTGCGACCGCGATCAGGGCAAGCGCGGCAGCCAAAGCGTGGGTTGAGCGAATCATCCGCAGAAGAGGTTTCATGGTGACTGATTGGTTCATGGCTGCGGTCAATTCCGTTCCCGTTTGTCGTTCGACCTCGAAGAAGACTCGCGAGCCGGAGCTGCTGAGCGAGCCGGAGCTGCTGAGCGAGCCGGGGCCGCCGCGCGAGACGAAGCCCGGACCGGAGCTGACCGGCTCACTTGTCCCCGGGTGCTGAATGCGCGCGTCTGAGTTCCCCGGTTGTATCCGCCGAAAAGGTTGCTCGCGGGTGCCGGGCCGGCCGGCCGGGGCACCGCGACTGCCCGGCCACGGTAGTCCGGACGGGAGGGCGCGGGCGCACGGGAAACCGCGGGACGCGGCGCTACGCCCGCCTGGCGGGTCAGTGCGCGGTAGCCGGCAACGACGGCGGGACTGGGCAGACGGCCTTCCGGCCGATAAAAACTGCGCACCATTGCGCGGGAACGGCGCGGATCGGGCTGCCACGCCCGCCATGAGTTTCCGCCGGAACCCGGATTCCGCCATCCCCGGCTATAGGCCCAACCGGAACTCCAGGGTCCAACCCAGATGCCATAATCATCCCAGTCGCATTGGTAGCCCAGCCAAGCGCCGACCGGGAATCCGATCCCAAACGTGATGAACGGGCCGGCATAGCCGGCCGGCGTTTCATAGACGATGGCGGGATCGTACTCCGGCACGTAGATTATGTTCGGTTGGGCGGGCACAATCCGGATGTTGTCACCCTCCAGGACGACCTGCTGCTGGGGCGTGCTGACCAAGGTTCCGGCCGCCCTCGCCTGGACTCGGAGCTGCTGGATGGATTTCATGACATCGGCCGGCTGCTGCGTAAACGCCGCGCCCAAGGCCTGCGTCCAATCAAGATTGCCGCTCATCCAATTCACCACGTCGGGATAGCGGGCCAGGGCCTTGACGCTCGCATCCCACGGTTGGGCGTCGATTCCGGCCGGGGCGCCATTGGCCGCCAGATAGTTCGCGGCGAGCGTGAGGTCCGAGGGCACGGTCGAGGCCGGCAAAATCAGGGCGACCAAGGGATCGGGATAGAGCGCAATCGGCCCGAGCAGTTGATCCAGCTGTTCAGGCGAGTAGGTTGTGCCCGGGGTCTGCGCCCGCATGGAAAACGCAAGGCACAGCGTGAGCGGAAGCAAGAAAGCGGTTTTCATGGGTGGTTGACGGATTGGCATTGTCGACCGACTTGACCGGGAAGCCGGGAAGATAGCCCGCGACCCGAAGCGAACATATGGGGTATTACCCACCCAGCGTTTCCGCAGACCGGCGAGGCCCCTGTCGGGGTGCCGCCGGAGGCGGAGGGTTCATGGATTAATGATGACGCAAGTAAATCCACAGAGCGAGGACAAGGAGAAGGCCGATCGGATGGGCCACGACGATGACTGTAGTGCCGAGAACCGGTAACATTAGGAGGTGCATAGTATATCTTTCGTTTGTTTCGATGGCGCGGAATTCGCCATCATTGTTCCGGCAGGATACGCGATTTCCCCGACGCAGGGAATGGGTCCTTACCCTACCGGGAGCATCATGGAGGCGGCGCCTGTCGGACGGACTCCAGTTTGCCCGCGTTGGTCGCCCCCCATTTCCAGTCGCGGATTTCCGGCAGATCCTCGCCGTGTTTGTCGATGAATTGCTTGTGCTCGATCAGCTTGTCCTTGAGCTGCTGCTTGAGGTAGACGCCCCGGTCCCCCGTCTGTGGCAGGCGGTCGATGGTGTCCATCACGAGATGAAAGCGGTCCATCTCGTTTAGCACCGTCATGTCGAAGGGCGTCGTGATCGTGCCCTCCTCCTTGTAGCCGCGGACGTGGATGTTGTCGTGGTTCGTGCGGCGGTAGGTGAGCCGGTGGATCAGCCACGGGTAGGCATGAAAGGCAAAGATGACGGGCTTGTCCTTCGTGAAGAGTTCATCGAAATCCCGGTCGCTCAGCCCGTGCGGATGCTCGGTGGGCGGCTCCAGCTTCATGAGGTCGACGACATTGACCACGCGGATCCGGAGGTCGGGCAGATGTTCGCGCAGAATGGAGACTGCCGCCAGGGTCTCCAGGGTGGGCACATCGCCGCAGCAGGCCATGACCACGTCGGGCGCAACGCCCTGGTCGTTGCTGGCCCACGACCAGATGCCGATGCCCTCGGTGCAATGCTTGACGGCGGCGTCCATCGTGAGCCACTGCGGCGCCGGGTGTTTGCCCGCGATGACGACGTTGACGTAGTGACGGCTGCGCAGGCAGTGGTCCATGACCGACAGCAGGCAGTTGGCATCCGGGGGAAGATAAACCCGCACGATCTCGGCCTTCTTGTTCACGACGTGATCAATGAACCCGGGATCCTGGTGGGTGAAACCGTTGTGGTCCTGGCGCCACACATGCGAGGCCAGCAGATAGTTTAGCGAAGCGATCTTCCGCCGCCACGGCAGGTGCGACGTAACCTTCAGCCATTTCGCGTGCTGGTTGAACATCGAGTCGACGATGTGGATGAACGCCTCGTAGCAGTTGAAGAGACCATGCCGCCCCGTCAGCAGGTAGCCCTCGAGCCAGCCTTCGCACTGGTGCTCGCTGAGCATTTCCATGATGCGGCCGGCGGGCGCGAGGAATTCGTCGTTCGGCTCGGTCGCGGCGTCCCATTGGCGCATCGTCACCTCAAAAAGCGCTTCCAACCCGTTGGAGAGCGTCTCGTCGGGGCCAAAGACCCGGAAGTTGCGCTGCTCGCAGTTCAGCGCTGTCACGTCGCGCAGGAAACGTCCGAGCACATGGGTATCGCCGATGCCGCGCACGCCCGGTGCGGGCACGTCTTCCGCATAGTCGCGGAAATCCGGCATCCGGAGGTCGCGGAGGAGAATCCCGCCGTTGGCGTGGGGATTGGCGCCCATGCGCCGTTCGCCCTTGGGCGCAAGTTCGGCCAGTTCCGGTTTCAGCCGGCCGGTTGCATCGAAGAGTTCCTCCGGTCCGTAGCTCTTCAGCCAGTCTTCCAGCAGCTTGAGGTGCTCGGGATGGGTGGCTGGATCGGAGAGCGGCACCTGATGCGCGCGAAAGGTGCCTTCAATCTGCAGGCCGTCGACCCATTTTGGGCCGGTCCACCCCTTGGGCGAATTGAGGACGATCATCGGCCAGCGCGGGCGGGCGGCGCTGCCGTTGACGCGCGCGTTGTGCTGGATCCGCTTGATCTCTTCCACCGCCGTGTCGAGGGTCGCGGCCATTGCCTCATGCATCGGTCTGGTCTCGTCGTGATACTCGACGAAGTAGGGCGTCCAACCGTAGCCGCGGAACAACTGGTCCAGCTCGTCGCGGGTGATGCGCGCGAGCACGGTCGGATTGGAAATCTTGAAGCCGTTGAGATGGAGGATCGGCAGCACCGCGCCGTCGGTGGCCGGGTCGAGAAACTTGTTGGAATGCCACGCCGTGGCCAGCGGTCCGGTCTCGGCCTCCCCATCGCCGACCACGCAGGCGACGACGAGACCGGGATTGTCGAACACGGCTCCGAACGAATGGCTCAGCGAATAGCCCAGCTCGCCGCCCTCGTGAATCGAGCCCGGACATTCCGGCGAAGCGTGGCTGGGGATTCCTCCGGGAAAGGAGAACTGCACAAAGAGCTTCCGCAGCCCGGCCTCGTCCTGGCTGATGTCGGGATAGATCTCGCTGTAGGTGCCCTCAAGGTAGGTGTTCCCCACGACGGCCGGGCCGCCGTGCCCCGGGCCCGAGACATAGATCATGTCGAGGTCGTACTTCTTGATCACCCGGTTCAGGTGCACGTAGATGAAGTTTTGACCGGGGGTCGTGCCCCAGTGCCCCAACAGCATGTGCTTCACATCCGCGAGCGTCAGCGGCCGCTTGAGCAGCGGGTTGTCATAGAGATAAATCTGGCCGACCGACAGATAGTTGGCGGCGCGCCAGTAGGCATCCATCCGGTCGAGCAGTTCCGGCGTGAGCAGATTGGTATTCATGGTTCAAGTATTCTCGTTCGGGACGCTAACTGTCAGGAGGCGGCACACCGAGCGCGCGATCATGAGTTCCTCGTCCGTGCGAATGACGCGAACCGCGGCCGGGCTGGCATCCGTGGAGATTACCGGCGCGTTCCCGGCGTTGCGCGCCTGGTTCAGTTCAATCCCAAGGAAACCGAGTCCAGCGCAGATGCGGGCGCGAATGGCGGGGCAGTTCTCGCCGATGCCGGCTGAGAAGACCAGCGTATCCAGTCCGCCGAGGGCGGCGGCGAAGGCGCCGATCCACTTCTTCGCCTGGTAACAGAACAGGGCGACGGCCTCGGCCGCCCGCACGTCATCGCCTTCCTTCGCGAGCAGGTCCCGCATGTCGGAGCTCGTCTCGGACACTCCGAGCAATCCCGACTCGTGGTTGACCATCTCGTAAAACTGTTTCGAGCTGATCTGCTCGGTTCGCGCGAGATACGGCGCGAGGCCGGGGTCCAGATCGCCCGAGCGGGTGCTCATGACCAGCCCCGCCGTCGGCGTGAACCCCATGCTCGTGTCGATGCTCTGGCCGTCGCGCACGGCGGCCAGGCTGGCGCCGTTTCCGAGATGCGCGAGGATCACGCGGCCCTGGGCCCCCTTCGGACCGGCCACGCGCGCGAGTTCCTCGAGCAGATAGGCGTAGGACAAACCGTGGAAACCGTAGCGTTGAACGCCCTTGGCGTCGAATCTCCGGGGAATCGGAAGCAGCCGGGCCACGCGCGGCATCGTTTGATGAAACGCCGTGTCGAAACAAGCCACCTGGGGAAGATCCGGATGACGCCGCCGGAACGCCTCGATCAGCTCGATTTCACGGGGCAGATGATCCGGGTCGTAGGGCCTGAGGCGATGCAGTTCGTCCAACAAGTCTTGGTTGATGATCTCCGGCTGGGTGTGTTTCATCCCATGCACCACGCGGTGTCCCAGCGCCCCGACCGACGCAAATTCGTCCTGCGTTGCGAGCCAGTCGATCAGGACATTCGCGGCCGACCGGTGATCGGCGGCGGCCAGCTCTTGACGGGCCGGCCCATTTCCGGACGGGGCGTTGAGCGTCAGATTGGTGCCGGGCAGACCGATGCGGTCAATCGTTCCATGGAGTCCGCGCTTCAGCGGCCCGGCCGCCTGGTAGAGCGCGAACTTGATGCTCGATGAACCGCCGTTGATCGTCAGGACAGATTGCATGGGGGTCGAAGGGTGTCACTTGCGGCGGCCGTCCGGGCGCCGGATCCCGAATCGAGGGGCCGCGCGGCCCGAGGCAGTGTTCGCCGGCCGTGGCGTGAGGTCCGCCAGATCATAGTCCAAGAGATCGCGAATCCGCGCGATGCTCACGTCGGCCGGCGGCCGGGATGCCAGCATCTTCGGATCGCGGGCGTAGTGTCCCTGCCGCACGAAGACGGTGGTCACCCGCCGGCCCCAGAATTTTTTGGCGGCGGCAAGGAGGCGCAACTTGTCATCCACCATGACATAATGTGCCGCTGGATACCGCGCTTCCACGTCAGCCAGCTCGCGCTCCTTGTGCACATAGATCAACGCGTGCCCATGGACCGCCTCATCGAGTCCGGATCGGTCGACTTTGCGGGGCTGGAAGACAACGTCGCCGTCGCTGAGCAGGACGGCGGTTCCCCATGGATTGACATGTTGCACAACGTCGAGCGCGTGGGGAAAAAGGCGGCTGGCAAAGGGATAGTTGATGAGGAAACGCGAGACAGCAAGCAGGCCCAGGTCATGCGGATATTCGCTTCGGTACCGCTGCAAGGCGCCGAGGTAATCCGCGTAACCCAGCCGGGCGCGCAGTTGCTCGAAAATGGTCCAGTAGCACCGCGCCCGTCTGGGGCCGACCTCGCGCTTGAGATACCGGCCCAGATCCGCGATGACGCGGTCATTGTCGAGCAGCGTATTGTCCACGTCGAAAAGAAAGACGACCTTGCGGACAATCAAGCGTCGGGCACGGATGCTCATTTTTGCCAGAGGAGCCAGCCAGCCTCGAGGGGCACGGCGAGGCCCTCGCAGTGTGGCATGATTCGCGCCGTATAGTCCGCTGCCGGGCGGGTTGCAGGCACCGTCGCGCCAAAAACATAGCCGCCCGCTTCACCCGGCAGTTGGCGCAAGCGCGTCATGTTCTGCCGAACGGTGGCACCGCCCTTCACTGCGTCGGCATATAACTCGACCCGGAGCGCGTCCGGGCTCGCGCATTCCAGATAGACTTCGACCGCGATGTCGTACTGCTCCCCTTTGGTTTCCACGGTCACGGCGCCAAACCGGATCGCGGCACATTTCAGCGCCATTTCATTCTGCCAATCGACCAGCTTCCGGGCTGCGGCGCCGTTCCCAGCAGCGCGCGCCCGATACGCGCTGGCAGCGGGAAGATAGTGCTGCTCGGTGTATTCGCGCACCGTGCGGCTGGCGGAAAATCGGGGCGTCAGGCGCGTCATGCTTTCCCGGATTCGCGCCACCCAGGTGGTGGGTATGCCCTGTGCGTTGCGCGCATAGAACTCCGGTATCACGTCTTGTTCGATCCGCTCGTAAAGCGCCTCGGCCTCGGCGGCGTCCCAGGCGGGGTCGTCGCCGTGCTCCTCGCCGTCGCCCAGGGCCCAGCCGACTTCCGGCGTGTAGGCTTCGGCCCACCAGCCGTCCAACTCGGAGAGATTGATGCCGCCGTTGACGAGCACCTTCATTCCGCTCGTTCCGCTGGCTTCCCATGGCCGCCGGGGCGTGTCGATCCAGACATCGACTCCTTGCACCAAATGTTCGGCCAGAAGCATGTCGTAATCGGCGAGAAAGATCACCGGTGGATTCACATCCTTGCGGCGGATGAAGCGCGTCCACTCCTGGATCAGTGCCTGGCCGGCCAGGTCGGCCGGATGCGCCTTGCCCGCGAGGATGAGCTGGGCCGGGCGCTGGGGATGCTTGAGAATCCGGAGGAGCCGCTCGGGATCGTGCAGCAGGAGATTGGGCCGTTTGTAGGTCGCAAAGCGGCGCGCAAAGCCGAGGGTCAGCACCTGGGGGTCCAGCCGGGCCTGGGTCCGGGCGATCGCCTCGGGGCCGGCTCCACCGACGGCCATGTGCCGGCCGACGCGGTCGCGGGCATATTCCACCAGGGATTTCCGGCTGGCGGTGCGCAGCGCCCAGAGCTTTTCGTCGGAGACCCGGCGAAGATCCTGCTCCAGGGTGGCCGACGTACCCAGCCAGCGGTCCTTGCCACAAGCTTCCGTCCAAAGATGGTCCGCTGCCGCCGAGTCCCAGGTCGGCATGTGCACGCCGTTGGTTACGTGCCCCACCGGCACTTCGCCCTCCGGCCAACGGGGAAAGAGCGACGCGAAAATGTGCCGGCTCACCCGACCGTGCAGTTGGCTTACGCCATTGACCGACCCGCTCCCGCGCATCGCCAGGTACGCCATGTTGAAGGGCTCGTTCGTGTCATCGGGATTCTGGCGTCCCAACGCCAGCAATTCGCGGAGCGAAAGGCCGAGCTTTTCCTGCGCGTAACGGCCGAGGTACTGCTCCATCAGTGCCGGCGAGAAGACATCAAATCCAGCCGCGACCGCCGTGTGGGTGGTAAAAAGATTGCCCGCGCGCGTGGCCGTCAGGGCAACGGCAAACGGTTGTCCGGCCTCTTGCATGAAACTCCGGGCACGCTCCAGGAGGGCGAAGGCGGCATGCCCTTCGTTGAGATGGCAAACGTCCGGTTTGATTCCGAGCGCCGTGAGCAGCCGCCAGCCGCCGATCCCGAGCACCATTTCCTGTTTCAGGCGCAATTCCGGTCCACCGCCATACAGTTCGTTGGTGATGCCGCGATGCACGGGAAAATTGGCCGCGTCGTTCGTGTCGAGAAGGTAGAGCGTGAGCCGGCCAACCTGAACCTGCCAGGTGCGAAGCCAGACGGAGTAACCGGGCAGCACGATCTCCAGCCGCAGGCACTCGCCATTCGTAAGGCGCACCGGGGTGATGGGCAATTGTCCGGGATCGTTATACGGATAAAGTGCCTGCTGCGCTCCATTTCGGTCGATCACCTGGCGGAAATAGCCATGCTGGTAGAGCAGGCCGACGGCGACGACCGGCACGCCGAGATCGCTGGCGGCTTTGAGCTGATCGCCGGCCACATTGCCCAGGCCGCCCGAATAGATCGGGAGGGCTTCGCTCAACATGAATTCCATGCAGAAATAGGCGACGCAGGTGAGCGGGACCTCGGGGTGCTTCTGTTGAAACCAGCGGGGTTTCGCCGCCGCCTGCCGCTTGGCCTGCACCAGGCGGTCGAGCAATGCGCAAAAGTCCCGGTCGGCCAGGGAACTCGCGAGCTTTTCGCGCGCGACGGTCTGAAGGACCACATTGGGATGATGCGTGAGCTCCCAGAGCACAGGATCGAGCCGCCGCCACAACTCATCGGCACCGTGATTCCACGACCAGCGCAGGTCCATGGCCAGTTCAGTCAGTGCGGCAAGACCTTGCGGCGGGTTGAGCGGAGAGGGACCGCCGGGTGTGGTTGTGCTCATGGTGTTAAGTTCATTCGCGAAAAAGCTCAGTTCGGATCGCCTTCATTACGCCACGCTGCCACCGCGGCATCGTCTGTCTCCTCACGCGGGGCCGCCGCCGCCCGGCCGGCCACCGCCTTCGCTGTTGCGGCCAGCGTCGCATTGACGATGGTCTGGGCCTCCTCCAAAACCCGGCGCAAATGGGTTTCCCCGAGGAAACTCTCAGCGTAGATTTTATAGATGTCCTCGGTGCCGGACGGGCGCGCGGCGAACCAGCCATTTTTCGTCACTGCCTTCAGCCCGCCAATGGGCGCATCGTTGCCGGGCGCGCGGGTGAGGATGGTCTGAATTTTTTCGCCCGCCAGTTCGGTGTGCGTGATCTGTCTGCAGGACAGCTTCGCCAGCCTGGCCTTTTGCTCCGGCGTGGCGGGGGCATCCACGCGGTCATAAAATGGTTCGCCGAATTCCTGCGTGAGCCCGTGATAGGTCTCTCCGGGATCGCGACCCGTCCGCGCCGTGATCTCCGCGGCGAGCAAACAGGGGATGAATCCATCTTTGTCCGTCGTCCAAACGCTGCCATCCTGACGAACGAACGTGGCGCCTGCGCTCTCTTCACCACCAAACCCAAGCGAGCCGTCGAGCAGGCCATCGACGAACCACTTGAATCCAACCGGGACCTCGAAGAGCTTCCTGCCCAGTTTCGCCGCGATGCGATCGATCAACGCGCTGCTCACCACGGTCTTCCCGACCGCCGCCGCCGTGCGCCACTGCGGACGATTTTGAAAGAGATGGGAGATTGCGACAGCCATGAAGTGATTGGGCGGGAGCAGCCCGGTGGTTTTAGTGACGATCCCGTGCCGGTCGTGGTCGGTGTCGCAGGCGAACGAGAGGTCGAAACGGTCCTTCATCCCGATCAGGCGGGCCATCGAATAGGGCGAGGAGGGATCCATGCGAATCTGGCCGTCCCAATCCAGCGTCATAAAACGGAACGTGGGATCGACCGCGTCGTTGACGACGGTCAGGTCTAAGCCATGGTGCTCCGCAATCCGCGCCCAGTAATGGACGCCGGCGCCGCCCAGCGGATCGACGCCGAGGCTGAGCTTCGCGCCGCGAATGACATCCATGTCGATCACCGCGCCGAGGTCGCTGATGTAGGCGGTGAGATAATCGTGCCGGTGCGTCGTCGGGGCGCGCAGAGCCTGCTCGTAAGGAATTCGTTTCACCCTTTTTAACCGGGCATCGAGCAGTGCATTCGCCTTCGACTCGATCCAACTGGTGAGCGTGGTGTCTGCCGGCCCGCCATTCGGGGAATTATATTTGAAGCCGCCATCGTGCGGCGGGTTGTGCGAAGGCGTGATGACGATCCCGTCGGAAAACCCCTTCTTTCGCCCGCGATTGTAAGTCAGGATCGCGTGAGAAATCACGGGGGTCGGCGTATATTCGTTTCCTTCGGCGAGCATCACCTCGACGCCGTTCGCCGCAAGGACTTCGAGCGCGGTGGCGCAGGCCGGGACAGAAAGCGCGTGGGTGTCGATGCCGAGGAACAGCGGGCCGTCGATGTTCTGCCGCGTGCGACAAAGGCAGATCGCCTGGGTGATCGCGAGGAGGTGCCATTCGTTGAAAGCCTGCTTAAACGACGACCCGCGATGCCCCGAGGTGCCAAACGCCACCCGTTGAGCCGGCACGGTTGGATCGGGCACCCCGGTATAGTAGGCGGTGATAAGCCGCGGCACATCGACCAGCATTCCAGGTTGCGCAGGCTTTCCGGCCAGAGGACTGGTTTTCACGGGGTTTTCTTCGATGGCCGGTGCTCGAGCTTCGCCACTTTTCCCAGACGGCGACAATGGCGTTCCGCGCCGCTAAAACGCGCCGCGAGAAATGTTCTGACCAGCTCCCAGGCAAGCGCATGGCCGACGACGAGGCCGCCGAGGCAGATGATGTTGAGATCGTCGTCCTCGACACCCTGGTGCGCGGAAAACGTTTCATGGACCAGGCACGCCCGGACGCCTGCGACCTTGTTGGCGGCGACCGAAGCTCCCACTCCGCTGCCGCAAACCGCCACGCCGCGATTCACCTCGCCGCGCGCGACGGCGCGCGCCAGCGGAACGACAAAATCCGGGTAGTCATCGTCCGGCTGTGAGCGGTCGTCTCCGAAATCGATCACGCAATAACCGGCCTCGCGCAGCTTCCCGGCCAGGTGTTGCTTCAATTCGAAGCCGCCGTGGTCCGCCGCGATTCCGATCAGGGCCGCTTTCGTCTTCGACGTGCCGTTGGAGTTTGGCATCGGTGCGTTTCGCCGGTCAGTGAGCCGGTCCCTCGCTAGGGAACGAGCATAAAGCCGGCGCGGACCTGCTGGGGGATCCTCTGGTTGTAGTAGAGGAGGGTTTCGCCGTAACCGCTCAGGTACTGCAACAGCAGCCAGCCGTGGACGTTTCTCTTCCCGATGTCAGGCGAGAACCATTTGATGACAATGTTTTCAGGGATGGCCAGGTTGAGCTCGTTGTAATAACCGATGCGGCCGCGCCGAAAAACGTCTGAGAACACCCAATCGCCGTGCTGGTAGCGGAGTTGCAGGTCGGCATAGCCCCGGTAGAGGTTGATATCGCTGTTTTCGGCTGCTTTGTCGTAATAATCGTAAACCTTTAGCGCGGCAGTGAGGGAGTCCTTTTCCGTCACCTCCCAAGTGAGCTTGGGACGGATGAACCCGATGTTCAGTGAACGCGAGTCGTCACCTGCCGCCGTCCGCCCGATGTCGGTGAGGCCCTTCCCATTCGACTCGTGCTCCCACATCCCGACCTGCCAGGTCAGACGGACATTCTTCTTGCCGAGGAACGGCTTCGGGTCGCCGTACCACGACAGCGACGGGCGGTAGGTCGTGTCGACAAACGGCCAGGACGGGCTGTGGAGATCCCAGAGCGAGGTCGTGGTGAAGGCGCCGCCGAAATGACGGAGCCAGGTCGTATCGAACGGCTGGTACTTGAAGCTCAGCTGGAACCGTGCATTCAAATCCGGGCGGTAGCCGACGATGAAATAAACGGGTTCGTCGGCGGAGATGCCGGGAATGATTGGCGTGCTGATTGTGCGGCGAAGCAGGAGCTCATGGTCTTTCGCATCGAGCGGGGCCGCCGTCTGGTTCCCCGTGGCGGATGCTGGTTTCCCGGCGGAGGACGGACTCGCGGGGGTTGCAGCGGATTCTGCAAGAAGCCGGGAAGTCCGCTTGGTCTGGACCGAGACCAAACCGCGGGCGACCGGTGTCTCGTGGGTCTCGATCATGGTGGGGCCATTAAGGCCGGCGGGCACCAATCCAGTGTAGGCAAAGGCGAGGAAATCTTGACCTGCAAGTGTTAGCGGCTGTGGCGGGCCGGCCTGGAGAGTGAACACGGATTCCTCCGTCCGATTGTTGGCCACCCAGATCAGCGTCAACGTCTGCTTCGCGGCTGCGGCCGGGGCGCCAGGATTCGCATCGACGGGGAGCAGCAGCGTCAGGGTCAGATTGTTCCCGGCGGTCGTATAAACGTCCGGGGTCAGGAGTCGCGGATGTGCGGGTGCTGGATCGGCACAAAGCCCTTCAATCGGCGCCAGCGCGATCAGAAGGACCAGGATGCGGGTCGCCAGCATGCACAGTCCCGCGGTCCGGCGTGGATCGAACGAATCGATCAGTTTCCCAGTCTGGGGGGAGCCGTTCATGGTGATCGCATCAGCTCTGCGGGATGCACTCCCTCCCGCTGGCGGGCGGCGCGGTATTGGGTTCGGATCATCTCTTTGACTTTTGTCGGACTTGAGATTCTGACCAGATCCGTTTCCGGGGTGGTGTCATCGTCTGCCAGCACCGTGACGGTGCCATAACCCAGCAGACGCTGCAGGATTCCCTGGTTCACTGCCACGTCCTTTACCCGATAAAGCTCCAGTTCATCGACATGCCTGGACAGCCAGCCGCGACGAACGAACAGCCGTTGAGTGGTCAGGCGATAACTGCAGGACTTCACCCTGATCCAGACCAACAGCAGCAGGACCAAACCGAGAGCAACTGGGACCAGGGCCACCCGTGGTGACCATGGGAAATCCCGAGCGCGAACCGCCAGACCGATGCCCAAACCAATGCAAATCACCCCGAGAAGGATCTGACCAAGAAAGGCACGCGCGACCGGAGACAGTTCAAGAATGTCGGTTTCCTGGCCAGCCGTATCCGGGGCAATCCGGGCGCCGGCACCGGGTTCCTGAATCAACCGGGCGGTTTGCGGTTCGGCGCTGGAGGGCGGCTGAGGGACAAGGATTGTCGCCTGACATTTCTGGCACTTGACCCGTTGGCCGTACAACGACTCATCGCCGGCGATGATATCATGACAATGAGGGCATTCGAATCTGATCGGATTCATGAAACTTCGATGGTTTGGCTGAGCTCGTGAGCAGTTCGCTGACTGGGGACAGCGAGGGAACGTGGTCGCAAACGACTTTGAGCGAGACGAGGATCGGCACTGACAGGAGAGCTCCAGGCACACCCCAGAGCCAGGTCCAGAAGATCAACGAAACAAAGATGACGACCGGGTTGAGGGTGAACCGGCGCCCCAGCACGACCGGCGTGATCAAGTTTGCCTCCACCAGATGAAGCAGCAGGTACCAGGCGGGCGGAAGGAGTCCTTTCCACAGCGTGTCGAACGTGAGAATACCGACCGTGGCCAGCAGGATGATTCCGGCGACGGGGCCGAAGTAGGGGACGAAATTAAGAACCGCCACTAACATTCCCCACATCAACGCGTTGGGCACCCCCATCACGCGGAGGCCAACGCCCACAACAGCACCCAAGGCGATGTTGATCAACAATACCGAGAACAGATAATTGGAGATGTTTCGCTGAATATCGTGGGATATCTCGACCGCGCTTCTCTTGTTCCGCAACGTGGGCATCACGCGAACCAGCTTCTGCAAGAACAAATCGCCCGAGGCGAGCAACAAGTAGAGCACAACCAACGTCTCCCCGGTCCCTGCCAGGAAACTCCCAGTCCAGCCAAAGAAGGCGCTGGTGTTACGGCTGTCTTTGATTTCGACGATGGGCGCCTTCTTCTGTTCCTCCTCGGTTGCGCCGAGATTATTCACCGCTGCCGCCGCCTGACTGATCCGGGCGAGGCGTGGAAAATCTTTTTGGACCCGTTGCCTCAACGCGGTCATGTGTTGCGGAGCTTCATTCATCCACATCAAGGCCGGGCGGCCCAATTGGAAGAAACCAATCCCGACGGCGACCACCAGGAGGCCAAGCACGACCGCGGCGGAGAGTGCGGGCGGAATGTGGCAATAGGACGACCAACGAATGAGCGGTTTCAGGGTCATCCCTGCAACACAAGCCAGGACGACGGGTAGAATCACAGGGCGGGCGAAAAAGAGGAAGGCGACCGTGCCGAGTACAACCAGCACGATTTGCAATGGGGAAGTTCTTGCCGCTGCGAATGCGCTTGATGGAGCGGGCGGGGTTTCGCTGCCGGTCGCAGCGTTAACCGGCATGCCGAGCGTTCCGGCTGGGGAGTCGACAGGCTCGGGCAACGCTGGGTTTTCTCCTGGCTGTTTCATGCGGATCGCATGCGCAGCGGCGCAGCTTCCCGCGCCGCCGGGGCCAGACGCAGCCCCGTCACGGATCCACCATCGGCTTTGCGCCGCCATCTGAGAACGTGACCTGGTCGCAACATATTTCGCAGTTCAAGGACTCCAGTGGCTCGCTTCCCCGGTCCACCCGCGCCCGTCCGCCTATTTGCAGCAGCAGGACAAGGCTTCCTTGACGGCCTTTTCAACTGTTTCGCGCGTTTCGCCGGTGCGCTTTTGAATCCGGCCCAACAGTTCGTCGTGTTTGCCTTCGGCGCATTGGAGATCGTCATCCGTAAGGTTGCCCCACTTCTGTTTCAACCTGCCCTTGGTGATGTTCCAGTCGCCCTTGATTCCGAGTGTGTTCATGGTTCTTTATTTGTGAATTCCGGCCAACGTGGCGGCAAAGGAGTTTCCGCAGTCATGCGATGGGATGGTGCGACGGCGAAAGCTACGCGACGGGCCGGTCCAAAGCTATGAGGTATAACCCTACCGGGGTTGTTGAAGTCCGTGGAACACCCGGCGGATGCTGCTGTATTTGAACAGTTCGGCGTAGCGCGCCCACGCCACGACGGTGCGGAGGATCCGCGGCGGCTGTTCGTGGGGAAACGCGCGCGCAAGCTGGTCGAGGACTACAGCCTCAGCAGCCTCGCCGCTCGCGGCCTGTTTCAGCGCTTGTATGATCAGGTCGAAAACGAACAGGCCGCGCAGTGTGTCGTTGAGCAGTTGTTTCCGCGTCTTGACGTCGGCGGCCAGAAACTTGCGGCCATCGGCGGTCAGTGCGACGCACCCGCCGGGTGTCGTGACCCAGCGGAGCATTTCGGCCGCTTTCACCACGAGGATGAGCTGGCTCAACTCGATATGGGCATGGCGGGTCAGCTCGAACAGTTCCAGGCTGCCTTCGTTTTCCAGCATTTCGAGCAGGCCGATAGTGCTGCTGAGCGAGACGCCCGGGATGGACTGGATCGGCAATCCACCGGCGCCGGCGGTGGCTGCGGGGGCGGGTTTGGCCGGAAGCACCATTTGGGTGATGAGGGCGTGGAGCTTCTGGTCCAGGGCGATAAAGTCCGGGTGGTGTTCGTCGCGGGGATAGGGGAGCGTGTTGTCGATGACGGCGATAATGCTGCCCGGATGGGCGCCCATCACCACGAGGCGGGTCGCCATGAAAACTCCCTCACTGATGCTGTGCGTCACCATGAGAATGGTGTTCACGGGGGAAGTCTTGCTGGTGTACAGGTCGATGACTTCATTGCGCAGCGTTTCGCTGGTCAGCACGTCGAGGGCGCTGAACGGTTCGTCCATGCAGAGAATCTCCGGTTCGACGGCCAGGGCCCGGGCCAGTCCGACGCGCTGCTTCATGCCGCCGGACAGTTCCTTCGGAAAGGCCTCCTCCGATCCGGCGAGCCCGACCGCATCGATCACCGCGCGCACGCGTTTCTCACGGTCGGCAGCGGTCAGCGGCAGATGCGACAGGCCGATGGCGACATTCTGTTGCACGGTCAGCCAGGGGAACAGGGCGAAATTTTGGAACACGAGCGCGGTCGATGGATTCAGCCCGACCTGCACCTGGCCGCGGTACAGGATCTGGCCCGAGGTCGGCGGCTCCAACCCGATGATGGCGCGCAGGAGCGTCGATTTGCCACAGCCCGACGGTCCCAGAATGGCGACGACCTCGTGTTCGCGGATCTCGAGGTTGATGTCATGGAGAACCTCCACGTTCCCGCCTCCCGCGCCGGGAAAAAACTGGCACACGTTTCGGACTTCCAGCAGGGGCGTTGTCATGATCAGGTGTCCAGGACGAAACGGGTTTGCGCCATGTGATTGAGCGGCCGCCACACGAGCCGGTTGAAGCCCACAACGGTCACGGCCATGATGCCCACCGCGGCGGCGAGGATATGAAATTCGCCGCGCTCGGTCGCCTGGCTGATCGCCGCGCCGAGGCCCGTCGTCATGAGCGTCTGGCCGCGGTACTTCATGTATTCGGCGACAATACTGGCGTTCCACGCGCCGCCCATCGCGGTGATCCAGCCGGTGAGCAGGCTCGGAAAAACGGCCGGCAGAATGAGCTGCTGCCAGCGGTGCCGCCAGGAGAGTCGCGCCAGTCGCGACACTTCCCAGAGCTCGCGCGGGATCGCGCTGCTGCCCGCAATGACGTTGAAGAGGATATACCACTGGGTGCCCAACAGCAGAAGCACGACCGAACTGGTCCCCAGGCCGGTGCCAAACGCCAGCATTGCTCCCACGACCACCGGAAAGATCATCGGGGCCGGGAAGCTCGCGGCCATCTGGATGACGGGCTGGAGGACGCGCGACCAGCGTGCATGACGGCCGATCATGACACCGACGGGAATCGTCCAGAGCGAGGCGAGCACGACCGCGATGACCACGCGCAGAAATGTCGCCGCCGCGCTGTCGAGCAGCCGGAGCCACTCACCCCCTGTGAGCGTCAGCAGCAACGAAGAATACTTTACCGCGCCAAACAGAGCCCCCGCGCCAATGGCAATGACGAACAGTCGCTTCCTCCAGGGTCGTGGGTTTGCGGGGCGGGAGACTGGCGCCTCCGGGCGAATTGTCGGTACGACCCCAGGAGCGTGCATCGCCTGCTGAAAGGACCTCCACAGCTGCGATCCTGCCTGCCAAACCTGCGATCGTTGAATCCGATCCCCGAGCCACGAACCTGAGCCGGCGGTCGTCTCCTCATCCGTGAACTTTTGCGACCACGCCACCAGGGGCCTCCAGACCACCTGGTCAACAAACACAATCATGCCGAGCATCGCCAGCACGCCGAGCAGTTGTGCCCGACCGTCGCCGCGCTCGATGGCGAGACTCATGTACGAGCCGAGGCCCGGCAGCCGGAAGTCGTGTTCCCCCAGCACAAACGCCTCGCTCACCATCAGAAAGAACCAGCCGCCGGCCATGGACATCATGCTGTTCCAAAGCAGTCCGGTCGCGGCGAAGGATAGATCGAGCCGGAAGAACCGATCCCACCATGACATTCGGGCGAGGCGTGCGACCGCGACCAGATCCGGGGGCACCGATTTCAACGACGAGTAGAATGAAAACGTCATGTTCCATACCTGCCCGGTGAAAATCATGAGCACCGACGCAATTTCGAGGCCGATGTTCTGGTGCGGAAACAGGTAAACCAGCCCGAGCACAAATCCCGGCAGGAAACCCAGGACGGGGATGCTTTGGAGGATGTCGAGCACAGGCAACATCACCCGCTCCGCACCGGCGACCCGCGCCATCGCGAGCCCATAGACCATCGTGAAGAGGAACGATATGCCGTAGGCAATGACTCCGCGCGAAAGGCTGAACAGCGTGTAGAGCGGCAGATAGCGCGCCTCCAGGTGGATCTCCGGGACTTGGCGCAGCGGGCCGTTCCATTCATGGGCCACGGTGACGAGCGCATAAATGAGCGCGGCCACCAGGCCGGCGATCGCACAATCAACCCAGCCGAAGGCGTGCGGGGTACGGATGAACTGTTTGCCCGTGACCACGGTGTCTTACGCAATGAACCTGGCGATGACGTACGCCACGCCCGCCGCGAGGCTGCCGACCAGAGCCGTTTGCAGCGCGCCTTTCATCTTTGGAACGCCGGTGAAGTGGCCCTTCACGAAGCCAAACACCGCAAGGGCGACCAGGGTGATGGCCGCCGACACGCCCAGCGCCCGCCCGGAGTCGCGCATCAGCATGTAGGGCGCGAGAGGCACCAGACCACCGACGATGTAAGAGCCGCCGATGGTGAGGGCGCTGCGAACGGCCCGTTTGGGGTTCGGCTCCTCCAAGCCCAACTCGAAGCGCATCATGAAATCTCGCCACGCTTCGGGTTTCCGTTCGAGCGCCTTGACGACGGGCGCGCATTCCTCCGGGGTCACCCCATATTCCCGGAAAATGTCCACGATTTCTTGTTTTTCAGCGTCCGCCTTCTCCACGATCTCCTGTTCTTCGCGCTGTCGCTCGTTGAAAAAATGTTCGGCGTCGCTCCTGGCCGCCAGGTAACCGCCCAACCCCATCGCGATGGAGCCGGCGGATATCTCTGCCAGCCCGGCCGTGACGACGATGTGCGTGGAGGTCAACGCGCCGGAGATGCCCGCGGCCAGGGCAAACGGCACCGTCAATCCGTCCGCCATGCCGATCACCACGTCGCGGACGGTGTCGCTCCCGGTGAAATGTTGTTCGAGGTGTTTCATAGGGTGAATTCGGGATTATCGTGGGGGGACCAATCCGAAAAAACCTGGCCGCGCCTGCCGGCGGTCAGGGGGGCGGGCCCATCTGCCGCACGATCTTAACGCGCGGGTGGCTGCACTTTCCCGGCGTGGATGTGCCGCGGTGCGCGGGACCCATTGATCGCGTTCCCATCGCAGCCGCGTTCCGTTGGTTCACGGCGCGATCTTGTCGCTGACCCACTGGCGCGACCGCGCGAATTCGTTTTTCAGGGCCGCATAGGCTTTTTCAGAATCAGCCTTGATGATGGCCCACGTGGATAACGTCGCGTTCGTGACCTCGCCGAGCTGTTTGTCCAATTGCGTCGCTTGATCGCGCAACGCGGCGAGTTTTGGCCTGGCCTCCGTCTGGATCGACTGGCCGGACTTATCAATTTTGGCCGCGAGCTCGTCCAGGTCCCGGTTCAGGTCGGCCAATCGCGCCCGCATCGCCGTCACGAATTCGGTTTTCTCCGCGAAGGTGTAGTCTCGCATCTGCCCGGCGGCGGCCTTGGTTTCCGCTTGAGCTTTGTCCAGTTGCTGCGCGGTCGTCTTGTCGGCTGGCGGTTTGCAGCCCGCGGCGAAGGCCGCTGCGAGGAATGAGGTGATCAATAGCATGTTTTTCATTATGGAATCATGATGGGTGAAGGCAGACGGGAGGATGTGCGGCGATGTTCTCGCATCACACGCGCGCGCGCCCGCGCATCATCCTGCCGCGCCGCGACCATCGGCTGGCAGCTGATCGCGATCGAAATCGCACAGCGTTTGCCCGTCACGGATTGAGGCGGCGCGTGCGGTTGGAGTGAGAATGCGGCGGACGTTCGCCAGC
Organism: uncultured Verrucomicrobiae bacterium; assembly: GCA_963827125.1. GTDB lineage: Bacteria > Verrucomicrobiota > Verrucomicrobiia > Opitutales > Opitutaceae > Fen-1467. The sequence continues at coordinate 281,137 of CAWHAC010000007.1, forward strand.
AGTCCGATGAGGACGCGGCCAGGCGAGGCGGTCGATTCAAACGGGCCCGCCCGCATGGCCGGCGCCGGATTGGGTGGAGATGAGACTTTCACGCTCGTGTAACTGGGTGCATCAGTTGACGACGTGACATGCTGGAAGCGGCTGTAGGGTCGGAACGCGGGCGGCGGGCATGCATTGGGGCACGGCATTGGCGGCCGGGCAAATGAGTTCGTTGTCGGTCGCGGACCAGATGGTTCCTTGGCAGTCTCCCGTAGAATCCGGTGAAGGCGTACGCCGGCCGACGTTGGGTCGTCGGTATCTGGCGCTGGCGGGCGGTTGAAGACGGTGCGGGCGGTGGAGGGGGAAAACTTCATGGCGGGATCGCGGTCGTTGGCGGTGGCCAGGAGCTGCTCAGGGAAAGCCAAAGGTTCTTTGCTTTCGGTATCCTACCCGCGGCATTCCCAAAGGATTATGGGGTGTTTCCCCACCGCAACGTCTGTGCCGGGAGCCTGGCCGGCGCGGGCGTGCAAGACGGGTAGGTCATCACCCCATAAACAATCGCTCGCCAGGGGAGGCCCCTGGCGCTAACTGGTCATACACGGACGCGCCGGATCGTTTTTGCCAGCCTCGGGAAAAGTCGCGGCCCATGAGTGGCGTTGCGTGAAAAGACACAGTCATAACGGGAGACACCCAGATCCATCCTGCAAAACGATGCGACGCGGTGGGCAAGCCCAACCATCCAGGATCGAACCCATGAAACGAATCACCGTATTGCTGGCCGAGGATCATGCCATCGTCCGCGAGGGATTGCGGTCGCTGTTGGAGTTGGACAGAGAATTCGAGGTCGTCGGCGAGGCGGTGACCGGCCGCCAGGCCGTGGAGCTGGCCCGGACACTCCGTCCGACCGTGGTCGTGATGGACATTGCCATGCCCCTGCTCAATGGGTTTGAAGCGACGCGACAGATTCTGTCCGCGGCGCCCGACACCAAGGTGCTGGTGCTCTCCGCGCACAGCGACGACGAGTATGTGGCGCACATGGCCGCAGTCGGTGCCTCCGGCTATCTGGTAAAACAAAATTCCGGGCAGGCGCTGGTCGACGCGATCAGGCAAATCGTCGCCGGCCATTCGTATTTCAGTCCGTCGATTGCAAAACGCTTGGGCGACGCGGAGCGGAGGTTGCGCGAAGGCGGTGCCGCCCGCGGGAAGCCCACGCAGCTGCTGACCGTGCGCGAAGCGGAGGTGCTGCAACTCGTGGCCGAAGGGGCAGCGAACAAACAGGTCGGGGCCGAGCTCGGCATCAGCACGAAGACCGTCGAGAAACACCGCCAGAAATTGATGGACAAACTCAACATCCACGACACGGCCGGACTCACCCGCCACGCCATAGCGACCGGAGTCATTGAGAGCAGCATTCAGGTGACGACGAAATGACTGGCACTCATGCTCGCGCATGCCTTCGCCCGGTTTCACGGAGGGCTGTGAGTGTTCGCCCGAGGCCGTTGCACAGTGTCAATGATCCAGATCAGCAGCGCAGAGAGCAACACGGGGACAATCCAGAAGAGCGGGACCATAAAATCATACTCCTATTATTCTATGCCGAGACGTTAAAGGCCTGCCATGCCGGGCGGCGGCGCGACGGGTGCCTCGCCCGAGGGATGACAGCCAAGGGCGTTGGCTGCGATGATTAGGCACCCTTCTTATCATTGGTTATCGGGCTCCGACAAAAGCAGAGAAAGAGCAGCGGCACGGAACAGAGCACGAGAGGAACCAGACCGAACCAACGCAAGCCGTCGCTGATCTGATCGTGAAAGAGAATTCGAGCGAGGATGAAAACGAGCAATGATGTGAGGATCCCGCTGAACAGAGCTGCGGGGTAAAGTCTTTCTTGATTCTGCCCGATAGTGCGGTGCCAACCCCAAGCCAAAAGGACCACGAATGCCTGAAGAATGATGCCTGGCACGAATGAGACCTGCAAAAACGCCATCCCCATCGGATCCGGCTTCAATACAAACGCACAGACTCCAACTGAGGCGACCTGAAGTAGACCCCGTTCGTTGGACAGCGGATCGCGGGACATGATCAATGACAGGGGACATCTAGATTCACGCCCGTGCCGGCTGGATTTCCTGAAGGCGGCCTAGGCGCCTGAGCTCGGGGACACCCCGCATGATCACCAGCACCCCCAGCAGGAATAGGAACGCAAAGACCAGCAGCGGCGGCCCCTTTCCATAGAAGAGCGCAGCGAGCGCCAGCGAGCACGCTAAAGTCAGTCCTTGCCCGAGAAGCAGAATGGTGCGGCGGCTATAGCGGTCCGCCGCGTGTCCTGCCGGCAGAAACAGCAGCAGCACGGGGACAATCTGCACCAAGCCGATGAATCCAAGCGCCAGCATCGATCCCGTCCGTACATACACTGCCCAACCGACGGCCGCGGTCTGCATCTGGCCGCCAACAAGCGCAATCGCGCGACCGAACAGAAACTGGCGGTACGGACCATGGCGCAACGCCGCGTAGGGATCGGTCTGGCCGGAACCGGGCGGCTCATTCGTCATGGTCAAGGTGGTCGCGCGTTCTCGGTCCTTGTTCGTGCAGTGCCCGGATTCGCGGAGGCGTCCTCCCTCTGCGCGGCGAAACCGGATGGACGGTTGCTCCGGATTTCTTGCCGTAGATTGCATTCATTGGTGGGCAATCGCTAAACCCGAATATGCACGACACCTCTCTCCCTTGTTTGACGTGCGTGATGCTCCTGACATGCACCTCTCGCACACAATCACCGTAGCGCCCTCGCTCGCTTGGTATGCCGCTAAACCAAATGGCGGGTCTAGTGCTGTGGCGCTGCCCCCGGGACGCCGAAGGAGACGTCGAACGGGACGACATTGGAGATGACCGCCGAATTGCGTCTCCCGGGTGTTTGCACGATTGCCTGCAGCCGCATTTCACCACGTTTGCTTGTTTGGAAGAGGGCATCCTTCGTGATCATCACCTCGCCCGAAGCCGTCACCGTGGCCGTTCCATTTGGTCCTCCTGAGAATTCCACGCCTCCAATGTTGGCGTAGAATCGATACCAGATTGTGGCCGGCCCGTCGGTCTTCACCGTGCCCGTAACCTGGAGCTTCCGTCGATCCGGCACTGAATCGTGCACTTCGACTGCCGTCAGAATCACGGCAGTGATCTTTGCGTTGGCGGCAGGCGTTTGTGTCTTGGTCGTGCTGGACGACACGGACACCGAGCTGTTCATGGTGTCCTTGCCCAAATCAGCCGTGCCGGTACCTTGGACGTTCACGCTCGTTTGTGAGTGCGCACGGATTTCGCCGCTCTCGTCCATCTCTGAATCGGTCATCGGGCAATTTGCGGGCGTTTCGAACAACGAGGCCGGAGGCCTTTCGAAGCTGAGCTGTTTAATCTCAAACAACACCGTCGGCCGGCCGTCCTGTCCGATCCCCTCGAGCTTTACCAGATAATCGCCCGGCTCGGAAAACCACACGCGAGTTGGCCAGACATCGGCCGACGCCGGTTTGGCGCCAGCCTCAAACTCCTCCAGGCGGGTGGAAATCCCATTCACATTTTCCGTCCGCACTGCCTTGTGTTTGCGGTTGGCTGAACACTGGGCCAGGAGATCAGCAGTTCCGGTGATGGGATCTTCGCTGACTGGCGCCCGGGAGGACAAGTAGCGCCCGGCAGAACAACGGCCGCTGTTGAACCAATTTATCCAACACACCGTGTGTGTTTGAAAATTGAAGAGCGTTGTCATCTGGCTGCCATTCAGGGTCTGCTCAATTCGTTCCCTGGGGCCATCCCGGTAGATGGTGATGGCCATCTTCAGATCCGGGCCACCGACTTCAGCAACAAGTTTGTAGGTTTGCGGCGCCGGAGATTGCGCGACGAGATCAACCGGCAGCGCGTAGATCCCCAATACCGCCAACGCCTGCAGCAACGTTTTTTTCACTGAAGTTCTCCTTTCGAGGTATCCATCAAAGGTTTGGCCTGTCTACACCTGCAAATCCCGGCTGATTTCCAGATGGTCTCTAATTGAATGGCTGAATTGCTCCGATGTCCAGCTTCGCACCGCCGCGACTCCGGCATCGTTCAAACAGTCGCCTGCACCATTGGGAGCCGATCCGACGGGGTCATGTCTTCCGCGCGTTCATCGTGCTGGTCATTGCACTGGTCGGTTTCGGGATAGTCCTATATCGGGCTTCAAACGCTCAATTCCGGTCCGCCAGACCGTACAAGCATAGCGAAGAGCAGACCTCCCAACGGGGATTCGAATCCGGTGGAGCGTTTTCTCGAAAAGACGCTGAGTGCGCACGTGCAATTGGGAGACGATGGCAGTCGCGACACGAGCCTCCGACCTGTTCTGCGAGCGCCGTCTCCGGCCGTTGGATACGCGTCGACATTCTCCATAGTGCTTTTCCCGTAGGTGTACCGGCTTCTTGGATACCCTTCGAACTACACCTCGGATCGCTCACACCGGCGGGGCTTGCCCGCTCCTGTTATGGGTCGATCAATTATGCCGAGCGCGGTACAAGTGACCCGTGACACCGTTCCTTTTGGTCTATTCCCCAGACTCGGCTACGACTGCCCATAAACCACTTTCTTAACATGTTGTTTATCAATGTCGTTGGCGCGTGCCAACATCAGCAGCTGGCGTGACAGCCGAGAGCGTTGGGTCCGGCGAATGATGGTTGGCCCTATCTCTTCTCTTTCGCTGCATCGTGCTGCGCCTTTCTGCTACGCTCTGAGGTCTTCCTCATTTCGTCTGGTGCCATATGGCATATGCGAACCATGCGATGAAGATGGCAACCATGCACCACAGAATCTTCAGTGCCAAAGCTCGCGCCTCGTCGTGGAATCTCTCCATGACCGACATGTCCGAATAACCGATTGGAGATTTGTTTCCGGAATATGCCGCCATGAGCCCATCGGTCAGGTCGACGCCTCCACGAAAGTTCCAAACGAGCGCGGTAAGGCTCCAAAGCGGGCCTGGAAATGCCCACCAGCCGAGCACGACAGTCACAGCTGACGAAATCCAACCCGACGATCTTCTTTCTTCGAGTCGCGGAATCCACCTCACATGGTACGAACGCGCTGAGAGAATGACCGCTGAGATCACCTCCGAGTAGGCGACAAGACGGCCGCCCCTCAGATGGACCTTTGCCTGTAGCCTTTCGAGGTCGTCGATCCTCAGTCCCTGCGAGATGTCGACATGGATTGCCATGTTTGGTGGCCAACCGGCAGCGTCCCTTCAAAGAGATTCTCGGTCGGGAGCAATTCGCGCTCAGTAACGACCTCTCCAGACTTCAGTGCGATTCTTTTCACCCGGTACTTCATTGCGCGATATTGCTCGGGTGGGGACTTCTCTTGCCGAACAGGTGGTTTTGCCGCTTCGGTTGCACCGGATTCCTTCATAGGAGCAGATCAGCCAGTTAGTTGCCAATTTGACGGGGCAAGTTTTTGGTGGAGCCAATATGGCACGTTACAAAGCCCGTTTCCGAATCTCAATCAAGGATCAGGCAACCGGAAAAAAGCTCAAGATCGAATTGCTCTCCATGCCGTGGCCCGGGCGTTTCGCTGTGCGCCAGAAGGGGGGGCGCCTCGCAAAAGGCCGTTTGGCACTGCCTCCGAAGTCTTCGCTCGACTACGCAGCTGGTTGAGCTTCCCCTATATGACGGTGAACGCAGCTTCCGGGGAATTCCGGCCCAAGTCTTGCTCCAGCATTCAAGGTCATGCCTAATCTACTCACGGCCACTCTTGCCTATCTCGTTCAGGCCTTCGGCGGAAGCCTCGGCTACGCCATTGTGGCCCTTTCGGTGGGCATCCGTGTCGCACTGTTGCCTCTCACGATCAAACTCGCGCGACGCTCACTGCGCAGCCAGGCGCTTGCACGTGCCCTGCAGCCAGAGATCGAAGTTTTGAAGCAGCGATTCCAGAAGGATCCGCAGCGGCTGTTCGATGAAATGGCCAGGCTTTATCGGAAGCACCATTACAGTCCTTTCGATCTGCCGACGATGGTGGGCGGGTTCATCCAGTTGCCGATCTTCGGGATGCTTTACAGCACGATCCGGAGAGCCCTTGTTGCGAACAAGGCATTTCTCTGGATCAAGGATCTCGCGTCCCCGGACATGGCTCTGACCCTCGTGATCCTCTCTTTGACCGCAATGTCGGCTTACTGGATGCCCAACGCATCCGAGAATGCGCGTACGACGATCATCGTCATCCAGCTCATCGTGACATCGTTGATCGTCTGGAAGCTCGCCGCTGGCCTCGCGCTCTACTGGGCGTCTTCAAACATCGTCGGCGTCTTTCAGACGCTATGGCTTCGGTACCGCGCCCCACAGGATGTTGCGTTACACGGATAGCAATTCAGCGACGTTTTTTGACGGCATTGCGGACAGCTGGAGCGCAAGGCGTTGGAGAATGATGACGAGAACGGACTCAAAATCCCGCGCCCTTTGAAGGCGTGCCGGTGCGACCCCGACTCCGGGCGCCAGGCTTGAAGAGTCTGCCACGAGGATTGCGGGGGCCGGCGCCGGAAGGTTGTCTTTTTGATCGGCAAACCGACCCGGGTCTGGCAGGGTGATCCCATGGAACAGGGTGCGACCCGGCGCGGATTCTTGAAGGGTGCCGTCGCGGTTGCGGTGGCCGCGATGATTGAGCGAATCCGTCTTCGCGGGGCGCAGCCGGCCGCATCCGGAAAGGCCGGGGCGAAACGCTGGCGCGGCTTCAACCTCCTGGAGAAGTTCATCGCCGCGCGCTCGAATGACCCGTTCCGTGAGGAGGATTTCGAACTGATCGCAACGTGGGGATTCAACTTCGTGCGCCTGCCGATGTCCTATCACTGCTGGTCGGACCCGAAGAACTGGCGCGAATTCCGCGAACCCGTGCTCCGGGAGATCGACGCCGCGGTGGCGCTCGGCCGCCAGTACGGCATCCACGTCAACCTCTGTTTCCACCGGGCTCCGGGCTACTCGGTCGACTTGTCGACGCCGGAGCCGTTCAACCTCTGGACCGATTCCGAGGCGCTTGAGGCCTGCGATTATCACTGGCGGCACTTCGCGCGACGATACCGCGACGTCCCCGCATCGGCCTTGAGCTTCAACCTGCTCAACGAACCGGCGACCCGGTCCGGCGGCGGAAACACCTGGGTGGACGGCGCCGCGTACACACGCGTCGTCCGGGCGCTGGTCGCCGGAATCCGCGCGGAGAGTCCGGACCGGCCGATCATCGCGGACGGGCTCGTGTGGGGGCGCGTGCCGGTGCCCGATCTGGCCGGCCTCGGGATCATGCAGAGCCTGCACGTGTACGATCCGATTCCCGTGACCCACTGGCATGCGGACTGGATCGAGGGATCGGACCGCTGGCCGGAGCCGACATGGCCGCTGGCTGTCACGCCCGGGGCCGCCGCCGAGGAAAAGGAGCGGGATGCGGCCTTTCGCCGGGTGTTTCACGACAATCCGATCGCGATCCGGTGGCGCGACCGCATCGACCCGGCGGCCGAATGGAACCGGGCGAGGCTCGATCTGCAGGTGTTCCAGCCCTGGCGCGAGATCGAGGCGGCGGGCTCGCCCGTGCACATCGGCGAATTCGGCGCGTTCAACCGGACCCCCCATCATGTAGTGATCTCGTGGATGCGCGATTTCCTCGCGCTCGCCGCGGACTCCGGTTTCGGCTGGGCGCTGTGGCAGTTCCGCGGCGCGTTTGGAGTCCTGGACAGCGGGCGGGCCGACGTGAAATACGAGGACTTCCGGGCGCACAAGCTCGACCGGGAGATGCTCGAACTGCTGCGCGCCTCGTGACCCGGAGGCCGGAAGAGGGCCGTCATTCAACGAAGAAGTCGATGGTGGTCACCACGCGGATGATCTTCCTCTCGGGCGAAGCCTTGTCGCGGTCTTCAATCTCCAGGGCACCCTGGGTGGCCCTGCGGATGGCGCCGACCTTGGTCTTCGAGTCCTGCGCAAACTTCTCGGCGGCGGCGCGCGCGTTTGCCGTGGCTTCCCGGATCATGTCGGGTTTGACCCGGTTGATCTCGGTGAAAAGGAATTCGGGCTGGTCGCCATATTCGTTCTCGGTCAGCGCGACGCCCTTGTCGAGCAGGGTCTCGACCTGTTGGATTGCCTTCTTCACCACGTCGACCTCCGGGCTTCGCACGACGATCACGACAATGCCCCGGTACCGGCTGAGCGCGGGCTTGTTGCCGGCGGTTCGTTCTTCCAGCCGGTCGGTCACGGAGGGAAGGCCGAGCGTGACATCCTTGGAACTGATGCCGTTATCCTGGAGGAATGCCATCACGAGGCCTTGATCCCGCTCCATCGCCGACTTCAATGCGAGGAGGTCGTCGGCGTTCACGGAGAACCGGATCGGCCAGATGGCGAGAGTCGCCTTGACTTCGCGCTCCGACAGACCGCGGACGGTGAGGTAGCGGTCAAAGTCGCGCCCCTTTTTGACGGCCCTGCCAACCTGGACTCCGAAGATGGCCAGGCCGATGATCAGCGAAAGGCCGAGAACGGCGACCGAGCGTGTGGTGATCATGAACCCACTCAGATTTTCAACGCCAGCTGCTCGTCTGAGAGTTCCAGGAAAAGACGTAGCTGCTTTTCGACTTCAGCTTTTAGCTGAGATCCGAAGTGACCAATGCTTGTTGCGACCAAGTGCTTGCTGAGAGTGAATATCTTATCGACTCTCACTGCAGATTCATACCGGAGTCCGGTCAGCAGAAATTCGGGATGTGACCTCGGCACCAGAATATCGAATATTCCACGCCGCGACGTATTGGTCGTGACAAGAATAAAAGTCAGGTCTTGGCTCTGCTTGTTGTAGACGTCGGGTGAGACGACCAAAGCAGGCCGAACCTTCGTGGCGGAGAGGTCAGTGAATGGATAGCTGAGAACAACAACGTCCCATTTGTTCATTCACTTTTCTTCTTGAGCAGGTCGTTGTAACCATCCTCTTCCGGGCCGTTCAAGAAGTCGAAGGTTCCCGCCTTTTCCGCAGCTACGAGCAGTTCGGCGTTCGACATCTCCGCCACAGCCACGCCCCCGATGACCGGCAACGTCACACGGAACTCAAAGTAGGTCGAATGGAGCTTGCTTCCTTCGCCCCGTCCCATGTCTGCAGGCACGGGTTGATCCGGCAGCGAGAAAAAATTATTCGGCGGCTCTTTCGTGATCGTGCTCATGCTGTTGAATCCTGCTTCAGGATGCTGACCTGAAAGCGGCTTTGCAACACCAGTTCTTGATCGCAGAAGAACTCAATACAGTGCAGTCCCGGTTTAGGAAACGGCACATTATTGAACTGAAAACTCATTTCTACCACGTGGTTCGGGTCCGAAAATGGGACCATGCCCTTCATTCCAAACACCGGTGTGTTTTCGTCCGACTCATTGACACACTTGATTTCCGCCTCTGTCGGACCCCGCCCGTTGGTGACAGCCACGAAAATGGTCATTCGTGGATGCACGCACGGAAACGCCCTCGCGAAGATCTGGTTGAACGTGCTGACGAGGGTTTTTTCGTGGGTGGCCGCATCTGTTATGACACGGTCACAGATGATCAAGGCGATCCCGATTGGTCTATCTGGTAAGGCCATGTTCTGCCAATCAAGCTACCGATGCGTCACCAGCGGTGTCAACGGCCATCGGCCTCCTGCATCGGGATCCTATTGCCGGAGCTTGATTATCCTGACAGGAGCCGTCCGATGTCGGATGAACGTCCCCGAAACCATCTGTTTGCGGAACGAAGGCGGACACGGCCATGGCCTGTCAATGCGGCCGCCGCTTCAAACGCGCCGGCGCCCGGCAGACCCTGATGCCGGCAGAAGAGAGACTGCTGCTCGGTTGGCAGGAAACGCCGCCACGCGCTCGGCCATCTTGGGATGAAGGTCGGCCTCGAGGCAGCGAGCCCAAAGCACCTCGGCGATTTCACAGGTGGACGGCATGACTTCTAATCGGCTAGGACACTGCAAACCGAAGAAAGTGTCGAGCCCTGCGCTCGCTGGTCAATCCGGAGTTCACCTTTGGCGTTGGACGCGTTTCAACTGGGGCAGCAATTCGGGTGGAACGAGCAGGGTGATACTGCGGGCCTGATGCGGAACTCGGCGGATGAACCCGCGCCGTTCAAGTATGAGCACCATCGAATGCACGCTCGGCGGCGTAACCTGAAAAAATCGCTGCATGTCCGCTTCAGCCGGGGCAGCCGTTTACCATGCCGTATTGATGGATGTAGGACAGAAACTGCCCCTGACGTGCGGTCCAGGCTGGCTTCAAGGAGTCTCCGCTTTCTTCTTTATCCGTTTCGTACGCGCAATCGTCGGCCTGTTTGAGCAAATGGGCTCGGCCAACGTGGCCGGCGGTCCGGCGGTGAAATTCTTGGGCGCGAGCCGGCCGTGGCGGGCGTGGAGTCGGCGGCGCTCTACGAGATATCTGACATCATCGTGGATTTCCCGTCGGTGGTACTCGACATAGAAGTCCTCGCCCAATTCGCGCTTGAGATCGATGGCCAGCGACCAGGCATAGGCGCCGAACAGAAAGGGGTCGGCCTGTCGGTGCCGATCGCAGCCGTCGCCGGGTTCGTGCCAGGAGGTCCACTTCTCAAAGCGGCTCCGCAGTTCTGGAGAGATCGGGAGAAGGTCGTATCCGACATTTCTTCCCGCAAACCGCGCGCCGGGTTCTTCGATCTCCCAGATTCCGGTGGATCCCCAGTCAACGTCGACTCTCAAGAGCATTTTGTACTGCTCGGTGGGACGCTTGGGCGTGCGCGGCGAACGCTCAACTTCGTGAGGGGGTTTTGGGCGACTCATGGTTGGATGTAGACTGCTACTCTACGGCAATGACCTTCATTGCCTCGTCGCCGAGGTGGTTGATGACTTTGACGGCGATGCGGCCGGTCGCCGGCTTGGGGAACGGGTGCGAGATGGTGCTGTGGAGGGATTCCCAGGCGGCCTCGTCGATCTCGGCCTTGAGCGTCGTCTTGAGCGACTTGTAGGGATCGTTCGCACCGAGGTCCACCACCAGCCGCGACGTCATGGCCGGAAGTGAGAGTGAGGATGAGAGGGAAAGGACGAGTCAGCGGTTGCCGGGGTAAAAGCCGATCTGGGGCTTGGGTGGATCGGGCGGCGGCGCGAGCAACGGCAGCAGCTTGCGGGAACTGATCACAGATTGTGATGAGTTAGGCGCAAGCCCCGATCTCTCAACAGCTTGAAGGTTTGATGTCACAATTTGTGACTTCAAACCCGCGAACTCCGCCGCGGAGAGTTGAAAGGCAAAATCCGGAGGGAAGCGATCGCGATTGCGTTTGAACGCCTGGTTGAACCGAATCGTCGGCACGCCATAGAGCGCCGCGAGATCGGAATCCAGGATCACCCGCTGCTGCCGCACGCTGCGGATGAGCAACTGGACTTTGGCATGGGGCTGGGCGGTGGCGGGCATGGGATCAACGGGAAGCTGGCGTTAGCGCGACGTGGGCTTGGACCAGTTTGTCGAAGTCGGATGCGATTTCGAAGACGCCGGTGAACTCGGCGAAGGCCCAGCGGCCGTACTTGCCGAGGTTGTTGACGCCCGGCACCCAGCAGGCGCGCATGGTGTTGGCCTTCTCCTTCGCATCCTCGCCGCGGTAGCCCTTGATCTCGACGATGAGGTTGAGCGGCTGGTCCCGGCCATCGTCGATCTGGACGATGAAGTCCGGCAGGTATTTGTGCGGCGCGGAGCCCAGGAGGTAGGGAACCTCCAGGCCGAGTTCCTGATTCTTGACATAGGCCCGGACGCGCGGATGCGCCTCGGCGACGCGGCAGAACTCCGCCTCCCAATCACTGTCGCAAATGACCCAGTTGACGTGGCATTTCCGGGATCGGTCTTCCATCGGGTCTCCTTGGAGGTGGTGAAATTCACATGGGCGGTGTGCGACCAGGACAATTGTCGCACCAGCGGAGCGACTTTTGTGGCGCCGCGGTAGGTAGCTTCCGGAATCTTTTGCGCAACGCTGGTCTGTATTTCGAAATGGTCACCTCCACGTTCTCCTATAGGGCCGATCTTCTACAGTTTATTCTTCACGGGATGTCGCAGCGAGCGAAGAGACCGAAGGGAGACCTTTTTATAGAAGCAAACGAAGGGAACGAAGAGCGAAGGCGGACCCGGCCATGGCCTGTCGATGCGGCCGCCGCTTCAAACGCGCCGGCGCCCGGCAGACCCTGATGCCGGCAGCCGGGAGGAAGACCGCCACGGTCCGGCCTGCTGCTACGGCTGGCGCTCGTTGCCCCAGAGGGTCGAATTGTTGCCGTGCGCCTCTTGCGCCAGGCATCCCGCCAGGTGTCGCGCCAAGCCGGCGCCCGCTACGGCGATGCCGCCCCGCCCCCGAGGGCATGAGCCGGGCTCTGCGTCATGCGCCCCGATAGACAAAGTCGCGCAGCTTCGCTTCTCCCGTTCCAATACAATAGACGCCAAATTTGAGGCTGAGAAAGCCGCCCAAAACGTTGTGATGATAGCCCGACACTTCCATCTGCCACGGGTGCTTGACCCATGCCTCGCCGTTCCGCTGGTAGTAAAAGATCACGACGTGGGCATGGTTGGTCACGCGCAGGCGCACCTGTCGGGTTGCCATGTCCTGGCGCATCCAGCTGTGTTCCATGCCATAGTTGTAGGTGAACATCTGCGCGTTGCTGAAACCAACGCCGCAGAACATGCGTTCGCTGTAGAACAGGCAGATTCCCGCCTGGGCGCCGTCGCCAATGTCCAGGGTGATCTCCGCCTCGTAACTTCGGTCGCCCACAAGAAAGGTGAGCGGAGAAGAGTCGGCCAGGGTTGTCCCCTTTCCGCGGACCGCCAGGGCGCGGTTTTCGTATCGGGCGCGCTGCATCTCATCCGGGCCGGGATTGAAGAAGCTCCATTGCACGCCGAACCGGTCTGCCGAAAAATCGTCCGACAGCGCAAAGCCCGACGGTCCCGGCTGTCCGTTCCTGGGTTTGGCAAGCGGCTGCGACAGCGTCCCGCCTTTTGCGTGGAACCATCCGTCAGGAGTCCATTCGATCGGCTCCAGGAGGGGCTGCCGGCCAAGTGTGCGAAAGCCGTTCTCGTAGCCGTGATAGATCATCCACCAATCGCCGCCCGGTCCCTCGACCACCGTCGCATGGCCGCGCGACCACCAGGGTTCCTCAGCGCTCCCGGTATGGACGATCGGGTTGTGGGGGCAGTTCATCCAGGGCCCATGGATGGAGTGCGAGCGGGCGACGGTGACCATGTGGCTCGTCGGCGGACCGGACGTGCCGCCCACCGCGGCGACGAGGTAGAACCAATCCTCGCGGCGGAAGATCTTCGGCCCTTCGGGGGCGAACATCTCAACCACCCAGTCGTCGGGGTAGCGCCATGGGTTGTAGACCTGCTCCAGCGCGCCGGCCGTCGCCAGGCCGTCATCGGTCAGGGCAATTCTGCGGACGCCGTTGAAGAACAGATAGCGCCTGCCGTCTTCGCCGACCGCATGGCCTGGATCGATGCAACCGGACACCTTGAGGTCAATCGGATCGCTCCACGGGCCGCGGATGTCGTCGGCGTGAACGACGAAGACAGACTGCCGGCCTCCCGGAGTTGCCGGAATGTAGATGAAGTAGCGCCCCTTGTGCTTGACCAGGTCCATTGCCCAGACTGTGCCAATGGGTTTTGTCAACGCAGGTCCGACCGGCGCCCAGTTTACAAGATCGCGCGAGTGCCAGATGATGACGCCGGGATAAGAAAAGAATGACGAGAACGTCATGTAATAGTCGGCCCCGTCCTTTAGCACGGTCGGATCCGGGTGGTCGCCGGCAACGATCGGATTGAGGTATGTCCCATTGCCGAGATCAGCTCTGCGCTGGCCTTCGATCCCAACCGCGGGTTTCGGAGCCGAACGCGCGTGGGGTTCGCCTGTCGCGGCTGCCGACCTACTGACAATCTGCGTGGAAACAGCGCCGATGAGAGCCGTTTTGAGTGCATCGCGCCGGGAGATTGGATTCATAAGGTTTCCAGAAGGAGGTTCGGTGACGCCAGAATGCATCCGTGTCCCTGCTGCAGCAGAAAAGCCTGAAAAACATCAACTGTTCCCCTCCGGGTTTCAAGCCCCGGGTTCGCGACGCGGCGTCGCCGACTTCTCCGGCGGACAGCTCAGCAGCGACGGCGGAGTGCTGCTTCCGCGCCAGATCGACTCCTCCGCGGGGACTGCCCCGCAGCGTTGCCCGCTGTTTCCATGACCGCCGGGGGCCCCGCAGGCTGCTACGGCTGGCGCTCGTTGCCCCAGAGGGTAGGGCTGTTGCCGTGCGCCCTGCGCCAGGCATCCCGCCAGAGGTGGATGTCGGAGGGCGTGATGGCCGGCATCGGCTGGCGCTCCTGCTTCGTGAAGGACCGGGGCAGGGGGCTGGCGGTGTCCTGATACCAGTAGGCGACGGAGGCCAGGTCGAGCGTCAGGTTGTCGTTGTCACCGTGTTCGATGGTATAGCGGCACGATTTTTCGAAGCAGACCGGGTCGGCGATGTGGAAGCGGTACAGATGGGTGCGCCCCAGCCAGCCCGTCTCATTGTTCACCCGGGCGTAGCCAAAATATGGATGCTGGAACAGCTCCTTGGGCGACCACGAGGTGTTGAAGTAATCCTCCGTGCCGGTGCCGTTCAGCGTGGGCCGGCTGTCGCCGTCGATGAAGATCATCTCGTCTCCCTCGCCGTACCACATGGTGCTCGGGCAGTTGACGTAGTAGTTGACGCCGACGAGGTGGCCCCGGCCCTTGATGTCGGCGAAGACGTAGTTGCGTTTGCCGTCGAGGTTTTTGCCGGACGGGCCCAGCAGGCCCCACTCGTTCTCACCGCCGGGGAGAGCCTCGGTGAGCTGGTGGTTGTACCAGGCGTGGAACCGGCCGAGATCCGGGGGCAGCCGCGGGACCTCCTCATAATCGATGTTGAAGTAGAGGGCGTCGATCGTGCGCCCGCTCTGGTTTTCGATCTCGATCCTCGCCCCTTCGAAAAAGGGCATGGCGAAATAGCTCACGTAGGATTTTCCCCAGCCCGGAGTGACCGCGAGGGGGGCGCTGACGAAACTGTAGGCCTCTCCCCAGCCGTTGCCGAAGAACGCCCCGACCGGCGCCTCGACCGAGGGGTAGGGTTTGCCGTCCCAGTACATGCGCAGGAGGACGTCGTTGCGGTTGAGCATGTCCGCCCCGGGCGCGAGGGTGATCCAGATGTGCGTGATGATGCCGGCGCCCTTCACATCCATGATGTTCAGTTTGGCGCCATTGGCTATGTTGCCGACGTTGTCGGCGTTGCCGCCGGTGCGGTCGCAGCTGCTGACGCGCTTCGATTTCACGTCCGCCCGAATCCGGGCGAGTCCGACAAATTCGCCGGCGGGATCCTGGGCGGCGGCCATGGCCGACATGAGAAGGGCTGCAACGGGGAGAAGGTGCTTCATTTTCATGGTAGGGGCATCGGCAGAGTGATGCGCGAGGCAATTTTGTGGAGAACCCGGATCAAAGACAGACGAAAAACCCAAAAAGAGAAGCCAGCCCGGCAGCCGGGCGCCTGAATGGCGGTCCCGGAATCCGCATGTCCCTGCTTCGTTCCCCTGCTCAAGGGTTCCTGGGCCGGAAGAACCGTTGATGCCAGACGGGAAAGCACAAGAAACAAGGAGACGCGGTGTTTTCAGGACGACGATTGCTTCGCTGGCACAGGAGTCGTCCCAGAATTGGCGGGCGGCGGCGTGGGTTGCGCCAGCATCACCGGGCGCCGCTCAGCCCCGGCGGCGGCCTCCAGGAGTTTGCAGAGCTCAAGGTAAGCCTCCCGATCCAGGACGCCACCTGCGATCTGGAGCTTGATCTCACCTATCAGGACTCCGTCTTTCAGCGAATAATGCATCGAACCTTCGCCCGCTGCGGTCTTCGCCGACCAATCGGAAGGAACCACGGCGAACGTCCAGCCGGCGGGTGCGCTCAACCGGATCTCGCGCCGGGTGGAGGTTGGCGCAAAGCTCAGCCAGCCTTCCGTCCTCTCCTCCCAAGGCTCCGCGGAAGGCACGGCTGACATCAGGTCGGTGTTGACGTACATCCCGCCCACCGTGCGCTTGCCAACGAATTGGGCGGAGAAACTGGCGTGGCGGTTCCAGCGCCGGGTCTGCAGATTGCCCGCGCTTTCCCATGACAAATCCGCAATCAAGGGCACGCTGTGCTGAATGCGTCTTTCCAGCGCGCCGGTCCGTTTATTCCGCGAAACGGTTTCATCCCGGGTGATGGCCTCGGCCGCGCTGAGGCCGGAGCGCTCTTCGGATGTTTCGATCCTGGCCGAGCCATCCGCCGCGAGGGCCGTGCTCACGCTGATCGATACCGACTCGCTGGCCGGCGGCGGCATGGAAATCAAGACCGGAGCGGTCACGCCGGAGGCGAGAATCAGACCCAGCCCGCCGGCATCATAAACCGGCAGGAGGCCGAATGGCACGCGCTCGTTCGTCGGGTCGAAGATGGCGTAGTCACGGTCTCCGGCCCGCGCGACCGTCCAGCCCGGCGGCGGATTCTCGCCTTCGCGATACGGGATGGCGACGATCGCATGATTGAACGAAGCGGAGGGCCAATCGGGCCTGTTTGTCATGGGACTGCCGCTATTGACCAACATGACGCTGGCCTCGACCCCGACGGCATGCAACATGGTGCAGAGCAGCACGGCCTTGTCTTTGCAGTCGCCATAACGGTTTTCCAGGACCTCGCCGGCCGGGTGCGGGCGGTAACCAGCCATGGAGTCGGTGTCGATGACGATTTCGAGGTAGGTGATCTGCTTCTGGACGAACTGGCAGATGGGCTCGATGCGCGACCACAAGTCACCCCGGCCGGCCAGGCGTGCCGCCTGGGCCGCCAGCTCCGGTGTGGCAACCGCCTTGGGATCCATCTCGGCCCGCGCCAGCCGGACGACATCGCTCCAGGACTTGGAGCCGGAGCCCTCCGCCGCCGGCTCCAGGAAACAGGCGCGCAATTCCATGCTGTTGGGCTCCATCTCGGCCGGCACGTTCTGGTTGTATCCTGGCAGGTCGGCAATTTGCCACACCAGGGATCCCGGAGCGCTGCCGGCCGCGGGCGCGGGCATGTCTTTGGAGAATGCCTGCCATTTCACGGTGCCGCCCGCTTCGGGGATGATTTCGAACGAGGCGAACTTCACCGGCAAGGGATTCCTGGGACTCCAGCGAAAGTCGAAAGCGATGGTTTGCAACCTGATCTCGACCTCCCAGGCAAAGATCCATCCTGGCTGCAAATACCGCGCCGCTTCGAAATATACCGATTTCTCCTGATCCCAGGACCGGTTGCTCACCGTCGGCGAATAGATCATGAAATCATCGCCTCCGAACGCCCGGCATTTCTTGCCGTCAGGCGACATGGCCCATGCGCGGGCTGAAACGAGCTTGTCAGCTCCGTCTGTATAAATAACATTGCACCCGGCATTCGTAACGCCGGCTTCACTGAGCGGCATGACCGCGTAACGATAGCGCATTACGATGGAAGTCGGATCCTCCTCGGTGACCCGTTCGGCGTGATGCAGAATCCACGCCGAGGCATCGGAAGGGCGGGGTTCCTGCGCGGATGGAAGATGAAGCCATTCCGGCGGCCGGGCGGCGTGAACCAGCGTGGCACAGAGCAAGAACAAGACGAGTCGCTTCATAGGCGGAATGGCTTTGGGAAGCGCGGGCAGGGTTATTTCAAGGAAGGGTTGGTTGGGCGCGCCAGTGTGACGCCAATCTGGTCCGCGACGCTCACGCGCCGGAACCAATCGCGCGCCCGGGCATAGCCTTTCACGGGGATCTCGATGGAGCGGTTGGTTGAGGACCGTTCCACTGTCAGGAGTCCGTGCTCGGAATCTTGCGTGGTCGAAAGCGCGTAGGCAAAATCCCCGCTTTGGGCCGTGATCGCCTTCGGCAGAAAACGGGGCCTGTAGCCGCCGGGCAGGTGAATTGTGATTGATTCCGTCTCGACCCGGGGAAATTCGAAGAAAACAGGGGTTGTGCGCTTCAATTCGTTGAGGAGGGGTGGTTGTCCTTCCCGCCAGACTGCGAGGGGGAATACCATCTGGTCGTTCACCATTGGAGCGTAGGCGGGCCAACGGATGGACGCGTGAATCCGCACGGGCTCATCAGGATTGTCCAGGCCCTCGATTTCATGCAATCGCAACTCGGCCGATGGATTCTCCAGGTCGAGGAGCGAGCGGGCCAGCCGCCACCATTCCTCCTGCCCGGTCTCGCGCAGCCAGATGCGCACCATTTGCGCGAAGTGACCGGTGAGGGTCCGCACGCATTCCCCCTGCAGGTTTCCCTCCATGTCGAGTTCGAACTTCGCCCTGGTTTCGGCTGTGGAACTTTCAGCGGTGGCGGGGGGCACCTTGAGGAAGACCTGCTGCTGGGGCATTGCCATCAGGGCCGGCTGGCCTTCGATCGCCCACGACAAAGTGCCGGCGCTCAGCGGCACCTCTGTGATTGGCTGATATAGCACCCAGTTGCCGTCGACTTTCACGGCGATTGTCCAGCAATCGACAAAATCCTCCGATACCATCTCGGGTTGGAACGGAAACTCTGTCCGCATGGGGTGAAACACGGTGTGGCACTCGAGACCGGCGGCACGGACCATGGCCACAAAGAGATAATGGAAATCTGCCTCCTGGATGATCGTGGAGTCGATCTGATCGAGGCTGATCAACTCGTCCACGGAATCGATGTAGCGAGTATACCAGTTCTCGAGGTCCGCGCGCTTGCGGAACCGTTGATAGAGCCCCTGGACATAGGCATAGATCCGGCGGACCTTTTCGCGCGCGTCGATGGCGCCCGCAACCAGTTCGGCGGTTTTCTTCTTCACCTGTTTCGAGACAAATCCAATGTCCGCATCTTCGAAGTCCTTGCCGGTCGAGAAAAAAGGTTCTTCAGGAAATCGTGTGGGTTTGAGCTGATGGCAGATGGATGCTGAGATCGAGTTTGCCGCAGAAAAACAGGATGCGGACGCGGTAGTTGGCGAAGCGCCGGAAGCCGCGGGCGTCAGCCTTGATGGCTTGGATCCGAGAGTTGAAGCCCTCGGTCAAGGCATTGGTGATCGGATGCATGAAGTAGTTGAGCAGTCCGAGCAGATGATCCTTGAAGGTGAGAGCCACCTTCTTCAGCGGTTCGAGTTTGGATCGGCGGACGGTGCGGAACCAGCGGGTGAAGAAGTCCAGGCCACTGGCTTGGTCCGGTTGCGCCCAGAACTCGACGAAGGTCTCCTTGTGCGCCCATGCGCGAGCCGTCTTCAGATCCCGTTCACACAGCTCCTCAAAGCGCAGGGCTCGGTCGCCTGTGACCGCGGCTCCTTGCAGCCACAGGAATTTGGTGTCCTTGAGGCTTTGATCGCCCTCGGCCAGGAGCCGGCGGTGTTCCTCTTTGCGGACCTTGTCAACGGCTTCGTTGAGCAACTTGGACACATGAAACTTGTCGTGGACGATCTGCGCTTGCGGCGCTGCTTGGCGAGTTGCCGCCGCAAAATCGGCCCCCATGTCCATCGCCGCCGCCGCGATCTGCGAGCGTTGGGGCTCCGGCAGGCTTTCCCACAACGTCACCGCCTGCTCGGTATCCCGCCCCGCCACCACTTCCAGCACGCGTTGTCCCTTCAAGTCGGTCATCAACGACACGTAGTCTTGACCGCGACCAAAGCTCTTTTCATCCAACCCGACATAACGTACATGCTCCGTCGTGCGCCGCTGCAATCCCCGCGCGACCGCGCGTTCCAAGATCCGCTGCACGCTGTCCCAGTCCAAGCCAAGCAAATCGGCAGCCTGCGTCAGCGACCGGCTGGCCTCGATCACCTTCACGGCATGGGCTTCAAAGGCTGCGGTGAAGCGCGAACCCGCCTCCGCCCACGGGACCTTCACCTGCAAGATCCCATCCTGCTCACAAGCACAACGGGGCACCGCGCACACCAGTTGCACTTCGTGTCCCATCACATCCAGATGCCGCCAACGTCGTTCGCGTTTGTCGTGCAGCGCCCCCACCTGGCCGCAAGCCGGGCACACCGGCCGCGTCCTTCCTGGCCATGCCACCCGAATGGTCACCCGCTGCAGACTCGGCTCTCGTGTCACCTCGCTGACCTCCCATGGAGCGACAACGCCTAACAGCCCGGCGTAATGTCTCTCGATGCTTGAATCATGAATCTCGCCCATTCCCCATTCTACCGCCTTCACCCAGCCTTACCCACACGAAAACCGGGAGAACCAGAAAAAAGCCCACGGTCCGAGCGAAAGCGGAACCGAAACGGGCTTGGGCACGCTCAAGTGATGTTGGGGCAGGAAGTGATCAAGATTCTCCTTCGTCTGGATGATGGTCAGCGAGAAGTAGGTGTCGGGGGGAGCGAATGGTTCGCGGCGGATCGAGGGCAGATTTTCGGCGGCAAAACCCATGACCCCGGCCTTCTCGTCGTGGGTCATGTGGCCGCCGCAGGGGTTGAGCAGGAAAAACCGGCGCAGGATTTTCTGCTTGGGGACGTAACGGCAGACATACTCGAACTTCCGGATCGGAATGTCGGGCCGCTGGATGCTGCTCATCAGCCAATCTGTCGGCGCGGTTCTCGGATCCCGCTCCCAAACATCGAGAATGGCGCCCTTCTCGACCCCGGTGATTACAAGGAATCTCTGTGCGACGCTCCAATCCGATTTTGAGGTTAGCAGGCCGGCAAAGCCGTTCGCCCGGCCTTCTGTTCCAACATCGCGTTCCCGCAGGTCGTTTTCATCAAAAAGCCGGCTCGTGCCGTCTGGCAGCGTGAGGCGCGCGAGAACCTGGTAATAAGGGTTGGGGGGGCCGTTTCCCACCCAGAATCGCGCCAGCCGGGTGATGTCGGTCGAACGGTCAGGGTCGTAGATCTTGATCCGGAGCTGGTACACATAATCGCGCCGGCCTCCATCCCCTTCTTCGTCGATCTCGAGACGGTAGTTCAAGATTTCTGCCGGCGCTTCCGGTTCGATGCGGGGCGTGTTGTCGGCAAGCTCCTCCGGGGAGACAGGCTCCCACTTTGGAGCGGCGGCCGCCCCGGTTGGGCGGACGGTGCACAGCATAAGCAGCGGCAATCCGATCCAGAGGGGGATCGTGCGACGAAGTTGCAGGGGTAAGATCGTCATGGTGTTGATTCGAAGGGCAAAATGAAACCCGATGCCTGATCCGTTATTTTATTCAATGGCGGGCAATTCCGGGATGCGCAAAACTAATCAATGTTTCTTCCAGGAATATTCTGTAGCATCCAGGGAAGCGGATCGCCCGTTTGCCGGTTGAGAACTCCCTTCTGCCACGGCCCCCGATGAGCCGGTGTTTGAAAAGGGGAACCCGCTTTGCCCGGGGCATTCCATCGGGCGGCCGGTTTATCCGACCCAGTCCCGGGCGTTGTAGTAGAGTTTCATCCAGGGTGAATCCTCGCCCCAGCCGTCGGGGTGCCAGCTCATTGCGGCGGTGCGGAAGACGCGTTCGGGGTGGGGCATTATGATCGTCACCCGGCCGGCCGCGGTTGTGAAGGCCGTCATGCCGAGCGGCGAACCGTTCGGGTTGAGGGGGTAGACCTCGGTGCAGACCGGTCCGGGAGGCAGGGCTTGGGCGCAGCCCCTCGACCGGCTCGGGGCCCTGAGCCCGTCGAACGGGCAAGACTGCGCCTCTACGACGCAGCTGGACTGTGCCAGCGCGAACGCCTGCTTGTTGTCGACGAACCGGGCGCAGACGAGGCCGGATTCGCTGCAGGCCCGTGCGGCCGCTGCGTCCGTGAACTCGGCGTAGCCTTCGCCGTGCGCCGTCGGGATGGGGATGACCGAACCTTCCATGCCGGCAAAGAGCACGCTGGGGCTCTTCTCGATCTTCACCGATACAAACCGGGCCTCGAAACGCTCGCTGCGGTTCTGCACGAAGCGCGGCCAGTGTTCCGCCCCGGGAATGATCGACTGCAAATTGCTCATCATCTGGCAGCCGTTGCACACGCCGAGGGCAAAGGCATCCTCCCGGGCGAAGAAGGCGGCGAACTCGGAACGGACGCGGTCATGGAAGAGGATGCTCTTGGCCCAGCCCTCGCCGGCGCCGAGGACGTCGCCATAGCTGAATCCGCCGCAGGCCACAATGCCGCGGAAATCCTCCAGCGAAACGCGGCCGCTGAACAGATCAGTCATGTGGACGTCGACGGCCTTGAATCCCGCGCGGGTGAACGCCGCGGCCATCTCGACTTCGCCGTTGACGCCCTGCTCTCGAAGCACGGCCACGGAGGGGCGGCGGCGGGAAGTGACAAGTGACAAGTGACAAGTGTCAAGAGGGGCAGCCGCAGGAGGCGTCGGTTCCGATTTTGCGTCATGCTTTGGCAAGTCAAACGTGATGACTGGCGTGATGCCGGGGTCGGCGGGGTCGAGCTTCGCCTGGAATTCCTGCTCTGCGCAGGCCGGATTGTCGCGCAGCAGGGAGATGCGCCGGGTGACGTCGGACCAGATGGCGCGCAGGGCAAAGAGGTTCTCCTCGAAGAGAACCGCGCCGTCCCGGCGGATGCGGAAGGCGAAGTCGCGGTTGAGCGTGCCGATGCGCGTGGTGCAGGCGTCAAGACCGTGGGCGCGGAGGACGGCGCTGACAGCGTCCAGATCCGCGGTCCGCACCTGGATCACCGCGCCGAGTTCCTCGGAGAACAGCGCAGCAAACACCGGGTTGCAGGCCGGACTTTGAACCACAGAGGACACAGAGGACGAAGGGATCGATCCGCAGCAATCAACCCTTGATAACGCAGGTTTCTCGAGTGGTTCGGGTCCGAAACTTGGAACTTGAAACTTGGGACCTGGAACTTCTGCTCCGGCGGAAGCGGGCAGTTCCAGGTCGACGCCGACATGGCCCGCGAAGGCCATCTCAACCGCGGTGGCGAGCAGGCCGCCGTCAGAGCGGTCGTGATACGCCAGGAGTTTCCTGTCGCGACCGAGTTCCTGGACGGCTTTCCAGAGATTCCGGAGGTCGGCGGCGCTGTCGACGTCGGGCGTGGCTGCTCCCATTTGGGAAACGACCTGGGCGAGGATCGATCCGCCGAGGCGGTTTTTCCCGCGTCCGAGGTCGATGAGGAGGAGGACGGTCTCGCCGATAAGATTGGTGTCATCGTTTTGAACCACTGAGATGACGGAGGTCGCGGAGGAACTGGCCACAAAAGGCTCAGAAGGCGCAGGAAGGGCCGGATCAGATTTGGTTTCTGTGCTTTTTGTGCCTCTTGTGGCTAATTCAATGTCGTGTTTGAGCTGCGGGGTGAGCGTGAGCCGCACGTCGGCGCAGGGGGCGAATGCGGAGACGATGAGCGAGATCGGAGCGGTGATGCGCTTCGGCTGGCCGCCGTCGGTCCAGACGGTGCTCATGCTCATGGAGTCCTTGCCGACCGGAATCGTGATGCCAAGGGCGGGGCACAGTTCCATGCCCACGGCCTGAACGGCGGCGTAGAGATCCGCGGCGTCGCCGGGGACGGCGGGCGCAGCCATCCAATTGGCGGAGAGGTTGACCCTGCCGAGGTCGCCGATCTGCGCGGCCGCGAGGTTGGTGAGCGCCTCGCCGACCGCAAGGCGGGCGGAGGCGGCGGCGTTGTTGATGGCGACGGGCGTGCGTTCGCCCATAGCCATCGCCTCGCCCGTGGTGACATTGAAGGTGGCGGCGGTGACGCCGCAGTCGGCCACGGGCACCTGCCAGGGGCCGACCATCTGGTCGCGACAGATGAGGCCGCCGAGCGTGCGGTCGCCGATGGAGATGAGGAACGTCTTGTCCGCAACGGCCGGGTGCGCGAGCACGCGGCGGACGGCCTCGCCGAGTGAAAGTGAGAGTGAAAGGGGAAGAAGCGGGCGCTTCAGGGACTTTTCCTGGCGGTGCATGCGGGGCGGTTTGCCGAGCAGCACGTCGAGCGGCAGGTCGATCGGGGTGTTCCGGAAATGCGGGTCTTCAAGCACGAGGCGCTTCTCCTCCGTGGCCTCGCCGACGATTGCGAACGGGCAGCGCTCGCGTTCACAAAGGTATTGGAAGGTGCCGATGCGGGCGGCGGGGACGGCGAGGACGTATCGCTCCTGGGACTCGTTGCACCAGATCTCCAGGGGGCTCATGCCGGGCTCGTCGTTCGGGATTTTGCGCAGGTTGAACCGCCCGCCCCGCCCGGCGTCGTTGACGAGTTCGGGGAGGGCGTTGGAAATGCCGCCGGCGCCAACGTCGTGGATGAAGGCGATGGGGTTGTCCGCGCCGAGCGCCCAGCAGCGGTCGATGACCTCCTGGCAGCGGCGTTGCATCTCGGCGTTGTCGCGCTGGACGCTGGCGAAATCGAGATCCTCGCTGCCGTGGCCGCTGGCCAGGGAGCTGGCGGCGCCTCCGCCGAGCCCAATGAGCATGGCGGGTCCGCCGAGGATGACGAGTTTGTCGCCGGGATGGATCGCGCCTTTCTGGATGTGTTCGGCGCGGATATTGCCGAGGCCGCCCGCGAGCATGATCGGCTTGTGGTAGCCGCGCAGCTCGGTGCGCGGAAGCTTTGAGCGGTAAGCTTTAAGCTCTAAGCTCTCAGAAGCAGAGGCGCCCGCGCTTGAGCCGCCCGCCGCTTTGACCGTTGGCGCTTGGCACTTGGCACTTGGCACTTCCGCCGCGGCGGCAGCCGCAGAGAACGGGACCTCCTGTTCGAACGTGCGGAAGTAGCCGTTGATTGCGGGGCGGCCGAACTCGTTGTTGAAGGCGGCGCCGCCGAGCGGGCCCTCGATCATGATGTCGAGGGCGGAGACGATGCGGCCGGGCTTGCCATGGTCTTCCTCCCACGGCTGGACGGCGCCGGGGAGCCGGAGATTGGAGACGGTGAAGCCGGTCAGGCCGGCCTTGGGCTTGGCGCCGCGGCCGGTGGCGCCTTCGTCGCGGATCTCGCCGCCGGAGCCGGTGGCGGCGCCGGGAAACGGTGAGATGGCGGTCGGGTGGTTGTGGGTCTCGACCTTGCACAGCAGGTGGATCTCCTCCTCCCGGGAGACGTACTCGCCCGTTTTGGGGTCGACGAAGAAACGGCCGCCGCGGGTGCCGGTGAGGACGGCGGCGTTGTCCCTGTAGGCGGAGAGGATACCGTCGCGGTGCAGCTCGAATGTGTTTTTGATCATCTGGAACAACGAGCGGTCGCGCGGCGCGCCGTCGATTTCCCAGGTGGCGTTGAAGATCTTGTGGCGGCAGTGTTCGGAATTGGCCTGCGCGAACATCATCAGCTCGATGTCGTTCGGATCGCGGCCGAGGGCGGTGAAGCTCCTGACGAGGTAGTCGATCTCGCCGTCGGCCAGGGCGAGGCCGAGCGCGGAATTGGCGGCGACGAGGGCGGCGCGACCCTGGGCGAGCACGGGCACGCTCGTCATCGGGCGCGGGGACTCGTGATGGAACAGGGTTTCGCAGGCGGCAAGATCGTCGAACACGACCTGGGTCATGCGGTCGTGGAGCTTCTGCCGAAGAAGCGAGGCGTGAGAAGCGAGGAGCGAGGATTCGGAACCGATGTCGACGGAGTAGGCGATGACGCGTTCGATGCGTTTCACGCCGGCGAGACCGCAGATATGGGCGATGTCGGTGGCCTTGGACGACCAGGGAGAGATCGTGCCCGGACGCGGGGCGACGATCCGGGCGATTCCTGCCGCTTCCGCCTCGGCGCGACTGGGGCCATAGGTGAGCAATTCCTCAAGAATGCCGCGCCCGGCAGCGGTCAAACAGGCGGGTTCGGAGCCGTCCAGATCGACGAGGTGAACGAACCTGGCGCTGATTGCGCGGACGGGCAGGCTTGCGGCTGCCAGGTCCTGAATGAGCTTTTGCAGGCGAAATGGGGAAAGGGCAGGAGAACCGCGGAGAATCAGCATAGGCGGAGACCGATGCTCATCAAGCCGGGCTCCGCGGTCAAGGAGGCGCTGGGGTTTGAGAAAGCCATTGACCATTCGCGATTGTCCCGTCGATATGATGGTCCCTTCTCAACCGAGAGGATGAACCACCACCTGACGCCCATGGAGAATTCGATCCGGGGGCAAAGTGTGGGCGCGGGCGGCCGGTCGTCTGAGGACCTCCGAACCAGGCCAACATGAGCGATTTCATCAGACACGAATGCGGCGTGGCGCTTGTGAGGCTGCTCAAACCGCTCTCCTATTATCAGGAGAAATACGGCACGCCGCTTTGGGGCTTCTTCAAGTTGTTTCTGTTGATGGAGAAGCAGCACAACCGCGGACAGGATGGCGCGGGTGTGGCGTGTGTGAAGCTCGACGTCCCGGCGGGCGAGCCGTTCATGTTCCGCGAGCGCAACATCAAGGCGAACCCGCTCGACAGGATCTTCAAGGAACTCCTTCAGCAGTATGGCGAGAAGGTCGCCGACGGCACGATCCATCCGGAGTTCACCGACACGGTCAAAAAGAACTTCGACTTCGGAGCGGAGGTCTACCTCGGACATCTCCGCTACGGCACCTCCGGCGGCTACAGCCTGAGTGCGTGCCACCCGTTCTTCCGGCGCAGCCCGTGGCCGACGCGAAACCTGATGCTGGCCGGGAATTTCAACATGACCAACACGATGGAGCTGAACAACAGCCTCATCGCGATCGGCCAGCATCCGATCTTCGCTTCGGACACCCAGGCCCTGCTTGAGAAGATCGGCTTCTTCCTCGACGAGGAACACGAGGGGCTTTACCAGGCGTTCCGTGCGCGCGGCTTGCCCGGCGATGAGATCGCCCGCCGGATCTCCGAGGAGCTCGACCCGACCCGCGTCATCACCCGGGCCTCCCAGAACTGGGATGGCGGCTATGCGCTGGCCGGCATGATCGGGAACGGCGATGCCTTCATGTTGCGCGATCCCGCGGGCATCCGCCCCTGCCATTATTTCCAGAACGACGAGGTCGTGGCATTCGCCTCGGAGCGCGCCCCCCTCATGACGGTGTTCGACCTGGACGCGGCGTCGGTCCGGGAGATTCCGCCCGGTCATGTCGTGGTCGTCAAGAAGAACGGCACGCTGACATCCACGGCATTCACCGCCCCGCTGCCCCGCGCGGCCTGCTCGTTCGAGCGCATCTATTTCTCCCGGGGCAACGACCTCGACATCTACCGCGAACGCAAGGCGTTGGGCGCCCGTCTGGCGGACCAGGTGATGGCGGCCATCGACCACGATTTGGAGAACACCGTCATCAGCTTCATCCCAAACACGGCGGAGGTCGCGTACTACGGCCTGATGGAGGAGCTGCGGCTGCGGCGGCGCGATCAGGTGAAGAGCGCTGTTCTTGACGCCGCAAAGAAAGGGACGCTCGACGAGGCGCTGCTCGACGAGCTCATTTTGCGCAACTGGCCGCGCGCGGAGAAGGTGGTCAGCAAGGACATCAAGATCCGCACGTTCATCGGGCAGGAGAAATGGCGCAACGAGCTGGCCTCGCATGTCTACGATGTCTTCTACGGTTCGGTGCGGCCGACGGACAATCTGGTGGTCGTTGACGACTCGATCGTGCGCGGCACGACGCTCCGCCGCTCGATCATCCGCATCCTTTCCCGCCTCAATCCGAAGAAGATCGTGATCGTCTCGACCGCGCCGCAGATCCGTTATCCCGACTGTTATGGCATCGACATGTCGGAACTGGGCAAGTTCATCGCGTTTGAGGCGACCGTGTCCCTGCTGAAGGGAAAGGGGAAGGGCGAGATGCTCGAGGAGATCTACGTGCTTTGCCGGCGGGAACTCGCCAACGGGGGCGCTTGCGCGGTGAATCATGTGCGGCGCATCTACGAGCCGTTCACGGCGGAGGAAATCTCAGCCAGGATCGTGGAGCTGGTTTTCCCAAGGAACATCGAGTGGGCGGGGCCGGTCCAGATCGTCTACCAGACCGTCGAGAATCTGCATGCCGCCGTTCCCCACCATACCGGCGACTGGTATTTCACAGGCAAATATCCGACGCCTGGCGGCTATCGCGTGGTGAACCAGGCCTACGTGAATTACTTTGAGAAGCACGAGGGCCGGAGCTACTAGGCAGGATTCAGGAGCAGAGGAGTCAGGATGGAAGGAGTCAGGAGCCAGGAGACGGAACCCTGAACCCTGAACTCAGAACCCTGAACCCTGAACCAAGAACCAAGAACCAAGAACCAAGAACCCTGAACCCTGACTCCTCCTGTTTTTCCGATGTCACTTTCCTACGAGTCTTCCGGCGTTCGTTACGACCAGCTTGACGTGTTCAAGCGCGCCTGCCAGCGGGCGGCCGCTTCGACCACGGGTGCGCTGGCTGAACACGGCTACCGGGAGCCGCCGGGGGTGCGCGGCGAAAGCGCCTACCTGATCGAAGCGGAGGATCACTATCTCGCCCACGTCGAGGAGGGACTTGGGACGAAGAATCTCGCGGCGGACGCGGTCCAGGCGGCCGGCGGCCGCTGTTTCTACCGCGAAATAGGCATCGATGTCGTCGCCACGATTGTGAACGACCTCGTCACGTGCGGGGCACTTCCAGTTTCGGTCGCGATGCATGCCGCGGTGGGCGATTCCGGATGGTTTGCCGATCCGCAGCGCGCGCAACGCCTGGTCGAGGGCTTCGCGGAGGGCTGCCGGCAGGCCGGCGCGGTGTGGGGCGGCGGCGAGACGCCGACGCTCCGGGGGATCGTGGAGCCCCTGGCCATCGTCCTGGCCGGTTCCGCGGTCGGGCGGATCGCGCCGAAGAGTCTTCGCATCGCGGGCGACGTGCGCGACGGCGACGCGATCGTTTTCCTTGCCTCGTCGGGCGTGCAGACAAACGGCCTCACCCTTTGCCGGCAGATCGCGGGCCGGCTGCCCCAGGGCTACCAGACGCCGATCGGGGACGGGCGCACCTACGGCGAGGCGCTCCTGGCGCCGTCGGCCATCTACGTGGCCTTCGTGCGCGAATGCCAGCGGCGCGGGCTGAAACTCAACTACCTGGCGCATGTCACGGGCCACGGCTGGCGGAAGCTGATGCGGCTCGACGAGCCGTTCGTATATGAAATCACGACCGTCCGGCCCGAACCGGCGCTGTTCCGATTCCTGATGAAGTCGGGTCCGATCGAGCTGCGCGAAGCCTACGCCACGTTCAACATGGGCGCGGGGTTCGCGGCGTATGTCGCGCCGGAGCTTGCGGAGGGAGCGGTCGCGGCGGCGCAATCCGCCGGACACGATGCCTGGGTCGCGGGCCGGGTGCGAAAACAGGGCGGGCGCAAGGCGGTGGTGGTGCCGCCGCTCGGCCTCGCGTTCGAAGGCGACATGCTGCAGGTGCGGTAGCGGCCCGTGTTTTTGGGCGCGGTGAAGCCGCAACTAAAGAAGTCAGAATCGAGGAGCGAGAATTCACGCTGTGTGGTCCGTCGCCGTCAGGGCGGCGGTTTCGTGCTGGCCTGGTTCGGCCGCGGGAAGAGGCCGGCTTCGTCCGGGCATCCCCGCAGTTCGACGGTCTCTCCGGCCTCGATGCAAAAGCCGCGGGTGATCGTCAGCGAGCCTTTTCGGCCGGTGCCACCTTGGTGAACACCAATTCGGAACAGGGAACCCACGTTTTTCCGTCCGCGCAGAGCTCGATCTTCTTGATATAGCTTTGCGCGTCGGGTGCGACGGTTTCGACTCCGCGGATCTTGTAGGGCTTTCCTTCCACGAGGATCGTATTCGTGAACGTGATCACATTTCCGTTCATTGTGAAATTGCCGCGTTCGACGTAGCCGTCGTTCCCGATGAACAGGTAGCCGTGGCTCCGGGTCGCCGGATCCCAGAAATCGATTTCGTAGTAGCGGGTCACGCCGCCCGGTCCCGTCTCGTCGTAAATGAATTCGCCGGCGAAACCGTTCTGGATCGGGCGCCCGGTCATCCTGCCGCTGATTTTCGAGGCCGGTCCGAGCGGCGTGGCGAAATTCCCGCCCGCGTAGGTCCACTCGCCATACCAGACGGCGAGCTGCCGGGCTTCCGGGCCCGGTGTCGGGGCCGGACCGGGCTGCTGGGCGAGGGCCGCGCCGACAAAGCCGGCTGCGGCAATCAGGCAAATCAGGGTTTCCATGAGGGTGATCTTGCAAATATTCCACGGAGAGAAGGGGCGGGGCGGCGTCGCTCGCGGCCAGCAGGATTTCGATTCCAGATCGTCCGCAATGTGCCGATCACAGAATCCATGGACAAGGGGTGTATCGGGCTTCCGGCCCTTCACAATGAGATTCCCAAAGGCGTGGTGGCCCGGCAGAACGCCCTTGCGCCAGGCCGGCCCTTCCCCGGCCGCGTTGGCCGGAACCATGCATCAAGGACCGTCAGATTCGTCATAAACCTCTTGAACTGTCGATGTTATAACCGGTTCCAACTGCATTGCAGTCGAGATTCCAGCCGCACAGTCACCCATTATTTCACTGGTAAAACCGCCAGCAGAATGGTTCCGCTTAGCAGTTGAGTTTTGATGAGAAGAGGGCCGTATTCTGGCGACATACGCAAATGAACAGTCCCGATCCAAGACCCAAGCACCGCGTCCTCGTGATCGATGACAACCCCGCGATCCACGAAGATTTTCGCAAGATCCTTTGTTGGGACCGGGGCCGCAGCTCGGAATTGGAGGCGCAGGAGGCGGAGCTGTTTGGCACGGCGCATCCGTTCGGAGCCCAAAGCGAGTTCGAGATTGACTCGGCCTTCCAGGGCGAGGCGGGCCTGGCCCGCGTTTATCATGCGATGCAGGAGGGACGGCCCTATGCACTGGCGTTTGTTGATGTCAGGATGCCCCCGGGGTGGGATGGAATCGAGGTCACGCCCAAGCTCTGGGTGGCGGATCCGCATCTTCCCGTGGTGATCTGCACGGCCTACTCCGATTATTCCTGGGAGGAGATGTTCGCGCGCATCGGCACGTCTGACCGCACGTTCATCCTGAAGAAGCCGTTCGACCGCGAGGAGGTGCTGCAACTCGCCCACACGCTTGCGGCGAAAACGCGCCCCCAGCCAGGAGGTTCCGGTCCGGTGGCCCCGGGAGCTGACGACCTGGCTCAAATCTCGGCTTCCGCGGAGATGGCCCGGAGGCTGCGGGCGGTGATGGCCGGCCTCAAGCCGGTGAGGCGTTAGCAGCCTGTCGGGCTTCGCCCTCCATGCTGCTAAACAAACGGCGGACGCCGTTTGGTTGGAGAGCGAATATCAGGAAGAAACTGCTGAACGTTGGGGGAGTGCGTGAGTGTGGCGCCCAACGACAAGAAGGAGCTGCCGCCGGCCGTGGCCGCGATCAGCCACCGCCACGGAATCGTCTTTTGGGTCTCACGCACTGCTGCGCATAAGTCCGTCCCAAATGGCGCCAGCCATTTGCTCAGGAACGTGGAGGGCGAAGCCCGACAGGTTCCTCGGGTCATCCCGGCGCGTTGCTTGACAGGCTGCGGGGCGGTGGTTAGCTCCCGGCTTCGTCATGGATGCCGCGCTCGACCAACCGGTCCTTGTGCTCAACCGCCTGTGGCAGGCGGTGAATGTGATCGGTGCGCGCCGGGCGTTCGCGCTGCTGGTCCGGGGGCACGCCCATGTCGTGCATCATGCCGAGGACGACTTCAAGGTCTTCCCGATGATGGACTGGATCGACTTCTCCCGGCACAATCCGCCGCTTTCGGACATCGAGGCGGTGCACACTGTGCGCAACACGATCCGGCTGCCGCGCGTGATCCTGCTGACGTTTTTCGACAGGCTGCCGTGCAAGGAATTGAAGCTGACGCGCAACAACGTGTTCGAACGGGACAAGAACCAGTGCCAGTACTGCGGCGCCCGTTTCCCGCGCGAGGAACTCAACCTCGATCACGTCATTCCGCGGCATTACGGCGGCCGCACGACCTGGGACAACATCGTATGCTCGTGCGTGAAGTGCAATACGCGCAAGGCCAACCGCCTGCCCCACGAGGCGGGGGTGCGGCTCATCCGCAAGCCCGTGCGTCCCAAGTGGCGGCCGGTCATCTCGCTCGTGCTCGGCGCGCGCCACCGGGAGATGTGGAAGGATTTCCTCGATCTCGCCTACTGGAACGTCGAGCTCGACGAATGAGAATCCAGCCGCCCGTCGCCAGAAACCTGGCGACGGGCGGCTGGATTCTTTCCGGTATCAGGAGAGTTTCAGGTCGACCATGACGTCGGCCGCGATCTTCTCGAGATCGGCGCGCAGCGCGGACATGTTGACCGTGGGGGGCACGAGCGCAGTCGCCCGGGCCTTGAAAAGATCGCCGCCGCCCATGGGCGCGCTGACGCATTCAGAGGAGAGCTCCTCGACATTGACGCCGTGCGCGACCAGCACGGCCGACACCTGCCGCAGGATTCCCGGATGATCCTGGCCGACGAGATCCAGGGTAACCATCGAGCCGGTCGACGCCGGGCGCGCGCCGCTTTCCGTGTGGACGGTCACTTGCAGGCCCTTCGACTCCAGTTCGCCCAGGGCGCGCTCCAGCGCGTCGGCGCGGGGCGCGGGCACCTCGACCCGGAGAATCCCCGCGAACTGGCCGCCCAGGCGGCACATGCGGCTCTCAAGCCAGTTGCCTCCGTGGTCGGCAACGCAGGCGGCCACCATTTGCACCAAACCGGGCCGGTCGGCCCCGATGACGGTCATGACAAGGATCGTGAGCATGCGGCCAGTCTGGAGTCCGCCCCGCCCGGCCGCAATCTCCTCCTTTTCCGAAGTCCGCAGGCGCCAGGGCGGCGGGGGGCGCAGGGCGATGGCGGACGGATCCGTGAAGGCGGAGGCCGGCCCGGGCGGATCATCCCGGTCTTGCGTCTGAGGGGATATTCGGGCGCATTTCGGTGAGTCCTCAACAACATCCATGCCCGGCAGGAAACACAGCTCCCTCGATCGCGTGCTCGGAAGGCTGGACACGCTGGACTCTGTCAATCTCGCCAATCTGGTCCAGCGCCTGGCACGGGAGCGGGGATTGTTCGAGGCGATCTTCAACACCATCCACGAGGGGATCCTCGTCATCAGCGCCGAAGGGCTGATCGAGTACGCCAATGCCGCCGCCGTGCGGCTCATCGGACTTCCGGATGGCGAGCTGACGGGTGCGACGCTCTGGCGCCTGGTGCCGGGCCTGCGTTCCTCGCTGGAGGCTTCGCTGGCGGACGGCAGCGTCGTGCCGGTCGTCGCGCGCGAGATCGAGCTGAGCTATCCGCAGCCGCGGATCATCCGGTTGTACATCGTCCCGTTCCAGGTCGAGGGCGTGCGCGAGAAATCACGGCGGTTCACCGTCATCCTCAGCGATGTGACCCCGGAGAGGCGCAGCACCGAGCGGTTGATCGAGGACGAGCGGACGTCGTCGGTCCTGCTGCTGGCGGCCGGGGTGGCCCACGAGCTCGGCAATCCGCTCAACTCGCTCACGATCCATCTGCAGCTCATCGCGCGGAAGCTGAAGAAACTCAAGGGCGCCCGGGATGCCGGATCGCTGGCGCGGTCCATCGGCATCTGCCAGGACGAGGTCAGGCGGCTCGACGGGATCATCACGAACTTCCTCGAGGCGATCCGACCCCGTCCGCCGGATCTCGCCGAGACCAACGTCGTGGACGTGCTCAACGAAGTGCTTCGCTTCCAGGCCGGCGAATTCCGGAACCGGCGGATCAAGGTGGAGGCGGAGACGCAGGCGGACCTGCCGGTCATCCTGGCCGACCGCAACCAGTTGAAGCAGGTTTTCTTCAATGTGATCAGCAATGCGATCGAAGCGATGGAGCCGGGGGGCCGGCTGAAGATTGTCTCCCGCGCGGACGACGAATCGGTCTTCCTGATGTTCGGCGATTCCGGGTCGGGCATCCGGCAGGAGGATCTTTCGCGGCTGTTCCAGCCCTACCACACGACCAAGCCCGGCGGACACGGCCTCGGACTGATGCTCGTGCAGCGCATCATGCGGGCGCATGGCGGGCAGGTGGGCATCGAGAGCAAGGAGGGTGTCGGCACGGTGGTTACCCTGTCATTCCCGCAGAAGAACCGCCGCATGCGCATGCTCGACAGCGGGAGTCCGGGCCCGGACCCTGCGGCGGGCTAGGATGGGAGTTTCCCGGCGTTCCGCGCAATGCCGCCGGCGGTCACCTGCGCTCCTGCAGGCCGGAATCGCCCGGACTGCGGGAATCCGGCCCAGCCCGGACAGTCGCCATCGCGCCTCAGGATCAGCGCAGACACGATTGCGGGCGTCCGTCCGCGGGCATCAATTCTTGTGCAGGGCCGCGTACTTTTCGAGCGCCGCCTGCGGCCCGAGGTACTTGCGGCCATTGAAACTGGAGGCAAGCACCTGGTCATTCTCATCCAACAGCACGAGGCAGGGAATTCCGGTCACGCCGAACTTCTGGCTCAGCAGCGCGTTCATCGGATTCCCCAGCTTGATGCCGGTCCAGGGCATCCCTGTCTCGCTCATGTAGGTGTTCATGGCGTTTTGGTCCGGGTCGTCGGAAACGAACAGCAGGTCGAAATCCCCGTTCGCGAAATTCGCGTTGTAAAACTCCACGAGACGCGGCGTGAAGGCGCGGCACGGTGGGCACCAATGGGCTGAGAAGTAGATGAACAGGTAGCGCTTTTGCATGAGCGGCTGGGCGTCCGCTTTCACTCCGCCCGCCTTTACCAGGGCATCCCGGCAGCGGTCCAGCGTCGCCTGGTGAAACGTCCCGTCTTCAGCAGCCACCGCGGGCCTGGCGGCCGGGCCGCTCGCAGCAGAGGGCGCCGCCGGGCCCGCCGCCGCCGCCGAACTGACGGACACTTCGCGCACGACGCCATTCTCATATTTGACCTTGGCGCCATTGCCGTAGATGCAGATCTGGCCGTTGTCCGTCGTCCGTTGGGATCGCGGCTTTCCGAGCGTCTGCTCCACCTGCTGCACGGTGTCTCCCACCGACTGTGCGAACACGGCGGCCGGGAGGAGCAGGAGAAAAAGGTGACCTTTCATGATCTCGTCGTGGGGTTGCGGATTTTGATGACGGCCATCGGTCTACCCCGGGATCCCGCCTCCCGCCAACTTTTTTCGCTGTTGCGCAACGGCCGCTTTCCCCCGGCGGGTTCCGCTG
The DNA here is from genome assembly GCA_963827125.1 of uncultured Verrucomicrobiae bacterium. Taxonomy (GTDB): domain Bacteria; phylum Verrucomicrobiota; class Verrucomicrobiia; order Opitutales; family Opitutaceae; genus Fen-1467. The sequence continues at coordinate 316,035 of CAWHAC010000007.1, forward strand.
CCGCGGCGCGGGACAGGCGGGCTCCTGCGGTCAACGAAGACCGCCGTTGGCCCCGGGCAACCGGTCCTTGATCCGTCGAAACCGCGTCTGGCCGCCGGCGGGAGTCCTATCGCTGCCGGGTCTGCGCGTACGATCTGGAGGAATCGTACGATCTTGAGGATGACGGCGGCGGGGACGAATGCGAGGATGACGGGGAGCAGCTGCGCTGGGGCGCGGGCGCCTGCCGTGGGGACGGCGGGTGGGAACGCGGGGATAGCGGGGACGAACTCTGTTGCGGTGGCCGGGAGTAATGCGGGGATGAGGCCGGCGCGTGCGCCGGGGGAGCCGTGGTCGATCCATAATGGCGCGGCGGAGCGGAGGCGCGCGATGAGACCCTCGTGGGAGAGGGCCGGACGTTCGGATTGGCGGGAGGCGGTGTTTCGCCCGGCGATGGACGGAGGTCCGCACCCGGCGCCGGTCGGGTCCGCGTTGTGGAACCGCGCAAGGGCCCGGGGCGGTCGTGGCCGGAATGGGCCCGATCCCGCCCGGGCGAATGCGGAGGAGATTCCCGTTCGTTGTCCCTTGGCCGGTGGGAGGCGTGGGATGGGGGTCGATCCCCTGCCGGCGGGCAGTGATCCCGATGCGGACGATACCCGTACCTGCAGAATCCGTAGAAGGGGATGAGCGGATAGGCGGTGAAGAACGGGTAGCAGGGGCCGTACCCGTCGGCTGACCAGCACCAGTCGTCATCATAAAACCAGGGGTCGCAACTCCAGTCGTCATAGGGCAGGGGAGTCGGCGCCGCGCAACCGGGTGAATCACCAGCGCAGCCGCTTCCGCTGTCGGGGTCTGGCGCCACGCTGCTGATGGCGAAACTGGTCCGGTCCTCATTCCAGGCGATCTGGATGCGGAAGACCGTCGCCGCCCGCCCCGGATCGTCGATGAGAGTCTGGTCGCCGCGCACGCAGCCATGGTCGAGCAAGAACTGGGCGAGCGTGTCGATGAACTGATCCAATTCAGCGCGGGGCAAGACGCCCTGGTCATCGACTGCAACGATCGCGTAGGTGCCCGGTTCCCTGACCGAATCCGAACATGCGGATGCGAATCGTGCCTCGAGACAGGCAATCACCCCGGTGCACAGGATGCGTGCGAGGAGGCGGAATGTTCTCATGGGAGGCCGGCGCTGGTTGATCGTGGAGAGGTCTTGATGCGGCCCTTCCTGCGTGGCTCGTGCCATGATGGGGGGAGACGAGCTTAGGCGTTGATTACAAGAGAACTCCGCATTTCACGCCCGATGCATCGTCCCGCCGCCCCCGCCGTCAATTGGGCAAGGCAACCAAAGCGGCGGCCAGGCTGACGGCTGCTTCTGGGCCCCTGCAACCAATGTCAGGTCGGGGCCGGACAAGACGGCGGCCGGCCCTCTGCCGGGCGCGGGGGACTCCTCGCGGCGATTTTGACGACTGTGCCGTTCCGTCTCATTTCCCGTTGACCGCGCGGAGGGCAACGGTGTCAATGGCACCATGGTTCCAAGCGTCCTGATCATCGACGACGAGAAGCATACCCGCGATGGTCTGCAGCAGGCCCTTGAGGAACACTACGACGTCTCGGTGGCGGCCAGCGCCGACGAGGCCTTCAACCTCATGGACGCGCAGGAGCATGACGTGATCGTCACCGACCTGCGCATGCCGGGCAAATCCGGGCTCCAGATTATCGACAAGGCGCTTGCCCTCCCGGACAAGCCGGTGGTGATCCTGATGACGGCGTACGGCAGCATCGAGACGGCGGTGGAGGCGATGAAACGGGGCGCGTTCGATTTTCTCACCAAACCCGTCAGCCTGGAGAAGCTGGAGATTCTCATCCAGCGGGCGCTGAAGACGAGGACGCTCGAGGTCGAGGTGAAACAGCTGCACGAGCGGCTGGACGACCGCTTCAGCTTCGACGGGATCGTGGGCCATTCCGAGCCGCTCCGCGACGTCATCGAACGCGTGAAGCTGGTGGCGCCGTCGCGCGCGACCATCCTGATCGACGGCGAAACCGGCTCGGGAAAGGAATTGATCGCGCAGGCCATCCACCAGGCGAGCCCGCGGGCGCGGGCGCCTTTTGTCGCGGTGCATTGCGCGGCGCTGCCCCCGACCCTGCTGGAGAGCGAGCTGTTCGGCCACGAGCGCGGCGCTTTCACCGGCGCCACCGAGCGGCGCATCGGCCGCTTCGAGGCGGCCGACACCGGGACGCTGTTTCTCGACGAGATCGGCGAGATCTCGCTCCCGACGCAGGTGAAGCTGCTCCGGTTCCTCGAGACGAAGGCGATCGAGCGGATCGGGAGCATGAAGCTCATCCCGCTCGATGTGCGGCTGGTCGCGGCCACGAACAAGGATCTCGACCGGATGGTGAAGGAGGGCGCGTTCCGCGAGGACCTTTTTTTCCGGCTGAACGTGGTGCGCATCACCATGCCGCCGCTTCGCGCCCGTCCGGAGGATGTGCCGCTGCTTCTCGACCATTATCTCAAGGACTTCAGCGAGGAGAACAACGTGCCGCCCCTGACGATCGAACCGGGTGCGATGCGCCGGCTGCAGGCCTATGCCTGGCCGGGAAATGTCCGGGAGCTGCGGAACTTCGTGGAGAACGCGGTGGTCCTGCGGCGCGGCGGAAGGCTGACGGAATTCGATCTCGATCCGAAGTTCCGCGGCGAGGCGGCGCCGGCGGGGGCCCCGCCGCCCGCGGCGTCCGCCGGGCCGGTCAACCCGCTCTCGGTCGAGGAGAATGAAAAGCGGCTGGTGCGCGAAGCGCTGGTCAAGGCGCGCGGCAACCGCACCCGGGCCGCCGCGTTCATGGGAATCAGCCGCCGGACCCTGCACCGGAAGCTGGCGCAGTGGCCGGAACTCGACGTGATCGACCGCTGATCCGGAGACCCCCGGCATGCAGGAATGGATTCACTGGATGGAGGTCGGCGGGGGCGCGCGTTGGATCCGGCGCGTGGCGGGGCTGCTCCTGCTGCTCCTGCTGTCGCTGACGGCGGCCGACAAGCAGTTTCACGGGCCGGCGCAGGAGGCGACGCTGCTCCAGGCGGACGTGGGGCGCCAGCTGGCGGCGGGCCGGGGATTCACGACGCTGGTCAACTTCCCGCAGACGGCGGCGCTGATGGAGGCCCGGCGCCTGCGGGCCGGCCTGGGCGGCGAGTTGTATCCTGAAGTCCATTACGCACCGCTCTACAGCCTGGTGATCGCCGCCGGGCTGCGGACGATGCCGGGAACGTGGCGCGAGGCGCTGTTTGCGTCGCCGCCGGTTCCGCCGGGGGGCTTCGCGGCCGACTATTTCCTGCTCGGGCTCAATCTTGCGCTTTTCTGGCTTGCGGCGTGGCAGACCTTCCGGCTCGGCCGGCGGCTGTTCGACGACCGGGTGGGATGGGTGGCCATGCTGGCGCTGATGTTCTCGGCCGGCGTGTGGCAGCAGGTGGTCCTCGCCGACGGATTGCCCCTGCTCATGGTGCTGGTCCTCGCGGCGTTCCAGCTGCTGGCCGCCATCGAGGGGGCCGCGGAGGGGGGCGCCGGCGAGGGGGCGGCCCGCGGCCGCGCCGCGGGGGGGAGGTGGCTGGCATTGGGCGTTGTCTGCGGGCTCCTGTTCCTGGCGGAATACTCGGCCGGGCTCCTGGGGGGCGTGGCGGCGGGCTGGGCGGGCGCGCGGCTCCGCGGCCGGGCGCGGGGGGTGGCGTTGCTCCTGCTTGCGGCGGGTTTCCTGCTTCCGGCCGCGCCGTGGATGGCGCGGAACCTCCGGCTCACGGGCAGCCCCGTGGGCCTGGCCTGGCAGAACGTCGCGCTCAAGGCGGGGGATCCGACGGCGGAGCCCTCCGTGCAGCGCGCGCTGCTGACGGCCGAACCGCCCGGCCTCGAACTCTACAAGCTCGGCAACAAGGGCCTGACCGGCCTCCAGCTGAACGTGAGGGAGCGGCTGTGGTCGGGCGGGGGATATTTCCTGGCGGCATTTTTCTTCGCGGGCTGGCTGTATCGATTCCGCAACGACACGACGAACCGCCTGCGCTGGGCCTTCACGGCCGCGCTGGCCCTGATGGTGGCGGGCCAGCCGTTTCTCAATTCCGGCGAAAGCCTCCGGCTTCCGGTCTATTATCTCCTGCCGGTGCTGCTCGTGTTCGGCGCGGGGTTTTTCTTCGTCCTCGTTGAAAGCAGCCCCGCGCTGGGCGCGCATGCGCGCCTGGCGGCCGCAGTGTTGCTGGCGCTGCAGGCGGCGCCCCTGGCGCACGACCTGATGGAGCCGAGGCGTCTCCATTTTCACTATCCGCCCTACTTCCCGACGCTGTTCATGCGGATCCACACCGACATCAGCCGGGCCCCCGGACTCCAGGACATGGGCGTGATGGCGGACGTGCCCGCGGGTTTCGCCTGGTATGGGCGTCACCGGGTGTGGGCGCAACCGGACCGCATCAGGGATTTCTACTCGATAGCGACGGAACAGCCGGTGGGCCTGCTGCTGCTGACTCCGGTCACCCTCGACAGGCCTTTCTTCGCCCAGCTCGCGGTGAACGGCATCACGCCGGAAGGGCGCTTCCCAAGGTACCAGGGGTGGGGTCCGGTCTATGCCGGGCTGGCGACGGGCCGCATGCCGCCGGAATTCCCGCTGGTGTTGCCGCAAAAACTGGCCGACAACCTCGTCGTCCTGCGCGATCCGAGGATCCACCCCCTCCCTTTTCGCTGAAAATCATCATTGCATCGCATCCATTTTCTTGCCCGAATGAACTTCTCCTAGGGGACTTATGATGCTTAAGAGTCTTTCAGGGATTGGCCTGCTGCTCCTTCCCGCCCTGGCCCGGGCTGTCTATGCGCCGATTCCCGAGCAGGAACAAGGCCAGGCGTTTGTCACGACGCTCCAGGCGAGCGCCTATTACGACACCAACATATTTGGCGCGGCCAGCGGCGCCATCGACAGCATGGTCTACTCGGTTGCTCCGAAGCTGTCGTTCAACGCCTCCTTGGAACCCCAGACGTTTTTGTCGGCCTCCTACCAGCCGACGATCGATTATTTCAGCCACCGGCCGACCGACGACCTGCTCGTCAGCCACGAGGCGAAGGCGCGCGTGGCCCATGCGTTCTCGGATGTGACGAACATCGATCTGACCGAGCTCTTTGACGCGGACAAGAACCCGCAGTCGCTGCTGGCCGGCATCCCGGTCAACTCCGAACAGTCCTTCATCCTGAACGAGTTTGACTGCCGGTTCACAACCACGCTGGGTCCGAAGACGGGCATCGTTCTCAAGTACCGGAACACCTTCTTCGACTATTACGACGCCGTGCTCGGCGAAAGCCTCGACCGGATGGAACAGCTCGGGGGAATCGAGGTGAACTACAAGCTCCTGCCCGAGGCCGCCGTGGTCGGGGAATACCGCCATCAGATCATCGATTACCGCTATGACGGCGGCGCGAAGGACAAGAGCTCGGAATTTCTGCTGACCGGCGTGGACTATTCGCTGGGGAAGAAGATCACGTTGTCGGGCCGCGTGGGGATCGAGGACCGGACGCGCAGCGGCCAACCGGACACGACCGCGGCGCCCTATACTGAGGCGACGATCCGCTATGACTACTCCGACCGGTCGTTCCTGTCCGGAGGCTACACGTTCTCGTTGGAGGAGACCGATGATCCGGCGCATTTCACGGACACGAGGATGAACCGGTTCTTCATCAATGTGCAGCATGCCCTGACGGCGATGGTCGTTGCGTCTGCGTCGGTCACCGTCGAGCCGTCGACATTGCTCGGGCTGCCGGGCCTGCCGGACGTCCGCGAGACCACGACGCGGCTCGGTGCGGCGATCTCCTACATGCCGCGCAAGGACCTCACCCTGAGCGCCACCTACGACTTCGACAATGTGTCTTCCGGTGCGCCCGGCCGTGAACAGGTGCGTTCGCGCGTGGGCGTGAACGCGAGCCTCTATTTCTGAGCCGGCGGGTTCCGCGGGGAGGGCGGACCGGCGCGGGCACTCCCGCCGTGAATTGGCTTGCTGGCGGGCCGCCGCCGATCTTCCACTAGAGCCGCCTTATGGGTTCACCTTCTGACGACAGGGACCGAGCGCCGTTGTCCGACTTCGCAGGCATTCTGCGGCTGCGCCGGGCGCTGATCCTGCTCATCGTCGGACTCGTGGTGCTGACGACGCTGGCGGTCACTGCGATGCTGCCGCGCTGGTATCTGTCAACGGCCAAGATCCGGGTCGAAAGGCCCGAGGGCGAGGTTAAGCTTTTCCAGGCGCAGAGCAATCCCTACTACGATCCCTCATTCATCCAGGACCAGTTCGAGACCATCCAGTCGCAGATCATCCTCATCCCGGTGATCGAACATCTGGGGCTCAACGAGATCATCGGCCGTGAGGTCAACAACAGCGAGCCCCTGCCGACCAATCTCACGTTCCGGTACCTCGTAGACCACATGTTGCAGGTGGAATCGAGGCGCGGCACCTCGGTGATCGAGGTCAATGTCTATGCGCGCGACGCCGCGCTCGCCGCCCGGATTGCCAACGAGATCGCGCGGGTCTATTCCGAGGACCGGATCAGCTTTGCGACCGCCGGCCAGCGCGAGGGGATGGATGAACTCAAGAAGCAGCTGGCGGCGCAGGAGGAGGCCGTCTCGAAGCAGCGTGACCTTGTCGAGAAACTGCGCAACGACCTGAACATCTCCGGGGTCGACCTGAACGCGCGGTACTCCGACATGGAGATCGACCGGCTGCGCCAGATGCAGAATTCGCTCATCGCGCTGCGGGTGGACAGCATCGGGCGCAAGACGCGGTGGGAGCGGTTCAAGAGCATCCCGCCCGACGAGCGGCTGACGCTCGTCAACTCCGAGCTGATCCAGGATGTGAACATCCAGAACCTGCTGCAGGCGTATCTGGTCGCCGACCAGACGGTGAGCCGCCTCAAGGCCCGGCTGGGCGCGGCGCATCCGGACCTCGTGTCGGCGACGGAGAACCGGGCCAAGATCCGGGAGCAGCTCGACGGGTTGCTCAAGGGTTACGAGCAGGCGCTCGAAATCTCCTACAAGGAGGCGGGGGCGCGGGTGGCCGAGTTGGAGGATCAGCTGGCGAAGGCGAAGGTCGACCAGATCCTTTCCGCGCGGGAGCGCATGCGGCCCTTCGAGGAGGCCGCACAGAAGCTGGACGACGAGTCGCGCCTGCTCACGACGCTCAAGCTCACCCTGCGGCAGCGCGAAATCGATTTTCAGGTGCCCAAACGCACCATCGAGATCCTCAACGCGGCCGAGCCTGCGCGCCGGCCGAGCAAGCCGGTGTGGGCGCTCAATCTCCTGCTCGCCGTGGTGTTTGGCTCGCTGCTCGGCGTCGGCGTGGCGATCGGGATCGAATACTTCGACAACAGCTTCCGCTCGGTCGCGGACGTCGAGGGGCAGCTGCAGCTCCCGGTCATGAGCGTAATCCCCGTGAGCCTCCATCCGGCGCGGCTGGACCCGGAGGACCCGGCGGAGGCGGAGCCGTTCCGGGTGCTCCAGACCAACATCAACCTGGCGCTCGCCGCCGGCAAGCCCTGCTGCCTGGTGCTGCTGTCGGCGGGGCCGGGCGAGGGCAAGTCGACGGTCGCGCACCAGCTTGCGGCGTGCATGGCCGGGGCCGGTGAGCGGGTGCTGCTCGTCGACTCCGATGTGCGCCGGCCCACGCAGCACCGGCTGTTCAACCAGCCGCGCGGGCCCGGATTCGTGGATGTGCTGCTCGACCGGGCGCGGCCCGAGGAGGTCATCCGCGCGGGCGTGCGGCCGCGCCTCGATTTTCTCGCGAGCGGCGATGGTGCGAACTTCGCCCTGAGCCTGCTGTACGTGAACCGCATCCGCGAGTTCATCGCCCGGTTCAAGAGCCGCTACGACAAGATTGTCCTGGACTCGCCGCCGATCATCGGCGTCAGCGATGCGTCGGTGTTGACCAGCGTGGCCGACGGGGCGGTGCTGGTGATCCAACACCGGCGCAGTCCGCGGAGCATGGTCCTGCGCGCGCGGCAGATCATCGACGGGCTGAAGACGCCGATCCTCGGCGTCGTGCTCAGCCAGGTGCCGCAGGGCGCCGGCGACGACTACTCGTACTACACGAAGAACTACGCGTATTATGGCGGCGGCCACGCGCACGGGAGGCGGTCGGCGGGTGATCCGGCGGCGGCCCGGGCGGGCGCGGAACGCCTCACGCTCCGCGAGAACGATCCGCGCAAACGCGGATGAGGCCGCATGAACGTTGTTGACCTCCCGGGCCGCCGATCGGCGGGACGCCCCGCCGTCGCGGCAGTTTTGGAAATCGCGGGAGACAGAACCCCCTGTTGGCGGTCATGAAGATCTCGGTCATCCTGGCCCATCCCGATCCGGGCAGTTTCAACCACGCCATTGCGGAGGCGGCGGTGGCGGAATTGCGCTGCCGCGGCCACGCCGTGTCGTTCCACGACCTGTGCCGCGAGGGATTCGATCCGCTGCTCACCGCCGCCGAGCTTCCGTCGCGCGCCGTCCTTCCGCCGGCGGTGGAGGCGCATTGCAGGGAAATCGCTGCGGCCGACGGAATCGTGATTGTGCATCCCAATTGGTGGGGACAACCTCCCGCAATTCTCAAAGGCTGGGTGGACCGGGTGCTCCGCCCGGGCGCGGCCTACAATTTCCTCGAGGGAGACAACGGCGAGGGAATCCCGGTCGGCTTGTTGAAAGCCGGGGCCGCCGTTGTCTTCAACACCTCGAATACCCCGCGGGAATGGGAGCAGGCGGTGTTCGGCGATCCGTTGGATGATCTGTGGAAAAAGTGCATCTTCGATCTGTGCGGCGTGAAGACGGTCCATCGCGAGATGTATGGCGTGATCGCGACCAGCACGGAAGAGCAGCGGCGGGAGTGGCTGGCGCAGGTGAGGAAGGCGGTGGCGCTTCAGTTTTCCGCTTGATCTCCCGGCCCCTGCGGCCTTCCCGACTTCGCTTGAAGAAGGCGTATTCGGGATCAGCCGGAAGCCCGGGTGATGGAAGAAGCCGCGTTCGCCCGCGCAAGGCATCCGGGCGTGAACGACCGGAGGGAAGGCAGGGCGCATCTGCCGATTGACGGTGGCATCTGGCGCGCGCAGCTGTGGCACGGGCATCTTGCCCGTGGACGCGCGCCAGGCAACAGGGGCAAGATGCCCATGCCACTTGCGCCACCGTCAATCCGGAGATGCGCCTGGGAAGACAACCGGCCGGGGTTCGGATTGGACACGCGGCGCGGGCCTTGCTTGGATTCCCCCCAGCCGTTCCGCCAATCCGAATCCGGACAAAGCTCATGTTCAAAATCATCGGTCTCATGTGTTCGATTCTGCTGCCGCTTGCGTTGCGCGCGGAAACCGTGCCGCTCGACAGCCATGGCAGCCTGGAGATCGTCGTTCCTGCCGGCTGGAAGCTGCAGGTTGAGCCCATCAGCGACAGTGGCCACACGTTGCAGATTAGCCCTGGGGAAGCGGTCAATGCCATCTGTGTCATCTCGGTCATGTATCCGCCAACGCCCAAGCCGGTCGACCAGGAGGAGATCGAGAAGAATCTCCGGGAAGCATGCAGCGGCTTTGTCGCCGGCTCCGTCGAGCACAAGGTCACCGTGCACGGGTTTGGTCTCGCGGCGGGTTATGGCATTTATGCGACCCTCACCGATGCCTCCATGGTGGGAAAGCCATCCCGGCGTGGTGAGTACAAGGTGATGACGATCGGGCTCGTCCAATTCTCCGACGATGTGATGGCGGTCATCAACCTCCTGACGGACGACGAGCACGGGAAGGAGCAGAAGGAGTTGATGGGCGCCGTCTCGAGCATGAAGCTTAAGGCCGCAAAGTGATCCGCGCGTGAGCGGTTTCCCCATGATGCATCTTCCGGCCGGGCGGACTGCGGTTGCGCCCGAGGGCCCCGGCGTGCGGGCGCTGCTGGGACTCGCCGGCGGGGGAATGGCGCACTTTGAGATGGCGGCTGGCCGGACGTCCGGGACCAGGGGAAAACCCAGAGACGGACCTGACGACTATCCGCGCTTCGTGAGTTCGCGCGGAGCGGTCTCGACCGGCCCGATTTCCGGCAGGTTCTTGGCCCCTTTGGCGCCGAGCTCGGACAGCTTGCGCGCACCGGGGATCAATCCGCTTTCGAGCGAACCGACGGCAGCGTTATACGCCTTCGTGGCCGCCTCCAGCGCATGACCGACCTTGTCAAAATGGTCGAGATAGATGGCAATCCGGTCGTAGAGCAGGCGTCCCTGGGTCGCGATCTCCTCGGCGTTTTTCGACACGGCTTCCTGCCGCCAGCCGTAGGAGGCCGCCTTGAGCAGCGCGATCAGCGAGGCCGGAGTGGCCAGCAGCACCTTCTTGCCGATCGCCCTCTCGATCAAGGTCGGGTCGGCCTGCAGCGCCCCTGCCAGAAACTGGTCGCCGGGCAGGAACAGCACGACGAATTCCGGCGAGGGCTGGAACTGCTCCCAATAGCTTTTGGCGCCGAGGGCGTCGATGTGACCGCGCACCTTCGCGGCGTGCTCGGCGAGCTTGAGGGCGCGGGTCGCGTCGTCGGTGGCGGCGGCGGCCTCGCGGTACGCGTCGTTGGGCGCCTTGGCGTCGACGACAATCTGCTGGCCTCCCGGCAGGCGCACGACGAGGTCGGCACGGTCGCGGCTGTCGCCGCCGGGAGTCACCTGCTCGGCGAAGTCGCAATAGGCGGTCATGCCGGCGAGTTCGACGACGCGGCGGAGTTGCAGCTCCCCCCAGGTTCCGGCCGTGCGCGTGGCGCTGAGGGCCGTGGACAGCCGGGCCGTCTCGGTTTGCAGGGACGTTTGTGCCGTGCCCAGGGTCTTGAGTTGTTCGGAGAGCTGGCCGTACGCGGTGGCGCGCGCCTTCTCGATCTCGCCGACCTTGCTGTCCACCTTGTCGAGCGACTCCTTGAGGGGGCGGACGAGCGCGTCGATGGCTTGCTGGCGTTTGCCGAGTTCGTCGGCGGACTGCTGGTGCAGCTTGCCAAAGGTCTCCCGCGCGAGTTCGAGGAACCGGGTGTTGCTGGTGCTGAGCACATCGCTGGCGAGGGCCTTGAAGGTCTCCGCAAGCCGGGCTTGCGCCTGCTGCAGCGCGTCGCGTTCGGCTCCAAGACGGGTTTCAAGCTCGGACTTTTCCTTTTCCAGGCCCGTGTTGCATTCGCGGGCCGCCGCGAGTTCGCACTCGGCTTTTGCGAGCTGACTGGCAAGGAACTGGAGGCGGGCTCCGAGGGCGGCGGCGCGGGATAGCATCCACAGCCAGACCAGCAGGCCGGCGGCAACGGCGGTGATGAGGACGGCGAGCACGGTGCTGGTCACAATGGGAAGTCAGGCTAGGGTTTTTTCCCGTCGTTGCGAGCGCAACCGGCGCTGGCCGGGGAACCTTCCGGCGAACCGGGCGCCTCCGAGCATCTCGATGTCATCGATTAAATGACAAAGCCTGCAGCGGCCCCATTGGTTTGTCATTTAATAGATGACAAAACGGGAAGATCAGCGCGTCACGTCTGCCTGCCGAACAGCTCGGCGATGATGTCCTCCAGCGGGACGTCCTCGATGGTGATATCCGCCACGGGTCCGGCGGCCAGGATCTGCTGCGACACGGCGACGGCCTGCTCGCCCGGGACGTGCAGCACGTATTCGCCGTTTTCAGCCGGTTGCGGCTGGCCGAAGCGGGGGTCGATCGCCCCGGGCGCAAGCACGCCGTCCACCGGGCGGAACTTGATGATCTTCCGGCGGCTGCCGGTGGCGTCGAGCTGGTCGATCGCGCCATCGTGGATCTTGCGGCCCTTGTGGATGACGATGACGCGGTCGCAGAGCGCCTTGATGTCGGCCATGTAGTGGCTCGTGAGCAGAATCGTCGTGTGGTAGCGCCGGTTGTAGTCGCTCAGGAACGAGCGCACGGCCTTCTGCGAGACCACATCGAGGCCGATGGTGGGCTCGTCGAGGAAAAGAACCCGCGGGCGATGGAGCAGGGCGGCGATGAGCTCCATCTTCATACGTTCGCCGAGCGAGAGCTCGCGCACCATGACGTTGAGCTTTTCCCCCACGTCGAGCAGGGTCACGAGCTCATCCAGGGCCGCCTTGTACTGGGCGGCGTCGAGGCCGTAGATATGCCGGAGCAGCAGGAACGACTCGATGGCGGGCAGATCCCACCAGAGCTGGTTCTTCTGGCCGAGCACCAGGGCGAAGATCCGCCGGTAGGCATTCTCGCGCCGGGTCGGATCGAAACCGGCCACGCGCGCCCGCCCCGAGGTCGGGTAGATGAGACCGGAGAGCATCTTGAGCGTCGTCGTCTTGCCCGCGCCGTTGGGGCCAAGAAAACCGACGAATTCGCCCTCGCCGATCGAGAAGGTGATCCCATCCGCGGCGCGCACCTCCTCAAACTCGCGCCGGAACAGCCCCTTCACGCCGCCCCACAAGCCGGGCTGCTTCTTGTAGGTGCGAAAGACGCGGGTGAGGTTCTCGACTTCGATCATTCCCGGGCAAGGATTCAGGAACAGTGAGAAAGGAGCCAGAATAAAGGAGCCAGGATTCAGGAGTCAGGAGTCAAAGGCCGGACGGATCCGAGTTGGGTGTAGTCCAGCACCGTGTGGCTGATGAATCCCCGGGCCAGGGCGGCGTGGTCGGTGAGCGGGCTGGCGGGGGAACAGTCCTGTCCCAGATGGAAAACGAACCGGTGCGTGCCGTCATCCTGGGCCGGGCCGAACAAGCCGGGAATCACCATGCGCGCGGGGACCGTGCGGCGGACCTCCGAATCGGGCCGGCTGGGATAGGGGAAATTGACGTTGTGGACAATGAAGCTCCGCGGGGGCGTTCCCGCGACGAGTTCCCGCGCGAGCCGTCCGGCGTGGCGCGCGGAGGTCCTCAGGGTGGCGAGCAGTTCCTCCCCGGGCTGTCCGCCGCGGCCTTTGAGGTGCTCATAGGTCTCGAAGCTGAGATCCTGGGAGAACGCCACGCCGGGAAGGCCGTGAAGAACGCCTTCGAACGCGCCTGCCACGGTGCCGCTGGCAAGGATGAACCCGAGCGAGGCATTGAGTCCGACGTTCATGCCGCTGACGACCGCGTCGGGCTGCGCCTTGACCAGGTGGGCGAGCGCGATGTTGACGCAGTCCGACGGCGTGCCGTCGACAGTCCACGTGGGGCAGCCGAACCCGCGGTCGGTCCTGGCCGAACGGACGGGCCGCGTGCGCGATTTTGCCGCGCCGATCCAGCTCTGCTCAGTTTTGGGCGCAACGACCGCGAGCTCGTGACCGGCCTCGCGCAGCCCGCGGACCAGTTCATGGAGGAAGACGCAGTCGATGCCGTCGTCGTTGGTAACGAGGAGCCGCATGATGGGGAAAGCCGTGGACGTTTGAAAAGGAGACTACAGGCCTGCGAGACTCCGCCGCAATCGAAGAAGCGAGACCGGAACCGGGAGCCGGAATGGCCGGCAGCGCACCGGCGACCAACCGGCCTGGAGCGGATCACGATCTCCGGTCTCCGGTCGGCGGTGGAGGGCGCCGGTCTCTCGACGCCGTTCCTCGACCCCCGGCTTCCGAGCGCCGGTTCCGTGCTCAGTCGTGCATCAGGCCTTCGAGCATCGGTGCAGGCGATCCGTCGTTCCTCCGCACCGGGAATTCGCCCTTGTACGCCCAGACCGACCAGCCAAACCCGTGGCGCTCGCACGCGTGGCGGACGGCGCGTGTCCAGTTGACCGTGGACTTCGGGTCGGCTGCGGTGAACACGCCGAATTCACCGAGCAGGATTTCCCGCCCCGCGCCCTTCGTCCGGGCCCATTCCGCCAGCTTTTCGAACATCGGGTCGATGTCCTTTTCGGCCGACACGGTGACGGGCAGGTTCTTGAACGCAGGATTGTCCGCCGGCACGTACCGGGCCAGATTGGGGATCTTGCCGGGGAACGGCACGGCGGGCATCCGTTCCCCGTGGGGGAAGACCCAGGAGGCGCGCTGGTGCGTGAAGACGAGCGGTTCGTAGAAATGCACGGTCGCGGCGACATGGGGATCTCCCGCGGGCATTTCCAGATCCACTATGTTCGGGATCATGTTCCATTTGTTGCACGGGAAGTAGACCATGCGGGTCGGATTCGACTCGCGGATTGCCGCGAGCATCCTGAGATTGAATACGTTGAGCTGCGCGTTCTGCCCGGCCTTGGGCTCGTTCAGGACCTCGAAGCGCAGGGAGTCGCCCTCCTTCGCGTAACGGGCGGCCAGGACGCGCCAGACGCGGGCGGCCTTGTCCATCAGGGTTGGGTCGGTGTAGATCCGGACGTCGGAATCCGAGTCGGTGTTGAAGTCCGCGCCCTCGATGAAATGGGCGTCGAGAATGACCCCGAGCCCGTGGCGCTTCGCCCATTCGAGGGTTCGATCGAACGGCGCCACCCTGGTTTCATCGAGCGTGCCCCCGGCTCCGAACCAGATGCGCAGGTCGATGGGCACCCGGATGTGATCGAAGCCTTGTGCCGCGATCCACGCGACGTCCGCTTCACTGAACCACGCCCCGGCGTAGGGCATTGAATCGGAATTCTGCGAGAGCCAGTTGGCGATGTTCACCCCGCGCTTGAAGGTGCAAGGGACATTGGCGGCCGCGGACGGCGGCGGCGCGGCCTCGGCGGCGGCGGAGAAACCGGCAGTCAGGCTGGCGGAGGCGGCGATGCAGCCCAGGATCACGTGGTGGAATGAAATCATGGTGAAGGATCGGGATGATGCGCAAGGTGGGAACGGCCGGATCGCGTTTGACGGGGACAGGAGGCGATGGGAACGCGATTCTCCGGATCGGCGCCTCGCGGGCAATGTCGGATTATCCTCAGGGTGGTCGCATGGGTTGGGAGCGGCGACGGCCGCGCCGAATCGCAGCAACAAAAAAGGCGGGGTCGCAAAACCCCGCCCTTTGAATCGGGCGACGTGGCGCGCGGCGGTTCAGGACTGCTGGGGGCTGGCCGGCCCGGCTTCGGGGGCGGCGCCGGAGGATTGCGCCTGCTGGGCGGCTTCGCGCTCCTTCATGGCGGCCCGGCGGGAGAGCCTGACCTTGCCGCTGCGCTCGTCGATGCCGATGCACTTGACCCAGATCATATCGCCTTCCTTGACGACGTCCTCGGTCCGGCGAACGCGGAAATCGGCGAGTTCCGAGATATGGACGAGGCCTTCCTTGCCGGGCAGGCATTCGACGAATGCGCCGAACTCCTTGGTGCCCGTCACGCGGCCCTGGTAGGTCTTGCCCATCTCGATCTGGGCGCCTCCGCCGCAAATCGCGTCGATCTCCTGCACGGCGCGGGACATGGCATCCGCGTTGTTCGAGTAGATGTAGACCTTGCCGGAATCGTCCTCCGCGATGTCGATCTGCGCTCCCGTGGTCTCGGTGATGCGCCGGATGGTCTTGCCGCCCGGGCCGATGAGCAGGCCGATCTTTTCGGGGTCGATCTGGATGGTCTGGATGCGCGGCGCGTAGGTGCTGAGCTCCTTGCGCGGCGCGGGGATGGCTTCGAGCATCTTGTGCAGGATCTCGATGCGGGCATCGCGGGCCTGGAAGATGGCCTTCCTGGCGATCTCGATCGGAAGGCCGTTGATCTTCAGGTCGAGCTGGAAGCCCGTGATGCCCTCGGCGGTGCCTGCCAGCTTGAAGTCCATGTCGCCGAAATGGTCCTCCTCGCCGAGGATGTCGGTGATGGTGACCCAGCGGGAGATTGCGCCGGATGCGTCGTTCTCGGTGATCAGGCCGCAGGAAATGCCGGCGACGGGCGCGACGATCGGCACGCCGGCGTCCATCAGCGAAAGGCAGCCGCCGCAGACCGAGGCCATCGAGGTCGAGCCGTTGGAGGCCATGATCTCCGAGGTCACGCGGATCGAATAGGGAAACACGTCCTCGGGCGGAACGACGGGAAGCAGCGAGCGCTCCGCCAGCGCACCGTGGCCGATCTCGCGCCGGCCGGGTCCCGTGGTGCGGCCGGTTTCACCGGTGGAGAACGGCGGGAAGTTGTAGTGGAGGATGAAGCTCTTGGACCTGGAACCGCCGGTCAGCGCGTCGAGTTCCTGCGCCTCCTTCGTGGGCCCCAGCGTGGAAATGACCAGGGCCTGGGTGTCGCCGCGCTTGAAAAGGCCCGAGCCGTGCACGCGGGGCAGGACGCCGACCTCGCAGGTGAGCGGGCGGAGCGACGTGGCATCGCGCTGGTCTGCGCGCACGCCCTTGTCGAGGACGGACTGCCGGTAGGCCTTGTATTGAAGGTCCTCGAACACGATCGCGATGTCATGCTCCTCAAATTTCCCCTCGCCGAGCTCGGCCAGCAGGGCGGCCTTCGCCTCGGCCTTCAGGGCGTCGACGTTGGCCTGGCGGACCTGCTTTTCCTTGCCAAAGATGGCCTCCGTCATCTTCGGGCCGGCAACGCGTTCGATGATCGCGCGGGCCTCGGGGCTGGCGGTGACGAGCGGGAAGACGGCCTTGGGTTTGCCGGCGACGGCGACGAGTTCCTTGATCGACTGGATGACCGGCTGGATGGCCTGGTGGGCGAACTCAAGCGCTTCGATGAACCGGGCCTCGGGCAGCTGGTCGGCCGAACCCTCGATCATCAGCATGTCCTTTTCATTTCCGACATAAATGAGATCCAGGTTTGACTGGAACATCTGTTCGATCGTCGGGTTGGCGATGAACTGGCCCTCGATCTGACCGATGCGCAGCGCGCCGATCGGGCCGCCCCACGGAATGTCGGACAGCGCGAGGGCGGCCGAGGCACCGTTGATCATCGAGATGTCGGATTCATTCGCCTGGTCGGCGGAGAGAAGGATGCCGATGATCTGCACCTCGTTCAGGAAACCGCTCGGGAAAAGCGGACGGCAGGGGCGGTCGCACAGGCGCGATGTCAGGATCTCTTTCTCGGACGGACGGCCTTCGCGCTTGAAGAAGCCGGCGGGAAAACGGCCGGCTGCGGCATATTTCTCGCGGTAATCGACCGTGAGCGGGAAGAAATCCTGGCCGGGCCTCATGGTCGAGGCGACCGTGGCGGCGACAAAGACGGTGGTTTCACCGACGGTGACGGTGACGGCGCCATTGGCGAATTTCGCAAGGGTGCCGGTGGCGAACTTGATGCCAAGTCCGGGAACGGTGACGGTATGTTTCTGATTCATGGATCTGAAGTTTGGCCCGGCTCCCCGGGGCGTGCGCGCGTCGTGCGCGACGGCCGCGGTGAGAGGGGGCGGTGGTTTGCGCCGCACGGCTCAGCCGTTCCCGGCGCGCGGGATCTCAACGGTTTTTAACCGGATTTCACTCCCGGAATCCCAGACGCGAGAGATTTCTGGTTGCTTCCATCACCGGGTGGGGCGGTTTGTCCTCGATGCGCTGGACGCATCGGAGGCGCCGGATTCCACCCATCTGACAGCGGCAAGCGGAAATGTCCCGGGTCAAAGGGAGCGGGTCGAAAACGACGTCGGGCGGTCCGCGGATCGGGCCGCCCGGCGGGGAAAACGGTTACTTGCGCAGGTTGAGACGCTGCAGCAGGTCGTTGTACTTGGTCAGATCGTGCCGCTTCAGGTAATCCAGAAGCTTGCGACGGCGGCTGGCCATCTGGAGAAGGCCGCGGCGGCTGTGGAAGTCCTTCCGATGCGCGCGCAGATGCTCGGTCAAGTGGTTGATCCGGGCGGTCAGCAGGGCGATCTGGACGTCGCAGGAGCCGGTGTCCTTCTCGTGCGCTTTGTATTGGGTGATGATTTCGGCTTTAACTATCGACATGGTCTGGTGTGGGTTACACGACCGGTGGGAGCTTTTAAGACCCCGTGCCACCCGCCTTGGGCAACATGCCGCCGGCCGATGGCACCGTTCCACTCCGCCGCTGCGGCGGAGCCAATCGTGGTGGCAGCCCGCAACCGACGGGCTGTCACTAACGCAAGGGCACACTATCCGGCAGCCGCGCAGGACCTGCAAGCGTTTTCTTCGTTGTGGCGCGTATCACGCGCCCGGCAGCGGCTGCGCCATCTCACGCGCAGCATGGTAGTTTTGGTCGAGCTGGGGATGAAGAAGAACAAGCGCGGCAAGCCGGCGGGCGATATCAGTGAAAGCCCGCGCCTCTTCCGTCGTCAGCGCCCGGCCCAGCACCGGCTTTTCTCCGGCGCCGTATTCACGGTAGCTGAGCCATTTCTTCAACACCTGGTAGCCGCCAATGTTGTATTCCCAAGCTTCCTTGGGCACTCCGCGCCAGGCCACGTTGTCGTTCAGGAACACGTCGACCGTTGCCGCCCAGGGCGCCGGCTTCTCGTGGACCTCCTCAAGGACTTTTCCCTGTCCCGGCATGACGACTCCGCCCGCCTGCATCTGGCTCCAGCCGGCCGTGACTCGCAGGTCTTTCGCCGGGTCGATCTGCGCATGAGTGGAGAATTCGCCATCGGCGGTACGCTTCGTCAACGCACCTACCGTCTTCAGCTCGGGGGGCAGGATGCCGGAAGTAACGCCGGTCACCGTCTTCTCCGCATCGAGCAGTTCCGCGATCTGCCATCCGAGCGCTGCAGAGTCCTCGAGCAGGCCGACGGTATTCGGCAGCGGCACCCGCGGCCAGCCCTGGCGCACACCGTCGCGGTTCTCCGCAAGATACGCCGGACTGAATCCGATGGCCAGCGCGTGCAGCCACACCAGAGCAGCAATGCCCTCGTTGCCCTCGGCCTCGGGATCGGGCAGCCCGAGTTCAATGAGGTAGGCGCGGACCCGGGGCGAGAGATTGGCGAGGGTCTCCGGGCGTTTAGCCGTCTCGGGCTCCTGCAGCAGCCACATCGTCTGTCGGTCGACCTTTTTCTTGAGTCTGCCGTTGCGGATCCAGAGTGGAAAATGACGCGCATGGCCCGAGATGCAGTCGTAGTCGCAGACGAAGCGCGAGAAATAGAACGGCGGACCCTCGGGATCCTTGTCCGCGGTATCGCGGGAGATCAAAAAACCCTGCGGCCTGCCGAGATTGCGCATCGCCAGCAGGTCGGGGCTGGGCTCGCTGAAGAGCGGGCGCAGATTCTCCAAATAGCACCAGCGGGCATCCAGCGGTTTCACCGGATAGCGCACGACCGATGCTTCGTCGAAAGCGTGTTCCTGCAGAATCTTCGCACGGGCCTTCGGCCCTTCGATCCGGCTGCCCGTCATCATCAAGGAAGCGTGAAGACCGGCCACCTCTTCGTCGCTGACCGAGGCATCGAAATAGGCGCGCATCCGCTCGATCAACTGCTCCCGCCGGAGCGAAATCAGCGCGTTGCCTCGCCTCTCCACCGGTCCGTTGTAAGGCGGCTTGAGCGCGAAATGAGGCAGGGCTGGCCAGTCTTTGTACTCGGACGAAACCCGCATCGGCAGGAACGAGAACCGGTTCTCCGGCGTAGGTTTCGCAGCGATATAGTGTTGGTTGAAACCCTTCTCATCCAATGTGCGTAGCAGGTGGGCGCGGCGCTCCACGGCCTTGGCCTCATCGAGGTCATCACGAAAGAACACTTCACAGCCCGCGTGGGGAGCGTTGTTGCGCACCCACGTCGAAATGACCACACCTTGCCGGATTCCGGGCGAAAAACCGGGGATGGCGAAGACCGTTTCGCTCACTCGGCCGTCGGGCGCATATTCCGAGATTTTGCGGTTGCCGTGCAGGTTCTCAACCCAAAGGCGGTCAAAGGACTGGTGCAATTGCTCGCGCAGGATGACGAAAGACGGCTCGCTGACCCATGAATTGTTCGAAATAAACGAGACAATCCCAGAACCGTTCATTTCCGCGATGCAGCGTTCGGCGATGCGGAAGAACCGGACATACAGTTCATCCAGGTTGAACTTCTTGATGTTCCAGCCGCCGCGGGCGGCGGGGTCGTTGAGCCGGTAGCGGCGCTTGCCCTTGGCGTCGATGTAGACGCCCTTGTAGATCTCGACCAGCCCTCCTTCTTCCCTGGTGGTCGTGCCGGCGTAGGCGTTGTAGGGCGGATTGCCGAGAACGACGAGGATGCGCTTGCCGCGCTTCACCGCGTCGGCGGCGTCGCGTTCATCGCGCAGTTCGGGGAAGTTGAGCTGGAGCTGCTGGAGGCGTTTCTTGATTTCCTCGTCCGGCGGCTCCCACCCGGTGAGGGCGTTGGTCAGAAAAATACCGGCGCGCTCATTATCAGCGAAGGTTGTCCCGGCGCGGAGGAGGTGCAGGCCAACCTGCAAATGCGCGACGACGAACGGCGCGGGCAGCAGCTCAAAACCGAACACCCGCTCGATCGCAGCCTTTTTGAGGTCGTTGGCGAGAAGGGCGCCGTCACCCTTTTCATCGAGTGTCCGCTCCATGCGGCTCAAGACCTCGACGAGGTAGGCGCCGGTGCCGCAGCAGGGATCGAGCACGTAGACCGAAGGATCGGCCAGGCCGTCGGCGATCTTCAGCTCCTCGCGCAACACGCGGTCCACGCGCTCGACCTGGTAGCGCACAATTTCGCGCGGCGTATACCAGACTCCGAGTTCCTTGCGCAGCTCGGGGTCGAAGGCTTCGAGAAACGGCTCGTAGAAATACTGGACGGCATCGCCCGCATCGAAGGATGAAAAGAAGGCGGCGCGATCCACGCGGTTCAACACGCCCGCCGTGCGGTCCAGAATCGTGTCAAGCCCGAGCGGCTTCAATCGATGGGGATTCGAGAGCTGATGAAACAGGCTCCCGATGACGGGCACCTGCAGGGTGAACGCCGAGGTGCGCCAGTCGAAACGGTCGGCGGGATTGACCGGTCTGTGCTCCCGGTGCCACAGCACCCACGCGGAGAACACGCCGTAGAAGAGCGTCTGGATGAGGGTCGACTGGAAGAAATGGGCGCCCTTGGCGTCGGTGAACTTCATGCCCAATGCCTCTTCAAGCGCGCCGCGCAGCGAATCCAGTCCGGCCAGTGAAGAATGCCCGACACGATGGCGTGCGTCGCGCGCGTACGAGGCGAGAAACCAGGCGACGTCGCGCGGCTGGGTTATGGGGGCGTTGGCCAGCAGCACGCGCGTGAGCATCTCGGTCAGCGGCACGTCGTGGTTCGCTGCGAAGGCATTGGGGTGTTGCGCCTCATGCCAGAATTCCGCTGCCGTGGTCGCGAGCGTACAACGCTCCGCATGAAACGCCCGTCCGGCCGCATCGCGCACGACCAGGAGGAAATCACGGTAGTTCGTCACGAGCACGGCGCCGCAACGGACGAGGTATTTTCCCACCTGGTCGGATTGAGCGACCTTCTCGACGTCATCAGCCGGCGGCTTGGCCTCGACCACGCCGCGCCCGGGCAACTGGCCGGGCAAAGCCTCGGGGGCGTCGCGTCGTTCGAATTGTTCCTGGGTAAACAAGCCGATGTCCGGGAGGCCCGCCCCGGTGCTGGCAATGTGGACCACGCAGCGCACGCCGGGCTTGAGCGGACGGCCCAGGGCGTTGAGCAGCGCCGCCAGGGCGGGATAAAAGGAAGTCTCCTCGACGGTTGCCCCGGTCGCGCGCAGGTCGCGGATTTCCGTCAGGTATTGTTGAAGCGGAGTCATGCGGGGATGGCACGAGCTGGCTTTGCAGCGTTGTTGCGTAGCTGACGCGCGTGACGAGCGGGCGTCAACGCGATAGCTTCCTGCTTTTCCTCCGATAGAGCGTCCGAATCCTGGCCATCGCTGCGATCATCCGCTGCTCCCGACTCGTGTGGCGGCCAGAACCGCAGGATGTGCGGGCTATCCCGCCCGGAGCCTGAGTTCGCGCACATGATCGCAGCCGGGGAGTTTCAGGATCTTCTCCAGGATCATTTCACGGTGCAGGAAGAGCTCGTTGCGGACGACGCTGTGCGAGACGAGGACCATGAGCGATTTGCCGCGGTCGATGCGCACGGGGTGCGAGTAGGCGGCGTTCGCGGCACCGACGATCTCCGGCCAATGATCCCGGATGGTCTGCTCGCACGAGTGGCGGCCGATCTCGTACTTCACAAGCAACGTCTCGATCAGCGGCGCAATCGGCGTCGTCCGCCGGCGCTTCATCTTCCACGGCTCGGTGAAGGCGACGCCGCGGAAGTCGCCGATCAGCCTTTCGGCGTTCTTGCTGAAGCTGGGGGGCTCGTCAGGCATGGGATCGTCCGATTGCGGCGGTCACGCGGGGGAGGCGGTGAACACGAAGTTGTTGCAGTAGGCGGCCGGCCGGTCCGGGTTCTGGTGCTCGGCGGGATCGAACGCCGCGAGGGGCAAGAGCTGCCGGCGGCAATAAAAGCGGCCGGTGTAGCCGAGATCTTCGAGGTAGGCGAAAACGGCGGTGATGGGCTGCGCACCATGGTGCCGCTGCTCGCATTCGAAGAGAAGGACGGGCCGGTCGCTGCGGAGCAGCCGCCCGGCGCCGCGGAAGACATGCAATTCGTGTCCCTCAACGTCACATTTCACGAATGAAACGGGCAGCCGGCGGTCCTGCAGGTAGCCGTCGAGCGCAATCACGCGCACGGACAACGAATGACCCGTGGCCGTGACGGCGGGGATGGGTTCGAGCGAGGCGCCGGGCGACGGCGCGCCGTCGCCCGGAATGTGCAGCTCCATCGTGCCGTTGCGATCGGAGACGCCGGCGTTTTCCACAACCACGCGCGCCGGGTCGAAACAGCGCCGGAGGTTGGCGGCGAGCATCGGCTGCGGTTCGAAGGCGTACACCCGGCCGGTCGCGCCGACGCTTCGCGCCAGCCAGAATGTATACCCGCCCTTGTGGGCGCCAATGTCGAGCGCCAGGGTGCCCGGCAGGGCATGGGCGCGGGCGAAGGCAATCTCCGCCGGGTCGGTTCTCCAGCGGTAGCGCCAGGCGCGGTGCAGCAGGCGGAGCTTCAACCGCCAGAGCGCGGGTTCACGGGGACTTCCGGCGGGTGTGCTCATAATGGCAGGCGTAGCGGAGGAAGGTGTAGTAGGCCGTGGCGGCAGCCGCGACGAAGCCCGGGAAACCGTCGAGAAAACCCCGGCGCAGCACGTAGCCGCGGAAGAAGCGCCACGCGGGGCGCACAATCGCCGCGACGACCGTCCAGGGCCGCTCCGCGGCGGCCTGTTTCTCAGCGAACAGCTTTGCGTACGTCAGGATCTTCAGATGGTGGGCGCCGAGGGTCGGGTAGGGGTGGTGCAGCAGGTCGCCGCTCAAGGTGGCGACCGGCCCGTCGCAGGAGATCTTCTCATGCAGGTACGCGTCGCCGGTCCACCGGGCGCGGTCGCGCCGGAAGAGCCGCAGGCTGTAGTCCGGATACCAGTCGCCATGCGCGATCCAGCGGTTGATGAACCAGACCTTGCGCGGGAAGAGCGCGCCCGCGAACCGTTCCTGGTCGCCGCGCCGGAAGAAGTCGTCGATGGCGCTCCGCAGCGCCGGCGAAACCGCTTCGTCGGCGTCGAGGGCGAGCGCCCACGGCTGACAGGCCCGGTCGAGCGCCCAGTTCTTCGTGTCGCGGTAGCCGCGCCATGCCGTCTCGATCACGGTCGCGCCCAGCCGCTCGGCGATCGCCCTGCTGTCATCCGTCGTCTCGTTCAGGGCGACGACGATCTCCGACACCCAGCCCCGCATTCCATCGAGGCAGCGCGGCAGATTGCCCGCTTCATTGCGGGCGATGATGACCACGGACACGGGGAGGGGAGCGGGGGGCGGCACGAGGGATTCACTAATGACCCCTAATCGGGGGCGAGAGAATAAAAAATTGGCTGTCATTGCCGGTGGGATCGCACGAACTCCATCGGCCGGGGCGTTCCGGAATGCCCAAACAGGCGCTTGTAATGTCCCGCGAGCCGCCCATGACTGGGGGCTGCCATGAATGTGCGGGCCTATTCTCCGCGGCGTTCCGATCGCCGCAGCCGGGCCGCGGGCCTTCTGCCGCCATGAATCGCGCGTTCCTGACCCGTTTTGCCTGGATCTCAATCGCGGCCGCCCTGGTGACCATGGGACTGAAGACGGCCGCCTATTTCATGACCGGGTCCGTCGGATTGCTGTCCGAGGCGATCGAGTCCCTGGTCAACCTTGCCGGCGGCATCATGGCGCTTGCCATGCTGACCGTGGCGGCCCGGCCGGCGGATGTGGATCACGCCTACGGTCACGGCAAGGCGGAATATTTCTCAAGCGGCGTGGAGGGCGCGCTCATTCTGATCGCGGCCGTCAGCATCGGCTGGGCCGCGGTCGGGCGGTTGATCGCGCCAAGACCGCTCGACGCAATCGGCGCCGGCCTTCTGGTTGCAATCACGGCTTCGCTGGTGAACTTCGGCGTGGCCCTGCTGCTGCTGCGGACGGCGCGCAGGCATGAATCGATCACGCTTGAGGCCAATGCGCGTCATCTGCTGACCGACGTGTGGACCTCGGTCGGCGTCGTGGTGGGCGTGGGGGCGGTGGGCGTCACGGGTGTGGGGTGGCTCGATCCGGTGGTGGCGCTGGTCGTGGCCGCAAACATCCTCTGGACGGGCGTGAACATCGTGCGGCGCTCGATCTCCGGGCTCATGGACAAGGCGATCGCGGCGGAGGATGTCGCCGCGATCCAGAAGGTGCTGGATGTCTTCCGGCGGGAGGGGGTGCAGTTCCACGCGCTGATCACGCGACAGGCCGGGGCGCAGAAGTTCGTCTCCCTGCATGTTCTCGTTCCGGACGACTGGACGGTGAGGCGCGGGCATGAGCTGCTCGAGCAGATCGAGGCGGGCATCCGCGGCGCGATTTCCGGGGCTGTGGTCTTCACGCACATCGAACCCCTGGATGATCCGGCATCCTGGGACGATGAGAGGCTCGAACGTTAGGGCCGTTTCAGAATAACCCTGGCCGCTTTTGCTGAAAAAACGCCTGGCGCGCGCAGGCGTGGCACGGGCATCTTGCCCGTGGACGCGCGCCAGGCAACAGGGGCAGGTCGCCCATGCCACTCGCGCCACTGTCAATCGGCAGGCACACCCCTTCCTTCGGCCCCGTCGCGATTCGTGTGGCGGGCGGCGGAAAACTCCTGCTAGGCTGGCGGCGTGGAACGGGTTCTTGCAGATGCGCTCGGACAGGACGTGACGAAGCTCGCGGCGGAAGAAAAGCAGCGGCTGCTTGCGCGCCTGCTCGGGCGCGTCGCCCACGAGATCCGCAATCCGCTGAGTTCGCTGGCCATCCACGTACAGCTGCTCGAGGAGGACATGGCGCAGGCCGCGCCTCCGCTGATGGACAAGGTCGCCGGCCGCTTCGAGATCATTCGCAGCGAGCTTTCGCGGCTCGAGAACCTCATGCGGCAGTTTCTGAGCCTCGCCGCCCCGTCGTCCGTCAATCTGCAGACCGTCGCCGTCGCCGAGGCCGTGGGCTACGTCTGCGAGCTGCTCCGCCCCGAGGCGGCGGCGCGGGGGATTGACGTGGTGATGAACGTGCCGGAGGACCTCCCGCCGCTCACGGCAGATCCCGCCCAGCTCAAGCAGGCGCTGATCAACCTGGTCATCAATGCGATTCAGGCGGTCGAACGCGACGGACGGATCGAGGTGGATGTCCGCGCCGACGCGGCCTCCGGGGCGCTCTTCCTCCGCGTGGGCGACACCGGGCCGGGCGTGCCGGGCGAGAAACGGTCGGCCATTTTCGAGCCGTTCTTCACCACAAAATCCGAGGGCAGCGGCCTGGGCCTGTGGATCGTGCAGCAGATCGCGACCGCGCACGGGGGGCTGGTCACGGTGGAGAACCGGCCCCCCGGCGGGGCGGTGTTCACCCTGCGCCTGCCGCTCGCAAACGGTCCCGCGGCGGACACCGGACTCGATGGATAGATCAAAGATCAACATCCTCGTGGTCGACGACGAGCGGGGCTTGTGCGCGGGCGTGCAGGAGGCGTTGCGGCGCGAGGGCTACGTGGTCGACGCGGCCAACGATCCCCGCCGCGCGCTGGAATTGCTCGCCGGGCGGCTCTACAACCTCGTCCTGAGCGACGTGCGCATGCCGGAGATGAGCGGCCTGGACCTGCTCAAGGAGGCGCGGCGGATGAGCCGCGACACCCTTTTCATCCTGATGACCGCCTACGGCACGGTGCCCAACGCCGTCGAGGCGATGAAGGAGGGCGCCTACGACTACCTGACCAAGCCCCTCGACATGCAGCGCCTCCGCGCGCTCGTGCTGAAGGCGCTGGAATTCCAGTCCGTGGTGTCGGAAAACGCCGAGCTGCGGCAGCGCCTGCGCAAGCGCTCCGAGCCCAGCCTGCTCGTCGGCGACAGCGAGGCCGTGCGCAAGGTGATCCGCATGGCGGAGGAAGTGGCGCGCAGCGAGGTGACCGTGCTGATCGAGGGGGAGAGCGGAACCGGCAAGGAACTCGTGGCGCGGATGATCCACGCCCACAGCGCGCGGGCGGACAAGCCCTTCATTTTCGTCAACTGCGCCGCGCTGTCGGAACAGCTGATCGAGGCGGAACTCTTCGGCCACATGAAGGGCGCATTCACCGGCGCCGTGGCCAGCAAGTCCGGCCGGTTCCAGCTGGCCGACGGCGGCACCTTGTTCCTCGATGAGATCGGCGACCTGCCGGCGAAAGGGCAGGGCGACCTCCTCCGCGTGCTCGAGGACGGCTGCTTCCGCATGGTGGGAGGCACGGAGCTCATCCGGGTCGACGTGCGCGTTGTTGCGGCGACCAACAAGCAGTTGCAGGAAGCGGTGACGGCGGGGAAGTTCCGGGAGGACCTCTTCTACCGCCTGCACATCGTGCCCATTGTGGTGCCGCCCGTGCGCGACCGCGCCGAGGACATCCCGCTGCTCATGGAGACGTTCCTTGAGCATTTCCGCGGGAAGCACAAGCGCCGGCGGATGCAGTTCTCCGCCGAGGCGATGCAGCTCTGCCAGCGGTTTCCCTGGCCGGGCAATGTGCGGCAGGTGCGCAACGCGGTCGAGTGCTTGGTCCTCACCTGTCACAAACCCGTCATCGGCGTAGAGGACCTGCCGGACTTCCTGCAGGCGCACGACCGCAACGCGGCGAGCTTCCCGATCCGGCCGGGCATGGCGCTGGCCGAGGTGGAGAAGCTGCTGATCCGGCAGACGCTGACGAAGGAGACCTCGAACCGCGAGGCGGCGGCGCGGATGCTCGGCATCAGCCGGCGCACGCTGCAGTACAAGTTGAAGCAATACGGACTGCTCGACCCGCCCAAGTCTGATCCGATGCCGTGAAGGCCGGCGGTCTGGGCGTGGTTTTGCGACCGCCTATGGGCTGACCACCACTGCCTGATACAAAACTGAGGTCGTAATTGGGTGACACTTCTTCGTGCAACGAAGGAGTGTTCCATGAAAGGAGAAGAGCAGACGGGCGGAGCAAAGACCGAAGAGGTCCCGGGTCGGAAGGATGGAGGGCAACGCTACTCGGTGGAGCAGAAGCTGAGAGCAGTGAGACTGAATCTGGAGGAGGGGTACCCGATTGACATGGTCCAAAAGGAGACAGGGGTTGGGGTCAGTTCGGAATGGCGCTTAGATAAGGCGCAAGACTTTCTTGTTTAGAGGCCTACGTCGTTCGGCATCGGGAAAACGGGCTCGCATGATTTTGCGGGAGAGGCGGCGCATCTCCGTGAGGAGTTTCTTGACGCGGTGATGCTCGGCGACGGCCTTCTCGAGCCAGTCAGCCTGTTCCGCTGAGAGGGCGAGGCTGACGGTTTTTGCCTTCACCTTCGTTGACCAGGTGAAGCGCGTGCCGGGTTGTCCGGCCGGCCGCCGATAAACAGTGCCGTGGCTGAGATAACCAATGCCAGCAAGCTCCTGGCGGAGGGCGGCATAACGGGCTTCCAGTTTTGCGAGGCGAGACGGGGGCATCACGGCGAGTTTGTTCACCATTTTGCTCGCTAGTCAAGCTAAGGCCGGATAGATACGGCCCTATATGAACTTGACCCCCTATTTCCCTCAGCTGCGTGCGCAGTGTGCGCCCATGGGCGTGCAAACCCGGCGCGCGGACGCCGCCAGCGAGTCGATCGGCGGCCTGGCCGCGTTATTCGGCAGCTATTTTGCCGGGCTGCTCGTGCCAGCCTCAAAGGGCGCGGGCAGCCGCCAGCGGGATTTGCCCCGCGTCGCGGTGTTCTGGGCCTTCCTGGGCCAGGTGCTTCGGCGCGGCGCCAGTTGCCGGTGGGCGTTGACCCGCCTGCAGGCTGACGCCGCAAGCCGGGGCCGCCAGCCGCCGGGGGATTCCACCGGCGCCTATTGTCAGGCCCGCACCAGCCTGCCGCTGCCGTGGCTGCAGGCGTTGTTCGCCGCTTTGAGCCGGTGGTTCGAGCCGCGAACCCCGGGGATGTGGCGCGGCCGCACCGTCCGGCTCATCGATGGCACGGGTTTCTCCATGCCAGATACCAACAAGAACCGCCGCCGCTGGCCGTATGCGGGCGGGCAAAAACCCGGCTGCGGTTTTCCCACCGGCAAACTAGTCGGCCTGTTCTGTCTGCACACCGGACGCTTGCTCACTTTTGTGGAGGACGGCTGGAAAACCCACGATCTGTCACTCGCCCGCCGCCTGCTGCACTGCTTGCATGCCGGTGAAGTGCTCGTCGCCGACCGCGCTTATTGCGGCTGGCTCTTTCTCGCCCAATTGATGGGGGGAAAGGTCGATTTCGTGATCCGACTGCACCAAGCACGCCTCGTGCGCTCTCGCCGCTATCGCTCGTGGCGGGAAACCTGGAAGAAACCCCAGCGCCCGCCCGGGCAGTCTCGGCGCGCTTGGGAAAACCAGCCGGAGGAACTGACGGTGCGCCTGGTGCGCTTTCGGGTCCACGTGCGCGGGTTTCGAACTCAAAGTGTGATTGTCGTCACCTCACTGCTCGATGAAAAGGCCTTCCCCGATTCTGCCATTGCCGAACTCTACGCCCGCCGCTGGCAGGTCGAACTCCATTATCGCCAGCTCAAGACCAACCTCGCGCTCAACGTCTTGCGCGGCCTCTCGCCAAGGATCATCGAACGGGAACTTTGGATGCACGCGATCGCCTATAATCTCGTTCGAGCGTTGCTGGTGCAGACTGCACTTGCTCATGGCGTCCCCGTCGAACGCCTCAGCTTCAAGGGGGCACTCGACGCCTTGCAGGCATGGGCCGACCGTGCCTTGTCCTCACGCCGTCATCGCAGCCACGCCCGCCGCACCCTCCTCGCCCGTCTGGCCAATGACCTTGTTCCCCTACGCCCAGACCGAAGCGAGCCGCGGGCGCGAAAACGACGGCCGAAAGATTATCAACTGTTGA
This sequence comes from uncultured Verrucomicrobiae bacterium, assembly GCA_963827125.1. Classification (GTDB taxonomy): domain Bacteria; phylum Verrucomicrobiota; class Verrucomicrobiia; order Opitutales; family Opitutaceae; genus Fen-1467. The sequence continues at coordinate 345,082 of CAWHAC010000007.1, forward strand.
ACCAGCCCCGCCACCTCATGCGCGTATCCGTTTCTCGGCGACTGCGATGAGTTTTGTTTGTTTTCCTCACTCGTGGCTTATCTAAGCGCCATTCGGGTCATGTGTGAATTCTTGACAACGAACTACGCTGGTGCGGCCTCGGAGCTGTGGCGCGCCGGTTGCAGATTGAATTCGGAGGAGCGCAACAAACAACCCGTCACGTCTTGTCCGGATCTTCGATGCCAAATTCCTTCGGTTCGCCGTACCACTTCTTGATGCAATCCGGACACATGCCATGCGAGAACCTGGCCTCGGAGTGTTTCTGGATGTAGCTCTCGACCTGGCTCCAATAGCCTTTGTCGTCGCGGATCTTCTTGCAGCTTGCGCAGATCGGAAGCAGGCCGCTCAATGACTTCACGTTGGCCAGGGCGCTTTGCAGATCCACGATGAGCTGATCGCGTTCGGCCTCGGTCTGCTTCCGCGCAGTGATGTCTTCCTTGACGGCCACAAAGTGGGTGACGCGCCCCGCGCCGTCCCGGATGGGCGAGATGGAGGCGCTTTCCCAATAGAGTTCGCCATTCTTCTTCTTGTTGCGGAATTCGCCCCGCCATTCCTTTCCTGCCGTGATGGTCTGCCACAGTTCCCGGTAGGCTTCCGGACCTTTGTCGCCGGATTTCAGGATGCGCGGGTTCTTGCCCAGCGATTCCGCTGCCGTGTAGCCCGTGATTTCGATGAACTTGGGGTTCACATATTCGATGTTGGCGGCAGGATCGGTGATCACGATCGAGGCGGGACTCTGTTCCACCGCCAGGGACAGTTCACGGAGCTTCTCCTCCATTCGCTTGGGTTCGGTGATATTCCGGACAACGGCCTGGAGCACGGGTTTGCCATCCAGCCTCATGGCGCTGAGCAGCACATCGGCGGGAAAGATCTCGCCGGTGTCGGCCCGCCGGTGCATCCACTCAAAGTGGTGGCTGCCCTGCTCCATCGCCGTCGCGATGTGCCGGTTGGCCAGCGTCAGGGAATCCGTGCCGTCCGGTTGCATCGGCGGCGACACATCGGCGGGGTGTTTCGAGCAGAACTCCTCCCGGGTCGCGCAGCCAAAGACCGCCAGGGCCGCCTGGTTGCAATCGAAAAAGCCCTTCTGGTCCAGAAGCATCACCGCATCGCTGGTCGACTCGTAAAGCGTGCGGAACTTCGTCTCCGAGCGGCGCAGCGCCTCTTCCGCCTGCTTGCGCATCAGCGCCGCCCCGATGTGCGAGGCGATCGCTTCCAGGAGTTCAACCGAATTGAGGGTGAAACGTCCTTTGCGCCGGTCGTTGAACTGGATCAGGCCGACAATCCTGTCCTTGCTCCGAATGGGTACCAGTGCCACAGAGGCGTAGCCGTGATGAATGCATCGGTTCCGCGGGTGAAGCCGGGGATCCTGGCCGGGCGGGATGTCCAGAAAGGGGAATGAATCGTTCGTCCATGCACTTCCCCCGGGCGTGAAGAGAGGGTTGGCCGGGTCGGCCTTGCCGGAGATGACCAGGCCGCAGGTGCATTCCAGGCAGACGTTGCCGTCTTTGTCCCGGCACACGCCGCCATCCCCGGCACGCTCGACCAGCGTGTTCTCCGTCAGCAGAAAACCCTTGGGAAAGCCCTGCTGGACGAAATATGGAAAATCATCCCCATCCTGCAGCCGGATGCCCACGGCATCAAACCCGGTCCCCGTCTTTAATGCGGCGAACACGCGCTGGATGGAATTCTGGAAGTCTCCCGGCTCGTTGAGGATTTGCAGGACTTCCCGGCCCATTTCTCCATAGGCTTCCGCCAGCTTGCGTTCGGTGATGTTTTCAAAAACGGCTACAAAGAACCTCTTCCCCGGACTGAAAACCGAGATGGAGAGCCACAAACCCAATGACTTGAGATCGAACTCAAATCTCTCAGGCGTGCCGGTCGCTGCGACCCGGCCATAGCGCTCGAACAACTCCGGGTTTGTCCCTTTGATTCCCGGAATGACTTCGGAGACTGGTCTCCCCACCACATTCTTCAGTCCCGTCAGTTGCTCAAAAGCGCGGTTGACGTCGAGGTAGACAAAATCCACCGGGCGTTCCTGATTGTCATAGAGCATCTGGCAATAGGCGAACCCCTCCAGCATGTTTTCGAACAGCGACCGAAAACGGAGTTTGCTCTCCCGCAGCGCCTCTTCCGCCCGTTTGCGCCCGGCCAGTTCGCTCTGGAGGCTCTCGTTGATCCGCTGCAGGTCGGCCGCCTGGCGTTCAGAGCGGATCCGCATGCGTCGCAGTTCCAAATGAGTCTGCACCCGCGCGAGCAGCTCCTCCCGCTGGAACGGCTTGGAAATGGAATCCACCGCCCCGAGCCTGAAGCCCTCGACCCGCTCCGCGCTTTCCCCGCCCGCACTGATGAACATGATTGGAATATCCCGGCTCTCCTCCCGCGCCCTGAGCCGCCGAAAAACGTCAAAGCCGTCCATGTGCGGCATCTGCATATCCAGCAGGATCAACTCGGGCGGACAAGCCGCTGCGGAGGCCAGCGCAAGTTCTCCGCTCTCCGCCGGAGAGACCTGGTAGCCATCTCCCGTGAGCATGTCGACCAGGAGCTTCAGACTGGCCGGTGTGTCGTCAACAACCAGGATAGTGCCTTTGGTGTTCATTGGATTGGCGCGGAGATCCTCGGCCCGGCTTCAACCGGGAGAGTATCGGAATTGTGCTTGATCATGGATATTCTGGAGCGGCTCCACCGTCACTTCGACAGGCCCCTCGACCCGCTCGGGGCCTCGATCTTGTCGAGACGGCTCAAGGCCCTGAACGGAGTCGCAGAGCGACGGAATGCGATGATGAAGTTTTTTACTCATGGATCGACACGAATCGGTATGAATGGAGTGATGCGGGCATATCTGCCAATTGACGGTGGCGCGGGTGGCATGGGCGACCTGCCCGCCGTCTCGTCCTCCGTAGCCTTGGCGAAGGAGGAAGCCTCCGGCGAAGGCCGGGTCTTGCCCCTGTTGCCTGGCGCGCGTCCACGGGCAGGATGCCCGCGCCACAACTGCGCGCGCCAGACGCCGCCGTCAATCGGGAGATGCACCCCCGGGCATCACCATCGTTTCATCCGGCTTGCAATGTCCCCAGTCCGCAGTTCCAGTGCCGGCGGCGATGGATTCCGCCTGCCCGGAAGGGTGAACCGCCCCGCGCTTGCGGGCGCTGATGACTCCTGTTCCAGTCCATTCTGTAACAGCCCAGTCATGATTCTCGACAATATCTGGTGCGTGGCGGCGATCTGGATGGGGCTCGCCTTTGTCGCGAGCCTGATTGCCATCCGCACTGGCATTTCCGTCGCACTCGTCGAAATCGTCGTCGGGGTTGTCGTGGGCAACATCGCGTTCGCCGGCGGCCATCACATTCTCAAGACGACCGAGTGGACCAATTTCCTGGCCATGCTCGGCAGCGGTGTGCTCACGTTCCTGGCCGGGGCGGAAATCGATCCGGCGTCGTTGCGCGCCAACCTGCGCGCCAGCCTGTCCATCGGCGTGCTCTCGTTCCTGCTCCCGTTCGGCGCGGTGTGGCTGTTTGCCCAGCATGTCCTCGGCTGGCCGCTGCACCAGGCGCAGATCGCCGGGATCGCCTTGTCCACCACGTCGGTCGCCGTGGTTTACGCCGTGATGATCGAGGGCCGGCTGAGCGAAACCCCGATGGGGAAGACGATCCTCGCCGCCTGCTTCATCACCGACTTCGGCACGGTCCTCGCGCTGGGCACGCTCTTCGCCGATTTCAACATCTGGCTGCTGGTGTTCGTGATCGTGATGTCCGTCGTGCTCTGGTTCATGCCGGCGTGGACGAGATTCATCATTGTCCGGCTGGGAGCGACGCGCGTCAGCGAACCGGAGGTGAAATTCATCTTCCTGATCCTGTTTTTCCTCGGCGGACTCGCCTCAGCCGCCAAGAGCGAGGCCGTGCTGCCGGCGTATCTCGTGGGCCTGGTCGTCGCCGGAGTGTTCCTGCGCGACAAGACACTCGTGCACCGGATGCGCACCATCGCGTTCACGATCTTCACGCCGTTCTACTTCATCAAAGCGGGGCTTTACGTCTCCCTGCCGGCATTGTGGGCCGCTCTTGGCATCATTGCCGCCTTGCTGCTGATGAAACTCGCGACGAAGTTCGCCGGCGTGTGGCCCCTGACAAGGCTGTTTTGCATGCGCACACGGGAAGCGAATTACACCACGCTGCTCATGTCCACCGGCCTGACGTTCGGCACGATCTCGGCGTTGTTCGGCCTGCAAAACAAGATCATCGACGAGAAGCAGTACACCATCCTCGTCACGGTGGTCATCCTGAGTGCGTTTGTGCCAACGCTCATCGCTCAACGGTTTTTCCAGCCCACCCTCGAAACGATGATCGAGTGGGGGCAAATCTATGCCGCGAAAATCAGCGGCGCCACCCCGCGCCAGCCGGCGCCCAGCAGAAAGTGAGGCCACCATGTTCAAGAAAATCCTCGTTGGTTATGACGGTTCCAAGGGCGGTCAGGCGGCGCTCGCGAGCGCGGCGGCGCTGGCCGGCCAATTCGGGTCGCAGGTGACGGCGTTATGGGTGCGCGAGCCGCTGCCGCGCCATTCGGACCTGCCTGGCGAATTTGAGGGCGAGGCCGAGGCGGCGGACGACTATTTCAAGGACCGCCAAAAAGAGGTCGCAGAAGTCGCCGCCCGACACGGCCTGTCGATCGCCTGCGAGACGCGCCGGGGGCACCCCGCCAAGAATATCCTTCAAATGGCAAAGGAAGGCGGCTATGGTCTTATCGTCGTCGGCCACAGCGACCATTCCGAACTTTGGGGCCGCCTCCTCGGCGACACTGCGGACCGCATCACAGACCACGCGCAATGCAGCGTGTTGGTCGTGAAAACGGATGTTTCCTCTCCCAAGCAGCCCTAACGCATTGCAAATCCAACATTCTCTATGAGCCAAATCCAAGGCATCTCCGCCCAAGAAATCCTCGATTCGCGCGGCAACCCGACCGTCATGGTCACCGTCGCGCTCAAGAATGGCATCACGGCCTCGGCCTGCGTGCCCTCCGGCGCCTCCACCGGGATCCGCGAGGCCGTCGAACTCCGCGACGGCGACGCGAAGCGTTACGGCGGCAAAGGCGTCCTCAAGGCCGTCGCCAACGTGAACAAGATCATCGCGCCGAAGCTCAAGGGTAAATCGCCCTCCGCCCAGCGCGAGATCGACGAGCTGATGTGCGGCCTCGACGGCACGGAGAACAAAGGGAAGCTCGGCGCCAACGCCATCCTCGGCGTCTCCATGGCCGTTTGCCGCGCAGCGGCCCTCGACGCAGGACTTCCGCTCTACGTGTACATCCGCAAGCTCCATGGCGGCAAGGTCCGCGCCCCCTACGTTCTTCCCGCTCCGATGATGAATGTGCTCAACGGCGGCGCCCACGCGACGAACAACGTGGACTTCCAGGAGTTCATGCTGTTCCCGATCGGCGCGCCGACCTTCGCCGAGGCGTTGCGCTACGGCGCGGAGACCTTCCACACCCTGAAGAAACTCCTGCAAAAGCGCGGACTTGTCACCGCCGTCGGCGACGAGGGCGGCTTCGCGCCCAATCTCAAGACAAACGACGAAGCTGTGGAAGCAATCATCGAGGCGATTTCCGCGGCCGGCTACAAGCCCCGCCGCGATATCGCCATCGCCCTCGACCCGGCGGCCAGCGAGTTCTACGAGGACGGCGGCTACGTCTTCAAGAAGTCCGACGGCTCGCGCAAAACGCCGGCCGAGATGGTCGAACTCTATCGAGGCTGGATCGAAAAATATCCAATCGTCTCGCTCGAGGACGGCATGGGCGAGGAAGACCGTGAAGGCTGGCTGGCCATCACCAAGGCTCTCGGCCAGAAACTTCAGCTTGTCGGCGACGACAACTTCGTCACCAATCCGAAGATCTTCGCCGAGGGGATTCGCAACGGCATCGCCAACGCGATTCTGATCAAGCTGAACCAGATCGGCACGGTGTCCGAGACGCTCGAGACCGTGGCCATGGCGCAGAAGGCCGGCTACGGCGCCGTCATCTCGCACCGCTCGGGCGAGACCGAGGACGCGTTCATTGCCGACCTCGCCGTCGGCACCGGGGCGGGCCAGATCAAGACGGGTTCGCTCTGCCGCTCCGAGCGTATCGCCAAATACAACCGCCTGCTCGCCATCGAAAAAGAGTTGGGCGGCAAGGCGCGTTACGGCGGGGCAATATTGAAGGCAGCACGGGTGTGAGCCCTGGCTATCGGGCGGCATATATCAAACACCGGGCGGCTGCCCGAACACACTTTACACCGTCACGCCCGCGCGTAGCGTGGGCGCGGGCAATGGAGTTTGCCGGGCCGCAACCGCGGTGAAACGCCCATGGCGGGCTGATGACTCCTACCGTCGATTGTATCTTCAGCGGTAGCAAGTCATGAAAACGAACTCGATTCCTGAGCGGCGCGCCGTGGCGCGCGACTTCGCCTCCTGCACGGCGCCCGACTCGGGAGGCGACCTCGCGCACGTCCTGCTGACCGGCGGCGACATCCCGCCGCCCGCGCCCGCGCACTGACCTGCCATGTCTCGTCCGCCTCTCCATCTGAACGAGAACCACCAGAGGACTCTGCTGGCGGGTTTCAGATACATCGACAACCTGCTGGCCGAGGCGCTCGCGGGCCTGCATTCCGGCGACGATGGCTCCATTTTCTCGCCCACCGTTCCTGATGCCACGCCGGTTCAGCGGAGAGTCATCACCGACCAGGCCGCGCGCCTGCGCCGCACCCTGCGCGCCGCGCTCGATGCGTGTGCCATTCCCGTCAGCCCGCCCACGGTCGGCGCCCTCTGGAATGTCCGTTGCACCCTGATTTCCCTGGACATCGCCCTGGAGGACATGAGTCCGGATCATCTTCGTGGCTATGGTGCAATCGACGAAACGACTGCCGCCGGTGTTTCAGCCCTTCAGGCCCAGATTCGCACCATCCTTGGCGAACTGCAGGCCTACATCGAGTCCGGTCTTGGCGGCGACCTGACCGTGCGGCTCGCCTGCCTCGACCAGACGAAGGACGAGGTGCGTCTGCTGCGGGAACTCGAACGAATCGTCACCGCGCACGGCCTCGTCGAACTGCGCGGTGCGCTCACGCGGCTGCTCGATCGCCTGGAAAAGAACTGGTGGACCGTCGCCTTCATCGGCCGGGTGAGTTCCGGCAAATCATCCCTGCTCAACCATCTGCTTGCGACCCGCGTGCTCCCGGCCGGCGTCACGCCCATCACCGCCGTGCCCATCCGCATCGTGTCCGGAGCGGAGGCGACGGCCACGGTCTTCTTCGCGACTGAAAAAGCCCGGAAAATCCCGGCAGGCGAACTCGGCGATTTTGCCTCCGAGGAGCACAATCCCGGAAATGCCCGCCAGGTGACCGACATCTTGCTTGAGCTCCCGGCCGTCCGGCTCGCCGGTGACATATGTTTTGTGGACACTCCCGGTCTCGGTTCGCTTGCCACCGCCGGCGCCGCGCAGACCCTGGCCTTCCTGCCGCGCTGCAACCTTGGTGTTCTTGCTGCTCGATGCCGCCACTACGCCCGGCGAGGAGGACATCGCCGTGTCGCGAGCCTTGCTGGAAAACGGCGCCGAGGTGCTGCTCGTCCTCAGCAAGTCTGATCTGCTCGCGCCGTCGGACTGCGAGAAGATGCTGGCCTATGCGCATCGACAGTTTGCCGTCGCCCTCGGGCGCGAGCTCTTGGTCGCCCCGGTGAGCGTGTTTCCAGGCCATGCCGCCCTGACCGAACAGTGGTTCGCGGCTGAATTGGCGCCGCGTCAGGCCCGTCATCGCGAACTCGCCGCCGCAGCGCTTCGGCGCAAGATCGGCGCCCTGCGGGAGGCCACGGCCGCGGCACTCGCCGGCCGTGCCGGCTTTGCCCAAGCGGCAGGTCCGTCCGTATCCGTCGGTGCCGGGGCGTTGAGCACCGCCCGGGCTGTGATTGAGAGCACACGGCGCGGATTGTACGATTTCGCCTACCATGCGACTCCGCCCGTCGACATCGTGCTCGCGGCCGTCGCCAACGCCCTCGCCGCCTCCTCTGTGGACCAGGCCGCCAACGGCAATCTTGCCGCAGCGGTCGCTCGTGAACTCGGCCGCGCCGCCGCCCGGCTGGGCGCCGGGTTCGACGCCCGGCTGCGTGCTGCTCGCGATGCCGCAGCACAGGCGCTGGCAGAGGCCACGGGCGAAAGCAGGGACGGCGCCGTGCTCCCCTCTCCTTTCGCTCGCCCGCTATTCGATCCCGCACCCGTCCTCGCCGCCGGCCACGTCTCCAGCGCTTGGCGCCGCTGGCCGGTCGCGGCCATTCGCCGCGCTGCGCTCAGCCGTCACTTGCGCGCGCAACTCGGCGGCACTCTATACGATGCATTGGGGGCTTATGCCCGGGCACTGGTCCGCTGGAGCGAACGTTATCTCGACGATCTGGCGCTGCAATTCAATGCCCAGGCCGGATTTGTCGAAATGCGCTCCGCTGCCCCACAACCGTCGGGAGCGACGACTGAGGCAATCCGCCGCAACTTGGAGATCCTTCAGCAATGGAACGTGCAGCCGGCCCAATCATGCTAGCGTGCGAAGCAGTCCCCTTTATCGGCCGCAAGGCGCTTCTGCACCGTCTCGGGGGGCTTTATCGTTCGAGCCGCCATGTGCTGCTGACCGGTCCGCCGGGCGCGGGCAAGAGCCTGGTGGTGGCGGAGCTGATCCGCACGCATCCGGTGCTCTTCGCACCACGGTGCAATTGCCTTGGCGACCTGCTGGCGGCGCTGGAGCCGGCAGCCGGGCTCGACCGGGGGGAACTCAAGCTGCCGGCCCGCGTGCACCGCCTCGGGGCGCATCTGCCCCAGATCGGGCGCCCCATCGTGATCGACAACGTGGCCCGGGTGCCGCCGCGGGTCGCCCATCTTCTGCGTTTCCTGATGCTCCGCCAGCCGGTCTGGCTGGTGGTTCGCTCCACCGATCCGCTGGATCTCGGCCATGTGTGGCCCTATCTGTTTTTGTTCAAGCACGTCGAGGTTCCTCCCTTTTCGCTGGCCGAGACCCGGGCCTTTCTGGCCGCCGTGGATTTTCCCGGCGACCGGCGCGAACTGCTGGCCGCGGCGCTGCGCCTGCACCGCCTGTCCGCCGGCCACCCCGCCACGCTGGCCGCCCTGGTGGCCGAACTGCGCTGCCGGGCCTACGATCTGCGCACCACCGAAGGTCTGCGTTTGCTTGCCCTGCATGCCCGCATCACTTCCCTTTCAGCTGCTCTATCCGTGCAATCCGCTTGATCGGTGGTCATATTGAGTCTCGATCCAAGATGACGCCAGATTCCGTTCTTCCAGACAAACCGCTGCCGCCGCCACCCGCTCCGCGCGTCCGCTGGTTGAACCGCACTGTCCTGGGCATCGGGCTGGCGTCGCTGTTCAGCGACTGGTCGCATGAAACCGCGACGACCGTGCTGCCGGCTTTTCTCGCGACAATGGGCGCCGGCGCAGTCTGGCTCGGCCTCATCGAAGGCGTCTCGGACGGCGTCTCCAGCTTCGCCAAGATGGGATCCGGATATTTCACCGACAAGCTGCGCCGGCGCAAACCGGTCGCGGTCGCCGGTTATCTGGTCACCGCGCTGGGCACGGCGTCGTTCGGACTGGCCGGCGCGGCATGGCACGTCCTGCTGGCGCGCACCTGCGCGTGGCTCGGCCGCGGCGTGCGCACGCCCGTGCGCAAGGCGCTTCTTGCCGGGTCCGTGACGAAGGAAACCTACGGCCGCGCCTTCGGCTTCGAGCGGATGATGGACACCTGCGGCGCGATTGTCGGCCCGGCGACGGCATTCGCGCTGCTGCCCGTGTTTCATCACCATTACCCCAGCTTGTTCGCCGTGACGCTCATCCCGAGCCTGGCCGCCGCGGTGCTGATCGCCGTTTTGGTCAAAGAAAAGGAGCGCAAGCCGGTGCCGCACATTTCGTTTGGAGAACGGCTGCGCATGCTGCCGGTCGCCTACCGCAGGTTCCTGGTGGCTGTTGGACTGTTTGGGGCGGGAGACTTCGCGCACACCCTGTTGATCCTGCTCGCGACACAGAAGCTCGCGCCCGTGCTCGGTCCGGTGAAGGCGGCCAGCGCCGCCGTCGCACTCTATGTGGTCCACAATGTTTTTTATGCGAGCTTTGCCTTGGTCGCCGGCTGGCTGGCCGATCGCCTGCCCAAACCGCTCCTGCTCGCCGGCGGATACGGACTCGCCTCGCTCATGGCGCTGGCGGTGATGACCCTTCCCCTCGGCCTTTGGACCCTCGCGCTGGTTTTTGTCGCCGGCGGCATTTTTGTAGCCGTCGTGGAAACACTGGAGGATTCCCTCTGTGCCGAGCTAGTGGATGAAACCCAGCACGGCATGGCGTTCGGCGTGCTCGCCACCGTCAATGGCGCGGGCGATTTCCTCTCGAGCATCGTGGTCGGCGCGCTCTGGAGCACGGCCGGGATCACGGCGGCTTTCGGCTACACCTTCCTGTTCTCCCTGGCTGGCGCCGGACTCATCCTCGGCGTCAGCGGAGCCGGACGTTCCCGGCCGGCTTGAACATCGGGGCTTCCCAAAAAGTCCGCTGAACCCTGATCCCGCGCAACCTTTCCCGGTCCGCGCGCCATGCGGTCCCTTTTCCTGCCGCCCGCCCTGGCGGCCCGGCGGCCTGCCGGGGTGTGCCGTTTTTCTCCGCCCGGAAGGCGTTCATCCAGGGCAGCGCCGCAACCGGCTTGAGGGGATGAGCCGCCCCGGCCGGATGCCCGCGCCTTTCCCAAGGGTCGAATTAGGTGTTGTCAACGTCCGCCTTTGCCGCAAGAAATCGCCACGACCCTGACCTAATTCACCCTCTGATTGATGGCTAACGCACCTTCTCCCGGTGGCCGCCCCGGCTACCCCCCGCGCCGCAACACGGATCCGTTCGCAAACATCCGTCGCAACCATCGGATCAAGGCCGACCAGATCCGGGTCATCAGCCCTGAGGGGAAACAGCTCGGCGTCCTGCCGACGGGCAAGGCATTGCAGCTCGCGCAGCAGTTCGACCTCGACCTCGTCGAAGTCGCGCCCAACGTCGTCCCGCCTGTTTGCCGGATCATGGATTTCGGCAAGTACATGTACGAGGAGTCCAAGAAGCACTCCCACGTCAAGACCACCGCGAGCAGGATCAAGGAGATCGAGTTCAGCGTGCGGATCGAGCAGAACGATTTTATCACGAAGCTGCGTCATGCCGAGGAATTCCTCGAACACGGCAACAAGGTGAAGCTCCGTTTGAAGTTCCGCGGACGCGAAATGGCCCGCACTGAAATGGGTTTTGAAGTCGTCAACCGGGCCATCGCCGAGCTCGAGGGGATGGGGCACCCCGACGGCACACCAAAGCTCACCGGCCGGAACATCTACGCCATGCTCACGCCGCTGCCCGTCAACAAGCGCAAGAGCAGGTTCCACGTCAAGGAGCCGGCCGCCCCGCCCGCTGCGGCGCAGCCCGCCCCCGTGCAGCCGGCCCCCGCTCCGGCGCCGGTGCCGGCTCAGGCGGAGCCGGCCTAATCCCACACAGATTCATGGCGCGACTCCGCGCACGCAGTCTGCTGATCCTCTCCGCGGGCTTTCTGCTCGCGGAGGGCTGCAGCGCGCCGGCGGCCGCGCAGAACCGGCCCGCCGCGGCTCATGCGGCCGCGCCCCCAAGTTCGCTTGTTCCCGCCGCCCCGCCTGTGGCCGCAGCGGCGCAACGCCCGGCCGCCGCCCCCTCTTCCGCGCCGGCAAGCCGGCTCTGGCCCGTCAAGCGCCTTTACGACGTCGACTATGTGGATGTGCAGGCGATCGCCGCCCGGTTCGACCTCAAAGCCTCTTGGGCTGCCAGCGGCCACGTCCTGCAGCTGGCTGACGCCCGCGGCCGCGTGCGCTTGAGATTCGAGAACAGTGCCCGCGACTTCGTGCTGGACGGCGTTCGCGTGTCCCTGGGTGAAACCACGGTGTTCAACCAGAACAGCCTTTTCGTCGCCAGGATTAACGTCATCAAGACGATCGTGCCGCTGCTGCGGCCGGCTGAGTACAGCGGCCGGTTCCCGGCGCCTCCGCGGTTGATCGTGCTCGACGCGGGACACGGCGGCGCTGATCCGGGCACGCGAAACCTGGTGATGCACCTCGAAGAGAAGACCCTGACGCTCGACGTGGTGCTGCGGCTCAGGAAGCTGCTCGAAGGACGCGGCTACAAGGTGCTGCTCACCCGAAGCGACGATCGCAAGGTGGAGCTGGACAACCGTCCGGCGGTCGCTAACGAGGCCAGGGCAGACCTGTTCATCAGCGTGCACTTCAATTCAGCCGAGGCGACCGTCACGGGCGCCGAGACATGGGTCCTGACACCGCAATTCCAGGTTTCGAACCCGCCCGAGCAGGACAAGGCGATGGTGCACACAGCCTACCTGGGCAACCAGCAGGATTTTGCGAACATCCTGCTCGGCTACGAGCTGCACACGAGCCTGCTCGCCAGCCTCAAGACGGCCGACCGCGGCGTGAAGCATCGCCGGCTGGCGGTGCTTCGCGGAGCCGAGTGCCCGGCGGCGCTGATCGAGGCCGCGTTTCTCTCCAACAACACGGAGGCGGTCCGGCTCGCTACGCCGGAGTATCGGCAGCAGATCGCGCAGGCGATTGCCGACGGGATCGACGGGTACTCCGGGGCGCTCGCGGCGCTGCGTTGAACACGGCCCGCGGGAAGTCCTCCGGACAGCCGCAACGTCACATGAAGGCCTCGATGAATCACCGGACCGGATTCTGCGCGGCCGCGCTCATCCTCCTGACGGCGTCAGGCGCGCCGCGGGCCCGCGCGTGGGATTACGAAGGCCACCGCATCGTCAACCAGCTCGCGCTCGCCTCGCTGCCGGCGGATTTTCCGGCATTCGTGCGCCAACCGGCTGCGGCGGAGCGGATCGCGTTCCTCTCCGGCGAACCCGACCGCTGGAAGAACGCCTCCGAACCGGCGCTCCGGCACGAGAACATCCCCGACCACTACATCGACATGGAACAGCTCGGCTGGGCCGGGCTCGACCCGGCGGCGCTCAGCCCGCTCCGCTATGAGTTCGCCCTGCAGTTCGCCGCCGGCAGGGAGGCGCACGCCGGCAGGTTCCCCCGGATCGATCCGGCGAAGGATGCCGAGCACATCCGGGAATGGCCGGGCTTTCTGCCGTGGACAATCACGGAGAGTTACGAGCGGTTGAAGTCGGCGTTCTCCTACCTGCGCGCGTTCCGGGAGGGCGGCGGCACGCCCGCGGAGATTGCCAACGCGGAGGCCAACGTCATCATGTTCATGGGCGTCATGGGGCACTATGTGGGCGATGGCGCACAGCCGCTGCACCTCACCGTGCATCACAGCGGCTGGACGGGCGCCAATCCCCACGGCTATACGACAGACCCAAAATTCCATGCCTGGATCGACGGCGGATTCATCGCCCGCGCCGGAATCACCTTCGGCCGTCTCGCGCCGCGGGCCCGGCCCGCCCGGCTGCTCGCCACGAATCGGAGGCCGGGGGAACGCGACGCGATGTTCGGGGAGGTGATGCGCTACCTGGAGGCGCAGTTCGAGCGCGTGGAGCCGCTGTATCAACTCGAGAAGACCGGGGGATTGAAGGCCGACGGCTCCCCGGGCGGCTTTGACGGACGGGAGTTCATCGAGGAGCAGTTGCTGCGCGCCGGACAAATGCTCGGCAGCGTCTGGCTCACCGCCTGGCGCGCGGCTCCGGCGGACAGTTTCATGCTCAACCAGCTCGCGCGGCGGACCGCGGCCGCCCCGACCGGGGCGCCGCCTCCCGGCGCAACCCCGACTCTCCCTCCTTCCGATACTTCCGTACCCATACCCACAGCGAACTGACCCGAATGGCGCTTAGATAAGGCGCAAAACCTTCTTGTTGAGTGGTCTACGGTGTTCGGTATCGGGAAAACGAGCTCGCATGATTTTGCGGGAGAGGCGGCGCATCTCCGTGAGGAGTTTCTTGACGCGGTGATGCTCTGCGACGGCCTTTTCGAGCCAGTCAGCCTGTTCCGCTGAGAGGGCGAGGCTGACAGTTTTCGCCTTCACCTTGGTTGACCAGGTGAAGCGCGTGCCGGGTTGTCCGGCCGGCCGCCGATAAACCGAACCGTGGCCGAGATATCCAATGCCTGCAAGCTCCTGGCGGAGGGCGGCATAACGGGCTTCCAGTTTGGCGAGACGAGGCGGAGGCATCACGGCCAGTTTGTTACCGATTTTGCTAGCTTCGTCAAGCAGAGGCCGGATAGATACGGCCCTAGATGAACTCGACCCCCTATTTTCCTCAACTGCGGGCGCAGTGTGCGCCCATGGGCGTGCACCTCCGACGCGCGGACGCCGCCAGCGAGTCGATCGGCGGCCTCGCCGCGTTGTTCGGCGGCTATTTTGCCGGGCTGCTCGTGCCGGCCGCAAAGGGCGCGGGCAGCCGCCAGCGGGATTTGCCCCGCGTCGCGGTGTTCTGGGCCTTCCTGGGCCAGGTGCTTCGGCGCGGCGCCAGTTGCCGGTGGGCGTTGACGCGCCTGCAGGCGGACGCCGCCAGCCGGGGTCGCCAGCCCCCGGGTGATTCCACCGGCGCCTATTGTCAGGCCCGCACCAGCCTGCCGCTGCCGTGGCTGCAGGCGTTGTTCGCCGCTTTGAGCCGGTGGTTCGAGCCGCGAACCCCGGAACGGTGGCGCGGTCGCACCGTCCGGCTCATCGATGGCACCGGTTTCTCCATGCCAGATACCAACCAGAACCGCCGCCGCTGGCCGTATGCGGGCAGGCAAAAACCCGGTTGCGGATTTCCCACCGGCAAACTCGTCGGTCTGTTCTGTCTGCACACCGGACGCTTGCTCACGTTTGTGGAGGACAGCTGGAAAACCCATGACCTGTCGCTCGCCCGCCGCCTGCTGCATTGCTTGCATGCCGGGGAAGTGCTCGTCGCGGACCGCGCTTATTGCGGCTGGCTCTTTCTCGCCCAATTGATGGGGGGAAAGGTCGATTTCGTGATCCGACTGCACCAAGCACGCCCTGTGCGCTCTCGCCGCTATCGCTCGTGCCGGCAAACCTGGAATAAACCCCAGCGCCCGCCCAGGCTGTCCCGGCGCGCTTGGGAAAACCAGCCGGAGGAACTGACGGTGCGCCTGGTGCGCTTTCGGGTCCACGTGCGCGGGTTTCGAACTCAAAGTGTGATGGTCGTCACCTCACTGCTCGATGAAAAGGCCTTCCCCGATTCGGCCATTGCCGAACTCTACGCCCGCCGCTGGCAGGTCGAACTCCATTATCGCCAGCTCAAGACCAACCTCGCGCTCGATGTCTTGCGCGGCCTCTCGCCCAGGATCATCGAACGGGAACTTTGGATGCACGCGATCGCCTATAATCTCGTTCGAGCGTTGCTGGTGGAGGCGGCACTTGCTCATGGCGTCCCCGTCGAACGCCTCAGCTTCAAGGGGGCACTCGACGCCTTGCAGGCCTGGGCCGACCGGGCCTTGTCCTACCGCCGGCATCGCCGCCACGCCCGCCGCACCCTCCTCGCACGTCTGGCCAATGACCTGGTTCCCCTACGCCCAGCCCGCAGCGAGCCGCGGGCGCGAAAACGACGGCCGAAAGATTATCAACTGTTGAACCGGCCCCGCCAGCTCATGCGCGTATCCGCTTCTCGGCGACTGCGATGAGTTTTGTTTGGTTTCCTCACTCGTGGCTTATCTAAGCGCC
>CAWHAC010000008.1:0-748442 GCA_963827125.1 uncultured Verrucomicrobiae bacterium
TGGCCACCGTGCCGGGCGTTGCTCACGTCGGCATCGTGGATCCCCTGCCGTTGAAGGGCGAGGACCAACGGACCATCTACCTCGTCGCAGAGGCGTCATACCTGGCGACAGTGATCCGTTGCCGTCGGCCCAGTTTGGGATTGTCGGCGGGGATTGGCTCGGGGCGCTGGGCGTCAAGCTCATCGCCGGTCGCGCCTTCGAAGCCCGTGACGACTGGCAGTCTCCTCGCGTGGTGATAGTTGACACCCAGTTTGCGGAAAAGGAATTCCCGGAAGGATCCGATCGCCGAGCATGTGAACGGGAGGCACCCGCCGGCGCCGAAGCGGACTCGAATGAGATCATCGGAGTCGTCGGGCAGATCGACATGCTCGGGCCGGGCCAGCCCTCGCTCCCGCAGCTCTACTTCCCCACCCAGCAGACGATGCCGCGGTCCATGGGTTCCGCAGTGCGTGCCGAACGCGGGCCGGCGGCGATTGTGTCGTCGCTGCGGACGGCACTGCGTGAGGTGGCCGACGACCTGTCGATGGCCGATGTGCGCACGATGGACCAGTTGTTCGCCTCGAACATCGCCAACCAGCGGCTGGTGGTGGCTGCTCGACGCCTTCACGGCGCTGGCGCTGCGCTGGCGGATGTGGGGCTCTATGGCGTGTGATCGCTCCAGCGTCGGTCAGCGAACGCGTGAAATCGGCATCCGCGTCGCCCTGGGCGCCACGTCGCGCTCGGTCGTGCGCATGACGATGCAGCGGGGCAAGGCTCGCGGGCGCCGGCCTGGTCATCGGCTCGCCGCCGCGTTAGCCCTCACCCGTCTCCTGCAAAGTCTGCTTTTCGAAACAAGCCCGCACGATCCCACGGTCTACGCTGTGGTGGCGGTCGGGCTGCTCGGTGTCGCCACGCTTGCTTGCTGGCTGCCGGCCCGGCGCGCCGCAAAAGTCGATCAGATCATCGCCCTGCGGGCGGAGTGAGGGATCTGCCGATTTGCGATTGGCGGTTCACGAAGGGTGCATCTGCCGATTGACAGTGGCGCGAGTGGCACACCTTCCTGATCGGTACGCTGCCCAACGCTCGTCCAGAATCCGCTTGTGCTCTGCAGGTACGGGCGCGGAGTCATCAATACTCGACAACCACAGCTCCTCTGCCAAACGAAGACGCTGCCGCTCAGGCAGCCTGCGCAGCCGCGGGAAGCGCGAAAGGATCATGCCACCAAGGGCATGGCGCAACGACATGCGTTCAACAGCTTATGCCGAACGCTCAAGCGGAGGCAGGGTCACGGCTGGCGGGACGGCTGCCCCTTGGCCTCCGAAACTTCAGCGGAGGAGGCCGCAGCCGGCGTGCCGCTGACCGGCATTCGCAGCGGCGCTGTCGGGTTAGGCCTTTCCATTGTCAACGTGGAACTCTTCGGTAAAAGAAAAACCATCCTCATATAGGTGTCGAACTTTGCCGAAATATATTCTCACTCCGAGTAGATCGCACAACTCATGCGCCACTTCTTCCGGCTCTTTCGGCGCTGGTGTCACGACTATTCTCATAGGTTCGTCTGCCGGAATAATGTCGGTTCCAAAGCGACGCAATATTCTCCAAGATCGTCCATCTCTATCTTCACCTTCGATTGCTTCCCAATGGCGGTCGTTTCTGGCACGGCAATCGAGGCGGAAAGTCGACGCAATTGCACGCCGCACATCTTCAATCGATTGAGAAGTGAAGGCCCAAAAATGTTCCTGCGGCCACATTACTCTGCCTTGCATTTGAATAACGCTACCAGCCTGCCATGAAACTGGCGGGCGCGACTCGTGTCCCTCACGAGGCGTGGCAGGTGAGGCTGTTGGGTGCGGCGAATGTCAGGCCTAATAGTGGTAGCGCATCTGGACATACACAATTTCCCCGCCCATGCGCTTGTAGACGATGCGGTGCTCTTCCGTGATCCGCCTCGACCAGTAACCCGCGAGATTCTGCTTCAACGGCTCTGGCTTACCCATCCCCTGGAATGGCGAGCGCTGAATGTCCTTAATCAACTCGCGGATCCGCTTCAAAATCTTCGCATCAGCAGCCTGGCAATACTGATAATCCTCCCAAGCCTGCGGGGTAAAAGCGAGATTCACGACTCAATGTCGACCTTGCGCTTCTTTGCCCGACCGGACTCCGCGGCCGCGATCGATTCCATCAATCGCTTCGCATTCGCCGGGCTTCGCATCAAGTACGCTGTTTCCTGCAGCGAATCGAAGTCCTCCAGCGACAACATCACAACCGCCTGGTCCCGATTCCGCGTGATGATTACAGGATCGCGATCGTTGCAAACGGAGTCCATCGTTGATGCGAGGTTTTCTCTCGCCGCTGTGTAAGTGATCGCCTTCATATGGACATCATGTTGTCCATGGTCGGCATGATGTCAAGTCCGGGCTAACGTTACCGACCTGCAGCGCCGGACGGCGGCGCGACGGGTGCATTTGCAGCCGGCGTGCCGCTCGTCGGCGTCTGCAGCGGCGGATTGGGCCGAACTTCTTCTCTTCCCTTGTTCATCTCGATTTCTCGTCTCTTTGCCTCCGCAATCGGAGGGACGCTCCAGGCTTTCCTGATCCAGTCCGTAACATCATCGTCAACAGGATCCAAGCGCCATCGAGGATCAGGATCATGCGTCTTGTACTGGGTCCCGAATCGCTGGTTCCGACCAATCGACCCCAGAAACCTGTCTTCACTCGCAGCGGCGAGCCACTTCGCTCTTCCGATCCACCCGCCTCTTTCGCCTCCGTGGACGAAGATAGCCGTGATGCAGAGCTCGTGGCACAGCAGAAAATCTTCCGGGCGGCTCCCGTGCTGCAGGATCATCGCAGCATGAAAGAAGTCTTCCCCTGCCTTCAATTCTCCGGCTCGGTACATCTCCATCACTCGCTTTTGCCGCTGGCCATCTCTGGGGCCAACGACGCCCCAGTCTATCGGGGTCCGCTGGCGATCAGACTGATCTTCAGAGTACATTCTCGCGAGCTCCGGATTCGCGGTCAGTGCGGAAGGAACATGCGGCTGCTTGCACGCCACAAACAAAAGCAAAACGACAGTCCATAGGGCGTGCCAAGTGTGTCTCATTGTGTCTGAAATCGTATGGGCCGAACGTCCGCAGTCAGACACATGGTGGAGTGGCGCGATTCGTGCAACAGCACGCGACATGCCGCTCCATGGAGTTGTCTGTAGTGCACAAGTCCGGCAAATCTCCCCGATTGTACAGACTCATATCAAGTCCTTTCAGATCGTCAATCTCTTGAGATCAACCTTATGAGAGCCTCCAAGAATACCCTCGTAGTCTTCTGTAACCACGGTCTCCTCCCGACTGGTCCGGCGAGATGGGGCCCGATCAGCAAATATGCCTTCGTAAACGATCTGCCCAGATAAGTCTGGGCGAGTCTTTGGTCTCGCCAGTCGCGGAGTACGCACACTGCGGGATGGGATGGCGAACCATAGACGGCGGTGGCAACGAAACAGGGCGACTTCTTGATTGCTCTCTGCTCTATGGTTATCCTTGTGGACTGACAGCGCGGACATCTGCTGATAGGCATCATGACCTGCGCATAGCCACCCAATCCCATTGCTTCCGCCATGCGATCCGCGTCGATCTCAAATCCACAGGCACTGCACTTCACGACGGACTTCACGGTTGGTTTTTTATTTTGTGACATCGGACTTCCTTTTTTTGTCTATTGCCGAGGTCTGCCATGCCGCCTGCCGGACCCGGTTGGGAAGGCGGACACTTTCCCGGCATTGGCAATGGTGTTTGGTCCGGCTGGATTTTCATTTCTTGGCCGGCCACTTTTCTCCGAGCAAACCGCCAATGTACCCTGCTCCAGCAACGCCGAAAGAAAAAATCATGCTGCTTGTGCTGAGATGCCCTCGGAAAAATAGCGCGACCGCCAGCCCCAGCATGCCAGCCAAGATCCCAATAAGAAGTCCTTGGGTGGTACTGCATCCGTCGGTTCTCCGACCGATGGTGAAAGAAAGGATCAACGCGAAAAAACACTCCAGCCATGGCACATATTTCGGACTGATCTCGGCAGCAAAGCGGTTGACCGCACTTTGATCTGGCGCTCCCCGAGCCTGGAAAGCCAAAAAAAACGGTTCTCCCGGTTTTCGTGTGGGTAAGGCTGGGTGAAGGCGGTAGAATGGGGAATGGGCGAGATTCATGATTCAAGCATCGAGAGACATTACGCCGGGCTGTTAGGCGTTGTCGCTCCATGGGAGGTCAGCGAGGTGACACGAGAGCCGAGTCTGCAGCGGGTGACCATTCGGGTGGCATGGCCAGGAAGGACGCGGCCGGTGTGCCCGGCTTGCGGCCAGGTGGGGGCGCTGCACGACAAACGCGAACGACGTTGGCGGCATCTGGATGTGATGGGACACGAAGTGCAACTGGTGTGCGCGGTGCCCCGTTGTGCTTGTGAGCAGGATGGGATCTTGCAGGTGAAGGTCCCGTGGGCGGAGGCGGGTTCGCGCTTCACCGCAGCCTTTGAAGCCCATGCCGTGAAGGTGATCGAGGCCAGCCGGTCGCTGACGCAGGCTGCCGATTTGCTTGGCTTGGACTGGGACAGCGTGCAGCGGATCTTGGAACGCGCGGTCGCGCGGGGATTGCAGCGGCGCACGACGGAGCATGTACGTTATGTCGGGTTGGATGAAAAGAGCTTTGGTCGCGGTCAAGACTACGTGTCGTTGATGACCGACTTGAAGGGACAACGCGTGCTGGAAGTGGTGGCGGGGCGGGATACCGAGCAGGCGGTGACGTTGTGGGAAAGCCTGCCGGAGCCCCAACGCTCGCAGATCGCGGCGGCGGCGATGGACATGGGGGCCGATTTTGCGGCGGCAACTCGCCAAGCAGCGCCGCAAGCGCAGATCGTCCACGACAAGTTTCATGTGTCCAAGTTGCTCAACGAAGCCGTTGACAAGGTCCGCAAAGAGGAACACCGCCGGCTCCTGGCCGAGGGCGATCAAAGCCTCAAGGACACCAAATTCCTGTGGCTGCAAGGAGCCGCGGTCACAGGCGACCGAGCCCTGCGCTTTGAGGAGCTGTGTGAACGGGATCTGAAGACGGCTCGCGCATGGGCGCACAAGGAGACCTTCGTCGAGTTCTGGGCGCAACCGGACCAAGCCAGTGGCCTGGACTTCTTCACCCGCTGGTTCCGCACCGTCCGCCGATCCAAACTCGAACCGCTGAAGAAGGTGGCTCTCACCTTCAAGGATCATCTGCTCGGACTGCTCAACTACTTCATGCATCCGATCACCAATGCCTTGACCGAGGGCTTCAACTCTCGGATCCAAGCCATCAAGGCTGACGCCCGCGGCTTCCGGCGCTTCGCCAACTACCGCGTCCGCATCCTGTTTTTCTGCGGCAAACTCGATCTCAGCATCCATCTGCCATCAGCTCAAACCCACACGATTTCCTGAAGAACCAAAAAAACGCGAATCCAGCTGTGACAATCATCACGGCGATAAAACTGAACGCGATAACTGCAAGAGCCGCGCCAACAATCCGAAGCCAGCGCGACCGAGGAATAGAGGAGTTCATATTTGAAATCGATCTGCTTTTTTGCCGAACGCTACCGACCCGCAGCGCCGGGTGGTGGCGCGACGGGTGCGCCCCCGGCCTCCGCAGCTTCAGCGGAGGAGGCAGTAGCCGGCGTGCCGCTGACCGGCATTCGTAGCGGCGGCTGGTTGGGCAAATTTATGAAATGATCAGAATACTCTGCACGGGATCCGAGTCGAAAGTGTGCAGAGTCACAGACTGATCTCGAATGAGCTTCTCAATTCGGCTGGTGGGACAATTTCCTACGCGGAGCCAGACTACTTTGGGTGGGGCTCCGAAGAGCATGCTTCGCTGCTGGAAATCAGAATCTTTCGATACGATGGCGAATCCATGCTCTCTTGCGTAGTCCCAAATCTGAACGTCGTCCGATTGGCTCAGACCGATCGCCTTGACATGCGTGCTCTCCGGAAACAGATCCGAGAGCCGCGTGACCAGAGCATCCGAGAGGTTCTGGTCGAATAGGAGCTTCATCCGCCAATAACTGCCAGCTTCCGTTCACGGTCGGCAGCGAACGCCAAGCATGCTCGCACGTCCTCCTCGGTCAGTTCAGGGAACTCAGACAAAATCTCTGGAATCGTCATTCCTCCAGCCATGTATTCCAACACGTCGGTAACGGTGATCCTCATCCCGCGGATGCATGGCTTGCCACTCCGCTTGCCGGGCTCGATGGTGATGATATTGCGGTAGTCCACAGAGGGGAAGATGGTCCGAAAGGAAACTCGGGTCAAGGATCGGATATTGCCGCCCAACGTTCAACGATCTCCCGCCTTGGGCGACGGCGCGACGGGTGCGCCCCGGGCCTCCGTAGCTTCAGCGGAGGAGGCCGCTGCCCGGCATTCGCAGTGGCGGTTGGTTGGGCGAATTCCTCTCTTTGACCTTCTTTAACAGTTCGCGATTCATTCTCGCAGCGTACGCATATTGAGCCGCTATCCAAGGTTGGATGTCCCCCTCGATCTGCATGGCGATGATGGCGCGGTGATCAAAATAGACCTCGATCTGGTAGAGCCCTGAATCGACATACTTCCCAATTTCTTCTGGATTCAATCCTGGAATAGTCATTCGGCTCGGCTCATCACTGTAGCAGCCCAAGAATCTCCAATCGTTTTTTTGGATCCGTGTCTCGACTATTTCCCTGGCGTCGGCCGAATTCAATTCTCGGACATCGGAAGCCACTGGAACGCCCTCCTTGGATGTCGGCGACAGTCTGCCGCCCGATTGGCAGGCGGCGACGAACAGCGGAAGTAACGCGAGCAGGAACTTCATTTTTGCGCCCAGACGCTTCGGATCAGGGGCGCCGGGCCTCCGGCTCAGTCGAAGTGGACGGGACTTTCCCCGGCGTTCCCTGTGGCCGCTGGTTCGCCTCATTTTCTTCTGTAGACATCTCCCCGGTGACCGACCTTCGCTATGGTGACGATTGAATGGAGATCGTCGATTTCATAGACGATTCGGTAATATCCCTGGCGAAGGCGGTAGTATTCCAATCCGGATAGTTTGACGCTGGCGGCCGAGCGGGGTTCGTCGCGCAAACTCTCAATCCGGGCCAGAATCTTCTTCAGATCCTTTTTCGGGATCTTCTCCACATCCTTCCAAACTGAAGGACGAACCTGAAGGTCATATTTGGCCACGGTCTTTTAGCTCCTTGAGGAAATCGTGGTAGGATACCGGCTTCTCACGTCGCCGAGCTTCCAGCTCCGTCAGGTCATCAACGTCTTCTTCGAGGGCGACCCGTACGGCATCATTGATTAGGTCCGAGACACTTTTGTCGGCCTCGAACGCCTTGATCCGAAGTGCCCGGTGGAGGTCCTCTTGCAGGTAAACGGTGGCTCTTTTCATGCACTGACGAGTAGGGGCAAAACGCTGTGACGTCAAGGCGCTATGGTTTCTGGTGGCGAACGTCAGAGACCTGCAGTGGTCGAAGGCTGGCGTGACGGCTGCCCCGCAGCAGGCATGCCAGCCGAGGCCATCTGCAGTGGCGACTGGTTCGCCCAGATATTCACCACAAAGGCACGAAGACACAAAGAGAAACCGGAGACACCGCCGGAGCAACGGCCATTTCTGAACCGCAGATTTCGCAGATGGCGCAGATGCGGCAACCGAGGTGGAAAAAAAGAGCTAGTCGGGGGTGGCACGACCCGTACAATCGCCGCGAAAGCCGGCGGGACGGAGGCTTCTCCTTTTCCGCCAGCCGCCGGCCCCCGCATTCGCGGCGACTGTCTCCGGTCGTTCGGGATCATTTCCGATTTTTCAGGGCGGCGGTTCATCGGACGGGGGAGTTCACGGAGAGCGCAGAGAACGGATTGCTTGGGGCGACGGCTGCTCACGGACCGATGTTCCTCATTCCGGTGGCGAACGCTACCGACCTGCGATGCCGGGAGGAGGCGCGACGGGTGCGTCCGCAGCCGGCGTGCCGCTGACCGGCATTCGCAGCGGCGGCTGGTTCGGCGTATCTTTCATCTTTTCGTGATTATCGATAACTTTCGCTTTGATATGCTGGTCGGTGATGGCTGCAACGATCAACTTCCGAGCGCGATCCGCATCGCGAGGATGAACATCGATGAACCAAACAACCGAGCCGCCGCATATGTACCAGATGCCCTCTGATTCGAGCGATCGGAAAATCACATCGCCTGCCCGCTTGCCGTCGCCGTCCACCATCGGGTTTTTAATCGAAGCCACCTCAACAAGAAAACCTGCATTGGATCCTTGTTCCTTTTGGCTCGGCGACTTTTCTTGCAGGGAAATCTCCGAATGCCGTGGAGTAATCGATTGGCCCCTTGGCGGTGCCTCGCAACTGCTGACAAGAAGAACGGTCGCCGATAATGTGAGAACGCCGAGACGCATCTTCATTTTATGCCGAACAGTGTATTATGGAGCATGCAGACGGAGACATATCCGGCTGCGAGCGGGGCGGATTTCTTGGGTTCGAGGGTTCATCGCCTGTGTCTGATATCGTTGTTTGAAAATCTCTTGGAAATCAATCCCGGAGTTTATCCCCCCGGGAAATCCCGCAAAATCGCTCCCGCAGAAACCAGCCAAGCCAACCCGGCATGGGAGGAGCCGGTTTCCTTCCCCGAATGGCACGAAATCCTCGCGCTTGAGCCGCTGGACGCGCAGACCCGAGCGCACTATGCGCAGGCGATCATCGTCTACCTGGGCTGCCGCAAGGCTTCTCACGAACGGGCTTCAATTGCCGGAGCCAAACGGTATCTCGATGGGGGAACCCAACGCGGGCGGCCCGACGCGTCTGCCCGTGCCGGTCTCCGCTGGTTCTTCACTGCATATCGGCGGTGCCGGGGATCCGATCGCATCATCCTGCAGCGGAGGGATGCAGCGATTTGACGATCGCCTCCTTTCCCAGTGTCCCCAGTGTCCTCTGTAGTTCCACAACAACCCCCGGAGGGACGGGCAGATAGGCATGCCCTGCGATCTTTTCTCGCGCAGGCGCAAGGCGCAAAGGAAAACCCGTTTCCATCCATTCCGGCGACGGGGGCGTTGCCGCTCCAGCAATTGGGAGTGGCGAGTAGTGAGCAGTGAGCAGCGGGCAGGTTGCAGCACCAGATGGGCCTTTGCGGCTTTGCGCCTTGTCGTGAGAAAAAAAGCCGCAGATACACGGGCGTCCGAGGTCCGAACATCTGCGTTGAGCTGCGTCATCTGTGGTCAAAAGGATTGGAATTGGCTGGAGTTGAACCGCAGATATCGCAGTGAGCGCAGATGGTCCGAAGCAAAGCACGGACAGGCCTCACGCAAAGCGCAAAGGCCGGCCGATTCTCGGTTCCAGTGTTCTTCGCGCCTCCGCGTCTCTGCGTGAGCCACTTCCGGGGAACCGGACCGACTGCATAGGTTTGCTTCGTGCGCTTCGTGCCTTCGTGGTTGATTCAAGCTGAAAGCGGCAGGTGCGGACCTGAGTTCCTGGGTTCCACATTGGAACCGGGCGCAGACGAGACTGCGCCCCTACGGAACTGGCGGCTGTTTCCGACAGAAATGGCGCCGAGGGATGTGCTCCGCCATGGCTACGCCACTCATTCCCGCGAGAGCATCGATGCCCTGCGATTTTTCTCACGCAAAGCAGCAAGGGTCGACGCTCCAACCGTCCTGGCTCCGGTGGCGCCGGCAGGCCCGCGGTCCGCCGCCTCCCTACCGCCGCCGCACGCATTGGTCCGCAAAATCGAAATAGCAGGCCCAATCATAGGGCAGGATGCCATGACGGCCGGTGCGGATGTGGTAACGCAGCGCCGCGCCGACAGGATGATTCACCATCGGCACATCGTCGACACCGAGACCGGTCCCTCCGAGCAGGCGAAACACCGGTTCCGCGGCCTTGACCGCGAGAAACTCGCGGCGCGGACCGGCCCAATCGTCCTCCTCCGCACTCGTGACGTACAGCGGACGGGGCGCGACGAGCGCAAGCAGTTCATGCTGATCCACCGGCAGCGCCGCCTCCCGGTTGTTGTATTGGCTGAAGTTCCGGGCGAACCAGTGCGGGAACGCCCCATTGATGCGCGCGACGGTTTCCCCGTGGAGATACCTGCTCAGGGCCGCGCCTCCGCATCCCGATTCATTCGAAATCACGGCGGCAAACCGCTCATCCTGCGCCCCCGCCCAGAGCGCCGCCTTGCCCAGCCGCGAGTGCCCGTGGACCGTCACGCGCCGGGCATCGATCTCCGGATCCGTCTCCAGATAATCAAGCGCCCGGCTCAAGCCCCAGGCCCAGACGCCGATCGCGCCCCAGGCGTCAGGCGCACGCTCCGGCGCCCCGGCCTTGGACAGCCAACCGTTGACCCCCTCCGCCAGGCCGTCGGGGCGGTCGGGGCAGAGATCGCCACAATACGTCGTGGCCGTCGCATAACCGCGGGCGATCGCCGCCTCCACCTGCCACGCAGGCGCATCGGATCCGCGGGCCGCCTCGGTCGCGTGGTGGTCCAACGCGCCCGGCGCGTCGCCGCTCATCCATCCGTCCGCAAGCGCAATCCCGGGGTCGTGGTGAATCGTGTGGTTGCCATAGAAGTTCAGGCCGAGAAACGCCGGCCAGGGCGGGCCGCCGCCACCCGCATTCGGCTCGTAGATCAGCAGATGGATCGCGGGACCCGCGCCGCCCGGCGCCAGCCAGATCGTCACCTCCTTGCGCGTGGCCCGGCCTTCGAGCGCATGGCGATCCACGCTGACGACTTCAAAGTGCATGCCCTCGGGCCGGCCCAGCGGCGTGCGCCCGTAGACCTCCCGTGAGAACAGCTCGATCAATTCGGGCCGCCGCTTCCCGCGCCAGCCGGCGGCGTCGCGGACCGCCGTGCCGTCGGCGCATTCCAGGGGATTGGGCAGGGTGTAGGCCGGCACGGGAGTCCCGTCGAGTTTCGCGGGACGGGACCCGGCCTGAGCCGGCGCCGGCTCCAGAACCCAGGCGCAATGGTCCCGGACTTCCGCCCCGTCGCGCCGCCCCACGACCTCGATCCGGTTCACGCCCGGAGCGAGCACGACATTTGGCCAGCGGCAGATCTTTACCGTATCCGGATGGCCGATACCCACCGATGCTCCGTTCACCATGAGCTCAACATCCGCGCAATTGGAGTATGCTTTGATCTCGGTGGTCCCGAGCCGGCGCGTCGTCATCCGGCGCGAGGCAAGGTAAACCATCGGCGCATTGGTCCAGTTGGCCTGGTAGAAAAAAAACGCGTCCTTGCGCACCTGGCGGTCGGCGGTGACCAGCCCCTTGTCGTTGCGCCCGGGCGTGTCGCCCTCGTCGCGCCCGTCCGACGCAAAATCGAACATGTTCCAGACGAACGTGCCCCAGAGATGGGGATTGCCCTGCGCACACGCCCAGGCCCGCTCGTGGACGATCGCCTGCCATTCCTCGGGGTGAAAATGGGTGTTGGTGTCCTTTGGCGCCTCCAGCGGCCCCTCCTGGTGCTGCAGGATGCTGGCGCCTGCGCCGTATTCGCTGATCCCGACCCGCTGCCCGCCCATCATCGCGCTGAGATGGGTGAAGAGGGGGGCGAAGTCGTCCGGCGTGCCCCAATACCACCCCGGATAGACGTTGAACGCGATGTGGTCGGGCGCCGAGTGAATTGAGGACGGATCCCGCATCCACGAGGCGGCGACGGTCGGCCTGCTGGCGTCCAGTCGGTGCGCCAGCTCGCGCAGGCTGATGAGCAACGCATCCGGCGCGGGTCCCGGTGGATTCGCCCAGGTGGCGTTGAGCTCGTTAAAGAGGCCCCAGAAACAGAGCGAGGGATGGTTATAGCCCTGAAGGATCATCTCGGTGAGCTGCTGCCTCGCGTTCTCGGCGAACTCCGGCAGGGCGGAAATGCTGTTGACCAGCGGAACCTCCTGCCAGACCAGCAGCCCGCCGCGGTCGCAAAGATCATGCACCACGTTGCTCTGCTGGTAGTGCGCGAGCCGCAGGCCGGTGCAGCCCAGTTCGAGAATCAGACGGATGTCCTCTTCATGGTCCTGGGGCGTCAGCGCCCAGCCCTTGTTCAGGCGGTCCTGGTGACGGTTGACACCGTGGACCCCATAAGGCTCGCCGTTCAGCAGCACGCCCCGGTCCGGGTCTATCCCGATGGTGCGCAGGCCGAGCGGCTGCGTCACGACATCCACCACTCGTCCGTCGCGGACCAGGCGCACCGTCGCCGTGTAGAGATACGGATCCTTCCGTCCCTGCCAGAGGTGGGGAGGGGCGATGCGGAGCGGCTGGTCGACCGCCGCGGTCCGGCCGGCAGCGACCGGAATCTCCGTCTTGTCCGTCGCGACGATCTGGCCGCCGGCATCGGCGATTTCCACCTCGACCTGAACGTTGGCCGGTGCATCGAGGCCGCTGGAGACGAGGGTTCGCACGTCGACCGCGGCCGAGTCGGCGTTCAGCTGTTTGATCGTCAGGTAGACGCCGCTCGAAGCATGATCGAGCAGACTGATGCAGACCGGGTCCGCCACAATCAATGAGGCCGGCCGGTAGATTCCGCCGCACATGGTGAAGTCTCCCGAAAGCGGGGCCACGTCCTGGAAATGCGAATTGTCGACCCGGACGCGGATCACGTTCGGCGCATCCGCGCGCAGGAACGGAGTCAGCTCCCAGCAGAACGCAGCGAACGCGCCGCCATGCTGGCCGACGTGCCGGCCGTTGACGTACACGTCGGAGACGATGGACGCCGCTTCGAACCGCGCGAAAACGCGGCGGCCGGCGCTGTCCTTCGGCAGCTCGAACGAACGCTCATACCAGCCCGCGCCGCGGTAATAGCCGTCAGGCAGACCGGGGTCGGCCGCAATGCCGTTCTGACCGTCGAGATTGTTCCAGGTATGGGGCAGCGACACGGCCTGCCATTCCGGGCCGACGGCGGCATCGATGCCGACATCGCGCCGGATGAACCGCCAGTTGGCGTCCAGCGGGATCGACTGCCGCTGGGCGGAGAGCACACTCGACAAACAGGCGAGAACCATGGGAACCATCGCGCGAGAGATCATGGCGGATGTTCCAAACCATGGCCAGCCCTTCGACGCCCCGCAACGCGATTCAGGCGGCTGTTTTCGGTCAGGTTCTTGCCCGCCATGCCGAGCCAGCGAGGTGAGGAGCAGAGCCTTCTCTGACCCTGTCATGCCAGGATCACTTCTGCCCACCTTGCATAGGGGATTTCGCTTGATAAACGATATAGCTTTTCGAGATACCCGCGCTGCATCCGAATCATCTCAGAATCAGCAGTTCGTCATAGCGCGGCGGAGCCGCAACCAACGCACCCTTTCACCACGGATTGCACGGATTCCACGGATGGAGATTGGCTTATCCGTGCCATCCGTGTGATCCGTGGTGGATGGATCGCGGGGAAGCCTTCGAGTTCCTCTCAGGCCGCGAGGATTCTGACTTACAGTAGTACAGAGCACACAGAGAATTGAACGGTGGAGACTGGACCGCAGGGCTTCATCCGTTGGGTGAGATAATTCGGCGATGCACGCGCATTCCCAACAATCTCTCCGTGCTCTCCTTTCGCGGCTCCGTGCCCTCTGTGACTTGCTTCAACTGCGTATCTTAGAATCATCGGTGCCGGATACTGGCGGATCGGAAAGGACCTTTATGAAAAAGCACAACGAAAACCCTAAGAAGCCGGCGTTCGATGCAGAGGGATATCAGGTCAATATCCAGGACCTGAACGGTGAAGCCCTGCCCGATCCGGCCAGGCTTCAGTTCAAACCGTTCAAGCATGGCGGGGCGCGTTCCGGGGCGGGCCGCAAGCCCGTCGGCAGGAAACCCGTCCTCCTGCGGCTTAATCCCACGGTGATCGCCGCACTCCGGGCAAAAGCAAAAGCGGAACATAAAACTCTCTCGGCCGTCGCGGAAGAACAGCTCGCGCTCGCCTGAGTTTCTCTCCGGGGGTTGGATGGAGGGCGGCTTCGCCGTACCGAGCGCCGGCAAGGCGCGACATCTTCCATGCCGCCGCGTCGCTCAGCCCAACTCCGATGCCTTGGTGAGCCACGGACACGGCAGGCGCGAGACCGGCATATGGGCCAAGCACCGCCCAAAGTGAGCTCCAGCGAACGCCAGCGGTCACCGTCACCCGGCGAGCTGCTCCGGGCCAAACCCCCAAATGTCAACGGTACAGCACGACCTCGCTGTTCCCTGAAAAAGCTGGGTCAACCACCGCCGCCTATTGTGTCAGCTTCCGATACCGATCTATGATCCGCTGATCGAGTCGGATTAGGCCTCGGTGCTTTCGCGCACGGTCATCCCCCGGTAGCAGCTTCGTCAGCCGTACGCTCTTCCTCGGCTCGTAGCTCTCCAGCCGAAACCTAAACGCGCCCTTCGAGCTTTTCCGGACATGCTCTATGCTGGCCTCGCATTCCCCAAAAACGCAGCCCTTCCAGGACATCAGAAGCGTTCGCGGACCGCCCTTCCTCGGCGGCCGGCCCGAGTTCCAATTCCACGGGCCCCGGGGAATCGAGCCCTCCTTTTGCATCTCGTTTAACTCGTCCTCCGGGGACGCATAGCCGCCTGGCGCGCCGAATTTCTTCCGGGAGTGCACCAAGATCCATCCCATAGCTGGTTCGCGGCTCGCCGATAACCGCGACGACGAACGCTTGGCGATCCGCAGCCGGTTGCCGTAAGAGCTTCCGGCCATGGGAGGTCGCGTAGTCGCCTGCATTCTGCAAATACGCCTTATCACGGACGCGCTTGGGAGACGCCCCTCCGCGAACCTCGCTTCGAACTCCTGCACGAGCGCACGCACAAACCGAGGTTCATCAATGAGCACCCCGATCTCAATGTTATCGTGAAGTCCGGCCTCTGTAAAATTGGAGGAAGTCACGATCGCGGCCCGCTCATCGGCGATCGCGATCTTGGCGTGCAACCCGATGCCGAGTGTCACATCACACGCCGAGTCTTTCATAAGTCGCAGGATGGCAGTTGGCGATTGCGAGCCGGCTCGCGCGCCGGCGTCCGAGAGCGCCAGAAGGAATTTCTTTTGGATTCTCGGCCCGCTTTCCCGGATAATGGTCTCTATCACCCGGAGGCCATAGTACGGAGCTGCGATGCGAAGGCATGTTGTTGCCGAGCAGACGAAGTCTTTGAACTGCCTATCCCAGGGGGACGTGATGATGTTCATCGCATGTCGGGTCTTCCGAGCTACCGAGGTAAAGAATTGAGCATTGTTCTTCTCGCGAGTTTCACCAGCTTGATTCGCACAGGCGATTCACTCTTGCGGGGATGTGGGATTACCGATAACAGTGGCTTCGCCGTTTCGCAGTTCTTTCAACTGGCAATAACACTCACCCCCATGTCTGAAACAAACATACCCTCGGTGGAAATCACCACGAAGAATACCGTCGCCTTAACCCTTGGCCTCGTCTCAACCGTCATTGGGGTTATTGCTCTGCTGATCGGCTGGGTGCCATTTTTGGGGTTGTTCGCCATACCTGGAGCTGTAATTGGCCTGATTTTGGCAATCATCGGAGGCATTGTCGCGCTTGCGAAAAGGGGCAAAGGAATTGGCCTGCCAATCCTTGGAGGTGTGATTTGCGTTGGTGCGCTCATACTTCCGATTGCCGTGACAGGGGGAGTCTCCTCGGCCCTGATCGACGCCCGCAGGAAACAGACACAGGATGCAAAGGTAACCGTAGTCCCGAAGGCGGATGAAGCCGCAAACCCCGCGGCAGCGACTTCAGGAGCTGCGAATCCAGCTCCAGAGCCCCCGAAGATTGTGTGGAACGACGCCGCCAATTCCCTCCGACTCGGGGACGTTCAGGTTCGGGTCAAAGGCGCGAAAGTCGGCAAGATTCCGGTAAAGGATTACATGGGTGGTGATCAGGAATCCCACGACGATTTGCTGGCCGTAACAGTTGAGGTTTCGAACCTGAGCGCGGGCAAGAAGATCGACTTCACCACTTGGCGGGGCGAGCGGATGAGTTTCGATATGCCTTTCGCTTCCCTCACCGATGACAACGAGAACACCTACAGGCGGATCAATTTCAACGTCACCACAAAGATTGTCGGTGGCGTGGACAATGAATCCATTTATCCGGGAAAGGCGCTGACGGATGTGTTGGTCTTTGAAAAACCAGTAGACGCAGCCAGATGGCTCCATCTGGAGCTTCCTGCAAAGAACTTTAAGGGCGAGGGCGTCCTACGTTTTGAAATCCCGGCAAGCATGATCAGTAAGTAGTCCACCCGTCGCTGACGGAGCAACAGCCGTCGGGAAGGCCATCGGCACTTCTCGCCGTTCACGGCCGATCCGGCGGCCAGGTTTGCCCCACCGTGCCGGAATGCATTACTTTTCACGCCATGAACGAACTCGTCTTCATCGTGACCCAGGAGGCCGACGGCGGCTTTGTCGCCGAGGCGCTCGGCGAAAGCATCATCACGCAGGCCGACACCTGGGAGGAGCTGCGCGCCAACGTGCGTGAGGCGGTGACGGCGTTTTATTTCGATCGGCCCGCGCCCGCAAGTTTGCGCCTGCACCTGGTCCGCGACGAGGTCTTGGCGTGAAACTGCCCCGCGATCTTTACGGCCGACACAACGGATTTCCCAGCGCGTCTCCGCCGCAACCGAAGGGAAGGAAACGGAACTTGAACCACGGATTTCACTGATGGGCACGGATGATCAATCCTCGAATCCGTGAGTATCCGTGTAATCCGTGGTTAAGTTGAACTGCAGGTATTTGGATCATTCGTAGGGCGCCGTCTGACTGCATGGATCCGGCGAAGAGCGGTAAATCCGCGGCGAGCCTACGGAGCCCAGGGGGCGCCGCGGCTCCAGGACACGGTCCGCCGGCAAGCGGCGACCCTACTTGGCAGTGATCTGCTTGAGAATCTGGTTGGTGAGCTGCTGGACCAGGGCCTCGACCTGCGAGTCCGCCTTGTCGCCGGCACCCTCCCCTTCGCCGCGGGCCGGGACCGCGCAGATGGCACCCGGGCGGAAAGCGCTGTTGTCGCACAGCTCGCATTCCTTGAGGCCATCGGGCCGGTCCTACATGCCGAGGCTTTTGCGCAGGGAGATGAGATCCTTGAGCTTGTCGGCGCCGATCGACCGGAGGCTGCCGCCGTTGAGCTGCGACGCGATCCACACCGTGTGGCAATAAGCGTCGGTGATCTCCACCTTCCAGCAGGCATCCTCAACATCCCTGCCCCAGACGATCACCCCGTGGTTCTCCATGATGACCGAGTTGTGGTCGGCGGCCGCGGCGCCCACCGCCTCCGCGACAGCCGGCGTCCCCGGCGTCTCATACCGGGCATAACCGATCTCGCCGAGGAAGATCTCGGCCTCGGGGATCAGGCACGCCGGCGGACGCACCCCGGCGATGGCAAACGCGGTGGCGTGCGGCGGGTGCGCATGGATGCAGGACTTCGCCGCGGGCTGGCGCTTCATGATCGCGAGATGGGTCATTGCCTCGCTCGTGCGCTTGCGGGCGCCGGCGAGCTGTCTGCCGTCGAGATCGATCAGGCAGATGTCCTCCGGCCCCATGAAGCCCTTCGAAATGAGGGTGGGCGTGCACAACACCAGATTGTCGCCCACGCGGACGGTGATGTTGCCGCCGTTGCCGTCGACATAGTTCTTCGCCCACAGCCGGCGGCCCATCTCGCAGATGCGCTTCTTGAGCGCCCGGATGGCCGGAGATCCGAAGAATTCCCCGATCGCCGCAGGGGTTTTCGGATCGCCGCCGGGCGTCCATTTGAATTCGCAATCGGGCACGCCGGGCTCCTTCCGCGCGCGCGCCGCCGGCCCGGCGGGCCTGCCGCCGGACTTGACGCGGCCCTTCATCAACGGGCGCGCTTCCGGCTTGGGCACGAAATCAGCCCGGGCCGATCCGCCTTTGCGAAGAAGTTCCGCCGCTTTCCTGGCCGTGATGACTTTGCGCATGAAAAAAAGATTGGGATAAGAAGCGGAGTCCGGCCGGGCTGCCCGTGGAGCACACGATGGACCCGATGATCGACTGTTGTTTGAAAGGGCGGATGAGGCGGCGGGCGCACCCAAGAGGCCGGGAATCCCGATCCGGTTTCTGTTTGAAACGAATCCCAACGTCAAAAACGAAGTTTTGCGCCACACCTGCCGATTGACGGTGACGCGAGTGGCCTGGGCGACCTGCCCGCCGTCTCGTCCTCCGTAGCCTTGGCGAAGGAGGAAGCCTCCGGCGAAGGCAGGGTCTTGCCCCTGTTGCCTGGCGCGCGTCCACGGGCAAGATGCCCGTGCCACAACGGCGCGCGCCAGACGCTGCCGTCAATCGGGAGATACGCCCCGACCCGCACCCGCCGGCATTTTCCACCAGCTGCGGTCAGGGAGACCCGGCAAACGCCGGTGTCCGCGGGGCCGCGGATGCCCCGGAGAACCGGGCTCCCGGCGCCAGGGGGGCAGGCGGCGATCACGGCGATCTTCCGACCGGTTGTCGTGGCAAAACCAATACTTCTTCACAACTCCGTTGCCCCCGGTTTTACACGGCCGGTTGGCGCCGATCAGAGCGGGGCGCGCCCTTGCATTCGCACAGCGGCCCGGGCTCCGCCTGAGGCGGCGATCCGGCCATTGTTTTCGCGGCACCAGAGCAGGAAAAGGGCTCTGTTCGCCGCAACTGGAACATATCGCCCGCGCATCTGTTTCAATGCATGGGTGGATCTTTAAGCGTTGATAACCAGTGTTTAACGCCACATCTCTACCCGCGGACAAACGCCTGCCAAAGGTGTTGATCAAAGCCGGCCGCCCTCATCCGAGAGGGCAGGAAGCTTTCAGGGAGCGGCGAATCGGCCTGGTGTTGCAGGCGACGGAAATGCGTGAGATCCGGGAGAGGAAGCGAAGATGCCAGCGGTTGGCAAAAAAATCGGATTGCCAGCAGGCGAACCGACCATTGCTGACAAGTTATTCACATGGTTTTTCAGAGGCCGTTCTCAGAGCGCAATCAGCGCTTCCTCACAACCGAATCCCGCGCGATCCTGAGCTGGCGCTCGAAATCCAGCGTGCAATGAAGTCCCCGGCTTTCGTGCCGCTGCAGGGCGCATGCCACAATCATCTCCGCAACCTGCACGAGGTTTCGCAGCTCGAGCAGGCGCGGCTCGACCGAGAAATTCCAGTAGTAGTCGGAGATCTCCTTTTTCAGGTTGGCGATGCGCGTGCGGGCGCGCTCGAGGCGCTTCGTCGTCCGCATGATGCCCACATAATCCCCCATCGTGCGGCGGAGCTCGTCCCAATTGTGCGAAACCACCACCCTCTCGTCCTCCGTCCCGCCGCCAAGATCGACCCATGCCGGGATCTTGATCCGCGGCGACTTCTCCGCCTTCAGATAGGCTTCGACCGCCTCGGCGCCGCGGTGCGCCATGACAACGGCTTCAAGCAGCGAATTGCTCGCGAGCCGGTTGGCCCCGTGCAGGCCGGTGCAGGCCACCTCGCCACAGGCGTAGAGCCCGGGGAGCGTGGTTTCCGCCGCGAGCGTCGTGACCACCCCGCCGCAGGTATAGTGCGCCGCCGGCACGACGGGGATCATCTCGCGGGCGATGTCGATCCCGAGCTCCTGGCAAGTCTTGGTGATGAGGGGGAACCGCTCCTCAAGGAACGCCGCCGGCCGGTGGGTGATGTCGAGCCACACGTGGGGCGCCCCCGATCGCTTCATCTCGCGGTCGATCGCCCGCGCCACCACATCGCGCGGCGCCAGATCGGCCATCGGATGGTACTGCTTCATGAACGCCTTGCCCTGCGGCGTGCGCAGCACGGCGCCCTCGCCGCGCACGGCCTCGCTGATCAGAAAGCGGAGGTTCGTTGTCGAATAAAGCGTGGTCGGATGGAACTGGATGAACTCCATGTTCCGCACCTCGACGCCGGCCCTGTAGGCCATCGCGATTCCGTCGCCCGTCGCAATGTCCGGATTGGTCGTGTAGAGGTAGACCTGCCCCGCCCCCCCGGTCGCGAGCATGACCACCGGCGCCGCAAACGTGTCCACGCGGCCGCTGCGGACGTCGAGGGCGTACAGGCCGCAGACACGGTTGCCTTCGCCCCCGCCCCCCGTCCCGCGCAGCTTGGCGGCGGTCACGACATCAATGGCAAAGCAATGCTCGAAAAGCACGATCCGGCGTTCCCGTGCCACCGTCCGCAACAGCGCCTGCTCGATCGCCTTCCCCGTCATGTCCTTGACGTGCAGAATGCGGCGGCGCGAATGCCCGCCCTCACGTCCGAGGTCGTAGTTGCCTTCCTTGTCCCGCGAGAATCTGAGGCCGATGTCGACCAATTCCTGCACGCGCGCCGGCCCGTCGCGCACGATCTCCCGCACCACCGTCTCGTCACACAAGCCGTCGCCTGCCGCCAGGGTGTCCCGCACGTGGCTCTCGAAGTCGTCGGTGTCCGACATCACCACCGCAATTCCGCCCTGCGCCCGGTTGGTGTTCGACTCGGCCCTGGTCTTCTTTGTGAGGATGGCGACGCGGCAGCCCCGCGCGGCAACCTTGAGCGCGAAGCTCAGCCCCGCGATGCCGCTGCCCACCACGAGGACGTCGAAACTCCGGGTCATAGCAGGATGTTGTCGATCAGCCGGACCTCATCGACCCAGGCGGCGACGGCCATCATGGTCTTCCCCGGCGCCACTTCCCGCACCGCCTCCATCGTGGAACGGTCGACAATCGACGCGTAGATGACCCTGACGCGGCGACAGGAGCCCATGTGATGGGTGGCTTCCGCAATCAACCGGTCGGCGTTGCGCACCCCCCCGTCGGCCATCTCCTTTGCGAGAAACAACGCCTGGGAGATCGCCAGCGCCTCCACCCGCTGGTTGACGGAGAGGCGGCGGTTGCGGGAACTCATTGCGAGTCCGTCCGGCTCCCGGACCGTCGGCGCAGTCACGATGTCGACGCAGAAATGGAGGTCGCTGACCATCTTTCTGATCACCGCCACCTGTTGGGCGTCCTTCTGGCCGAACACGGCGAGGTCGGGCCGCACGATGTTGAACAACTTGGCCACGATCGTGGTGACACCCCGGAAATGGGACGGCCGCGAGATGCCGCAGAGCGGTTTCGATATCAGCTCCTCGGTCACGTAGGTCGAATAATCCTTGGGGTACATCTCCTCGACCGGTGGCGCGAAGACCAGGTCCGCGCCGGCCTTTTCACACAGTTCCAGATCGCGCGGCAGGTCGCGGGGGTAGTTCACAAAGTCTTCGTTGGGGCCGAACTGCGTTGGATTGACGAAGATCGAGACGATGACGGTGTCCGCGCGTTCCCTGGCCAGCCGGATGAGGCTCAGGTGCCCCTCGTGGAGCGCGCCCATCGTGGGCACGAGACCGATCAGACGATCCTTTGACCGCAGGTTCTCCGCGGTGGACTGCATGTCGAAGACGGATGCGATTACTTGCATGGCAGAAAAAAGCTGTTTCACCCAGGCAGGGCGCCGCCCCGGAAACACCGGGCCCAGACTATCCCGGCGGGACCCGCTTAAATCAAGTTCATTGCTCGGTTCGTCCCGGAGGCTGGCGGACTTTCGCCCCGCCAGACTCCTGACGGCATAACCATCCCGGGGAGACACCCGAAACTGGCGGCAGATCCACGATTACCTTGAGATTTTGCGGCACTATGGCTCACTCGACCGGATCCGTTTCTCAAGAGGAGAGACGGCATTGCCAAAGGCCGCGCGGAAGGCTCCGGGTTCTCCGGGCGGCCAGACCACGATGATCCGCATCAACGAACACTACACCAAGCTCAAGGCGTCGTACCTGTTTGCCGACATTGCGCGCCGCGTCGCTGCTTTCCAACAGGCCAACCCCTCGCGTTCCATCATCCGCCTCGGGATCGGCGATGTCACGGAGCCGCTTCCGCCCGTGTGCGTCGCCGCCCTGCACGCCGCCGCGGAGGAGATGGGCCGGCGCGAGACGTTCAAGGGCTACGGCCCCGACCAGGGCTACGCGTTTCTCCGCGAGGCGATTGCGCAGCACGACTACGAGGCGCGGGGCTGCCGGATCGAACCCGATGAGGTTTTCGTCTCGGACGGGGCAAAGTGCGACAGCGGCAACATCCAGGAGATCTTCGCCCAGGACGCACGCATCGCCATTCCCGATCCGGTCTATCCGGTCTACCTCGACACCAATGTCATGGCGGGGCGCACCGGTTACGAACGCGACGGCCGTTACGACGGGATCATTTACCTCGACTCAACGCCGGCCAACGCCTACGTGCCGGCGCCCCCGCCCAGCCGGCCGACCTTGTCTACCTCTGTTTTCCCAACAATCCCACCGGCGCGGCGGCCACCCGTGCGCAACTGGCGGCCTGGATCGAGTACGCGCGGCGCCATCGGGCCGTGATCCTATTTGATTCGGCATACGAGACGTTCATCCGCGATCCCGAGCTGCCGCATTCCATCTATGAAATCGAAGGCGCCCGGGACGTGGCGATCGAGATCCGCAGTTTTTCCAAGACCGCGGGCTTCACCGGAACCCGTTGCGCCTACACCGTCGTGCCCAAGACGCTGGTGGCCTATGACGCGGCCGGAGCCGCCCACCCGCTTCACCGCCTGTGGTACCGCCGGCAGTCGACCAAATTCAACGGCGTCTCCTACCCCGTGCAGCGCGCGGCGGCCGCCATCTATTCCGCCGAAGGCATGGAGCAGACCCGCGCCCTGGCCGATTTCTACCTCGGCAACGCCCGGCTCATCCGCGAGGCCCTGACAAAGCTCGGATTCCCGTGCGTGGGAGGCGCCAACGCCCCATACATCTGGGCCAACGTCGGACGCGATTCCTGGGCCTTCTTCGACCTGCTCCTGACCAGGGCCGGCGTCGTCTGCACGCCGGGTGCCGGCTTCGGACGGTGCGGCGAAGGCCACGTGCGCATCAGCGCATTCAACAGCCGCGAGAATGTCGTGGCCGCGCTCGAACGCATCGCAAGCGCGCTGAAGTAGGGCGGCCGAGTTGTCTGCCCAAGTGGCGCGGCTTGTCTAAACGCGCTGACAGCGTCTTGCGGACAAGCCGCCCCACCGATCCGCGCAATTCGGGACCCGCCTACGGTTCGGCCAGCAGGGGCTGGAATGCGCTGGCGTCGTGCACCCAGAAGCGCGTGACGATCAGCCAGCCAAATCGGAGGTCGTAACCCCATTCGGTGTCGACCATTTCCACCAACTTCGGCTCACCCGTTCCGGCGTTCTCCGACTTGATTTCCTCCAGACGCCCGGCTTCCTCGGCGGCGAGCTTGCGCGCAACCTCAAACGCCTCTTCCACCGACACGAAGGAACCGCAAGGCACGGCCTGCTGCAACGGCCGGCCGTCGCTGCCGACGGTGAGGGAAAACTGAATGACGGAGTAGTCGCGGGGATCTGGATTATCGGAGTTCATGACAAAGCCGCCATGAGCCCAAATCATGCCAATCATCGGCGCCAACGATCACTTTCCTTGGCTTGATGATGCAGCGGAATCGGATCGGGAGGTCGCCCCCGATTGTTGCGCGCAACCTCGCCCTGCGTGTTTTTGGAGCCGCGTCTCAGCCCCTGGCCGGCTCTTTCGGCAGGGCCGCGGCGATGTCGCGGCTGAGTCCCGCAACGGCTTCGCTCAGCTTCGCGGCAAGCTGGCCGCAGTCATGGCCGTCCCAGCGCAGGCCCGGGGCGGCATAACTCCCCTCGGCGACCGTCCCGGCGGACGGGGCCGGCGCGAGGATCCGCCACCGGGCGGAGAACCGCACCTCGCCCCCTGCCGCGCCTTCGCAGGCGTCCACGTGAATCAGGATCTCGAAATCCCGCTGCTCGTCCGCGCGAAAGGGCTGGGTCGACACCCGCAGCACATTCTTCAGCGGTTGGAGATCCTCCGCCACCACGCGTGCGATGCCCAGATCGAGCGGCTCGCCCCATCGCGTGGAATCCAGGAAGATCACCTCATTCGCATTCGAGCGCACGGTGAACAGCTTCGTCTGAAGGTACGGCGCGATCTGCACCGCCCGCACGCCCACCACCCACCGTTTCAGCGCCACCCCCGCCTCCGCCTCGGGCTGGCCCGTCGCCGCGGAGAGCAGAAAATAGCGCGTCAGGTCGGGTTGCGGGGACGGCAGCGGGATGGTGCAGGCGGCCAGCAGGCAGAGCCCCGCCAGAAGCAGGCCGGGACCGGCGAATCCAGCGCGGCAGGCCGGAGCCAGACAGCGCAGGCCGGCCCCACGCAGCGCGACCGCCAGGAGTCTGACGGCGGGCGCCGGCTTTCCCGGGGCGGATCCTCGATCGGAGACCTTCGGCTTCATGTTCATTGCTTTCGTCCTCGCGGCGGAGGGCTATTCCGGCTTGCGGCCCGTGATGATTGCGTTGGGATGGCGCTCGAGGAAATCCGCCAGCCGCTGCACCGCCGCCGCCGCTTCGCGCAACTGGTCCATCGTCTGGCTGGCCTCCTCGCCGATTCCATTCTGGGCGGCGATGAATCGCTGCGCAGTCGCGGCAGCGGCGTTGAACGTCACAAGCGCCTTGCGCGCCTCCTCCAGGGTCTGCGCCAGCCTGTCGCTCGTTGGCTTCACCTCCGTGTCAAGCCGGGCAATCAGCGCCCGGAGGTCGTTGCTCGCGGCGTTCAGGTTGACGATGGCCTTCTTGATCTCCGGGTCGGACGCCATGGCCGCGATCGCGTCGGCAGTCTTGATCCAATGTTCGCTCAGGCGCACGGTGTCGATTCCCGCGAGCTTCTGGTTCGCCGTGGCGAGCGTGGCATTGAGGTTTCGCGAAAGGCCGGCGAAATCCACCCGCTTCAGGCCGGAGAGGATTTCCGTCAGGCTCGCCTGGTACTCGGAGATGGTGGAGGGCACGGCGGGAATCATCAGGTACTTGGCGCCGGGTTCCGACACTCCGGCCGGATATTGCTGCGGATCGTAGAAATCGAGTTCGACAAACAGCAGCCCGGTGGCGAGGCCGACCACGCCGAGCTGGGCGCGAAGGCCGTGGTCCACCAACGACTGCAGTTCGGCCCGGTCGGCCACATCGATGGGCCGGCCCTTCTCGTCAACGATCATGTTGCGGCTGAATTCGCAAAGGACGGCGACGACCGATTTGTTGGTTGCGGCGTTGTACTGGACGTTGAGGCTGGCGACGCGGCCCACCCGCACGCCGCGCATCTTCACGGAGGAGCCCAGGTCAAGGCCGTGGATCGACTCATCGAAGTAAACCAGAAACCGCTGCGGCTTGGAGAACAGGTTCACCCCCCCGAACGAGAGCAGCGCGACGACGAGGAGCAGGAGCGCTCCCAGGACGAAGACTCCGACGACTGCGGGACTGACCTTGGTTTTCACGGCAAGGGCATTTTGCCCACTATTTGTCGCTTGTCTAAACTTTCCCTTCTCCGCGGGAGAGAAACTCCCGGACCCGCGGGTCGTCATTCGCGGCCGCAAGCTCGCGCGGCCGGCCCTCGGCGATGATGCCGCGGGCTTCGCGGTCCAGCATGATCACGCGGTCCGCAAGGGTGAAGATGCTGGCGAGCTCATGCGAAACGATGACCATCGTCGTGCCCAGGGTGTCGCGGATCTGCAGGACGAGCTCGTCCAGCTTCCGCGAGGTGACCGGATCGAGGCCGGCGGACGGCTCGTCGAAGAAGACGATGCGCGGATCGAGGGCGAGCGCGCGGGCCAGCCCGGCGCGCTTGCGCATGCCGCCGCTCAGCTCGACGGGGAGGTAGTCCTCGTAGCCGGCCAGCCCCACCTGGGCGAGCTTCAGGGTCACGATCTCGTCGCGTTCCCGCCGATTGAGCGCCGTGTATTGCTCCAGGGGCAGCGCCACGTTCTCGCGCAACGTCATCGAGCTCCAGAGGGCGGCGCTCTGGTACAGCACGCCGAAGGTCCTGAGCAGGCTGCGGCGGGCCTCCTGATCCGCATCCGTGAAATTCTCCCCGAAATAGCGCACGGCCCCCTGTGCCGGCTTCATCAGCCCGATGAGATGCCGCAGCAGCGTCGTCTTGCCGCAGCCGCTGCCCCCGATGACAAAGAACAGCTCGCCCGCACGCACGGCAAAGGAGATCCCGGTCAGGATGACCTCGTCGCCGTAACGGCACTCGAGGCCCTCGACCTCGATCGGCGCCGGCGTGGCGCCGCCGCCGGGAGTCTTCACCGCTGTTTCGGGGCTTCCGTTCATATTCCAAGGACGTGGAACAACACCGCGAACACGGCGTCGGCCACGATCAGAAGCAGGATGCTCGTCACGACCGCCGACGTCGCCGCGCGGCCCACGCCGGCGGCGCTGC
The DNA here is from genome assembly GCA_963827125.1 of uncultured Verrucomicrobiae bacterium. Taxonomy (GTDB): domain Bacteria; phylum Verrucomicrobiota; class Verrucomicrobiia; order Opitutales; family Opitutaceae; genus Fen-1467. The sequence continues at coordinate 26,176 of CAWHAC010000008.1, forward strand.
GTTCGGCCTGAAGGCCGCGCAGACACCCGGCCACCGCGATCAACATGCCGAAAACAACGCTTTTGATGAGGCTGACGCTGACGTCGGACAGGCTGAGGATCGACTGGGTTTCGATCCAGTAGGCGCTCGGCGGAATCGAGAGCACCGTCGCCGACACCACCATGCCCCCGAAGATCCCGAGGCAGTTGGCATACATCGTGAGCAGGGGCGTCATCACCGTGAGCGCCACCAGGCGGGGAAGCACCAGGAAATCCACCGGCGCGATCCCCAGCGTTTCGAGCGCGTCAATCTCCTCGCCCGCCTTCATGTTCCCGAGATGCGCCGCAAACGCCGCGCCGGTGCGGCCGGCGAGCACCACACCCGTCATCACCGCGCCCATTTCCCGCAGCGTGCTCAGGCCCACGATGTCGGCCACCCAGATGTCCCCGCCAAACTCCCGCAGGATGATGGCCCCGGTGTAGGCGAGCGTCAGCCCGACGAGAAAGCTGCTCAGGCTGACGATGGGCACCGCCATCGCGCCGCACTGTTGCATCTCGAAAAAGCAGTCCCGCCAGCGGAACCGCCCCGGCCGCCTGATCAGATTGATCGCGCTCAGGGTGCATTCGCCTACGAAGGTTGAGAAGTCGCGGGTCTGTTGCCCCGCATCGGTCGCGGCCAGGCCCACCGATGCCAGAAGATTTCGCGCATGGTCGGAGGCCGGGCGCTTCTCCTGCGCCTGCTCCAGTTGTTCCACCAGCCGGCGCACCGTCTCCGGCAACGCAGTCGTGTCGCAGGGTGTTTCCGCTTCGCGGCACCAGCCCCGCACTTCATAGACGAACCGCACGAGCGAGCTGTCCCACCGTTCCAATCCCTCCGCCCGCATGCGCACCGCGCGCGGTGCGCGGTTGCCGCGCACGTTGCGCCACGCCGGGAGCGCCCCGGTAATGCGCCAGTCGCCGCCCAGGGTCACCACAAGGTCGTCTCCCTCGACGGTTGTTTCGGCACGAGCCGGCGTGGCCACCGCTGTCATTGGTGGTACTTTCAACGCTTCCCTGCCATTTCACCAGAATTTTTTCGCCCATAAACCGCCCATCCGCCTTGCCTCTTGCGGCTCTTTTCGCGTGTTTCATGGTCGTCCCCAGACCCGATGCGCTTCCGGACCGTTTTGTTCGACCTCGATGGCACGCTGCTCAATCACCTCCCCGCAATCCATCGCTGTTATGTCCACACGCTGCCGCAGCTGGGGTTGCCGGCGCCCACGGTGGAGCAGGTCCGGCACGCCATCGGCGGAGGCCTGGAAAACGCCATGCGCCGCTTCGTCAGCGAGGCGGATCTCCCCCGCGCGCTGGCCCTCTTCCGCTCGTATTGGGACCAGACCATGCTCGACGGCGTCGCGTTGATGCCGGGCGCGCGGCAATTGCTGCGCGCCTTGCGCGCCGGGGGCGTCACGCTCGCTGTTCTCACGAACAAGCACGGCCCTTCGTCGCGCCGGATCTGCGCGCATCTCGGCATCGACGGCTTGCTTCAGGGCGTCTTTGGCGCCCAGGACACCCCGTGGCTGAAGCCCGATCCGCGACTCACGGCCCATGCGCTCGCAACCCTCCGGGCGGACCCGTCAACCGCCTGTCTCGTCGGAGACTCGCCCTTTGACGCCGAGACGGCGCGCCTCGCCGGGATTGCGGGCTTCTTCGTTGCCACCGGCGCTCATTCGGCCGGGGAGCTCCGCGCCGCCGGCGCGGAATCCGTTTATCCCGATCTTCCCGCGCTCGCGCGCGGCGCGTTCGCGCTTGCGTTCGACCCCGGAGAACCGGGCGTGTGACGTTGAGCGCACAGACCCGCCGCCCGGAGCGGCGCCGGCTCAATCGTCGTTGTCGTCCTCCGTCTTGCCGGACCCCTCGCAGACGGGGCACATGATCGACCCGGCGCCCTGGCACGCCGGACAACGGGGCGCGCCGCGCTGCGCCTCTACGATCAGCTCAAGCTGGCCTTCGTCCACGGTCCCCCGGCCCTCGCATTGGGGACAGCCGATCGACCCTTTTCCGTTACAACGCGTACAGGCGGGCATGGATTCTCCTTTGGTTGCCGGTCACGCCATCCATGAGATTCAATTGGCGCCGCCTGTCAGCCATTTTCCGCGCTTTCCCTGGATCGATCCCTGCCCAAGACTGTCCGTCCGTGGCCAGTCCTCCTTCAACGCCGGATGCGCTCAAGGGCGTCCTCGAACGCATCATCTTCCTCAACGAGGAGACCCATTACACGATCGCCGAGTTCCGCCGCGAGGATACGGACGGAAAGGTGACAATCGTGGGCGCCCTCCCGGGCGTCCAGTGCGGGGAGACCCTGCACCTGAGCGGCCGGTGGACCCGGCATCGCGAGCACGGCGACCAGTTCAAGATCGAGTCCTTCACCTCCGAGCTGCCGGCCTCCGTCCACGGCATCCGCAAATACCTGGGCAGCGGCCTCGTGCCGGGCATCGGCAGGGTCTACGCGAACAAGATCGTCGACGCGTTCGGCACGGACACGTTTCGCGTGCTCAGCGAGGAGTCCGCCCGCCTGCGCCGCGTCGCGGGGATCGGCCCCAAGCGGGCGGCGGCGATCAAGAGCGCCTGGGAGGAGCAGCGCATGCTGCGCGAGATCCACATCTTCCTCCAGACCTACGGCGTCACGACGTCGCAGTGCGTGAAGCTCGTGGACCGCTACGGATCGCAGGCGAGGGCCGTGCTCCTGGCGGAGCCCTACCGCGTGGCCCGGGAGATCGAAGGGATCGGATTCAAGACCGCCGACCGGATCGCCATCAACCTGGGCTTTGCCAACGACGCGCCGCCCCGGCTCGACGCCGGCATCCTCTACGCGCTTGAGACGCTCGAGGAGGAGGGGCACACGGCCGCGCGCGAAGCCGACCTGCGCGACTACGCGGCCGAACTGCTGCAGACGCTCCGCGAACTTGCGGCGGCGCGAATCGACGCGCTCGTGAAGTCGGGCCAGCTCGTCCGCCACGGGCCCGCGGCCGCCCCGCCCGGCTCCGTTTTCATCCAGCTGCCGGCCAACGACCGGGCGGAGCGGCGGATCGCAGGAGTAGTTGCCCGCCTGATACGCACCGGCTCGGGCCTGCCCTCCATCAGGATCGACGCCGCCATCGACTGGGCGCAAAAGCGGGCGGGCTTCGCGTTCCACGGCCTCCAGGCGGCCGCGGTGCGCCGCGCGCTCACCCACAAGCTCAGCATCCTCACCGGCGGCCCCGGCACGGGGAAGACCACCCTGCTCCGCGCGCTCGTCGACATCCTCAAGGCCAAGCGGGCGCGGGTGCACCTCGCCGCCCCCACCGGCCGCGCGGCCCAGCGGCTCGCCGCCGCCACCGGCGGGTTCGCCTCGACGATCCACCGCCTCCTCAAATTCGACCCCGCCAGGGGGGGCTTCACCGTAAACGAACACGCCCCCCTCGCGACCGATTTCCTGATCGTGGATGAGGCGTCGATGCTCGACACGCGGCTCGCCGCGGCCCTCTTCGCCGCCGTGCCGTCCCGCGCCCATCTGCTGCTCGTGGGCGACATCGATCAACTCCCCCCGGTCGGCGCCGGCAACGTGCTCAAGGACCTCATCGCCATCGGCACACCCCCTCTTCCGAGCCCCTCCGGGGTCCGCTCCCCGCCGTCTCCCATCCAGCCTCCCGGCACTTCCCCTCTTTCCGGTCTCCGCTTTCCACTCTCCGAAATCCCCGTGACCCGGCTCGCGGTCATCTACCGCCAGCAGGGGCGGAGCCTCATCGTCACCTTTGCCCACGCGATCAACGCCGGCGACCCGCAGCCGCCGCCGGTCGTCCGCGACCTCGGGGCGCTTCAGGCCGGGAACGATCTCCATTTCATCGCCGCTGATTCCGCCGAGGATTGCCTTCAGAAGATCCTGGCGCTCTGCGCGGATTTCATCCCCAAGAACTGCCGCTGGCTGCACCCGGTCAACAACGTCCAGGTCCTGGCGCCGATGCACAAGGGCGTCGCCGGCGTGGCCAATCTCAACCAGCAGCTCCAGGCTGCGCTCAACCCCGCCCGGCCCGGGTCGCCCGCGAGGGCCGGCGCCGGCCTGCGGACCGTTGCCGGCGAATTCCGCGCCGGAGACAAGCTGATCCAGCTGCGCAACAACTACGACAAGGGCCTTTTCAACGGCGAGATCGGCGTGGTCGTCTCCGTCGACCCCGGCGCCGGCGCGCTCGTCGCGGATTTCGATGGCGAGCGCCACGCATTTTCCCGGGGCGACTTCGGCGACGTGGCGCTCGCGTATTGCATCAGCATCCACAAGAGCCAGGGCAGCGAATACCCCGTCGTCATCGTCCCGCTCCTCAAGAGTCACTTCGTGATGCTCCAGCGCAACCTTCTCTACACGGCCCTGACCCGCGGAAAGAAGAGCGTCTTTCTCGTCGGCGAGCCCGCCGCCTACGCCATGGCCGTCCGCAATTCGGTGTCGAAGACGCGATGCACCCATCTCCGCGAGAAGACATTGGATGCCCTTTCCGGGCAGCCCGGGCCGCCGTGACGCCGGCAATGGCCGGCATCCACGCGCCCGCGTGAAAAGGCCCTTCAGGCGATCGGCCCGGCCCGCCGTCCTGTGCGTTTGGTGGAGGCGCGCCGGGTCGTCAAGAAAGTGTGAATCTGCGCCGCCAGACCGCCTGTCTTGCCGGCAATCCCGCGGGAGGGCGGGGCTCCCGCCAGGCCGCCCGCCGCGGCCCGCTCCCCTCACGGGAAGGCCCGGCTTCCACATCTCGCTGCGGCGCCAGTTGCGGCAGGAAGCGCCCGGGCTGGCCGCACGCCTTCGCCCTTCGGCCTTGTGCTCCGGCTCCTGTTTCCAGAAAGTAGGGCGCGCCCCCAACTTTCAGGTATGAAGCCCACCCCGGCGGTTCGCACCACCCTCGCCTGTGCGATATACTGCATCCTGCACGTCGTGGCACATGCGACCGCCGGCCTGCTTGGACTCGATCTCCAGCAGCTCTTTTGGAATCCGTCGAGCGGACTGGCGCTGGCGTTGCTGACGCTCCTGGGCCCCAGGTTTTTCCCGGTCGTCCTGGCGGCCAACCTGCTGACGACCTTCACCGGCTCCGCCCTGCCCTTCTGGTGGCTCAAGATGCTGTTCCCGGTGGTCTTCACGGCCAACTACGCCGGGATGGCATGGGGCATCCGGCGCCTCGTCGGGTTCGTGCCCCTGCTGCGGGATTTCCGCGACACGCTGGTGTTCATGCTGGCGACAGGCGCCGCTCCCATCGCCGCCTCCTTCGTGAACAGCCGGCTGCTGCAAGGCGCCGGCCTTGCCGCGCCCGGCGGGTTGTTCCCGCTCGTCGTGCAAGGATGGCTCAGCGACGAGAACGGCATCCTCACGATCGTGCCCGTGATCATGGTCTTCGCCGGCCCCTTGCTCCGCGGGAGGCCCCCGCCCCGCATCCTCCAGTGGACGGCGAGGAAATGGGCGGAGGCCGCCGCCCAGGTCATCGCGCTGCCCGCCTGCGTCTGGATGGTGTTCCGTTACGGCCCGCTGTTCGGGTCGCACCCGTTCGCCCTGTGCTTCCTTCCGCTCATCTGGATCTGCCTCAAACACGGCCTGGCGGGAGCCGCGCTGGCGACATCCGGAATGACGATCAGCGGCCTCGTCGCGCTGCACGTCACCCACGCGCCGGCCGACACCTCCTGGGGCTTCCTGTTGTTCGATCTGATCGCGGTTGTGGTCGGGATCGGCCTCGGTTCCAGCGTGACGCGGCGCGCGCGCGCCGAGGCCAGGCTCGCCGCGAACGAGGCGCGGATGGACCGCGTCATCGCCGGGGCGCATCTGGGCATGTGGGACCGCGACATCGCGTCGGGCCACCTCGCGTTCAACCAGCGATGGACGGACATGCTCGGCTATGCGATGGAGGAGGTGGAGCCGCATGAACGTTCGTGGCAGAAGCTGATCCACCCGGAGGATCTGCGGCGCGTGACCCGCGCCCTCGACGCCCACCTCCAGGGTCAGACCCCCTTTTACGAGACCGAACACCGGCTGCGCACGAAGGACGGCGGATGGAAATGGGTGCTCACCCGCGGCTCGGTCGTGGAACGCGACGAGTCCGGCCGCCCGCTGCGGGTCTCGGGCACGCATATCGACCTCACCGAGCGCAAACGCGCCGAGGCCGAGCGGCACCGGCTGCTCGAGATCATCGAGGCCACGACCGACTACATCGCCACGATGGACCTCGGGGGCCGGACCATTTATTCGAACGGCACCCTGCTCCGCCTGCGGGGCTGGGCCGACCTCGCGGCCGCGCGCGGCCGTCCGCTCTCCGACCACCATCCCGACTGGGTCGTGCGCCTCCTGTTCCGTGACGCAATCCCCGCCGCGCTGGCGGAGGGCTCCTGGCACGGCGAGACCGCCATGCTCGACCGGGAGGGCCGCGAGTTCCCCGTGTCCCAGCTGCTGCTCGTGCATCGCGACGACGACGGCCAGCCGGCGTTTCTCTCCACGATCATCCGGGACATCTCCCGCCAGAAACAGGCCGAGGCCGAGCGGATGGAAACCGAGCGCCGGATGCTGCAGGCGCAAAAGCTCGAGAACCTCGGCGTGCTCGCCGGCGGCATCGCCCACGATTTCAACAACCTGCTGACCGCGATGCTCGGCAACGCCAGCCTCGCGCGCCTCGACCTGCCGGACGCCTCGCCGGCGCACTACCCGCTGGGCCAGATCGAGACCGCCGCCGTTCGCGCCGCGGAATTATGCAAGGAGATGCTCGCCTACTCCGGCCGCACCCATCTTGCGTCCACCCGGACCGACCTGAGCGCGCTGGTCGAGGACACGACCCAGCTCCTCCAGGTGTCGATCAGCAAAAAATGCGTGCTCAAGCTCGAGCTCCACCGGCCGCTGCCCGCCATCATGGCCGATCCGACGCAAATCCGGCAGATCATCATGAATCTCGTCATCAATGCGTCCGACGCCATCGGCGAACGCAGCGGCCTCATCCGAATCTGCACGGGCCTCATGCGCGTCGACCGCCAGTACCTGGAGGAAACCTACCTTTCCCCCGACATCGCGGCCGGCGACTACGTCTTCCTCGAGGTCAACGACAACGGCTGCGGCATGCCGCCGGAGGTGAAGGCGCGCGTTTTCGAGCCGTTTTACACGACCAAGTTCACCGGCCACGGACTCGGACTCGCCGCCGTTCTCGGCATCGTGCGTTCCCACCACGGCGCAATCAGGGTCTACAGCGAGCCGGGGCGCGGAACGACCTTCAAGCTGCTGTTTCCGGCCGCCGAGGAGGGCGCCCCGCCTTCCGAGAATCCCGGCGAGGAAGCCTCCGCCTGGCGCGGGGCGGGCCTCGCCCTGGTCATCGACGATGAAGAGACCGTCCGGGCGGTCGCCGCGCGCACCCTGGAAAGCCTCGGCTTCACGCCGCTCACCGCACCGGACGGCGCCGAGGGGGTGCGCGTGTTTCGCGAGCATGCCGGCGCGCTGCGCTTCGTGCTCCTGGACCTCACCATGCCGCACATGGACGGGGAGGAGACGCATCGCGAGCTGGACCGGATCAACCCCGACGTGCCCGTGTTCCTGATGAGCGGATTCACCGAGGCGGACACGACCGACCGGTTCGCAGGCAAGAAGCTGGCGGGTTTCATCCAAAAGCCTTTCGACCGGAGGCGGCTCCAGGCCAAGCTTCGCGCCGTGCTCGCCCCGGCGGTCCGCTGACCCGCCGCCCCGGCCCGAATTTGGCGCAGAATGCGGGGTCTGCTGGCGGCCGCAAGGGCGTCTGCCGGAGGGAGGGCGGATCTCCCGCGGGTTTTCCCCCTGCACAAGCCCTGGAGAGAACACCGTGTCCGGATCGCGCCGGCGCTACGGCGGCAGCTGGAAGGCGGGCAGCGTCCGGTCGAGCACCGTCTGCAGGCGGGCCAGCGCGGCGTCCTCGCCGTCCCGCGCAGGGGTCTGCACGACGACGTAGGCCCAGCGGCTGCCCCGCAGATGGCGCAGCCGGTCGACCGCGCTCCACAACATCCGTTCCCAATGGCTTGCGACCACGCGGTCGCGCCCGACAAACCAGTAGGCCACCAGCGACGGCACCACCGCCCGTCCGCCGCGCGGCGCCGCCACCTCGCGGCGGACCCGCAGCACCGTTGCCGGAAACCGCCTGTGCCCGGGGCCGGGGTATTCGAATTCGTGATCCAACCTTCCCAGGATCGTCCACCCCTGCCCGACCAGGCAGAGCTCCGGCCGGTGAATCGACGTGCGATCGCGGCCGCTGAGCACGATCGAGACAAAAACCTGCTGCGCCGGGTCATGCAGCGAGACGTAATCCCGGCGCGCATAGCCGGTGTCCGGCGGGAGGATTTCGCGCTCCGCCGCGGAGACCGGCACCTCGCGGCCCATCCATCCGCCGGCGAGGAACTCCGGCAGATCCGCGGGATCCCGGCCGTTTGCCGCCAGCACGATGCCCACCTCCGGCCGGGTCTGGAGCGCGTCAAGCGCGTGCGCGGCGCCGGCCGCGAGCGCCGCCGCGAGCGCCACGGCCAGCGCGGCCGGCCAGCGCCGGAATCCCCGGCATCCGGCCCCAGCCCCGCGACCGGCGACCTCCCCGCCGCCGTTCCCGCCGCCCGCCCCCCCTGCGCGATTCCCGGTCTCCGCCCTCCGCCCTTGTAGCAGCTTCACCGCTACAAGCTGCAGTGCGAGGACGATCGCAAACACCACGAAGCCGGACCATGCGTGCACGATCGTCCCCGCGCGCTGGCCGGACATTCCCGCCGCGAGGATGATGGCGGTCATGCGCACGACATTCGCGGCAAACGCGAAAGGCCCGCACAGCGCGAGCACCGCCAGCCGCGCCCACCCGGTGCGCAGGCTGAGATAACCCACGAGCACCGAAAGGGCCGCCAGCGCCATCAACGACCGCACCCCGGAGCAGGCCGCCGCCACGTCGTATTGATAGCCCCCATGCGGGGAAAGCAGCTGCGTTCCGTTCCTCACAACCGCGAGCCCGAGCGCGTGCGCAGCCCCCGTCGCCGCCTCCACCACGCCCATGCGCAGGTAAAACCCGGCCGTGTCGAGCACGTCCAACGGAATGGCGAACACCATGAAGGCGAGCGGAAACGCCGCAGCCCTACCCCAACGCCGCCCGCCGGCCAGCACCATCACTCCCCACGTGAACACGAGCAGCGCCAGAATCGAGATCCGCGTCTGCTGCACCGCAAAGCCCAGCAGGTGAAGCAGCAACCCGCCCAGCATCGCCGCGCAGGGAGCGGCGGCGCCTCCGTCGCCGCCGTCACGCCCCGGGAGTCGCGCTCCGTTCTCCCTGCGCAGGTTCCGCACCAGCAGCCAGGCCGCGATCCCCAGGATCAGCCAGCCGTGCTGGCAGTCGGACTGTGGATTCACCCACTGGCAGCCCCACCAATAGAAAAGCGACGCCGTGTCGATGTAGCCCCGCGTCGCGTTTCCCCAGAACTGGAAGACGGCGAACCCCGCCAGCGCGGCCACGGCCGCCGGCAGCCAGCGGACGCGCGGGGGCCGAAGGTTGCTTGCGCCGGAATCCGTCATGAACCAGCCTGCATCATCGCCGCGCCCCCCGCGGTTTCCAAGCCTTGAAATGAAGCTGCTTGTCCTCGCCCAAACTCCCCCGCCGGTTCATGGGCAAAGCCTGATGGTGCAGGCGCTCGTCGGCGGACTGGCCGGGCGCGCGGGCATTGAACTCCGCCATGTCGGCCTGCCGCTGTCGCGCGATGCGGCGGACATCGGGCGCATCCGGGCGGGCAAGCTCCGGGCGCTGTTCCGCGCCTGCCGCCAGGCCCGCCATCTCGCCATCGCCGGCGGTTTTGACGCCCTTTATTTCGTGCCGGCCCCCGGGAAATGCAGCGCGCTCCTCCGCGATTGGATCGCGATGGCGCTGTGCCGGCCCGCATTTCCGCGCCTGATCCTGCACTGGCACGCGCCCGGCCTCAGCGCATGGCTCCGGCGCCGGACCCCGCCTCCCGCAAGGGCGCTGACGCACCGCCTCCTCGATCGCGCCGATCTCGCCATCGTGCTCACCGAGACCCTTCGCGCCGACGCCGAGGCGTTCGCGGCCCGGCGTATCGCGGTCGTGCCGAACGGGATTCCCGATCCCTGTCCGGAGTGGACGCCGCGCACCCGCGGCGCAGGCGCGCCGTTCCAGGTCGCGTTTCTGGGATTGTGCAGCGAAGAGAAGGGCCTCTTCGACACAGCCGAGGCAGTTGTCGCGGCGAACCGGATCGTGAACGCGCCGCCCGATCGGCCGTCCTTTGTCCTGGCCGCTGCCGGGGAATTCCCCGCGCGATCCGACGAAGCCCGGTTCCGAAACCTGGCCGCCGCCCATCCCTCCGCGGTGCGGCACGTCGGCTTCGTTGACAGCGCGGCGAAACGCCGGCTGCTGGAGGCAAGCGACTGCCTGTGCCTGCCGACCCGTTATCCGCACGAAGGCCAGCCGCTCGTCTTGCTCGAGGCGATGGCCCATGATCTGCCCGTCATCGCCACCCGCTGGCGCGGAATCCCGGACACGCTTCCGGCAGCGACGTCGCGGCTTGTGCCGCCCGCGGACGTGGATGCGTTGACCCGGGCTCTCATCGAGCTGCGCCCGCTGCCGCCGCCCGCCGGCTCGGCCCGCAGCTTCTTCAAGGAGCATTACACGCTGGAGAAACATCTCGACCGCCTGGCCGCTGCATTGCAGGGGCCATGGCACCGCGCAGACCCGCAACCCGCGGTCGCGCCGCGCGTCTTCCCGGGCCATGGATGACATCCGCCGGCCCGGGTTTGCATTCGCGGGGGCGGACGGGTTTTGTCGTTGCATTTCTAGGAAGGCCCAGCATGGAAACGGAGATTCCCGTCCCCCCGACCGCCCTGGATAGCCGGATCGCCGCCGGCGGCCCCGTGACCATGGCCGCGCAGGCCGGCAAGCTCGCCGTGCGCGTGGGTGCAACAATCGTCCTGGCGCGGTTGCTGACCCCGGCCGACTATGGCGTTTTCGGCATCGCCGTGGTGATCTACGGCCTTTTCATGGTCGGACGGGAGCTCGGGCTTTCGGCCGCGGGGATCCAGAAGGCAGACCTCACTTTCGACGAAGCTTCAGCGCTGTTCTGGCTGCAGGCGGCGGGCGGGGTCATTCTCGGCATTCTGATGGCTGCCGCCGGCTTTCCCGCCGCAGCATTCTACGGCATGCCGGAATTGCGGTGGCTCATGGCAGTGATGGCGGGCGGCCTCGCGCTTTCCGGCCTGGGACTCCAATTCCGCGTGCAGCTGATCCGCGAGATGCGTTATCCGGCGATCGCGATCATCGAGGTGTCCTCGCTTTTCCTGAGCTCGCTTCTTGGCGCGGGCGCTGCAGCCTCCGGGTTTGGATACTGGTCGCTGGCGATCATGCAGGTGGGCATGGAGGGGGCAATGGCCGCAGGGTTCTTTTTCTGCTCCCGATGGCGCCCGGGATTGTGGCCGGCCAATTCCAGCCTGGGCCGGCTTGTCCGGTTCGCCGCCGGCGTGACGGGATTCAGTTACAGCAACTACGTTTCCTCCTTCTGCGATCAATTCCTGATCGGCCGCTGGTTTGGGCCGGCCGCGCTCGGCCTGTACGGCCGGGCCTGGCAGCTCGCGATGCTGCCGGCGACGACAGTGCTGGGACCCCTGACAGGGTGGATGATGCACGCTCTCAGCCGGCTCAGGGAGCACCCGGACGAGTTTCGCGCCACCTATCGGAGCGTCGTGGGCGGCCTTGCGTATTTCAGCTGTCCGCTGGCTGCGTTGCTGGCCGCGGCGCCGGAACAATGCATCCGCGCTTTTCTCGGTCCGCAATGGATCCCCGGTGCTCCGCTGCTGCGTCTGCTGGCCCTCGGAGCATTCTTCGAGCCCCTGGCGTTCGCCGATGTCTGGGTGCTGCTGGGCATTGCGCGGGGCCGCCGCCTGTTCCTGTGGTCGAGCGCGAAGGCCGCGCTGCTGCTCGTCGCGCTCCTGATCGCCAGAGCCTGGGGGCTTCGGGCGACCGCCGGGGCGGTCGCGCTGGCCGGATTGGCCACCCAGATTGTCGGAATCTGGGTCGTGACCTCCGCATCGTGCGTCAAACCCGGCGATGTCGTTCGGGCGCTTTGGCGGCCCGCGGTGGCGAGCATGGCCGGCGGCGGATTGCTGGCCGCCGCGCTGGTCCGGCTCCACCATGACACGGCCATGATTGCGGCCTTCGCAATCGTCTATGCGGCCTTCGTATTGCTCTGGCCCAGGGCCCGCGCCGAGGCTTCCGCCTTCCTTCTTCTCGTGCGCATCCGCCGCGGATGAGACGTCACGCGACCAACCAGCGCCGAAACAGCCGGTTCCGGTGAAGCGCGGCGTTGACAACCGTCCGCGTCTCGCGCCATCCGCCCGCGCGGAGAAGACCGGCGGCCGCCCGCAGGAAATCCCGTGGCGGTTCCCCGGCGAACTTCGCCCGTGCAAGCCGCGCCCGCCACAAGAACAGCCTCCTTGCCTGGTGTGAAAATGAGGCGCGATCATCCCGGAGAATCCGCCGCGCGGCCTTCCAGTGCGCCTCGCGATCAAGGTTCACCCGGTCGGGCTGGAGGCGCACGACCACCAATGGCGCCGGAACATTCGGGACCCGCCGCAATCCATGACTTCGGACGTAGCCGAGGGCAAAGGCCCGGTCCTCCCCCGCCGCAAGGTCTTCGTCGAAAAGCGCCGCGGGATCATGCCGGTGAAACAGAAACGGAGTTCCCCAGATGGCCCCGGTCAGCAGCGCATCGCCGGAAAAGCCGCGCGCCTTCACCTGGCGGCGGCGGCGGCGCCCGCAAAAGCGCACCTCATACCCGCAGGTGACGAGGATGCCGCCGCTCTCCCTGGCGAGCGCCAGCTGCCGCGCGATCTTGTCAGGGGCGTATTCGTCGTCGTCGTCGAGGTAGGTGATCCATTCACCCCGAGCGGCGCGCAGGCCGGCGTTGCGCGCCCGCGACGCGTTGCGAGGTTCCGGATTCTCGATCAGCACAATGCGCGGATCGGAAAGCGCCGCATCCAGGCCGCGTTGACCGCGCAGCCGCTCTCCTGCGTCATTGTCATCCACAAGCAGCACTTCGAGATCGCGCCAGGTCTGGCCCAACACGGAGGCCAGCGCCCGACCGACAAGGTGGGGGCGGCGGCGCGTCGGCAGGACGACGGAAACGACAGGCATGATCGGGAATGCAGGCTACCGGGCGGATGGCCCGACACAAGCAGCTGATCGTTCAGGCCCGTTTCAGGCTGAGGGCCCTCACGGGACCCGTGAGGAACAACCGCGTCAGGAAGGCCGCATCGCGGGGCGCCAGCCGCAGCGCCGCCAGGAAGACCCGCACCGCCCGCGCGCAGGCCGCGGGGTCGCGGCGCACCGAGAGCAGCTTGCGCGCGAGGTAGACCGCCGGTGGCGCCAGTCCCTCGTGCAGGGCCAGGAGGGAAAACCGCGCATAGATCTGCGCCAGCGCCGGAGGGTCGGCAAGCCATCCCCTGAACCCGGCCGCAAGTCCGGCAAGATCCTCGGGACGGCCCTGGCGGCGGCGCGCCGCGAGGAGGCGGATCATGCATGCCGCGAGGATCTGCTGGCTGCCCTTCTGCACCGACGTTTGCCCCCGATGGTGCCGATACTGGGTCAGAACCTCCGGCACACCAGCCAGCGGCCAGGCTTCCGCCGCCCGCGTGAAGAAGTCGTAGTCCGTGGCGCAATCGAACTCAGGACGATAAGGGAAACGCTGAAAGACGTTGCGTCTGCCGGTGTAGCTGGGCGTGACCCCCGGCATGTTGAAGGCCGAATAGACGTACTGGTCCCTTTCGTCGAGCAGGACGAACTCCGAGCCGGTGACCCTGCCCTGCTCATCGATCGCCTCGACCCGGCTGGACACGATTCCAAGCCGCGGGTCGCGCCGGAGCGCCGCGACCTGCCGTTCAATCCGGTCCGGCAGCGCGATGTCGTCGTGGTCGAGCAGGGCGAAATAGTCCCCGCGGGCCTGCGCCAGCGCCGCCACGTGGCCTGCTGCAATCCCGCCGTTGGCCGGCCGCATCACAAGCCGGATGCGCGGATCCCGCCCCCATTCTCCGAGCGGCACCAAGCCAAGTCCCGTTCCGTTGTCGACAAGCACGAGTTCGAGGTCGCGGAACGTCTGCGTGAGCACGCTCCGCACCGCCGGCACGAGGAACGGGCCGGGACGGTGAAACACCATCAGGAAGGAAACGGCGGGCATGCCGCGATGCAGTCTGGCCTCCGAATCCCGGGAGGCAAGGGCGGCATGGCGGAACTGCAGCGCGCCGATTCACGCGGGCTCGCACCCGGCCAGAGAAGCTGCTTGTTTGGTGCCGGATGAATCCGCAAGTCCGAGGTTGGCTCATCACAGCAGGGAGCGCCCTGCTGGCCGTCTGGCTCGGTTGGGCAATCGCGGATGGCCCCCTGGGGCTTACCGCTTTGGCCGCCGCCATCTCACTGGCGGCGATCCTGGTGCGGCTGACGCGCCTGCCGGTGGCGGTCATCGTGCTGGGATTGCTGCTGATCGGCTATGTGGTGGGCAACCGGGGATTCGCGCAGATCATGCTCCTGCCCCGGTTCCCGCTGTTCCCGGCGGAATTCGGCCTCGTGGTCTGCATCGGGTCCGTGCTCATTCAGACGGCCGCACGCCGCGCGCAGCCCTGGCGGCGCGACCCCCTCAACTGGGCGGTCCTCGCCTGGCTGGCGCTGGGCACCGCGCGCGTGGCGATCGACGTTCCCCATTACGGCCTGGTCGCCCTGCGCGACTACGCGATGGTGTATTACGCCGCGTTCTTTTTCGTGGCCCAGCACCAGGTCGTCGAGGCGCGCGCGCGGCGCTACCTGGTGGCCTGCCTGGGACTGGGGGTGGTCGCCCTGCTTCCAGTCCACCTCTTGTTTCAAGAGATTCCGCAGTTCTTCGTCTACACCCTGACGGTGCAGGGAGTCCCCCTGATCTATCTCAAAGGCGATCTCGCGGCGACGTTCCTTGCGGCCGGGGCGGTCCTCGTCTTCTTCCTTCTGCGGGACCGCCATCGCCTCTGGGGTTGCGGGCTGGCTGCGGCGATGTTCCTCGCGGTGGCTGCCGGCGACAGCCGCGCCTCGCTCTCCGGTTGCGCCGCTGCGGCCGGCTGGCTGCTGTTCACCCGGCGGTGGGGCTTCCCCGCCCTGCAGGCAGGCCTTGTGGCCCTCGTCCTTTCCGGGCTCGCGGCGGCGGCGTTCCTGGGAGATTCAGCGGCAGCCCGTGCGCAGCTGCAAGTCATCGCCGACCGCACGGCATCCCTCACCGACTTCCACCACACCTACGCCTATTCGAACCAGGAGGACTCCTACAAGGCTGACAACAACCGCTTCCGCCTCGTCTGGTGGCGAACGGTGGCGGAGGAGACCCTCAGCCAGGCGCCCGTCTGCGGTCTGGGTTTCGGCCATGATCTCGCCAAGGGGTTTTTGCAGGCCTACGACCAGGAGATGGGCGAGGATTTCGCCGCGCGAAGCCCTCACAGCATCGTGATGAGCGCATTCGGACGGATGGGATTCATCGGCCTGGCGGGATTCTTCGCGGTGATTGGAGCCATGGTCTTGCGGACCTGGCAGGCGTTGCGCAGCCGCGCTGCTGATCCCGCAGCCGTGGGCTTATGGTGCGCGGCCTGGGTGATCCTGACGAGCGCATGCTTCGGCGTTGTCCTGGAAGGTCCGATGGGCGCAGTGGTTTTCTGGTCGGTGCTGGGACTGGCCAACGGGCATCCCGGCGCTGCCGAAAGCCCCCGAGCGCGCCTCCCTGACGATGCGGGATCGACATTCCCGCCCGGACCTTTGACAGTCGGGCCTGCGTGAATCCGGCCCATCCCCTCGACTCCCTGCGGCTTTTCCAGACGACCACGCGTGAAAAATTCGACTGGATCAGCCCGCTCGCGATCGCAGCGCTTGGAACCACCGGCCTTTTCTTCATCTATAGCGCGCAACTGACCAACAATCGCGGGCAATGGATTCAGCAACTCGTCTGGCTTGCAGCGGGCGCGGTCGTCTACTGCGCGGTTTCGCTCATTGACTACAAATTCTGGCTCAAATCCGCCCATTGGGTCTACGCCGCCTGCCTGTTGTCCCTGTTGCTGCCGTGGACGCCGTTCGGCGTGACGCGTCTGGGCGCACAGCGGTGGATCGACCTCGGGCCGTTCTCGTTTCAACCGTCTGAAGCAGCAAAGTTTGGGACCCTGATCATCACCGCCGCGATCCTCACCCGGTCGAAGCTTTCCACGGTCAGGGAGTCCCTGCAGACGCTGGGGATATTAGCTCTTGCCGCAGGATTGCCCATCCTGTTGATTTTGCTCCAACCGGACCTCGGTTCGGCCCTTGTCTTCCCGCCCATGGTCTTCGCCCTGCTTTACTTCTCCAATCTCTCGCAGCGGTTTTTCGCCGCGGCATTGGGGGCGTTTGCGCTTTTGATCGGGCTCGTCGCCGTGGACAGCTACCGCTACCTCAGTTTCCTTGAGGCGCACAACCTGACACCCACGACGGACAAGGGCGCCTTTGAGCCGAACGGCCTGCTGCCCCTGCACGACTACCAGCGGAACCGCATTCTCGCTTTCGTCGCCCCCGAACGGATCGACCCGATGGGCATAAGCTGGAATCTGAATCAGTCGCTCATTTCAGTCGGCTCGGGGGGGCTTTCAGGCAAGGGCTGGACGCAGGGCACGCAGGCAAGGCTGCGCTACCTGCCCGAGGCCCACACCGATTTCATCTTCTCGGTCCTCGCCGAGGAGAAAGGTTTCCTGGGGAGCATCTCGGTCCTCGGCCTTTTTGGCGTGGTGTTGTGGAACGGCATACGCATCGCGGGCCTCGCCCGCGACCGCTTCGGCACCCTTCTCGCCCTCGGCGTGACGGTGTTGTTCGCGGTCCACGTGTTCGTCAACATCGCCATGACCATCGGGCTGGTTCCGATCACAGGCATTCCGCTTCCCTTCATCAGCTACGGTGGCTCCTTTGTGCTCAGTTGTTGTGTGCTGCAAGGACTGGTCCAAAGCGTCTATCGGTTCCGAAAGGAGTTCTGATCCCATGTTCTCCCGCTTCCCCGATATCGACCGCTTTGCCGGAATCTCCTGCGCACCGCCATCCGCCCGAAGGCGCGCCGTCCCAACCCACGACGACCATGCCCGACATGAGCAATCAGACTCCACCCAACGTCCCGCCCCAGGACGCTGCCAACCGTTACGACCAGGAGCTGGCCAGCGCGCCGGCTGAGCAACCCCGCGAGCCCGTTGACCCTTCCGCGCTTCGCAACGAGGCCCAGGAACGCTCCAAACAACGGCCGATCCTCCAGAAGATCCTCAATCTTTTCCAGAAGGAGAAGGCCGACTTCCGCGAACTGATCATCAATTCCGAGCCGCTCGAAAAACGCGTCGCGCTGCTCGTCGATGGCATTCTCGAAAAGTTCGAGATCGAACGCGAATCCGACAACCGGATGGTTGGCGGCATCTTCAAGGGGCGGATCAAGAACCTCGATCCCGGATTGAAGGCGGCCTTTGTCGACATCGGCTACAGCAAGAACGCCTTCCTCCACTATTGGGACATGCTCCCCGCCGCGGCCGATTCGTCGGTCGAGGTCGTGCGCGTCAACCGGAAGAAGAACGCGGTCCCGCGCGCCGAGGAGCCGACGGTCAAGGACATCCCCGGACTCTACCCGCCCGGCACGGAGATCGTCATCCAGGTCACGAAGGGGCCGATCGGCACGAAGGGGCCCCGGACCACGACCAACCTGGCCCTGCCCGGCCGGTACCTCGTGTTGATGCCCTACTCGGACCAGTGCGGCATCTCCCGCAAGATCGAGGATTCGAAGGAGCGCCTGCGCCTCCGGCAGCTCGTCAACGAGCTCACCATCCCGGAGGGCATGGGCGTCATCGTGCGCACCGCCGGCGAGGGCAAGAAGGCCCGCTATTTTGTCCGCGATCTCCATCTGCTGCTCCGCACGTGGGAGGAGATCCAGCAGAAGGTCCAGGCGGAGCGGGCCCCGGCCAGCCTTTACCTCGAGCCGGACATCGTGGAACGGACCGTGCGCGACTTCCTGACCGAGGACATCGACCGCGTGCTGATTGACAGCGAGGCCGATTATGAACGGGTGCTCAAGCTCGTGGGCCAGATCTCCCAGCGCTCGCGCTCCAAGATCGCGCATTACAAGGACAGCATTCCCATCTTCGAGCGCTTCAACATTGAGAAACAGATTGAACAGACGTTCCAACGCCGGGTCGCGCTGCCCTCCGGCGGCGAGATTGTCATCGACGAGACCGAGGCGCTGATCGCCATCGACGTGAACACCGGCTCCCACAAGGCGCGGCCGGGCGAGGAGAAGAACACGATCCTGCAGGTCAACCTCGAGGCCGTGCAGGAGGTCTCGCGCCAGATCCGCCTCCGCAACATCGGCGGCCTCATCATCATCGACTTCATCGACATGAAGGAGCGCCGGCACCGCAACCAGGTCTATGACGCCATGGTGCGGGCCATGTCGGAGGACAAGGCGAAGAACCACCTCCTGCCGATCTCCCTGCTGGGGATCATGCAGATGACGCGCCAGCGGCAGCAGGAATCGCTGGCCTCCAATCTTTACACGAACTGTCCGTACTGCCACGGCCGCGGCATCGTGAAGAGCGCCACGACGATGTCCGTCGAACTGCAGCGCAAGCTGTCGTCGATCGTCCGCCGCCTGCACGCGCGCAACGACGGCAAGGAATACGCCCTGCGGGTGCTCGTCCACCCCGGCATCCTCGAACGCCTCCGCAGCGAGGATGCCGACCTGCTCGTGCGCATGGAGCAGAACTACGGGGTGAAGCTCGCCTTCCGCGCCGACCCGAGCTACCACGTCGAGAACTTCAAGATCATCAACGCCGTCACCGGCGAGGAATACCGCTGAGGAAGCTGCCGGCCTCCGGCCTCGCAAAAAGAGCCGGGACCCGCATCATGGGGCGTCATTCCGCACTGTCCATGACCGCGCCCAGCTCAATCACCGGAACGCCCCCGGCCGCAGCCGAGTTCGACATCGCGCTGGTCCGGAAATACAACGTTCCGGGACCGCGCTACACCTCCTATCCGACCGCCCTGCAGTTCACGGAGGCAACGCCGGCCGGGGAGCTTGTCGCGGCCATCCGCCGGGACAACGAGGACGCCCGACGGCGGCTTTCGCTGTATTTCCACCTGCCGTTCTGCGAGACGCTGTGCTGGTTCTGCGGCTGCACGACGGTGATCACGCTGAAACAGGACGCCGCCTCAGATTACGTGGGCTGCCTCGAGAAGGAACTGGCGCTCGTCCGGCCGTGGCTCAACGCGGACCGGCGCGTTGCGCAGATGCATTTTGGCGGAGGCACCCCCACGTTTCTCGCGCCGGCGGTGATCCGGAGGCTCGGCGAGGCGATCCACTCCCGGTTCCGGTTCGCCGGCGACTCCGAAAACTGCGTCGAGGTCGACCCGCGCCGCATCACGCGGGACCACGTGCGCGCGTTCCGCGAACTCGGGTGCGCCCGCGCCTCGCTCGGAGTTCAGGACACCAACCCGGAAGTGCAACGCGCCATCCACCGGCTGCAGCCGATGGACATCACCCGCCAGGCGTTCGACTGGCTGCGCGACGAGGGATACCGCTCGATCAGCGTCGACCTGATCTTCGGGCTGCCGCACCAGACCGCGGATTCATTCGCCCGCACGATTGACGAGGTCTTGGCGCTGCAGCCCGACCGCCTGGCCGTCTTCAGCTACGCCCATGTTCCCTGGATCAAGCCGTCGCAGCGGATCTTCGAGAAGCAGGCGAATCTCCCCTCCACCGAGGAAAAGCTGATGCTGCTCGCGACGGCGGTGCGAAAACTGACGGAAGCCGGAATGGTGTACATCGGGATGGACCATTTCGCCCGGGCCGGCGACGAGCTGGCCGTCGCCCAGCGCGAGGGCACGTTGCAGCGCAATTTCCAGGGCTACAGCACGCATGCTGGGGCCTCGATCTACGGGTTCGGCATGTCGTCGATCTCGCAGACAGGCGATTCCTACCGCCAGAATCTGAAGGCGTTGCCGGAATACAGCGCGGCCCTGGATGCCGGCCGCCTTCCCATCGAACGCGGCCTCATCCTGAGCGAGGAGGACCGCCTCCGCCGGCAGGTCATCATGCGGATCATGTGCGACCGGCGGATCGACTATGCGGACCTCTCGCGCCGGCTCGGCGTGGATTTCGCCGCCCGGTTCGCCCGTGAGATTGAATCCCTGGACGACCTCGAGGCCGACGGCCTGCTTCAGCGGACGGCGGGCGGATTCGTCGTCACAGGAGTTGGGGCGCTGCTCATCCGCATCATCGCCATGCGGTTTGATGCGTACCTGGAAAAGGGGCCGCGCCGGTTTTCGAAGACGGTGTGACCGGCGCTTGCGCTCGGGCCGGATTTTTGCGGCACTTGAGACCGTCCATGCCCTTCCGCATCTGCAAGAGCTTCGAAATCGAGAGCGGGCACATGCTCTCGAAGCACCCGGGGAAATGCCGCTTTCCGCACGGCCACAGCCGGAAGGTGGAAGTCGTGCTGGCCGCCGATGAGCTCGATGCCAACGGCATGGTCTGCGATTTCAGTGCGGTCAAAAAGGCGCTCGCGGACCTGCTCGGATCGTGGGATCATGCGCTGTGCATCAACACCGAGGATCCCCAGTTCGCGTTTTACCGTGAGACCTACGGCGACCGGGTGATTCCGTTTGAAAAGACCGACCCGACCAGCGAAGTCATGGCGCGGGCGGTGTTTGAGGAGTTGAAGCACCGGCTTGCCGAAGCAGCGCTGAACCCGGCCACCCGCCCCGCGCTGCCGCCCGGGGTGCGCATCGAGCGGGTGCGCGTCACAGAGACCGGCACCAGCTGGGCGGAGTACGCTCCGTAAGGGGGCGGGCGGCGGCGGTGCGGCGGGCGGCTAGGGTATCTTCAACGTCATCCCGGGCTTGAGCGCTTTTTCGTCCTTCAGGACGTCGCGGTTGGCGTCGAGGATGGCCTGCCACCTGGCGCTGCTGCCATAGTAGCGCTGGGCGATCTTGGAGAGTGTTTCACCCTCGGCGACCACATGCGTGCGGCTGGATGCGGACGGCGGCCTGGCCGGCGGTCCCCCGATCCGGATGACGGGCTGGGCCGGTTCCGCCGCGGCGGCGGTTGCCGGCGGGCCAGGCGGGGAACCGCGCGGACCCACCTCAGCCGGAGCAGCTTCCGGCGCCGGGAGCATCCCCGCGGCGGAGCCCCCACCCGGCCTTGCCGCTCCCTGATGCAGCCGGGCAATCTCCTCCTTGAGTTCGAGATTCTCCTTCTGGAGTTCGTCGATCCGGCCCATCAGATCCAGCCGCATCGTCCCGTCCTCCAGGGGCCGGGCGGGCAGCGTTCGCGCGAAATCGCGCACCGAGGCATCGACCCGCTGCCGGACGAGATCGGCCTGCCGTGAGTTGGGCTCCAGTTCGAGGTATTTGCGGAAATGATAGATCGCGAAGATCGGATCCTTGAGGTATTGCTGGTAGATCAGCGCGGCCTCCAGATGCGATTCCGGCGCATCCTCGTTCCGCCTCTCGATGACCTTGAGGTAGGCGTTGAGCGCCTCAGGATAACGGCCCTGCCTCTTCAACTGGTCACCCTGCCGGTAGTACGGTTCGCTTGTTTCCGAACCCAGGGCAAGGCGGTCGGAGCCATCGCAGCCTGCCAGAAGGAGCAGGGACACCCCCAGCAGCGCACAAGGCAATTCTGGAATGTGGAAACGTCGCCGCATGGGAGCGCGGGAATCGGATTGAACGCGGAAAACCAGGGGCTAAGTTCACTCCACGCTCATTCCCGACACAAATCCTAAATGACTCACGACGCTCAATCCGCCCTCGCACGCGGCCGCGAGTGCATCCGGATAGAAATGGAGGCGCTCCGGACCACGGCAGAAACCCTGGACGGGGCATTCGTCGCAGTCGTGGAGGCGGTCGAGGCGGCACAGAAGGCCGGCCGGAAGCTGATCTTCAGCGGGGTCGGCAAGTCGGCCCATATTGCCCAGAAACTCGCCGGGACCTTCAACAGCACGGGGGTGACCTCGTATTTCCTGGATGCCACGCAGGCGCTGCATGGCGACCTCGGCCTGTGTGCCGCGGGGGATCTGGCCGTGCTCCTCAGCAACAGCGGGCAGAGCGCGGAGATGTTGCGGCTGCTGGCGATGTTGAAGCGGTTTGAGCTGACCATCGTCGCCCTCACGAGCAATCCGGATTCAGAACTCGCAAAGGATGCCGACCTGAGGCTGCTCTATCGCGTTCCCCGGGAGGCGTGTCCCCTGCGGCTCGCCCCCACGGCCAGCACGACCGCGGCTCTCGCGCTCGGCGATGCGCTTGCCATGGTGCTGCTGGAGCGGCGCGGCTTCACGCGGGAGGATTTTGCGCGGCTCCACCCGGCGGGCAATCTCGGCACCGCCCTCCTGCTCAAGGTGAGGGACATCATGCGCGTCGGCGAGCGCCTCCCGGTCATGCCGGACACGCTCACCATCCAGGATGCAATCCTCGGCATGACCAGGGCCAGGGCCGGCTCCATCGCCCTCGTGGACGAATCGTCGGGCGTGCTCACCGGCATCCTGACAGACGGCGACTTCCGGCGCCAGGTCCTGGGCACTCCTGATTTTCTCTCCCAGCCCGTGCACCGCTTCATGACCCGCACCCCGAAGACCGTCCATTGCGACGCGCTCGCCGTCGAAGCGTTGCGGATCTTCGACCGGTTCAAGATCGACGACCTCGTTGTCGTGGATGGCGCCGGCCGGCCCGTGGGGCTGGTCGATGTGCAGGATCTGCCCAAGATGAAGTTGTTGTGACGGTGGCCGGCGCCGGAAGGCCGGCCCCGCCGGATGCCGGTCGCAACCGCAACCAACCCGGATCTTCATGGAGCTGCGGCGCCATCGTTGGGGTTCCGGATCACGGCAGGTGCGATGCCCGGCCACGGCGCGCGGTTTCCCGCCTGATTCCGCTCGCCCGTGGCGTTTTCCCCGGGATTGTTCATATTGATCCATCCAACGCACTCCCGCCATGCCCGTTCCTCCGTTCCGCTATCAAGAACCCTTCCCCCTCGGCCCGGACGCAACCCGTTACCGTCTCCTCACCAGGGACTTTGTCGCCACAAGCGCGTTTGACGGGACGGAGATCCTCAAGGTGGAGCCCGAAGCCCTCACGTGCCTCGCGCGCCATGCGATGCGCGATTGTTCGTTCTTGCTTCGCGAGGAGCATCTCCAGCAGGTGGCGGCGATCCTGGAGGATCCGCTGGCTTCCGAGAACGATCGCTACGTCGCCCTCACCCTGCTGCGCAATGCCGAGCTCTCGGCCGAGGGCATTCTTCCGTTCTGCCAGGACACGGGCACCGCGATCGTCATGGCGAAGAAGGGCCAGCAGGTCTGGACCGGAGCCAACGACGCCGAATACCTGTCCCGAGGCATCTACCAGGCCTACACCGGGGAGAACCTCCGCTACTCGCAGACCGTTCCGTTGGATATGTATCAGGAGATCAACTCCGGCACCAACCTTCCGGCCCAGATCGACCTCCATGCCTCCGAGGGAGCCGCCTATGAGTTCCTTTTCATCGCCAAGGGCGGCGGTTCGGCCAACAAGACTTCCCTGTATCAGGAGACCAAGGCGCTGCTGAACCCGAAGAGCCTTGAGGCCTTCATCGTCGACAAGATGAAACACCTCGGGACCGCGGCATGTCCCCCGTATCATCTCGCCATCGTGATCGGCGGGACCTCGGCCGAGGCCTGTCTGAAGGCGGTCAAGCTTGCGTCGACAAAATGCCTCGATGGTCTTCCCACCAGGGGCAACGATCTGGGCCAGGCGTTTCGCGATGTCGGACTGGAGGGCAGAATCCTCGCCGCCGCGCAGGCTTGCGGCATCGGAGCACAGTTCGGCGGCCGGCATTTCGCCCTTGATGTGCGGATCATCCGCCTTCCGCGGCACGGCGCATCCTGCCCCGTCGGCGTCGGCGTGTCCTGCTCGGCCGACCGGAACATCAAGGCCCGCATCGACCGGGAAGGCCTGTGGCTCGAGCAGCTCGAGACCAATCCCGGCCGCTTCATTCCCGACCGCTTCCGCGTCATCCGCGGGGGGAACGCCGTGCGCATCGACCTCAACCGGCCGATGAAGGAGATCCTCGCCGAGCTCGCGCGCCACCCGGTGGCGACCCGGCTTTCGCTCACCGGCACGATCATCGTCGCGCGCGACATCGCCCACGCAAGGCTCAAGGAACGCGTCGACGCCGGCCGGGGTCTTCCCGAGTACTTCACGCGGCACCCGGTCTACTACGCGGGTCCCTCCAAGACGCCCGAAGGTTACGCTTCAGGCTCGTTCGGTCCGACCACTGCGGGGCGCATGGACGGCTACGTCGAACTTTTCCAGTCCCTCGGCGGTTCGATGGTCATGATCGCCAAGGGCAATCGGAGCAGGCAGGTGACCGATGCCTGCAAGAGGTTCGGCGGCTTCTATCTCGGTTCCATCGGCGGCCCCGCGGCCATCCTTGCCAAGGAGAACATCCGAAAGGTCGAGGTGCTCGAATATCCGGAACTCGGCATGGAGGCCATTTGGAAGATCGAGGTGGAGGACTTCCCGGCGTTCATCCTGGTGGACGACAAGGGCAACGATTTTTTCACCAACGCCTGCGCCGCCGCCCTGAAATGACGGCGGCCTCCGGGCCGGCGCCACCTGCCAGCCCCCGCGCCTCAACCCCCGCCGCCGGTCGCGTCTCCGCCCGCCCGCGTCATCGATTCGGGAGCGAGGGCGCGGTCAAGCGTGGCGGCGTCAAGGAGGCCCCGCTCCAAGACTACCTCCCGGAGGGTCTTGTTCTGGCTGAAGGCCTGCTTCGCCACCGCCGCCGCCGCATCGTATCCAATATACGGATTGAGCGCGGTCACGAGCATCAGGGAACGGTCGACCAGGTCCCGGCAGCGGGCCGGGTCGGCCTCGATCCCGGTCACGCACCGGCGCGCGAAGACCCGGCAGCCATTGGCCATGCAGCCGATCGCCTCGTGCAGGGCGTGCGCGATCAGGGGCATCGTGACATTCAGTTCGAAATGGCCGTCGCGCCCGCCCATCACCACCATGTTCGCGAGGCCCGTCGCATAGATGCAGACCTGCCCCAGCATCTCGCTCATCACCGGATTCACCTTGCCGGGCATGATGGACGAACCCGGCTGGGTGGCCGGCAGCCGGATCTCGGCGAAGCCGGCGCGCGG
This sequence comes from uncultured Verrucomicrobiae bacterium, assembly GCA_963827125.1. GTDB lineage: Bacteria > Verrucomicrobiota > Verrucomicrobiia > Opitutales > Opitutaceae > Fen-1467. Next base: position 51,334 of record CAWHAC010000008.1, read on the forward strand.
GCCGGAGGCCATCAGGCGGAGATCATTCGCGATCTTTGCGAGACCGGCGGCGATGGCCGCGAGCTGGCCGGCGACTTCCACGCAATCGTCCCGGCCTCCCTGCGCCTCGAAGTGATTGCGGGCTTCCCGAAACGGAATCCCCGTGCGTTCTGACAAAATGCGGCAGACGCGCGCCGGAAACTCCGGATGGCAATTGAGACCGGTGCCGACCGCCGTGCCGCCGATGGCGAGCTCGCCGAGGGCCGCAACCGCCCTATGGGATCGTTCGACGGCCTTGCGCACCTGGGCGGCATATCCCGAGAACTCCTGGCCCAAGGTCAAAGGCGTCGCATCCATCAGATGGGTGCGCCCGATCTTCACCACGTCGCGGAACTCGGCCGACTTCGTCTCGAGGGCGGCGGCGAGTTCCTCCAGCGCCGGCACCAGGCGGCATTTCAACGCCACAGCAACGCTGACATGGAGGGCCGTCGGAATGACGTCGTTCGAGGACTGGCCGAGGTTGACGTCATCATTCGGATGCAGCGGCTTCCTCGATCCGAGCGGCTGGCCGGTGAGCTGGCTGGCCCGGTTCGCAATGACCTCATTGACGTTCATGTTCGACGAGGTCCCCGAGCCCGTCTGGAATACATCGACCGGGAAATGGGCGTCCAGATTCCCGTCGATGATCTCCCTCGCGATCCGTTGCATGAGCCCGCTTTTCTCCGCGCTCAGAAGGCCGAGGGCTTCGTTGGCGATGGCGCAGGCAGCCTTGACCAGCGCGAGTCCGTGGATGAACGCCGGAGGCATCGGGTGGCCGCTGATCGGGAAGTTGAGCACCGCCCGCCCGGTGGAGGCGCCGTACAGGGCATCGTCGGGCACCTGCATCTCGCCCATGGAATCACGCTCAGTTCGCATCGGATGCGGTCGTTTGATCCAACCTAGGCGATTGGAGCCGAAAAGCAAAGCCCTGCGTTGCGCGGAAAAGGCCCCGCGCGGGCGGGACGCCGGGGCGCCTCACTTGCCTCCTGCACAGGCTCCGCTTCCCCGGAGCCGGGGCGCGCATGGCCGCCCGCCGTCAGAACCTGATCGAGAGATGATCGGCTTCGGCCTGGAGCCGGCTCATCGAGCGGTCCAAACCGTCTTCGGCCAGATAACGGATCGCGCTGCGCTTGACGTGTTCCGGAGCAGAAGGTTCCGGAGCATAGACCCCGTCAGATCCAAGGGCCGCCAGCAGGCGGGACCAGCGCTGTTCCGTTGCCGCGACCGCAGTGGGGAGTGCTTCCGTAGCGCGATGGAAACGCAGCGTCGAGATTGCACGGTCTTCAAAACCGACCGGACGGGCAGCCGCCTCCACCAGCGCCGGCTCAACGCCCGGCGAGCCAAGCTGGATCGCAACCGACCCTTTCAGCGGTTCAGAACCAGAAGCGTTTGTCGTGTCTTCCAGGTCCGCCACGCGCTTGACCATCCCGGCAGCCGGCGCAGCCGCTGTTTGCACGGCATCGGGCTCCACGGAACGGGCCTCGGAACTCTCAGGCAAAGCCTGTCCTTCAACTGCGGCCTGAGCGGAGGAAGGCACGGGGCGCGGGGATTCCGCGGGTCGTGCATTCGCCGGAGTACTTGACGCCATCGCGACAAGAGCAGGGCGGCGGGTCACAACGAGAGGCTGCTCGTCACGATAACGGCTGGAAGAGCCATATTTGCCGATCGACACCAACGTAACTGCAAAAACCGCCGCCGCCGCAACAGGCACCCGCAGCCAGCCAAATCGGCTCAACGCCGCCACAGGCCCATGCCACCACGATCTTCGCTCGACGAGTGCCGCGAGTTGTTTCTGGCGGAGATCCCGTTCAAACCCCGCCCAGAATTCCCGCGGAGGACGCTCGGCTCGTTTCAGCCGCAGCAAGTCCTCCAAAGTGACTCGAGACTGGGTCTGGGGTTCGCGGTCGGACATGATCAGCTAACGGAGATAAGGTTGGAGTTCGGCCTGCAGCAGCTGCTTCGCGTAATGCAGCCGGGAACGCACCGTGCCCACCGAGCAGCCCATGATCTCGGCAATCTCATCATGGCTCAATCCATCAATCTCGAATAATGTAACCACTGTTCGATGCTTGATAGACAATTTCTGCAACGCTTCGTTCAATCTTTCTTGCAGTTCCCTTACAAAAACCTCGCGGTCGGTGCCGGTCTTATCAGTCAGGGCATCAATGATTTCAGACGACTTCTCCTCTTCCGAGAACCGTTCAAAACTGAAGAAGGTGCGCAACCTGTTCTTTCGCAGGTGCGTCAGTGTTGCGTTGACGGCAATCCGGTAGAGCCAGGTGAAGAACGACGACTGGCCCTGGAACCGGTTGATGGATTGAAACGTCTTGATGAAGGTCCCCTGGGTGAGGTCGGCTGCATCTTCGCGATTGGCGCACAGATTGTAGATGACCGAGTAGATTCTCTCCCGGTATTTGAGCATCAGTTTGTCAAAAGCCGCCACATCGCCGGCCTGGACCCTTCGGATCATTTCCCAATCAGCATCTGCCTCCTGCTGGCGCTCAGGAGTCATCACAAGCGCCTTGCCGATTGCCCGGGTGAAAGCCATCGGACCGAAGCAAATCAAATGGTCTCCCCAACGCAACCGGAATCTAGAAGCCCGCGGTTCCCTGGAGGCTGTTCACCTGATCCTGCAGAAGACCCGACAGTTGAACCAGCATCGGGACAGGTTCAAGATGCGCCCACGGAGCCAGCAACGCCGCTCCCGCCTCCAATTCAGCCCGCACGCTTTCCGCCACCTCCGAAAACACCCCGTGCGCGCTCATGAGCGCACGCCGGTCTTCCAACGGTGGAGAACGCCGTTCGCGGATCTCCTCCATCAATTCGTTCCGCTCCCTTTCACACAACTTCCCAAGCAAGACGAGGGTCGGGAGGGTGACCTTGCCCCCCGACAGATCGGTCCCCAGCGTCTTGCCGATCCGTTTCTCTTCGCCAAAGAAATCAGCCAGATCGTCATAAATCTGATAGGCGGAGCCAAGCCGCATGCCAAACGCGGACGCCGCTTCCACGAAGTCATCTTCGAAGCGGGCCAGCCGGCTGCCGAGCAGGCACGAAAGCCTGAACAGCTCCGCAGTCTTCAGTCCAATGACTCGCCGATAATCGGCCATGGTGATTCCCGTATCCCCCCGGCGCAGAGTCTGGGCGATCTCGCCCGCGCACACCTTCCGCGTCGCGTCGGAAACCACCCGGCAGATCTCCGTGGATGGAAACTGCGCCGCCACGTACACTGCGTGGGCCAGCAGCGCGTCGCCGAGCAACACGGCGACATCGGAGCCGTACCGCCGCACCGCAGTGGGCCGGTTGCGGCGCAGGTCCGCTCCGTCCATGATGTCGTCGTGGACCAGTGTGGCGAGATGCACCATTTCGACCACCGCCGCGGCACGAACAAGGGCGGGTGCGACCGGCTCCCTATTGCGCCAGCCGCTGAAGAAGACCAGCGCCGGCCGGATGCGTTTTCCGGAAACGTCGACGCAATATTCCACAAGGCTCCGAATCTCGGGTTCGAAACTGTCGAGTTGGGACCGCAGAAAACAGTCAAGTTCGTCCATCTGCGGCTTAAGACGGAGGAAAAGCCCGGCAAACCCCTGCCGGGGCGCATCTGGGGTCGGGGCGCTGCGCACGGTCATTGCGGTTCAACGCTGGCAGGCATATCAAAAAAACGAGCGTGCCCGCGGGGACACGCTCGAGAAAAGACCGGCACGGGCGCCAGATTCACCAGAGCGCCTGAATACTCCTATTTCTTTCCCTTCGTTTCATCAGCAGCAGGAGGAAGGAAAGGATCGGAGTTCTCCCGATAGCCGGGAAGATCCTCGCGCCGCATGCCCATCTCGCGCAACTGGCGCGGATCAAAGACATCGCTAACAGACGCTCCTTCCGCGTTCACTGTCTTTGCCGTGATGAAGATGACCAGATTGGTCTTCTGTTCATTGTTGCTCTTGCTCTGGAACAGCTTGCCCAACAGAGGAATGTCGCCGAGAATGGGCACTTTCGAGCTGCTCTTGTCCCCATTGCTCGAGATCAGCCCGCCAATACCCATAGTGTAGCCGTCTTTGAGTGTGACCTGGGTCGTCGCCTTGCGCTCGGAGATGATCGGGATCTGCGCGTTGCCGAAATTTGCAAATCCGCTCTTCTGGCTCACCTCGGGACTCAGGGTGAGTTTGATGAAACCGCTCGCGTTCACCTGCGGCGTCACCTTGAGGATGATGCCGATGGGTTTATAGATGAACCCGCTCACCTCAAACGTGCCCGTCGCCTGGTTGTACTGGTAATTGGGGATCGGATCCTCTTCGCCGACGTTGATCACGGCCTCCTGATTATTGAGGGTGACGACGGTCGGATTGGAGACGATCTTCGTTTGATCCAGGGTCTTCAACGCACTGAGCACCATCTTGAACGTGTCGGGGCTGAAAAGGGCCGTGTTCGTCGTGCTGCTGGTATAGGTCCTCGTGCTGGAGGGTCCCCCGGGATAGCTCACCGAGTAATCGTTTATACTGCTCGGAGTTTTGACCCAAGGGAGCGGGGTATAGGTCGGCGTCGGCCCCATGCTCGGCACGCCCACCAAATTGGCGAGCTGAGCATAGCCGTTTTTCATGAACCCCACATCATTGTCGGCGTTGGTCTGTGTGTTCGAGGTGCCCCTGGTGGCGCCCGAGCTTCCAGTGGCAGTAAGGCCGTAGCCGCTCAACGAGGTCCAGTTGACTCCGATGTTCTTGACGTTGGTGGAGGACATCTCGATGAACTTTGATTCGATCATCACCTGCTCCGTGGGCAGGTCGAGTTGCTTGATGATCGGGCGGATCTTGTTCAGCCTCGAGGGATGCTCGGTGACGATCAGTGAGTTGCTTCGCGTATCGACGGTCAGCTTGCCCCCTTTGCCGCTTTCGATCAGGCTTACGATGGCCGGTTGAACATCCGCAGCACGCGCATAGTTTAGAGTGAAGATCTCAGTGGCCACCGGCTCCTCGGCCAGGCTCGCAAGGCTGACGACCTTGATGATGCCGGCCTGATCAATGTAGGTGAAGCCGACCGGAGTGAGAACAACATCGAAAATCTGGTGCCACGTCACATCATGGAGTTTGATGGAAGCCTTGCCCTGGAGGGCGTCCGGAATCACAAGATTCAACTCAAAAAGATCGGCAACGTTCCGCAGGATCGTGCGGATGTCTTCATCCGGGAAATCCACAGACAGAGTATCCTTGCTCCGCGTCGCTCCAGCCGCCGCAGGCTGCGTCCCCTGAATCTGGACCGCCTCGGCTGGTGCGGCGGGCGCCGCGGCTGCGGCGGGCGCCGCAGGATTCACGGCCGCGGGGGCTTCCGCCTTCTGGGTCGTTTCAGCCGGCGCAGCTGCGGCCGGCGCAGCTGCGGCTGGTGTCTCCACCTGGGCCGGTGCGGCGGGCGCCGCGGTTGCTGCTGGTGTCTCCCCCTTGGCCGCCTCGGCTGGCTTCGCAGCCGCGGCGGTTTCCGCCCCCTGAGCCGTTTCAGCGGGTGCAGCGGGCTGCACGGCCGCGGCAGGGGCATCAGCAGCGGCCGGCGCGGCCGGAGCCGGCTGACTTCGTCCGATGGCGACAGACGTGAGCAAAATGAGCGCAAGCTCGAACGGACGCGTTCTCATGGGATCTTTCATTTTTTGATTGGCCGGGTGAGTTCTTCGCGATTCAGACGGAGACGGAAGGATGCCGAATCTATCGCAGTAATGACCACAACGTAGTCGGAACCTTGAAAACTGACTTTCAGGTCATCGCCGACCCTGAGCTTCTTTTCACGGAAGAGGAGAAGCGGCTCACCTCTCAACATCATCATGCCGGAAGGCGTGATGCCCGCCGCTATCTTTGCCAGGACCTCCCGATCCGAGCCGGCCTGATGCTGGGATTTCTGGTTCTGGGCATTCTTGGCGGCGACGACTTCAGGGTTGAACGGATTGACAAGCTCGTCAGGCAGATGCGCCGCCTCGTTCGTGCGCGGAGCCAGCAATCGGGCCGCCAGATCCAATGTCGCCTGCCGTTTGGCGGGGCTGGACACATCCCCACCCTGCAGCTGCAACGCCCCGGCGCCTGCCACGGCCAGCAAACAGACCCACGCTTGATGAATTCTTCTCATGGCAGACCGAGGAACTCGACGTTGAGCGTCAGACCGAGCAATGATTCCGGGCCAGACGCGTTGCGGCCCGACCGGCGCGAAACCGTCGCCGACACCATGCGGCAAAAATAATGCCCGGATTCGAGCCGGCCCACGAAATCGAGAATCTGCCGGTAATTTCCCTCCACCGAAACGGTGAAGCCGACGCCGCAGTAGGTGCGATGGGCATTCTTTTTTGGGTCAATGTTGCCCTGCTGCAGGCTGGTTTCCTTCACGCCGGCCTCCGATTCGATCTCGTAGAAGTATTCCTGGTTGCGCGCGCGTTCCGTGCTTCGCACCAGCCGGGACTCCAGTCCCTTCGTCGCAGTGGTCAGAACCGAGTACTGTTCCTGAAGGTTGGCCGCATTGTGGACGTTGCTTAGGATTTTCTGGGCCTGGGATTCCACCTGCTTGAGCTGGACGCCGAGTTCGCTCGCGCGGCTGTTCCGGACAGAATAACCGACAACTGCGATCACACTTAGCAACCCACATCCGATCGCAATGGGATATCGCTTCAAGAACTCAACCAAATCTTTCAGGGTCCACTTCATGGCTTCTTCTTCGCGTCCCCCTTGAATCGCATGGACAATTCGAAAATGACGCGGCCGGACGACTGATCACGCCTCACATCCTGCTTCACATCCTTTGTTTCGAAAATGTCCTTGAAATAGCTGTCCTGCTGCAACAACTCGACATAGGCCTGCGTGCGGCCGGCCGCCTCAACCGGCGAACCGGCGGCCGTGCCGCGAAGGTCCAGGCCATTCTCGCGAATCTCGACAGTGTTGATTGCAAGATCGGCAGGCAGTATTTTCCCCAGATGGAGCATGAATTGCGGAAGCGTCAGGCGCTGCTGGAGAAAGGCGTCGAGCTCGTTGAGCTTGTTCTCCTCCACGGCAAACTTCCCGGACAACGCCACCGCATCGGCTGCGGCTTTCTGGTTTGTCGCGATCTGAGACTGAAAGTCGGCCACCTGTCGGTCCAAGGCGCTGATGCGGTATTCCTGGTACCAGAAACTCAAAACGAGGCAAAGCAGCACCGTGACCGCGGTGGTGTTGACGAAAAAATTCGTGCGCACCACCTTCGTATCCGGCAACCGTTCCCGATTGCGGAAGTTCGGATGCCAGGCGTCGACCAGCCTGGCCTGCGATTGGTCACTTCTTCGCTGCAGAAGCTGCATCGTAATAAGTCATTAGGCCAAACACCGCCAGCCACCTCGCGTCCAGTCCGGATGGCTCGACTGAGCTGGCAAAAGTGATTTCACGCGACTTCAGCCACCCTGCGAAATCCAGCTTGAGGGGTTCCACTCCCAACTCTTTCGCGATCGACCCCCCGAGCCAGGCGAGCTTCGGCGGCATTTGCGTGCACAAAACCTGCCCGATCGACTGGCCCGTCTGCACCTCGTAAAATCCGATCAACGATTGCAGCTCCTTCAAGACCTTCTTTGTCAGCAGGCCTCCCATGTTTGTGAAATCGAATGTGTTGGAATAGAACAGCTTCCGCGCCGATTCATCGTCCTTCAGGTTCAACTCCTTCTGGACGACCGAGATCATGGCTCCAAAGCCGTGGGGAATGGACCGGCTGACATCGAGTCCGCCCGCGCCAATCACGAAGGATTGGGTGTTATCCGCATCCATCTCCAGCATCAACGTCGGCGCTTTCAACTGTGCAAACACATGATAGTTGGCCAGCGCACCCAAGGCGGCGACCGTGCCGATCTCCAGCCGTTCCGGATACACCCACAAGGCGAGCAGCCTCTCTTGCGTCGCCAAAAGCTCGTCATTGAGCCCACCGGTGAAAATGACCTCTTTCTGGGCGTTCACCTTCCCTGAATCGTAGTCAGAGCCGTCCGCGGCATTGAGGACGGCGAGCGTGCATTTGTCATCCTCCAGCCGAAATTGCTGCGTGCAGATCTCCGGAAAATACTCAGGCTCCTTGATGCGCTTCAGGTCCAGGGTCACCCGCCGCACCAGGCGGTGGGGCGGATAGACGGCGCAGCTCGCATGCAAATAGGCGCCTCCGCTCTTCCTGCGCTGCAGGTCATTAACCGCCTGTTGCAGCGCCGCTCCATCAGCCACCGGAATCTCCCGCATTTCTTCAACAACCATCGGGGCATCAGGCAACGACGTGCGCACGAACAGCGCCGTCTCTTCATTGATGTCGACGAAGAATCCTTCCGTTTTTCTCGAGAAGAGTGACATGCGGGTCGGATCGATGTCTGTTGATGGGGTGGGGTTTTTGTCTTGGAGCAGTCGCGGCCGGCAGGACCCAAGAACCGCCCGGCAGGCCAGTCTCTTGCTACGCAATCACGAAAGCGGCGCAATCTCTACAAAGAACTCCGCTCATGACAAGACCAAATCTTTTCCCCGATGTTGGGCCAGCGGCATTTACCTTTTCTTGATCGCGCCAGCAGCAATGCTGAGGCTCGCTGCAGCGAAAAAAACCCGCCGCGAGCCGGCGGCGAACCGGGGCGGTTATTTCTGCCAGGTGCGTTTTTGATGACGGTGCGACTTCAAGCGCTTGCGGCGCTTGTGCTTGTTCATCTTGAGCCGACGTTTCTTCTTCAGATTGCCCATAGGGTTGAGTTTTATTCGCACCGCACCGTGCGGCGCTTCCTTCCCTCTGTAAAGCAGAATTTAGGCGGGCGGCGGAACCGTGACTGCCCGCCGGCAGGCGGTGAATACAAGTTGACATTCGATCTTCCCGGGCGAAACGCCTGTCAACAGCGCGGCGACCCGTCGATAAAGGTCGATCTGTCCTTCATGGCGCTCCGTCGCCTGTCGCATCTGTTCGGGATCCTCGACGCGATCCGACTTGAAATCAACGACCCTCACCGAAGTGGGATCCGCCCCCGGTGCGCCGCGCACGACTACAACGCGATCAAACACGCCCGTGATCCAAACTCCGTCGACCACCGCTTCGAACGCCCGCTCGCGCCACACCTCGGCCAGGCCTGGCGGTCGCGCGAACACCGCTGCGAGCGCCGGATCGGCCAGACAGCCGAGAGCCTCGCACAGGACAGCTTCGTCCGCCCCGGCCTGGCGCCGCGCGCCCGCCCACGCCGCGGCGTCTTCCGGGCTCCACCATTCCACGGATGCAAACAACGCGTGCAAAGCCGCGCCGAAATCGGCCGCTCGCCCGCCTCCGCGTGAGAACAACGCCGCACCCGAAACCCGGCCCGCCCCCAGTTCGGACGGCCGCCGCGCCAACAGACGCACGCCGCGCCCGGAACCTCCGCTCTCGATCCGCTCAATCACCGCCGCGCCGCGCTTCGGCCGGAGGGGAAAACCTGTTCCCAGATGCCACGTTGAGCCTCCCGTCGAATACGAGCCCGGCAGGTTCAGCCCGCCCACCGGGACAGCCCCCGCTTCTTCGCCCAGGGTTGCCGCAAGCAGGCGGGGAAAGTTGTTCGACGTGGAGGAGCCCGGAGGTTTGATGATCAGATACATCGCGCGCCGGGCGCGGGTCATCGCAACATAGAGAAGCGAAAGCTGTTCGTAGCAGGCCTCGGCCTCCGCCATCCTCACGTGCGCCGACAGCACGTCGTCCGCATCCTGGAATGGCCTCGGCGGAAGATGGAGGACCCATTCCACCGAACGGTCCGCCGCCTTCTGCACCGCAAGTCCGTCGCGGCGCTGGTCGAGTTTGCTCCCCTCAAGGTCCGGGAGGACCACCAGGTCGAAACCGAGGCCCTTGGCCTTGTGAACCGTCATCACCCGCACCGCCGACGTCGATTCCGACTCCCGTTCCGTGTGGCCCTCGATGAACCGGATGAATTCTCCAACGTCCCGTCTGCCGGTGGAATCAAACATCCGCGCCGCCGCCGCAAACTGCGCCCCGCGTTCACGGCTGAACGCATCCCCGGGAGCCAGGTGCGGATCCAGGCGTCGCAGCCAGGCTTCCACGGTGTGTTCGAATCCGTCCTCGTGGATCCCGCGGAGCATGTGCAGGGTCAGCTGATCCGGGTCCGCGAGGCCCTCGGCATCGAGCACGGCCCGCAGCGGAGTCATGCGGAGATGCTCCCACGCAAACGTGTCCCCCGGATGCGCGGCAGCCTCAAACAGCGCGAGCAGGGCGGCGCCGAGCGGATTGTCCGTGCCCACATGCAGATCGGCCTCGGCCACCGCGGCCAGTCCGCCCTCGCGCCGGAGGAAATCAGCGAGGCGCGTGCCCGCATCATTCGTCCTGACCAGCACGGCGCAGGTCAAGCCGCGCTCAAGCGGCCTGATTTCGCGCAATACGTCCAGCGTGCGGGCGAACCGGCCGGCCTCGTCCTCGGCGTGCAGCAGCGCCGCCTGTCCGCCAAGCTCGGAGCAGGCCGTCGTGTGATCGCGCCATTCGCGCGCCCATGCGTCCGCCGCCGCCGGGAACATCCCGCGCAACACGCCGGCCGCGCCGAACACGCGGTTGACCGTCTCGATGATGGCCGGCCCTGAGCGGAACGACGTGTCCAGGTGCTCCTCCCGGATCGCCCCGGAGCCGCCGCGATTGTAGTGATCGAAGATCTCGCGGAAGAGCCGCGGATCGCCCTCGCGCCAGGTGAAGATCGCCTGCTTCACATCGCCCACGTAGAAAAAGCTGCGGCGGCCGGCGGGGTCCTGCACCGCCTCATCGATCAGGTTCCGCAACACGCTCCACTGGCCGAAGCTCGTGTCCTGGAATTCGTCCAGGAGCCAGTGCTCGAAAGAGGCGTCGAGCCGGAAATCGATCAACAGGCGCGCATCGGCCCTTTCGTCCTCCGCCGGTTTCCGGCTGACGGCCAGCCGCGGCCCCCCGGCAGCCGGCGACAACAGGCGCTGCACATCCGCGAAGGTCAGCCGGCCGGTCCTCCTCACCAGCTCGTGGTAGACCGCTTCGTAGGACTGCAGCACGGCGTGAATCCCGCGGGTCATCTCCATGCGGCGCCGGAGCTCGGCGCCCACGACCGCGCGCACAACCGCCACCACGGCTGCGCAGGCGTTCGCCCCAAGCACCTGCTTGCGCCTGTCGACGGTCAGCGCGGCTGCGCCCTTCTGCAAATCGCCCCAAACCTTGAGGGCATTTCGGAGGACATACTCCACGGGCGCCGGCAGCATCCCGCCCGGGGCCCATTCGTCGAGTGCTTCAAAAAACTCGTCCCAGCGCCCGCGCTGCCCGTCCGTCAGCGCCTCTCCGTTCAGAATGGCCCGGAGTGATTCTGCGGCGCCGGCGGGGGTGGCGGATGCCTCCAGCCAGGCGCAGCCTTCCGGCCAGATGCGGTCCGGATCGCCCCAACACGCAGGATCGGGTGCCGCGAGGCTGACCTCCTGATACTGGTCGATAAACCGGTCGAGGCGGGCGCCCAGCCGCTTTTCCTCCGCCCCGTAGGTCGCCCGCTTGAACGCCTCGACGAACGCCCGCTGTGCATCGGTGAGGGATCCCGCGCCGGCGAAGATGCGCCGCATCACCCGCGCCCTTTCGACTTCGATTGCAGGCTCGTCCAGGATCTCGAAATCGCCCGCCAGGCCGAGCTCGAGGGGGAAACTGCGCACCAGGCGGGCAAAGAAGCTGTCGAAGGTCCCGAGGTTGAGCCGGTGCATCGCGTCGGTCACCGCTCGGAGCATCCCGAGAAACCCGGCGCACCCGCAGCCGCCGGCCCCAATCTCGCGCGCCAGGCCGGCTGCACGTCCGGGATCCCGCGCTGCCGCGGCCAGCTTGTTCAGGATCTCGTCAAAAAACTCGCCGGCGGCCTTGCGGGTGAAGGTCAGCGCCACGATGCGTTCCGGTTCCACCCCGCGGGCAAGGAGCCGGATGAAACGATGGGTCAGCGCGTACGTCTTGCCTGACCCCGCCGACGCCAGGATCATCACATTTCCGATGGGAGTCACAACCGGCCCTCCCCCGGGAGGCTTTCGGACCTGCGTCCTTTCAGACTCCCAATCACAAAACGGCGGCCCAAGGGCGCTCGGAACCGGGGGTGAACCGGCAACTGCGCCAAGGATTTTGCGCCGCGGTGACTCATTTGACCCATCTGGTTTCCGTGATTGAAAGGCGTTTCTGTTTCTAACAGCCCTGAGGGCCCGCGGTCCGGCCGTCTGCCAGGCGGGCAAACTCCTCCGCCACGCTGTCTGCAACTCCGTGGTGGAACAGCGCGGCGAAATCGTCGTGGTCGACGCGCTCCGCGGGCGGCCAGAAGCGTTGGGCCTGGACCGCCGCCACAACGGCCTCTGCGCAGCACAGCGCAGCCAAATGCCACGCGCCCGAGTAGTCGTCCCACACGGACACGCCCGTGTCGCCGACGGCTTTGGGCAGGTGAAAATAGCCGCAGGCCGGCAGCTCGGAAGCACCCTCCTGATCCAAAGCCCACAGGTAGAGCGGGAGTTGCAGATCGGTCCAGATATACTCCGCGCCGTCGACGGTGAAGCGCGCCAGTTCCGGAACGTTGTCGTCCCGCCGCGCGCGCCGGGCCGGCCGGCAGTGCGCGTCGCGCGGGCTGGCCGGAGAATCAGAGGTCTTGTAGTCAAGCACGCGCCTGGCCCCCGAACCTTCATGCCGGTCGATCCGGTCGATCTTGCCGCGCACCACGAGGCCGCCGAGCGTCCGGGCCGGAGCCTCCGGGAACCGCCACTCGGCCCGCTCGATCACCCAACCTCCGGCTCGTTCGCGCGCCTGGACTTCGGCAGCCCTGGCCAGCCGCTGGCGGGCCGATCCGATCTGCACGATCAACGGCAGGGCGAGCTGATCTCCAAAACGGACGCGCACGATCCGATCGAGCTCCGCGAGCAGGAATTCGCGGAGGGTGCGTGCGTCCGTGCAGTCGCGCAACGCCGGCTCGCGACCCATCGCCTCGAGCGCCTGGTGGCACACATCGCCGAAGTCGAGCGAATCCATCTCGGTCTTCGCCGCATCGACCGCCCTCATGCCGAGCACGTGCGCAAGGAAGAAACGAAAGGGGCACCTGAGGTAGTCGCGGAATGCCGTGACGGAGAGCAGGCGCGAGGGCGCCTTCGCCCGCGGTCGCAGCTGCCAGGCCCGCTGCCAGGCCAGGGTGGCGCGGGTTGCATCAGCCGGCTGGAAGAGGAACGCCACCCGCTGCGGAAGCTCCGCGTCGGGACAGCGAAGGAGCAGGCGGGAGGGACGAAGCGGGTCGCCGGCCGAGGAGACCTTGCCCACCAGCAGATCGAGCCGGCCGCCCCCGGCCCGGCAGGCGGCCAGCGCCTGCAGCAGATAGGCGTCCCGGGCGAACCGGGCGGCGTTGGTTTTCAGGCCGAGCTTCTCGCGCAGGGCCTCCGGCAGAAACGGGTCGCCGGTCACGGATTCCGGAACCCGCCCATCGTTCATGCCGGCGACCACCAGGTGCGGCGCGTCCTCCCAGAGCAGCTCGAGCCATCCCTGGAGTTCGACGGCGCCAGCGGGCTTGTCGTCGAAGCGCCGACCGTCGCCGAACAGCGGAAGCAGCAGCTCCCACCAGTCGTTTGTCCCCAGCCCGCCAGCCAGCGGCCCGGCCGCAGCCGCCTGACGCAGCAGGTCCCGCCACGCTTCCGCCATCTCCACCAGCCGCGCGTCCGATGCCCGCGCGAGGTCGAACTGGCGATTGCCGAATATCGAACCGAACACCCCCGTCACATTGTCGGGAAACGGGCCCTGCATGAGCGCCTCTTCGATCCGGGCGAGTCTCCCGACCGCCGCCGGAAGCCCGGGATATTCCCCTTCGAGGCCGGCGAGATGCGCCCCGGCTGCGTGGAGCGTAGGGGGAAGGTGGCGACGGCTGAGCTCATCGAGCCCGGTGAGCAGCCGCGCCGGCGAACAGCCGGGACCGCTGCCGTCGACGAGGAAGGCCAGCACGTCGGGGCAACGCGCCAGCGACGCCGCGGCTTCAAACGATTGTTCCCGCTGCATCGTGGCCAACGCCTCCAGCAGCGTGAACAACGCCTCCTGGCGGAACGGCACGCCCTCAGGCATGAAAGTCGCAAGACCTGCACGGCTCAGCCCGTTTTCCAGGAACGGAAGCACGTCGGCGTCGGCGACGCCGACCGCAAGGAGACCCTCGGGCGCAGCGTAGCGCCGCGCACCGTCGACCACCCGCCCTGCCTGCGCCGGCGGATCCGCACAGAGATGCACGTGCTGTTCGAAGCCGCCCAGTTCCAACTCGCGCCGGGTCCATGCTTCAACGCGCGGACGCCCCCAGGCGTCAAACATGGCCTCGCCGCCCGGCGGGCCAAAAACGACCAGGTCCACGGGAACCGCGCAGGCGCACGCTTCCAGCACCTTCACGGCCAGAGGCAGCGGATCCGGCACGGCAAGAACGGCGATGCGGCGGATCCCGGCCGGGATGCGCGGCCGGGCCACCGACTCCCGCGCAACATCCTGGATATCGGTCCGGCCCGACGCCGCCAGCTTCTCCGCATACCTGCCCTCGAGTCGGGCGATTTGCTGCCAGCGAACCGCCTCTTCGAAACCATCGCCGGCGCGCGGGCCGACGTCGCCCAGTCTCAATCCGGCCTCGCCCAGCTCGGCTTTGAGACTGGCAAATTTCCCCGCCAATCGCACCTCCCAGGCAAATGTCCCGGAGGGCGGATCGATCGGGAAGACCTCCCGGAATTCGCCCGGGTCGATCTCGCGCAGGACGCCTGCCCACGCCAGCAATGACTCCAGCCGGGAAGCCGCCCCCGTCCCCGGTCCGTTCCGGATGGCCAGCCTCTCGGGAAGCACCACCTGCGGCGGAAACACCGCCTGACCCCGCTCAGCCGCCCACGCGGCCAGCCCCTCCCTCAGCCGCCGCCCCGATTGGCGCGTCGGGACCACGGCCAGAAGCGCGGAGAGATCGAGCGGCCCGGCGCCCGTCCAGTCCCGCGCCAGGAACTCCACGGCCTGCGGAAGCAGCGGCCGGTCCCAGGGCAGCAATTGAAGGCTCAAAGGCATGGGGCGGCGACAGACTGGGCACATCACCGCCCGGCTTCAACCCTGCAAAGATCACCAGCTCCGTCGCGCTGGGGCAACAGGTCTGCCGCGCCCCCATCCTGCCGCAGTTGCGAACCTCCCCGACGGCCTGACAGGCTCGCACCGTCGCGACCATTTCGATCCGACGGCGCGCAAAAAACCCCGCGGCCTTGAGGCAGCGGGGCGGCAGTCCACAGGCGTCCGCTCACTTTGCAAACGTCAGGCCGGCTGTGCGCGATTTCAAGCGGGCAGCCGCATTCGCATGGACGACGCCGCTCCTCACGGCCTTGTCGGTCGCCGCAACGTAGGCGATGGCAGCGCTCTTGGCGGCCGCCACATCGGCCGACTTCTTTGCGGCCTCCAGCTGTGCGGCCAGCGTCTTGAGCCGGGTCTTCACGGCCTTGTTGCGCAGCATGCGCCTGGTCGATTTGCGGGCGTTCTTGATGGCAGATTTTGTGTTGGCCATGGCGTGGGGGAAAACGGCAGGGGGGTACAGACTCAGACCCCCGAAGGCGAGTCAAGGTCGAATAATCAGAAGAAAACGGATTCCGCCGCCCCCGCAGTCTCTCTCAAGGGGCAGGGACGATGTTCAATCTGTTCCCCGGGCGGGGATGGTCTTGGGGCCATAAGCCGGATTCTGTGCCCCGGCTTGCGCCGGGTTGACCGTCATTTCTCTCAGATCCCTTGCGGGACCCGCCCTCCACCGCCCGCCAGGCGAGCGGGGGAGGATGCGACATACCCGGGACTCTGGGACGGGCCGTCCAGTCCCCTATTTTGTCTTGCACCGGATTGGGTTTTCCCTGCCGCCGGCATCGCTGCCGGCGCGGTGGGCTCTTGCCCCACCTTTTCACCCTTGCCACCTCTGTCATCTCAAATCTGAGATCTGAGATTCCAGAGAGGGCGGTATATTCTCTGTGGCACTATCCGTCGCGGCGGCTTGACCCGCCGCGCCCTGGCTTGAGCAGAAGCGCCTCCGGCCGGCGGCCTTGCGGCCAACCGAGCCGGCGCGTCGACCTTTCTTGCCAGGAATCCTGCCCGAGGGTGTCCGGACTTTCCTCTCCGAACCGCCTGCAACGTCCGGGTGGCCCCGGCGTCCAGGCGCAGTGGGCGCGGCTTTGCCCGCGCCGTCGGGATGTTTCCAAAGAACGGAGCGACGATCTGGCCCCAAGACCACGGCCGCCAGAATGAATACAAGGGAGCGAAGATGCAAGATGCCCTTTTTTCGGGCGGAAAACACCGGGCTGCCGCGGAGAGTCCGGCATCCCTCTTCCTCCCCGCTGGATCTCCAACAGCGCAGGCTGCGGGCGCGCCGGCGGCAAAGTCACGCGTCCCAGTAAACGATCCGCCCGCACTGGTCGCAGGTCACCAGCTTGTCGGCCTTGCGCGTTTCGCTTTCGATGTTGAAAGAGATCTTCAGGTGGCATCCGTCGCATTTCCCTTCGCGGACGGCCACGACGGCAGGCAGGCCGGGTTTGGAGGCAATCCGGTCGTAGAGCCGTCGCGCCGGTTCATTGAGCCCCTCCCGCACAGCCTCCATCGACGCCTGCACAGCCTGAACCTCGGATTGCAGCGCCGCTTCGCGTTCGCCCAAGAGGCGGATGCGCGCCTCGTGCCCGCCGGCGCTGCGCTTCAGTTCCTCCCCGGCGGCAGCGCATCTCTTCCTGGCCTCGTCGATCGCATACATCACCTCGATCTCCTGTTCCTCCAGCGACCCGATGGCAGACTGCGCATGCGCTATCTCCACGCCCAGCGCCTGATATTCGTCGTTCTTCCGCACCTGGATTTGCTGGCTCCGATACCGGCCCACCTGTTCGGTCGCTGATCCGATCTCGGTCTCCAGGGCCTTCTTCTTCAGCTCCAGTTGCTGCAATTCGCCGCGGACCGCTTCCATCGCCGCCTGTTCTTCAGCGATCCTCTGTCCGGCCGCGGCGATGTCGCGCGGGATCGCCCGCAACTGACTCTCCAGCAGCAACCGCTTCTGGTCGCGATCCTGTAGAATGAGGAGCTTCTCTATCGTGGGTGTCGGCATCGGTGCCTCACTGTGCCGCCGTTCGCGACACGGTCAACATCAGGATTGGGACAAGCGCCCGGAACGCATGATTGGCGTCTTCTGGAAGCCACGTGATATCCGCTACTTACAACAACAGATCCGCCTGGATACCCGGAATCGGAATCAAGGCCGGAAGTGCAAAGAAAAACGTTGTCGGCCCACGCATTTTCCAAGACAATTCCGCTGCCATTTCCGACGACGATTTCCACCCGCATGTCCGACAAAGAAGACCTCGAGAACCTGAGCAGAATCAAAGCTGGAGCCGCCGATTACGACGCTTCAAAAATCCAGAAGCTCGAGGGCCTCGATGGCGTCCGGAAGCGTCCGGACATGTACATCGGCGACACCATGGAGCGGGGTTTGCATCATTGCGTCTTCGAGGTTGTCGACAATTCAATTGATGAGGCCCTCGCCGGGTTTGCCTCGCAGATCACGGTGACCATCCACCTCGACGGCTCATGCTCGATCGAGGACAACGGGCGCGGCATCCCGGTCGACCTTCATCCGGTCTACAAGATCCCGGCGCTCGAGCTGGTCCTGACCAATCTTCACGCGGGTGGCAAGTTTGGCAAGGGCGCCTACCAGGTGTCCGGCGGCCTGCATGGGGTCGGCGCGAAATGCGTCAACGCCGTCTCCGAATGGTTCGAGGCGGAGGTGCGCCGGAACGGCAAGGTCTACCACATGCGTTTCGCGCAGGGGAAAACCGTCCAGAAGATGACGGTAAAAGGCGAGACCAGAAAGACCGGCACGAAGATCACCTTCAAACCGGATACCGAGATCTTCCAGATCACACGGGAATTCAAGTACGAAATCCTCGCCAACCGCCTGCGCGAACTGGCGTTCCTCAACCCGGGCGTCTTCATCGATCTGAACGACGAACGGGCGCAGAAGCACGAGCGGTTCCTGTTCAAGGACGGCATCACCGAGTTCGTGCGTTTCCTCAACGCGAACAAGATCGTCCTGCACGACAAACCGATCACGTTCAGCGACACCATCCCCAACGAGGATCCCGCCAAGGCCGGGACCATGGTCGACGTGGCGATGCAGTACAACGACTCGTATAACGACCAGATCTTCGCCTACGCCAATTCGATCTTCAACCTTGAGGGCGGCACCCATCTGTCCGGCTTTCGCACCGCCCTGACCCGGGTCATCAACAACTTCGCGAAGGCCAACAACCTGATCAAGGAGAAGGACCCACCGATCACCGGCGACGACGTGCGCGAAGGGCTCGTCGCCGTCATTTCCATCAAGCTCTCGGAGCCCCGCTTCGAAGGTCAGACAAAGACCAAGCTCTCCAACTCGGAGGTCGACGGCATCGTCCAGAAGATCGTCGGCGAAAAGCTGAAGTTCTTTCTCGAGAAAGAGACTGGCGTCGCCAAACGCGTCATTGACAAGTGCCTCAACGCCGCCCGCGCCCGCGAGGCGGCGCGCAAGGCGCGCGAGACCATCCGCAAAGGCGCGCTCTCGGGCGGCGGGCTGCCCGGCAAGCTCGCGGACTGCTCCGAGCGGGACGCGAGCCTCACCGAACTCTATATCGTCGAGGGCGACTCCGCAGGCGGCTCGGCCAAGCAGGGCCGCGACCGCCGCTTTCAGGCGATCCTGCCGCTCCGCGGCAAGCTGATCAACAGCGAGAAGGCCCAGATCGACAAGGTCCTCAACAACGAGGAGATCCGCACCCTCATCACCGCGATCGGCACCGGCATCGGCACCGGCGAGGACGATTCCGCCTTCGACGGCGAAAAGGCCCGGTACCACAAGATCATCATCATGACCGACGCCGACGTCGACGGCTCGCACATCCGCACGCTGCTCCTTACCTTTCTTTACCGGCAGATGCGCGGCCTCCTCGATCGCGGCTACGTCTACATTGCCCAGCCGCCGCTCTACAAGATCAAGCGCAAGAAGCGCGAACAATACATCGACAACGACGAGCAGCTCAACCGCATCCTCCTCGAACTGGGCTCCGAGGACGTGACGCTGAAACGCCTGCGGGATCAGACAACCTTCGAATCCGCGAAGATCGACAAGATCGTCGAGGCTCTGGCCGCCCTGGAAAAGCTGGGCGCCGGTGTCACCCGCTACGGCGCCTCCCTGGTCGAATACCTCGACCTGCATGATAAGCAGACGCATGAACTGCCGCGGTATGTCGCACGCATTCGCGAAGGGAACAAAGAATCCCACGAATTTCCCCGGAACGAGGACGCCTGCGCCGCGTTTCGCCAGCGCATGGAACTCGACGATGACGCCGCCGATCAGCCCGATGGCAACGGCACGCCAAGACCCGCCGACAACAACGGCGCCAACCCGGTCGCGACGCGTCGCAGCAACATCTACGAGATATTCGAATCCACGGAGATGACCAAGCTGCTCCGCGCCATGGCCGCCAGCGGGCTCGACATATCCCGCTTCTCCCCCACCGAGGAATCGCGCTACGGCCTGATCGAGAATCCCGGCCAGAAGAACGAGGCACTGACCGAATTGCACGCCCCCTTCGAGATCCTCCATCACATCCGCAATCTCGGCCGCCGCGGCCTCTCCATCCAGCGCTACAAGGGCCTTGGCGAAATGAATCCGAAGCAGTTGTTCGAAACCACGATGGATCCGGAAAAACGCCGGCTCCTGAAGGTCTCCATCGACGACGCCGCGAAAGCCGACCAGTTGTTCACGCTCCTCATGGGCGATGAGGTCCCGCCGCGGCGGCAGTTCATCGAGGACAACGCGCTCAACGTGCAGTACCTGGATGTGTGACGAGGGCAGGAATCAGGAGTCAGAATTCAGGATCCAGAATCATCGAGGACCAAAGTCAACAGATCTCCCTCCCTGCCCTGGCGCCTGCTTCCCGACTCCGCCCTTTCGATTCCCTTACTCTGCCTCCTCGCTCCCGACTCCTGTCTCCTAGCTCCTGTCTTCTGACTCCTAGCTCCTGTCTTCTGACTACTTTCCCGTGTACACCGCGAACGAAAAGCTTTCGACGGCCAATATCACCGAGATCATGCAGACCGCCTACATCGATTACTCGATGTCGGTGATCATCTCGCGGGCGCTGCCTGATGCGCGAGACGGCCTCAAACCCGTGCAGCGGCGCATCCTCTACGCGATGCTCCGCCTCGGCCTGTTGCACAACCGGCCCTACAACAAGTGCGCCAAGGTCGTCGGTGAAGTGCTCGGGAACTACCACCCGCACGGCGACGCCTCCGTCTACGATACGCTGGTGCGGCTCGCCCAGTCGTGGGTCGTCCGCTACCCGCTCATCAACCCCCAGGGCAATTTCGGTTCCGTCG
Source organism: uncultured Verrucomicrobiae bacterium (assembly GCA_963827125.1). Taxonomy (GTDB): domain Bacteria; phylum Verrucomicrobiota; class Verrucomicrobiia; order Opitutales; family Opitutaceae; genus Fen-1467. The sequence goes on from CAWHAC010000008.1 coordinate 71,695, forward strand.
ACGGCGACCCTCCCGCCGCCTACCGGTACACCGAATGCCGGCTCGACCAGACGGCAGAGGAGCTGCTGCGGGACATCGACGAGGAGACCGTCGACTTCGCGCCCAACTACAACGAGGAAACAACCGAGCCGACCGTCCTGCCCGCCGCGCTGCCCGGGCTCCTGATGAACGGCTCAACGGGCATAGCGGTCGGCATGGCGACCAACATCCCGCCGCACAATCTTGACGAACTCATCGTCGCGATCTGCGCCGTCATCGACAGCCCCAGGATCTCCGTCGCCGAGGTGGTCGACATGATTCCGGGGCCCGACTTTCCCACGGGCGGCGTCATTGCCGGACGCGAGGGCATCATCTCCTATCTCACAACGGGAAAGGGCATCGTCCGCGTGCGCGGCAAGGCCCACACCGAGGAGCTCAAGGGCGGCGGCGAGCAGATCGTCATCACCGAAATCCCCTACAACGTCAACCGCGCCAGCCTCGTCACGCGCATCGCCGACCTCGTTTCCGACAAGCTGATCGAGGGCGTCCGCGACCTGCGCGACGAATCCGACGAGAACACGCGCATAGTCATCGAGCTCAAGCGGGGGGAACAGGCGAAGATCGTCATCAACCAGCTCTTCCAGAAGACCGCCCTCGAATCCTCCTTCGGCGTCATCCTCCTGGCCCTCGACAAGAAGCGGCCGAAACAGATGAACATCAAGGAGCTCATCGAGTGCTACATCGAGCACCGCCGCGATGTCATCACCCGCCGCACCCGGTTCCGCCTCCGGCAGGCCGAGGATCGCGCGCACATCCTCGAGGGCTACAAGATCGCACTCGACAACCTTGACGACTTTGTCCGCATCATCCGCGCCGCAAAGGACCGCGAGGACGCCAAGGCCGCGCTGATGGCGCGTTATCCGCTGTCCGACCGCCAGGCCAACGCGATTCTCGAATTGCGCCTGTACCAGCTCACCGGCCTTGAACGGGACAACATCGAGGAGGAGTATCTCGATCTGATCAGGCTGATCGAGGAACTGCGCAGCATCCTCGAATCCGAGGCCAAGCTGTTGAACGTCATCAAGGAGGAGCTGCTGGCCCTGAAGGCGAAGTATTCGCAGCCCCGCCGCACAGAGATCATCGGTGCCCTGGGCGAATTCCGCATGGAAGACGTCATCCCCAACGAGGGCTGCGTGATGACCGCCTCCCATCTTGGTTTCATCAAGCGAACGCCCGTCGCCGATTACCGGTCGCAGAAGCGCGGCGGCAAGGGTGTCATCGGCACGGAGACCTACGAGGAGGATTTCGTCGAGCACCTGTTCACCGCCAGCACGCACGACTACATCCTCTTCCTCACGAGCACGGGCCAGTGCCACGCAAAGAAGGTCTACGACGTCCCCGAGGGCACGCGCGCCTCAAAGGGCAAGTCCGTCTCCTCCTTCCTTCGCCTCGCCGAGGGCGAGAAGATCGCCGCGATGGTCTGCGTGAAGGATTTCGCCGAGGACCGCTACCTAGTCATGGCGACGAGGCGCGGCGTCATCAAGAAGAGCTCCCTCGCCGACTATGTGAACTGCACCCGCGACGGCGGCCTCATCGGGATCAACCTCGCCGCCGGGGACACCGTCATCGGCGCCGTGCTCACGACCGGCGATGACGAGCTCATCCTCGTCTCCCACCAGGGCCAGGCCGTCCGTTTCCGGGAGCGCGACCCCGAATCCGGCGACGATCTCCTGCGCCCCACCAGCCGCGCCACGAGCGGCGTCACGGGCATGCGCTTCAAGCTCGCCAGCGACTACCTCAACGTCATCGAGGTCGTCAACCACGAGGCGAAGTTCCTCGTCGCCAGCGAGGCCGGCCTCGGCGTCCGCACCCGTTTCGAGGACTACCGCCTGATCAACCGCGGCGGCACGGGCGTCATCGCGATCGATCTGCCCGAAGACGGATCGGTGAGCATCGCCGGCGCCCTGAGCGTGCGCGACCACGACGAGATCATGCTCCTCACGGCGAAAGGCCAGAGCGTCCGCACCCGCGTCAACGAAATCCGCGAGACCAACCGCGGGGCGAAGGGCGTCAAACTCGTCGACCTGGCCGAGGGCGACAAGCTGCTCTCCATCGCCCGCGTCGTCGAGACCACGGAGGACGAGGGAGAAGCGGGCGACGCAGCGGCCCCGCCTGCTCCAGGTTCGTAGGACGAGCCTGTTTGAGCTATATAGCGCGCCGCGAATTCTTTCGCATCGCAGGCATCTGGAGGGCGAGGGCAAACATCGCTTGCGAGCAAGCTCCGCCAACCCGGCAAGCCCTATCCGCCCCCCGAAGGCCTCAATCTTCCGGCAGACTCCAGAGTCCCGCCAAAACGAATTTCCGTTCTTCCGCTACGGTCAAGGGCCGGCCTCCATGCGCTGCGATGATGCGACGGGCCTCATTCACTGTGAGTACTTCGCGCGAACCGCGTCGCAAGGGACCTGGCAGGGGCGGAATTCGCGTCCGGCTAGTTCTCTTCGAAGATACGGATATAGCTTTCATGATTCGCCTTGAAGTCAGAGATAGGGGATTCGGCCATGGTCAGACAGATCCCGCGTCCCCAATCAAGTGCGCCGATTCATCCGCGTTGATAAACCCGCCGCCCTTCGCCGCCCGGAGCGTTCGGCCCCGTCCTTCCGCCTTCGCCCTGCGGGCTTCGGCGGACAGGCCATCGTCAGGCCTACCAGCACCGGGCGGCGCGACTCGGTTCATTTGCCCGCACCCGCGGGCGGCACGGAACTGGAGCACGGCGCTACGGATTTGCGCCCTCGACGATTCAGTGAGGCGAACCAGATTCTGGCGCTCGCGGACAAGGCGCCCATAAGCGTTCACCAAATCGTAAGCATGGCGGCGCGCCCAGCGGTCGCGCCCTACAGCCGGAAGCGCGATTGCGGCGCTTCGCTTCCCCTCTTCTGCCCTTAATGGCCGAAGAATCCCGTCCACGCCCGCGTGACCCAGGAGCGCTCCTTCTTTCCGACCGTCCCAGACTGCGCGGCCGTCTCATCCTTCGCTTCCCGCTCCACTTCTTCGCGTGTCGGATAGTGGATCAGCGATCGCTTTTTCGCAGGACGCGGCTTCCCGCCAGGAGGGGATGATGGAGCCGCCTGCGCGGGTCGCGCTGCCGCCGCTGCACCCAGCTCCGGCCCTGATGCACGCGGCGTCACTGGAGGTGTTGACGAAGCCACAGCAGCCAGCGCGCTCAACGGGGTCGGCGCTGTCAGCTTGGCGGGAGCCATCCCTTCTTCTTTCACCTCCCGTTCCGCCTCTTCAGGCGTCGGATAATGAATCAATGAATCCTTCTTCGGATGCTGGGGCCTTTCGATTGGCCGGGTCTGCTGGGCCGCAGGTGCGACCTGAGGCGCAACCGGTGGAGCCGGAGCTGGCTCCTCAACCGGAGACTTCTCATCGATGACCGGCGCCACCGCAGCGGAAACCGCCACAGATTCTGGTCCCGGCGCAACCGGTGGAGCCGGAGCTGGCTCCTCAACCGGAGACTTCTCATCGATGACCGGCGCCACCGCAGCGGAAACCGCCACAGATTCTGGTCCCGGCGCAACCGGTGGAGCCGAAGCTGGCGCTGGCTCCTCAACCGGAGACTTCTCCTCGATGACCGGCGCCACCGCAGCAGAAACCGCCACAGATTCTGGTCCCGGCGCAACCGGTGGAGCCGAAGCTGGCGCTGGCTCCTCAACCGGAGACTTCTCCTCGATGACCGGCGCCACCGCAGCAGAAACCGCCACAGATTCTGGTCCCGGCGCAACCGGTGGAGCCGAAGCTGGCGCTGGCTCCTCAACCGGAGACTTCTCCTCGATGACCGGCGCCACCGCAGCAGAAACCGCCACAGATTCTGGTTCCGCAACAACCGGTGGAGCCGGAGCTGGCGCCGGCTCTTCAACCGGAGACATCTCCTCGATGACCGGCGCCACCGCAGCAGAAACCGCCACAGATTCTGGTTCCGCAACAACCGGTGGAGCCGGAGCTGGCGCCGGCTCTTCAACCGGAGACATCTCCTCGATCACCGGCGCCACTTTCTCGATCGCGGGCGCGGCACCAGGAAATCCCGGCGCGGAACCCGCTTCCATCACGCTTGACGGCTGCGGCGCGGGATCTCCTGCCCGCGCGGCCGGCACCGGCGACCGGCTTCCTGCAGCAGGACTGCGTCCGCCGAGTTCGAGCAGGCACATGATCCCCTCTCCGCAGGACGGGCGTTGCCCCGGCTCTTTTGCGAGGCACGCCGCCACGGCGTCTTCCCACGCTTGGGGAATCGGCTCGCCTGCCATTCCAAACTGAGCGCGGCGCACAGCCATGGCCACAGGCTCCTGTGTGCGGATCTGTGATTCTACATCGCCGCCCGAAAACGGCGGCGCGCCCGCAAGCAGTTGATAGAATGTCGCACCCAACGCATAAATATCGTCAGCGGGGCTCGGCGGGTTGCCATCGAGTTGCTGCGGACTCAGGAAAGCCATCGTCCTGCGGAAGCGTTCCTTTCTGCCTCCAAGCCGGAGATACTCCTCATCCAGCGTCCACGCGATGCCGAAGTCGGTGATCTTCACCACGCCGTCCGCGGTTACCAGGATGTTCGACGGCTTCAGGCTCCGGTGAACGATCCTCGCCGCCTGGTGCGCATAATCCAGCGCCGGGCAGATCTGCTCGATCAACGGAGCCAGCGCCACGGTTGAGAAAACTCCGCCCGGTCGCTCCAGCCGCCGCTGCTCCAATGTCGCCCCCTCAACATACTCCATCGAAATCGTGGCCACCGCATTGTCCCTCATGAAGTCGTTCATCCGAACGATGTGCGGATGCGCCAGCCATCGGGCGCGGGCCGTCCTTTCCCGCAGGTCACCCACAGCCAGCGCGTCCCGCGCCACAATCTCCGCAACGAATTTCAGCGCCACCGCCTCGTCCAACACTTCATCGTGCGCCCGCCAGACCACGCTCATCCCGCCAAAGCCCACCCGGGCCTCCAGCGTGTAGCGGCCAAACACTTTCCAGCCGGCGACCAGCATCTGGACCGCAGGCCCCAGATCTTCTTCGGTGGGGGTTATCGCAGACTCGATCCCGGTCATGTTGTCGTCAGTCATGGATGCACGATCACACCGGGCACATCCGTTCAATTCAATGTTAAATCTCCCCAAACCGTCTCTGACGATAGGCGCCCCTTGATCCCAACCCTTCCAGCCGAAGCCCGGGACGGGAAAAACAATGCTGTTCCCCGGGGGGCCGGCCGTCTTCTCCCCTTGTGGGGATCGCCGGCCACCCGCCGGCTCAAATTGGATTCATCGCCCGTCCGCCTCCCGGCGGCCTGCAGGAAGGCCGCAATACCCGGAGCACCGGGTTCGAGCGTGACCGGATTCCGCCGGGACAGTCACTGTCTCATCGCCAGCGGCGGGCCGCCCGGCGCAGCTTCGCCAGCCAGCCCGCACCCGCCGTGCCCAACGTTGCTGAAGAAGCCACTGGATCCTCCACCAACGCCACGACAGCGGTGATATTGTCCCGGCCCGAAGCCTGCTTGGCGCGGGCGACCAGCCGTCGGACGGCCGGGCGGACATGAGCCGGGGCGCGGATCTGGACCAGAATCTCCTCGACCTCCCGGTCCCATAACCCATCGCTCAAGCCGTCAGAACACAGCAGATAGAACGTCACCTGGTCTGATTGCCTCGATTCCTGAGTCTGGCTGAAACACGTTGTTCGGGTCCCCCAGACTCTGGTCGATCTGGTGGCGCAGGGGATGGCTGCGGGCCTCCGCCTCGGTGATCCTGCCCTCCTGCCGCAAGCGCCCGACCGGCGAATGATCGCGGCTGATCTGACACAGCCGTCCCTCGCGGCAGACGTAGATCCGGCTGTCGCCCACCTGACCCCAGCACGCTCTCTGATTGCCCGCGAAACAAAGCATCGAGAGCGTCGCGCCCATGCCATTGAGCTCCGGCCCGACCGCCTTGGTCCTGATCATTGTGTTGGCCTTGTGGAGCGCGGCCAGCACCGTCTGGGTGGCGGTCTGCGGGTCCGCGAGGGCCGCAGCAGTACGACTGAGCTCGCTGGAAACAAACCTGACCGCCAGCTGGCTCGCCACTTCACCCGCATTGGCGCCACCCACACCATCGCTGACGAGCAGGATCGCGAGTCCGCCGCCGGGGCCGAGGCGAACGCGCAGCGGCTCAGGTCCGGGCTCCATGAAGCAGTGCGCCCCTCCCGCTTCACCGATCCACCAGGCATCCTCGTTGTTGGGGCGGCGCACACCGACGTCGGTGAGTCCATCAACATGCAGGAAAAGCGGGGAATCCATCGGGGCGTGCCGTCAAAGCTGACCGGTCGGCTCCCGCCATTCAACCTTGTTTCGGGCACATCTGTCGATTGACGGTGGCGCGAGTGGCATGGGCGACCTGCCCGCCGTCTCGTCCTCCGTAGCCTTGGCGAAGGAGGAAGCCTCCGGCGAAGGCCGGGTCTTGCCCCTGTTGCCTGGCGCGCTCCCACGGGCAAGATGCCCGTGCCACAACGGCGCGCGCCAGACGCTGCCGTTAATCGGGAGATGCGCCCGGCCATATGGGTCTTGCCTCAACCGGCTGGCAGCGGCTATTGATCAGCGCGACAATCCAGTCCATGAGACCCACCTTCCGCCACCCCGTCCAGGGCCGCCGTGGGCGTGTTTCTGCCGCCAATCTGATCCTCCTCGTCATCGGATTCCTCGGCGGCGGCGCGTACAACATCTGGCGTCTGAAGTTCAGCGCCGGCTCGAAGCAGGGAGACACAGCCCGCAGCCTCCTTTGCTGATTCTCCGCGATCCATGCCGACGTCCGGTGCCCTGACCCCTCTGCTCGCCCGCGCGCGCATCGCGCTGGAGGTGAAAAGCACCGGGCACGCTGCTGCGCTCTACGAGGTCGCCCTCCTCCTCGACGGCCATCCCGACGTGACGGATTTCCAGGGCTTCTACAGGGACCTGCTGGCGCGCGAACAGGCCGATTCCACCTGCCTGGGCAATGAGATCGCCCTTCCCCACGCGCGCACCGACCACGTGACCCGGATCGTCATGGCGGTCGGCCGAAGCGCTCCGGGGGTGCCCATCGAAAACAGCGATCAGAAGGTCCGCTTCTTTTTTGTCGTGGGCACCCCGAAATCAGACTCCGGAGCCTGCCTGCAGGCCGTCGCCACCCTCTGCAGGATCGTCAAGGACTCCGCCAACCGGGAGGACCTCCTGGGCGCCCCCACAGCCGCGGATTTCATCCGGATCCTCCGGGACCTTGAGACCCGCCTCGCGGGACGCATCCAGGCGCCGAACGGCTCCTGAACCGGCGTTTGGCGGGGCCGCGACGGCTGGGCCATCCGCATCTACCTCCTCATCCTGCTGACGCTGATCGGGCTGAAATTCCTGCGCGTCTCCCACAGCCCCGCGACCCGCACGCCCCCGGCCCAGGCCGCGGCCGCCCCACCGCCGGTTGCCGCGCCTTGAAGGGACGAACCGTCTGCCGATCTGCGGAACCCGCCCCGCCTGCTATTTGATCCTCGCCGCCTCGGCCTCGAGCTGCGTCACCAGCTCGTCCATCTGGTCGATCACCGCCTGCACCGTCGCCGGCCGGCTGAGATCCACCCCCGCCCGCTGCAGCAGCGCCATCGGATAATCGCTGCCGCCGCTCTTCAGCAGGTCGAGATAGCGCGCCGTCACGGCGGCGCGCTCCGCCTCCGTGCCCGTGTTCATCGCCTTGTAGAGCTGCGCCGAGGAGGCAAAGCAGGTGGCGTATTGGTAGACGTAATACGGAGAGTTGTAGAAATGGGGGATCCGCGTCCAGGTGTAGCGGTAGAGCTCGTCGGACGCGATGGCATCGCCGTAATAGTCGCGCAGCAACCGCCCATAGATCTCCTTCAGGACGTCGACCGTCACCGGCCGGCCCTGCTCGGCGAGCCGGTGGGCCTCCAGCTCGAAGTCGGCGAAGAGCACCTGGGTGTAGAACGTGCCCACGATGGCGTCGACGGCGTGCTGCACGAGGACAAAACGCTCCTTCGGATCCGCGGTGGTCTCGAGCAGCCTCCGCAGCAGCAGGCGCTCGTTCATCGTCGAGGCCACCTCGGCCACGAATATCGTGTAGTCGGCCGTGACATGGGGCTGCGTTTCGAATGCCAGGACCGTGTGCAGGGAATGGCCGGCCTCGTGCGCCAGCGTGAAGAGCGCCTCCAGCGTGTCGTTGTAGTTCAGCAGCATGTAGGGGCCCACCCCGTACACGCCCGCGCTGTACGCGCCGCTGCGCTTGCCGTCGTTCTCGTAGACGTCCAGGCAGCCGCCCGCGAGGAGCTTTTTCATCTTCGCCTGGTAGTCCGGTCCCAGCGGCGCCACCGATTCGATCACCGTCTGCCGGGCCGCGTCATAGGGATATTCCTTCGCGCTTTTGTAGATGGGAATGGAGTTGTCGTAGAGGTGATAGGTCTCCAGCCCGAGCAGGCGGCGGCGCAGGCGCAGATAGCGCTGCAGCGGGGCGGTCCCCCAACGCGTGGTCGTGACCAGCGTCTCCACAACGGCCGTCGGGATGTTGTTGCCGTCAAGGGCCGCGTCGAGCGTCGTCGGGTAGTTCCGCGCCTGCGCGAGGAACCAGTCGCGCTGCAGCACGCCGTTGTAGAGCGCGCCGTAGGTGTTGGCCGTCGCCGCGTAGGTCTTCAGGTAGGCATCGAAGGCCTTCGCCCGGTCGGTCTGATTGTAGTCGGTCGCAAGAACCGCCTGATAGGCGCCCGGCGTGAGGGTGACTTCCTTGCCGTCGGCCAGCGTCACCCTGGGAAACTTGATGTCGGAGGTCGACAGCTCCTGGAAGGCGATGCGTGGGGTTTCGTTGGCCCGGCTGCTGAAGGAAAGCAGGCGCTCGCCCTTCTCATCGAGGACGTGCTTCCGCATCCGGTAGTTGTCAAGAATGGTGAAGCGGAAGATGCCCAGCTCCGGCGTCTGCGCGATCCACTGTTCCATCGTCGCCTGGGGAATGGCGAGCAACTCGGGCGTGAACCAGGCCGTCGCGGTGCCGAATCTCGCGAAGAGCGCCTCCACGCGCTGCAGCCGGCCGCTGGTGTCCTGATCGCGGGTGTCGAGGTCGCGCCGCAGCGCCGGATAATGGTAGACCCTGTCCTGCAGCACGCCGATCTCGTCGTACAGCCGACAGGCGTGCAGCACCGCCCGGGGCCCCCGGGACAGGGTGCCCTTGAGCGCCGTAAACGCCGTCATCCTGGCGTCAATCTCCTTCATGCCCGCCTCCCAGGCCGTCCAGTCCGCGAAGATCGGTGTGAGGTCCCATTTGTACTGGCCGGGAATCTCGGCGCGATCATGGCTTGAGGGGCGTGCGGTGGCAGCAAGGGCGGACATCAGGGTGGTCATGGCGAGCGTCAGGCCGCGGAGGCCGGTGGAGAACTGCCGTTCGTTCATGGCGGGAACGATGGACGACATCCGCGTCCGCGTCGAGCCCGGCAGGCCGCCGGCAGGGCATGGGCGGGAGATTCATGCCGCGCCGGAAAACCGGCGACGCGAAAATGCATCCCCTGGCGGCGGGTGCATCTGCCGATTGACGGTGGCGCGAGTGGCATGGGCATCCTGCCCATGTTGCCTGGCGCGCGTCCACGGGCAAGATGCCCGTGCCACAACTGCGCGCGCCAGACGCTTCCGTCAATCGGGAGATGTGCCCCCTGGCGGCGACGATCTTTCCCCCGGCTTGACTGCGCCCGCCTTTGTCTGGCTTGTAGAGGGCACGATGATTCGCGCCCTGATCTTCGACTTCGACGGCCTCATCGTCGATACGGAGACCCCGCTCATCGACGCGTGGGCTGCCATCCACGCGCGGGCCGGCCTTGCGTGCCCGCGGGCCGGCGCCCTGGGCCTCGTCGGCCACGTCGACATCCCCTTCGATCCCTGGACCGCGTTCGGCCCCGCCGCCGACCGGGCCGGGCTTGATGCCGAGCATCGGCGCCTCACGCGGGAGCTGACGGCGCGCCAGCCCGTCCTGCCCGGCGTGCGCGCCTGCCTGGAGGAAGGCCGCCGCCGCGGCCTCAGGCTGGCGGTGGCGTCAAACTCCAGCCATGACCACGTCGAACGCCACCTGACCCGGCTGGGCCTGCGTTCCGTCTTCGACTTCATCGCCTGCCGCGAGGATGTCGCGGCCGCCAAACCGGCGCCCGAGATCTACCACCTCGTCGTCCGGCAGTTGGGCCTGGCGCCGCACGAGGCGGTCGCCTTCGAGGACTCCGGCGCCGGCACGCGCGCCGCCCGGTCCGCCGGACTCTGGACCGTTGCCGTGCCAAACCCATCGACCCACGGTCACGATTTCTCCGCCGCCCACCTCGTGGTCGCCTCCCTCGCCGACCCGCCGCTGGAGCAGCTGCTGGCCCGCCTCGCGGCGGCCGCCTCCCCGGTGATCCTCGGGGACACCGGTCCCTCCTGATCCATGCAACCGGCACCGCGATACAACGTCCTCGGCATCGGCGTTTCGGCGCTCGATCTCGCCACGGCGCGCGACCTCGTGCTCGGCGTGCGCGGGCGCCCGCGCAACGGCTATGTCTGCGCCACCGGGGTGCACGGCGTGAGCGAGGCGCAGCGCGACCCCTGCGTGCGCGCGGCGTTGAACGCCGCATTCCTGAACGTCCCCGACGGCATGCCGCTCGTCTGGCTCGGGCGCGTCCACGGCCACCGCAACGTCACGCGGGTCTACGGCCCGGACCTGATGCTGGCGGTGTGCGATGCCGGCCGCGCCGTCGGACTCACCCACTACTTCTTTGGCGGGGCGCCCGGAGTGGCCGCAGCCCTGCGGGACCGGTTGACTTCGCGGTTTCCCGGGCTGGCCGTCGCCGGCACGTTCACCCCGCCCTTCCGGCCGCTCGATGCCGGGGAGACCGCCGCCCTGCGCGACGCCGTGGCGGCGGCGCGGCCGGATGTCCTTTGGGTCGGCCTGAGCACGCCGGGGCAGGAGCTCTTCATGGCCGGGCACTGGCGCCAGCTCGACGCCGGGCTGCTCATCGGCGTGGGCGCGGCCTTCGACTTCCTATCCGGCCGCGTGCGCCAGGCGCCGCGGTGGATCCAGCGCAGCGGGTTCGAATGGCTGTTCCGGCTTGCCGTCGAGCCCCGGAGGCTCGCCCCGAGATACCTGAAGAACAACCCGCTGTTCCTGATCCGGATCGCCCTCCAGCTGACGGGACTGCGGAAATACCCCTGAGCCGTCGGAGGGATATGCGACGGCCTCCGGACCCGCCGGTCAGAGGAACCTCTCCTGCTGCAGGGCGTCGCGCTTCTCCGGGTTGAGCGTGCTCATCGCCAGAAGCCAGCCCATCGATTTGTCCGCCGCCGCCGGCTCGGCCGCCAGCCGCGCCAGCAGCCATGCCCCGGCCAGGGCGTCGTAAAGCGCCGCGTGGTAGCGCCGCCGGTCCGGCGGGCAATGGGCTGCCGCCAGCGCGTCGAGTTCGGCCTGCCCTCCGCACCCGGCGACCAGGTTCTCCAGCCTTCCGGAAGCGAGGGCCGGAAAGATCTGGGCAAAAAGGCGGGCGGTGTCGATCCACGGCCCCCATTCGGCCACCCTTTCGCCGGGCCGGGCGAAATCGGGCGACATTCGCGGATACGGCCACACTGATTTGAGCAGGGAATTCTCCACCGCCGCGTAATGCGCCGCCAGAGGGCCGCGCTCGCGGAGCGCCGCAAAAAGCTCCCAGTCGTCCGCAAAGGGCGCATAAGCCGCGAGGTCATCCTCCCGCAATCCGTGCACCGCCGCATCCTCCGGGCTCACTCCGCCCGTCGCGCGGCAGAGGCGCGTCTGGGCGGCGATGATCCGTCCTCCCACCAGCATGACGACGCCGTACTCGAGGATGCCGGAGGCGAGGCTGCCTTCGAAATCGAGGAAAAAGACCGTCTGCTCCGTCCAATGGCTCATCACCGCGGGCCACCCTACCGCATCGGAACCGCGGTCCAAGCGAATCTTTTCGAATGTCCGTGTGGCACACCGCCCGGTCTCCCCCATCCCGTCCTCCAGGGCGCAGGGCGGGGCATGCCCGATGTCATCTATTAAATGACAAACTCCGGCGGGATCGCCCTGGACCGTTTGTCACTTAATAGATGACGAACCGCCCCCTGCACCGTGCCGATTCGTGGATTTCCCTCCGTTCCGTGTTTGGCCGGCGGCCTCGTCCGCACCGGGCACCTGCGATCGAAGAACGGTCCGCGCCCGCCTTTATTTTCGTGTCTTTCGCTGATTTCGTGGTGAGCTTGGCCCCGTGGATCTCGATGTCTACCGCAGTTTCCTGCTCGAACTTGCCGGCGCGAGCGGCGACTTCATCCGCCCCTGTTTCGCCAGCCCCGGCCTGGTCGTCGAGACCAAGTCCGACCAGACGCCGGTGACCATGGCCGACCGCGGGGCCGAGGAGCTCATGCGGCGGATGATCCGCCGGCGCTTCCCCGCGCATGGCATTCTCGGCGAGGAATTCGGGCCGGAAAACACCGGTGCGGAATTCGTGTGGGTGCTGGATCCGGTCGATGGCACCCGCGCATTCGCCGCCGCAACCCCGCTCTTCGGGACGCTCATCGCGCTGCTCCACCAGGGCCAGCCCGTGCTCGGGGCCATCAATCAGCCCGTCCTGAACCAGTTGGTCGTCGGCGACGGCGCGGAGACGACGCTCAACGGCCGGATCGTCCGCGTGCGCGCGACGCCGCGCCTGGAGGACGCGACGTTGCTGTGCAGCGACGTGCTCTCGCCGGCGCGCCACCAGAACGGCGGGGCGTTCGCCGGGCTCTGCGGGCGCGTGAGACAGCTCCGCACGTGGGGCGACTGCTTCGGCTACCTCCTGGTCGCCACCGGCTGGGCCGACATCATGTGCGACCCCATCCTGAATCCCTGGGACATCGCCGCCCTGATCCCGGTCATCCGCGGCGCCCGGGGCGTCATCACCGACTGGCAGGGCCGCGATCCGGTGAACGCAACGTCGCTCGTGGCCGCGAGTCCCGGGCTCCATGCCCAGGTGATCGCCGCGCTCAATCCTTGACCGGCCCGGCAAGCCAGATCCATGAGCGTGGTGTACGCGACGGGGGGCGTCGCGTCTCCATGCAACATCAGGGCCGGAACCGGGCGCTACTTGCGACGCTGCCTCCCCGGTTTCCATTCCGCGGTGATCACCGAGGTGAATCCGCCGCGGGCCTGCCAGCGGGAAATCACCGCCAGCCGCCGGGGCCGGAGCAGCGCGCCGAGGTCGTCGCAGATCTTGTTTGTCACCGCCTCGTAGAAGATCCCCTCGTTCCGATAGGCGTGGAAATAGAGCTTCAGCGATTTCAGCTCCACGCAGGCCCTGTCCGCGACGTACTGCACCGTGACCTCGGCGAAGTCCGGATGCCCCGTGATCGGACACAGGGAGGTGAACTCGTGATGGGTGTGCTCGATCACGTAGTCGCGCCCGGGTTCCGGGTTGGGAAAAGTCTCGAGGATCTTCGGATCGGACATGGGGGAGAGCTAAAAGCTGAAAGTCAAAATCTGAAAGCTAAAAGCTCGCTGCCTGCCGTTCGACGCTCGTCGGTTCCATCGTCCACCTCCCGATCATTCGTCTGCAGCCTGCCGCTTAAAGCTCCCCGTGCGAAGCGTGTTACATTGCCGTCTCGTTGAAGCGCTGCTCGCGGATGACCGCGATCTTGATCGTGCTCGGATACTGCAGCTCCTCCTCGATCTTCCGGCGGAGTTTCTTGGCCAGCTCCGCGGCCTGTTCGTCCGTGACGGCCTGGGGATTCACCACAACGCGCACTTCGCGGCCCGCCTGGATGGCGTAGGCCTGCTGCACACCCTCCATGGCCAGCGCCAGCTTCTCCAGCCGGTCGAGGCGCTGGAGGTAGCCGGTCATCGACTCCGCGCGGGCTCCGGGCGCCCGGCGGAAACCGTGTCCGCGAGGATGACCAGCCCGGCATAGACCGTCTCGGGTTTGACATCCTCGTGATGCGCGGCGACGGCGTTCACCACGATGGGGGTCTCGCCATGGCGCTTCAGAAACTCCGCACCGATGATGGCATGGCTGCCCTGGGATTCCCCATCCACCGCCTTGCCGATGTCGTGCAGCAGCCCCGCCCGCTTGGCCACCTGCGGATCGAGGCCGATCTCCGAGGCGAGCATCGAGCAGAGGAAGCCGACCTCGACCGAGTGATCGAGGACGTTCTGGGTGTACGAGAAACGGAATTTGAGCTTGCCGAGCAGGTTGATGACCTCCGGATGAAGGCCGTTGATCTGGAGGCGCTGCACCGCCTCTTCGCCCGCCTGCATCACGTTGAGGCGGATCTCCTCCTTCGCGCGCGTGACGAACTCCTCGATGCTTGCCGGATGGATGCGCCCGTCCTTGATCAGCCCCTCCAGGGCCTGCTTGGCGATCTCGCGCCGCACGGGGTCGAATGAGGAGATGAGCACCATCTGCGGCGATTCGTCGATGAGGAGCGTGACGCCGGTGGCCGCCTCGAACGCCTTGATGTTGCGCCCCTCCCTTCCGATGATGCGCCCCTTCATCTCTTCGCCCGGCAGCTGGACGATCGTCGCGGTGATGTCGTTGTTCGGCCGGCTGGCGAGCCGCTGCATCGCGGTGACAAGGATGCGGTGCGCCTCATTCTGCAGCTCCTGCTCGGACTTCTCAATCGTCTCGCGCCGCAGCGCCCGCAGCTCATCCTGGCACTCGAGCAGCACCTCCTCGCGCAGCGCCCGCTTGATCTCCTCCCCGTCCATCTGCGCGACGCCCTCAAGCCGCTTGCGCACGCTCTTCGAAAGATCGCGGATGGAATCGCGCGCCTGGCGGATGGCGGCGTTCTCGCGGGCGAGGCGCTCCTGTTTCTGCTCCAGCTGATAATCGAGCAGTGAGAGCGACTCCTCGTGGGAGCGGATCTCGCGCAGTTTGACCTCCACCTCGATCTCGCGCCGGTCGAACTCCCGGTTCAACTCGGCGCGCTTCGCCTGGATCTCCTCCTCCGCCTTGGCCTTCATCTCGTGCGCTCCCACCGCCGCCTCCCGCCGCGTCACGGCCATGAGTTGCAGCGCGTTCCGCTCCGCCATCCGGCGCGTGTGGCGCGTGACCACCCAGACCACAAGGTAACCCAGGCTCGTGCCGATCACAATGGCGGCGACAAGGCCCACAAGAAACGGTTCGCCCTGGAGGACCAGCAAGAAGGAGTCGGCTACGCTGCCTGATTTCAAGACCGCCAACCTAGATCGGAAGCCGGAAAGATCAACCTAGGAATCCGGCGGCCGGGAGGAAAACCGATTTCCTTGACAGGCCATTTCCCCTCTGAAAGGGTGCCCGTTCTTCCCTTGGGGGGTGGTAGCTCAGCTGGTTAGAGCGTCTGCCTGTCACGCAGAAGGTCGCGAGTTCGAATCTCGTCCATCCCGCCATCTAAAGCCCTCAAGAGAAAGAGGCTTGCGAATACAACCCTTGTAATGTGTGTCTGGATACTGTGGGGCTAAAAACCGCAGGTAGCCCCAAAATGCCCCAACAAACCCCGCAGATCACAGTCGGCAAGCCGAAGCGTCTCAAGAAGTCGCGAGAGGAAACGACACCGTCAGAAACCACCATGACCGAGAACCCTCTCCGTATCGCGCTGTTCGCCGTGGCACGCACGCAGCCTTGGGGAGCGCATTGCCGCCATCAGGGCTTGCCCGACCTCAGTTTGATCATTCCACCATCCACGGTGAACCGGCCATGTCCGTGATGGTGGATGGTCTTGGGATTCTTCTGCCTGGGGTCGATCCAGGCCTTGAGTACTTCAAGGACGAACAGGTTGAACTTGTTCGCGAGACGGGTGTCAGCCACCCGGCATTCGAGATTCGCGAAGCACTCAGCGACAAGAGGCGGTGACACGCGCTTGGCCGGCACCGGTGTCAGACCGAACGCCTTGAACTTCTCCACCTCGCGGCCCGAGCAGTTGCCGACCTCTACGACTTTGGTCGCCAGCTCCAGCGCCGGAACGGCGATCACGCACTCTTTCGTCGCCCGCAGCGCGGCAAAGCTGTAATTGGCTTCGCTGACAACGCAGGCAACCCGTGGCGGTTCAAACTCGACCATCATATGCCAGGACATCGTCATGACGTTGGCGCGGCCCTTGTGGGCGGTCGTGAGCAGAACCACCGGGCCCGGTTCGAGCAACTGATAGACTTTCGACAGAGGCAGATCTTTCATCGGGCGCCCATTGTCAGAGGCAGAACCAGCAGAACAGGAGTGTGGCAGTAGAGGCCATTCCCGTCAAAGCGTCTTGCCCACCGAGAAAGCTTTCCCCACAAACTCGCCGATGCCGCAGCAGGATTGCGTGTCCGGCGAAAACACGAGCGGGTTCATTTTCTTGATGGTCACCAGGCCGCCATCCAGCACGGCCTCGTCTGCTTTCACGTCTAAGACCTCCCGGACAAACTGGGTATGCAACCCCAGTTCGATTGTCTGCACGAGCCTGCACTCCGGCACCAGGGAGAACTCCTGCACGTAGACGAGGGTTTTGGCCCCAAGAGACTTTTTCATCGCGTGCTGGGTATTATGCTGAGTTTGGATGGCAGCCAAGCTTCTGGCGGGCAGGCCACCGGCGCGGCGCCACATCTGCCGATTGACGGCGGCACGAGTGGCATGGGCATCTTGCCCATGTTGCCTGGCGCGCGTCCACGGGCAAGATGCCCGTGCCACAGCTGCGCGCGCCAGTCGCCGCCGTCAATCGGCAGATGCGCCCACCGGCGCGATGCCTGCTTGATAGAGCGATGAATATCTGCGACGCTCCCATCGTCGGCCGCAGATCTGCCAAACACCTCCGCAGTGTCGTCAGCCGGCGCCAGTCGTTGCCCAATGCAAGAACAGTGATGTCAACCATCTCCGACATCATCGATCAGAATCGGAAGGAATTGCTCGACCTCTCGACCCGAAACCGGCTCCTGAGCATCCCGAAGGCGAGCAAGTCCGCGCGCCTGGTGCATGTTTATGAGGAGCGTTCCGATCAGATCTGCCGGCTCCTGGTGGAGGAGAAAAAGTCCCTTGGTTTTCTCCCGGGAAAGGGAGTGGAGGGCCAGCCGCCGGGGTCGCCCGGGCTTCTCGAAGATGAAATCGGGCTGCCGCAACCGGATGAGGACGACGAGGCGGCCGACGGCACCCCGGCCAGGCGGCACGTCGATTCGAAGCTTCAGACCGCCCTCAGCTCCGAAGGATTGCAGCGGCGCCTGCTCGCTCTGTTCACCGAGGCGCGGACATTGATGGAGGAACAGGGGGTCAATGTCCTTTACCTCGCACTCGGGCAGCTCAAATGGTTCGAGCGCGATGATGCTGAGACTGCACGGTACGCCCCCCTGGTGCTCATCCCGATCAAATTGGAACGGCGAACGGCCATGGACCGGTTCCATTTGCGCTGGCTGGAGGAAGATCTGCAGGAAAACCTCTCTTTGCGTGCGAAGTTGGAGAATGACTTTGGCGCGGAGTTGCCGGAGTTCCCCGACACGGATGAGTTCAACGTGTCCGGCTATTTCCGGGCCGTGGCTTCGAAAGTGTCGAAGTTGAAGGGGTTCGAGGTCCTGCCGGACGAGATCACCCTCGGCTTCTTCTCCTTCTCGAAGTTTCTCATGTTCCGCGACCTGGATGCCGGCGTCTGGCCCGAGAAATGCAAGATCGACAGGCATCCGCTCATTCAGGGCCTCATGCTCGACGGGTTTCCGCACGACCCGGAGCCGTTTGGCGACGATGCCGATCTGGACGAACTCGTGCCGGTGAACCAACTGGATCACGTCGTCAACGCAGACGGATCGCAGACGCTGGTCATCGAGCATGCGCGCAGGGGAAGAAACCTGGTCGTTCAAGGTCCGCCGGGTACAGGGAAATCGCAGACGATCACAAATCTGATTGCGACCGCCGTGCTCGACGGACGGAAGGTGTTGTTCGTTGCCGAGAAAATGGCCGCTCTCGAGGTCGTAAAACGCAGGTTGGAGGCGGCGGGCCTGGGGGCGCTTTGCCTGGAACTGCACAGCAACAAGGCGAACAAGCGGGCCGTGCTTGAGGAAATCGGCCGGACCTGGGCGCTGGGGCGCCCGCTTGGAGGCAACGAAGACAGCATCCTCCAGCAGCTCGATCAGCTCCGATCCGCCCTCAATCAGCATTGCGCCGTCCTGCACACATGCCTCCACCCCGCCGAGGTGACCCCCTTCGACGTTCTCGGCGTTCTGGTCAGGTTCCGGACCCGGGGTGTGCGCCATTCGGACTACACCTTCCCCGCGCCACAAGACTGGCCCAACACGCAGGTCGGGGAGATCCGGAGAATCCTGGGCGAGACAGTCGAGCGCATCGGCATGATGGGGAATCCCGCGGATCACCCGTGGCGCGGAGTCAGGCGGCGTGTTTTTCTGCGGATCGATGAAGAGCCGCTCAGCCGGCTGATCAAGGGGGCAAACGGAGCGGTGCAGCGGCTTCGGCTGTTGGCGGAACAAGCGGCGCAGTTTCTCCAACAAAAGACCCCGGACAGCCTCCGCGAAATGGAGTTGATTCGCACGATGGCTGGGCAGATCGCCAAAGCGCCGCCGCTCGACCGCGCCGCGATCTGTGACGGAGTCTGGGATGCCGAAGCCGACAAATTGCACAGCCTTGTCGAGGCCGGGAAACGCCTGGCTGCAGCCAGGAAGGCATACGCCGGCATGGTGGTCGATGAGACGTGGTCAAAGAACCATGAGCACGCCCACGCTGTTGTCGCAGCCCGCGGGACTTCCCTCTTCCGCTGGTTCCTGGGCGACTACCGCAAGGCCGTCGCCGAATTCAAGAGCATCTCGACCGGGCGCCTCCCCGGAACCCCGGAGGCGAGGCTGGCCCTTTTTGACTCCATTCTGAACGGGCAGAAGGCCTGCACGGAAATCGCGGCCAATGATTCGCTTGGAGCCAGGGCCTTTGGCGCTTTGTGGCGGAAGGACCAGACCGACTGGGCCCAGGCCGAGGCGATTGTTGGCTGGATTCGTGGGCATACTGAGGCCGGCCTCGGTGAATCATTCAGACGCCTGTTTGCCCGGATTTCCGACCAGGCATCCGCCGGCCGGTTTGCAGGGGAGATCAATGATGCTGTCACTGCCGCCGTGAAGGCCGTCGCGGACGTGGTTCGCGAGCTCGATCTTGACCTGTTGAAGGCATTCAAGGTGGACGACCTGAGGAACCTTTCCCTCACCCTGCTGAGCGCTCGCTTTGAGGAATGGCTGGGTTCGTTCGACCGGCTGGCGGACTGGATCAATTTCAATGGTCGGGCCGAAAGGCTGCGGCAGTGTGGCGTCGGGAGCCTGATCGATGCCATCGAGGCGGGAGGTCTGGATTCTGGACAGCTGAACGATGCCTTTGAGTGGGCTTATCACTCCCAGTTGATGCGCCACATTGTGTCGCTGTATCCCCAGCTTGGCACGTTTGACGGCCTCCTGCACAACCGCACGGTGGAGGAATTCCGGCGGGTGGATCGGGAGCGGATGGAACTGGCCAAGCTCCGCACCCTGCTGGCCCATTATGAGCGAATGCCCCGGGAGGGAGCGGGCGTCGGGCCCACCGGCGTCATCAACGGCGAGCTTGCCCGCAAGCGCGGACACATGCCGATCCGCAAACTGCTGCGCCTGGCCGGCAACGCCGTTCAGGCGATCAAGCCGGTGTTCATGATGAGCCCCTTGTCCGTGGCCCAATATCTGGAGCCGGGCGGAATCGACTTTGACATTCTGATCATCGATGAAGCCAGCCAGGTGGAGCCCGTCGACGCGCTGGGCGCGGTCGCGCGATGCCGACAGGTCATCGTCGTGGGAGACAGCCGCCAGCTTCCCCCGACGCGCTTCTTCATGCAGATGACCTCGAACGCGGAGAACGAGGCGGAGAATGAGGAGATGGCGGCGCCAAAGGACATCGAGAGCATTCTGGGGCTCTGTCTGGCCCGCGGCATCCCGCCCAAGATGCTCCGGTGGCACTATCGGTCCCGGCACCACACGCTGATCGCGGTCTCCAATCATGAGTTCTACGAGAACGGGCTCTTCATCGTCCCCAGCCCGCACCCGGCGGCAGGGGACCTTGGACTGCGGTTCCGCCATATCGCCGACGGAGTGTTCGACAGCGGCGTCACGGCGGTCAACCAGATCGAAGCGCAGGCTGTCGCGAAGGCCGTGATCGAACACGCCAGAGGCCGCGCGGGACTTTCGTTGGGTGTGGCGGCATTTTCGATCAAGCAAAGCCAGGCCATTCAAAACGAGCTGGAATTGCTGCGCAGGAACTCCCCGGACGCGGAGCCTTTCTTCAACGCCCATCCCACGGAGCCGTTTTTCGTCAAGAACCTGGAAAACGTCCAAGGCGACGAACGCGATGTGATCTTCATCTCGGTGGGCTATGCGAAAGACCCCTCCGGGTTTCTCGCGATGCGCTTTGGCCCGTTGAGCAACGAAGGCGGGGAGCGGCGACTGAACGTATTGATCTCCCGGGCCAAGTCACGTTGCGAGGTCTTCAGTTCGATCGTGGCCGACGACATCGACCTGGCGCGGGCGAGCGGGCGTGGAGTGGCCGCATTAAAGAGTTTCCTCCGCTATGCCCAGACGGGCCGGCTGGGATATGCCGCCAGGAGCGGGCGCGAAGAGGAATCTCCATTCGAGGAGGCTGTGAAATCGGCTCTCGAAGGCAGCGGGCTGAAGATCGACGCGCAGGTGGGCGAAGCCGGGTTCTTCATCGATCTGGCGGTGCGCGACGAGAAGCAGGAGGGACGGTACATCCTGGGCATCGAATGCGATGGCGCGGCTTATCATTCATCGAGATCGTCACGGGATCGCGACAGACTGCGGCAGGCGGTTCTCGAAGATCATGGGTGGATCATTCACCGCATCTGGAGCACCGATTGGTTCCAACGGCCGGAGCGGGAATTGCGGCGGGTTCTGGAGGCCGTGGAGCGGGCGCGCGGCAAGCCGGAGACTCCCGTGACCTTGCCGGCGGATTGCCCCCCGGACAAGGCGGCACAAACGCCGGACGAAATAGAACGTGTGCGTGACAAGGACGCTGACGGCCCTGCAAATCCCGCTCCGTATGTGATGGCGCCGCTGCCGGCCGTCCCGCGCACCACCGACTTGGCATCGATGCCCGCCGGGGATCTCGCCGGGTTTGTGACCCAGATCCTGGAGGTTGAGTGCCCGGTTCATCCCGACGAGGTGGCCATGCGATTGCGGTCGGCGTGGGGGTTGGAGCGCACGGGGAATCGCATCCAGGAGGCGGTCGACAAAGCCCTGGCGGTGGTGCTTCAATCGGGTCGATTTCGCAAGGAGGAGGGTTTCATTGTGGATTCGAGCAAACCAGCGAGGCCGCGGTTTCGCGCTGATGATCTGCCGCCGTCGTTGCGAAAGCCGGAGTACCTTCCGCCGCAGGAAATCCGGGCAACGATCATCGAGGTTGTTGAGCTGCATCTTGGGGCAGCTGCGGATGAACTGGCGAGCACGGTTGCCCGGATGCTCGGATTCAAGAGCACGGGCCCTCAGATCCGGTCATTGGTTGACGCCCAAGTGAGGAAGCTGGTCCGGTCCGGAATCCTGGCCGACGTAAATGGCTTTCTGCAGCGAGCCGCCAATGCGACAGCGTCGACTCCGCTGCCCCCCAACAGAGCAGACCACCTTGGCGCGGCATGTAGTGCCGAGAATCGAGCCGGAAAAACCCAACCCGTTGATTACCCACGCACGGCTCCCGATAACTGACGAACTTGGGCTGACGTCGGACGAAAAAAAAGGGCCGCACGCCAGAGGTGCGGCCCGACAATATCAGTTAAATAACCACTCTTGGAGTTTCGGAATCGGCTACAGCTTTTGACCCTCAGGACTGAAGCCCAAGCTCTGTGCACCCGCAGGCAGAGCCGCATTGCTGCCCGTAAAGGTTTGACCGGCAACCATCGGGTCGGGGCCAATCGAATTGCCCTTGCTGATCTGGTGCACATACAGAGACATGAACTGACCGCCGACTATCCCAGTCCCAGTATCGATGCCCAACGCAATCGTGGACACGCCCTGCTCCATGAAATACTGGTTGGCCGCCGCAGCGAGTTGCTTCGCGTCATTGGTCAACGTCTTCTCGATGGAACTCTGACGCACCTTCTGGAACGCGGGAATGGCCATCGCGGCAAGCAGCCCGATGATGACCACGACTATCATGATTTCCACAAGGGTGAAGCCCTTGTTTGGACGAATGAATCTCATAGGATTATTGGATGAATGTTGATGATATGAACGTTCGACAAACACTAACACAATCCAATTGTATAACGACACGTTCTGCCGCCGGGCAAGGCAGAAAACCACCCATACCTTGAATAAAATGTCAAAGTGCCCGGAGAACGATCACCCGGAGCGACGCCTCACGGGCATTGTCAAGTTGCGTCCCCGGCGCGCCCGGGCGTCACTCCTTTGGCGAAATCAATGCCTATTCCACTCGAATAACGCTACTTATGCGTTTTTCACCGAGCGCCGCTTGCGGCGGATCACCGGGGAAGGCCTCAGCAACCCAGCCACGGGAATCTCGACCGCATCCTTCCACAGCAATTCAAGCCGGTACCTGGCCCGGTTTTCCGCCGTAAGGAGATGAACCATGATGTCAAAAACATCGAAGACCGTCCACCCACTGCCCTGCCTGCTTTCCACTCCGATGATCGGCTCTCCCGCGCGATCGATCGTCTTCTCCAATTCGACGCGCATCGCCCGCAGATGAGGTTCAGAAGTCCCTGTGGCCAGCACGAGGAAATCGGTGATCGACGATTGCTCCCGGACGTCCAATACGCGAAGATCCTCCGCCTTTTTTTCATCGAGAGCGCGCGCAATCGAGGTCAATAGTGGCAATGACTTGTTGACGGTCTTCCGGAGCGCCGAGGGAGGGGGGGTCATGCGGGTTGGCGGTACAGATTGTGGGCTTCGATATAAAGAATGACTTTGCGCGGGCACAAAAAACGCACGGACAGCCCTCGTTGCACGCGTTGGCGGAGTTCGCTCGAACTGATGTCGATCAGGTGTCCGTCGCAACGGTGGAATCGAAGGCCGGGAACGTCCGGAATCCGCGTGGCTGGATGGCCGGGACGCTCAAGGGTGATAAACTCGACCAGCCTGGCGAGCTCCACTGCGTCCTTCCACAGATTCATCTTCGGCAACTGGTCGCCGCCGATTATCCAATACAGCCGGTCGCCAGGAAACAGCGCGTGAAAATGGCGCACCGAGTCGATGGTGTAGCTCACGCCGCCCCGCTGCACTTCCACATCGGAGATCTCGAAGCGCCCGTCCGATTCGATGGCTGCGCGGAGCATCGCGAGACGGTCTTCAGGGCCCGATTGCATCTCCTGGGGCTTGAGCGGCGCCTGGAACGCCGGCACAAAAATCAGCCGGTCGAGCTTGAACTGCTCGTAGGCATCCTGCGCCCCCACCAGGTGTCCGAGATGCACCGGGTCAAAACTGCCGCCTAGAAATCCAATCTTCAAGCCAGTCACCCGTCGGTCGGGTCAGGGGTTCGTGCCGTTGCGGCTGGAATTGAGCATGCGATCAAGCTGTCTTTAATGCCTATAGGAGATTCCTTTATGTTCAAGGTCAAATGCGCCTCAGGGCGGAAATGGCCCCCTCCTTGCGATGCACCTGCCAGGCCCTGATGGCATCGTCCCGCATCCTTCAGCCTCCAGATCCTGCGTACGCGGTTTCTTGCGCCTGTCCGCCGGAACGTCTCTTGGGGGCGCCACACTCCTCACCTACCCAGCGGGCAAGCGCCAGCGCCAGACGCAGCCCCCTGCCACAAGAAACCATCCGGCGACATGCAGCCCCAGGGCGAGGGTGAAGCAGCGCGGCCGGTAGGAGAAGACGACATCGTGGAGCCCCGGCGCGTCCGCCCGGATTCCCTTGAAGGCGTGGTTGACCCGCAGGCAGGCGGCCGGACGGCCGTCCAACGTCGCGCGGAAGCCGTCCTTCATCCAACATTCCTGCAGAACGATCATTCCCGGGCCTGTCGTGCGGACCCTGAATGAAGTCGAGTTCGGACCGAGCCGGTAGTCTTCAGCCGGAATCACGACCGGCCCGGCTTCTTCCCCGGGACCCGCAAGCAGGGCTCCGGGATCTCCCTCTTGAACAGCTGCAAACGGCCGGCCGTTGCTTTGGCGGATGAGCGCAACGAGTTCCGGGAGTGACGAATAACGGAGCACCCGGTTGGCAAAGAACGCCCGCGGCCAGGCCGTGTTGCTCCGCAGGACGCACAGATCGGCCTGCATCACCGGGGCGAGGCCGGCCCCCGGCGGGATGGTATCGCCGGCGGAGGCGAAGAAATACCGGACATTCAAAAAATCGAGGACCGGCTTCTGGTTGCCGAGGGTTTCGATGCGCACAACCCGGCTCCAATCCCACAGGCGATCGACGCCGCAGGCATCGAGAAGTTCCCGGTAATGGCGGTTCATGAGCGCGTCGGGTCCGCTGATGCCCTCCAGACCATACACTCCTGTCCAGCCCGCCACCATGTTGGCCACAAAGCCCACAACCCGGAATGGCGACGACCGGTCGGCCTGCACGGCAGCGACGGCGGCGGACGGCACATCGAAAGCAGGGCGCGGCTTCCCAAGGAGCACATACGGGTTGTTGCCGAGATCGGCCTGCATGCCCTGCCGCCAGAGCATCGCCGCCACGCATGCCGCGCAGAGAAATCCCTGAAGCATCGTGATCCGGCCGGACCGGAGTATTCCCGAAAAGGTCCACAGCAACACAATCGCAGCCGACCCCAGCGCGCAAAGACTGCCGAAGACAAAGCCGTCGACAAAAAACCTGGCGCCGGATGGAAGGCCCAACAGGAGCGCGGGCCAGATGATGTCAGCGAGAAACAAGATCAGGAATGCACCAAGCAGGAGCGAAACGCGAATGACGTCGCGCTTGCCTCCGGCCGTGCCGAACTGCCGCCATGCGGAATGAAAGCCTGCGCCGGCAACAGGGATGAAAAGCAGAATCAGGACACACGAGAACGTGTTGTGAATGTGTTCAATGTTGCGGAGCAACGGCACGGCGCGGATCCAGCCCGCCGGAACGAGGCCGAAGGCGAGGGCAAGCGGCACGATCCCCGCGGCGGCCAGCGCAAGCACACGCCGCTCCTGCGGCCCACGCCCGAGGGTCGCGAAAAAACAGAGCCCGCCCAGCAAGAACAGGAAGTTTACCGCCGGACAGAACACCGAATGCCAGCGGCTCAACGGGCGAAAGAAGACCTCGTCGAAAAAGCCGATCAGCAGGGCGGGAGGCGCCTGGATCACACCGGCGTTTTCGGAGCTGTTGTAGGACTGCCTGAGCGTCTCGATGAAAGGCATCAATAGAGGAGTCGCCAGCAGCACGAACGCTGCGCCCGCACCTGCGGCGATCCCGAGGATCCGCAGGCGGAGGGCCGGGGGCTGCGTCGAGAACGCCACCATGAACATTCCCGCCAGATTGGCGAACAGCAGCAGCGCCGAAGCCTCCTTGACTGTTCCGCTGGTGAGCTCCGCCCAGCTGGCCAGCAAGAGCAAACCCGCCCAGGGCAAAACGGAGCGCAGCGAGCGGGAACCGGCGATGCGCGTCCACCCGTAGAGCATCCAGGGCGCCACACAGAGGCTGAAGATGGCCGGATGGTTGATTCGGAAGATGAAAAAACCGATGAACGGCGAGGCCATCGCCGTAAGCGCGGCGGCGGGAAGGTGGCGGGTGAGTTCCCAGACCACCAGGCCGAAGCCCAGCGCAAGCAGCCATTTTGCGCCCAGAAAAACCGCATCCCACGATAGGGCGCTGCCCCCCGCCAGGATGACCGGGAGGTGAAGCGGGGAGCCGATCATCGACTGACCCTGGCCAAGCAGCGGAACGCCAGCCGAGTTGAAGGGATTCCAGAGCGGGAGTTCGCCGGCGCGCAGGAAACGGGATTCAATCTTCGCATACGGCACGTCCTGCCAGAGCATCGCGCTGGCATCGGCGCCGGTTGCGTTCTGGAGTTTTGTCTCGGTGGAACCCGGCAGGGTGGGAAAGCAATCATAGAGCAGGTTCACCCCGTACCCGGGCGAGACGAAGCTGTCCCCCAGGAAGACGACCGGGTAGGTGGAGGCACACACAGCCAGGGCGGAAACCAGGGCGAGAGCAGCCACCGGACGGCGGGAAATGCGGGAGGCCATCGCGCCCGCCGCGGCGCGGGCGCGCCCGCGGAACGTTTGCGGAAGGGATCCGATGCCAAAAAGCACCAGCGCCATCCCGGCTGCCCCTGCGACAAGCCATCCCGGCCATCCGCCAGGCAGTCCGCGACTGCCCCCTTTCAGGCCGTCCGCGGCCCAAAAAGGCAGCGCGATAAGGAGGCCGGCCAGCAGGGAAGCCGCGAAGCACTCCAGAAGACGTTTGCCGTTCATCCGGTTCGGAAACAGATTCCTTCGTGAAAGCATTGTGATCGCAAGACATTATATGTCGTCCTCCCCTGTTGTCTGGTCCGACTGGCGGCTGCTCGCGCTTCCCGAGCCCATGACACCTGCCGTTCTGGCCGAGGTCGTCGACGGCGGCCAGGCTTTCCGCTGGAATCGCCTGCCGGACGGCGTCTGGCAGGGCGTCTGGGCAGGTTGTGTGGCGCGGCTCAAACCTGCCGGGCCCGACGGGTTGCTGTGGTCCGCCCCCCGGGAACTGGCCGGAATCGTGGCAGGTGAACTGCCCTGCTATTTCGGGTCGGCGCTCAGTTTCGGCCGCCTGGTTGATGATCTGCCATGGCGCAGCGACGCGCATCTCGCGCGCTGCCTCAAGGCGTTTCCCGGCCTGCGTTTGCTGCGCCAGCCATTGGAGGAGACATTGCTGTGCTTTCTCTGCAGCGCCACCAAACAGATCGTGCAGATCAAGCAGATGGTGGAGTTGTTGGCACGGCGGCACGGCCGCGAGATCGTGCCCGGGATCCACCGCCTTCCCACGTGGGCAGAGCTGGCGGCGGCCAGCGAAGAGGCCCTTCGCTCCTGCCTGCTCGGCTTTCGCGCGCGCTACATCAACCAAACCGCGCAGGTTTTGGCCGGGGACGGCGCCTGGTTCACCCGGATGGAATCTCTCCCTTACCGCGAAGCCAGGGAACGGCTGCGGGAGCTGCCCGGAGTGGGTGAAAAGGTAGCCGATTGCGTGCTGCTTTTCGGCGCCGGCCGCCTCGAGGCTTTTCCGGTGGATGTGTGGATCACCAGGACAATGGAGCTGCGCTATGCGCTGGACGGCTGGACACCCCGGCAGATTGCCCACTTCGGCCGGGCGCATTTCGGGCCGCACGCCGGCCTCGCCCAGCAATACCTGTTTGCGTGGGAACGAGCCCAGGGCCGCGGCTGATGTCAGGTCGCCACCGGTCCGAGCCGCAGCTATCGCGTTTGAGGCAGTTCGACGTTCAGGCTGCTCAAGGCATCTCCCAACGGCACTGCGAAAGCGAGGCCTTGGAGCTCGGATCCCGCGAACTTCCAACTGATTACCCCGAGGACCTTTCCCTTTCGATCAAGAACCGGCCCCCCGCTGCTGCCGGGATTTGCTGACGCGTCCGTCTGAAGGTATTTGTGACCGGAGATCGAGCGATTGCCGCTGACCACGCCCTTGGAGACCGATGCGTCGAGCTCTTTCATCCTCGGATTGCCGACGACAAACACATCCGAGCCAATCTGCGGTTCACCGGATAGCACGACTGACAAAGCCTTGAACGAGGATCCTGGCAATTTGATCAATGCCACATCGGACTCATCATTGATGCGGATGACTTCCGCATCCAAAACGATCCCGGAGTGGAGCCGCGTCGGCACGGTTTTCAAGCCCGAGACGACATGAGCCGCGGTGAGCGCATAACCGTCCGGAGAGATTAGAAATGCACTGCCGAGTACCTGTCCCGGCTCCAACGTGAGGAACGAATCGAGCACCTGGCCAAAATCGTCGGGCAGCGCCAGGGAAGGACCCGCGGTGTCCAAGGCGATCTTGATCGAGGGCGCTTTCCCGGAACTCCCGACCGGCTCCGGAGCATCGGGCCTCATGAAAGCAGCAAACTCCTTTTCCGCGAGCAGCTGCCGGAAAGCTTTGCGGAACATCGCCAGCTCCGGGTTATCGCCCGCATCGACCGTCGATACATCCTGGAACGGCGTCTCGGTCTTGAGAGTTAAAACGACCTTGTCGGCGCGCGTGTCGAAAAGCTGCCAAGTCACAGAGATGTGTCCTTTGCTGGTGAGCGTTGCCTTTGTCCACCCGGGTTGGACGTGAAGATCCATCTGTATCCAGGTGATGTTCGCTCCGAGTTGATAACGGATCTTCTCCAATTCGTGTTCTCCGAACAGGGCGTTCGAAGCATCCGGAGTATTGTAATGAGCCTTCCGCAGTTCTTCCCGCCCCACCTGTACACACGCCTTGTCGGCCTCGCCAGGATTCGCCCTCATTGACTTCCATGTGACGTTGAGCCAGCCGCCGGTAATCTTTCCGATCTGCGCACCCGCTTCCATTGAGAGGATGGCTCTCTCAAAAGAAACCGGCTTGGAGCTGTACTGCCCCATATCGATGGGTATAGGTGCGGCGATTGCCGGCGGGCCAGGCAACGGACCGGCTGGTTGCTGAGCGTTGGATACCGCCGCAGAAGGCGGAGAAGGTCGTTCCGAGTTCTCGCTTTGCGTGGTGGCGCAACCGGCCAACGAAAAGATCAGGGCAAGGGCGGATGTGGCGATCGAGATTCTGTACATTGTGTGAAAAAGGAGCATGCATCGGACACGCCGGGCGAGGTCGTCCCCAAAAGTCAGACACCGCGGGTCGCTTAACCAAGAAAGGAAGAAGCGATCCCCATGTCAAAGAAACGACGTCAGCATAGTCCCGATCTGAAAGCCCGTGTTGGTCTGAGGATGATAAAACGTCATGCGCGCTGTAATACCTGCCATACCTGCCGGCAGGATGCAGCCGGCGGCGGCCGCCGCGGGCTTTCAGTCCGCCCCGAACGGATTCTCCCTCACCTGCCGCTGCAGCTCGCTTGGCGCCACCCCGTGCACGGCCTTGAAACAGCGTGAAAAATGGAACGGGTCTGCAAAACCCACCCGCAGCCCCGCTTCCTTCACCATGCAACCGCTGTCGATGAGGAATCCGGCCGCGAGGTTCATCTTCCTCAGCTCCGGCACATGGTCGCTCGTCGGATTTGAAAGCGACACCCCCGTGCTCGGTGTGGATGCGCTGAACGCCCGCGTCTCCAACGAACGCACGGGGGCCGGCCGCTATCGTCCGCTCACCAACATGACCGGCTTCTGGCTGCTCGAAGGCGTGTTGAACAGCTTCTGGCTGCTCGAAGGCGTGTTGAACAGCTTCTCCCGCCGCCCGGCAAACGAAGGCGCCGTCGTCGGGAACATCGCGCGTCAGCTCATCGCGCTTGGCGCGGTGGAAAACCTGTCCGCGTTTCGCCAGGACTTCGGCCGCAGCCTTCGCCGGCAGGTCCATCATCCCCGCTCCGCGTGAACGGCGAAGGGTGCCCACCCCGCCCTCTTCACCGGAATCACCGATCAGATCCATCCATGGCGCCGGGACAGGAATGGATTCACTCCGTGGATTTCAGGATCCGTTGAATTGTTTTGAACGGGGTGGCGGGCCTGGGCATATGACCATCCAGCGCTAAAGGTCCTTGATTCTGGCCATATGAACCACAGGTTTTTCATCTTTTTATTCCTGGCGCTGCTCCTTTGTCCACGATCGTGCACGAAATCGAACCCAGCACCGACATCGCCGAATTGAGACGGATTGTTGGGGTTCCGTCGCCCGAGATGGAAGAAGTGCTCCGTGGTGTGCCTGAATTCACCAGTGATCTAAAGAATTCCAGTCCCGGGACACTTAAATGAAACTGACCCGTATCGAGAGAATCCTGCTCGCCTGTGTTGCCGTCTGGATCGCTGACGCAACATTGGCGTCAAGTCTCAACGCACAGTCAGGAGCCACTGCATCGCCAGCAGGGAAACCTGAATTACAGCTCTGGCAGAAGCGGGAGATTGAGTTCTTCCAGACCTTCAAAAGCTGTCGGACCGGCGACGCTGAAGCCGTCAAGGCATTCGACGGAATTCTGACTGAATTTGATACGCATCCGATGGCACGAACCCCCATGGAGAACATGGATGTCCTGGGTGTTTTTTACGTGCCGAAGGTTTTTACGACCAGCGCGATTCCAGCCACATTTGTGATCAGCAAGGCCGGTGAAATCGCGTTCCAGCATGTAGGTGCAGCTGACTGGGTGAGCGCCGAGGCCGTCAAGTATATCGAGACATTGCGGAAGGAAGAACCCGCCCATTCAACATACCCGACCCTCCCACCTCCTGCGGGACCGGAGCAGAAGCCGTAGGTCAGCGGCAGGCCATCAACGTCCGGGCAAGATGATCCACATCCGACAAATTCGAAAGAGCGATGCCTCTTCGCTGAGGGAGGTCCTCGATTC
The DNA here is from genome assembly GCA_963827125.1 of uncultured Verrucomicrobiae bacterium. Taxonomy (GTDB): domain Bacteria; phylum Verrucomicrobiota; class Verrucomicrobiia; order Opitutales; family Opitutaceae; genus Fen-1467. The sequence goes on from CAWHAC010000008.1 coordinate 102,046, forward strand.
TGTGGCCCGGGAGCGACGGTATCTGGCAATGCTTGAGGCACCGCCAATTGAGCGGATTCAGGCGTTCGTTTCGGATAATGTGAGACGTGGGCTTCCGGCAGATGGCGTTTGACTTCTCGTCCCGCATGAAAACGGAAGTAATATGGCGGGTGAAACAGCGGCTGGCGTTGCGCCGCTGTTTGCAGCTGGCTCTCGCGAACCTGCCGGCATCGGAAATCGGTCCGGAAGCTTATAAGGCGGTCGCGGCCCGGTTCGCGAACGATATGGGTCGTTTTCGCGACGAATGGACCTCCTTCGATTTCTCTTCCACCCCGCTCGTTTGGCGGGAGGGTCGCATCGCGATTCGGTATCGGTTCTTGTCGCCGAACAGGATTGTCGAAGTGCTTTCGGTCGGACTGGAAGATGAGCCACAAATGAAGCCAAGCCAGTCAACAGCGTCAGACCAATCCAACCACCATCGGTAATGAAGAAGATCCCGCTCATCTGCTGCCTCTTGTTTCGCACTGGAATCGACGCGGATGGGGTCCGGTTAGGAGTGCGGTATAGGGGCGGTTTCTGGCTCCACCCCTTCAGAGGCTGGTGCCCGGGATCGGACTCGAACCGATAAGCCTTTCGGCAAGGGCTTCTAAGACCAAGAAAGATATTTTTTCTCACTTTACCTTAAGTGATCCTACCTGCCCTAACATCCTAACATCAGTGAGTTACATCTTGAATCAGCATCAGCTCTCTTTGCTCTACCGATCCGATTTTGGCTCACATTTTTTGTCCGAGTATAGAAGCCAGTATAGAAAAAGTGCCGTATCAGCGAGGCCGCAGTTGTTTCAGGAAAGCTTGCACTAGCTCGAATGCACGGCGGGCTGCGATGGCGCGTCCATCTGCGCTTGCGGCATCCAGAAAGCCGGCGGCCCTCTCCGGGCCGAATGAATCGATACCCGCGAACTTCTCGCGCAAGATCCGGACTGCTTCGGTCACATCAGCGTCGGTGGTGCGTTCGCGCCAGATCGCTGCGATGGCCTCGGAACCGCCGACCACGTGATCGAGACAGTACACGATGTCGTACACGTCCTTTGGCTTGTCGCGGCCGGCCAACGCGTGGCATTTCATCACCAGAAAATCCGCTAGGGAGGCCACCCGCACCTGCACGGTGTTGTGGGAACCGTCGATCATTGACCCGGAGACATCGATCACCTCCGGCGCGCGAAAGGCGGCAGCGCATCCATCGGCCTGAAGCACACGGAAGCCTTTCACACGACCGCTACCGCGCAGCTTGACCTCTTGCGGAGCCAGGAAATCGACCTCAACCGTCACCGCCGGGTGCCCATCTTGAAGATCGACAGCCGTCACAAGCTGAAATGCCTTCTTTCCCTGTAGGTAACGCCGGGTTTCGATCAGGAGTTTGAGCAACTCGGCGTAGCGCCCATCGATCAGACGCTTCACATCCAAAGCCAGATCCACATCGATGCTGCCGACATGCGGCTCGGTCGCATCGGGAATGAGGAGATCCGGCACCCATCCGCCGACCACGACGATGCAGTCGCGAAACCCGCCGAGGACCTGGCCGAGGTCCACAAGGACGCGTCGGGCAGCTTCGATTTGCCGGGCGCCATAGTCATTTGATGTTCGAGGTTCCATCAGAGAAGTCCTTTCGCTTTCCAGGCCGGCTTCAAGACTTGTTCTAGGATTGCCTCCGCAGCTTCCTCACCGCGACCCGCCAGGTGGGCGACATCCACATAGGTTTGCAGTGCGCTCGTGCAGATGGGAAGGTCGGCGCGCCCCTGCGCGTCGAAGAATGGCCCATCGTCCGGCGGCACGAGCAGCACGAGATTGTCGCCGGAATCGGCCGGTTTGGCGTCGAGGTGTTGCACGATCTCCTCGGCGCACTCGGGCGACACCATTAACCACTGTCGCGGCTGACGGACCGCAGGTGCGAGGATTTCGGCAGCCGAAAACGCCGCATACGCTGCCTTCACCTCTCCTTTAGAAGCGATTCTCCGCAACGCCGCATCGATCGCTTCCCGCTTCGCGAGGGTGAACAACCTGACCTGCCGTACCTTGTCGAACCGATAGGCCTCCCGCCACGCCGACAGCAGCCCCAGGGGGTCGCGCAACCGAAGCGCTCCCGAATCGGTTGGCTCGACGAGTCGCTCGTCCTTGAGATAGTTCACCACCTTGTTGACGAGGCCCAGACTCACATCCGGGCGGCACGACGATTGGAGTTCCCGCTGAGTCCACGAGGTCCCTTTCTCTGCAAATGAAAACACGGCGCGCACCACGCGTGCGGCCTCGGGAGTGCCAAGGTTGGCGCGGAGCGGCGGACGGTTGTGAACTGGGGGCAGGCCGCTTCGCTCGATGTAGAGCCCGATGCCGGGCACGCCGATCCGGCAGTTGCCGCCGAGATCGAACCAGCCCCAACCGTGATCCCAGCAGACTTCCGCCATCCGTGGGCCGATGAACGGAGCCGCGAACACTCGAGCGCGAGCGCGTTTGACCTTCTGGCTCTCGAAATCGGTCTCGATATTGACGTACGGGAACAGGGACGGCCGCGGATCAGCCTTGAACTCCACCCAAAGTTCGATGTTGGCCCCAGCATCGCTGTGCCCCTCCGCAAGAAGATCGTAGGCTCGGTCGAATTGCGCCGGGTTGTGACTGATTTGCCATCCGGTAAATCCTTTAGCGCACTCCAGCAGCCGGAGGAGTACGTCCCCGGCTTGGGTCTCCATGGATGATAGTTCTCGCAGCAAACTGTTCACGTATAGGCAGTGTTCATGTTTACATGAACGTGTCAACATCCGTGAACAAAGACCAACGACCTAATCTCCCGAACTCTCGGCCTGCTGGGGAGATCTGCGAGTTTGAGAACCTGGATTGGGCCGCGGCGTACTATCTCAAAGCGAAGAAGCGGTATCTGCTGGCCACCGCCCGCTATCGCGAGCGATGCCGTGACGCGTGCAGAACCGCCGGATGAGTTTGCCCGAAACGCGGATCCTTTTGGTCGCGAGATACGCGGTCAGGTCGCGTGTCCGGTAGCACGGCTTCGGATGATTCAGCACGTAGAGCAGCAGGTGGACTTTCCAACGATGCAGGTGTCCGTAGGCTGCCCGGCCCAATTCCTGGCGCGCGCGAAAGAAGCGCTCGATTCGGACGAATTGACGAAGCAAACCGCGGTTATCCCGGCCCAAGGCTTCCGCCAGAAATGCCGCGCTCGCGCGGACCAAAGAAGGGCTCGCGGGCTGCGTCCTGTTTGTCCGACGCCAAGCGAGCACGAGTTGGAAAGTGGCAGGATGGAGCGAACCAGATTGGTAACGCCGGATCCATCCCTCGATCTCCGGGCGGCTGAGGCCACCGTAAGGGCGGAGCGTTGACGCCTTGAGCCAGTCGCCGCGCAGGCGCGCGTTTTCAACTGAGCGGGCACGATCCTCGCCGGCTGCATGGGCGAGCGTGAGATTATCCCCTTTGACGCCGGGTTGAGAGAAGATGCGAGCAAACTCCGCGCGGGTCTTTGGCGACCGCGCAAATTCATCCCAAAGCCAGGCCCGCAACTTTGGCGACTGCCGGCACAGCCGGGTGAACAGCGCGACGGCTGCATCGTCGGGGTCCTCCGCCAGCAGTTCGAGGACGAGGCGATTGACGCGATCTTTGTTGGGGGCGTTCATGGAAGGCAATGGGCTTGGATCATGGCGAGCGGGAATTGTTCGCCGCGCCCTACACCGATAGCGGTTGCCCGCTGTTGATATAAGCGTGGACTTGCCGTTTCGGGAGCCGCTTGTGCCGCAGGCCCGGCAAGGGCCGGAGTAGCCGCCGCGCGATCAGGCGGTAAACGGTCGGCAGAGAGACACCAAGCACGCGGGCCGTTTCCGTGACTGAGTAAGTGAGGGTTTCGAGCGGCGGTGTCGATTGGGCGAGTTCCGCAGCGGTGAGGGCAGTGGAGTTGTTTTCCGAGTTCATGCGCCCACGTTAACACGCATCAGCAAATCAGAATAGGCCCTAACCGTGGAGCCTGATTTGTCCGCAATTCTCGCTCCGTGTAACGCGGGAGCGAACTGCACTCGCCACTGCGCTGGCTTCGAATAACCCGAACGCTGATTCGAATGACTCGTGAGATCTACTCGAGAAGTCAGGGGAATACCTCCCCCAGAGGGGGCTAAACTTCGTCCGCAAACAGGAAGAAAGTTTGCCCTGAGCCGGTCCCTTTCGCAACGTCCATACATACCCGCGCCCGGGTGGTGGAATTGGCAGACACGCCAGACTTAGGATCTGGTGTCGAAAGACGTGCAGGTTCAAATCCTGTCCCGGGCACCATAGGATCATCATCGAGACTCAGGGTGAGCTGCTCTTGATGGTGATGCGGCTGGGCAAGGTTTCCACCAATGTTTATCCCGAACGGTTCGCGCAAATGGCCTTGGGGCACAACAGCAAAGCGGTGCATCGCGCTTATGCAAGGAAGGCCCAGGTGACATTGCCGCGCTTGGAGGACTACGAAAGAAACATGGCAGCCGCTGCGATCATTCCCCTGCCCTTGGCTGCCGCTAGTTGAGATTAGGGCGTGTCTTCAAGCCGTCATTGCCCGGAGTTCCGCCGATCGGGACGACTACCGAGCGTTGCTGGCCAGCAAAGCAACATCAGCCAAGCAATCTAGCCCTTCGAAAGCTCACAGTCCCGAGCCCTGTCGAGGGGTTGGATGCCGGGGGGTGTCGGCCTTCGGCCTCGGTAGCCACGGCATTCTGCTGCCCAGCAAAATGTGCCTCGCGATGACCGGCGGTTTGAAAGCACGCCGTTAACCGTTTTTCATGAATTCCTCGAATGACTCTTCGAGCAGAGCGTCCTTGGTCATCGCCAGCCATTCGATCTGGGCCTGGGTGTTCACAAACGCGTTCATCAGGGCGTCATTTTTGCAGATGAGCCCTAGGCGTTGCACCTGACACCGGCAGGTGCAGTTGATCTCGTTTCCGAAGGAACGCAGGACTTCGTCGACCTTCTGTTTGTCGCCTTTGCAATCCCAGTAGATATTGAGGTGGATTCTGGTGATCATCTCCTGCGGGCCCAGGAGCGGATGAATTCCCAGGAAGTACTTCCAGTATTGCTTCCCGACCTCACAGTAGTACATGAGGCTGAAAATCACCACGAATTGCAGCGCCTCCTGCATCGTGGTCTTCGGGACCAAGACCAGGTCCTGCTCACGACCTTTGTAAACGGCGCCGACGTTGTCGAAGGATTTGAGGCCCTTCAGCTCTTCAAAAAAAGCCAGCGTCGCCGGCAGGGCATGGCAGAATTTGGCGCGACCTTTTTCGGGACACACCGGGCAGGCCTGAAAGGCCACCGCGCCTCTGATTTCAACTGGAATCTTGTCCAGATCGGATTCGAAGGCCAGCGCGAAGGCTTCGATCTTTTCGCGGGTGAGAACGATCCGCCTTCCCCCGGGAAAAAGAAGATAAAGCCCGCTCTGCTTGAAATCATCCACTCTGATTTCCATTTTATCCTCCAACTGATGGCAAACTGGATTTGCGGGGAAGGGGTTTTGGGACGGGTCCGCTGATCGGTCGCGGGATCGGTTCGAGCCTAGGTGGTTCCCGGCAGTCCCCCAAGCTTCCGGCTGGGTGAGTCGCTAGGCAGGGCGGCAGCGCATCCATGACGGGTTCTGTATACACGCCAGCCGCGTTCGCAACAAGGATGAATTTCGAAGATGCCCCCCGCCTAACCACCCACCTACGCTAGCAAACCGATTTGCGACGATTGGCCGTTCTCTGCCAGAACCAGGGAACGGCCTTTCTTGTGCAGGTTCCTTTGCTTCCAGTGTTGACCCACTGCGTTCGTGACCTTGGCCAGCCATGTCCGGTCTTTGGCGAGCTCCAGAACCTCCATCGCGGCACCAGGGGAGAAACGTTTGCCTGCACCAAGGCACGACGACGACGGATTACCTGCGATCGGACTGTGTCAAGCGGCGACGGGCCGCGTTCGCGTTTCACCCCGCCACTGCAGTCTGCCGGGCAGGCGGCGCAAAACTGACTTTCTTCGCCGCCACCGCGCTATGCTCGGGCCGGATATGGCCATAGGTCTTCATCGCCAGAGCGCCGCCGTCGGCGTGGCCGAGCCAGTTGGCGACGGTCGGAATGTCCACTCCGGCCTCAATGCACGTCGTCGCGAACAAATGCCGCAAATCGTGGTGCGTCATGTGTGGCACACCGACCACCTTGCAAGCGGTCGCCAGCGATCCCAGCGCATTTTGCATGCGGAATACCGGCGCATCGTTCGCAGGCATACCTGTGCCGTGAATCCGCTCAACCAACGCTCGAAAACCGGCCGTCATCGGCACGATGCGCGGTGCGTTCTCAGTTTTCTCGCCCGGAATCGTCAGCAGGTTTTTCTCAAAGTCGATATAGCCCCAGCAAATCTTGCGCGCCTCGCCGACGCGCGCTCCCGAATACGCCAGCCCTTCGACCAAATCGCCCGCCATCCTCCCCCAGCCCGCCTGCGCCCGGATATTGGTGTGCATTCGCGAGCCACAATCGGTTCGGTGAAGAATGCACATGGCAAAACAGCATGTTCACCGCTCTGGCAGTGAGACGCCCAATCGCTCGCCCATCCTCGCGTAGGTCTCAACATGGCGGGCGCTTTGCTCCGCGAGGTCGGCGTCGAAGCGGATCCGGCCGCGGGTTAACAATGTAATCACACACGAGCCGCCAAACGCGAACAACCCCTTCTCCTCGCCTTTCGCGACGTTGCGGCCGGCAATGAAGGTCTGGCGGATGCGACCCACGTTGGTTGCGCCAATCTCGATCATCGCCACCGCGCCGAACTGCGGCGAATCCACCAGCGTCACCATGCGCCGGTTTCCCACCAGGTAACGGAGGTTGTGGCGCAGCGCGATCGGATGCACCGAATACAGCCAGCCGGGGATGAGTTGCGGCTCGCCCGCACGGCCGCCGACCGGAAAATGGAAACGATGATAGTCCATCGGCGCGAGCCGTGAGATGACCATCGCCCCCCCAGAAAAGCGCGGGGCAAGCGCCTGTTGCCCGCGGGGCAGATGCGCCTCGCCGAACAGCTCCGCGAGCGTGAACTTCGCGCCTTTCACGTAGAATCCATCCGCGCTGTCGACGTCCGGAAAGACGAGGTGGCGCCCGTCAGCCGGCAGGACCGCGATGTCGTCGCCCGGCGCGATGGGCCGCGCCGCCGGCTTCAGCTTGCGAAAGAAAAACTCATTGAACGTCTTGTACTCGAATGCCGATTTCGCGAACTCATCAACGTCGAGGTCGTAGTCGACGATGAACGGAAGGACCTTCGCCGCGCTGTGCCGGCGGTTCATCCGGTGACCGTAATACCACGAGAAAATCGCCCGTCTCACCAGGAGCCACAACGCCGCGCGCCCAAGCGGATTCTCATAAACCAGGCGCAACCAGCGCTCGCCGTAGATCTTTTCGGTCTCTACGGTTTTCTTGGCGCGATTCCAGTAGCGGATCGGATCGGACGACATGGCAATGCTCATACAACCCGGCGCGCCGCCCGGCCTCAACGTTCATTTTCCGCCGCCGGTGAGCGGCAACAGCGCGTTGGGGACAATGCGCCCCACCCCCTCACACAGCCGCCCGTCATTCTCAAGGTGGCGCGACTTGTCCACAAGGCGCTTCGTCGCTCCCGCGCCGATTGCGCGTTGGGGACAACGCGCACCACCAGCTCACACAGCCGCCCGTCATTTTCAAGGTGGCGCGACTTGTCCACAAGGCGCTTCATCGCTCCCGCGCCGATTGCGCGTTGGGGACAACGCGCCCCACCAGCTCACACAGCCGCCCGTCATTCTCAAGGTGGCGCGACTTGTCCACAAGGCGCTTCGTCGCTCCCGCGCCGATTGCGCGTTGGGGACAACGCGCCCCACCAGCTCACACAGCCGCCCGTCATTCTCAAGGTGGCGCGACTTGTCCACAAGGCGCTTCGTCGCTCCCGCGCCGATTGCGCGTTGGGGACAACGCGCACCACCAGCTCACACAGCCGCCCGTCATTCCCAAGGTGGCGCGACTTGTCCACAAGGCGCTTCATCGCTCCCGCGCCGATTGCGCGTTGGGGACAACGCGCACCACCAGCTCACACAGCCGCCCGTCATTCTCAAGGTGGCGCGACTTGTCCACAAGGCGCTTCGTCGCTCCCGCGCCGATTGCGCGTTGGGGACAACGCGCACCACCAGCTCACACAGCCGCCCGTCATTCTCAAGGTGGCGCGACTTGTCCACAAGGCGCTTCGTCGCTCCCGCGCCGATTGCGCGTTGGGGACAACGCGCCCCACCAGCTCACACAGCCGCCCGTCATTCCCAAGGTGGCGCGACTTGTCCACAAGGCGCTTCGTCGCTCCCGCGCCGATTGCGCGTTGGGGACAACGCGCACCACCAGCTCACACAGCCGCCCGTCATTCCCAAGGTGGCGCGACTTGTCCACAAGGCGCTTCATCGCTCCCGCGCCGATTGCGCGTTGGGGACAACGCGCACCACCAGCTCACACAGCCGCCCGTCATTCTCAAGGTGGCGCGACTTGTCCACAAGGCGCTTCATCGCTCCCTTGCCGATTGCGCGTTGGGGACAACGCGCCCCACCAGCTCACACAGCCGCCCGTCATTCTCAAGGTGGCGCGACTTGTCCACAAGGCGCTTCATCGCTCCCTTGCCGATTGCGCGTTGGGGACAATGCGCACCACCAGAATGGCCAATCCTCTTCGCTGGCGCACAGTCCCTTTGCCACCGGATTCCGTTGAATGTAGCGCCAAGTCTCGTCCCGCTCTTTTTTATGGCGGATGCGGTGGTCGAAAAAGTTGGATTGCCAAGCAATGCCGTGAAGACGCGCCATGCCTCGCTTCCAGTTGCGGACAACGGTGGACATGCTGATTCCAGGAGGGAAGACCAGCAAGGCGTGCAAGTGATCCGGCATGAGCAAGAACAACTCACACCACCAGCAGCCGGACGTGTGGTACTGCTTGGCAGCACCGATCAGGCGACCGCCCAGTCGCGACTCGGTCAGCGGAGTGAACTGCCTCCCCGCCACCCGAATCCGGACATGGAACATCGCGCCTGTCTCCACCCATCCGGGTGTTCGGTGGTGCAATCGCAGGGTGTATTCGTTCATGCCACAACGTTTGGGTGGGGCATGTTGTCATCAATATCGTTTTCTCCACCTCCAGGCGCGTTGGGGACAACGCGCCCCACCAGCTTTCACGATGCCAGCCGCCATTCCCAAGGTGGCGCGCCTTGTCCACAAGGCGCTTCATCTCCCATTTGCCGGCACTGCGTTGGGGACAACGCGCACCACCAACGGCAGGCCGCTCACCCCATCACCAGCGCGTCGCCCTTCACCTTGAACGTGACCGTGGAATTCTCCGCCACCTCTCCCGAGATGAGCGCGCGGGCCAGCGTCGTCTCGATCTGCCGCTGCAGGAACCGTTTCAACGGCCGCGCTCCAAAGACCGGGTCGTAGCCCTTCTCCGCCGCCCATTCCTTCGCCTTGCCGTCGAGTTTCACAGTCACCCTCCGGTCCGCCAGGCGCCGGTTCAGGTCTTCGATCAGGAGATCGACGATCTTCGTGATTTCATCGAGGGTCAACGGCTTGAACAGGATCGTCTCGTCGATCCGGTTGAGGAATTCCGGCCGGAACGCCCGGCGCACCTCGGTCATCACCCCCTCGCGCACGCTTTCCGGAATCGTGTCGCCCGTCACCCCGTCGAGCAGCAGGCGGCTGCCCAGATTGGAGGTCATGATGATGATCGTGTTCTTGAAATCCACCGTGCGGCCCTGCGCGTCCGTGATGCGGCCGTCATCGAGCACTTGTAGCAGGACGTTGAATACATCCGGATGCGCCTTCTCCACCTCATCGAACAAGATCACGGAGTAAGGCTTGCGGCGGACGGCTTCCGTCAGCTGGCCGCCCTCGTCGTACCCGATATAGCCGGGCGGCGCGCCGATCATCCGTGAGACCGCATGCTTCTCCATGTACTCCGACATGTCGATGCGGACCATCGCCGTCTCTGTGTCAAACAGGGTCTCCGCCAGCGTCTTCGCCAGCTCGGTCTTGCCGACACCGGTGGGACCGAGAAACAGGAAACTGCCGACCGGCCGCCGCGGATCCTTGATCCCGCTCCGCGCCCGCAGGATCGCCTCGGTGACAAGCGTCACCGCCTCGTCCTGTCCTATCACGCGCCGGTGCAGCACCTGATCGAGGCGCAGGAGTTTTTCCTTCTCTCCCTCGATCAGCCGCGTGACGGGCACGCCGGTCCATTTCGCGACGACCTCGGCGATTTCCTCCGCGGAGACCTCCTCCTTCACCAGCGAGCGTCCCTTGCCGGTCTTCTCCAGCGCCGCGAGTTCGCGTTCGAGCTGCGGCAGGCGGCCGTGGCGGAGCTCCGCCAGTTTGTTGAGATCATAGGCCCGTTCGGCGCGCTGCATCTCCTGCTTCACCTGCTCGATCTCCTCGCGCACCTTCTGGACCTTTTCGACGGCTTTTTTTTCGCCGTCCCAGCGGGCCTTGAGCGCGCGGGCGCGCTCGCGCAAATCGGCGAGTTCCTTGCGCAACGCATCGAGCCGCTGCCGGCTGGCGTCGTCCTTCTCCTTCTTGAGCGCCGCCTCCTCGATCTCCAGCTGGAGCACCCGCCGCGTGAGCTCGTCGAGTTCGGTCGGCATCGAATCCATCTCGGTGCGGATCATCGCGCAGGCCTCGTCGACGAGGTCGATGGCCTTGTCGGGCAGGAACCGGTCCGAAATATAGCGGTTCGAGAGCACCACCGCGCTGACGAGCGCGCTGTCCTGGATGCGCACGCCGTGGTGCAGCTCATAGCGTTCGCGCAGGCCGCGCAGGATCGAGATGGCGTCTTCCACGGAGGGCTGGTCCACCATCACGGGCTGGAACCGCCGTTCGAGCGCCGCGTCCTTTTCCAGGTGCTTGCGATACTCGTCGAGCGTCGTCGCGCCGATGCAATGCAGCTCGCCGCGCGCCAGCATGGGCTTGAGCATGTTGCCGGCATCGATCGCGCCTTCCGCCTTGCCCGCGCCGACGATCGTGTGGAGCTCATCGATGAACAACAGGATGCGCCCGTTGCTCTGCTTGATCTCCTGGAGGACCGCCTTGAGGCGTTCCTCGAATTCGCCGCGATACTTCGCCCCGGCGAGCAGCGCCCCCATGTCGAGCGCGAAAATCGTCTTGTCCTTGAGCCCCTCGGGCACGTCGCCGCGGAGGATGCGCTGCGCGAGGCCCTCGACGATGGCGGTCTTGCCCACGCCGGGTTCCCCGATCAGCACGGGGTTGTTCTTGGTCTTGCGGGACAGGATGCGGATCGTGCGGCGGATCTCCTCGTCGCGCCCGATGACCGGATCGAGCTTGCCCTTGCGCGCCTGCTGCACGAGGTCGATGCCGTATTTCTCGAGGGCCTGGTAGGTGGCCTCGGGATTGTCGGAGGTCACCCGCTGGTTGCCGCGGATCTCGCCCAGCGCCTTCAGCACCTTCGCGCGATCGAGGCCGAAACTCTTCAGGTATTTCTTGAACGCCTCCGGCTTGGCGACATCGACCAGGCCGAGGAACAGGTGCTCGGTGCTGACGTATTCGTCCTTGAGCTTCCCCGCCTCCTCCTCCGCCTGGGTGAGCACCTCGTTGACCGCCTGCGTGACGTAGATCTTCGACACGTCCACGCTGCCCGTCACCCGGGGCAGCCGGTCAAGCTCCCTTTCCGCCGCCAGTTGCATCGCGCCCACTGTCAGGCCGAGCTTCTCGATGAGCGCCGGAATCACGCCGCCTTCCTGGGCGAGCAATGCCACCAGCAGATGCCAGGTCTCCACCTCGTTGTGCGAACGGCGGCGCGCCTGATTCTGGCCTTCGGCCACCGCCGAGCGCGACATCACGGTAAGCTTGTTGGTATCCATGGCGATGAGCAGCGCATGCCGCGCGCCAATCTGTCCCAGAATGAGCCCGCCGTCGCCGGTGTGTCAACCCAGCGACAGGTTGGCTTCCGCCGGGACTCCGCGGCGCAGCCGGGGCGCAGCGCCGGCAGGGCGCGACCGCCGGGCGCGCCGAACGCAGCCGGACGGCCCGGCGGTTCATCCCTGCCTGAGCGTCACCGCGCGCCGTCCTGCTGCCTCCCGACCACGATCACCACCGCCAAGGGCCGGTCGACCGCATGCTCCCCTCGGATCTCAATGCCATTAACGGAAATCCGGTATCCGCCTTCGAACGCATGCGGCACGACCAGCCGCCCGGCTCCGTCGGCAAGAAACGTCCCCCGCGTGCGCCACTCCTGGTTGATCAACCGGTCCAGCCGCCCGTAGGCCGGCTTCGGTGTGCCATCCTTGCGCAGCAGACCGACCGGGCATCCCAGCCAGGCCCCCCGGTCCGAGTAATCCCAATACGTGACGCCGGCAACCGCCGGATGGCTGTAGGCCAGCCGGTAGAAAAGCTCCAGGTAGTCGGCCTGCGCCGCCTCGCCTTCCGGTGTCGTTTCCCACGGCGGATCGGCGGGCCGGAAATTGAAGGCGCGCGGCGCGCCTGAGACGACGCTCAACTCCGTGAAAAACACCGGCCGGTCCAGCAGGGCGAGCCGGTTCAGGACATTCCACAATTGCGCGACCGGCCACGCGCCGTTGTGCATGTGGCTCTGCAGGCCGATCGCATCGAGCGCGCCGCCCGCCGCCAGGACGTTCCTTCAGCAGATGATAATACTCCGGGGTTGTGTCGTAGTCATTGACCATGGCGGCGGTCCGGGAATTCAGCGCCTTGAACCGCCGCGTGTAGCCAGCGATGACCGCCGCCTTGCGCCCGCCCGGAAGCACCGGCGTCAGCGGCGTCCGAAAGCGCTCCCAGGCGACGACTTCGTTGAACACGTCCACACTCGCCATCGACGGGAAAATCGTCTGCGAAGCATGCTCCAGCAGGCGGTCCATCCACTGCTGCAAGACGTCAGCCGAAGCATCCGGTGTCCCCAGCCAGCGGGGCGCTGCGAGGTTCCAATAGAGCGAATCACCGCTCGCCCGCAGACCATGCCGATCGATCCAGTCAAGCGCCTGCAGGTACTCATCGTCAGAATACGCACCGGGTCGGGGCTCGTAGCTCGCCGCGTACAGCTGGATGGTCGCGGCATTGAACAGGCGCAGGAATGCCTCGCGATGCAGGCGGTCGGCCTCGCTGTTGTCCTCATGGAGCAGCCTCCGGTCAAAGCCCGCGCCGAACCAGAATCCATGCCCCACATGCTCGACGCGCACGGTCGCGCCCGGCACGGGACGGCCGGACGCATCCACGACATTTACTGTGATCGGCACGGTGCGATGGGCCAGGATGCGGCTGTCGATGCCGGCGATCACCTGCGCTTCGTCGACCGGCGGCAGCGGCGGTCCCAGCACCTGCTCAACGCGCAGGCGCTCCTCCGGCGGCAGGTCAGCCTCATTGACCGGCTCCAGACCCGCGGACGCCAGCGCGACGATGCCCGGGTCGTTGACAAGGACAACGAAGTCGCCCGGGGCTCTCCCGGCAGGCACCCGGGCATAGCCGGTCACCGCGCTCCACGTCCCGGCCGGAAGGCTTTCGCGCATGCTGCCGAAGACGGTCCATGGCGCGGCCGTGGTCCGCAACGCGAGCTCCACCTGCACCGGGGACGAGGCGCGGCAGCGCAACTGCAGCCGGTAGGTTCCGCCCGCCAGGGAGGGGATCGTCTGCACGAGGCGAAACCGTCCCCCCTCGAGCGGGCCGAGTGTCATCTGCTGCAGCCGGCGCCCGCTCTCCGCGTCGGCCGCCATGGCGAAGGCCGCCGGCTGCGGGAGCGCGGTCGAGCCATCGTGCCATCCGTCAGCCAGGCGCCCGTCGGCGGAAGCCGTGAAGTCCGGATTCCTGAGCAGTTCCGCTGCCCGCGCCGGCGACAACCAGGGTGATGGCAGTCCGGCCAGCAAGATGAACAGAAAGCGGGTCAGTCTCATCAGGATTGACCAGGATATCTCACACCGCAGCCAATGCCACAACCAAAGGCTGCGCCGGCCCTCGACCGGCGATTTCGCCCTTCAAAATGAAAAGCCCACGGACGACGCGGCTGTCGAGAAAAGCAATTACATCCCCTATGCATACACTTTTCCAATCCAACGCGCCGACCGTGGGCTAGGTGGTCAAAAGTCCTGTTTTCTCAAACAACACGCCGCCGGAAGACCGGCGGCCCCGGAGCCTGAAAGACCGGGACCGCGGGCATCCGCGCCCGTCGTTTTCCCAGTTCTGCCGAGAAATCGCCGGCTGTCCAGAACAGTTTCAGTTGGCAAGGCCGCGGGGGCGGCCAGCGCGCCAGTCGAAGACTTGTGCCACGCAGGGACCGGCGCCGCGCCCGTGATATGAATTCGCCGATCGGTCAAAACAAGACCCCCCGGTTGTCATCCCAATATTTTCCGCATTTCGAATGACAATTACAGATCGGATGTTACGCTCGCGACTCCGAAGCTTCGTCGCCCATGCCCGACCCCGAACTCCCGCCCATCCATACAGTCCGCGGCCAGCGCGTCGTCCTCGATAGCGACTTGGCCGCGCTCTATGGCGTGCTCACCAAGCGCCTCAACGAAGCGGTTCGGCGCAATGCCGACCGTTTTCCTGAGGATTTCTGCTTCCAGCTTACCGTTCAGGAAACAGCGTTTTTGAGGTCGCAAATTGCGACCTCAAAGTTGGAAGGCACTCCGGAAGAAGGCATTACTCCGAACTCCGAGCGTCGTGGCGGCCGGCGCTACACCCCCTTCGCCTTCACCGAGCATGGCGCACTCATGGCCGCCACTGTCCTCAACAGCCCGCAGGCCGTGCAGATGAGTCTCTACGTCGTCCGCGCGTTCGTCCGCATGCGCGAAGAACTGCTCACGAACGCCGTCATCTTCAAGCGTCTCGCCCAAATCAACAAGAAGCTCCTCGAACACAACGTCGTGCTGCAGGATGTCGTCGAAAAACTCCTGCCGCTGCTGAACCCGCCGCCCGTAGAGGAAAAGCCCAAACGCCGCATTGGCTTTCACACGGACGAGGTCTGAACCGTGCCGCCCAAATCCATTTGTCGGAAACCTACGATACCTCCCTCCCGCTCTCGGCGCTGCAGCACCTCGCGTTCTGCCCGCACCAGTGCGCGCTCATCCACATCGAACAGCAACGGGCCGAGAACCGCCTCACAGCCGAGGGCCGCGTCCTGCATGATAAGGTCATCTACGACCGGCAGGCGAAGTCCTCCAAATAGGGCTCCCTTTCACTTTGGGTGAAAACCAAGGGAGGGACTCCGTGAAGAGTCCCTCCTTCGCCGCCCGGTGCCTCCATGGGGACCCGGAGGCTGAACGTCCGAAACGAGGCGGGCGCGCATCAACCATGCAAGCCGATTGCCGCGCGGATGCAAGCCGGGAAGGCCCCCCATGAGCTTCACCGTCACTTTCAGGCGCGACGATGCGAGCCGCGTCGCGCCCTCGCCCGAGGGCGCGCGGATTGAAACCGCCCATCGAGGATGGGCTTGAAACTGAGGCTGATCTCGACTGTATTGGCAGGCATGGGATCGGAATATTATCACCGGATCGAAGCTTGGGCGGCGCTGCTCAGCGCCGCGTTTTTCCTGTTGCTGGCGCTGATGATTTGGCCCTGGACGCGCTGGGCGCTGGCCGCGGCTGTCCTTTACGGGCTGCTGAAGCCCTGCGTCCGCGTGGTGCGCCATTAGCCTGGCTCCCAGCCTTTTTTTGCGCGCAGCTGGTTTGTCTGCCGCATGAAAAGGTCGAGATCGAGGATCGTGCATTCATAAAGATACGCCGGGTCGTATCCGGCATCGATCAGGCAGGCATAGACCCCGCCCATCAGCTCGTCGTCGGCGATTCCGTCTTTTTCGCCGGCAGTAGGTCCCCGACGATTGTCGCGCCCTCGCGGAAGGTCTTCAGGCGGCGGCCGGCCCGGCCAGCACCTGGTGGAGGGCCTGCAGCAGCGCATCCATGGAATACGGCTTCTTCAGCAGCAGATCCGCCTCTTTGCCCGCCGCGAGCGCGATCGCGCCGCCCGACCCGCTGACGGCAATGATGCGGACCCGCGGGTTGACGGCCCGGAAGATCGCCATCGCCGCGCAGCCGTTCATCACCGGCATGTCCAGGTCGACCACGGCCACCGCGATGTCGGCGCTGTGCTCGTTGAACACGCGGACGGCCTCCTCGCCGTTGCCAGCGACGTGGACGACGTAGCCGAAGTCCTCCAGCAGGCAGCGGGTGACGCTGCAAAATGACACCTCATCATCAACGACCAGTACATGCTCGCCCCTGCCCCGGGCGTTCGCCGGGCCGGGCTGCGCAGCCTGCACCTCCGCCTTCTGCTCGCTCACCGGGAGATAGGCGCGAAACGTCGTCCCCTCGCCAACCTTCGTCGAGAACGTGACGAAGCCGCCGCAGGCCGTGACGATGGACTGCACGGTCGACAGGCCAAGACCGGTGCCCTCGCCGACAGCCTTGGTGGTAAAGAACGGATCGAACATCTTCTCCGCAATCTCCGGCGCGATGCCCGTGCCGGTGTCGGCCACCCCCAGCACGGCATACCGCCCCGGCATGCCACCGGGAACCGCGCGGGCGGCAAACTCATCAAGGGTCACATTGCCGGCTGTAAGCGTGAGTTTTCCGCCTCGCGGCATGGCATCGCGGGCGTTGACGCACAGGTTGAGCAGGACCTGGAAGACCTGCGTCGGATTGGCGTACAGCCGCCACAAATCCGGTTCGATCTCCATGCGCACCTGGATGCTCTTGGCGAACGTCCGGCCGATGAACCGCCCAAGCTCCTTCACCAGGCTTGCGAGATCGACGAGTTCACGATCGCCCTCCAGGCCGCGGGAAAACGAAAGCATCTGCGCAACGAGGCCGGCCCCCCTCTCGGCACTCGACGCCACCAACTCCAGCAGCGCGCGGTTCTCCTCCGAACAGCCGCGCAATTTGAGCAGGTCCGTCGAGATGACGATGGGCGCCAGCACGTTGTTGAGATCGTGGGCAATGCCGCTCGCGAGCATGCCGATGCTGGCCACGCGCTGCGCCTGCAGGAACTGGCTCTGGAGGCGTTTCTGTTCCGTGATATTGCGCCCTACCGCGAGAATCCGGCGGGCGGACACCCCCCGCGCGACATCTTCCTCCACGGCCTGAAACGTCCATTGGCACCAGGCGTCCCCGCCGCCAGCCACCGGCGTCTCATGCTGGCAGGTTTGCGACCCGCCAGCGGCGGCGGCCCTATGCAAGGCCAGATCGACCGCCTCCCGCGCCCCTGCGGGCACCAGGCCGAGGAACGACGTGCCGGACAACGCATCGGGAAGGCAGCCGTGGTCGCGGGCAAACGCCGTGTTCGCCATGATGATTCTGCACTCGTCATCAAGCGTGCAAATCCAGTCGTTCAGCATGTTGAGGATCACGCTCTGGATCATGGTGCACCTCTCGGGACCGGCCGGGGCAGCGGAGCCCCCGCGAAAGAAAGGCACCCACGGGCGCCGCGGCCCGGGCGGTGGGACAGCCTGCAACCGGCGGCCGGGCGCGCCCGTCTGATCGGACTTGCCGACCAGCGGTAGCGGGCTCGCGGAGACGAGTTGAGAAACATCGTTCAAGGGAAAACGACTTGCAGTAACGCACAACCGCCGCGCGTTGGCAGCAGTGCTGAACACCCAAATTTAACCTTTTTTCCGCTACTGGGAACGAAAAATGGCTTTTTTCGGGGGTTGTCGCGGTGCAAGTCGTTGAGCTGCATCGATGATGTTTTCCAAAGTGCGTGTAGTCCCGACCTAGTCCCTTCCGCACACGGCGCGAATCGGGTAAACTGCGGGCATGTTCCTCAAATGCCGGACACGGCGAAAGGACGGGAAAACACATCGCAGTTGGTCGATCGTGGAGAGCCATCGTTACGGCGGAAACAAGGTGGCGCACCGGCATGTGTTGTACCTGGGGGAGATCAACGACAGCCAGCGGGTTGCCTGGGAGCGGACAATTGCCGTCGTTGATGAGCGCGATGGGGAGGCGCGGCAACTGGCGTTGTTTCCCGCGGACCGCACGCCCCCGCCGGGCGGTGTGGACACGCTGCAGGTGCGGTTGAGCGAGCTGAGCCTGGAGCATCCGCGCCAATGGGGCGCGTGCTGGCTGGCCGACGAGTTGTGGCGCACGCTGCACCTCGATGATTTTTTCGGCTCCCGCCTGCCGCTCAACCGCGAGGGCACCGACTGGGAAAAGGTACTGCGCATCCTCACGGTTTACCGGCTGCTGTCGCCGGGCAGCGAGTGGCGGCTGCATCGTCAGTGGTTTTCCACGACCGCGCTCGGCGATCTGCTCGATGTGGACGCGCGGGCCGTGCAGGACGACACGCTGTACCGCTGCCTGGATCTGGTTTTGCCGCTCAAGGAAGAACTCTTCGGGCACCTGCGGCAGCGCTGGTGCGACCTGTTCGGTGCGACGTA
Organism: uncultured Verrucomicrobiae bacterium; assembly: GCA_963827125.1. Lineage (GTDB taxonomy): Bacteria > Verrucomicrobiota > Verrucomicrobiia > Opitutales > Opitutaceae > Fen-1467. The sequence continues at coordinate 120,447 of CAWHAC010000008.1, forward strand.
TCAGGTTTTACTCTACGATCTGACCTCGACCTATTTCGAATGCGACGTTCCCGAAAGCGAGGAGGACCCCAGACGGTTCGGCTACAGCCGCGACAAACGCGGTGACTGTGTCCAAGTGGTGGTGGCACTGGTCGTCACGCCCGAGGGCCTGCCGCTGGCCTATGAGATGTTTCCCGGCAACACGGCCGACAAGACGACCCTGCGCGGCATGATCGAGACGATCCAGCGCCGTTTCGGCAAAGCCGAGCGGATCTGGATCATGGATCGCGGTATCCCCACCGAGGAAGTCCTCACCGAGCTGCGCGCCGCTGACGCCAAGGTGCGTTACCTTGTGGGCACGCCAAAGGGCCGTCTCACCAGGCTGGAGTCAACCCTGGCGGAGTTGCCGTGGCACAACGTCCGGCCACAGTTGCGCGTGAAGCTTCTGCCGCAGGACGGCGAAGTCTACGTCCTGGCCCACAGCGGGGCGCGCGAGGGCAAGGAGCGGGGCATGCGCAAACGCCGACTGAAGGTTTACTGGAAACGCCTGGCCGATTTGCAGAAGCAGGCGCCGCCGCGGGACTTGTTGCTCAAAAAACTCGGAGCGGCGCAGGACCGCGCCGGCCGCGTCGCCACGGGCCTGGTCCACGTCGATGTCTCGGCCGAAGGCATCTTGAGCTTCAAGCTTGACCGGGCGGCGATGCGCGCGGTGCGCCAGCGCGAGGGCCGCTACCTGTTGCGCACCAACCTCCCGGCTGACGACCCTGAACTGATTTGGCACTGCTACATGCAACTGGTCTTCGTCGAGGAAGCCTTCCGGACTCTCAAGAGTGACCTGGGTTTGCGCCCCATTTATCATCACAAGCCCGAGCGCATCGAGGCACACCTGTTCGTCGCCTTCCTTGCCTACTGCTTGTCGATCACCCTGCGCCAGCAGCTTCGGGGTCACGCCGCGGGGCTGATGCCACGGGTGGTCCTGGAAAAACTCGCCACCATCCAAATGCTCGATGTCTGCATCCCCACCGCCGACGGCCGCGAACTGCTCCTGATCCGGCACACCGAGCCCAGCACCGACATCGCTCTGCTCCTGGAAAAACTCAATCTAACCCTTCCGCCGCAACCTCCTCCCAAGATACGATACCCGGGGGGCAAATCGCCGATGTAGTCCCGACCTTTTGAAAAACCGGGCGATGAATCAACAACTTGTGTTTTTTTGATGCCCCAGTAGCGGAAATCGGGTTAAGTAGGGAGCGCAGCCCGGGTGTGCGCAGTTACGGCGTGCTTTCGAACATCCTGAAACCCGCAGCCGCAGCGTCCCCGCCCCGGAGAAACGGGCGGAACGCGACAAGACTCATTCACCGGGCCTTCAAAGCCCGGGGGGGCCGCGGCTCCAGAGGACGTGCAGGCCGGCGGCCCCCTGGACTCCGGCGGGGCGGGCGCAGCCGTCACCAGAAAAAGAACTCCAGCTTCGGTTCAATGTACCCCTCGGTCGGCAGTTCGAGCGCCACGCGCCAGACCGTGGCATAACGCGACCAGGGCCCGACTATGGGACCGTCAAACAAGACCGTGGGGACGGATATCGGCCTGCAGGGTTGCGCGCCAACGCGCGCTTGAAAGAGGGCATGACCCTCGGGCAACGAAAAATAGAGCAACCGGCGCTCAAAGAGGTCGCTGACCTTCGACAGGTCCGCGGAGGTGAACGTCGGATGCGTGGCGCGGTAGCTGCGCAGCACGTATTCGTTGCGGCAGAGTTCGATCGAGGCGCGCTGGCAGGCGCTGTCGAAATCGCGCCCCGCTGCATGCCCATAGCTGAAAAAATCCCCCGGCGCGCAGTGCATGAACAGGATCACCATGACGCCGCGGTCGAGCGGATGGCCGATCTGCACGGCGGAGACGCCGGCCCACCTCGTCGGCTGCACCCTCGCCGCCAGACGGCCATCCCACCAGGCAATCACACAGAACCGTTCGACCGCCTCCCAGTAGGCCCGCGAGCGACACTGGCTCGCCAACAGGCCCGGGAAAGCGGCCATGCCGTTCGAGGAGGCGTCGCGGTCGAAGGCGTAAAGATCCCGGTCGAAATCATTGACCTTCACGTGAAACGCCCAGCGCTCCATGGCCTCCGAGATGGCCATGTAGCGGGCGACCATCGCGCTCGGATCCGTGCCGGTGCCATCGGCGTTGCCGTAGAGGTTCATCTGCGGGCGCGGCCTCCCGGTCAGATCGGGCGCGAGATAGGCGTTGGCCTGGAAACAGCGGTGCCCCAGGACCGGGAATTCGCTGAACTCGATCCGTGTGATCGGCCCGCCCTGTTCGGCGAAGATGCGCCGATAGCGCCAAGGTGCGAGATTCAGCATGATCGGTTGAATGCCCGACGCGCAGGCTGATGGCAAACCGCGCGCCGCGATCCCAAGGCCGCCGGCCACCCGTGCGGCCGGAGACAGGGTTCGCCGCCTTCCTCAGGCAGCGTTCCCGCGAGGATCGTCGGCGGCGCCAGGCAACCTGCCTCCGGACAAGACCGGGTCAAACGACTCGGCTGCCTTCACAAACCCCAGCACGAGCAGGAGACTGGCTACGACGCCAAAAAAAAAGCGCCGGGTCGACGCCATTGTCGGATGTTAATGGGGGAATATGCAGCCGGGGGCGATGCCGCCGCCAACTTGAACGTGCTGAATGTGGGAACTCGTGGATACCACGTCGAACGACTCGGCTGCTTTCGCAAGGCCCACGGCGAGCAGGAGGCTCGTGATCACGGCGAAGAGGAGATGTTTTGTTGTTTTCATCAGCGGCAAGTATCGCCGTTCCCCGCGATGCAACACAGCCCGCCGAACACCCAGTTTTGCCCAGTCTGTCCGGGGCAAAACTGGATATGGCTCTCCCCCGCGATTTCCGCTAGGATGGCGTCCGTCTCATGCGAATCCCGGAAGGCATTTTTGCGCGCGCCCCTTGTCGGGCAGTGATTGTTCGAGGCCTTGCGGCAGCCCGGACGTCAATCGCAGGGGCGCGAACCGGGTGTGCCCTGGCGGAAGGGCGCCGGGCGCCTGCGCCCCGGCGCATGCTGCAGGGCTGCCTTGCCCATGCGCGTTTCTGGATCTTCTGCTGGGCGCTCCTCGCGAACATCCTGCGCCCGGCGCCCGCGCAAGGATGGGGAGACGTGACCCAGGGCCGGCCCCTCCTGCAGGTGTTCAAGGCGGGCGATCTTCAAACCGGCGCCAGAATCAGCGCTGTGGCGCAGGATCGTGACGGTTTGCTCTACTTTGCGAGCGACGGTCTGCTGCAATACGACGGCGTGGCGTGGCGGCATTGCACGGTCGGAAACAACATGGGAGTGCGCAGCCTTGCAATCGACGAACAAGGGCGCATCTGGCTCGGGGGAGACGGCGAGCTGGGGTATTGTGACAAGGATCCCTCAGGACAACTGCACTATGTGTCGCTGCTTTCCCTCCTTCCCCCTGAACATCGCGCCCAGCTTGTCATCTGGGGTGTCGAAGTCACGTCGCGCGGCATCGTTTTCTCCTCATCCAACGAGATCATGCGATGGGACGGGAAGTCGTTCACCCTATGGCCGCCGCTGGCAGACGCGCGGCGGTCTTCTTCGCAGAAGATCGGCGACACGGTTTACATCACCCATCCGGGAACCGGCCTTTGGAAGCTCGAAGGCGACAAGCCGGTGCTGGCGCTGCCCTACGACGCTTCGACCAAGCTTCTCCCCTGTTTTCTGAAACCGGTTGGCGAAGATGCGTTCCTCGCCGTGACGACTTCGGACCTGGCACGCATTGACGGCGCGAAGATAACCCCGTTGCCCGGCAATTGCGGGGACTTTGTCAGGGAGAATATCATCACGACAGCATGCAGCGTCGACGACCGCACCTTTGCCATCGGCACCTACAGCGGAGGCGTCGTCCTCGTTGACACGCGGGGGGACATCCTGGGCGTCATCGACCGCGCCTCGGGTCTGCCCGATCCGCACGTGGAAAGCCTGTTCCTCGACCGCGAAAAGAACCTTTGGATCACGACCGAAACCGGAATCGCACGGATGGACGGCGGCGCAGCCGTGACTTTGTTCGACGAGTTCAATCATCTGACCGGAAGACCCATCCAGTCGATTGCCGCGCAGGACGGCCGCCTGCACGTCATCACCGGCGACGGTGTTTTCGCCCTGAAGCCGCGCAGGGACGCGCGTTCTCCGGCCGTGTTCGAGCTGCTCCCCCAACCGGACCTTAAACTCAGCTACAGCTCCCTGCTCCCGAATCCCCGGGGGTTGCTCAGTGCGGGATTCCTGGGGGCGCGGCTCCTGCAACCGGACGGCACGCTCAAGGAGATCTACCACAATCCGCTGGATGTGGGGAATCTGCTGAAATCGCGCCATTACCCCGGACGGATTTACTTCTCGGACTCGAAAGGCGTGGGCTGGCTTTCCGAGGCGGAGGATCAATGGCGGGCTCATCCGCAACAAGTCGTCACTCCGGGGCCCGCGATTTCGCTCGCCGAGGACATGCCCGGCAACCTGTGGGTTGGCCTCCCCTCCAAAGGAGTCCTGCGCGTCAGGTTTGGCGAAGGCGGCGCGGCACAGGCGGTTGATCACTTCGAGCCCGGCGGCGCCCTTCCGGCCGGTTCCGGGAGGATCACGGTGGGCGCATTTCAAGACCAGGTGCTCCTGCTGACCCAGGCGGGCGTCCTCCTGCACCATCCGGGCGACGACACCTTCGGCCCGGTGGCCGCGCTGAAGGACCTGAAGAGGGGCCTCGCACTCTCGAATCCCGACGCCGATGGCGGCGTCTGGCTTGCAGCCGAGGCTCCGCTCGCTGACGGCACCACGCGGCCCGTCGTGGGCGCGCTCACGCTCGATGAACAGCGCCTTCCGGCCTGGCGGAAGCTTCCTGTGACCGGACTTGAACGCGCGGGAACGCCGGATGTGCTCTATTTCCAGGAGGAGGCTCCCGGCCGGCCCATCCTCTGGATCGGAGGCAGCGAAGCCCTGCTGCGCGTGAGGCTGGCCGGAATGCAGGACCGGCCCGCCCCGTTCGCCACCCTCCTGCGCGCCGCCCGGGCCCCGGCGCCCGGGGTGGAGGCCGCGCTGCCGCTCTCCGGCGCGCAGCCCCTCCGCCTGCCCTATGCGCGCAACCATTTCGAGTTTGAATTCACCGCCACCACGTATCGGGATCCCAAATACGTACGCTATCAGACGCAGCTCGGGGGCTTCGACCGCGGCTGGACGGCGCCAAACGCCAAGAACTTCCGCGAATTCACCAACCTGGGCGAAGGCGCCTACACCTTCAGGGTCCGCGCGGCCGATGCGGACGGCCGGTGGAGCGAACCCTCGGTCTTCCGGTTCTTCATCCTGCCTCCCTGGTACCGCACCCCCTGGGCCTATTCGCTGGCTGCGCTGGCCGCCTGCGGCCTGATCTACGGCGGCTACCGGTTCCGCGTCCGCCAGATGCAGGCGCGCACCCAGCAGCTCGAGACGCTCGTCCGCCGCCGCACCGAGGAACTCGCGCGCGCCAACGCCGCGAAGACCGATTTCATCGCCAACATGAGCCATGAGATCCGCAACCCGCTCAACGGCGTCATCGGCCTCGCGGGCCTGTTGCAGGATTCCGGGCTCGATCCGCGGCAGCGCGGCATGGCCGACTCGCTGCGCAAGTGCGCGGAATACCTTTCCACCCTGGTCGAGGACGTCCTCGACTTCTCCAAGATCGAGGCCGGCCGCGTCACTATTGACGCCCAGCCGTTCGCCCTGCGCAGCCTGTTCACCAACGTCGCATCGATCTTCGCCTGGCAGTCGCATGAACAGCAGATGCCGATCAACATCCGCGCGGGCCCGGATCTCCCGGCGACGGTCATCGGCGACGAGGCCAAGATCAAGCAGATCGTGATCAACTACGTCGCCAACGCCCTCAAATATGCCGGTCGCGGCGCCATCGAGATCTCGGCAGAGAGCCGGCCGGCGCCGGGGGGCATCGCGGAAATCGCCATCGAGGTGCGCGACCATGGACCCGGCATCCCGTCCGACGAGCAGCCGGGGCTATTTGAGAAGTTCAACCGCGGCCGGCGCGCCCGGCAGGAAAAGATCCGCGGCACCGGCCTCGGGCTCGCGGTCTGCCGCGCCTACGGCGAGAAGATGGGCGGAGCCGTGGGCGTCGCGAGCACGCCGGGCGGAGGCTCGACGTTCTGGTTCAAGGTCGCCCTCGCCGTCCCCGCGCCCCGGCCCGCCAGGGCGGCCCCCGACGAGCAGCCGCGGCCGGCCCCAACCACCCGCGCCCTCATCGTCGAGGACCAGGAATACAACCTCCTCGTCATCGAGAACATCCTCACCCGCCTCGGCTACCAGACCGACCATGCGACCGAAGGCAACGACGCCCTCGCAAAACTCACGGCCAGCCGCTACGACATTGTGTTCATGGACTGGGACCTCCCCGGCCTGAACGGCGTCGAGGTCACCCGCCGGTTCCGCCAGTCGGAGCCGCCCGGCGGCCACACCCTGATCATCGCCACGACCGCCTACTCCACCCCGGAGAAACGGCGCGACTGCATCGAAGCCGGGATGGACGGCTTTGCCGCCAAGCCGCTCAGCCCGGAGAAGATCAAGGCTGTGATCGAGAACCTGAGCGGGCCGCTCCGCGCCGGCCCGTCAATCCAGATCCGCGCGGCCGGGGAGCCTCCGCGCAAGGCCCTCGACCTCTCCATCCTCCGGTTCATGTCCGATCAGGACCCCGGGAAGCTGCACGCCCTCGCCGAGGAGTTCATCGCCGCGCTCGAAAAGGACATCGCCGCGCTTGCCGGGGCTGTCGGCGCCGGCGACAGCGAGGCCACGCGCCGGCAGGCGCACCGCATCCTCTCGCAAACCGCACTCATCTCCGCCTCGCAGGTCGCCGCAGCGGCAACCGCCATCCAGGAGGCCGCGCGCAAGGGCGACATCGAGGCGCCGCGCTCCGCTCTGGGATTGCTCGAAGCGGAGGTCGCCCGCCTCAAGGAGAGTCTTCGCTCCGCTCTCGGAAAGCGCTGAGCTTCGAAAAGCCCCGGTTCACCGCATACCGGATGAGATCCGGCGTACGATGCAGGCCGAGTTTGCTCATGATGTTGCGCCGGTGCAGTTGCACGGTGCAGCGGCTGAGCCCGAGCTTGCGCGCCACCTCGTCGTTGGTCATGCCGCCCCCAAGCAGGCTGAGAAGCTGCTGCTCGCGATTGGTCAGCACCTTGGGAAACGCCTTCGGCTCCGTGCGCAACCGCTGGCGCACCTTCTGCACCACCTCGGTGAAGAACACCCGCCCCTTGAGCACCTCATCAATCGCCTGCTTGAGCACCTCGACGGACTGCCCGTTCTTGTCGACGTAGCCGTGCACGCCCGAATTGAGGACGCGATAAAGCGTGTAGTCGTCGCATTCGGACGACAGCGCGAGGATGCGCACCTTCGGGTCAATCGCCAGAAGCTCGTCCGCGATCGAAAGGCCGTCCCGGTCGGGCAGGTTGAGATCGAGCAGCACCACGTCGGGGAGGTGCTTCCGGCACAACTCGAGGCCCGTGGCGGCGTTTTCAGCCTCCCCCACAACCGCCAGATGAAAATGTTCCCGGCAGATCTTCTTCAGCAGATCCCGGAACATCACCTGATCTTCGATGAGGACGATCTTCATGCCTGGGCTTGATGGAGTATGATTCGTGGGGCGCGCGGAAACCAGTGCAATTTTCGGCGATTTGCAGTCCCCCGGAGAATCAGGCAGTTTCGCTTTGCATCATCGCGCGACGTGAGCATGGTCACATCGTCAATCCAAATGGGGAGTCCGCCGCGCCGGACTGAGACTGGGGGACGCCCGCCCCCTCTACCCTCCGAACCTGATGCGGGTCATGCCGCCGTAGGGATCGCCGGCCTCGCCGCTTCCGCGGGGCGGCGCAAGCACTCCGGCGGCATGATCCGGTTTCCTCCCTGCACCATGCCCACGCCCGCCCTTCCCTCCGCCGCCGCGGCCCCGGCCGCCTCCCGCCGCATCTACGTCAACGGCTCGCGTCCGGACCTGCGCGTGCCCATGCGCGAGATCGCCCTCCAGCCGACGCGCGGCCCCGACGGCCGTCAGGCTGCGAACGAGCCCGTGCGGGTTTATGACACCTCAGGACCCTGGGGCGATCCGGCGTTCCACCAGGATCCGGCCCGCGGCCTGCCCCCCGTCCGCAACGCGTGGGTCCGGGAACGGGGCGATGTTGAGGAATACGACGGCCGCGCGGTCCAGCCGATCGATGACGGCCGTCTTTCCGCCACCCACGCCCCGCTTGCCGCGCAGCAGGCTGGCGATCAGAAATCGCAAATCGCAAATCGCAGATTCACCGCCCGCCGGCCGCTGCGCGCACGCGGGGGCGCCGTCACCCAGCTCGCCTGCGCCCGCCGGGGCGCAATCACGCCGGAGATGGAATTCGTGGCGATCCGCGAGAACATGGGGCTGCAGGCTGCGCGGGAAAAGCCGGAGACCTCCGCGGACGCCCCGCGCGATTCGCTCCGCCATCAGCATGCCGGCGAGAGCTTCGGCGCCGCCATTCCCCGGGAGATCACACCCGAATTCGTGCGCAGCGAGGTCGCACGCGGACGCGCCATCATCCCCGCGAACATCAACCACCCGGAACTTGAGCCGATGATCATCGGCCGCAACTTCCTCGTGAAGATCAACGCCAACCTCGGCAACAGCGCCGTCGCCTCGTCAATCGGGGAGGAGGTCGAGAAGATGCGCTGGGCCATCCACTGGGGCGCCGACACCGTCATGGACCTGTCGACCGGTCCGAACATCCACGAAACACGCGAATGGATCCTCCGCAACTCGCCCGTGCCCATCGGCACCGTCCCGATCTATCAGGCGCTGGAAAAGGCCGGCGGCCGCGCGGAGGATCTCACCTGGGGCGTTTTCCGGGACACGCTGGTTGAGCAATGCGAGCAGGGCGTGGATTATTTCACCATCCACGCCGGCGTCCGGCTGCGCTTCATCCCGCTGACCGCGCGGCGCATGACCGGCATCGTCTCCCGCGGCGGCTCGATCCTCGCCCGGTGGTGCCTCGCCCATCACGAGGAGAATTTCCTCTACGCGCATTGGGACGAGATCTGCGAAATCATGGCCGCCTACGACGTTGCGTTCTCGATCGGCGACGGCCTCCGGCCCGGTTCGATCGCCGACGCCAACGACGAGGCCCAGTTCGCCGAGCTCGAAACCCAGGGCGAATTGACGCAGCGGGCCTGGGCGCGGGGCGTCCAGGTGATGAACGAGGGCCCGGGACACATTCCGATGCACCTCATCCGGGAGAACATGGCGAAACAGCTCGCGTGGTGCGGCGAGGCGCCGTTCTACACGCTCGGCCCGCTGACGACGGATGTCGCGCCCGGCTATGACCACATCACCTCCGCCATCGGCGCCGCGATGATCGGCTGGTACGGCTGCGCGCTGCTCTGTTACGTGACTCCAAAAGAGCACCTTGGCCTGCCCGATCGTGACGACGTGCGCGCCGGCGTCATCGCCTACAAAATCGCCGCGCATGCGGCCGACCTGGCCAAGGGGCATCCCGCCGCGCAATTCCGCGACAATGCCCTGAGCAAGGCGCGTTTTGAATTCCGCTGGGAGGACCAGTTCGCCCTGGCCCTCGATCCCGAGATGGCGCGCTCCTTCCACGACGAAACCCTGCCCCAGGAGGGGGCCAAGACCGCCCATTTCTGCTCGATGTGCGGCCCCCAGTTCTGCGCGATGAAGATCACCGGGGACGTCCGCCGGTACGCCGCCGAAAAAGGCCTCGCCGAGGAGCAGGCGATCGCCGCCGGGCTGGAGGAGAAGTCACGGGAGTTCGTCGAGAAGGGCTCCGAGGTGTACCGTTAGCGCATCTCACGAGATCCGGTGATATTGATGCAGAGGCCAGGGCTTACGCCGCGAGACTTGTCATCAACCCACGTCAAGCCCATACATCCCCCATGCCCTTGATCTCGAAGGTCACTCTCCGCAACTACAAGAGCATCGCAGGTTGCCAGATTGAATTGGGCCCGTTGACGTTTCTCGTCGGTCCGAATGGCTCGGGAAAGAGCAACTTTCTGGATGGATTGCGCTTTGTGTCGGACTCACTGCGGAGCTCCTTGGATCACGCCCTTCGAGAACGCGGTACTATTAAGGAAGTACGCAGGCGCAGCGGCGGACACCCCAATAATTTTGCGATTCGCCTGGATATTTCCCTGCCCGACGGCGGGCAAGGTCACTATTCCTTCCGTGTTGGCGCAAAGCCGTCGGGCGGTTTCGAGGTGCAGGACGAAGAGTGTAGGTTCGCTCTTGGCGCATCGGGCCTGCGAGAGGCCCATTATCGGGTTCGTACCGGAAAAGTGATCGAATCAACAGCACAGATTCTTCCTCCTGCGGTGGCCGATCGGCTGTTTCTTGTCGCTGCAGCGGGTTTGCCGGAATTTCGCCCGGTTTATGACGCTCTTTCGAGGATGTGCTTCTACAACCTGAATCCGCGCGAGATCGCCGCGATGCAGAAACCCGACGCAGGGGAGTTGTTGTCCCGAGAAGGTCGGAACAGCGCCAGTGTTTTCTCCAAATTGTCAAACGCAGCCAAACAGGAGATCGAGAATTACCTGGGACGCATCGTCCCCGGGATTTCAGGTGTGAATTCAAGAGTCCTCGGCTCACAGGAAACCTTGGAGTTCCGTCAAGCCGTAAAGGGACAGCAGCATCCCTGGCATTTCCTGGCCTCCAGCATGTCCGACGGGACTCTGAGGGCTTTTGGCATCCTTCTGGCCTTGTTTCAGGGAAAGGAGAAAAACGGTGACGCACCTCCATTGGTCGGTTTGGAGGAACCGGAAGTTGCGCTGCACCCAGCTGCTGCCGGCGTCCTGCTTGCCGCTTTACGCGAGGCCAGTCGGCTGGCCCAGATTGTAGTTGCCAGCCACAGCCCGGACTTGCTGGACGATGCCAGTATAACTGACCAAAGCCTGCTCGCGGTGGAGAACAAAGACGGGGTGACCGTGATCGGTCAGGTCGATGACGCTGGCAGGTCCGTGCTTCGGGAACGCCTTTTTACTCCAGGTGAACTCCTCCGGCAAAACCAGTTGTCGCCCGCCCCAGAATCCTTCACTGAGATTCGGGATGACCGACAGCTGAAGCTTTTCGATCTGCCGGTATGAGCGGCCAATTCTTTGTCGCTCCGATTGTTGAAGGGCATGGTGAGGTCGAAGCGGTGCCCGTTCTGCTTCGCCGCATAGCAGCCAAAGTCGCCCCAACGGCCGAATTGCGTCTCAATCATGCGCTGCGGGTGAAGGTCAACTCGTTCAGAAATGACGCTGATTATTTCCGGAGGTATGTTGAACTCGCCGCCCGGAAAGCAAGGGCCTGGCCGAAATCCTGCGTGCTCATCTTGATCGATAGCGAAGACGATTGCCCTCACGACCTCGGTCCGCAGATTCTCAACCGAGCGAAATGCCTGCGCCCCGATGTGGAGTTTGCTGTAATCCTTGCATACCGGGAATATGAAACATGGTTCTTGGCTGCGGCCCGTTCCCTTCGCGGCATCTGCGGACTTCCTGAGAATCTCGTGCCGCCCGCTCAGCCTGAATTGCTCCGCGACGCGAAAAGTTGGCTCTCTGCGAAAATGGGGGTCCCCTACAATGAGCCCGAACATCAGCCACGAATGACGGCTGAGTTCTCCTTCGATGAGGCTTCCTCCGTCCACTCCTTTCGACGTGGACTCTCGAAGATTGAACAGTTCTTCAGTTGATGCGTTGCCACAGTACGGATCGCACATATTTGCGACGATTCTGTGGATGCGGTCCGAAAATCGTCCTGTGCTTTGCGGTTGAAGCGTGCTGATCCGTCAGCGCCACTCAGGATTGGCGCTCGGCACTCGACCGAATACTCCCGACGCGGTTCCGGCTCCTGTGCCTTCTGAGCATTTTGTGGCCCTTCCAGTTTTTACCACACAAGGCAGTCCTGCCGCGGCGTCGGCACCGTTTTGTTTCACTTCGCCGGATTCATTCTTCATCCGGCCGGCCGCTTGAAGACCGCGTTGATTTCGTGCGTTGCTCCGTCGGCACGGCTCAGGCTGAACACACTCACGAGCTCCCACCCTGCTGTTCCATACTCATTCAGCCTGGTCTTGTCTGAAATGCTTTATGGTCGAGCTTTGACCCGCCCAAAAGTCTCGCCACATCAAACACCAGCGTGGCGTATTCGTATTTGGTCATAATTGGAGGCGATCTTCCGCCAAAAACCTTCCGTGCTGCCCGGCGTCGGCACCGATGGATTTGGCGTCTTCGTGACCTCGGTCATGACGCCAGACCAATCGTTTTCGGGCCCCTGATGGTCCAGGACCTTGCGATCGCGCCGTTCCTGACCTCGTAGATCATCACCAGTTCGATCTCACCCGCGCCCTCCGGAAAGGTCCGGGCGACCCGCTCGTGGTCGACAACGAACGCGCCCGAAACGATGCGCCGGAGCAGTGTCGCATGGAGGTTCGGCTCCTGGAATCGCGCGGCGAATCGCTCACGCAATTCGGCGGATCCGCTGGCGAGGAGTCTCGCCGGATGTTCGAACAGCTGTGCGTCCTGCGCATACACCGCGACCAGCACCTCGACATCGCGGGCATTGAACGCGTCGAGCTGCCTTTGGACAACCGACTCAGGATCGACTGTGGGGTTTGTCATGAAGTGTGCCATGGTTTCGCCGGGACGTTACGCTTCAGTTTCGTTCTGCCCGCCCCGGGCGAAACCCAACCTGAAAGCACGGGTTCGCCCTGCTATTCTCTCGCCCAGACGTGCACATATCGCGCGACTCCCCGGACAGGGCCTGATGCCAGGGCCTCCTGCATAAGGGAAAGCCCTCTGCGATAATCTGGGCTATCTGCGGTTGGAACGGCTCGGAATTGAACCGCAGATTGCAGGTGGCCTGGCGCGGCTCCGCCGCAACCGTGAGGCAGGGGCGCCATCTCGTCGCGCTCTTAAAGGGACGCAGCCAACTGCGCCCCTGCCGTCCTCCATCGCGACAAGCTCATTGGTCTCCACGCTCAGACAGCAAATCGCGGCCGACTCATCCGCGCTCATTTGCGTGATCCGCGGCAGATGGATCGCATAGGAGCTTGCGCGCACCTCTCCGGTCGCGACAATCTTGAAGCACTGTCGCACGGTCCGCCGCCGGCCGCCCCGACCTTCCATCAAGATGAAATCGATTAGATCCTCTTCCCCAGCCAAGACCATCCCCTCCGCGAAAAAAAACGCTCCCGCGCCGGCCGCGCCGCGCGCGTTCGCCGCACGCGTGAAGGCCGTCCGCGTCGCGCATGAGAAGTTCCTCAGGCGCAGGAACCCCGTCAACCCCGAGTGGGAAAACGGCGTCTACCAGCGCTTCATGCACCCGGTCGTGACCGCCCACCACGTGCCCCTCGCGTGGCGCTACGATTTTAATCCGAAGACCAATCCGTTCTTCATGGAGCGCCTCGGCGTCGGCGGCGCCTACAACCCCGGCGCGTTCTACTGGAACGGCCGGGTGCACCTCGTCGTGCGCGTCGAGGGCGCCGACCGCAAGAGCTTCTTCGCCATCGCGGAAAGCGCCAACGGCGTGGACAACTTCCGCTTCTGGGACGAGCCGGTCGACCTCCCGGAGCTCAGCCCGGAAACAAACGTGTACGACATGCGCGTCACCGTGCACGAGGACGGATGGATCTATGGCGTGTTCTGCTCGGAATCGAAGGACCCCAACGCCGCCCCCGGCGACCTCTCCTCCGCGGTCGCCCAGGCCGGGATGGTCCGCACCAGGGATTTCAGGAAATGGGAGCGCCTGCCCAACCTCAGGACGCCCGCCTCCCAGCAGCGCAATGTCGTGCTTCACCCCGAGTTCGTTCAGGGAAAATACGCCTTCTATACCCGCCCGATGGACGGCTTCATCGACGTCGGTTCCGGCGGCGGCATCGGCTGGACGCTCTGCGACGACATCACGACCGGTGTGACCGGCCCGGAGACGATCATTGAAGAGCGCGCCTACCACACGATCAAGGAGGTGAAGAACGGCCAGGGCCCGGCGCCGCTCAAGACCCCGCGGGGCTGGCTCCACCTGGCCCACGGCGTGCGGGGCTGCGCCGCCGGCCTGCGCTACACCCTGTACCTGTTCATGACCGCGCTCGAGGATCCTTCGAAGGTCATCGCCCGCCCCGGCGGCCATATCCTCTCGCCGCGCTTCTCCGAGCGCGTGGGCGACGTTTCCAACGTCACCTTCACCAACGGCTGGGTGCGCCTGCCCGATGACGCTGTGCTCATCTACTACGGCGGCTCCGACACCCGGTGCTACGCCGCCCGCAGCTCCGTCGCGAAGCTCGTCGACTGGTGCCTGAACACTCCGGAAGACGGCCTGACCACCCGCAAGTCCCTCGACCAGCGCCTCGCCCTCATCCGCGCCAACCGCGCGCTCCGCGGCTGAGACCGCATCATTCCTGGAGGCGCGACGCCCTCGTCGCGTAGCCCGGTCCCTCGTTTCGGCGGCGGGGGCGCCGCCGCTCCATGGCCGCCAGGACGCCGCCGCTCCATGGCCGCCAACTGGAGGCGCGACGCCCTCGTCGCGTTTTCCAGAGATCCACGCAACCCATCACTCCGGACTGTTTGTTGCCTACCACTCGGGATCACACCGCGCGACTTGTTGAGGTGTCGAACCCGCGCGAATCCATTGAATCACAGGCATTTTTTTCTTGGAATTTGCCATCTCTCCGTCAGAATAGCTCCTGCTTGCGAACCGCAGTCCTCCCTGTGGTGGAGTCTCTGCAAACCCCTTCCGTTCTTCTCGGTTTCCATCGAATTACCCGCGCTCTCCCCAAAGGCCCCGGGAATCCGTGATGCTCATTCCTGGGTTCCAAACGCTCCCTGCTCATGAATACGTCCAATCGATCGGACTGCGTGCGTTCACCCTGCTTCCGGCCTCTCGGAGGAAAACAATCGTCAAGGGACCCGGACCGGCCAGCCGCCGCGCCGTCCCGTCAGCCGCTGCGAATCGGATTCCCCGTGGCAAGCCGTGCAGTGGCCCTCTGGCTCGCCGCCCTGCTTTTCACGGCCCTCGCGCCATTGACCGCACTTGGGAGACCTATCGACAGCGGTTGTTTTGCCACTCCGTATGCGTTCACAACCCTTGCCGGTTCGCCGCCAGGCCCCGGCAGCGCGGACGGCCCGGGCAACACCGCACGATTTGATCACCCAGAAGGAGTGGCCGTAGACGGATCGGGTAATATCTACGTCGCCGATAACTACAACCACTCGATCCGCAAGATCACACCCACCGGCACGGTCACGACCCTCGCCGGCTCCGCTGGCGCCAGCGGATTTGCCGACGGCACGGGCAGCGACGCGCGATTTTATTTCCCAGAGGGCGTAGCGGTGGACGGATCGGGCAATGTCTACGTCGCGGATTCCGACAACAACTCGATCCGCAAGATCACGCCCGCCGGAATGGTTACGACCTTCGCCGGCTCGCCTGGCGCCAGCGGCTCTGGCGATGGCACGGGCAGCGCCGCGCGGTTTGATGAGCCAAGTGGAGTGGCGGTTGACGGGTCGGGCAATGTCTACGTCGCGGATTACTGGAACTTCACGATCCGCAAGATCACGCCCGACGGAACGGTGATGACTCTCGCCGGCTCGGCTCGTGCCAGCGGCTCCGACGATGGCACGGGCAGCGCCGCGCGGTTTAATGCGCCGACTGGAGTGGCGGTTGACGGATCGGGCAATGTCTACGTCGCGGATTCCGGCAACTGCACGATCCGCAAGATCACGTCCGGCGGCGCGGTCACAACTGTCGCCGGCTTGGCTGGCGCCGGCGGCTCTGACGATGGTATGGGAAGCTCCGCGCGGTTTGATTACCCGGAAGGAGTGGCGGTGGACGGGTCGGGCGATCTCTACGTCGCGGACAGTGAAAACTCCACGATCCGCAAGGTCGCGTCCGACGGCACGGTTACGACCCTCGCCGGCTCAGCAGGCATCTCCGGCGCACGCGATGGCACGGGCAGCGCCGGGCAGTTCTATTACCCCGGGGGAGTGGCGGTGGACGGATCGGGCAACGTCTTCGTCGCGGATACATGGAACAACTCCATCCGCAAAATCACAACGGCCGCGGTTGTCACAACTCTCGCAGGCCAGACGTCAATTGGCAGCGTGGACGGCACGGGCAACGCCGCGCGGTTCAATGAACCATGGGGAGTGGCGGCGGACAGACCGGGCAATATCTACGTCGCAGATGCCGGGAACCACACGATCCGAAAGATCACCTCCAACGGCACGGTTTCGACCCTCGCCGGCTCGGCAGGCGCCAGCGGCTCCGACGATGGCATGGGCAGCGCTGCGCGATTCAATTTCCCAGAGGACGTGGCGGTGGACGGATCGGGCAATGTTTACGTCGCGGATTCCGGGAACGACTTGATCCGGAAGATCACCTCCGACGGCACGGTTTCAACCCTCGCCGGCTCGGCAGGCGCCAGCGGCTCCGCCGATGGCATGGGAAGCGCCGCGCGATTCTATTCGCCTCAGGGCGTGGCGGTGGATGGATCGGGCGATGTCTACGTCGCGGATTCCAGGAACTTCACGATCCGCAAGATCACGGCCGACGGCACGGTTTCGACCCTTGCCGGCTCGGCAGGCGTCAGCGGCTTTGCGGATGGCACGGGCACTGCTGCGCGGTTTTCTTCTCCAGAGGGCGTGGCAGTGGACGGATCGGGCAATGTCTACGTCGGTGATATTCTCAATGGGATCCGGAGAATAACGCCTGCGGGGCAGGTCACGACCCTTTCCGCGTCCTTGAGTTTGGGGTGGTACGGAGAAATCTTGTACATGTGGGCAGATGGCGTCGCAGTGGATGGATCGGGTGACGTTTTTGTCGCGGATGGGATCAATGACGTGATCTGGAAAGTCCCTCCCTCCGGGTCAGCCTCGCTTATTGCAGGCGCTGGCCAGCCCGATCCTGGCTGCCAGCCCGGCAGCGCCGACGGCACGGGCCCGGGCGCGCAGTTCAGTTGGCCAACCGGCGTCGCGGTGGACGGCGCGGGCAATGTCTATGTCGCGGATACCTACAACAACACCATCCGCAAAGGCGTGCCTGCAATGCTGGTGGTGGGCCAACCGCTTACCTCGCAAACGGTGACAGGCGGCAGCAATGCCAGTTTCACCTTTGCTGTGAACAGCGGTGGAGGTGTTCTGAAATACCAATGGCAGGTCAGCACCGATGGAGGCGGGAGCTGGACCGATCTTGCCGATGCCGGGGTCTACTCGGGCACAGAGAGCGGAACGCTTACGATCACCAATGTGACACCTGCGATGGGCAACAGCCAATACCGCTGCGTGGCGAGCAACGGCGTAAGTCCGGATGTCACGAGCCGGACCGCCTTGCTGAGTGTGCGGCTGCCTGACCTGGCATTCCTTCAGGTTTTGTTCCAGGATGTTCTGGGGAGGGAAATCGATCCCGACGCGGCCAACACCTATGGCGCGGCCCTGGCGGCAGGCAGAACGCAATCGGACGTGCTCGGTGATCTCCTCGGTTCGGCCGAGTACAGCCTGCGCCAGATTGAGCCTGTGATCCGGCTCTACCATGCGGCCTTTGGGCGCAGCCCGGACTTTGCGGGTCTGCGGAACTGGTCCGATGCGTTGCGAGCCGGCGCGCTTACCCTGACTGGTGCGGCCGACGATTTTGCCGAAAGCGCAGAGTTCCAGTTGCGCTACGGCACCCTGGACAGCACGCAATACGTGCAGCTGCTCTACCAGAACGCGCTCGGCCGCGAGGCCGATCTGGCCGGTCAGAAGAGCTGGGTGGCCCAGCTCAATGCCGGCGCCAGCCGCGGGGCGGTGCTGGTCGGTTTCTCCGAGTCGGATGAGTTCAAGCACAGGATGGCCGGCGACGTGGAGATCGAGCGACTGTACTTCCTGCTCTTTCAGCGGATGCCGACAGCGACCGAACTGCAGAGCTGGCAGGGCTTCCTGCTCGGCTACGACCAGACGGACAGCCTGTACGCCCAGAGCTCCTATTACGGCGCAACGGATGCGAGTTACGTGCAGCTTGTATTCCAGGGCTTCCTTCGCCGGGAGGCCGACCCCGGGGCGTTGAGCGCATATACGGACGCACTGGGCGCCGGCGCAATCACCCACGCCAGTCTCGTGGAGCTGTTGCTGAATTCAGCGGAGTTCAACCTGAACGTGGCGCCGGTGGCGCGGTTGTACCTGGGTGCGTTGCAGCGGGTGCCCGACGCGCCGGGTTTGGACAACTGGGTCAACTACCTGCGTGCCGGTAACTCGCTGCAGAGCATGGCCGACGCGTTTGTCGCGAGCCAGGAATTCTCCGCCAGCTATGGCGCCCTGGGCAATCGCGATTATGTGACGCTGCTCTATCAAAATGTTCTCGGGCGCGGAGCCGACCAGGCGGGGTTGGACCATTGGACGGCATTGCTGGACTCGGGTGGCGCGACCCGCGCCCAGGTCCTGATCGGTTTCACCGAATCGCAGGAGGCGGTGAACTGGTTGGCGCCGACGGTGCGCACCCTCATGCATTACTTCACCTTCTTCGATACGTCCCTCTACCTGTATCCCACCCAGGAGGATCTCGATAATTGGAACAACTACCTCACGACGCTCCCCGAACAGATGCGCGCCGAAATGCTCCTCAACCCCGAGTTCACCACCGGAAGCTAGGCGTGCGCGCTCATGGGGTGGATGAGCCGTTTCTTGTCTCCGGCTGGCGTTTCTGGGGAGGCTCCGCCGGCGGCCGGGAGGATTGCCAGCCGGCCGCCCGCAGCAGCGCGCCGATCTCGCGCAGGCGCTGCAGGTGAGGCCCGGAGATCAGCCCGTCCGGATCCGGCGGAACATCCAGCAGGTAGTTTGCGTTCCTCGAATTGCAGAGCTGCAGCCTGGCCGCGATGTCCGCAGCCGGTTGCAGATCGGAAGGCTGCCGGACCTGGCGCCAGAACCAGCGGGCCCCGGTCTGGATCGGGTCGCACACCTCGGCCGGCAACCGGTTGCCCCCGGGAGGCAGTTCCTTCAACCAACTGTACTCGTAGCCCAGCACGTCGGATTCCCGCAGGCTGTGGGCGTTGTTGCCCAGCACGACACAATGCGGCTGCAGCGTCCGGATATAGGCCAGGATCTCCGGCCATTGCTCGCCCGTGTATCGGTTCGCATACTGGTCGATCCAGAGCAGGTCGATGGGGCCGTACCAGGTCAGCATCTCGGCAAGCTGTTTTTTGATGAAACCGGCGTAGTCGCTAATGGCCTCGGGCGGAAGCCCGTGCAGGTTGGGCCGGCCCGGGGGCGGCGCGTTGTGGTGGGCCGCGTCGGAATAGTCTCCCGGGAAGCAGTAATACAGCCCGACCTTGAGGCCGCGCGAGCGGCAGGCGTCGACGAACTCGCGCACGATGTCGCCCCGCCCGCCGCGGAAGTTCCGGAACATCGTGATGTCGTGCGTCGTGACCGCGCTGTCATAGAGCGCGATGCCCTCCGTGTGCTTCACGGTCAGGACCATGTACGTCATGCCCGCAGCCTTCGCCTCGTCGGCCCACTGCCCGCAATCGAGCCTCGCAGGATTGAACAGCAGCGGGTCCTCATAGCCGCCCGCCCAATCGATGTCCGCCACCGTGCCGAGGTTGAAATGGACGAACATGCCGAACCGCCACCGCATGAAGTCGCGCTGCGCGTCGCTCAGCGCCGGGGCCGCAGCGGTCGGGACTGCCGGCGCGTCCCCGCCGGACGCCGGCGTCACGAGAAGCACGGCGCAACATACGAAGACCGGACCGGCAATCCTCATGGGCCAAATACAACGCATCCCTCCACTCTTCGCCATCCCGGAATGACTCCAGCGTCAAATGAGGGCGCATGCGGAGTTTCCGCGTCCCACCGGTTGTCGTGGTGACCGACCGCCGCTCCCAACCTCACGGCTGCCGGGACGCCCCGGCCGTCTCTTCAATTTGGAAGTCGGGATTCGGCAGGGGAGCCACAAGGGCAATCTCCGCCCTCGTCACGCAAGGATTCGCAAACGACCCTTGCTCGTCTGTCGTGTAATTGAGGGTCAACGCATAATACTTTTCGGCCGAGCCCAGGGCATTCAGTTGATAGTGGGCGATGTGCGTACCGCTATCACAGTTGAGCCGCCTTAACACACCGATCTGCCCGCCGGGAATCCCCAGGGAAGCATAGAACTCCGAAAGACTGACCGGATATTTCAATCCGGCAACGTGCTCCGCCATCTGCTGCGCCCGCGCCTCTGTGACATACCGTTGGCTCAAGAAGGCCTGGTCGTAATAGCCGTCAAACGGACTCGCCGGCATGCAGCCGGCGAAGGTGAACACGATGGGAACCCACATGCGAATCCCAACCGGAACACCGTCTCGCAACGCCGGCCTGAATCGCCACTGCTTCACACAATCAACGGCGGCGTCTCCGAACGACGTATCCGTCTGCGATGCCGCCCTTGCCGTCCGCACCGTGCCATCGGACTGCACGAAGAACTCAACCGTGGCTTTGCCTTCGATTCCCTCGCGGGCCATCTCTTCGGGAAGAGCGGGCAGTGCCTGGAAGACGGCAACCGGCAGCGCAACCCCAGACCGTGGAGCGGAACCGTAGGGCCTGGATTGCTCCTGCGGATTGATCGACATGGTGGTTCCCGGTCCCTGCGGTGCCGGCGCCGAGGAGCGCGAGGCGAACGGCAGCGTGACACAATCATTCGACCATGTCTTCCACTTCGAAAGATCGACAACGACCGACGCCAGGCAGCCGTAACTTCTGCCGCCCGCCCGCTTTGGCAGAAACCACCAGTGCCGCACCGCATCAAGCAGGTTCTTCTCCATCTTGGGATCGGAACCGCCGACAACCGACGCGGTCTTGACGAACCCACGACGGTCGAGCTCAAGCTCAAGCTTGACCGGGCTCTTCGCCTTGGACGAATCTCGCGGAGGGAAGGTCAGGTAGGGTTCCGCTTCCGCCTCCATCACGCCTCGGCGCATACGCGAGACGATGCCTTCGAGTCCCGCCGCCACTGTCTCCGGGCTCATCAAAGAGTGGAACACCTCGCGGCCACCGGCGAACAGGTTCCAATCGATGTGCGGATTATCGTACAGTTCTCGGAAGAATCGCTTTGGGAAGGAGGCCGTCGTCCGTTTGTATGGACGAAGAGTACCGACCTCCCGGAACAAGGTTTCCTTGTACCCAGTGTCGTCACTTAGCGTCACAATCATCCATACTTTTTCGAGAAGCGTGGGCGACTCGATATCAACCGAAAATCGGAACTCCTTGTTGACCACTGACATCTGAAAAGCCTCCCCATGATTAAGCAATACCCGACGGGCATCCAGATCCGACGCGAACACCCAGTTCGGCGGAATCTTCCCGAAAAGGGGGAATGGTCCATTGGAGGGATAGAATCTGATGGTGCCGGGCGACACCGCGACTCTTTTGCCGCCTATCTCCACATAAGGTGTGTCGCCGCGAACTTCGACAACCGGCGTTTCGACCGAATGACCCGCCGGTCCACCGGTGTCAGCCATTCCGCCAACCTGCGCTTCGGCGCCGGCCTCGCGGGCGAGCGCAACGAAAAGGCCGGGAAGCAGCAGGAGGCGGCAAAATGAGTTCGCTGTCATGGCCGGTTCATGGTCCTTCTCCCACATTTCTGCCGACGTGACAGCTGCTCGAAAGCTGGCGCGACGGTAGCTGTGAGATCTTTGGGGTAGAACCTACTTGGTGATTTCAGTCAGGCTCCGCTGCTCGATGAGGCATTTCGATCGCATCATGGAGGTTCGCTGTTGGCAACTATAGCTGTCGTTTTGCGTTTTCCGCAATCTCGGAATAGTCTGGGATTGAATACTGCGTACGGGATTCAGAGCCCGCCGGCTTACGATGCAGACCCAGCTTCCGACGCCTGTCTTGGCGGATTTGTCTGGCATCCCATCCGATGCCATCCTGTTTGACAGAGTTTCGGCGGAGAGGGAGTGCGCAAAACAAATCGGAGGTCCTCCTATGCCAAGGCTACAGAGGACACTTTTCTATCGGATTCGGAAGAAAAGTGGTGGAGCAGACCGGGCTCAAACCGGCGACCTCCTCGTTGCGAACGAGGCGCTCTATCAGCTGAGCTACTGCCCCGAGTGTAAAAGGTCGCATTTAGGGGGATGTCTTCCAGGCTGTCAAGTTGGCGTCTGATCTGCTAGGATCGCGCCGTTTCAAGCGTCGATGAGATGCTTGACTAACATTAATACGAAACAGAAAATCAAAGTTACCAATGAAAAAGACCGCAACGAAGAGCTCCAAGATCGCAAAGATTGCCGCCGCCCCTGAAGCCGGCGCTGCAAAACCTGCTGTCACGGCGCCTGCCAAGAGACCCGCAACACAGACCACCCGCACGACAATCGCCGCCAAGATCGATGTCGGATTCGGCAATGCACTCTACATCCGCGGCGAAGGTCCGGGATTGAGCTGGGACAAGGGACTCGTGATGGACTGCATTTCTGATGACCAGTGGATTGTCACGATCAGCGACGCTGTTGCGCCGATTGTGTTCAAATTCCTTCTGAACAACGTCACGTGGTGCGCCGGCAACGATTTCATGGTCGCGCCCGGTGACAGTTTCATGATCGAGCCGACGTTCTAGCCGGGGTTTCCCGCGGCCCGATGGGCTGCCCGTCGGGATTGATTGCCTGCATGCGCCGCTGAAGCTCCTCCGCCGTCATGGCGGGGGAGCGGAGTTCGTCTGCCGGCACAATCCTGCAGCGGATGCGCACGGAGGAGAAGGGCCGCGGAAGATAGAAACGGTCCCAGCTCCCCAGCCGCCGCGCCGAATTGAATTCGCCGCCCACCAACAGGGCGGGCACCCCGGCGCGCCGGGTGACCACCAGCGCACCGGGCTTGAACTCGTAGCACGGGCCGCGGGGGCCGTCGGGCGTGACCCCGATGTCAGCGCCCTCGTGCAGCTTCGCGATCAGCGCCCCCACGGCTTCCCGCCCGAGATTGTGGCTCGACCCGCGCACCGTCCGCATTCCGACCTGGGAGAAGAAAGCATCAAGCCAGGCCCCATCCCTGCTCGCGCTCACCAGCGAGTAGATCGGCCGTCCGTGCCGGAACCGGCGGAAGACCTCCGCCACGATGAACAGCCGGTTGTGCCACACGATGAAGGCCACCGGCTCGTCGCGTTTGGTGACATTCCGCAGATCCTCCGGCGCGACTTCGAACCGCAGCGAACGCCCCCAGAGCCGGACAAGCGCCGCGAGCGGCCAGACAGCCGCGCTCCGCCAGCCTGCGAGGCCGTGGATCTGGAGGGCTGGAGGTTCGGTCGGGGGATCGGGCGCGCTCAAGATCCCCCGTTGTTGCGCAAAGACGCGGGCGCGCCAAGCCAATCCTGCGCGGGCTTGCAACAGCCGCGATCTCCCGCCCAAGCTGGAGGCGTGTTCTGGCTGAAGAAGTTCGTCTCCTCCTTTTTCCTTCCAGTGCAGTTCGCGCTCGTGGTCGGCCTCGCCGGCCTCGCGCTGTCGCGGACCCTCCGGTGGCGCCGCGCCGGGCAGGCGTTGCTGATCCTCGCGGCATTGGTGCTTCTGTCCGCCGGAAACAGATGGTCCAGCGGCCGGCTGATCGCCCCGCTGGAATCGCGCTTTCCACCCATCAGCCAGTTCCAGCCCGGCGATGCGCTGCCTGCGGCGCTGGCCGCCTGTCAGGACGTCGTCGTGCTGGGCGGCGGACACCATGACAGCGACGACCGCCCGGCGCTGGCGCGCCTGTGCCCCTCGGCCCTCGCGCGGTTGACCGAGGCTGTCCGGCTCCTGCGGTTGCTGCCATCAGCGAAGCTCATCGTCTCCGGACCGAAGAACCCCGGCGAAGGCGGCCTCACGCATGCCCGGGTGCTCGCGGACGCGGCGGTGTCCCTGGGCGTGAGCCGCGCCCGGATCCGGATCATCGAGGACGCCCGCGACACCGAAGAGGAGGCGGCTCGCCTGCGCAACATGCTGGGTGACACGCCTTTCGCATTGGTCACCTCGGCCTGTCACCTCCCGCGGGCGACGGCCCTGTGCACGGCCAGGGGCCTGCATCCCCTGCCCTGCCCGGCTGACTATCTTTACTTTGAGCCGCTCCACGGGCGCCTGTCGGATTTCAGCTGGGACATGGAATCGTTCGGCCGCAGCACAGCCGCCGTCCATGAATACATCGGTCTTCTCTGGTCCCGGCTGCGGGGAAAAACCTGAACCTCCCGCGAGAAGATCTCGTTCCGGCAGTCTCTCTCGCCCCCATTCTTCCCGGGATGAGATTTTGATTCACCTCCACCGCCTTTCCGCATAGCCAGATCCCCACCCATGCTCTCCCTCAAGAAACTTTTGGGCAAAGAGGACAAGTTCTTCGATCTGCTGGAAGCGAGTGCCGAGGAAGCCCGGGCCAGCACGGCGCTGCTCGGCCGGTTCCTGCAGGAGCGCGCCAAGGGGCGCCCCGCCAACATCGACGATTTCATCAACACCCGCCGGAAGGACAAACGGATCACCCAGCAGATCACGGAGGAGCTCTGCAAGACCTTCGTGACTCCGCTGGAGCGCGAGGATATCGAGGCCCTCGCCTTCGCACTTTATCGCATTCCCAAAATGGTCGAGAAGATCGTTGAACGGCTCGCCATCTATCCCGGCCCCATCCCGCATGCCGGGCTCGTGCGCCAGGCCGAGCTCCTGCAGCTCGCGGCTGACAATGTCGCCTTCATGGTCGGGGAGCTGCGCAAGGGTACGAAGATGCATCGGATCCGCGAGTCCAACGACAAGCTGCAGTACGTCGAGGGCGAGGCCGACAAGATGATGCTCAAGCTCGAAGGCGAGCTCTATCAGGGGCCCTACGAGGCCAAGGAGGTCATTTTCCTCCTCCAGCTTTTCGAAATGGTGGAGAAGTCCGTCGATCGCTGCCGCGATGCCGGCAACGTGGTTTTCCAAATCGTGCTGAAATACTCCTGAGCGCAGCCCGGATGATTCACCCCTCCCTCCGCAGCAAAGCCAGAGTCTGTTCATGACTTTTTTTCTGCTCGTCCTGCTGGCGGCGTTTGTTTTCGAGTACATCAACGGCTTTCATGACTCGGCCAACGCCATCGCCACGGTGGTCTCGACCAAGGTGCTCTCCCCGCGTCGGGCGATTCTCTGGGCGGCATTCTGGAATCTGTTCGGCGCGCTGGCCGGCACCGCCGTTGCAACCACGATCGGCAAGGGCCTCGTTGACACGAGCGTGGTGACAATGCCAACGGTGTTCGCGGCACTGCTCTCCGCGATCATCTGGGATCTGTTCACCTGGTGGCTGGGCCTGCCGTCGAGCTCGAGCCACGCGCTGATCGGCGGGTTGTGCGGCGCCGCCCTCGCCGTGGCCGGCGGAAGATGGAGCGTGCTCAAGTGGTCGGTCGCCGATGCCCGCGGCTCCCACGCGGGCCTGTGGCCCAAGATCGTCCTGCCGATGGTCACCTCGCCGACGGCGGGTTTTTTGATCGGCATGGTGTTCATGTTCCTCCTGATGGTATCGTTGCAAAAGGTCACCCCCCGCGTCATCTCGCTCATCTTCGGCAAGGCGCAGTTGTTGAGCTCCGGCCTCCTGGGTTTCAGCCATGGTTCCAACGACGCCCAGAAGACCATGGGCATCATCGCGCTCGCGCTTTTCACAGGCACCCAATCCGGGGTTTTCGACCGGGTGCCCGCCTGGCTGTCATTCCTTCGGGCCCCGGTCTTTGACGTGCCGCTGTGGGTCAAGATCTCCTGCGCCCTGACCATGGCGGCCGGCACGGCGGCGGGCGGCTGGCGCATCATCCGCACCATGGGCCACAAGATGGTCAAACTGCAGCCCATCCACGGATTCGCATCCGAGACCACCGCAGCCCTCATCATCCAGGTGGCCACCGCAGTCGGCGCGCCCATCTCGACGACGCATGTCATCTCAACGTCCATCATGGGCGTGGGCGCCACGAAACGCTTCAGCGCCGTCAAGTGGGGCATCGTCGGTCGCATCGTCTGGGCCTGGGTCCTCACGCTGCCTGTCACCGGGCTGACCGGGTACCTCCTGATGCAGCTCATCCGCGCCGCCGGAGCCCGCTGAACCGACGGCATGCATGCGGGCCTGGCGGATTTCGCCCCGTTGCGCAAATGCCTCGCGCGGTCTCCACCGGCGCTTGATCCCCGGGCGGGACACGCCGCCGCCAGGCACGGCGCTGCCTTCCGTTTTTAAGCGGCGCCCGGCCGCTTGCACTTTCCACGTGATTGTCATCATATTCCGGACAACGTGCCATGAACACCGATCTCGCAGCCCAGAGGGCCTTCGACCGGCTCGCACGTGGCGGCTTTGAAAAGCTGACCGAGCTGGAAAAGACTTTGGCGGCGGCCTGGTCTTTCGAAGCCGGAGTGGCCAACCGCGGATTCGCCAGCTATTTTTCCGGTCCCGAAGGCGACATGGCCTTCCACGCGCCTGCCGCCCTCAGGGCCATCGGCGCCGTTGGCATGGCCGGGATCGCCGCCAGGGCCAACGACGTCTTCGGCGCCGGCGGACCGCCGAAGGATCGGAAGGCGCGGCGCGCGATCGTGCGCGGCCTTGGCGATGAAACCCGGAAGATATTCACCGACCTCGAAACGCGCTTCTACGAATCCCCGGAGGACATCAACGTCCTCCTCGATTTTTACCTCAACAAGAAGCAATGATGCGTGAGAGCCCCGCGCCGGCGGTCCGCCGGGGAAGCGGGAATCCGCCGGCCGGAAACTGAGGGGCACCAAGCCCGGATGCTCGCGGCAGGATCGCGGAGGCGGGACACCGCCGCCGATTTTTCCTGATCGTCACCCAACCGGCACAGGCCCGTCACCTGCGGATGCAACGCTGCCCGGGACCGGGTATTCCGCCCGCGCGAACATGTGAAACTGGCCCTCGTCACCGAATCTTTCCCGCCTGAAATCAACGGCGTTGCCATGACCTTCGGGATCATCGCCTGCGAGTTCGTGCGCCATGGCGGGAACGGCCGCGCCGTGCCCCGCGACCGGCTGCGCGCGTGCGCCGCAGCCTCATTCGCCGGCCAGTCGCGAGCCCGGATCGTCCGGGATTTCGAAGCCGGCCTGCTCTCGGCCGTCGCAGCCCGCCCCCGATGCCCCGACTGCTGATCCTCACCGCCGGTTTCGGCGAAGGCCACAACGCCGCCGCCCGCAACCTCGCCGCGGCCGCCGACGGCCTGGCCGGGCCCGGCACCGCAAAGGTCGTCGATCTCTTCGCCGCCGCCGCGCCGCGTTTCAACCGCATCGCCTGCCGCGCCTACCTCGCCGCCATCAACCGCGCGCCGGCGCTCTGGAGCGGTTTCTACCGCTGGCTCGACCGCCATGAGCCTTTTCCCCGGCACCTCTGGCTCCTGCGCCGGGAGCTCCGCCGGCTGGACGCATGGGTGCAGCGGGAACAGCCCGGCGTCATCTGCAGCACGTATCCGGTGTATGGATTCATGCTCGAACGGCTCGCCCGCGCCGGCCGGCTGGCCGCGCCCTTTTACAACGTCGTGACCGATTCGATCAGCGTCAATTCCCTCTGGGTGCGCCCCGCCTGCAACGGCTGGTTCGTCCCCAATGAGGACACGGCTGAAGCCCTGCGCGCCTGGGGCGTGCCCGCGGCCCGGCTTCATGTCCTGGGCTTTCCCGTCCCGTCGTTCTTCAGCGAACACGCCCGCGATCTCGCCCCGCCCGATCTCGCCGCGGGCGCCGCGCCGCGCGTCCTCCACATCGTGCATTCCGGCGTCCGTCACGCCGGGGCGATCGCCCGCCGTCTTCTGGACGAACCCGGCTGGGAGCTGACATTCGCCGTCGGGCGGGATGAAGGCCTGCGCCGGCGGCTCGAGCGCCGCGCCGCCGGGCGGGGCCGGCGAATCCAGATCCTCGGCTGGACCGACGAGGTTCCGCGCCTGTTGATGACCCACCACGTCGTCGTCAGCAAGGCGGGCGGCGCCACCACCCAGGAGGCCATCGCCGCCCGCTGTCCGATGCTCGTGAATCAAGTCGTGCCGGGACAGGAGGAGGGAAACTATGAACTGCTGCGCCGGCACGGCGCGGGGGCGCTTGCCGAGACCCCCGGGGCGGTGGCCGGCATGCTGCACGAGGCATTCGCCAGCCAGGGCGCAGTCTGGCGCCGATGGCGCGACGCGCTCGCGCCCCTCGCCCGGCCCGGCGCCAGCCGGGCCATCGCCGCCCATTTGCTCTCCGATGCCGCGCGGGCAACCCGGAACGTTTACTCCCGGCCGGCAGATCCGGGGATTCCCGGCCGCATCCGGGAGCCGGCCGCGGCTGCCTTCAGGGCGATGAGGACACGCGGCGATCCTGCCGGCCAACCCGTGGCACCGGCATGAGGACGTGTTTCATCTTCAACTCCTGCTCGGGAAGGAACCGCCGGAGCCTCCGGCTGGCGAACTCCCTCCAGCCTTTTGCCGTCACCCACCGGCCCGGCTTTCCCGGCGCGGCGTCGCTCGCAGCGCGGCTGTTCCTCGGCAGGTTCAACCACGGCCAGGGAGTGTGGCAGTTGCGCAGTTCCGAGTTCATCGTCGAGCGGCCCGCGCCGGGACTCATCCACACGGACGGCGAGGCGCATCCGACCGCCGCCACCGTGCACATCGCCGCCCGTTTGCTCAGCCGGCGCCTGCTCGTGCCCGCGGGGCGCCGGATCGCCCCAGCCCCTCCGCCGTCCGCTCCCCCCGAATCATGGAAAAGACCCGCCTCAGAGTCCGCACGGTGATCATCTCCGACGTCCACCTGGGCACGTCGGACTGCAAGGCGCGCGAAGTGAATCATTTTCTGCGCCACGTCCGCTGCGAGACGCTCATCCTCAACGGCGACATCATCGACGGATGGCAGCTCCGCCGCTCCGGCAGCTGGACCAAGGCGCACACCCGCTTCGTCCGCATCGTCCTCAAGATGCTCGAAAAGCGGGACACGCGCGTCGTCTACGTCCGCGGCAATCACGATGACATCCTCGCCGCCTTTCTCCCGCTGGAATTCGAAAACCTCTCCGTGGTGGAGGACCACATCCATGAAGGCGTGCACGGCCGTTATTTCGTGCTCCATGGCGACGTGTTCGACACGATCACCCAGAACTTCGCGTTCCTCTCCCACTTCGGCGACTGGGGCTACCAGGTGCTCTTGAAACTCAACCGCGCCTACAACGTCTGGCGGGCCTGGCGCGGCAAGGAGTACTGGTCGCTGAGCAAGGCGATCAAGGCCCGCGTCAAATCCGCGGTCAATCACGTCTCCAGGTTCGAGGACCACATCGCCCAGCTGGCCAAGGACCACCAGTGCGTCGGCGTCATGTGCGGGCACATCCACACGCCGGCCGACAAGATGATCGGGGAGATCCACTATCTTAACTCCGGGGACTGGATCGAGTCGCTGACGGCGATCGTCGAGCACTGCGACGGGCGGTTCGAGTTGCTCGATTTCGTGGGCTTCCTCCGCGAGCATCCCATGCCGGCGGAAGATCCGGCCGTGGACTCCGTTCCCGAAATCGTCGAGGTCTAGGGGCAGTCTGAGCCGGATCCATGCCGTTCAGGCGGTTTTCGCAGGCAATATTGCGGGCAACCGGTGCGGCGTTGCAGGGTGGGGTCGACGAACCGTGCCTCCTGATCACCGCACGCGCAACCAGGTTCCGGGCTGCGGACAGGCGTTCAAGCCGCGCCCCCGCCCGGCGACCTCAGGCTGAGCAGGCCCAGCACGCGCTCGACCAGCACCTTCGGGCTGAACGGCTTCGTCAGGTAGTCGAGCGCCCCCAGGTCCAGCCCGAGATTGTGCGAATCGTCCGTGCTCCAGGCGCTCACGATCACGATCGGGATCGTCGCTGTTGCCGCCTGCCGGCGCAGGATTTCACAGACGGCGAAACCGTCGATGTCCGGCAGCATCAGGTCGAGCAGCACAAGGTCCGGACGCCGCACGCGGATTGTTTCCAGCGCCTCGCGGCCGCTCGTGGCTGTGACGACCTCGCAACCGGCGCGGGTGAGATGGAACCGGATCAGATCGAGGACGTCGCGCTCGTCGTCAACCGCAAGGATCGTGGAATTCATCGCCGTTGACAGTGGCCTGAATCCGCGGCGTTCCAACGGCTGGAAGGTTACGATTCAGTCACGATGTGGGGCGGGGTCTGGCGGGACGCAGGCCGCACAGGCTCCCAGGGCCGCCAGTTCGCCGGCGATGACCCGGTCGCTGCGGCAACGGGGGGTCTTGTGCTGCCCGCCCCAATCGCCGCGGGCGCGTCGCACAGCGGCAGCAGATCCAGCTGGAAACACGTGGCCGGCGGCAGCAGGCGCCCGCAACGGCACGGGCCTGCTCAAGAAACAGGGCGCTCCCCCCATCCACCGGGCAGTTTCAGCGGAAGGCGCGTCACCGGGACGGCCGCCGCGGCCTGCGCGAGACCGACCAATTCCTCGATCAGCACGGTGGGATCCTCCTCATATCGCAGCTTGAGGAAATTCCGCCGCAGGCGCTTGTAACTGCCCGGATCGGCCAGCCAGCGCTCAATCAAATCGCGGCATTGTCCCGCGTTTTGCACCAGTTCTGCAGCATCGCTGTTCCTGAAGAACTTCACCGTGAGCCGCTCCTGCGGCATCACCCCGCCAAAGGCGTTGAAGATGATCGGGCACCGGAAATGGAGCGCCTTCGCGCAGGTCGTCGTGCCGCCCCGGGTGACAATCACATCGCTCGCCTGTATCAGCAGGTGCACGACCTCCGAATAGCTGTCGATGAAACAGGAGAATCCCGGATGCTGCGCCCGCCAGTGGATGAGTTCGTTGTAGATCGCCTTGTTGCGGCCGCACACGGCGATTGCCTGGACGCGGTCGGCATGGTCCACGAGGGCCGACAGCATCTCCAGGTGGTTGTTGGCCCCGTTCATCCCCGTCGCGAGGAAAACCGTGAACAAATTCCGCTTGAGGCCGAGGTGTTTTTCGCGGTAGCGCCGGCATTCCGCAGACGCGAGAACCTCGATGTAGGCGCGCGGCTGCATGAGGTTGCCCCGGACCCGCGACCGCTCCCGGGGCAGGCCGAGCTTGACCGCGAAGTCACTCGCAGTGGGCGTGCGGGAGAAATAGAGGTCCACGGAGGGCTCGACCCAGTTCCGGCTGTAACCCCAGCCTCCGGAGAACTCCCCGCAATAGGTCGCGCACCGCACGTTGCCCGGTCCCAGCATCTGGCGGGCGAGCTGGAAATAACCGCGATTGAGGCAATCGTGGACGCTGAAGACGAGGTGCGGCCGGTATTCGCGCAAAACCCTCTCGTAGTACACGCGCCCGAGCGTCACCGTGCGCCGGTTCAGCAGGCTGAGTCCCTCGACGACGGTGTAGAACGCCTTGTGCATCCATGGCGACCGGCGCTGGATCCAGTTGTAGAAGCCCACGCCCCCCCGATACAGGCGGGACGAATCCTCGAGCATCTGCTCAATGCGCACATCGACGTCATACCGATAGAGCATGAAGCACCATTCGGCAAAGGCCTGCGCCCGCACGTCGTGACCGCCGCCCGTGCTGGAGGTCAGCACCAATATCCGGAGCGGGGGCACGTCAGGAACGCCCGAAATACCGGGCCGCAAATGCGCGGCGCAGGCGAAGGGGGGCCAGGCGCGCCAGCAGTGGCGCCAGCCGCGCCTGGAAGAAAGTCCCGGAGCGCACCGTGCCGCTGCAGTGGCGGCGCAGGGCGCGCCGCAAATCCGCCGCCGCGCGCGCGGGCGGGGGCGCCGCCCGCATGTTGGCTTCGAGCGCCGTCCAGGCCCGCCGGCTGCGATGATCCCGGGCCGGCCCGGGCACAAGATGTTTCCCTGAGATTGCCTCCATCGTCTGGTTGAAGCCCGTGCGGTAATCGCCGGGCCGAAAATCGATCACCCTAACGCCCGTCCCGGCCACTTCAATCATCAAGCTTTCGGAGAACGCCGCGAGCCCCGACTTGGCCACGTTGTAACCGCTCATGAACGGGAGCGGAAACTCGGCGGCAAGCGAGGAAACATTGACGATGGCGCCGCCGTCCCGGGCGAGCATGCCCCGCAGCGCAAGCTGCGAAAGCCGCACGGTGCGGACGAGCATCGCGTCAACCTGCCGCCGCCATTCGGCGAAGTCCCGCCCGGCAAAAGCCCCGAACAAGCCGTAACCGGCGTTGTTGACCAAAAGATCGAGCCCGCCCGCTTCGCTGTCGGCCGCCGAGAAGGCCGCGTCAACGGAGGCATCCGAGTCGAGGTCGAGCGCCAGCGCCGTAAAACCTGCGCGCACCGGAAGCCGCGCCGGATCGCGCGCGGTGCCCCAAACCCGCACCCCCTCCTCCAGCAGCATCTCCGCGATCGCCCGCCCGAGGCCTGCGCTGGCGCCGGTGACAAGCGCTGTCCGGTAACGATCCGCAAGCTTGTTCACGCCTGGCGCAAAACGATGCAAACGTTGGCCCCGCCGAATCCGCTGCTGTTGTTCAGCACGACGCGGGGTTGCTGGGAAAGCGTCGCCCGGATGACGTTCAAACCCTCGCAGGCGGGATCGAGCCTTGTGATGTTTGCCGAGCCGGGGATGAAACCCTCTTTCAGCGCAAGGGCGCAGAAGGTGGTCTCCATGGCGCCAGCCAAAGACAGGCCGTGGCCCGTGAGCGCCTTCGTACTGCTGACCGCGGGGCGCATCCTGCCCTCCTTGAACACGGCCTTGAGCGCCCTGGCCTCCGAAATGTCGCCGATGGGCGTCGAAGTCGCATGGGCATTCACGTAGTCGACCGCCTCCGGGTCCACCCCGGTCTGCCTGAGCGCGTTGGTCATCGCAACGCGCAGACCGGTGCCCTCGGGATGGGAAATGGCGACGTTATACCCGTCCGAGGCCTGCCCCCATCCGGCCATCTCGCAGTAGGTCCGCACGCCACGGCGTTCGACTTCCTCCTCGCTTTCGAGCACCAGCACCGCGCCTCCTCCCGTGCCCACAAAACCGTCGCGGTTCACGTCGAACGGCCGCGAAGCCAGATCCGGGTTGGCCTGCTGCGAAAGCGCGCGCATGCCGGCAAACGGCAGGATGCTGTCCGTGTTGCAGTCCTCCGCGCCAACCACAAACATGCGCTTCTGCCGCCCGGAGACAATTTCCTCGTAGGCGAAGGCGAGCGCGTGAGAGGAGGAGGCGCAGGCCGACGAGAAACCGCACGACGCGCCGTAGATCTTGAACGTGGCCACCAGGTTGAAATTCAGCGTGCCGGCGATCGACGCCACGATGCCCAGGGGCGAACAACGCATCACTCCCACCTGCTGCATGCGGGCGTGATGGTGATGCGTCAGAAAGGGGGAGCCACCCGAAGCGGCGTAAAGCCCGGTGTCGGGATTGGAGACATCCTGCGGGGCCAGCCGTGCGTCGTCGATGGCCTGGAGCATCGCACAGCACGCATACAGGGAGTTGGGCGCGAGCCCGCGCAGCACCTCGCGCCTGATCGCGTACCGGGGGGGGTACAGCCAGTCTTCCGGATCGGTCGAATCCGTGACGAAATCCTTGATCGTGCCCACAACCTTGACGGGGATGTCAGGTCTCTGAAACGGCGGGAAGAGCTCGAACCCGTGCCGCAGGGCGCGAAGATTCTGCGTCACGTTCGGAACGTCGTTGCCGATGCTCGTGATCAACCCGATCCCGGTGATGTGGACTTTCCTCATTCGCTGATAGGTGAACTGGGCAATGCGCCACTGCCGGCCGCCGGCCGGATCTCTCAGGCTGTGGCGCGATCTGCCGGCGAAGCATGAAACATCCGGCAGGGCGGCGGTCAACCTGCAAGCACCGGGCGCGGCGTCGCGACTCCGGCAGGCGGGGCCGGGAATACGGTCAAAGGATCAGGCGCTGATCGCAGTCTGCAGGGGCGCCGGCTCGTTCTCGACCACCTCCGGTTTCGCCGGCTCCGCCGCGACGGCATCGGCCAATCCGAACGTCAAAGTGATCTCCTCAGCCATGGCCGCCTTCTCCTGCCCCACGCGGATGGAGCCCTCAAACGTGGCGAGCGGCATTTTCAGCCGCTTGGGCTTGACCGAGATGCTCAGCAACTCGCCCGGCCTGCACAGGCGATGGCAACGCACGCCTTCGCAAGACGTGAAGAAGATCGTCGCGGGATTGACCACCTTGCCGGGTTCGCTGACCCCTCCCTCCAACAGGAAGAGCACCGCCAGCTGTCCGATGGCCTCCAGCATGATCGACGCGGGCAGCACCGGATTACCCTTGAAATGCCCCTGGAGAAAAAACTCCTGGCCGCTGATCTTGTATTTCGCGCTGGCGCCATGCGAGCTGACCGAGGCCTCGCCCAGGAAAAGAAACGGCGGCTGGATCGGCATGATCGCCGCTATTTGCTCGATAGGGAGAAACCTCGTGGGCTTGGGCAAAGGCAGGCCGCGAACCTTGCATTCGATGAACAGCTTCACGTCCCCGATCGTTCGCAAATGCCGCAGCTCCTCATTGTTGATCGACATCTGCAGAACCTCTTCGACGAGGATGACAATCTCCATCATCGTCAGGGAGTCGATGCCCAGATCCTCGATCAACCGGAGATCATCGTCGGGGTCCTTGAGCTTGCCGCGGAGATCCGGCTCCACAAACCGCTCGATGATCCCAAGAACGATGGCCGGCAGATGTTCCGTGTTCTTCGTCTTCCGGAATTGCGCCGCAGCCTCATACGTCGACGCAGAACAGCGCTTCAACGATTCACGAAGCAACGCATCCTCCTCTGCAGCAGAGGGTTTAGTCGCCTCCTTCGCCGCCCTGTCAGCATCCGACCGGTTGTCGACAATTTGCGCCATAAGAAAAGCTCCTAAAGATCACTGATTAGACTGTAAACGATAATCTTTTGCGCGAATCCCCGCGCAATATCTGAAAAAGACCCGTTTGCGACCGGTTGGTGCCAGATCAGTTGCCAATTCCGCCGCCGGATTGCAAACTTTGAGTAAAAGAACCGGTGGCATGGCGCATTGCCTGTCCCGAGCCCTTGTCGGGAGATTCTCCAGCCAAGTATCCGTTTGCATGCCCCTGCCCGCCCTATCATAAGAGATTCCGATTTTGTCAGACGCCGCGACCATCTCCGCGCTCCCTGTGAGTCTTCCCCGCACACCAGCGAACAAGACGCCTGTCTTTCTGGTCACGCATGAGTTTTACCCGCGGCACGGTGGCATCGCCACTTTCGCCGAACAGATCGCACGGGCGGCGGCGGACCTGGGTTATGACATCGAGGTCTGGGCTCAGGCGGCGCTGCCGGGCGCGGAGGAGAAACCCTGGCCCTTTCGCCTTCGCCGTCTGCCGCTGGAAGGCACGCACGGGGTCCGTTGCCAGCTTCGGATGATGCGCGAGCTGATCGTTCATCGCCGCCGGCTGCGGTATGCCACCGTGTATCTGCCGGAGCCGGGGCCCATGCTCGCGATGATGCTGCTCCAGGCAGTGCCGGGGTTCCGGCCCAAACGCATTGTGCTCACGTTTCACGGGTCGGAAGTCCTCAAGTTCCACCACCATCCCCTGAAGCGCTGGCTGGCCCGGCGGCTGATCCTCCGCGCCAGCCGGATCAGCGTCCTGACAAGCTTCACTCATCAGCTCTTGTGCGGACGCTTTCCCGAGGCCGCCGGCAAGACATTCCTGACTCCCGGGGCGCTCCGCTCGGACTTCGCTCCCACCGCTGCCGCGGAAACGCCGGGGCGGCCCGGTCGGATCGTGATTCTGACGGTGGGGCGCCTGCATCCGCGGAAGGGCCAGCTCTTCATCATCGAGGCGCTGCAGGCGCTTCCCGCGGAGCAGCGGGAGAAGATCGAATACTGGCTGGTCGGCGGCGAGAACAAGGAGAACTACGAAGAGCGCCTGTGGGAAGCCGCCAGCCGTTCCGGCCTGAATGTGAGCTTCCTCGGCCGCGTTTCGGACGAAGAACTCGCCCGCATCTACAGCCAGGCGGACATCTTCGCCATGACAAGTGTCGACCACGGTCATAGCGTCGAAGGTTTCGGCCTCGTATACCTTGAAGCGGCCGCGCATGGGCTGCCCGTGGTTGCACACGCCGTGGGCGGAGTGCCTGAAGCAGTGATCGACGGCGTCACCGGGCTGCTCGTCCCGCCCGCCGATCGCGAGGCGCTTTGCGCTGCCTTCTCCCGCCTGATCGCGGACAAGAGCCTGCGCCGCCGGCTGGGCGCCGCCGGGAGCGAATGGGCACAACGCAACAGTTGGACGCGGTCGGCCGACCTGCTCTTCAACGATTCAGAATGGGCAATCACCGGTTAACCTGCATCGCTTTCGCCGCGGCTGAACCCGCGGAAAACGATCCCCTTCCTTCCCGGGCAGTCGCTCTTCTCACAGGCGGGCTCCTCCAGCCGAGAACAGCGGCCGGGGCTCATTTGCGGACGACATCCGCCGGCGGTGAGAGAACAAGGGTGATGACCGCATCGCCGCGAAAAAACGCGGCCTGAACGGACTGTTCCGCGCTCCTTTTCCCACCATGATCCAATCCCGTGTCCAGATCACCGTCCGTTATGCCGAGACCGACATGATGGGCATCGTCTATCATGGCAGTTACCTGCCGTGGTTAGAGATTGGCCGCACGACCTTGCTCAAGGAAAACGGACTGTCCTACCGCGAGCTTGAGGGCGCCGGGTTTTTCCTGCCGGTCCTGGAGGTGGCCGTGAAATACCTGAAGCCCGCCCTGTATGACGACGGGGTCACCATCATCACGACGCTGGCCGAGAAACCCCTCCTGCGGATCCAGCTCTCCTACGAGGTCCGCCGGGGTGAGGAACTGCTCGCCACCGGCCAGACAGCACATGCCTTTGTCGACCGCGGCGGCCGGCCGGTGCGGCCGCCTCCCTTTTTCACCGGACGCATGAACCAACTTTTCTCCGGGAAGCAGCCGGTCGGGGAAAACAGCGCCTGATCCGCCGCCGCGGGGTTGCGCTCCCGACCCGGGTTTCTTTCCGTCCGGCGCAGGTTCCGGTGCGGGGGGATGGGCTTCGCCACCCCCGCCGCCTTCACGCCGGCATGCCGGCGTATTCCGCGATGACCGGGGGGGCGGTCTCGTTTCCCCATGCCGCCGCCAGCAGCGCGGATGCGTCCGCCCCGGCGGCGCTGCGGACTGCCCAGACGGCGTGGGCCCGCACGATCGGCGCGGGATGGACGGCCAGCCGCAGGAGCGGGGCCACGAGTTCGTGCGCCGCCCCGGCGCCCTCCGCGACATTCCCGGCGACGACGCACGCGTTGCGCAGGAGCCCCGGCAGTCCGAGCCGCTTGACCGGCGTGGCGCGAAAAGCCCCGGCGAACCGCGCCGGGGTCAGCTCCAGCAACTCATGCAACGTGAGTTCACGGACCCCGGATCGCGCGGCGAGAAGCACGCCGCGGCCCGCCCGCGCAAAACGGTTCCATGGGCACACCTCAAGGCACCGGTCGCAGCCAAAGACATGATTGCCCATCCCGGAGCGCAGCTGGCGCGGGATGATCCCCTTGTTCTCGACGGTCTGGTAGGCGATGCAGCGCCGCGCATCGACCACGCCGGGCTCCGGGATCGCATCCGTCGGGCACGCCTGGATGCATCGGGAGCATCTCCCGCAGAGCAGACCCACCCGCGCCGCGGCCCCTGCACGGGCGGGGGGCGCCCGCAGCGGTTCGTCGGCCTCCAGTTCCACGCGGGTCAGAATCCCCGCGAGCAGCAGCCAATTCCCGTGCTGGCGGGAGATCAGCATTCCGTTCCTGCCCAGAAATCCGATTCCCGCCCTCTCGGCCCATCCCCGCTCCAACACAGGGCCCGTGTCGACGTAATACCGATGGTCGCCCCCCCGCACGCCGTAAAGCTCTTCCAGCGCACGCCCCGCCGCGGCCAGCGCCGGCTTCATCGTATCATGGTAGTCCTCATACAACGCATACCGCGCCCAGACCGGGCCTCCGGCATGCACCCCCCGCCCGCCGTCCTCCCGTCCGCGGTCATCTGTTCCGCCTTCGAACCCGCCGGCCATGGGCGGAACGGCCATGCCGCCGGGGACGGCCGTTGCGCCCAGGGAAGCCCTTGCCCCCGCACCCGCCCAGTAGTTCACGCCCAGCACGATCACCGACCGCACGCCTGGCAGAACCAATTCCGGCCTCAACCGTTTCTCCGCGGTCCGTTCCATCCAGGCCATGTCGGCCTGAAAACCCCGCGCGAGCCAGCCGGTCAGTGGCGCAGCCGGGAAGGCGCCGGCCGGCGCAAAACGCACGACGTCGAAGCCCAGCGCAACAATCCGCCGCCGCAAATCCTCCTGCTTCGCCTCCATGTTTCCGACCCCTCCGGTCCTTCCCCGGGCCGCTTCACGCGCGGGGCGCCGCCGCCGGCCCATGCGCCCGCTCCCATTCGCGCGCCTCGCGCCGGTAGGTCCGCAGGACGTGCATCACCATCTCATGCTGCGGCCGGGAATCCGTCAGGATCACCGTCCCCGCGCGCTTGTAGATCTCCTCCCGCTCGGCGAAAAGCCGCCGGATGCGATCCTCGGGATTCTCCACGTTCAACAGCGGGCGGGTCCGGGCCTGCGCGGTGCGCTGGACAATCGTCTCAAGACTTGCGTGCAGACAGATCACCACCCCCCTGTCCTGAAGCAGCCCGAGCATGCCCGGCTGGACCACCAGGCCTCCCCCGCAGGCGACCACCACGCCGCGGGCGGGATGGCCGGTCTCGATGAACCTCCGTTCCATCGCCCGGAAGGCGGCCTCGCCCTCCTCCGCGAAAACTTGCGCCACCGACTTTCCGGTCAGGCGCTCGATCTCGTGGTCGCTGTCCAGCGCAAGAAAGCCGAGCTTCGCCGCGACAATCCAGGCCGTGGTCGTCTTCCCCGTGCCCATGAAACCCACCAGGTAGAGATTGACGTTCACATCGGACATGACGCCAGCGAAGCCCCTGCGCGGACCCAGTGCAAGACCTCGGTGCGCGCCGCGCCCCTCCTGTTCGTCCACCCATCGGGACGCCGAGCGGAAAACCCGAAGAACACCCGGCCTTCCCGGGCTCCTCCAGAATGGCGCAGCCCTTTTATTCTATACAGGGCGTCACAAGTTCTTGCGCATCGCACGCACCTGGAGGGCGAGGCTCCCGCCGAGCCGTGCCCGAGATTCAGTTTCCGGCTCGGCGGGAGCCTCGCCCTCCACGCCATGCGCAGAGATTAACGACGATGCTAGCCGAGCACGGTCTTCAGGATGCGGCCGAGATCGCCCACGCGGTAGGGCTTCGTGAGATACCCGCAAAAGCCCATGTCGAGGTATTGCTTGGCCATCTCATCGCTGTCGTAGCCGCTGGAGATGATGGCGCGAATGTCGGGATCCAGCTCGCGCAGCTTTTTGAAGGCCTCCTCGCCGCCCATCCCGCCGACAATCGTCAGGTCCATGATCACCACGTCGTAGGGCCGGCCGATGTTGAGATAGCGCTTGTAAAGCGCGATGGCCTCCTCGCCCTTCTTCGTGATGTCGAACTTGTAATCGAGACTCTCCAGCATTCCTGCGGTGAGCACGCAGATCTTCTCGTCGTCATCCATGAACAGGATGCGTCCGGTGCCAAAGCGCAGCGTGGGCGCGCGATGGGCCTCGACCTCGACCGGGTTCCCGGCCCGCGGCAGGAAAATGGTGAAGACCGTGCCCGTGCCAACCGTGGATTCCACCCCGATCTGGCCACCGTGCTTGCGGACGACGTTCAACACCGTCAAGAGCCCGAGCCCCGTGCCATGCTTCTTGGTCGTGAAGAACGCGGCGAAGATCTTGTCGAGATTCTCCTTCGGGATGCCGGACCCGTCGTCCTCCACGTGGAATCGCACATAGTCCCCCGCCGGCAGCGGAGGCAGCTGGCCTTCAGCGAGCGTAGTGTTGGCGGCGCGCAGCGAGACATGCCCCGCGCGCCCCTCCGGCATCGCCTGGAGGGCGTTGATCATCAGGTTCTGGAAGACCTGGAGGATCTGTGCGCGGTCGCCGAGGATGTTGCCCGTTCCAGGCGCGACCTCGACCTTCACGTCGGTCGCGACGCCGGCAGCGGCGACGCGGACCGCCTCCTTCAACACCGTGACGGGCGCCAGCACCGTCTGCACCGCCGTCCCCCCCTTGGCGAAAGTCAGGAGCTGCTTGGTCAGGCCCTTCGCCGCAAGGCAAGCCTCCTCGCCGTCGTCGAGGCGGGAATAGTCCCTGTTGTCCTTGGCCAGAGAAATGCCCCCGAGAATCGTGGTCAGAAGGTTGTTGAAATCATGCGCGATGCCGCCGGCCAGGATGCCCAGCGATTCAAACCGGTCTGCCTTGATCAGTTCCTCCGGCGTCAGGGTCATCTCCTCGGGATTGCGGAGCACGATCACCGCGCCGACCGTCCGACCCGCCGAATCGTGGACGGGCCGCCCGCTGAACGTGATCGGCTCGGGGGCGGCGGCTTCGCCGTGACTCAGGGAATAATCGTTGTTCAACGGCACCGCCTCGCCAAGCTCAAGGAGGCGGCTGATGGGAAACTCGGCGGGCTGGCCGGTGGTGCGCTGCACGAGCGGCAGGAGTTCCACGAGGGGGCGGCCCCAAAGCTCGTCTGGCGCCTGCCGCAAAAGCTGGGTCCCCTTGTCGTTTGCCCAAGTGGCCTTCCCGGAAGCGTCGCAAAATACGACGCCTTCGCGCAACTCGGTGAAGGCGTCCGCGAGCAGCGCACTGGGGAGCGCCCGGTCGCCGACCGCAGGCAGATCCGGCGGCAAGGCGACATGGAATCCGGTGACCCTGAGCAGTTCGCGCTTGCGGGAAACATGACGGCAGACTCCGCCGAGCATCCAGAGATAATGGCCGTCCTTGTGCCGCAGCCTGCAAAGATCGAGAAAGACGGACTGCCCGGGGCTTTTGGAGAGGAAGAACTCCTTGAGATCGGAACAGGCCTCGTCCGGATGGAGGGCGCGGGCAAGGGTGTCGGGATTTTCGGGGAGATCTTTCGGAGCGTACCCAAGCAGCCGTTTCCATGCCGGGGAGAACCAGTGGCGCCCGGCGGCAAAATCGAGGTCGAACACCCCGAGCGGACCCCCTCCGGAAAGCTGCTCGAAGCGCTCCTCGGTTGTCAGGGCCGCGTCCTCAATCTCCTTGCGTTCCGAGATATCGACTTGCACCCCGGCCACGCGCTCAATTCCGCCGTCGGGTCCGAACACCTGGAGCCCGATGCCGAGCAAACAGGCATAGTTGCCTTTCTTGTGGCGGAGGCGGTATTCCGCCGAGAAACTGCGCATGCCGCGGAAACGCTTCGTGGAAACGCGGTCGGGCGCCGCGGCGGAATCCTCCGGATGAAGCAGGTTGCGCCAGGTTTCAAACGTGCCGCCGAGTTCGGAGTCGGCGTACCCCAGCTGCCGCTTCCAGGCCGGGGAATAGTAGAAGGTCCCGGCCTTGAAGTTGAGGTCGAACACGCCTACCGGACTCCTCTCCCCCAGCATCGTGATCAGATCCTCGCCCGAGGCGGGCGCGCTCACCGGCTGCACAAACGCGACAAAACCCGGCGCCCCTGAAAAAACGCACTTCTCCAGGCGAACGGACACCTCCAGCTTCGCGCCGTCTCTGGGCTGCGCCGTGAGCTTCAGCGGACCCGAGGCGGCTGCAGCCAGCAGAACATCCCACTGGGACTCGATCCAGCGGGAATCCTTCGATATGACGTCAAACGAGAACAATGCGGAGAAATGCCCTCCGTTCAGCTCGGTTTCCCCCGCCTTCCACAGGGAACGCGAGCAGGCGTCAGCGAGCAGAATTTTCCCGCTTGAATCCAGCACGAGCACCGCCTCCCCCGCGCCACGGGCACCTTGACCGGTCGCGCCAACAGACTGGGCTTGCGGAGGATTCGGCACGGAAATCTGGATGTGAGCGCAGCGGCAAAGCCGCGCCGACGCACAACATCGCCGCAATCATCGTCATTCCCAACCGCTTGTTAAGAGAAAAATGCCGCCTGTGGCGCACCGGGGGGAAAACCCTTGCGGCCCGGGCCGGCCGGCGCCGGAAATGGCGCAGTCAACGCACAATCCGCCCCGTTCAGGCCGTCGCGGGCGACGGCGGACCCGAACCGCCTCCGGCGCACCAGCGCCGCACCCGGCCGGCGAGGAAATTGATGTAGGCGGGATGATCGTTCAAACAAGGGATGTGCTCGAACGACTCGCCGCCTGCCTTGAGAAAGGTCTCGCGACCCGCCATCCGCATCTCCTCCAGCGTCTCAAGACAGTCGGCGGTGAACGCGGGCGTGACCACAAGCAGGCGCTTCCGCCCCTCGGCAGCGAGTCGTCTCAGCTCCTGGTCGGTGTACGGCTCAAGCCAGGGTTCTCCCGTGAGGCGCGACTGGAACGACACGGAGAAACGCGCGGGGTCGAGGCCGGCGCGGCCCGCGAGGAGCCGGGTCGTCCGCATGACCTGCGCCCGGTAACAGGTGGCATGGGCGGGACTCCCGGTGTTGCAACAATCAGGCACCACGGTGCAATGGGCGCGGGAGGAATCCGCCTTGCGCAGGTGACGGACGGGAATGCCGTGGTAGCTGAACAACAGATGATCGTGCGGCCGGTCCAGGTGGGGCCGCATCGTTGCATGCAACGCCTCGATGTAGTCGGCGTCCGCGTAGAACGGAGGCACGGTCTCCAGGCGCATGCGGGGCGCGAGGCGCGCAACCTCTTCCCGGACCTTCACAACA
Source organism: uncultured Verrucomicrobiae bacterium (assembly GCA_963827125.1). Taxonomy (GTDB): domain Bacteria; phylum Verrucomicrobiota; class Verrucomicrobiia; order Opitutales; family Opitutaceae; genus Fen-1467. The sequence continues at coordinate 162,981 of CAWHAC010000008.1, forward strand.
ACGGTCTCCCAGCTCGACATGGCGTAGTGCGGATACTGGGGGATGAGCAGCAGTTCGCCGATCCCGCAGGAGGCGAGCTGTCCGACCACCGCGGCTGCCGAAGGCCGGCCGTAGCGCATCCCAAGGGCCACCGGCACATCGGGGCCCAGCGCGGCGCCAAGCTTCTGCTGCACGCGGCGGCTCGCGGCAATCAGCGGCGAGCCCTCGGGCGTCCAGATCCTCGCGTAGGCGCGGGCCGATCTCGCGGGCCGGATGCGCAGGATGAGGGCGTGGAGCAGCAGCCAGCGCAGAGGCTGGGGCGGAGCGTCGAGGACCCGGACGTCACCCAGAAACCCCGCGAGAAAGCGGCGCACATCGGCCACCGAGGGGGATTCCGGCGATCCGAGATTGGCGAGGAGGACGGCTCGGGGAGACATGGGCGCTAGCTACTGGTCGGGAGATTCCCCCCGGATGTCAAACGCGGGCGGCGCAGGCCCGCAGGCCCAATGGCCGGACGGCCTTGCCGATGAACGACCCGTTACCAAGTATTGACCCGACCATTCTCGGCGGGCGCGGTGTCGCTTGAACTGCCATCTTCCGTCTTGGAGCAGCAGCAACCGTCAATGACCGCAGATGGGGACAAAAAGCTCTGGATAACGTCAGACCGATCCACCAACCTGCGGGGATCATGGCGGTTGTCCGATTCTTGCTCTTGGGATCACGCGGCTGCTCTATATCGAGGATGTGTCTGATGAGGAGGCAAGGCGGTTGATTTTGGCGGCGAAAGAGGCAAAAAGGAAGAAACGGAGGGAGATCGCTGCAAGGCTCAGAAAGGGAATCGGCGGCGGCGCACCTTTTTCGAATAGGGTCATGGAAGACGGATCAGAGGGAACCGGGGAGGACGAATCATGAAGGCGGCTGAGGACCTGATCACCAGTGTTCACGGCAAATCTGGAACGATCCTGGCAGACCCGCTGATCGAAGCCTGCTCGCGCAGCCCCTTTTTGGAGTTGTTTGCCCGTGAACGACGAAAAGGGTGGACGGTGTGGGGGAATGAAGCTCCTGAAGTCGGGAATCGATTCAACGGAAAAACAAACGGGGGCAACTACGCCACGCCTCCGCAGCCTGCACATGTCGGGAATCTGGCGTTCAATTTTTGATTAGAAATCATTTCTGGGCCGGCGCCTCGGGATACGACAAACAGGAGCCCGGATCATCGTCATGATTCAGCTGGCCTTCGAGGGCGGCCGGACCCGGCACGGCTCGTTTTCCGGGCCGGGGGATTTTGGCGTTGCGGGTTGCGAAATGCGGACGCATCACTGAACCTTTGCATCAAGCGGCGGCGGTCCCGCCGCGACCGCTGGTCAACCGCCTCCTTCCACTTCCATGAGTTCACAGCGCCGACCCGTGCTCCTCGTCGTCCGCGACGGCTGGGGCAAGAACCCCCACCCGGAGCAGGACAATTTCAACGCCACCGTCCTCGCACGCAAGCCGTGCGATGAAATGCTGCGGGCGAATTACCCCGTGACGCTGGTGAAGACGTGCGGGCTTGATGTCGGCGTGCCTGAGGGCGTGATGGGAAACAGCGAGGTCGGCCACCAGAACATCGGCGCCGGCCGCATCGTCGACCAGGAGATCGTGCGGATCACCAAGGCGATCGCCGACGGGGAGATCGCCGGCAACGCCGTCTGGCGCGCCGCGCTGGACCGGGTCAAATCGCGCGGCACAAAGCTGCACTTCATCGGGCTGGCCTCCAATGCCGGGGTGCACAGCCTGCTCGAACACCTTTACGGCCTGCTGCGGCTCGCGAAAGAGGAGGGGGTCACGAAGAACATCTTCATCCACGCTTTCATGGACGGCCGCGACACGCCGCCGGAAAGCGGGCTGGGCTTCATCCGGCAGATCGAGGCCAGGACCGCCGAGCTCGGTGTCGGGACGGTGGCCAGCGTGTGCGGCCGGTTCTACGCGATGGACCGGGACAACCGGTGGGAGCGCGTCATCAGGGCCTACCAGCTTCTGACCGGGGCAAAGGCCGACGCCACGGCGCCCAGCGCGGCCGCCGCGGTGCGGCAGTATTACGACCGGCCCACGAACGACTCACAAAAGGGCGACGAGTTCGTGATTCCCACCCAGGTGGTCGGCCCGGACGGCAGGCCCGTGGCGGCGATCGGGGATGGCGACAGCGTCATCCACTTCAACTTCCGCGGGGACCGCCCGCGGGAACTCTGCCGCGCATTTTGCGAGGACGGCTTCAAGGAATTCGACCGCGGCCGGAAGCTCGGTCTCTTCTTCGCCGGGCTCACCGAATACAAGAAGGGCCTGCCGATCGAGACGATCCTGTTGAAGCCGCCGAGGATCAAAAACATCCTGGGAGAGTATGTCTCGTCGCTCGGGCTGAGGCAGTTTCGAACCGCGGAGACGGAGAAGTATCCCCACGTCACCTTTTTCTTCAACGACTACCGCGAGGAACCCTTCCCCGGCGAGGATCGCGTCCTGGTGGCGAGCCCAAAGGTGGGCACCTACGATCTCGCGCCCGACATGTCGGCGATGGGCGTGACGGTCGGGGCGCGCGACGCCATTCTCTCCGGCAAATACGATCTGCTTGTCGTGAACTACGCCAATCCCGACATGGTCGGCCACACAGGGTCGCTGCCGGCGGCGATCCGGGCGGTGGAGGCGACCGACCTCGGCACGGGAGTGCTGCTCGACGCCGTGCTGAAGATGGGTGGAGCCGCGGTGGTCTGCGCGGACCACGGCAATTGTGAGCAGATGTGGGACTACGAGCAGAACTGCCCGCACACCGCGCACACGCTCAATCTCGTGGAGGTGTTCGTGGTCGGCGGGGGAATCGCCGCAGGCAACACGAAGCTGCGCGACGGCGGCCGCCTGGCCGACATCGCGCCGACCCTGCTCCAGCTCATGCGCCTTCCCGTGCCGGCCGAGATGACGGGGCGGAGCCTCATCCCGTGACCGGCCCCGGTCTCCCCCTCGAACGCCCGGCCCGGCCGCTATGGCGGCGGACAGCACCCGGGGGGTGGCGGACGCAGGCTTGCCGTTTTGTGAATCTTGTGTAAACCCGGATCGTCTCGTCATCACCGCCATGGCGGAAATCAGCTACGAGCTCAAGCAGCAGTTGATCAACGACGCGCACCTCCGTGTCGCCCGTTCGGTGCTGGAGGAATCGCGCAACGACCTGCGGATGCGGATCGATGCCCTGGAAAAAACCCAGTCCTCGATGGACCGTTTGATGGCCGCGGCCGGCCGGCCCCGGGAAGTCACCGCGACGATCAAGGTCACCCGGACGGAACTGGAGAAGGTCGAGGCCGCGCTGGCCACGCTCGATAAAGTGGCGGCGCAATTGCTTCCCCCGTTGATTGAACAAGTCGAAACGCACGTGCGCGAGCAGTGTCCGGAGTTCCTGAAGGGCCTGGCGACGGCAGATGATTTTTCCGATTGGTCGGGATCCATCAAACGGTTCCAGAACAAGATCGAGGCCTACTTGCGCGCGCTCGGCAGCGCCCGCAACATGATCACAGCCGGCTATGATTCTAAGGAGAAGCGAATTTCTCCTCAAGCGGAAGAATCGCTGGAGCTTGCGGTCCGGACGGCGGCCGAGCTGGAGGAGGAAACGGCGTTCATCAACAAGGTCGCCGACGCCCACCAGTCTGCGGTGGCGGACACGCCGCATGCCAAGGCGGTGCTGCCCCGCGTGCCCGTGGCGCGGTTCCGCGAATGGACGGAGCGCCTCCGCCAGATGAGCAACCTCCCGGAAATGCAGGCGGAATTTACCCGCATCCTCAGCATGTGCGAGATGCTGCAGTCGACGGGCGTGTTCGCGCTGGACGATGCCGTCAAGCGGGCGACCCAGGAGCACAGCGATCTCTCCCACGGCTTCGTCATGGAATACCTGGGCCGGCTGCGCGCCTATGCCGATGAGCACTGGCTCAACATAGAGGAGACGCCCAACCGCGTTCAGCAGATGGAGCGCGACCTGCTCGGCTTCGCCAATTTTCCCTGGGTGTTCGAAGCCTGATCGGCCAATTTCGGGTTTGCCCTCCGGCCGCGGCCTGCGCTTAGTTGGCCGCCTTTCGTCCTCCGCCTCCATCATGAAGCGCACGCACCATTGTGGCCAGCTCACCAAGGCCGACCTCGGCGCCGTCGTCTCCCTCGCCGGCTGGGTGGACTCCATCCGCGACCAGGGCGGCATCATCTTCATCGACCTGCGCGACCGCCAGGGCATCACCCAGGTCAAGCTCGAGCCCGACTCCAACGCCGACGCAGGCGCCCGGGCGGCGCAATTGAAGCCCGAATCGGTCGTGGGCGTCGCGGGCCGCGTCACGCTGCGCCCCGCCGGGACGGCCAATCCGGATCTTGCGACCGGCGAGATCGAGGTCGATGCGACGGCCCTTGAGCTGCACAACCTTTCCGACACCCCGCCCTTCCCGCTCGACGACGCCGCGGGCGACAAGGTCAATGAAGACCTCCGCCTGACCTACCGCTATCTCGACCTGCGCCGGCCCAAGATGCGGCGGAATCTTGAGGTGCGGCACCGGGCCACCAAGTCCGTGCGCGATTACTTCGACGCGGAGGGTTTCATCGAGGTCGAGACGCCGATCCTGTTCAAGAGCACCCCGGAAGGCGCGCGCGAATACCTCGTGCCGTCGCGCATCCACCCGGGCCAGTTCTATGCGCTGTCCCAGTCGCCGCAGCAGTTCAAACAGATCCTCATGGTGGCGGGCGTGGAACGCTACCTGCAGATCGCGCGCTGCTTCCGCGACGAGGATCTGCGCGCCGACCGCCAGATGGAATTCACCCAGATCGACGTCGAGCTCTCCTTCGTCGATCGCGAGGGCATCTATGCGCTCTTCGAGGGCATGCTCAAGAAGGTGTGGCGGGACATCCTCGGGGTGGATCTGCCCACGCCGTTTCCGCGCCTGTCCTTCACCGATGCGATGAACCGTTTTGGCGTCGACAAACCCGACACGCGCTTCGGCCTCGAACTGGTCGATTGCACGGATATCTTCCGGGATTCCGCGTTCAAGGTCTTCGCGTCGACCGCCGCGGCCGGCGGCGCGGTGAAGGCGCTCAACGCCAAGGGGCTCGCCAACGTCACCCAGGGCGAGCTCGCCGGCCTTGAAGAGACCGCGAAGTCGCTCGGCGCCAAGGGCCTCGCCTTTATCAAGGTCGAGGGTGGCGAGTGGAAATCGCCCATCGTGAAATTCTTCAGCGGGGCGGAGAAGGCCGCGCTGGCGCAAAGGCTCGGGATGGCCGAGGGTGACATCGTCTTTTTTTCCGCCGCTCCCTGGGAAAAGGCCTGCGCGATTCTCGGCCGCATCCGCCTCGAATGCGGGGCGCTGCTCCAGAAGCGCGGCCGTCTGGAGATTTCGGCCAGCCAATGGAATTTCCTTTGGGTGGTCGACTTCCCGCTCATGACCTACGACGAGGAGGCCGGGCGGTTCGTGGCCACCCACCATCCCTTCACGTCGCCGGTGCCGGAGGACATCCCCCTCCTCGACACGGAACCCCGGAAGGTCCGCGGACAGCATTACGACGTCGTCCTCAATGGCATGGAGCTCGGTGGCGGCTCGATCCGCATCCACCAGCCGGCGTTGCAGGAAAAGGTCTTCAAGGACGTGCTCAAGATCCCGGCCGAGGTCGTGGAGAGCCGTTTCGGCTACATGCTGCGGGCGTTCCGGTATGGCGCGCCCCCGCACGGGGGAATCGCGTTCGGGCTCGACCGGATGGTCGCGTTGCTCTGCGGCACGACGAGCATCCGCGATGTCATCGCGTTCCCGAAGACGCAGAAGGCCCAGGACCTCATGGCGCAGAGTCCGACGCCGGTCACCGCCAAACAGCTGCGCGAACTGCACATCCAGACGGTCCTGCCGCCGGCGTGAAAGCCGGCGTTTTCCCCTCCGTCAGGAACCTTGGCTTGCGCTGGACGAGAGAAGGACTTACCAATCGCCCTAAAATCAAACGAAGGAATCCCGGATGAAACTCATTGTCGCCATAATCAAGCCTTTCAAGCTCGAGGAAGTTAAGGAAGCCCTGGCTGGCATCGGCATCGAGGGCATGACCGTGACCGAGGTCAAGGGCTTCGGACGGCAGAAGGGACATACCGAGATCTACCGTGGGAGCGAATACACCGTCGATTTTCTGCCCAAGGTGAAGATCGAGATTGCACTCGGCGATGAGCTCGTCGCCAAGACCGTCGAGGCCATCGTGAAATCGGCCAAGACCGGCAAGATTGGCGACGGCAAGGTCTTTGTCATCCCGCTCGATGACGTGATCCGCATCCGGACCGACGAACGCGGCGACGCGGCCACCTGAAGCGGCAGGGGCTCGATGTTTTCCGGCGCTCAACTCCGCCGGCGGTTCCGGAAGATCCGGTCCCGCGGAGTCTGCTTCTTTTCGTCCCGGGTCGGAATTTGATCCGCAGGCGGGGTCAGGGGACGCGCGTCCGCCTTCCCCGGAGTGTGATCAGGCGCATGGCACGGTTGCTGCGCAGTCCGGCCGGGCGCCGCGATTCTGGCGAAGGAACGGGCTGCGGATCGTCCCCGGCGCTCATCCACGCTGCGGAGCGCGGGGGGTGAAGGACCTGCAGGCCGGCGCGCTGAATCGCTCCTCCGCAGCCGGGACGGGAATGGCAAAAAAAGGCAGATCCCCTGACCGTCTGCACAAAATTGCCCACATGCAGAAGGGAAACGACTCATGGCATTGATTCTGCTCATTCGATGAGCGCAGCTCACCATGAATCTCCCCATGTCCACCTTCCGGCGCGCCCTGTTTTTGTCGCTTGCGGTCGCGCTCTGTTCCCTGCCGGCTCTGGCCCAGGAGGCCAGGCCATCGATGGATCAGCGCGTCGCGGCGCTCGAGGCCTACGTCACGAATGCGGATCCCGGAAAGACCCTGACCGGCGTTCCGGGTCCCGGGCACAACGCCTGGATGATGACCTCGTCCGCGTTGGTGCTGTTCATGACCCTGCCCGGCCTGGCGCTCTTCTACGGCGGTTTGGTCCGCCGGAAGAATGTCCTGTCCGTCCTCGCCCAGTGTCTGGGGATAGCCGGGCTTGTCACGATTCTCTGGTGGGCGGCCGGCTACAGCCTCGTTTTTGGACGGAACTTCGAAGGCGGTTTTCTCGGCCGGTTTCTCGGCGGAAGCGAGTATTTCTTCTTCCGCGGGGTGACGTCGGCCCCCAACACGGACTATTCCTGGTGGGTGTCACAAAACGTGTTTGCGATGTACCAGCTCATGTTTGCGATCATCACCCCGGCCCTGATTGTCGGGGCGATCGCCGAGCGCATGAAATTCTCCGCCATCCTCCTGTTTGTGACCTTCTGGATGCTGGTCGTCTATTTCCCGCTGGCCCACATGGTCTGGGGCGCGACCGGCCTGATGAACGGCGTGTGGAACGCCGGCGCCGGAATCAAGGCAATCGACTTCGCGGGCGGAACCGTCGTGCACATGTCGTCCGGATGGTCCGCGCTCATCCTCTGCCTGATCATCGGCCCGCGCATCGGGTTCGGACGCGAGAAGATGGCGCCGCACAGCATGGTGTTGTGCATGGTCGGGACCGGGATGCTCTGGGTGGGCTGGTACGGCTTCAACGCCGGCAGCGCCGTGGCGGCCGACGCGATCGCAGCAAACGCCTTCACAACCACCACGCTGGCCACCGCGGTGGCGTCCTTCACCTGGGGCATGATCGAGAAGGTCTTCCGCGGCCACGCCTCGATTCTCGGCTTCTGCTCCGGCGCGGTCGCCGGCCTCGTCGTGATCACCCCCGCAACCGGGTTCGTCAATACCACCGGGGCCGTGATCATCGGGCTCCTGGCCGGAGCCGTGCCCTATTACTTCGTCACCACGGTGAAGGCGAAATTCGGCTATGACGACGCCCTTGACACCTTCGGCGTTCACGCGGTGGGCGGAACCATGGGCGCCTTCCTCACCGGCCTGTTCGCCACGGGCGCTGTCAACAGCAACCTCACGAGCGGCGCCGCCCTCAAGAACGGGCTGGCAAAGCTCGTGAGCGAAGGCGGCCTGTGGCACGAACAGCTCAAGGCCATCGTTCTGACCCTCCTCCTGGCCGTTGCGGCCACGTACCTTCTCGCGTATGTTGTGAAGGTGTTGGTCGGCCTGCGGCCGGCCGCCGAAGCCGAACGCCAGGGCCTCGACCTCGTGGAACATGGCGAGGAAGGCTACATCGAATAACAACCCGTCCCTGCAACCCATTCCCAGATGAAACTTGTCATTGCCATCATCAAACCGTTCAAACTCGAGGAGGTGAAGGAGGCGCTCGCCGAGATCGCCGTCCAGGGCATGACCGTCACGGAGGTCAAGGGTTTCGGCCGCCAGAAGGGCCATACCGAGATCTACCGCGGCAGCGAATACACCGTGGACTTCCTGCCGAAGATCAAGATCGAGACCGTCGTCACCGACGATGGGGTCGCCAGGGCGGTCGAGGCGATTGTGAGATCGGCGAAGACGGGGAAGATCGGCGACGGCAAGGTCTTCGTGCTGCCGATCGAGGAGGCCGTCCGCATTCGCACGGGAGAGCACGGCGAGACCGCGCTGTAGGATGGGGGCCGGCCGGCACCCGCTTCGCCGCCGGGGCCGGAGCGGCGGAACCGTCCCGGGCTCCGGAGGATGCCGGAACCCGGGTCCGGCAGGCGCCCGCCGAATTACAGAAATGTAAGGTGGCGGCAATAACCCCGTCAGCCTCGTCGATTATATTCGGAGGCATGCGAAAAGAACTTCACGCAGCCTTCCTCAATACAACGCCATGAATACCCATCGATCATTCTCCCGCCCGCGGCGCTGGCCCGTTCTGGCCGCGCTCGCCCTTTTTTCCGGCGGCGCCACCGGGCTGGCCGCCGAGACGCAACATGACGAAAAGCCGTCCGTGAACATCAAGGTCGACTCATCGGCGCTGCCGCGCGCCCAGAATCCGATGTTCTCCCTGAGCCCGATCGTGAGCCGCGTCGTGCCCAGCGTCGTCAAGGTGGTGACGCGGGAACGCGCCAAGGAAATGGAGTTCAGCGGCGGATTCCCGTTCGACGATCCGGACCTGCGCCAGTTCTTCGGCCCCTTCTTCGGCGGGCGCGGCGGGCAGCGCCGCATCGAGCGCCAGCCGGCGCAGATCGGCCTCGGCTCGGGGGTCATCGTCAGCGCCAACGGCTACATCCTCACGAACAACCATGTCGTCGATGACGCGGACAGCCTGAAGGTGACCCTGTCCGACGGGCGGTTGCTGACAGCCCGGGTCATCGGAAAGGACCAGAAGACGGACATCGCGGTCATCAAGATCGACGCCCGCGACCTTCCCGCCATCACGTTCGCGGACAGCAACAACGTCCAGGTGGGCGACCGCGTGCTGGCCATCGGCAATCCTTTCGGCGTGGGTGAAACGGTGACGAGCGGCATTGTCAGCGGCACGGGGCGCTCGGGGGCGACCGGGCTGGACTACGAGGATTTCATCCAGACGGACGCCGCCATCAACCCGGGCAATTCCGGGGGCGCGCTCGTCGACATGGAGGGCCGCCTGATCGGACTCAACACCGCCATTCTCTCCCGGAGCGGCGGCTTCCAGGGCATCGGTTTCGCCATTCCGGCGAATTTCGCCCGCCACGTCATCGACAGCCTGGTCAACAACGGCAAGGTCGTGCGCGGCTATCTCGGCGTCACGATCCAGGACCTCAGCCCGGATCTGGCGGACCAGTTCCAGCTCAAGTCGGGCAACGGGGCGGTGGTGGCCGATGTCAAGCCGGACAGCCCGGCCGCCGAGTGCGGATTGAAAAGCGGCGACGTCATTCTCCAATATGGGGGCAAGCCGGTGAAGGACAGCCGCGAGCTCAAATTCGCCGTGGCGGCAACGGTACCGGGACAGAAAGTGACGATCGGCTATCTCCGCGATGGCAAGAATGAGAGCGCAACGGCGACCGTCGGGGAGCTCCCCGGCGAGAAGCAGACGATCACGGCCTCCGCCAACAACGACCACGGCGTGCTCGACGGCGTCGAAGTCGCGGATCTTGATTCAGCGGCCCGCAGCGAATTCGATGTGCCGCCCCGCGTGCACGGCGCGCTGGTCACGAATGTCGACCCCTCCTCCGCCTCGGCCGCATCCGGCCTGGCGCCGGGCAACGTGATCGTCGAGATCAACCGGAACCCCGTCCGCAACGCGGATGACGCCGTGAAGCTGACGGAGCACGCCGCAAACCGGAAGACTTTGCTCAAGCTGTGGAGCCACGGGGGCGTTCATTTTCTGGTCGTGGATGAAACGGAAAACAAGCCGTCCTCCTGACCCGGGATCTGCGATCTGTCATACAACCCGCGCGTCCCACGGGGGCGCGCGGTTTTCTTTTGCAGCATGGACGCCGGGCGCGGGATCCCCTAGATGATGGACGTGCGCATCCTCGTGGTGGAAGACGACTCCAAGATCGCCTCGTTTGTGGCGGGCGGCCTCCGGCAGCACGGATTCGCCGTGGATGTCGCGCGGGACGGCGACGAGGCGCTGGCCCTGGCCGGGACCACCGCGTTTGATGCGGCAGTCGTCAACGTCATGCTGCCGCGTCTCGACGGCCTGAGCCTGGTGAAACGCCTGCGCGCCGCCCGCAATGTCGTGCCCGTCCTGTTTCTGAGCGCCCGCAGCAGCGTGGACGACCGGATCAGCGGCCTGCAGGCGGGCGGGGACGATTATCTCACGAAGCCGTTCGCTTTCTCCGAACTGCTCGCGCGGGTGCAGGCGCTGATCCGGCGGGCCAGCCGGGCGCCCGAGGCGACCCGGCTCGAGGCGGGCGATCTGGCGCTCGATCTCGCGACGCGGGAGGTGCGCTCCGGCGGCCGGCTCATCGAACTGCAGCCGAAGGAATTCACCCTGCTCGCCTTCCTTTTGCGCAATGCCGGGCGCCCGGTGACCAAGACCATGATTCTCGAACATGTTTGGGATTACAGCTTTGATCCGCAGACCAACGTGGTGGACGTCCTGGTCCACCGGCTGCGCGCGAAGGTGGATCCGGAGCACCACCGGATCCAGACGGCCAGGGGAGTCGGCTATGTCCTCAAGGCTTGAAGAAAGCGGGCTGGGGCGCTCGATCGCCCTCCGGCTCGGGCTCTGGCACGCCGCGCTGTCCGGGATTGGCGCGGCGGTCGTGCTGGTCGCGATCTACATTCTCCTGGCCCGCGCGCTCGACGCACGCGAACGCGAGGCACTCGAAATCCGCGCCGCTGAATACGCGGACACGTTCGAGACCGGCGGAATCGCGGCCGTGCGGGCGCTGCTCGGGCGCGAACAGCAGCAGCCCCATGTGCGGTCGCTCCTCGTGCGCATCGTCGGCCCGGGCGGCGAGGTGACGTTCGCCAAGGTCCCCAACGACTGGATCGAGGACGACACGCAGGTGATGGTGCCCGACCGCTGGGGCGCCCTGCAGGCGAAGCGCGTGCAGACCATGCGGATCCCGCGGGACGAGCAGCGCGACCTGGCCGTGGTCTCCCGCCCGTTGTCGGGCGGCGCCATCCTGCAGATCGCGCGCAGCACGGACAACCGCGCCGTCCTGCTGGCCCCGCTGCGGCATACGATGTGGCTCGCGGGGACCGCGGCGGTGCTGCTGTCGGCCGGGGGAGGCGCCTGGCTGGCGTGGCGGGCGATCAAGCCGGTGCGCGCGGTGGCCGCGACGGCCCACCGCATCGTGGCCACCGGGGATCTTTCGGCGCGCGTGGAAGGCGTCCAGCGCAACGACGAGGTGGGCGACCTCGTGCGGCAGTTCAATACGCTGCTGGAAAGAAATGCCCGTCTGCTCCGGGCGATGCGCGAAGCGCTCGACAACGTGGCGCACGACCTGCGCACGCCGCTCACCCGGCTGCGGGCCGGCGCCGAGATGGCCCTGCGGCAGACCGACAATCCCCTCGGACCGCGCGAGGCGCTCGCCGACTGCATCGAGGAGACCGACCGGATCCAGCGCCTGCTGGAAACCCTGCTCGACATCTCGGCGGCGGAAAACGGCGTGCTGAAGCTGGAACGCGAGCGGATCGACGTGGGCGCGCTGCTGCAAAGCGTCGCCGAGCTCTATGCGATCGTCGCGGAGGAGAAGCCGGTCGCGATCGAGGTCATCCCCGCCGAGGGCGTGACCATCGAGGCCGATCCGACCCGGCTCCGCCAGGTCGTGGCGAATCTCGTGGACAACGCGGTCAAGTACACGCCGGCAGGCGGCAAGGTCGTGCTCGCGGCGAAGACGCGGGGGAACCGCGTGTTTCTCACGGTGCGCGACACCGGACCCGGAATCCCCGCCGAGGAACAGGAGAAGATCTGGCAGCGGCTTTATCGGGGCGACCACAGCCGGTCCCAGCGGGGCCTCGGGCTCGGGCTTGCCGTGGTCAAGGCATTGGTCGAGGCGCATGGGGGCCGCGTGAGCGTGGCCAGCCCGCCTGGCGGCGGCGCAGTCTTCACGGTGGAATTGCCGGCGGCCGGAGCCGCCCCATAGGGCCGCGGGCCTGCTGCGCGCCTAGGCGACGGGCTCCAGCACCACCGGGTTCGTCAGCGCGCCGATCTTCTCGATCTCGACCGTCACCGTGTCGCCGGGGTGCATGAAGACCGGCGGGGTGCGCGCAAAGCCGACGCCGTGCGGCGTGCCCGTGAGGATGACGGTGCCGGGCAGGAGCGTCCTGCTTCCGCTCAGGAACTCGATGAGCGCGGGCACGTCGAAGATCATGTCGCCCGTGTTCCCGTCCTGCATCACCTGGCCGTTGAGCACCGTGCGTATCCGCAGGGCGTTGGGATCCGGAATCTCGTCCCGGGTCACGATCGCCGGACCGAGAGGACAGAAGGTGTCAAAACTCTTGGCCTGGCACCACTGGCCTCCGCCCCAGGGCCTCCGCTGCCAGTCGCGGGCCGAGACGTCGTTGGCGCATGTGTAGCCGAGGACGCAGTCGAGGGCCCGTTCCCGGGAAACGTTCTTGCAGCGCCGGCCGATGACGACCGCAAGCTCGCACTCGTAATCGACCTCCCGGCTGGCCAGTCCCTGCGGGATCTCGATCGGATCGCCGGGATTCTGCACGGAACTGGTGGCCTTGAGGAACAGCACGGGCTTCTCCGGCGCGCCCCGGCCGCCCTCCTCGGCGTGCCTCTTGTAGTTGAGGCCGATCGCGAGGAGATTGGCGGGCGCAACCGGCGCAAGCAGCTTTCCGCATGCGATGACACGGCCGGTGTCGCGGAAATCGCCGAAGATGTCGCCGGCAATCTCCCGTGCAGTGCCGTCGGGCAGAAGCGCGGCATGGCCCGGTCCGGCGGACGTGAGGTGGCGGATGATTCTCATGCGCAAGGCAGTCTGGCCATCCCGGCCGCCAAATCAACCGCGGGAAAGAGGGCGGGAACACCCCCCGTCCAGCCGCGCCCCGGGCTGTCGGGATTGTCCTTGCCATCGGAGAAGGCGTTTCCAAACCTCCCTTCCCGCTGGTCGTTTGCGTCGTCTGCTTGGTGGATTGTCAGATGAACGGCGGTTCAGTGGTGATCCGAAACTCGATGGTCGGGAACGGGCAGAAGATCAGATCAGGCAGCATCCGTCAGTCACCAATCCATGAACACCAAGCTGTATGTGGGCAACCTGCCGTTTACCTCCACCGCGCAGGATCTGCAGGATCTCTTCAGCCAGGCGGGCGCTGTCGCCAGCGTCGAGCTGATCTCCGACAAGTTCACCGGCCGTTCCCGGGGGTTTGCGTTCGTTACGATGTCGACTCCTGCGGAGGTCCAGGCGGCGATCCAGAAGTTCAACGGTTTTGCCATGAACAACCGAAATTTAACCGTCAATGAGGCCCGGCCGAAGGAAGAGCGCCCCCCGCGCCAGTTCGAGGGCGGCGAGCGCCGCGGCGGCTTCGGCGGCGGGCGCGGCGATCGCGGTGACCGCCGGGAGGGCGACCGGGGTTATCGCCGGTGAGACTCCCTGGCCTGGTCCTGTGAGCCGGGCCCGCGGGACCCGTTCTTTTTTTTAATGGCCTCCGGCCTCGCGCCGCAATGGGGAAATTGGCTTGCTGGGAAACTAAAAATACGTTTACAGTTTCCTTGGTTTCAGATGAACCGCCTGGCCTCCCGTTCCACCACCCCGCCGCCGGCGGCCCGGATACGCCAGGCCGCCCACGCCCGGCTCTTCGCCTCCGGCTACAGCGGCCTGACGATGGACGAGCTCGCGCACGATCTCGGCATGAGCAAGAAGACCCTCTACCGCCATTTTCGGAGCAAGGATGCCCTCATCGAGTCAATCATTGAGGAAATCGGACAGGCGATCCGCGACCGGATGGATTCCGCCCTCGCCGATCCCGAACTTGATTTCACACAAAAACTCCGCGCCCTCGTTGAGGTCGTCGGCTCGAATCTCGACCTGGCCCGCCCGGACCTGCTGCACGACCTGCACCGGTTCGCGCCCCAGCTCTACCAGAAGATCGACGATCTGCGGCAGCGCAACGTGCCCTATGTCTTCGGGCGCCTGATCCGCAACGGCGTTGCCGAGGGCAAGGTCCGCCCCGATGTCGATCCGGCGTTCGCAGTCGAGTTCTGGCTCCAGGCCGTCCGCGGCCTCGTCCATCCCGCCGTGCTCGAACGCACGGAACTCACGCCCCGGCAAGCCCTGGAGCGCGCCATCCATCTCTTCTTCGGCGGACTGCTCTCGCCCGCCGGCAGGAGGGACTACGACAAACACCTCGATTCCTGTGAAAAAAACCCACCTCTCTGACCCCCGGGGGCGCGCCCCCAGCCTTCGTCAACGCACTGCAACGGTCCTCGCAGGCTGCTTCGCCGCCGCCCTGCTCCTCGGCGCCTGCTCCGGCCATGAGGGCTCAGCATCCGGCGGGCTTGTGCTCTCGGGCAACATCGAGGTGACCGACGCCCAGGTCAGCTTCAAGGTGCCGGGCCGCGTCGTCGCACGGCTCGTCGACGAGGGCGACCGCGTCAAGTCCGGCGATCTGTTGGCCCGGCTGGACGACACCGAACAGCAGGAGCAGCTCGCCCTGCGCCGGGCCGAGCTCGCAGAAGCCGAGGCCGCCTACGCCGCGCTGCAGGCCGGCTCCCGGCCCCAGGAGATCGCCGCAGCCGAGGCCACGGTGCACAGCATGGAAGCCGACCGCGACTGGCTGCGGCTGGATTTTGTCCGCCAACAGGAGCTGCACGGCAAGGACGCCATCCCGGACCGCGAGCTCGAAGCCTCGCAGGCCCAGCTCAAGGTCGCCGAAGCCCGCGCCGTCGAGGCCACCGAGCGTTTCAAGCTCGTGCAGGCGGGCCCCCGCGCCGAGGACATCGCCCAGGGACGGGCGCGCGTCGAGCAGGCCCGCGCCGCCGTCGCCCTTGCCGGGACGCAGATCGAAAACACGCGGACCGCCTCGCCTTTGACCGGAGTCGTCCTTTCAAAGAACATCGAACCCGGCGAATACGTCTCCCCCGGAACGCCCGTCGTCACGGTCACCGACATCGGGCACGTCTGGCTCCGCGCCTACGTGAACGAGACGGATCTTGGCCGCGTCCGCCTTGGGCAGAAGGTCGCCGTTCACACCGACACGTTTCCCGGCAAGGCGTACGAAGGCACGGTCGCCTTCATCGCCCCCGAAGCCGAATTCACCCCGAAGACCATTCAAACCACCAAGGAGCGCGTGAAGCTGGTCTTCCGGATCAAGATCGACCTGGACAACCCCAACGGCGAGCTGAAGCCGGGAATGCCGGCGGACGCAACCCTTCCGGCCACCGCTCTGTGATCCCGCGATCAGGACACGACATGCCGGGAACGGCCGTGGCGACCCCTCCGCCAATTCGAGCCGCGGCGCCCTCGCCGCGGGCCTGCCCTCGAAACGCGACGAGGGCCTCGCGCCTCCATTAAACACCTCGATCCGGCTCCCGCCCTTTCACCTCCGCTCCCGCCCCCATGTCCGCCATCCGCTCCCAGGGTCTCCGCCGCGCCTTCGGCAGGCTCACCGCTGTCGCCGGGCTCGATCTCGAAGTCGCCGGGGGCGAGATCTTCGGCCTCGTCGGCCCTGACGGAGCCGGGAAGACCACGACGATCCGCATGCTGACAGGCGTCCTTCCGCCGACCGCCGGCTCCGCCGAGGTGGCGGGGTTCGATGTCGTCCGCCAGGCGGAACGCCTCAAGGACCATATCGGCTACATGAGCCAGCGCTTTGGCCTCTATGCCGACCTGACCGTGCAGGAGAACATCGCCTTCTATGCCGACATCTATGGCGTCCCCCGGCGGGAGCTCGCCGCGCGGACGGATCGCCTGCTGGGTTTCAGCAACCTGACGCCGTTCAGGCGGCGCCTCGCCGGAGACCTCTCCGGAGGCATGAAACAAAAGCTCGGCCTGGCCTGCGCCCTCATCCACACCCCGCGCGTCCTGTTCCTTGATGAGCCGACCAACGGCGTTGATCCGGTGTCGCGCCGCGATTTCTGGCGCATCCTCTACCAACTCGTGCGGGAGAAAGTCACGATCTTCGTCTCCACGGCGTATCTTGACGAGGCGGAGCGCTGCAACCGCCTCGCGCTCCTGCACGAAGGCCGCCTGCTCTGCCTGGGCACGCCCGACGAGGTCAAGGCGATGATGCCGGGCGCGCTGCTCGAGGTCCGCACGCCCGCCCCGCGCCGCACGGCGGCGCTGCTGCGCGAACAACTCGCCGACGCCTCCGTCGGCCTGTTCGGCGACCGGGTGCACGTGGCCGCGCGCAACCCCGGGGCCGCCACCGCCCGCATCCGCGAGCTCGTTGCCGCCGCCGGCTTCGAACCCTTGACCATCGGGGCCATCGAACCCTCGCTCGAAGACGTATTCGTGTCGGTCCTGGCCGCCCGCCCCGCCCCGGCGGCCCAGCCCGGTTTGTAACGTAATACGTGACATCCGTCTTCTCCCGTGCGCGCTGAACCGAAACCTGCCGCCGAAACCGTCGTCGAGGTGGCAAACCTCACGAAATCCTTCGGCTCCTTCACGGCCGTCGCGGGCATCTCGTTCGCCGTCCGCCGCGGCGAGATCTTCGGATTCCTCGGTCCGAACGGCGCCGGCAAGTCGACGACGATCCGCATGCTCTGCGGCCTGCTCGCGCCCACGTCGGGCTCCGGCCGCGTCGCGGGATTCGACATCGTGCGCGAGGCGGAGAAGATCAAAACGCAGATCGGTTACATGAGCCAGAGGTTCTCCCTCTACGACGAGCTCACGGTCGAGGAGAACATCGATTTCTACAGCGGCATCTACCGGCTGCCCAAGGCGAGGAAGGCCGGACGCAAGGAGTGGGTGCTGACCATGGCCGGCCTGGCAGGCCGCCGCCACGCCCGCACGGCCGACCTCTCCGGCGGCTGGAAACAACGCCTCGCGCTCGGGTGCGCCGTTTTGCACGAGCCGCCGCTGCTCTTCCTCGACGAGCCCACGTCGGGCGTCGATCCCGAAAGCCGCCGGAAATTCTGGGACCTCATCTACGAGCTCTCCGGGCAGGGGGTGACAGTCTTCGTGACGACCCACTACATGGAGGAATCGGAGTACTGCGACCGCCTGGGCGTCATCTACCGCGGCGGGTTGATCGCGCTCGGCACACCCCGGGAGCTGAAGACCCGCCACATGCAGGAGGCCGTGATCGAGATCGAGTGCGGGCGGCCAAACGAGGCCATGGAGCTTTTGGAACGCCTTCCGGAGATCAAGGAGGCGGCGCTGTTCGGCAACGGGCTGCATGCGGTCGCCCGCGGCGCCGACGCCACGCCGGCCATCGAGGCAATCCGGACCGCGCTCGCCGGCGCCGGTTTCCGCACCGCGAAGGTCGAGAGCATCGTTCCAACGATCGAGGATGTCTTCGTCTCGCTCATCGAGGCGCGCGATCGCGCCTGGACGCCCCAAATGGAGGTCCGCCGATGAACCTGCGGCGCCTCCATGCCGTCGCCCGCAAGGAGGCCCTCCACGTGCGCCGCGATCCGCGCAGCCTGCTCCTGGCGCTCGGCATCCCCATGCTGATGCTGCTCATGTTCGGCTACGCGCTGACCCTCGATGTCGACCACGTTCCGTTCGCCGTCTGGGACCAGAGCGGAACGCCCCATAGCCGCGACCTGCTGGCGCGCTTCACCGCCTCGCGGTACTTCAACTTCCGGGGCGCGGTGGAGAATTATCAGGCGCTGGAGCACGCCATCGACAACGGCGATGCCTGCCTCGGCCTGGTGATCCCCCCGGAGTTCGCCCGCCGGCTCGATGCCGGACGCGCCGCCCCCGTGCAGGCCGTCGTCGACGGCTCCGACTCCAACACCGCTTCAATCATCCTGGGCTACACCCAGGGAATCACCAGCGGGTTCAATCAGGACATCGTTCTCGCCCAGGTCCGTCGCGCCACGGGCGCGGCCATCCCCCCGGCCCTGGATCTGCGGCCCCGCATCTGGTTCAACCCGGACCTCGAGAGCCGCAACTTCATCGTGCCGGGGATCATGGCGGTCATCATGGGGCTGATCGCGTCCCTCCTGACCTCGCTGACAATCGCCAGGGAGTGGGAGCGGGGCACGATGGAGCAGCTCATTTCAACCCCGGTGAAACCCGCCGAACTGATCCTCGGGAAACTGCTGCCTTATTTCGGGATCGGCATGCTCGACATGGTCATTGCCGTGCTCATGACGGTGTTCCTTTTCCACGTGCCCCTCCGCGGGAGCGTGTCCCTGTTGTTCGCGGTCGGCGGCGTCTTCATCGTGGGCACGCTCGCGCAGGGCATTCTCATCAGCACGCTGACCCGGCAGCAACTGCTCGCGAGCCAGGTGGCCATGATCTCCACCTTCCTACCCGCCTTCCTGCTCTCCGGCTTCGCGTTTGCCATCGGCAACATGCCGGTCGCGGTCCAGGCCATCACCTACATTGTTCCGGCGCGCTATTTCGTCGCGCTGGTCAAGGGCATCTTCCTCCGCGGCGTGGGCGTCGCCACGCTCTGGCCCGACGCCCTGTTTCTTCTCGCGTTCGCGCTGGCGGTCTCCGGCGCCTCCATCGTCCTCACCGCCAGGAAACTCCGCTGACCATGTGGGAACGCATCCATACCGTCCTCCTCAAGGAGTTCCGCTCCGTGTTCCGCGATCCGCGCATGCGCCTGGTCATCCTTGCGCTGCCGGTGCTCCAGACGTTGATTTTCGGCTATGCCGTCAGCCTCGACGTGCGCCACGTCCGCCTCGGCATCCTCGACCGCGACCGGACGCCCGCGAGCCGCGCCCTCGTCTCCCGGTTCGCCGGCTCGCCCTATTTCAACCTCATGGCCTTTCCGCGGGATGAAGGCGGGGCCCGCCGGCTGATCGACGCCGGCGATGCCGCCGCCATTCTGCAGATCGACTCCGGTTTCGAAGGGGATCTCCACGGCGGCCGCACCGCGGCCGCCCAGCTGATCGTCGACGGCTCGGATTCCAACACCGCCCGGTTCGTGGTCAACTACGCCTCGGTCATCGCCTCGACCTGCGACACCGCGCTCGTGCTCGACCGCGTCGGGCGCCAGGCAGGCCTGACCGTTCCGGCCGGTCGCGCCGATCTCCAGCCGCGCGCCTGGTTCAACGCCGACCTCGAGAGCCGCAATTACTATGTGCCCGGCATCATCGCCAACCTCGTGATGCTGGTCAGCCTGATGCTCACGAGCATGGCCATCGTGCGCGAAAAGGAGGCCGGGACGATTGAGCAGATCATGGTCACCCCGATCCGCCCCGTCGAATTCATCCTCGGCAAGTGCGCCCCGTTCGCGGTGATCGGCTTTCTCAACGTGGGCATGGTCGCCCTGGTCGGACTGTACTGGTTCGACATCCCCATCCGCGGAAGCTTCGCGCTGCTCCTTCTCGGCACCGCCTGCTTCCTGCTCAGCACCCTGGGCATCGGACTGTTCATCTCGACCGTGAGCCAGACCCAGCAGCAGGCCATGATGACGACCTTCTTCTTCTTTTTCCCGGCCATGCTGTTCTCCGGGTTCATCTTCCCGATCGCCAGCATGCCCGCGGCCATCCAGTGGCTGAGCTTCGCCGATCCCCTGCGCTATTTCCTCATCATCATCCGCGGAATCTTCTTGAAGGGCATCGGCGGGGACCTGCTCTGGCCGCAGTTTCTCGCGTTGCTCGTCATCGGCCTGATCGTGCTCGGCTTCGCCGTGAAGCGTTTCCACAAGACGCTTTAGCCGGAACCCTGCATTCAGGACCGTTGGATCCGCGGTCACTCCCCGCCCCCGCCCCGCCGCGCCCGCAGCGCCAGCGCCAGCATGATCACCCCGGCCGCCAGGGCCGCCTCCACGGCCGCAACCAGCCATTCCGGCGGCGCAAGCAGACCGGCCGTCAGCGGGTCGGTCATGATCATCTCGCCCCCGACCTTTCCGAGGAGGGCCGCGCCGATGTAGATGACTATTGGATACCGGTCCATCAGCCGCGCGAGCAGGCCGCTGGTGAACACGACGAGGGGAATGCTCAGGCCAAGGCCGAAAAGCAGCAGCCCGAGATGCCCCTTCGAGGCGCCCGCCACCGCGAGCACGTTGTCGAGCGACATGGTGACATCAGCCACCATGATCAGCCAGACGGCCTGCCCCAGGCTGGACGCCGGCCGGCCGCCGGCCTTTCCCTGGCCTTCCTGCAGCAGCAGCTTCACCGCGATCCACAGGACAAGGAGCCCCCCCGCGAGCTTGATGTACTTCACGTTCAGCAGCTGCGCGGCCAGCGCGGTGAGCGCCACCCGCAGCAGCACCGCCATGCTGGCGCCGAGCGAGATGCCCCACCACCGCTGCCGCTGCGGCAGGCTCCGCACCACGATCGCAATGACCACCGCGTTGTCCCCGGCCAGCACGAGATCGATCAGGACAATGCTCAGAATCGCGAGCAGAAACTGCCCGGGGCTGTGGAGGTTTTCCCACTGTAGGCCGTCATGCATGGAATGCGCTGAACCCGGCGGCAGCCTCCGCCGCCCTGGGAACCCGATGCTCCGGGCCCCTCCGGCCGCCGTCAACCGGATATGGCGGCTGCAAGGCGAAGAAGGCGCTGCTCCGGGCGGCCGGTTGCCCGGGGTGGGCCGGGCATTCCGCCCCCGTCCGGAGCCATGGCAGAACGCTGACGGGGACCCGGGTTCCGCCGGGGGCTCCCCCGCTCACAGACCCAGGACGCCGCCGTCGCGCTTCATCCAGCGCTCGGCGGCCCGCCACGCCGGGCAGAGCGCCTCCACCCGCGCCCAAAACCGCGCCGAGTGATTCATTTCCCCCAGATGCGCCAGCTCGTGGCAGATGACGTAATCGCGCACGAAATCCGGCGCCTGGATCAACCTCCAGTTGAGCGATATCGTGCCATGCGCGGAACAGGAGCCCCACCGCGAACGCTGGTTGCGGATGATCACCCGTTTGATCCCGCAGCCCGTCGCAGCCGCCAGCTCCCAGGCGCGCGCCGGCAGCTCGATGCGCGCGCGACGCGCGAACTGAGCCTCCAGCGCCGGCCGCAGATCGCCGCCGGCCCGTGCCAGACGAAACCCATCGGCGCCAACGATCACCCGGGGGCGTCCGCCCTCGTCCGCGGTCCGGATCGGCTCATCCCGGCCCCGCCAGAGGACGCTCGTGCCCGGCATCCAGACGGCGGCGGCGCGCGGGCGGGCCTCCTGGCGCGCGCGGGCGCGATCCAGCCATGCGCGATGCTGTTCGACGAACTTCCGCGCCTCCCGCTCCGAGCCGCGCCGCGGAATGGTGGCAACCGCGGCTCCGTCCCGCCGCAGCGTCAGCCGGTAGTGGCGCGCGCGATCGCTGCGGACGAACACCACGCCGGGCGCCGGAATCCCGGGCGCCGGTTCAAAAAGGAACAACTGCTCCGGCGCGGCCGCCGGTCCTGGAGGCAGGGTACTCAATCCGTCCGTGGTGCGACCGGTCATTCCGCCTTCTTCCATCGATGCCACGCGTGCCAGAGGCTGGGCATGTGCCCTGAATAGCCCGGAAGAAGGACGGCGATCGCCAGCTCCTCGATCCCGCAGAGCACCTGGACGCCCACCACGACGTGAAACGGAGCGGACGACCAGCCGGCCAGCAGCACAAGGACCGTGATCGGCAGGATGACCGCCATCCCCTTCGCCAGCCAGGTGTGATAGCCCAGCACGCGCTGCCAGCGGATCAATCCGTAGGCGACGATGGCAAAACACCCCGCCAGGGTTGTCAGGAACCACGGCCATTCCTCCCTAATGACCGCCGGCCACAGCAGCCAGATGCCCACGACCGCCGCCGAGGTCGCGACATAATCGCCCCAGCTGTCAAGCCGGCGGCCGAGGTCCGATTCCACCCCCCACCGGCGCGCGAGAAAACCGTCGAGCGCATCGGTGAGCAGCATGACCCCCAGCACGATCAGAAATGCGACCCGTGAGCCGGCCAGCCATGCGATGGCCACCAGCACCGGCGCCAATCCAAGGCGCAGGAGACTGAGCATGTTGGGGATCTTTGCTTTCATCACAACGGCATCGTATCCTCGGGGAGGAGCCCGCGTATCATTCGGAATTGCGCGACCATGGTGGCAGAAGCATTCCCCAAGCCGAAGCGGAATCCGGCCTGACGGCAAGCGTTCGTTCCATCCCCGCCCGCCTTCCCGGGATGCAGGAGTATCCCCGGCGCCATTTTCAAAGACGCTCCAGGCGCCAGTCGAGCCGGCCCTGCGCAAGCTCGATCCAGGCGAAACCCGGCGGCCGTCCGCCGCGCGGCCGCGAAATGCACCCCGGATTCAGCCAACGGACGCCGCGCCTGTCGGTTTCGTCGCGGGGCACGTGGGTGTGACCGTGCAATACGACGTCCGCATCCCGCGGCGTCCTCGCCGGCGGAACGTGGACCAGGAGAAACCTCACCCCCGCGCGCTCGAGGCGGAGCTCACGGGGCCACGCGCAATTCCCGTCGCAGTTGCCCAGCACCACGCGCAGGGGACGCCCGGGCTGCTCGATCCCCGCCAGCGTCGCCGGATCGCACACATCGCCCAGATGCCAGATCTCATCGGCGCCGCGCAACCGCTCCGGCAGGCCCGGGGGCCAATGATCATGCGTGTCGGCCAAAACGGCAATCCGCATGCGGGCAGGGAGCCAGAAAGCCGCGCTTTTGGCAAAGGCAGACTGCAGCGGCGGATTGACGCCCGCGGCGTCCTGCGTCGTGCTGGAAGCCCGGCGGGTCTGCCTCACGCCGGACTCCTCATGATCAAGGTCTTTGTCTCGGGCTTCTTCGACATCGTTCACGCGGGCCATCTGCAGTTCTTCCGCGATGCCCGCGCCCTTGGCGACCACCTCACCGTTTCCTTCGCCGCAGCCGAGGTGCTGTGGCAGCAGCGCCGGCGGCGCAGCTCCCTGCCGGACGAGCACAAGCGCGCCCTGCTCGCGTCGCTGGGGCCCGTGGACGACGTCGTGATCGGCGGCGGCCTCGATGAGGGGCTCGAATTCAAGGAGCAGTTCCTCAGCCTGCGACCCCACATCCTCGCGGTCACCGAGGACGACAGGTACGCCGATGCCAAGCGGGCGCTCTGCGCGCAGATCGGGGCGCGCTATGTCGTCCTGCCCAAGACGCCCCCGCAATTCCCCCCGGTGTCCACATCCGAGATCGTCCGGTGGATCCGCGCGCCTCACGAGGCGCCCCTGCGGGTCGATTTTGCCGGCGGCTGGCTCGACGTGCCGCGGTTCGCCCGGCCGGGCGCTTTCATCGTCAATTGCGCGATCTCGCCCACGGTGTCGCTGCGGTCCTGGCCCTACGAGCGCAACGCGGGGCTCGGAGGCAGCGGGGCCTGGGCCCTGCTCAACGGCAGGGATGGCGTGGATTCCGAGATCGATCTCGGCGTGGGCTGGCAGGATCCGGCGGTGATCGCCGAGTCGGGCCTGTGCGTCTGGCGGAGCGGCCAGCGGCCGGACCTGGAACTCAAGACCGACGGGGCCTTTCTGCGCGGCTGCATGGCCGTGTTCTGGACCGGGATGCAGCACTCGACGCCCGGCGTCGCCAACCAGTCGCGCGATTACGATGCGATCGAGCGCGCGGGCCGCGCCGCCCGCGACGCGGTGTGGCGGCGGGACCTCGCGCACCTCGCCGGGGCGGTGGGGCAGTCGTCCGTGGTCCAGACCGCGGAAGGCATGGCGCCGCTGCCGGCCGGCCTGCCGGGAATGCTGGCTGCGAAATATTGCGGAGGTGGGTTTGGCGGATACGCGGTCTACCTGTTTGCCGACGGTGAGGCACGCGATGCGGCCTGCGCGCAACCCGGGTTCCGCCCGGTCGAGCCCTATGTGGCCCGGCATTGAAATCGATCTCCGATTCTCATCCTGTGGTTTTCGATCCCCCCAATCTTCCGGCCCGCGGCCGCCGCCCGCCTTCCGCCCTCTGATCCCCGGATCCCGACCCCTGACCCCGCATGGACCGCATCGCACCGTTTCTTCACCGGCTCTGCCTGGAGGCCCCGTGGTGTTATCTTTCGTGGCCCGCAGCCGCGATGGTGATCGGGACCCTCATTCCCTTCCTCTCGAAGACCCTGGCGTCGCGGCTCGCCGTGGTTCCGCGGACGTTGTCGGGGCTGACCGGGATCGTCACCGCGCCGTTCGTCCATGCCAACCTCGCGCACCTCGCCGCCAACCTGCCGCCGTTCATTGTCCTCGGCGCGCTCGTCATGCGCCGCAACGAGGCGGGTTTCATCGAGGTGGCCGCGACCCTCGCGCTCGCCGAGGGCGCGCTGCTCTGGCTGTTCGGGCGCAATGCCGCGCACGTGGGGATGAGCGGCGTCATCTTCGGCTTCCTGGGCTACCTGCTCGCCGCCGCCTGGTTCACGCGGGCCGCGTCCGACCTCCTCGTGGCCGCGGGCGTCCTCGTGTTCTACGGCGGCATGCTCGCCGGCATCAAGCCCGTCCGCGACGGCACCTCATGGGAGGGGCATCTCTTCGGACTGCTCGCCGGCCTCGCGCGCGCCTGGATGGACACGCAGTAATCCAACTCTATAAAATGACAAACGCTTATGGAATTGCTCCGCGATCTTTGTCATTTAACAGATGACATCGGCGCCTCGACTGGCATCCCGTAGGTGAACTCAAACGACGGCCCCATACGTTTGTCATTTAACAGACGACATCGGTGCCTCGTGGCCCGGGAAAACCCGGGGAGGGCAGATCGCGGTTTGACAGCCGGGCCTGCAGCCACAATTGCAGCAGCAGGGCGCGCTCTGCATCGGGATACGCGGTTTTTGCCACGATCAACAGGTGGAGCCGCTGGCGCGAGACGCCCAGGAGGCGCGCCAGCCGGGATTTTGCGCCACGCCGTTTGAGCTGCGCCTCCACCGCGCGGGCAAGAGCGTTCCACAAGGGCGTGTCAATGCCCGGACGAAGGCACTGCCAGCGCCGGATCCGGGGCCCCGGGGCCATCCGCTTCCGGGCGCTCCGGGCGGATGCACGGGCCAGTTCCAGGAGGCCTTCGTTGATCAGGTCAAGAGCCCAGTATCTGTTCCAACGGTAACCGCGTCGGGAGTTCATGCCCCGAACTTACGCGGCCGGATGTCATCTATTAAATGATAAATTCTCATTTAATTGATGCTGCCAGCCCGCCCCTTCAGCCGGCTTGCGCGGGCCGGAGGGGTCCCCCGCGTCGCGCCGGAAACCGGTCTCAGGCCCCGAACAGGTCCACCGACTTGAACACGCCGATCCCGGCGGCCTGCAGCACCGCGATCGCGTGATCGATGTTCTCGAAGCGGAAGACCATGATCGCATTGCCGCCCGCCCGCATCGCGAACGCGTACATGTACTCAACGGAGAGGTTGTGCGCCTCGAGCACCTGCAGCACCGAGGCCAGCCCGCCCGGCCGGTCGGGCACCTGGAGCGCAAGCACCTCCGTCACGATGGAGGCGTAGCCCGCCTGTTCGATCACCCGCCTCGCCTTTTCCGCATCCGGCGTGATGAGCCGGAGCAGGCCGAATCCGCCGACGTTGGCGAGCGTCAGGGTGCTCAGATTAACCCCGGCTTCGGCCAGCGTGCGGCAGAGCGCTGCCAGGCGTCCGGGGCGGTTCTCGAGAAAGACGGAAATCTGGCGGATTTTCATGGCGGGAGAAAAGATCGCTGGGGTTGTTCAACTGCCCTCGTTGCGCTTGTCCAGAACCCGTTTCGCCTTGCCTTCGCTTCGCGGAATGGTGCCGGGCTCCACAAGGGTCACTTCCGCGTGCAGGCTGGTGATCTGCTCGATGCTGTGCGCAAAGCGCCGCTGCAACCCCTCCATTTCGCCCAGGCGGTCGCTCAGCATCTCGCCGGTGACCTCGACCCGGACTTCCATCCGGTCCAGGCCGGATTTCCGCGTCAGCACGATCTGGTAGTGCGGGAGGCTGGCCTCGGTCCTGAGCAGCGCGGTCTCGATCTGCGAGGGGAAGACATTCACCCCGCGGATGATGAGCATGTCGTCGCTGCGGCGGCTGATGCGCCGGATCCGCCGGATGCTCCGGCCGCAGGCGCAGGGCTGCGCCTCGATCGCCGTGATGTCGCGGGTCCGGTAGCGGATCACCGGCATCGCCTGCTTGCTCAGCGTGGTCAGCACGAGCTCGCCCTCCTCCCCGTCCGGCACCGGTTCGAGGGTCGCCGGATCCACGATCTCCATGAGGAAGTGATCCTCGAAGACATGGAGCCCGCCCTGGCAGGCGCACTCGATGGCCACGCCCGGTCCGATGATCTCGGACAATCCGTAGATGTCGTAGGCCTTGATGCCGGAGGCTTCCTCGATGTACCGGCGCATCTGGTCGGTCCAGGGTTCGGCTCCGAACACGCCGCGCCTCACCTTCAGGTCGCGCTTGAAATCGATCCCCGCTCTGGCCGCGACCTCGATCAGGTGGATGAAGTAGCTCGGCGTGCTGCACACGGCCGTGACGCCAAAATCCTTCATCACCATGATCTGGCGTTCGCTGTTGCCGCCCGAGATTGGAATGACCGTGGCGCCGATGCCCTCGATGCCGCCATGGAGGCCCAGCCCGCCGGTGAACAGGCCGTAGCCATACATGTTCTGCACCACGTCGGTGCGGCGGCACCCGGCGGCATACAGCGTGCGCATGATGACCTGTTTCCAGACCTCCATGTCCTGCGCGGTGTAGCCGACGACGATCGGCTTCCCCGTGGTGCCGCTGGAGGCGTGCAGCCGCACCACCTCGCTCATCGGCACGGCAAACAGGCCGTAGGGGTAGGTGTCGCGCAGATCGTTCTTGGTTGTGAACGGCAGCAGGCGCACGTCCCCGATCTGCCGCACGTCGCCGGGCTTCACCCCTTTTGCGTCCATGCGTTCGCGGAAGAGCGCCACGCGCTCATAGGCCAGCGCCGCCACCGCCTTGAGCCGTTGCAGCTGCACTTCGCGCAGGCATTCAGCCGGCATGTAATCCAGGGCGCTTTCCGGGAAGAAGGTTCCTTCGAGATCGTTCCAGAGGTTCCGGATCATGGGAGGAGTATCCTGACGGGAATCCGTCTACCGCGGGAAGGCCGGCAACTCAAGAACCTCCTGCGCGATTTTTCGCCCGGGCGGGAAACCTTCACAGGCCGCGGCCCAGGTCGAACGCCCTGTCGTTGGCCGCATGGAGCTTCTCCGGGAAATTCCGCCGCAGACTGGCCCGCCAGCTCTCCTCCGGAAAATCGAAATGCCGGCTGAGCCGCCCAAGCAGGGCGACGTTGAGCGCCCGGGCTGCGGGCAGTTTCGCCCCATCAATGTCGGCCGGCGTCAGCAGCACGCCGCCGGGCCGCAGCCCCCCGCGCACCACCCCGACCTGCGAAGATTCGAGCACCACGATGAAGTCGCAGGCGCCTTCTGGGATCATCGGGCTGTGGACCTCGGGACCGAAGCGGACATCGGACTGCACGGAGCCGCCGCGCTGGCTCATTCCGTGGACCTCGGCCTTCTTGACCGCGTGGTCCAGGCGGAACACCACGTCGGCAAAGACATCGGAGGCCTTGATGACGCCGGTGCCGCCGAGGCCGGCGAAACGCACGTTGGTGGTGGGGATTCGAGTGACGCTCATTGGTCCGATCCGGGCACCAGGGCTGTCCACGAATGCACACGAATGAACACGAATCTCTCCGATCGATTCGTGCCGATCCGTGGGTATTCGTGGATGAGTTTCACACATTCCGTTCCGCGGTCGCGGATCCTCGCCTTCCTCATGTGGATTCGTGGGTTCAATCCGTCTGTGCTGGCGCACCCCGGTCGCAGGCGCAGGGAGCGCGCTCCGCAGCGGCCGCCCCGGCGGCCTCGAGGGCCTGGCGCTCCTTCTGCCACGCGGCGATCCGCCCGGCCGCAAGGACGCAGGGGCTCCGCGCGATGAAGACCGTCAGCTCGTCCCGGCGCAGGGCCTCGGCGAGCAGCTGCCTGAACCGCGCCTTCTCGCGGACCGGATTGAGTGTAATAACATTCTTGATACCGGCGGCGCGCGCGAGGTCCTCGTAGCTCACCGGGTGGGTCGCGGTCCCGTCGAGCCGGCGGCCGGTGCCCGGGTGCTCCTGCTGGCCGGTCATGGCGGTCGTGCTGTTGTCCAGAATCACGAGCACATGCCCGGTCGACGGCGGGTTGTAGGCCATCTCGACGAGGCCGGGAAGCCCGCCGTGGAGGAAGGTGCTGTCGCCGATGACCGACACGACGCGCCGGGCCTGGTCGGGCGGCAGCACATGGCGCAATCCCAGCCCCACGCCCACGGCGGCCCCCATGTCGATCATCGTGTCCATCGCCGCGATCGGCGGCAGCGCGGCGAGCGTGTAGCAGCCGATGTCGCCGGAGACGATGCAATCAAGCTCCTTGAGCACCTCGAAGCTGGACCGGTGGGGGCAGCCGGCGCAAAGCTCGGGCGGACGGCCCTTCGGCGGCGGGGGTTCGGGGCTTGAATCACGCGCCAGGATCCGCCGCACCCGGTCGACATTGAGCTCGCCGAAGCGGAAGATCGCGTCGTCCTTGGATTCCACCGCCAGGCCGGCGGCCCGGCAGGCGTTGGCGAGCCACGGATCGTTCTCCTCGATGACGACGCAACGCTCCACCGACCCGGCGAAATCGCGGAGGTTCTTCAAGGGCAGCGGGTGGCTCAGGCCGAGCTTGAACACGCTGGCATCCGGCGCCGCTTCGCGGACGTGGTGATAGCTGATGCCGCTGGTGATGACGCCCAGGGCCGCGCTCCGGCGCTCGGCGCGGTTCGGCCCCCCGGCCTCGTTCCACGCCTGGAGGCCGGCCAGCTTCGCGCGCAGCCGCCGGTGCGCGGGCCCGGCGTGGCCCGGCACCATGACGCGGCCCGCGATGTTGCGGACGAATTCCGGCGGCGGCGCGCCGGTTGTTCCGGGCGCCCCGCCGACGGGGAACCGCGGCTTCACCGGCGACCGGGAGTGGCACACCCGCGTGCTCAGGCGGAAGAGCACCGGGAGGTGCCACCGCTCGCTGACCTCGAAGGCGGTCCACAGGAGATCATAGGCCTCCTGCGAGTCCGCCGGTTCGATCATCGGTGCGCCCGCCGCCTCGGCGTAGCGCCGGCTGTCCTGCTCGTTCTGGCTCGACGCCAGGCCGGGATCATCGGCCACCACGAGCACGTAGCCGCCGTCCACCCCCGAGTAGGTGATGGTGAACAGCACGTCGGCCGCCACATTGAGGCCGACATGCTTCATCGTGCAGATCACCCGCGCCCGGGCGAACGCGGCGCCCAGCGCCACCTCGGCTGCGACTTTTTCATTCGGCGCCCATTGCGCCCTGCCGCCCAGCGCGCTGAACGTCTCGAGGATCTCCGTCGAGGGCGTGCCGGGATAGCCGGTGCCCAGCGCCACACCGCAATGCAGCGCCGCAAGCGCCACCGCTTCGTTGCCGCTCAACAACAGGCGGCCGGAGGAATCCTCGGAAGGTTTCATCAGGGAGGCTAGGTTAGTAGAGGGCGCGCCGCGCGTAGCGAGCAAGAATTGGGCCCGCGCCCGTCCCGGGAACCCGGTGTTCTCCGCCGCCGCCGGATCCGCGATGCGGCGTGTCCTGTTTCCCTCACGGTCGCGACGGGCCGTCAACAGGATCGCGCGCAACCTCCCCGCGCGGTTCCGTGAACCCTCCGGGGAACGCCGCCGGCCGGCGCCATCGAGGAGGGCTGTGCAGCCGCGGCGGGACGGCTCTCCCGCAAGGCGCCCACGGCGCGCCGGGGACGACGCACCCCGCCGGCCGGCCGGCGGCGCCGCAGGGCAAAAGGACGTCCGCCTGCATCAATCCGGCCCAGGCCTCCCTACGATGCCGCCCGGGATTTGAGATACGCCCGGAGGCTGGCCAGGCAGCGCTCATTTTGGGCGGCGGTGCCGGCCGAGATGCGCATATGATCGGGCAGATTGCCCAGCGGCCGGACGATCGTGCCGCGGGCCTGCATGAATTGGAAGGCCGCCGCGGAATCCGGGACTTCGACGAGGAAGAAGTTGGCTGCCGACGGCACGTACGTGAGCCCCAATTCGCGGAAGCCGGCCGCGAGCTGTTTCAAGCCGGCCCGGTTCACCTCGCGGGTGCGTTTCACAAACTCCGCATCATCGAGCGCCGCCGCCGCCGCCGCCTGCGCCACCGAGTTGATGTTGAACGGTTCCCGCGCACGCTGCAGCAACCCCGCGATGTCAGGCCGCGTGCAGCCGTATCCGACCCGCAGACCCGCGAGGCCGTAGATCTTGGAAAACGTCCTCGTGCACAACACCGCCCGGCCGGCGGCGATCAGCGGGCGGAGATCGGGCGATTTGTCCTCGTACTCCGTGTAAGCCTGGTCGAACACGAAAAGAACGTCCTCAGGCAGACTGCAGGCGAATTCGACCAGCTCCTCCCCGGTGTGAGCCGTGCCGGTCGGATTGTTCGGGCTCGCCAGGAAGACCACGCGCGTGCGCGGCGTCACGGCGGCGCGCATGGCCGCGAGATCGT
Source organism: uncultured Verrucomicrobiae bacterium (assembly GCA_963827125.1). Lineage (GTDB taxonomy): Bacteria > Verrucomicrobiota > Verrucomicrobiia > Opitutales > Opitutaceae > Fen-1467. The sequence continues at coordinate 193,773 of CAWHAC010000008.1, forward strand.
GGGCAAACCCCGGCATGGGCACCTCGACCGCCCGGGCCCCCATCAAAAGCGTGACCAGCTTGAAGATGCTGAAGCCGTGCACGCCCATGACCGCCTCGGTGCCGGATCCCAGAAAAACATGGGCTGCGAGCTCGAGCACCTCGTTGGATCCGTTGCCGAGAATGACCTGCTCGCGGCCGACCTGCAGCCGGTCGGCGAGCTTCCCGGTGAGATCCCAACTGCTGCCGTCCGGGTAAAGATGCATCTCGCACAGGGCCGCGGCGGCGGCCTCGAGCGCCTTCGGCGACGGGCCCAGGGGGTTTTCATTGGACGCCAGCTTGTCGATTCCCTTCGGATCGAGTCCGAATTCCCGGGCCACCCGGCTGATCGGTTTGCCCGCCTGATAGATCGGCTGGCACAGGATGTGGGTTTGGGCGAAACGTGCGGCTTCCATGGCTTCAGGTGAATGGAGGCACTCCTATGCGACCTCCCTGAAAGATGCAATGCCCGCCGCTCGGCAGCGATTGTTCTCTGCTGCCGGTCTTTTGCCGCACGCCCGGCGCCGCGGCCGAGATTCTCGGGGCAGGCGTCATCCCGTGGCGATGTGCAGCCTTCCAGAACTGTGAGGCTCCCTCCCCTTCGCCGGGCCGGTCCATCCTCCGGCTGAAACCTCCGGTTTCCTTCCCTGGCGCGGCTCCGCTGCAACCGAAGGCAGGAGCGCGAACCTGCCTGCCATGCCGTAGCCTTGGCGAAGGCTGGTCGCGCCCTGGCGTACATGACCCGTTCGGAGCCCACGAATGCACACCAATTACCACGAATTCCTGCATCTGCCCATTCGTGCAGATTCGTGTGTATTCGCGGGTAAAATCTTTTCAAAGGGACGCAGCCCCTCGACTTCGCAGGGTCATCCTGAGCCTGCTCGCGGTGAGCCTGTCGAACCCGTCGAACGGATGAGCCTGCCGAACGGGCAAGCCTGCGCCCCTACGGAACCCGCCTGCCTCGCGGCGTATGGAAACCGTAAAAAAAGAGAGGGTCTTGCGAGATAGCATTACGGCAGATCCTCCCAGGCAAACCGAAGGACGCGCCGCCGCCTTTCGGGAACACCGCTTCGCCCCAAGAATCCCTTCCTCCGCGGCTGCGAATGCAGGCGGGACCCCTTACTTCGAGAACGCCACAGTTCCGCGGCGCCAAGACCCGGCCGCTCCGGCTATCTGAAAATGCCTGCGATCGTATTCTTAATTTCGGGCCAGTGATTGAAGGTCCACGTCGCAACCAGAGCCGTGAGGCAGGCCACGAGGGTTGTGATCATGAGGTCACGCCAGTTCGTCTTCATTGAATCTGAGGGTCGGCGCCTGCGGCCCGGGCCGCAGGCGTCATCAGGAATGCACTGTCATTTCATCGCCGCGCGAACGCCCAGGGCGATCGCGACCGACGCTCCGAGGAAGGGAACCACCGGGATCAGCAGCGATCCAACGGCAGCCCCGCCGACAAACTGCCCCAGGTCGGTGGCGAAGCTGTCTTTGCCGCCGGCAATATCAAACGACTGAGATTGCGTGAGTTCTTGCATGACATCCTCCTTACCTGCCGATGGTTGACCTGACACCGGACACGACGCCGGTCTTGAATTCGCTCCAATGATCCTCGATGTAGGCGGCGGTGATGACCGTCAGTCCGATTACGAGCCCGGTCAGCAGCGCCTCGCCGCCTGCGATTCTGTCCATTTCGTCTTTATTCAGTTCTTTCATTTTAGTGGGTTGGGTAATCCCGCCGGCATCGCGCCGGGAGACAGCGCTGCAGCGTGAATCCTCCGGCAAGGAGCGAAAGAATCGTGTTTACTGTCCAGGGTGGAGATTCAAGCCTTGACGCCATGCAATAGAAGTTTCCGAGAAATGCAATCCATCTTTCCGGGCCGTGCGCCGCCGGGGCACTCCGGCGCCGCCGGCGGAAACGCCCGGTTGCTGTTGCCTCACGCCCCGCGCCTTGTTCAGCTCAAAACCCTCCTATGAAATACGGCTATTTCGACGACGACGCCAAGGAATACGTCATCACCCGCCCCGACACCCCCCGCCCGTGGTCCAACTACCTGGGCACGACGGAATACGGCGCGATCATCACGAACCACGCCGGCGGCTATTCGTTCTACAAGAGCGCCGCCACCGGCCGGTTCCTTCGGATGCGTTTCAACTCCGTCCCGCTCGACCAGCCCGGCCGCTATTTCTACCTGCGCGATTGCGGGAGCGGCGATTACTGGAGTTCCTCATGGCAGCCGGTGGGCAGGCCGCTCGACCGCTGCCAGTCCGTCTGCCGCCACGGCACCGCCTACACGCAGATCGAGAACACGTACGCCGGCATCCGCACCGAGTCGCTCTACTTCGTGCCGCTCGGCCAGACCTTCGAGTACTGGCGGTTGCGCGTCACCAATCAATCCCCCGGCCGTCGCGCGCTCGCCATCACCACGTATTGCGAGTTCGCCAACCACTGGCACACCTACCAGGACCTGGTCAACCTGCAGTATTCGCTGTTCATCACCAGGGCGACGATCGAGGACGGCGTGCTCGGCATCGCCAACAACCCCAACCAGCATTTCGACGGCCGCGACCTCACCGGCTGCGGACGCTCATGGATGGCCCTCACTGGCGCCCCGCTCTCCGGGTGGGAGACGCGCCGCGAGGTGTTTCTCGGCGCCGGCGGCTACGGCGGCTATTCCGCCCCCGCCGCGATCGCCCAGGGCGGACCGCTCGCCAGTTTCCTCACGGAGGGCGACAACGTCTGCGGCGCCCTTCAGGCCCGGATCGACCTCGCGCCGGGCGAGACCCGCGAATTGATCGTCCTCCTCGGCCTCGGCACGCCGGCCTCGCACGGCCACGCGACGGTCGCGACCTTCGGCACCGCCGCCCGCTGCGAGGAGGAATTCCGCCGCCTCAAGGCCGCGTGGCACGCCGACCTCGGGTCCATCGTCGTGCAGACGCCGGACGAAGCTCTCGACCACATGGTCAACGTCTGGAACGCCTACAACGCGCTCATCACCTACGCGTGGTCCCGCTCCGCCTCCCTGGTCTACAACGGCGAGCGCGACGGCCTCGGCTTCCGCGACACGGTGCAGGATTTCCTCGGCGCCATCCCGCTCATCCGCGAGCGGATCCGGCCGCGCCTCGAACTGATGCTCACCGGCCAGCTTTCCAACGGCGGCGCCATCCCGGTCATCAAGCCCTTCACCCACAACCCCGGCCACGAATCGCCGCCGCCGGAAGAGGAATACCGATCCGACGACTGCCTGTGGTTCTTCAACGCCGTGCCCGCCTACGTTGCCGAGACCGGCGACACCGGCTTCTACCGCAGGGTCCTGCCCTATGCCGACCACGGCGGGGCGACCGTGTTCGCCCACCTGCGCCGCGCCCTGGAGTTCAACCTCGAACGCACCGGCCGGAACGGCCTGCCATGCGGCTTGTCCGCCGACTGGAACGATTGCATCAAGCTCGGCTACCGCGGCGAGAGCGTCTTCGTGTCGTTCCAGGTCCGGTACGGGCTCGATGTCTACGCGGGGATCGCGGAAAACCTCGGCCTTCCGGACGAGGCCGCCTGGGCCCGCGCCGAATCGAAGAAGCTCGAAACAAACATCCAGAAGGTGTGCTGGGACGGGGAATGGTTCATCTGGGCCATCGGCGACGACGGCACGATCTACGGCACGAAGGATTTCGCCGAGGGCCAGGTGTACATGAACACCCAGGCCTGGGCCGTGATCAGCGGCTCCGCCACCCCCGCGCAGGCCCGCCGCGCGATGCAGACGATGAAGGAGAGGCTCGCGACGCCCTACGGCGCCATGCTCTGCGCCCCGCCGTTCATGAAGGCGAACCCCGACGTGATGAAGGCGACGCTTTTCAACAACGGCATCAAGGAGAACGCCGGCATCTTCTCCCACACCCAGAGCTGGGCCGTGATCGCCGAGTGCCTGCTCGGCGACGGCGACGCCGCCCACGACTACTACCGCGCGTTCAACCCGGCCTCCTACAACGACCGCGCCGAGATCCGCCAGGTCGAGCCCTACGTCCACTGCCAGACGACGTATTCACGCTTCAATGTCAACGAGGGCATGTCCCGCACGTCATGGCTTTCGGGAACCGCATCGTGGGCCTACTACGCGGCCACGCACTGGATCCTCGGCGTGCGGCCGGAGACCGGCGGCCTGCGGATCGATCCCTGCATCCCCAAAAGCTGGCCGGGCTTTGCCATGCGCCGCCGCTTCCGCGACAAGACCCTGCACATCGAGGTCAAAAACCCCGCCGGCGTTTCCTCCGGCGTGAAATCGCTCACCGTCGACGGCCGGCCGGTTGCCGGGAATCTCGTTCCGGTTGAAGCGATCGGGGACGGCGCAAGGATCGTCGCCGTCCTCGGGTAGCGCCAGCGGGGCATTCGAAGCAGCACCGGAAAATGTCCGGCGCGATCGTGCTGCGACCGTCCAGCAGCGCCGGCCCGTGACCGGCGTTCTGCCCCGCTCGCTGGCGCCCACGGCTGCGAGGGAATCCCGATCCCGGCCACGGCCTTTGCCCGGATCGCAGCCGCGGGCAGCCGGCTGCGCAGCGCGTGAGGCCGCGTTTCGAATGCAGGATTCCGGGCTAGCGGGGCGCGTTCGCCGCCGGCCCGGCGTGCGCGAGCCGTCGCAGGCGCGGCCAGTCGTGGCGGACGATGGACACGACAATCACCGCGGCGAACCAAAAGAATGCAACCAGCAGGCCGAGATTGACCGCCCGTTCAAGTTGCGCCGCCCTGCCCTGCGGAAACGCGGGCGCCTCGATGTGAACCCACGATGCGGCGTGCAGCAGCCAGCCGGCGAGCCCCACGGCGACAACCTGGTTCGCCAGCCGCACGGCGGCGCGCCATCGCGTCCACCAGGGACGCACCAGGTTGATTGCGCTGAGGCACGTCATCGACACCGCAAGCGCCAGGATGGGCCAGTACAGAACATGCCAGACCGGCGCCGAAATGATGTGAAACGAGGGATCGGCGCCAATGCCGGCGATCGGCAGCCCCGAATATCCCGCCGCCCACACAAGGAAGAATCCGCAACCGATGACTTCCATCGCTGATCTCGTCCGCGGAAGCTCATCGCGGCCCGGCGGACGTACTGCGGGCAGGTCGCGCGGATTCCAGGTTTTCCGGGAGAGGTAATCCGGCTGGACCCGCTCGAGAATCGCAAAGACGAGCGTGGTCATTCCGAATGCGAAGACCGCCGAATGGAAATACTGTCCGACGGCCCACAGCGCGGCCGTCCAGGGATTGGCGGCGGTCGCGACGGTGGACACGGATACGATGATGAAGAGCGGCACCAGGACCCATAGCAGCACCACCCGGAGCACAAACCAGTAGAGCGGCAGCAGCAGCGGCCCTATCAGGAACTGGGCCGGCAGGTAGCGGAGCGCCACAGTCATGGGCGGGCCCCAGCGGCGCAGAATCGCCTCAAGCTCCGCGTCGGTCAGAGCATGTCCCAGCTGCGCCTCCCTCTCCTCGATCTCCGAGCGGATGTCATCCGCCAGTTCGCGGGTGATGTCGTCCTGTCGCTTCCGCGGCAGCCAGAAGCGGACGGTTTGCAGATAACGGTCGAGCAGTTCCATGGTGGCGTCTCCTAGTGTTTTGCCGCAGCGATGCGGGTGATGGATGCAGTGATGTTCTGCCACTCGGTCATCAATTGCCCGAGCAGTTCGCGGCCCTCCGGTGAAAGCCGGTAGAAACGCTTCTGCCGCCGATCCTCCTCCCGCCACTCGCTGGTCAACAACCCCTGGCTTTCCAGGCGCCGGAGCAGCGGATAGAGCGTGCTTTCGTCGATGGTGGTGCCCTGTTCTTCGAGACTCTTGCGCAGCGTATAGCCGTAGCGCTCAGTGCGAAGTTCCGCCAACACCGCGAGAATCAGGCAGCCGCGGCGCAGTTCGAGACGGAGGTTTTCAAAGATTTCGGTTGGCATGACAATTACCGTATAGCAGCTAGTATGTGGCGTATAGTGTATGGCGCACAGTAGTTGTCAAGCACTTTCCCAAAAATATTTCTCCATGGACGCTCCCGACCGCCCGAAGGCCAGGCGGCGGCCCTGCTCAACCCGGGTTTCTGCCTTGATCCACGGGCCTGTCCCCGCGGGGTCCGCATACCCGCCAGGGGTCTTCAGCGAACGGCCGAAAACCTGTCTTGCGCCCGCTCCACGCCCAGCTCACGCCGGTTCATCCGCACCGGCTTCGGCGGCATCACCCGGCGCCACAGGCAGCCGCCCGTACAGCGCGGCGAGCTCGCGCAGATAGCCGGCGGTCGCTCCGAACAGCCGCTCAAGCTGGGACGCATGATAGCGCCACTGCCAATTGCCATCGGGCTTGCCCGGGATGTTGAAACGGCCCTCGGTGCCGAGGCTCATGAGGTCCGGCAGCGTCACCACCGCCAGACGGTTGACGGCGGAATACGCGGCGCGGATGAAATCCCACCCGATCTCCGCGCCGTTCACCCGCAGGTAGCGGCGCACGTGGTCGCGCGCCTTCTCGCCCGCCGTCGCATACCAGCCGAGGCTCGTGTCGTTGTCGTGCGTGCCGGGGTAGATGACGCTGTTGGCCTCGAGGTTGTGCGGCAGGTAAAGGTTGTCTCTCTTGCCGCCAAACGCGAACTGCAGGATCGCCATCCCCGGCAGCCCGGTGTCGCGCCGGAGCCTCCGCGCCGCGGGCGAGAGCTCGCCGAGATCCTCCGCGATGATCTTCGCGTCCGGAAAGGCGCGGCGGACCGACTTGAAGAACGCCATGCCGGGGCCCGGCAGCCACCTGCCTTTCCGGGCGTTGGCAGCCGGATACGGAATCCGCCAGTAGTCGGCAAAGCCGCGGAAATGGTCGATCCGCACCACGTCGTAGAGCTCAAAGGCGGTGCGCAGCCGGGCGCGCCACCACGCGAAGTCATCGGCCGCATGCACGTCCCAGCGGTAGAGCGGATTGCCCCAAAGCTGTCCGTCCGCGGCGAAATAGTCGGGCGGCACGCCGGCGACGGCCAGCGGCGCGCCCGTCCGCTCGTCGAGCTCGAAAAGGTGCGGGGCGGACCAGGCATCCGCGCTGTCCATGGCCACGAAGATCGGAATGTCGCCGATGATCTGCAGCCCCCGCCGGGCGGCGGCCGCCCGCACCCGGCGCCATTGGCCGAAGAACAAATACTGGGAAAACGCGTGCATCGCGACCGCCGCCTGAAGCTCGCGGCGGAGCCCTGACGATTGCGCCTTCGCGTAGATCCGCGTCTCCTCGGGCCATTCCCACCAGGGCCGCCCCTTGTAGTGGTCCTTGAGCGCGCGAAAATAGGCGTAGGGTTCGAGCCACGCGGCGTTCGCATGTTGAAAGGCTTCGAACGATCCGTGGGCCGCCGGACCGCGGCCGGCGCGGAAGTTATCGCTGGCGTGGGCGAGCAGGGGCCAGATCAGCTGGTAGAGGGCGCCGTAATCGACGCGATCGGCGTTGAGAAAGACGAGGGGACCGAGCTCGTCCTGCGGGAGCAGGCCGTGCCGCGTGAGTTCCAGCAGGTTGATCAGATAGGGATTGCCGGCAAAGGCGGAGAAGCACTGGTACGGCGAATCCCCGTAGCCCGTCGGGCCGAGCGGACAAAGCTGCCAGCAGGCAAATCCGGCGGCCTCCAGGAACTCGAGGAAACGGTCGAGGTGCGGGCCGAACGTCCCGATGCCAAAATCCCCGGGCAGGCAGGTCGGATGAAGCAGCACGCCGGCGGCGCGCGTGTTCAGCCAGTTGAAGAGCGGGGCGGGGGCGGAAACCGGTGCGGTCATGCGGGGGCGGATTGCCGCCTGCCAGCGTGCCAATCGCGGCCGCCATTGCAAGGCGCAGGGAAGCGAAGCGGCAGTCCGATCCGATTTTACAGAAGACAACGAAGGCTGGAGGCGCGACGCCCCCGTCGCGTTGCCCGGTCCCACGTTCCGGCGGCGAGGGCGCCGCCGCTCCATGCCTGTCACCGGACTGGAGGCGCGACGCCCCCGTCGCGTGATTGGTCCGGTTTCGCCTCCGCTGCCCCGGCTGTCTTCTGTAGGAAGCATCGGATCTACGCCGCGAGGGCCCGCCGGAGTTGTCCAAGCAACCGGGCCTCGTTCTTCTTCGTCAACTCGTGCTCCCAGATGCGCAGCACGCGCCAGCCCATTTTCCGCAGGGTGCGGTTGACGATCCGGTCCCGGGCCTTGTTCGACGCGACGTGCCGCGCCATAGCGGAACGCGACATTTCCCCACGGCCTGATGAAATGCTCTAGCTGATCCCTTCCACGCGATCAGCGTAGACATTCACCAGCTTGTGTGATCTGAGCAGGGTTTCGACCCTGGGCCAGGCGCGGGTCAGCAATGCGTGAAACTCCTGCCGGCGCAGGTTGCCGAACCGCAGGTGCACTATCCACGGCGGCGGCGTCCGCATGATGATGCGGTCGGAGAAGTCGGCGTCCTTGGTTACGATGACCAGTTCCCGCTCCCGCGCGTAATCCCAAAGCAAAGTGTCAGTGGCGTTCGGACCGAGGGTGGCCGCCGGCGTCACAGGCAGTGTCGGCTTGAATGTGAGCCGTGCGGGGAGATTCTGGTCGAGAAGGAACCCCTCCATGCCGCGGGCAACACCGAGTAATGGTTCGCCATCAGGCGTGAGGCGTAGTTCAGACATGCCTGCACGTCCTCGCGGGTCAGATCGGGATATTCCGCCAGAACATCGTCGACCGAGTCACCTGCGGCGAGGAATTCCAGCACGGTTTGCACGGTGATGCGCGTGCCGCGGACCACCGGGCGGCCATTGCAAATATCTGGATCGAGGGTGATGCGCTCCGGCATGGTGGCAATGTACCATGGTCCCGCCGGAAACCAAGTGCCAAACTTGCGCGCGGATTGATCTCACCACGGATGGCACGGATCGCACGGATGGGAATCAAAATCCGTGAAATCCGCGTAATCCGTGGTCGATGGTTTGCCTTGGCCTGCGCCTTTTGAGCCTTCTGTGGCAATCAATTCTCACAGGAGGGCGCCGAGGACGCAGAGGGATTCCACAGAAGGCAACGAAGGCTGGAGACGCGACGCCCTCGTCGCGTGAGCAGATGGGATTCGCCTCCGCTGCCCCGGCTGCTTCCTGTAAACAGCACGGCTTGGAGTTCCCTTCTGTGCCTTTTGAGCCTTCTGTGGCCAATCAGGAGCTGGTGGCCACAAGAGGCACAGGAGTCACAGGACCTAATCGCCGGGCATCAGAGCACGCCGCAGTAAAAAAGCTGGTCATGCCAGCCTTAGAGCTGGTATTACCAGCCTCCAGATGAGCACACTCGGTCTCCTGTTTCATTCTGAAGTGCGCGCTGAGGTCCTACGCATCCTTTTTGGCCTGCGAGAGGAACGGATGTATCGCGCCCAGATCATCGCACAGACGAACTTCGCCAAGAGGTCGGTTGAGGAGGAACTTGAGAAACTGGAGAACCTTGAACTGGTGACTACCTCACGGGATGGCAACCGCTGCTATTACTCCGCAAACAAGGCACACCCACTGTATCCTGATTTGCGGAACATCGTGCTCAAGACCGCGGGCTTGCGCGATGTGCTGCAGGCGGCCCTGACGTTCGGACAAGATCGAATTTGCCTTCATTTTCGGCTCCCTGGCGCAGCGGACTGAACGCGCGGAAAGCGACGTGGATCTGATGATTATTGGGCAGATCGGGCAGCGCGAGCTGGCGCCGCGGCTGCGTGGACTGACCGAGCGGATCGGCCGCGAGATCAATCCGCATATCTTCAGCCGGGACGAGTTCGCGCGCCGGGCGGCGAGCCGTGACCATTTGCTCAGCGATGTTCTTGAACATGAGAAGATTTTTATTATAGGGATTGCGGGTGAATTTGCAGACCTGGCTCGCCAATGGGTGGCTGCGCCCGCATCAGACCAGTGACGCGGAGATCCGCGATCTCTGGCTGATTGCCGGGCGCGACCTGAAGGATGCGGAATCCGGCGGCATTTCGCCCGACTGGCGGTTTGGCATCGCCTTCAATGCGTCGCTCAAGCTGTGCACGATTCTGCTTTATGCCGAGGGCTACCGGCCGGAAAAGCAGCTGGCCAATTACCGGACACTGCAGGCGCTGCCGGTGATTTTGGGCGCGCAACACCAGGGCGACGGAGACTACCTGGAAAGGTGCCGCCGGATGCGAAACACGGTGGAATATGACTACGTTGGCGGCGCTACCCGTGAAGACGCGGAGGAGTTGATTTGTTTCTCACATAAGCTGCGCAGAGAGGTCCTGGCATGGCTGCAAGCGAAACATCCAAACTTGGTACCAGAGTAGACTGAGCGTCCGACCTTTCCTGTTTCTGGCCACAAGAAGCACAGAAGTCACAGGACCTAATCGCCGGGCATCAAGGCACGGTGGATCCGGCGCAGCAGGCGGGATTCGTTCCTTCTTGCCAACTCGTGCTCCCAGATGCGCAGCACGCGCCAGCCCATTTTCCGCAGGGTGCGGTTGACGATCCGGTCCCGGGCCCTGTTGGCGGCCATCTTCCTCCTCCAGAACGCCGCATTCCCCCGCGGCTTGATGAAGTGCTTTGGGCACCCGTGCCAGAAGCAGCTTGCCGCGCCGTAGAAGTGAGCGAAGGCGGGCCGTCGACGAACACCGTCAGCTTGCTCTTTGGGAACACAAAGTCCGGCTTTACCTGGAAGTTCGGCTGGCCTTTCTGGGGTTTGGCCTTTGGAGCTTGGGATTCGGTCCTGGCAAGCTCCCGCTTGTCTCCTTGGAACTTGGGATTCGGGACTTGGAACTTGATCCTGGTTCCTCTCCTCCAATTCGCGATGCCTTATGTTCGATCGCTCGCGATCGGCCGGAGCTCCGTGGGATGCTTGCCACTAAAAACTCAGGGCGTGGCGCGCTTGCTTCGGCGCAATCGGATCTTGTTGTTATCCACGATGATCAGGCTGCCATGGAGATCTGATTCCGGCACGGCCTTAAGCACGCGCTGCAGCGCCGCGATAGTCATCTCGGTGGTTGTGGGCCAAACTCGCAGGCGGATGATGCCATGGTGAGCGCCAAGCGGGAAGCTGCGTGCATCAGCAAAGTCCTCGTCGTAACTGACGACTATGGCCCGCCGGGCTTGAGCCCACTGAAACACATCGGCGTCTGGGCGGCCGGCCAGTTCTATCTGATTGACGTGCCAGACATCCCAATCCGGACAGGAACTTCGCAGCCAACCCGCGCATTCCTGCGGGACATTCTGGTCCAGCAGCACGCGGATGGCTGGCTCAGGCATGCGCGTAGACCTGTTCTTCCGCGACCACGCTGGCCGCGTACTCGAGTGCGGCGCTCACGTCTTCCTTGGCGAGTTCCGGGTAGGTCAGGACAATGCGATCGAGCGTATAGCCGCCGGCAACGAGACCGAGGATGTTTTTTACCATGATCCGCGTGCCACGAATCACGGGTTTGCCGGAGCAAATTGCCGGGTCAGTGACGATGCGTTCGTTCATGGGAGGGAAGCTATCCCCGTCCCGCCGGTCGCGCAAGGCAAACGTCTCCTCGAGTCGGTCGGATTTGCGTTCCGGCTGACTCTTGGCTGATCCCTTCCACGCGATCATACCTCCTGCCTTGTCGGCGTTGCGTGAGACTAACCAAGGCTTCACCACGTAGGAGCAAAGGCACAAGAGTCACAAGATCCGGCCACCGGGCGTCAGGGCTCGAAGGAGGCGCCGCAGAAGATGCGTTTCGCTCTTTTGGACAAGTTCGTGCTCCCAGATCCGCAGCACGCGCCAGCCCATTCTCCGCAGCGTGCGGTTGACGAGGCGGTCCCGCGCCCTGTTGGCTGCCATCTTCCCCCGCCAGAACGCCGCATTGCTCCTGGGCTTGATGAAGTGCTTTGGGCACCCGTGCCAGAAGCATCCGTCGACGAACACCGCCAGCTATGGTAGACAAGCTGGCATCTCGATTGGCGGCGTTGTAGCGTCAAGGCATGACCACGGGTAAACGGTGGACACGAGATGAGTTGATGGTAGCGCTGAATCTCTACCACAAGCTGAGGTTTGGGCAAATGCACGCAAGGCAGCCGGCGGTTGTGGCGCTTGCCGGGAAACTGGGGCGCGGCGCCAATAGCTTGGCCATGAAGCTGGGCAATTTCGCATCGTTTGATCCGGCACTGAAGATGCGAGGAATCAAGGGGCTGAGCGGAGCCAGTGCGCTGGACAGATCCGTCTGGGATGAATTTCACTCGAACCTCGACGAAACTGCACCGGCAAGTGAAGGAGCGTTCCGCAGGTTGTTCGATGCTGACGAGGAAAGCGAAGTCGAGGTGACACCACAAGAGGGGGTACGAGTGCGGCACCAACCGCCACGTGGCAGGACCGAGGCAAAGGCGACCGTGAAGATTAGGCGCGGGCAGGAGTATTTTCGTGAGGCAGTGCTCAACAATTTCGGAGGGAAATGTGGCGTCTCTGGATTAGCAATACGAGAGCTTCTCATCGCCTCGCACATCTTGCCGTGGGGCAAACACGAGACGGAGCGACTCAACGTTCGCAATGGGTTGTGCCTTTCGCGTCTGCACGATGCAGCTTTTGACAACTGGCTGATATCGTTCGATGAGAATCTGCGCCTATTGCTTTCCCCTCGATTGAGGGCGAAATTACCCCAGCGAACCGTGGCGGACAACTTCGGCGCATTTGCTGGCGAACCGTTGAAATTGCCGAGTGATGCGGTACTACCGGATTTGGACTTCCTTGCGGTTCATAGGGCGATCTTCCTTCAGACGAAGTGAGATCTCTGCGCCAACTGCCGTTGCCCACAACTTTCACGGAGGTCCGTTCATAGCACTTGCCGTTGCAGAAATATGGCCACGGGAATGCAGTCGGACATGGGCATGTCACAGAATGTGGGCCGGCAACAACCGGTTCATCTCCCTGTTAGAAATGAACCAAGTTGGGCAAGAATCTCTCGAAAGACCCGAGTCTGGACGCCCTGGCCAAGAATCTCGATCGCCGTGGCATAGTGGGCGCAGTCGATTGCGCACCCCATGATGCGCTCGGCTTCGTGTTTTCGCAGCAGGCGAGGCCCGTAGGCGGTTGCGACAAACGGGCCGGTGTTAATCTTGTGGTATGACCGGACGAGCGTTGGAATTCTAGTTGAGCTATGGTCGATTGTGGTGAGCTGAAAGCGATGGCCAAGTCCAGCGTGCTGTTGGTTATGGAGTCGCCGATATTCGATTGATTTGGCGATCCGCTGTGCATCCGCGAAGTCATCTTCACAGGGGGCATCAAGATAATCAGCCGCTGTTCCGCTGAATCTGGTGCCGGGTGGACGCAGGTTAAATCCTGGTTTGAATGTGGCGACCATTACCCATCGTCGCCGATCTTGCGGTTCATTCCATTCGTTGAAGGGATCCAGAATGGTCTCCTCAATGTGGTAGCCAAGGTTGCGGAGGTGATGACAGAGGCTCTGTCCGGCCAGTGAATTTGCGAACGCGGGGACATTTTCAAAGAGACACGCCAGCGGCAGTCGATGCGCGATAAACGCACAAATGCTGAGGTAAAGATCACCTGCGTCGCCAAGTTCTGGTTTTCCGGCCAACGATTTCTGCGCCCGTCCAAGCGCCGAGTGACTCGTACAGGGAATTGACGCAATCAAAACGTCATGTGCAGGCAGGTCGCTCGGATGCAGACATCGTACGTCCGTTTGGTAGAGCATGGCGTTTGGGTGGGCGTGCTGCCATACGTCGGCATATCTGGGCTCTATCTCAATGCCAGCGACCAAGTCGAAATCCCGGCTGGAAGCGATCGCAGACGATAATGTCCCCCCGCCGGCGAATATTTCGATCGTTCTGAACGGCGAGACCGCGTGCAGACGGCGGCGAATGTAGAACGCGCGGGTCGATGGCGTGATATCAATCTGATGAAACACTGCTTCGACCTTGATTTCAGCGAAGTCTGCCAGCGGACTAAGCAAACCGCGGCTGGCGATGTCGATGATCGGCCGTGTTTGCCCTGCTGAAAGCCGCCTCGAAACGTGGTGCTCCGCCAGTAACGCAGGGCGCAGACGCACCCCGTTTGGCCGAGTCTCAACGCTGAATCCGGCGCCCGGGCAGAACCCAAGAGAGATGAGCCTCTGCGATTCGATCCAAATGCGCGGGCTATTGCGATTCTCGCCAAGTTTGTGGAACGCCATGAATCTCATGTAGGTGGGTTATGGCTTGTCCAACCATTTGCGGCGTCGTGCAGAGCAAGGTCGGCCTGTTCGGCCAGGGCTTCCTGAGAGAGGGCGCGCGCGGCACGCTTCGCCCGGACGTTGGCGCCAAATCTCTTCAGCGCGGGGTCGCGGATGGGCATCCGCCGATCATAGCCATTTGGCGACTATGAGACCACGGACTATAAGCATCATTTGCGAGTAGCGAGTAGTGAGTAGCGGGTGGTGGGTAGCGATCAGCCGGCGAAATTCCCTCACCTTTGAACCACGGATGCCACGGATCGCACGGATGGGAACCGGAATTGGCATCCGTTGAAATCCGCGTAATCCGTGGTCTATGGTTTGCTTCCGCCCTGTGCCTTTTGAGCCTCCTGTGGCTAAAAGGAGCTGGTAGCCACAAGAATCACAGAACCAACCTCCCGGATCGATGGACACAGAGTGCACCGAGGCGGAACGAGGGCACGGAGGATCATGGGCCGTCCGGACTCTGCTCTGCTGCCTCCGCGGCCTCCTGTGAAAACATGGCTCGGAGTTTCCAATCTGTGTCATCTGCGCCATCTGCGGTTCAATTCCGATCCGGTTCAACCGCGGATAACTCAGATGGCCCTTTGCGCCTAGGCGCCCTGGCGCGAGAAACGAAACCCCCGATCCACGGACAGGCCTCGCGCAAAGACGCAAAGTCGCGAAGAAGGAGAACCCATTCACCACGCATGCTACGGATCGCAGGGATGAGAACCGGCATTGGAATCCGTGAAATCCGCGTAATCCGTGGTCAATGGTTTACGCGGGATCCTCTGTTCCCTTCGTTGCCTTCTTTAGAATTCCTCCGCCCCGGCAACGGGGGCGTCGCCGCTCCAGCATGGAAAGAGTTCGGACACGGCAATGGATGCGCATGGTTCATCGCCACAGAACAGGTCGATTAAGGTCAGGGCGGGCGATGTCGGAGGAAAGGCTATTGGCTCTGCAGCCACGTGATCCTGATTTCGCCTTCGACAGATTTGAATTCCCGGTCCGCGGTGACGAGATCGGCCTTGCGCTGCTTCGCCAGCGCCGCGGCAAATGCGTCGGCGAGGGCGAGCAGCCCGGCCGCACGGTAGGCCGCGGCAGCTTCCGCCAGTTCGCGATCGGCCGGGATAATCACGACGGGCGTGTTGCTGGCGAATGCCTTTGCCCGGGCGAGAGCATCCTGCCCACGTTTGGCCTCGATCCGGTAGCAGGTTTCCGCCCAGTTCACCGCACTCATCAGCATCGGCTGCTCCTTCTCCGCCGCGTGATGCATCAAGGCCTCGACGGCACCAGCACCCGTTTCGTCGAAAAGCAGCGCCAGCAGAGCGGAGGCATCAAATACCAAAGCCTTCATCGCTGCCGGTCCTCCTCGATCTCACGATCTTCGCAGGCGCGTTCCTTCGCCCGGTCGTCCAAATGCTCCCGCACGGCAGATTTCTCACCGGGCTTCAGTTTGAAGATGCCGCGGAAAGAGCTGATGTACTCTTTTGTGACCGGCTGGACGACAATGCGGCCGTTGTCCTCCTGAAAGTTCAGCCGCGTGCCTGCCTTTATGCCAAACTTCCGGCGGATACGCACGGGAACCACCACTTGGCCCTTTGAGGTCACGTAGCCTATCTCAGGGATTGAGGTCATAATAATCAAATAAAGACAAAGGATGAAAGGTAATGCAAGCGAAAAAAGTAAGAGACTCTGACTTTTGCCGCCAATACTTATGTTCATCTAATGCGGGTGGGAGGTTGAGCGGATTATCGGCAGAGAGAGACGTACCGCTCGACGCCGCCGATGTACGTGCGGTCGAGGTCGGCCTGCTCGGCCAGCGCCTCCTGGGAGAGCTTCCTCGCCTCGCGTTTCGCTCGGACGTTGCCGCCAAATCGCTTCAGGACCGGGTCGCGGATGGGCATCCGCCGATCATAGCCCTTTGGCGACTATGAGACCACGGACTAGAAGTAGCATTTCGAAAGGCCGGCCATTCTCGAAAGCAGGGAGCCAAACCGTTTCACATAAGATAACGAAGGGAACGAAGAGCGGCAGAAGCAACAGGCAA
This sequence comes from uncultured Verrucomicrobiae bacterium, assembly GCA_963827125.1. GTDB lineage: Bacteria > Verrucomicrobiota > Verrucomicrobiia > Opitutales > Opitutaceae > Fen-1467. The sequence goes on from CAWHAC010000008.1 coordinate 209,967, forward strand.
CCCTTTCAATTTGTGTCATCTGCGCGATCTGCAATTCAATTCTGATCCGGTTAAACCGCAGGTCACTCAGATAGCTTTTTGCGCCTTGGCGTGAGAAAAGAACACAGGACAGGCCTCACGCGAAGAGCGCAGAGGACGCAGATGCAGAAGAACTGGTGCCCTGCATCGGGTTGATCAGGATAGGGGGTTCGATTGCCGGGCATCTGCGATTATCTGGGTTATCTGCGGTTGAGTGGTTTTGAAACAGGCCGGGAAGGATTGTCGCGGCCTGCGTGCTTCTTCAGGGATCGTGAGCAGAGGGATTCGGACCCCGGTTGATCGACGGCCCGCCGATCCTCCGTCGCCAAGCCTATGGAGGACAGGCGAAGCGGCGGCCCTACATCGGACTGCATGATCCCGTATCGGCTTATGCGGCGTTTCGCTGGTACGGGTGCCGTGGACGCAAGACCGGGTGGCGTGTTCATCGAACAGACTGTAGCGCCGCGGCGGCGTCAGGTGTGGAATATCCGGGCCAGCCACCGTCTCAATGCTTGACGGAAAGCGGGCGCGACGGGAGCATCTCAGCCCTGTTTACATGAGCTGTGCTTGGAAAAAAAGGCCTTTCATGTATCCTTCCCCGGGCATCCCGACTCCTCGCAGCCCTGCGCCTTGAGTCACCTTCCGCGAAGTACCCCATGCATCCCCTCGACCGCATCGCGCGCCTCTTGCTTCCAGCGGGAGCCGTTGCGGTTTTGGTGACCGTGCTCACCGTGGGCTGGTTCGCGCAACCGGACCGCTACGCCAGGGGTTATGCGCCCCGGCAACCCATCGCCTTCAGTCACAAGCTTCACGCCGGCACCATGCAGGTTCCTTGTCTTTACTGTCATGGGGGAGCGGAGAAATCGAGGACGGCGGGCATCCCGGCTGTTGAGACCTGCATGAACTGCCACCGGGTTACGAAGACGGACAGCCCCCAGATTCAGCGATTGGCGGGAATCTACAATGCGGATCAACCCCTCCCGTGGGTGCGAATCCACACCCTGCCGGATCATGTGGCCTTCGATCACAGGCCCCACGTGAACAATGGAATCGCCTGCCAGACCTGCCACGGGGAGGTCCAGACCATGGAAGTGGTCTCCCGGCAGATGTCCATGCGCATGAGCAACTGCCTGGGTTGTCATCGCGATCCGGCGCCCGCCCTGCCCAGGAACTCCGCAATCAAGAGGGGGGCCGAGCACTGCAGTGCCTGCCACCGCTAGCCCGGATGTTTCACTCCTTGCCTTCCTGAGCACCCAACATCAACCCTCCCGACCGATCAGCGCCCCGCCGTGGACGAAACGACGATGAATCCCCAGAATCCATCCGCCCGACAATTCTGGCGTTCTCTGGAAGAACGCGAGGATCCGTCGCCGGGCATCGACGATGAATTCACGCCGGGAGCTTCCGAACCTCCTCCAGGTCTGTCCCGCCGGCAGTTTCTGGGCCTGTTGGGGGCCACGGCCGCGCTGGCGACCGGGGCGGGCTGTGACCGCCACACCAGGAACCAGGCGGTTCCCTACACAAAACGCCCCGAGACCGGCGTCCCCGGCGTGGCCGACTACTACGCCAGCAGCCACCAGGAAGGACGCCGTTCCTACAGCGTGCTCGTGAAAACCCGTGAAGGACGCCCCATCCACATCACGGGCAACGACGAACATCCCCATGCCAGGGGGACCACTTCCCCGAGGACCATTGCCGAGGTCCTGAGTCTCTACGATCCGGATCGCATGCGTGGTCCCCGGATGGATGGGCAGCCTGCTTCATGGGAGGCGGCGCAGGAAAGGCTCTCCAAGGCCCTGGCGCGGGCCAGGGCTTCCGGCCAGCGCGTGCTGTTGGTCACCGATGCCGTGCTCTCGCCCACGCGCAAGGCCCTGATCCAGGAATTCAGGACCCAGCTTCCCGCTCTGGATCACCTGGCCTGGGAGCCCCTGGCGAGCGCGGCCGATGCAGCTTCGACTCTCGCTTTCGGTTCACTCTTCACAACCATTCCCCGGCTGCAGGAGGCGCGAGTGATCCTTTCCGTGGGCGCGGATTTCCTCAATGGAGAAGATCCGGCGGCCATCGCGGATTTTGCCGCGTTCAGAAGACCGGATCCGTCCGCGAAGGCCGCCATGAACCGTCTGTGGGTCTTTGAGGGGCCCCTCAGTCTCACGGGTTCCAGGGCCGATCACCGCTTCCCCCTGCCCGCTTCCAGGGCCGCCGCCCTGGTTTTCACCCTTGCCAGGGAACTGCACGAGAAGCACGGCCTGCCTCTGCCTGCGAACACGCATCTGCCCGCCCTGCCACAGGAGTCCCCGGGCATTCCATCGGGCATCCGGGAAGCCCTCCTCGCGGATCTGGTCCGCTGCGGCAGGCAATCCGTGGTGCTGGCGGGCCCGGAACTGCCCCTGGAAGCCCACGTGGGTATCCATCTACTGAATACTATGCTCGGAAGCGGGGCCCTGGAATACCAGCCGTCCGGGGCCCTGGCCACCCACCAGGACCTGCAGAAAGCCATGCAGGAGAAACCCGCCGTGGTTCTCTTCTGGGGTGTGAATCCAGCGTACGCCTTCCCTGCCCAGGAGATCTTCCGCCAAGCTTTGGAGAAGATACCTTTGCGGGCCTGGATCGGCCTGCGAGAAGACGAGACCGCCTCCCTCTGCCAGCTCCAACTGCCCGCGCACCATTGGCTGGAGGCTTGGGGCGACCATGCGGAACCCGGTCTGATCTGCCTGCAGCAACCGGCCATCCGCGCCCTCTACGACACGAGGCAGGGCGAGGACATCCTGCTGGACCTGGCCCGGAGCCTCGGAGCCTCCGGGTCCGGCGACTACCACGCTTTCCTCAGGGCCCGCTGGGAAAAAGAGGTCCAGCCCACGGGCAGCCCTGTGCCTTTCGAGCGCTGCTTCCAGGCGGTGCTTCACGATGGCCTGATCCGCACGTTGGAAACAGAAGCCGCAAGACCTTCTTTTCAAGCCGGCGCACTGAAGGATCTCCATATTGCCTTTGGTTCCGGGCAAGGCTTCGAACTGATGCTGCATCCCGGGAGGACCGTCTTCGATGGCCGCCATGGCAACAACAGCTGGCTCCAGGAACTGCCGGACCCGGTCACCAAAACGACTTGGGGAAACCCCCTCTCCCTGTCCGTGACCGATGCCCGGGAGCTGGGTGTGAAGGATGGCGATCTGGTGGAACTGCGCGTGGATGCGCAGCGCCTCCAGTTGCCGGTGCTCGTGCAGCCGGGGCAGGCCAGGGGTGTTCTCGCCCTTGCGCTCGGCTACGGGCAGGCCAGGGGCGCCGTGGCCGGCGGGATCGGCGCGAATGCATTCACTCTCTTGAGCATGGATCCGCGCAATCCTTCCGTGCGACAGGAGGTTTTCATTTCCAGATCCGGGGGCCATCGCGAACTGCCCATCACCCAGGGTCATCATCGCATGGAGGGCAGGGACATCGTCCGGTCCACGACCCTGGCCCGGCTTTCACGCGGCGCGCTTCCTGCGCGGGACACCCGGGACCCGCCGACCCTCTATCCACAGCCGCCTCCTTCGGAGCATCAATGGGGAATGGCCGTCGACCTGGGCGCCTGCGTTGGTTGCAGCGGCTGCGTGGTGGCCTGCCAGTCCGAGAACAACGTGCCCATCGTGGGTCCCGGGCAGGTGGCCAAAGGCCGCGAAATGCACTGGATCCGCATCGACCGCTATTACGAAGGAGAGCCCGAGAATCCCAAGGTGGTCCACCAACCCATGATGTGCCAGCAGTGCGGTCATGCGCCCTGCGAGAACGTCTGCCCGGTGAACGCCACCACACATAGTCCCGATGGGCTCAACCAGATGACGTACAACCGCTGCGTGGGCACCAAGTACTGCGCCAACAACTGCCCCTTCAAGGTGCGGCGCTTCAATTTCCTGGAGTTCACCGCCGCCAAGCGCGAGCCCGAGAGCCTCGTCTACAACCCCGAGGTGACGGTGCGTCCCCGGGGCGTCATGGAGAAATGCACCTTCTGCGTGCAGCGGATCCAGGACGGCCGCATGCGCGCCATGTCCGGGAACCGCCCGCTGAAGGACGGCGAGATCGTGCCCGCCTGCGCCGCGGCCTGTCCCTCCCAGGCCATCGTCTTTGGCGACCTGAAGGATCCCGACAGCCGCGTGTCAAAGCTGGCCCGGAGCGGGCGGGGCTACAAGGTGCTGGAGGAACTGGGCGTCCGCCCGTCTGTGACGTATCTGGCCGATGTGAGAAACCCTGCTGGAAACGGTCATGAATCCTGAAGTCACCGCCGCCCTTCCAGGTCCGTTGAGCGAGCCGTCCCTCTTCCAGGGCTCGATCACGGCCGGCAGTCTGGACGATCAGGTGCTGGCCTATCCCGAATCGAAACCGCCCCTGAAGTGGTTCATCGCCGTGGCCTTCACCAGCACGGCCGCGCTCCTGGGCTTCGGTCTCATGGGCTACACGGCTTATATGGGCATCGGCGTCTGGGGCAACAACAGCCCCGTGTTCTGGGCCTTCGACATCATCAACTTCGTGTTCTGGGTGGGCATCGGCCACGCGGGCACCTTGATCTCGGCGATCCTCTTCCTCTTCCGCAAGCGCTGGCGCAACGCCATCGCCCGCTTCGCGGAGGCCATGACGATCTTCGCCGTCATGTGCGCGGGCCTCTTCCCGCTCATCCATGTCGGACGGCCCTGGCTGGCCTTCTGGCTGCTGCCCTACCCCAACCAGCGGGCGCTGTGGACCAATTTCCGCTCGCCGCTGCTCTGGGACGTCTTCGCGGTGAGCACGTACTTCTCGGTGTCCGCCATGTTCTGGTACCTGGGCCTGATGCCGGATCTGGCCTCCCTGCGCGATCGCGCCACGAACAAATGGAAAAAGATGGCCTACGCGGTTGCCTCTGCGGGCTGGCGCGGCGCCGCGTCCCACTGGCAACACTACGAAAAGGCCTACCTGCTGCTGGCGGGTCTGGCCACGGGCCTGGTGCTCTCCGTGCACAGCGTGGTGTCCTTCGACTTCGCAACGTCCCTGGTGCCCGGATGGCACATGACCATCTTCCCGCCCTACTTCGTGGTGGGCGCCATCTTCGCCGGCTTTGCCATGGTGGTGATCGTGCTCGTGGTGGTGCGCGAATCCATGGACCTGAAGAACCTCATCACCGACTATCACCTGGACGTGATGAACAAGGTGATCCTTGGGATGAGCTGCCTCATGGGTTACGCCTACCTGATGGAAGGCTTCACGGCCTGGTACAGCCAGAACGAGTACTTGATCCACATGTTCAAGAACGTCATCTCGGGCCCCTACGGCTGGGCAGGCTGGTTGACCATCTCGTGCAACGTGCTGATCCCGCAGCTGCTCTGGTTCCGCAAGGCCCGGCGCAGCTATTTCTGGATGATCACGGTGGCCCTGGCCGTGACGGTGGGCATGTGGTTCGAGCGCTTCGTCATCATCGTGGTCAGCCTCTACCAGGATTACCTCCCCAGCGCCTGGCACATCTACAAGCCCACCCTCGTGGACTTCGGAATCCTGCTGGGCTCCCTCGGCCTGTTCTTCACCCTGGTGCTGCTCTTTGCGCGAGTGCTGCCGGTGATCGCCACCACGGAAGTGAAGGCCATCCTGCCGGGCGCCCAGCCCAGCCACGGAGGCGAACATGTCTGAGCGCGCATTCGCCGTCCTGGGCCTTTTCGACAGCGCCGGCGCGCTGATGGACGCGGTCCCCCGCGTGCGGGGCAAAGTCCCCGGGCGTCTGGAGGCCTATACGCCGTATCCAATCCACGGACTCGACGAAGCCCTGGGCCTGCGCCGCTCGCCCCTGGGCGGCATGGTGATGGTCATGGGCGCGGTGGGAGCCGCCACGGCGCTGCTCTTCCAATGGTGGATGAGCGCCGTGGACTATCCTTTGATCACGGGCGGGAAAGCTCCCTTCTCCTGGCAGGCCTTCGTGCCCATCCTCTTCGAATTGATGGTCCTCTTCGCCACCTTCACGGCGGGACTGGGGATGCTGCTTCTCCTGAACCGGCTGCCCTTCTTCGGGCATCCGGTGCTGCACTCGAAGGCGATGCGGGCCATCACGCGGGATCGCTTCGCCCTGGCCCTGGAAGCGGAGGACGCCACTTTCGATGCAGATGCGGCGCGGGCCGTCCTGGAGGCCGCGGGCGGCACGGAGATTGAGGTGCTGCCCGCCTCCGGTCCATTCGAGCCTTTCACTTCCCGGGTTTTGCTCCGGAGCTTCTCCGGCATCCTGGCCGCCTGCGTGGTCTCCGGCCTCATCACGTACGGAGCCGTCAAGCTGTTCCCCGTATTGCCTCCCATGTCCCACATGGAGGACCAGCCCCGTCTCGATCCCGAGAAACCCAGCGCCTTATTCAAGGACGGGCATGGCATGCAACTGCCCGTGGAAGGCGCCGTGGCCCGCGGTCACATGCCCGTCGGCGTGGCCACCCAGGAAGAGGCCGCGATCCTCGTGAACCCGCTGCCGAGGGACAGGCAGGTTCTGGAACGAGGCCGCAAGGTCTTCAACATCCGCTGCTCCGTCTGCCATGGCGCCACGGGGAATGGCATCTCCACGCTCACGGCCGCCTACGGCGCAAAGCCCGCCAACCTGATCTCCCAGCAAATCCGCGACTATCCCGACGGCACGATCTACTGGGTGATCACCAAGGGGAAGAACTCCATGCCATCGTACGCGGCGGACTTGTCCCCGGACGAGCGCTGGGCGGTGATCCACTACGTTCGGGCCCTGCAGCGGGCCCTGAATGCAAAGGATGAGGATCTGAGATGAACGCCCGTTCCCGATCGGTCCTTGTGGGCGCCACGGGGCTCGGAGCCGTGGGAGTGATGGTGTCGGCCTTCAGCGCGGGGGCTCCGCGGTTTTGGGCCAACTGGCTGGTCTGGTTTCTCTTCCTGTTCACCCTTGCCCTGGGGGCGCTGTTTCTGGTGGCCCTCGAACACCTGGTTGGCGCGAAGTGGAGCATCCCCTTGCGCCGGATCCCGGAGCGCCTCTCCACCCTGCTGATTCCCCTGACACCCGTCGCCTTGATCGCGCTGGGGGCCATCCACGTGCTTTACCCGGGCTCCTTTCCGGAAGCGCTCCATCACAAGGTCCTGGCGGGAAAGGCCGCCTGGCTGGGGCTGCCATTTTTCTCAGGCCGCGTGATCTTTTTCTCGGCGCTCTACCTTGTGGCCCTGGCCGTCCTCGTGCGGGGTTCGCTGAAGCAGGACAGCTCCCGGGATCCCCAATTCAATATTCGAGCCCGGCGCTTTGCTCCGCTCTTCATGGCGATCTTCGCCCTCGGTGTCACCCAGATCGCCTTTGACTGGATCTCCGGCCTGGAGCCCGAGTGGTACAGCGACATCATTGGCGTCTATCTTTTCGCAGGGGCCTTCCTGGCCGGACTCGCCGCGACGGTGCTGTCGGTGCTGCACCTGCAGGGACAAGGCCGGTTGCAGGCGGTGAAGCGGGACCACCTCTACAATCTGGGGGGATTCCTCTTCGCCTTCACGGTGTTCTGGTCCTATATCGGCTTCGCCCAGTACATGCTCATGTGGTACGGCGACATGCCGGAGGAGATCATCTGGTACAAGGCGCGCATCGAGGGGCCCTGGCTCTCCGCGGCCCTGGTCCTGGCGGTCACGCATTTCGCGATTCCCTTCTTCGCGCTTGTCACCCGGGATGCGAAAGGAGATCCGGGGCGACTGCGCCGGGTGGCCTTGCTGATGCTGTGCGCCCATTGGCTTGATCTCTATTGGCTCGTCTTTCCAACGGTTGCTAAAACCCCGGTGTTCTCCTGGCCGGAACTCAGCTTCGCCCTCCTCTTTCTCGGAAGTTCGCTGCTGTGGCTCCAGAAAACCGGGAACCTGGGACACGATATGCCCGTTGGTGATCCCTTCCTGCCGGATGGACTGGAGTTCCGCTTATGAGCCTCGATCGCTACGTCTCCCCCGCTGAGCTGAAGCGATTGCTCTCCTCCTTGCTGGCGGTGACGATCTTCATCTTCCTTTTTGCCGTCTTCGCCTTCGTTGTAGTACCGGGGCTGCGCAATGCGAACCGGCCTTCCACCACTGATGCGCTCAACCCTCCTGCGGGCGAGTGGGGATGGCTCGATCCCACGGAATTCCCGGCCGAAAAAGGCCGCGTGGTGCCGCCCATCGATCCTGCCACCGTGATGATCCCCAACCCCGAGCTTCTTGCCCGGGGCAACGCCCTCTATCTCCAAACCTGCGCTTCCTGTCACGGTCCCAAGGGCGAAGGGGATGGACCCGCGGCTCTGGGCCTGGCCGTGAAGCCGCGCCGGTTCACCCAACGCGAAGGCTGGAAGAACGGCACCCGGATCACCGATATCTATCGGACCCTGGAGGAGGGCATCAAGGGAAGCCCCATGGTGTCCTACAATTACCTGTCCCGGAAGGACCGCATGGCGCTCGTGCATGTGGTGCAGGCCTTCGGCGCCTTCGAGCACGGGCCCGAGGACCCCAAGGCCCTTGGGGCCCTGGCCAGGAGCTTCGCCACTTCGGGCGAGCTGATCCCGAACCGGATCCCGGTATCCGCGGCCATGGAAAGGCTCGTTCAAGAGTTCAAGCCCATCTCCCCCCTGGCGACTGACTCAGTCTTGCTGCAGGATTCGCTTGCGGACCCCGCGCGAGCGGCGTTGACCTTGGCCGGGACCGATCAGTCTCTTCTGGTTCGTCGGGTGACGGCCGGAATCCCGGGCAACGGATTCGCCCCCCGGGTGGCGACCTATGCACCGGAGACATGGAGAACGCTGACATTCGAACTCGGGTATTCAAAATGAAACGACTCCTTCTTGCATCCCTGGTTTTGACCGCTTTGTTCACGCGCACAATCCGCGCCGCCGATCCGCCTGCCTTCACCGCCGCCGAGGTGGGCATCGACGAAAAGCCGGGCGCCCAGGTGCCCCTGGATCTGGTCCTGAACGACGAGGAAGGCAGGCCCGTGAAGCTGGGCGACCTGCTTGGAAAGCCCACGATCCTCACCCTGAATTACTTTCGCTGCGCCGGCATCTGCACGCCCCTGCTCAACGGCATGGCCGACGTCATCAACCAGGTGCATGCCAATCCTGGCCAGGATTTTCAGGTCATCACGGTGAGCTTCGATCCCCGGGATGATTCGGAGATCGCCTTCCAGAAACGCTCCAACTACCTGAAGGAAATCCAGCGGCCAATCCCCCCGAACGCCTGGCATTTCCTCACCGGTGAAGCCGCCGCCACTAAGGCCTTGTGCGATGCCGTTGGCTTCAAGTTCAAGGCCCAGGGCGGGGATTACATCCACGCCGGGGCCATCGTCATCCTCTCGCCCCAGGGGAAGGTGACCCGCTACATGTACGGCGTGACCTTTTTGCCCGCGGATCTGCAGATGGCGATCCTGGAGGCCTCCAGGGGCGAGGCCCGCCCCACCATCAACAAGTGGCTGCAGTTCTGCTACAGTGCCGATCCCTCCGGCCGGGGGTACGTCTTCAACACCACGAAGATCGTCGCTTCGGTGACCCTCCTGCTGGCGGCCGTTTTCGCGGCCGTGCTGATTTTCCGGAAGCCCCGGGCCAGGGAGAAAAAATGAGCACTTCCACGCCGCCGAGCTACCTGGAGGCCCGCGGGCTTCGGTCCTGGCTGGGAACCACCGACCACAAACGCATCGGTGTGATGTACCTCGCCTGCATGCTGACCTTCTTCGCCGTGGGTGTGCTGCTGGGCCTGGTCATGCGCCTGGTCCAGCTGACGCCCTTCCATCACGTGGTCTCCGCCCAGACCTACAACGCCCTGTTCACGGTCCACGGCGTGATCATGATCTTCCTCTTCGTGATCCCGGGACTCCCGGCCGTCTTCGGGAACTTCTTCCTGCCGCTCATGATCGGCGCCAGGGACGTGGCCTTCCCCCGGCTGAACCTGGCCTCCTGGTATTTCTTCATCGCGGGCGCCGCCCTGGCGGTCACGGCGCTCTTCACGGGAGGCGGTCCTCCCGACACGGGCTGGAGCTTCTACGCGCCCTTCAGCCTCAAGACCGGGACCAACGTCACCCTGGCCGTCTTCGCGGCCTTCGTACTGGGCTTTTCCAGCATGCTCACGGGCATCAATTTCATCACCACCATCCACCGGATGAGGGCTCCCGGCATGTCGTGGTTCCGGATGCCCCTGTTCCCCTGGGCGCTCTACGCCACCGCGTGGATCCAGATCCTGGCCACGCCCATCCTGGCCGTCACCCTGATGCTGGTGATGCTCGAGCGCCTCTTCGGCATCGGCGTCTTCGATCCCGCCAGGGGCGGCGATCCGCTGCTCTACCAGCATCTCTTCTGGATCTACTCCCACCCTGCCGTCTACATCATGATCCTGCCCGCCATGGGCGCCGTCACCGAGATCCTGCCCACCTTCGCCAGGCGTCCAATCTTCGGATACAAGGCCATCGCCTTCTCCAGCATCGCCATCGCGGGCGTCGGCTCGCTGGTGTGGGCGCATCACATGTTCACCTCCGGCATGAGCGAGTTCGCCAACATGGTGTTCTCGGCCCTGACGATGATCGTGGCCGTGCCCAGCGCCATCAAGGTCTTCAACTGGACGGCCACCCTCTACAAGGGATCCATCAACGTCCAGCCGCCCCTGGTCTTCGCCCTGACCTTCATATTCCTCTTCTGCATCGGAGGGCTGACGGGCGTCATGCAGGGGGCCCTGGCCATCAACGTGCACGTCCATGACACCTATTTCATCGTGGGACACTTCCACTACGTCATGTTCGGCGGCACCGGCTTTGCCTTCTTCGCGGCCCTCCTCTACTGGTTTCCCAAGATGTTCGGGCGCCTGTACTCCAAACGGGCCATCTATGCCTCGTGGTTTCCCCTCTTCGCGGGATTCAACATGCTCTACTTCTCCATGCTCGTGCTGGGACTCCAGGGCATGCCCCGCCGCTATTACGACCACCTGCCCATGTTTCATACGGGGCACGTCGTCGCCACGGTGGGCTCCTGGTTCCTGGCCCTGGGTCTGGCCATGTTCTTCGGAACCCTCGTCCGGGCCCTCTTCAAGGGCGCGAAGGCTGGGGACAATCCCTGGGAAGGCGTGACCCTCGAATGGAAGACGGCCTCGCCCCCGATCGTGGAGAACTTCGGGGAGATCCCCACCATCACCCACGGGCCCTACTACTTTGGAAAGGAGGCCCGGGGATGAGCGAAGCGATCCTGGTCCACGAGGCCCACCGGGATGATTTCGGTTCCAAGCTCGGCATGTGGCTCTTTCTGGTCACGGAGATCCTGTTGTTCTCGGGCCTGTTCATCAGCTACTCGTACCTTCGCGCCAGGTATCCTCTGGAATTCCATCATGCGGGGTCGATGCTGGATGTCCGGATCGGCGTCGCCAATACGTTCATCCTGCTCACCAGCAGTCTGACCATGGCGCTCTCCCTGGTGGCCATCCAGCGCAACGACCGGATGAAATCGCTGCTGTTCCTGGGATCCACCGCGCTCCTGGGCGCGGCCTTCCTGATGAACAAGGGTTTCGAGTGGGCCGCGAAGATTCACCACGGCATCTATCCCAATTCACCCCACCTGGCCACCCTTCCTCCGGGCGAGCAGGTCTTCTTCGGGCTCTACTACACCATGACGGGCCTTCATGGGCTCCACGTGGTCGCCGGCATCGGCGTCCTGACCTGGATATTCGCCCGGCTGGCGCGCGGGCGCATCCACCAGGGGAACTACGTCCTGCTGGAGAATGGCGGTCTCTACTGGCACCTCGTGGACGTCGTGTGGATCTTCCTGTTGCCGCTGTTCTATCTGGCTGCGTGATGGCCGTGCCCGTGAGCAATCCCATGAGTGAATCTCCCGCCCCCGCCTCCCGCCCGGCAGAACAGCATCCCGGGTACGGCACCTTCATCGCCGTCTGGATCGTTCTCCTGATCCTCACGACCGGCCTTGTCCTGCTCAGCCGCCTCGGTCAGACACCGGCTGTGTGGGGCCTGTTGACCCTGACCCCCTTGAAGGCTTCCCTGGTTTTCTACTTCTTCATGCACCTGAAGTACGAGGGTGCCCTGCTCAAGACCGTGGTCGTCGTGGCTCTGGGCACGCTCCTCATTTTCTTCGCGTTGCTCTTTTCCGACGTCGCATTCAGGTAGAGGCGGAACATGGGATGGATGACACAGGCATCGACCTCGGCCCACCGGGCGGACACCATCTTCCTGGCGGTGCTGGCCATAGCGGTCTTCATGCTGATCGCGATCACCGGCACCATGCTCTTCTTCGTTTTCCGCTACCGGAAGGAACGGCATCCCGAGGCGGAACAGATCGAGGGCAACACCCTGCTGGAAGTCGTGTGGACCGTGGTGCCCCTCGTGGTCTTCCTGGCGATTTTCTACTACGGCTGGACCAACTTTGAATATATGCGCAACCCGCCCAGGGACGCCATGGTGGTGAAAGTCACGGGACGCCAGTGGAGCTGGTCCTTCGAATACCCCAACGGCAAGCGCACGGGCGCGCTCTACGCCGTCCTGAACCGGCCCATGAAGCTGGAAGTTCGCAGCGCCGATGTGGTGCACGGCTTCTTCATTCCGGCCTTCCGGATGAAGATAGATGTGGTGCCTGGCAGGGTGAACACCACATGGTTCCAGCCCACCCAGCTCGGCGCCTTCGATATCGAATGCACGGTCATCTGCGGCGTGAGTCACTCCGCCATGCTTGCCAAAGTTGTCGTGGTTCCTGAGGAGGCCTTCAAAGTCTGGTACTTCGGAGACGAGAATGCGCCGGAACCCGCCTGGCAGCTTCCGGTCAGGGCCGCTGTGAACGTCGAATCCCCAGGCCTCGTCCTTTTGCGCAACAAGAACTGCCTTGCATGCCACTCCATCGATGGCCGCCCCATGGTGGGGCCGACTTTCAAGGGCATGTTCGGCCAAAGGGAGGAAATCGAGGCCGGCGGCCGGCTGCGCACCGTTTCCGTGGACGAGGCACAGATCCGGAGAGGCATCCAGGATCCCATGAGCGAGATCGTGCGGGGCTACCCTCCCGCAATGCCCCGGCAGTCCCTGAACCCCAAGGAGCTGGACGAGGCCGTCGCCTGCATCGAGTCGTTGAAATGAGCCGCGCAACGATCTTTGATGCCCCCTGGACCACCTTTTCCAGGCTCACAAAGCTGCCCATCGCGTCCGCGTCGACCCTCACCGCCGCGGCGGGTTACCTGGCTTCCGCGCGACAGTTTCATGCCGGCATCTTCAGCATGCTCCTGGGAATCCTGCTGCTGGCCCTGGCCGCTTGCGCTTTCAACGAGCTCCAGGAACGACATCTGGATGCCCGCATGGAGCGCACGGCCCAAAGACCTCTGCCCTCCGGGAAGATTTCCCCGGCCCTGGTGCTGTCCCTCTGCCTCGTGCTGGCCCTTTCCGGATTCATCCTCCTGCTGTTGCACGGATGGCCAACCGCCATCCTGGGATTGGCCGCTCTGGTCTGGTACAACGGCATCTACACCCCTCTGAAGCGGTGGACCCCTTTCGCGGTCGTGCCAGGCGCATTGATCGGGGCCATCCCGCCCGCCATCGGCTGGACCGCCGCCGGCGGTTCCTGGAGTGAGCCCGGCATGCTGGCCCTTTGTCTGGTTTTTTTTCTCTGGCAGGTGCCCCACTTCTGGCTGCTCTTCCTCCGCCACGAACACGACTACGTTCGTGCCGGATTCCCCTGCCTCTCCACGCGTTTAACACCCGGGCAGAGCCGTCGCATTCTCTTCATCTGGACCATCTCCGTCATCTGCGCCTGTGGATTGCTGCCCGCCTTCCGGGTCCTGCAATCTTTCCTGTCCACGGGCCTGATCGCCATCGGAGGTCTCTGGCTGGGCTTTCTTGCCGTCTCCCTCCTGCGAAAGGATCTGACTCCTCAAGTTTCCTCAAGGCTCTTTCGAGGCATCAATCTCTTCGCGCTCCTGCTGACGGCGGCCGCGGCTCTGGATCCCTTCTTCCCGGTATAGGGAAACCAGTGAGCTCGCCGAGCCTTGTGAACGACGCGAATGCCGCCGGCGACGAGCTGCGCGGCCTCGGCCGGCCCGACGCGGCGCACGCCGGAAGCAGGCGGTGAAAAGGGAGAGAAGATTGGACTCAAAAGACTCATAACAGATGTCATCTATTAAATGACAAAACGGCGGAAGCCCAGGGCGTCGCGCCTCCACGGAGCTGATGAGGCGACGGTGGCGGCACGACGCATTTTTCGTCGGCGCGGGCCTGCCCGATCATGGCTTGGGCGCCGGCTGCCCGCTCCCGCGCGATGCGGCTGTCCGGGCTGTTCTTGAGGGCGGTTGCAAGAGCCCGGTCGGGCATCCACGGCCCGACACCGGCCGCGGTCGGAGGCTTTGCCACGCAAACGGTGACAAGCACCGCGGCGAACAGGAAGGCGCGGATTGAGTTTGTCACGTAATACGTTACAAAGGCGCGGGGTCGGAGGCCGCGGAGGGAGGGGAGACCGGCGAGCTGACGCGGACGGTCATGGCGCGCGGGCGCTGAGCGCGATGGGCAGGCCCAGGAAACCGCCGTGGAGCGCGCCCCGCCACCAGGTGGAGGTGAGCGGACGAGTTCCGGAAGAACATCGGCCGAAACAACCCATCAGGCCGCCAGGCAGGCCGACAGCTTCGTGCACCGGCAGCCCGCCGGCCGGCCGGCGTTCACGCCACCGTCCGGCGCCACGCCCAAAGCCGCCCCGCACCCGTCGCGACGAACACAAGGGCTCCCAGCCAGAACATCGGCAGCACCCAGATCCCACGCGGACATTCATAGGTGAACCGCAAGGTGGAAACGCCCGCAGGAACCTCCACGGATTGAAACAGCCCGTCATACATGCTGACCCTGGCCGGCTTCCCATTCACATCGGCCTTCCAGTTCGGAGTGAATGATTCCAGCCGGACCAGCGTTGCCGGACGGTCACACCGCACCTCGACTTCATCGCGCGACCGCGCATGCACCGCACAGCCACCGCCGTCAAAATACGGGGTGAATTGCGGCAGTTCATAGATCTTCATCACCGCGCTCTGGTAGACCAGACGCATCAGGTCGCCCAGGTCCGCTCCCGGATCGGCGACCACATATTTCACCCCTGCCCTGCCAAACGCCCGGAAGTTCCTCCGGATGATCTCGTTGCTTGCAGGATTGTGGCCGCGATGCCAGTTCGGCTTCGTGTTTGTGGAATCCATGAATGGATCGAGGCGGGTCCTGAAATATTGGACGAGATATTTGTTCACCGGCATGTCGTCATAGTTCAACTGCGCCGCATCAAACGCCGAGCCGTAGTTGGGCAGGATCGGTCCAAGGGTGTAAAAGCGCTGCAGGCCGAGGTTGTTCCTGAGGAATGCCACGCCCTCCATGTCGAACACGCAATTCCGCGGAGCAGCGATGATCGGCACGTTGAACAGGACGGCTGCCTCGAGGATTGCCAGGGACGAGATCACCCAGGGAGCATGCCTTCCCAATTGCGCCACGCTGCAGCAGGCGAGCGCGAAGAGGACGACAAAAAACAGGTTCACGGCGGCATAGGCAAAGTGGAAATGTCCATCCACCGCGAACGTGCCCCGGGCTTCCGTGAGACACAGCGACGTGAAGACGAGCGCGACTGCAATGAGTGCGGGAGCCGAAAGAAACGGCCGGGGCCTTGCGAACAGCTCATGAATGGCGGTCGCGGACAGCACAACGAAGGAAAACTCCAACGAAGGCATGAGCCATCGGACCAGCACGATCTGATTCAGAAGCGGAATTATGAGAAAGACCCAGGTGGTCAGCGGCTCGCCGTAGATCTTGAGGATGCAGATGACGGCCCAGACGGCGAAGCATCGAACGATTCGGTTGCGCCATTGAAGACCAACACCTGCCATCCCCAGAACCACCAGGGCAAAGCCGAGGTATCCCGCCGCTGAGCCCCAATAGGAGAAATCCAGGGCCCCGATCGGCCCATAGATGTACGGCACAACCAGGGCGGCCACGCCAACCCGCGGATCGATCGCCGTGCCTCCAGCGTTGGATCGCCCTTCATTGAAGGAGAAGGATAGAAGGTCGGCAAACTGGGCAACCAGCGGCGCGATCAACAGCAACGTCACCAGCGTGCCGATGCCCAATTCGACAATGAGGCGCCGAAGAACCGCGGAAGGCATCTCAGACGCCCGGACAACAAGGTAGATCACCACCAGCAGGGCATCAATGAGCGCCACTTCGGGGAACCCGGCATAGACGGACCATACGGCGCCCGCAGCAAGGACCAGCCAGCCACCCTTCATCTCACGTTGGGCCGCTTCGATCGCCAGCTCCGATCCAAGCAATGCCATGGGCAGGAAGGCGACCGGATTGTATGCCGCATTGGCCATCCACGAGAAGGTGCCGTTGAGTTCGAAGAACACCGCTCCACAAAACGAAGCCGCGACGCACAGACGGATCTTCCGGAGGTAAAAGAACGTGCAGATCCCGGCGAGAATCTGGAGCGAGATATGGAAAAAGAGCTGACCGGGGAGAAATCTCAGCCAGAGAATGAACGGCAGGAACAGCGCAGCGCTCTGCATTTCGCCGGCGAGGGGAGTGCCTGTTCCTTCGTAATAGTTCCAGAGCGGAACCCGCCCGCGACACCAGTCGATGGCTGCCCTCGTGCCCAGCGCCTGCGCGGTAAAGCCCATGTTTGACTCCAGCGTCGGCTGACCCGGACCGGTGGCTCCGCCGTGCTGAATCTGGGCAAAGTGGGCGAGCGGTATCTGTTGCCGCATCCCGAGGAAGAACTGACCCCGGACGACAAACGGTATCACGGCCAGGGAGAAAAGGACGAACCACAGTTTGCCTCGGATCATTGCTCTGAGGATGAAGATGACGCGGTTCTGCTCGGAAACTCAATGGGCGTCAATGGTGACGGACGAAACCCACCTCCACCCCACACCATTCGCGCGCCGGTGCAACCACCATGGACGGCATCCGCCGCGCGGTACGATCCGGAGGGATACGTAACACTTGGTCCAGAGTCATGGGTTATGCTTTGCACTTTGTCATCGCCTCCACATCGGGATGGAGAGAGAGGATCCAAAGTTGACATGGGGTGCCTCCAAGCGGGCCGCAGTCACCTGCTCGCCTGCTATCCTTCGGACGAAAGCACGGCTTCTGCGCGCTTCACCAGCAGAATGAACTCGCCGCGGGCGCCGCCCCTGTCGGGCCCCGCCGCTTGTCCCGCCCAGCGGAGGGCGTCCTCCAGCGTCGCGCCCGCCTTGTACGGCGAGTCCCGCAACACCAGACCGAACTCGGCCACCGCTGCGGCAAACTTGAAATCGCTGCTGGCATCGGCAAAAACGGCGCCTTTGTCGATGAGCGGAAACTCGAGCAGCCTGCTCTCGTCGCCGGCCGGTGTCCGGCAACGGATTCTTACGGTCAGGATCTCTTTTGAGACCGGATGTGTGATGCCGGATGCCGGAGAGTCTGCCGGCTGCTCATCTTTCCGGCTTCCGGTTTCCGCTGCCCGGTCTCCAATCGCCGGCACGACTTCGTAGAGAACCGTGATCGAACGGCCGGACTCGATGTTTCCGGCATCGGCCCTGCCGCTTCCAGGGTTCTCCCTGCCCAGCCCGGCATTCTCGTAGCCAAGAAGGCGGTAGGTCTGAACCTGCGCGGGATTGAACTCCACGCGCACGTCAACATCCCTGGCGGCAAACACGCCGCGATCGCCGGCCAACCGCTCGCGCGCCTTCAGTCCGATGCGCACCAGGCGATGCCGGGGCTCCCACGGCGCGGAGGCGATTTCCAATGAAGCAGCGATCGGCTCCGGCGCGTCCGGCTTCGGTGCGGCGTAATCGTAGTCAAAATGGTTGATGAGCGCTTCCAGCCGCACAAGCGCGCGCGGCGGGCGGCGGCCCTCGCGGAGGGAACGCTCGACGCTCGCGTACCCCGAAGCGTCACCATCGACCGGAAAACGGGAGAGCGGATTCTGCGCGGACAGGACAAAGGCGTTGTCCCTGGCGGCGCCCGCAACCTCCGGACCCGCCGGCTGACCACCGCCGGGCGGCGCCGCGCAGGCAACAGCCGCGTTCCTTGTCGCAGGAGCGGAGCCGCCGGGCGCAGCGGTCTGCCGTTCGGCGGCCCCGCCAGCCGCGACTTCAGGAGAATCAGTCAGAACCACACCCCACGGTTCAGTCGGGCCGCCCGCCGTCTCCGTCGAGCCGCCTTCCGCCGTCGGAAACCGGATCTCCACGTGGTTGCTGGCCTGCCTGCGCATCGCGAACCGCCCCTCAACAGATTCCTTCGCCGCCGCTGATTTTCCCGCGAGCCGCCCTGCATTTTGCGGCACCGCCTCTTTCGGGAACGGCATTTCGCGCAACACGGCGAGCACAACGAAGCAGGCCGCAGCAGCCAGACCGGCGGCAGCCCAGTAGGGAAACGGAAACACCCGGCCGGGGCGCACCGTATGATAGGGTTCCAGATGAACCGGACGGACCGGCTTCGGCAGCGGTTCCGCTTTGAGCGCCGCCGTCATGCGGCTGGCAGCAGCGCGGATCTCGTCAACCGCCGCCTGGAGCGCAGGATCGGCAGCCACCGCCGCCGCGACCTCGGCGCGCTCCTCGCCTTCCAGCTCATCGAGGGCATGGGCCGTCAGGCGCGGATCATCGGGGTCCAACCGGAATTCATTCGAATTGCTCATTGTCATATCCTCCTCAACACGCCCGTTCACCCGGCGCGCGGCAGCCCGCAAACTCCCGCCTCATCGCCTTGACCGCGGTGTGGATCAAGAAACCCACGTTGGTCACCGAAAGCTGTGTGATGCGGCTGATTTCCTTGTAGCTGAATCCGCTCTGGAACTTCAGGCGGATGACCTCCTTCTGGTTGGGCGGCAGGCGGTCGATCATGCTCAGCACCGCCCCCAGGGTTTCCTCCGTTTCAAGCCCTGCCCCGGGCCTCGGTTCGACGCCCACCACGCGCTCGACAGCTCCTTCATCGAACCGCTTCATCCGGCCTTCCTTCCGACTGATGTCGAACACCCGGTTGCGGCAAACAGTGAAGAGCCATTCCGCCAGATGCCCCTGGACTGCGGCCTGCGGCTGGAGCAAAAGGCGGACAAACGTGTCCTGAACCGCATCGCGCGCCCGGTCGGGATCACCCAACAAATGCGCGGCATAACGCAGGAGCTGCGCCTGGAATTGCTCAACGGCAGAGCGCACAAACGCATCATTCTCATGGGAGCGGTCGGACGGTGGCGGGTCCGGATTCACGTGCTGTTACTGTTATGACGCCCAGACAACGGGTTTCTTAGCAGCATGCCTCTGCTTGGCAGGACGCACAAGGACTGCTTTCCTGCAGTCATGCGCCCGGCCGGCTTGTCTTTTGAAGCAGCGACGCCTTCGTTGCGCCCCGCCCGCCAGTCCGCGACAGCAACGTCGCGGCGGCAATTCGAGGCATGCTCGACGGCGGGCCGGCGCCGGGAAACACCATGCGCCTGATTCGCCTGCCTGCCATTCCACTCTGCCTGGTCTGTTCCGCGTTCCTCATCAGCGCGTGCGGGCGCCGCGAGACGCCCGTCCAGGCGGGCAATCGCGACCAGGCGCTGCTCCTGGGAAACGGGTCGGAACCGCGCGATCTCGATCCGCACCTCGTCGTCTCCTTCAACGATTTCAACATCGTCGTCGCGTTGTTCGAAGGGCTGACGGCGATCGACGAGTCAACCTCCCGGCCCGTCCCGGCCGCCGCCGAGACGTGGGAAACCTCAGCCGACGGACTGGTCTGGCGGTTCCACCTGCGAAGCGGCCTCCGCTGGAGCAACGGCGACCCGCTGACCGCGCGTGATTTCGTCTTCGGAATCCATCGTGCGCTGTCACCCAGGCTCGCCTCGGAGTACGCTTATGTGCTCTTTCCCATCCGGAATGCCCGGGCCTTCAACGCCGGACAACTCGCCGATTTCTCGCAGGTCGGCGTCCGCGCGCCGGACCCGCTGACGTTGGAGATCACGCTCGCCCGGCCCACACCTTATCTGGCTGCCGCGGCCACCCTGCCCGCATGGTCTCCGGTTCACCAGGCTTCAATCGAGAGACTGGGCCTTTTCGACGACCGCGCCGTGCCGTGGACCCGTCCGGAGAACATGGTCTGCAACGGCCCGTTCCTCCTCCGAGAATGGTCGCCCGGCCGCCGCGTCGTTGTCGACCGCAACCCCCGTTACTGGGACGTGCGCCGCATCCGGCTTTCCCGCATGGTATTCTATCCGATCGAGAGCGCCTCCACCCAGGAGTCCGCGTTCCGCGCCGGGCAGCTGCACCTGACTTCAGACGTGCCGCTGTCGAAGATTGCCGTCTACAAGCGGAACCGGCCCGGCGTCCTGCGCATCGACCCGTTGCTGGACACCGCCTTCCTGCGTTTCAACACGGGGCGGAAACCCTTCACCGACCCGCGCGTGCGCCAGGCGCTGGCCCGCGCATTCGACCGCATGGCGCTTGTCCGCGAGGTGACGCTCGGCGGCCAGCAACCGGCACATTTCCTGACCCCGCCCGGCATCCCGGGCTACGCGGCGCGCGCCTCGATTCCCGACGATTTCCCGGGCGCCCGGCGCCTGCTCGCGGAGGCGGGATATCCGGAAGGCCGCGGTTTTCCGCGCGTGGAAATCCAGTTCGCCACGCTCGAGCTGAACCAGCGGCTGCTCGAGGCGGTGCAGCAGATGTGGAGGCGCGAACTCGGAATCAACGTCACCCTCGCCAACAAGGAGCAGCGGGTGTGGCTGAATGACGAACGCCTGCGGAACTACGATCTCTCCTTCGCCCATTGGTTCGGCGACTTCCTGGATCCAAGCACCTACCTCGAACTGTTCACGGCCGACAGCGGCAACAACTCCACCGGATGGGCCGACCCGGAGTATGACCGCCTCGTCGCAGCGGCGGGTTCCACGCTGGATCCGGCCAGGCGGGCCGGGCTTTATCAGCAGGCCGAAGCCCTCCTGCTGAACGATGCGCCGATCGCACCGTTGTTTTTCGGCACCCGCGTGTTCCTCTGTCACCCCGCTGTGGAGAACTGGCGGCCGGCCCTGCTGGGCCTGCATCAATACAAGGATGTCTGTCTCAAGCCATGAATCGCCGGCGCCGATCCCGCGGTTGAAGACGGACCCACGCCCTGCCCGAGGCCGGGGCGCGCGTCATGCCTGTCGCGCTCCGCTCTTGTGCCGCAACGCCATTGCAATCATCCTTCAGGCCCATGCACCCGTCAT
This sequence comes from uncultured Verrucomicrobiae bacterium, assembly GCA_963827125.1. Lineage (GTDB taxonomy): Bacteria > Verrucomicrobiota > Verrucomicrobiia > Opitutales > Opitutaceae > Fen-1467. Next base: position 231,119 of record CAWHAC010000008.1, read on the forward strand.
TTCGCCTTCCGGCCGCAGTTTTCCTGATCGCGCTCCTGCCGCCGGTTCTCACCTCAGCGGCCGAATTGAGCATCGTCCGCGTTCTCACCGGCTGGCGCAGCGCCGATTCGTTCCACCGCGTGACCGAATATCTCGGGGGCAAGGAAAACGATGGCGGCATCAAGGTGCTGCGCAGCCAGCCCGCGGGACAGGCCGGCTACTACTGGCTGATCCGTTTTAAAAACCCCCACGCAACGGTTTCAGGAGCCAGGTTCGAGTTGCAGGTCATCAGTCCTGTTTCGGCCGAACCAAAGACCTTCGTCTTCGCCGCGGACATCCCTCACGGCAGTTCTGTGTGCCAGCTCGGCCTGACCGGATCCGACTGGCCGGGGGAAAAGGTGCGCCCGGATGCGTGGCACCTGCGCCTGTTGGCCGCGGACGGAACGACCCTGCTCGCCCGGGAGAGCTTCTTGTGGGAATTGCCGGCCGGGAAGTGAGCCCCGCACGGCGGCGGGGCGCCGCCGCTCCATCATCCGTCCGTCCGCTGCAATTGCGACTGCATCGCGGCCGGTGAAAAACAGTTTCAGGGTCATGCCCACGGCGGCCAGCATCCAGATCACGCCAAACAAGCTCCAGCCCAACGGGCCGCGGAGGTTCACCAGCATGAAGGGCGTGTAGGTGCCGGCAATGAGGAGGAAGATCGCCGCATGGTCGACCACGCGCACCACGTATTTCAACCGGGGGACCCGAAGCGAATGATAAAGCGTCGAGGACGCGTAAAGCAGAACGAGCGATGCGCTGAAAATGGCGCCCGCGGTCACCGCCCAGGCGTCGCTTCGCAGCGCGGTGAACGTCACGAGCACGCTCAAGCCGGCGATGCTCAGCAGCAGGCCCGCGCCATGAGTGAGGCTGTTGGCGATTTCTTCGCCCCGCGTGTAAACACCGGTTGACATCCTCACGACGGTGGAATGCAGGGCCTGCGGATGGCAAGGAATTCAGTCTTGTTTGAACTTCCGCTGTTCATGCTGCGACCGCGCCCCAGGGGGCATGTCCCATGATTCCGCTGCCCGGGCGATTGGCCGCCGATGCCGGGATTTCGAGTCGCGCCCTCGCACCAGACTTGGGCGCGCAGCCGCCAATTGATCGCCAGGACAGCCTGAATTCATGCTCCAAAACCGTCGTGCAACTCGTTGGTGCCCGGGGCGGGGATCGAACCCGCATGACCTTGCGGTCAGGGGATTTTAAGTCCCCAGCGTCTACCATTCCGCCACCCGGGCGATTTGATCTGGGATTTCGAATACCAGAAACCGGACAGCAGGATGCGGATTTCGGATGCCGGAGGGCCAAAGGCAAGGTCTATCGATTGAATTCCCGGCCGCCGGCACGAATGTCACCCGGTCGAGCCTGTGCTGTTCGCAGGCATCCCGCGCTGCCGGCATCTGTCCAAAATGCACCGGGCCAAAACTCCCGCCTGAGAAAAATCTTCAAGCCGGCCACCCATCAGACGTGTCAGGGGTTGATGTCGTTGCGGCGGTGGACGATCATGCGAACACGAGATGTTTTTACGCACACACAGAATCCGTTTGGGGCGGGGTCAAATACGGGAATCGCGATCCCGCCGGAACCGGCAGGAGACAAACCAGCCGGCCCATGGGGTGGAGGTTGCGTCGAAGGGGCATGCCCGCTCAGATCTGCGTCCTCCATTCATCGCGTGAGAGCCTCCGTGAAGGCAGACAACACAGATCGCAAGCTCGGTTCCCTGGCGCTATGTTTGGTCATCGTCGGAGCCCTGACCGCCATCCTCGGGTTGTGGTGGACCAGCAGCCGCGCCCAGGTCAATTTTCTGCCGGAAATGGCTCCGGCCAAGTGGATCGTCTACCCGGTCATCCCGGAAGCGGACACCCATCCTGTTCTGGAGCTTCCCACGACATTTGAGGATTCCTTCGTCCTCGATGCCGTTCCCTCAAAGGCTTTGCTGCGAATCGCCGGGTTTCGCCGCTACACGCTTGCGGTCAACGGGACCTCCCCCGCACGGCCGCTGTGGACCGGGACAAACTGGAAACAGCCCGACGCCTTTGACGTGGCCAGCAAGCTGCGCCCAGGAGTCAACCGGGTCGAGGTGACCGTGTTCAACTCCAACGGTCCGCCGGCGCTTTGGTTCTCCCTGGCCGCCGGTCCGTTGCAGATAAACTCGGGAGAGGCGTGGCAGGCTTCCTATGCGGGTGCAACCCGGTGCGCCGCAGTCCCGGCTTCCGCTCCCAAACCGATGACGACTGGCAGCTCCAGTTACGGGCTGCCGCGTCCGCTGGCGGCGTTGGGCATGCGCTGGCCGACGATCTTGGGGTTCGCGTTGCTTTCGGCCGTGGGTTGGTGGGTGCTGAGCAAAACCAATCCGTCCCCTTCTCTGGATTCAGATCTCCCGCTCGCGGAACAGGGCACCTGCCTGATGGCCGCGAACGCAAGCAAATGGAGCTGGAAACGGCTTTCCGCTCGCTGGCGGTCACACCAACCGCCCCGGCAAACTTACTCCCGTCCCCGGCAAAACGACGCATTGCAATCCTGGCTGGAGAAAAAGAGACCGGGATGGATTCAGAAGCATCGCGAGACTCTCCCCGTCGTCATCCTGACCGGATTCTGGTTGTCCCTGTTCGCCCACAACCTGCCCATGCTGCCTTGCCTTTCGGGCTTCGACGCGCAGGTCCACGTGGACTACATTCGCTACATCCAGGAGCACAATTCGCTGCCCATGGCCAGTCAGGGCGTGGAGATGTTTCAGCCCCCGCTCTATTATCTGCTATCAGCGATGTGGTTGAATCTGCTCCATCTTTCGGTGACGGAACCCGGCGGAATTGCCGCACTGCGCCTGCTCGGGCTGGCAGCCGGAGTCATTCATTTTATCGTTGTATGGGCAACGCTTCGGCTGCTGTTTCCCGCAGATCGATCAAAAGCCCGATGGGGACTCCTTTTGGCGGCTTGTCTGCCGCCGATGCTTTATCTTTCCCAATTCATCACGAATGAGGTGTTCGCCGCCATGATGGCCAGTGCCTGCATCTGGCTCACCCTGCGCGCGCTGAAGGAGGAATGCGTGAGCTGGAGATCGTGCGCCGCACTCGGTCTCTGCCTCGGGGCAGCTCTCCTGACCAAGTCCACTGCCCTCCTCGTAGCACCACCGATTTTCGGTGCTTTGCTGTGGAAGTGGCTGGCGGAAACCCTGGCGGGGCAGATGCCGCAATCAAGGGCGGAATGCCCGGCGTCGCCCGGGTCGGAAGATCCGACATTTGTGGTGACGGCACACAGCCGAAGAGAACCGTCGGACTCCGCGACGATGTGCAAAGACGGGAACACATTGTCATTCGCGCAATGGGCTGCGCGCCTGTGTCTGATCGCGGCGCTTTGTGCGCTCGTCGGCGGCTGGCATTACGCGCGCCTGTGGATTCATTACGGGAACCCGTTGATCGGCGACTGGGATCCGAAACTTGGATTCCCCTGGTGGCAGGATGACGGCTACCGAACGATCACTTTCTACCAGTGGTCCGGCGACGTGCTGCTTCATCCGTGGTCCGGCGCAGTGCGGAGTTTCTGCGATGGCATGTACGCCACGCTCTGGGGCGATGGCCTGTTGGGGAGCGCGACGAATTTCTCGTCACCCCCGCCTTGGAATTACGATCTCATGGCCGTCGGCTACTGGTTTGCACTTGTGCCCACGCTGGCAGTGGCCGCAGGCGGAGTTCTCATCCTGTTGAAGTTTGTCAGGCGACCCTCCGCCGAGTGGTTCCTGCTGCTGGGGTTCGGCGCCCTGGTCCTGTGGGCACTGCTCCATATGTCCCTGGTCGTTCCCTGCTTTGGCCAGTTAAAAGCCTTCTATGGGTTGTCGGCACTCACTCCTTTCTGCGCCTTCGGCGCCCTGGGCTTGGACTTCCTGACGCGGCGGAGCACAATGCTGCGCAGCATTTTTTGTGTCATGCTTGGCCTGTGGGCCATCAATTCCTACGCTTGCTTCTGGATCTCGCCATCGTCGGACCTCGTGGCCATTGAGCGTGTTCGCACTTTGGTTCAGAACGGGAGGTTTCCCGATGCGATTGATTTCCTCCAGCAGAGACTGCGTTCCGATCCCGGCAACATCAACTTGCAGTTCTCGCTGGCCTACTTGTTGTCGACCACCGGCCAGGTTGACGAAGGCGCCAGGCTGGCCGCCACAATGGTGCACGAACATCCGGACGACTGCCGGGGCCATCACGTGCTGGCATTGGCCCTCGCACGCCAGGGGCAGACAGAGAAGGCCATCGATGAGATCCGGAAGACCATGGCTTTGGCTCCGGGATACGATCCGTCCTGGAAAAACCTCTCCTCGCTCCTGGTTGCGCAGGGGCATCCGGATGAAACCATCAGTCTGGCCCGGCAGGCGCTCGCCGCGGCGCCATTCAGCCCGGAACTGCGGGTGGCGCTGGGCTCCGCCCTGGTTTTTAAAGACCAGGAGGTCGAGGCTGCAATCCAGCTTCGCTACGCCTGCCTGCTGGATCCAAGATCCGCGGATACGCTGGCCGGACTTGCATGGAAGCTGGCCACCGATCCCAGTCCCGCCGTGCGGAACGGGCCGGTCGCTGTGAGGCTTGCCGGGCAAGCCTGCGAACTGACTGCGTATCACCGGACGGCCCACATGATCATCCTGGCCGCTGCCTGCGCCGAAGCCGCGCAGTACCCGGAAGCGGTCGAAACCGCCGAACGGGCGCGCGCTTCAGCCCTGGCCTCGGGCGATTCTTATGGCGCCACAGTATCCGGGAAGTTGATCGAACTGTTCAAGACCGGGCAGCCGTACCGGGAGGCTTCAGGGCGGGCCCAGAAGCCATGACAGGCGCCGTTGATGTTCCGGCAAACTGCCTGGCGGGAACAGGCTCTTCCACGCAGATCCGGTCTCCGGTCAGGAAGAAGGCGTCGCCTTGAAGCCGAAGGCGAAGACCACGGCCAGCATGATGAAGACGAAGCTCGCCACATAATTCCACGCCAGCTTCTCCTTCAACACCAGGATCGCGAACACGGTGAACACGAGCAGCGTGATCACCTCCTGGATGACCTTCAGCTGGAAACCGCTGTACGTGCCGTAGCCCAGCCGGTTGGCCGGCACCATGAGGCAGTACTCAAAGAACGCGATGCCCCAGGATATCAGCACCACCGCCCACAGCGGCTTGCTGGGGAGATACTTCAGGTGCCCGTACCAGGCAAAAGTCATGAAGATGTTGGAGCAAAAAAGCAGAAGGATCGTTGGCATAATTGCGCGGAAACCCGGACATTATGCACAAGAATGGGAAATCTGAAACTCAAATGCCGGGGGTCACCTCCCGGATCAGGGCGGATTCATTCTCGGCTGCGATTGCCGGGTCCCACCTGCAGGATTGCCCGCGGCCCGCCATTGTGATTTGCGATTCATGACATCCGATCGCCGACCGGTCCCCTGGCGCGCACGCGGTTCGTTGCATCGGAAACTTAGAATCGAAATCCGAGGATCAACATGGCGCTGACCATCATCCAGCATCCCCTCGCCGCCCACATGCTCACGCACCTGCGCGACCGCACCACCAAGCCGGCCCTGTTCCGCACGCTTTGCCACCAGATCACCCTTTTGCTCGCGCTCGAAGCCACGCGCGATCTGGCCACTTCGGAGAAGGCCATTGAAACGCCCCTGGAACCTTTCCGCGGCCGCGTGCTCGCCCGCCCCCTCGTGATTGTCCCCATCCTCCGCGCAGGTCTCGGCATGCTGGAACCGTTTCTCGACCTCTTCCCCGACGTCAGCGTCGGCTATGTTGGCCTCGAACGGGACCACGCCACCGCGATCGCCCGATCCTACTACTGCAAACTGCCGCCGCTCGGCGGCCGGCGCGTGCTGGTCATCGATCCGATGCTGGCCACGGGCGGCTCCGCGGTGCAGGCGCTCGAACGTCGTGAAATCCTCCGGAGGCGCCGACGCCACCCTGGTATGCATCGTGGCTGCGCCCGAAGGCGTGGCCCTCGTCGAAAAACACCACCCCGCAGTTCCGATTTTTACGGCTGCGCTCGACCGCGAACTCGATTCGAGAAAGTACATCCTGCCGGGGCTCGGCGATTTCGGCGACCGGCTGTACGACACGTGAGCGCATGAAGCCCGGCCCGGCGGGCCCCCGGCGCCTGCGATCCGCCGCAGACGCCGCGATGGCCAGCCATGCCGGTTCTTCCGGAACTTCAGGGCAGAATGGATTCTCCGGACTGACGGCAGGCCCGCCTCGACAATTTCTGCGGCGCCGGTCAGCCTGACTTCGCCTCGTTGAATCCAAACCCGGGCTCGCCCCGAGCCTCCCCTCCATGGCTGTCCAACCCTCCGGACTTCTTCTCGCCGACCGCTGGACCGATTACCGGCTCCTCGATTGCGGCGATGGAATGAAACAGGAGCGCTGGGGGGCCTATGTCCTCGTGCGGCCCGATCCGCAGATCATCTGGCCGCGGCACGGCCGGCCGCCCGGCACGCCATGGGAGGACTGGGACGGCTTCTACCACCGGAGTGCGGAAGGCGGAGGCCGCTGGGAATTCAAACGGCCGCTGCCGGAACATTGGAGCATCCGTTACGAGCCTCTCAACCTGACCTTCAAGATCCGCCCCACCGGCTTCAAGCATACGGGGTTGTTTCCGGAGCAGGCGGTCAATTGGGAATGGTGCACGCAGAAGATTCGCGCCGCCGGCCGCCCCGTGGCCATGCTCAATCTTTTCGGCTACACCGGCGCCGCCACCTGCGCCGCTGCCGCCGCGGGCGCAAGCGTCTGTCATGTCGACGCAGCGGAGGGCATGGTCCGTTGGTGCCGCGAAAACGCCGCCCTCTCCGGCCTCGACGCCGCGCCGGTCCGCTACATCGCCGACGATTGCCTGAAATTCGTCCGCCGTGAAATCAAGCGTGGTCGCCGTTACGATGCCATCATCATGGACCCTCCCACCTACGGCCGCGGCGGCGCCGGCGAATTGTGGAAGCTTGAAGACCATCTCTGGGAGTTGCTGGGCGAATGCCGCCGCCTCCTTGGCGAACAGCCGCTCTTCTTTCTTCTCAATGCCTATACGGCGCGTCTCGCCTCAACGGTCGCCGTGAACCTGCTCGCCGAGCTGATGCAGGGGGCGGGCGGCCGTGTGACGGCGGGTGAAGTCGGCCTGCCGGTCGCCGCTGACGGGAAGGTGCTCCCCTGCGGCATCTTCGGCCGCTGGGAGCCATGAACCGGCCCGGATTTCCATGCCCATGATGGCTTCGTGGCGCAGTTCGTGGAGACGCGACGCCCTCGTCGCACACGTCCCAAATGAACGCGACGAGGGCGTCGCGTCTTTATGAAGCAAACGGGCAACCCCTGAATCTCAATGCGTTTCCGCATCGGAGTCGACGGCGGCGCCACCAAGACCGAGTGCATCCTTCTCGATGCGCAAGGCGCCGTTGCGGCCCGCCACATGGCCCCGGGGTGCAATCCGAGCCTGGTGGGCGCCGAACGTGCGCGGGCGATCCTCCACGACGCGCTCCAAGCACTCGCCGCGGGCCTCCCCGCGCCTGCCGTCGAGCGCGTTCTGCTCTGCATGGCGGGCAGCGGGTCGTTCTGGCGCGAGACAGCGTCCAGGCTTGAGGGATACGGACGCGTCGAAGCCGTGCCGGATTCGCTTCCGGTGCTCGAACTCGCCACCGGCGGCGAGCCGGGCTTGGTGGTGCATGGCGGCACCGGTTCGTTTGTCGCCGCCCGCGCGCCCGACGGCACCGTCCATTATGCGGGCGGCCTCGGCTGGCGTTTCGGCGATCCGGCCAGCGGCTACGACTTGGGCCGCCGGGGGATCGCCCGCGCCCTGCTTGAGCTGCAGGGCTGGGCCCGCCGAACCGCCCTCGCAGACCAACTGTCCGCACATTCCGGGCTCGCTGATTACGCCTCCAACTCGCGCTGGTTCTACCGCGGCGAGGAAGCCAACGCAACGATCGCCGCCTTCGCGCCGCGCGTCGTCGAACTCGCCGGCCAGGGTTGCGCCCCGGCCCAGCAGGTCATCGCAGAATCGCTCGCCGGCCTCTCGGCACTCATCAGCGCCGTCTGTTTGCGGCTGTTCCACGAGGCTGCGCGGGATGCCCTGGTTCCCTGCGGAGTGTCCGGCGCGCTGTTGAACCGCCCGCCCTGCTGGTCCGCCCTGCGGGCGCTCGCCGCCGCGCAGGCCTGGCCCGTCGAGCTGAGGCCTGTCGCGGAGAATCCCATCGAGGGCGTCCGCCGCCTGCTGAAGAAGATGGCATGACCGCGCGGAGCGGGTGTTCTCCGGAGCCCCGGGCTTCATGACCCCGGCGGAGAACGTCCGCCGCGCCGCGCACGGGAACCGCAAAAGGGGCGCCGCGGCTCCAGACCGCCCTTCCCCACTGCCGCGTCGGGGCCGGGGAAGATTGAGTCAGAGCAGGTTTGCCTGCGGGCTGCAGATCGGTACCCTGCCATCATGGCCGCTGGCGCGGGACAGGCTCCCCCGACACAAAAAAAGCCGAGCTATCCGATCATCGATGAGCTCCGGACCTACCTGCGCCGGTACCGGCGGGATCGCGATCTGCCCGTCAGCTACGAACGCCTCCGAAACTTCCAGGAGACGGCGCCATTGATCGACGCCGACGGCAACGCCACGCTCTGGGAAACCGTGGTGTACCGCGCCGAGGAGATGCCCGCGCTCAACGAAGACCTCAAGCGCATCTACGCCTTGCTCAAGGTCGACGGCGATTTCTCGATCATGCGCCACCTCTACATCGACCGCATCGATTTTTGCGCCTTTGGAAACTCGCAGCCATTCCGCATCCGGATCGTCAACGCCTTCAACGACAATGCCGACTACTTCCATATCAAGAAGGCGGACGCGTCCCGCATCTATGGGCTGGAGCTCGAACACCTGCTCTCCCCGAACCGCCTCAGCTTCCTCACCTCAGGAGGCATGCTGGTCGAAGAACATATTCCCGGCATCCCCGGCGACGTGTTCATCGCGCGCTGGCTGAATCGCGGCGATCTGAAGCCGGTCCGGGTCGCCAAGGAGCTGGTGAAATTCAACGAACGCTGCTTCATCCGCCTGCTCGGGGACATGCGGTCGTACAATTTCGTCGCCGTCATCATGCCCGATTTCGAGGATGCGCAAATCCGCATCCGGGCCATGGATTTCGACCAGCAGTCCTACAACGGACGGAAGAACTTCTACCTGCCCCAGTTCTTCAAGGAGAACCGCGAGCTGGCCCTCTACTGTCTGAAACACCTCCGCTTTGAGACCTCCCTGCAATATCAGCGGGAGGAACAGACACTCATGCTCCAGCGCTGCGACCTCGCGGCCCATCGCCTCGGCTATCTCCTGCAAGTCATGGCCCGTGATTGCATCGCGCCGGAGGAAAACGTGCGCCAGCTCCGGGAGAGCCTCGCTGAGAATTTCCATTCCGACCGCTATCTGCACTGTCAGACGATGGGCGAGCTGGTCCGGGAGAACCTGGAGTCCCTGCGGCACATCATCGAGCGGCCGGCCGCGCAGCCCTCCGGTGAGGAGGAATCGGAGTAGCGGCAACGCAGGCGCGGGCAGGAGCGCCCGATCTTGCCCAAGGCAGCTGGTCAGATCTCACGTCGCCGGCGTTTCAGCCCGGCCTGAAGTCTTTTTGCCTCCGGGCTGATCGCACGACATTCCGCGCACACGCAGCCGCCCGGGCTGCGCCTGAAGAACGCGTGCCAGAGCAGCCATCCCGCGGCAAGCGCGACGATGGCCTGTGCGACAATGCCCTGCTGATCGGAAGTCATTAACATAATCTAGGCCAATTCGGTCTCGTTGTCACCCTGCCAGGCGTTTCTCAGAAACCCATCGCGCGGCCCGCCTGGTGGACCACCAGGCAGAAAAGCCACGCGATGCCCGTCATGTAGGCGATCTGGAAGAGCGGCCAGCGCCAGGAGTTCGTCTCGCGTTTCACGACCGCAATCGTGCTCATGCATTGCATCGCGAAAACATAGAAGATCATCAGCGTGAAACATACCAGGGGAGTGAACAGCGGGGCTCCCCCCGGCCATTGCGCCTGGCGCAGCGCGGTCCGCAACGGCTTCGCGCCGCCGGCCCCCGAATCCTCCACCTTGAAGATCACGCCCATCGAGCTCACGAAGACCTCGCGCGCCGCGAACGAACTGATCAGGCCGATGCCGATGCGCCAGTCGAAGCCAAGCGGCCGGATCGCCGGCTCGATGGCCCGCCCCGCCATGCCTGCATAACTGTGCGCGATCTTCGCCTCGGGCGTGATGTCCCCGTGCGACTTGGGATAGGTTGTCAGGAACCAGAGCAGGATCGAAAGGGCGAGGATGATCGTTCCGGCGGTGCGCAGGAACAGGCCGGCGCGCCCCACCATGTGAAACAGCACTTCCTTCAACCGCGGCAGGCGGTAGGGCGGCAGCTCCATGATCATCAGCGGCGGTTCCCCCTTGAGCAGCCATTTCTTGAACAGCCATGCGAAACCAAACGCACCCCCGGTTCCAAGCGCGTACATGAGCAGAATGAGGCCGACCTTGGCACCCACCGGGACGCGGTCGGCTGGCAGGAGCGCCGCGATCAACAGCAGATATACCGGGAGCCGCGCTGAACAACTCATCAGCGGCGCCACGAGGATCGTGACCAGGCGCTCCTTTGCATCCTCAATGGTGCGCGTGGCCATGATGCCGGGAATGGCGCAGGCGTACGACCCGAGCAATGGAATGAACGACTTGCCGTTGAGCCCGACCCGGCTCATCAGCCGGTCCATCATGAACGCGGCCCGCGCCATGTAACCCGTGCTTTCGAGCAGGCCGAGAAAGAAGAACAGGATCAGAATCTGCGGCAGAAAAATGAGAATCCCGCCCACGCCGGCTATCGCCCCATCGGTGAGCAGATCGCGCAGATCCCCCGGCGGCATGACCCCTTTCACCCAGGTTCCCAATGCCGCGACCCCTCCATCGATCCAGCTCATCGGATACTCCGCAAGAGTGAAGATCGACAGGAACAGCATGGTCATGATGCCCCCCAGCATCAGCCAGCCCCACAGCGGATGCACGACGACCTGGTCGATGCGCTCGGAGTCCGACGGACCGGTTCCGGCGGCGTTCGAAATCACGCCCGCGCAAAGCCGCGAGATGGCCTCGTAACGGCTGCTGACCAGCGCGCCGGACCAGTCGACGCCCTGCGCCTCCCAACGTTTCTTCCAGCCGTCAAGGATCGACGCCGTGGCGGCGTTCAGAGGCGTCGAACCCGCCACGCGCATCAAATCCTGATCGGTGAGCAGCAGCAGCGCCTCGGCGCGGGCGATGAGCGGCCGCCTGCCGCCGTCCTCGATCAACGACGCCTGAAGTTCTGAAACCGCAGGCGCGATCGGGGCCGGAATGTCCCAACGGTGGCGCGACAATGGGAGATCCGCCCGGCTCATCGCCAGACGGAGTTCGAGGATTCCCCTGCCATTCGCCGCCTCGCAGGGGATGACGGGAATGCCCAGCTCCTGCTCGAGCCGCGCCGCGTTCAGGGTGAGCCCGGCCGCCGCGGCCAGATCCATCATGTTCAACACCAGGATCGTGGGCCGGCCGAGATCGAGCACCTGATGGACAAGATAGAGATTCCGTTCGAGATTCGTCGCATCGGCGATGCAGATCACGCGATCGGGTTGCGCCGTGTCGGTGCGCCGGCCAAGCAGCACGTCGCGGACAATTGCCTCGTCCGGCGAACGCGCGGCCAGCGAGTATGTCCCCGGCAGGTCGATGATGGTTATCGGGCGCCCGTGCTGCGAAAAAAAGGCGCCTGTCTTCCTTTCGACCGTGACGCCGGGGTAATTCCCAACCTTCTGCCTCAGGCCGGTCAAGGCATTGAACAGCGTGCTCTTTCCGCAATTGGGATTCCCCACCAGCGCATAGACCGGAGCCCGCCGGTCAGCCTCCGGGACGGCCGGCGAAGGAGAGGAAGGCTGCTGACAATGATCGGGCGCGAACATCGGAGGGAGAACAGGGCTGGGAAGTTGAAACCACAAAAGCTGAGCGCTGATCGGCTCGTCTTCGGGATTTCAGCTTCCGGTCATCAACATCTCCACCATCACGTACTCGGCCTCGCTCTTGCGCAATGTCAGATTGTATCCGCGCACCCGGATCTCAAGGGGGTCGCCGAAGGGCGCAGTCCTGACGAGCGCGATGGCCACGCCGGGCAATACTCCCATCTCACGCAAGCGCAACGAAGCCGGCCCTTGCGGGAGCAATCCCCGCACAACCGCCTTTGATCCAACGGTCAACTGTGAAAGCTTGATTGTCGAAGCCATAATCGGCCTGAGTCCGGACATCTCAAGGTCTCGGATGTCAGTGCGCCTGCCTCCATGCCTTCGATCGCAGCCCAAGCATGCGGGCAAATCTGCCGATTGTCGGTGGCGTCTGGCGCGCGCAGCTGTGGCACGGGCATCTTGCCCGTGGACGCGCGCCAAGCAACATGGGCAAGATGCCCATGCCACTTGCGCCACCGTCAATCGGGAGATGTGCCCCAAGCATGCGTCCGAATGAAACGCGAACTGACAACACTGCCCATTTGTCATTTGCTTCGATCATGCGGAGAGAAAAGTCTGCAGAAGTAAACAAAACTGAGACTCAGTTTCAACAAGATTCAAACAGACCATTGATTTCTCGTTTAAATCAAATCAATTAGTAATTGCCCATCAATATTTTAACAACAACCAAATCACCGCATTTGACGCGCGATCATCCTGCCATCCAGGCTTGATCTCCCGGTCAATCTCACTGCGGCTGGGGTGGCGGCACCGGAGGCTTTCCGGCTTGTGGGGCGACCGCCTGCCGCCGCAGCTCCCGCCGCCGGTTGATGTCGGCCTCAAGATTGCGAAGCTGATCTGGAGTCAACGAAGGTGCAGCCCCGGGCGGCCCACGCCCAACCCCTGAGAACGGCACGGGTTGGGAAGGAAACCCCGGTTGCGGCATTCCCGGAGCAACGCCCGGCTGCATTCCGGCAATTGCAGGCGATTGCGCCGGATTTCCGACTGCCAAGGTGATCTTGGCCTCCTTCAGGACAAGTTTGTACGTCCGGCTCTTCTGTTCGATCGTCACAGTCTCCTTTTCCGGATCAAAGGCCTTCACCACGAAATCGTGCCCGGACTCGTTCAACCGGGCCCACGTGCTCAGTTTCTTCGCCGGGTCATAAAGGCTGAACTCAAAATCGCCCCCCTCCTTCAGGATGCTGCGCAGCTCCAGAGGCGCCGCCTCCTGCTGCGCCGCCCCAGCCCCGGCTCCGCTCGCCGGAAGGAACGGAGAGTTCTCGATCAGATTCGACGTTGCATGCAGCGAAACCGTCGCCATGGCCACGCCCAGCAGTCTTCCGATCAGGGGGATAATTGTCCTATTCGCAGGCATCTGCACCACCGCCGATTCAAATGACACAACAACGTTCCGTCAAGTTGCGCTGTCACTCCTCCAGGAGCTCGACTTCGTAGCCGTCCGGATCGGTGACAAAAGCCATCCGCCTCCCGGCAGGAAAGATCTCGCGCCAGTTCGCGGGCCAGATCTTGTAGCCCTTGCGCTCGAGCTCGCCGCACTTCGCAGTCAGATCGGGATAGCCGACAGCGGTGTGCATCAGGTCCTCCGGAACGACCAGCGGATACCCCGGCTGGAAGCAGAGTTCGAGGGCGTGCGCGCTGCCGGGGATCTGGAGAAATGCGAGCTGGTTGCCCTGCGGCGATTTTTCGATGCGCCGGCTGCAGACAAAACCGAGTCCGCCATACCAGGCGATGGTGCGCTCCAAATCGCCAACGCGGATACGGGTGTGAAGGAAGGTTGGCATTGGGATCCGGCGGGCCGATGGGATCAGGGTGACAGGCATGTTGGCCCGCTTGTTCCTCTGCCACAAGCCTTGTCCGCTGGGGCGGCAGTTTCCCGGATTGCGGGGCGGGAGGATGTTGAAGCCGCTGAGAACGTCGCAGCAGACGGGCTGCCCCACCACAATCGAAGGCCGAGGTCAGCCTCCGGCCAGCCGTCTTCCGCGCCCGATCGCCCCGCCTGCGCCGTCGCCGCGCCCGGCCGCCGGGGAAATGTCGATTTGCCTATTTAATGACCATGGATATGAGTCGATAAGAAAAGAGTTGATCTTCGTTCTTCAACCCGAAGATCGCCCGGCCTGCGATTTCCCCCATCGACCCTGAGAGCGTCCGTTTTGCTGTCTTGACATCCATGCGCACCACCGCCGCCTCCTTCCGCCCAGCACCGGCATCCGGGGCCGGGAGACCCGGATTCCGCTGCAGCAGCATGACCGCACTGGCCTTGCTGTTCTTCGCATTGCTGGCGGCGGGCTGCGGCCAGGGCATTCCGCAGGGTTACGATGTGCGCGAAGGTGACATCGTCTTTCAATCCCTGCCCCATAGCCCGATGGTCGACATGATCGAAGGGGTCACCCAGTCACGCTGTTCCCATTGCGGCATCGTGGCGAAAGGCAACGGGAGCTGGGTGGTCATCGAGGCCATCGGACCTGTTAAAGAAACCCCGCTCGCCCAATGGATCGCCCAAGGGCGCGACAGATGGTTTGCGGCCTATCGACTCAATCCGGCGTTGTCAGCCCGGATACCCGCCATCGTGGCTCAAGCCCGCCGGTATCTCGGCCGGCCTTACGACAGCCATTTCCGTTTTGATGACGAGGCCTTCTACTGTTCCGAACTGGTCTTCAAAGCCATCCGCGAGGCCGCCCATCAAGACGTGGGCAAGGTCCAGCGCCTCGAAGAACTGAACTGGCGGCCGTACGCCGACTACATCTGCTCCATCGAACAGGAGATTCCCCTGAAACGGGAGATGATCACGCCCCTGGCGCTGGCGGAAGCCCCCGAGCTCACCAAGGTGTACGAGCAGAAGCCGTAGGCCGGGCATTCCCCGGAGCCTGCGGCTGCTTTTTTTTTCCCCGCGGCGCCGGGTGCCGGCGGGGGATCCGGCGGCACATGCAGCCGCCGCGCCAGCGGGGAAGTCTTTCCTATTGACGTTCTGAATGAGAGCCTCCATGAGTCTTGTTCAGAACATCTGAATGAAAACCATGGCCAACGAAAAATCTGAATTGCTCCAGGGCACGCTCAACATGCTGATCCTCAAGGCGCTTCAGCTCGAACCCATGCACGGCTTCGGGCTTTCCATCCGCCTCAAGCAGATGTCGCGGGACCTGTTCCAGGTGGAAATGGGATCGCTCTACCCGGCGCTCTGCCGGCTCGAGGCCCGCGGCTGGGTCAGGGCCGAATGGGGCGTCTCCGACAACAACCGAAGGGCGCGGTACTATGCGCTGACCCCCGCCGGCCGGAAGCAGCTCCAGGCCGAAACCACCCAGTGGGAGCTCCTGTCGAGCACGATCAACGCAATGCTGAAGGCAACGTGACCGCTGCGCGGAAACGCCAGATCCCAAACGCCAAGGTCCGGGTTGCCGCCCGCATCTGTGCAATTCTACCAAACTGATCGCCCCACGAATACACACCAATGGCCACGAATTCCTTCGCTCATCGATTCGTGCGGATTCGTGTGAATTCGTGGACGAAACTGCATCAAAGAATCCCGGTTGAAGCAGAGCCGCGCCAAACAATCTGCGCGATCGGTGGAATCTGTGGTTGAACCGGTCTGCAAACCCCCATGACCCGGCTCCGCCAAATGCTTTTCCGCCTGCAGCCGTTCTTCCGCCGCCGGAAGATCGAGGCGGAACTGTCCGAGGAGATGCGTGCTCATCTTGAGATGGCGACGGATGCCAAAATCGCCGCCGGCATGTCGCCCGAGGATGCCCGGCACGCGGCGCAGCGCGAGTTCGGCGGCGTGGATCAGGTGAAGGAATCGTACCGCGATGAACGCGGCATCCCGTGGATCGAGGACGGCCTGCGCGATTTGCGTTTCGCGGTGCGCTCGTTGTGGAAGAATCCCGGCTTCACCGCCGTCGCCGTGCTCTCCCTTGCCGTTGCAATCAGCGTTAACGCTACTGTCTTCTCGTTAATCAACGGCCTCATCCTTCGCCCCCTCGTGCCCCTCCGGCCCGCCGAAGTGGTGAACCTCTACACGAGCCAGAGGAAGGAAGGCTATCGCCCGTTCTCCCACACTGAATATCTGGCTTTGCGCGAAGCGAGGGACAGTTTTGCCGATGTCGCAGCCTCATATCCGACCTTCGCCGGCGTCCAAGTCGACCAAAGAATCCTCCGGCGCGTCGCATTCTTCGCGTCGGAGAATTATTTCTCGATTCTTGGAATAACACCCTCCCTCGGTCGTTTCTTCAATGCCGCCGAGTGCAGGCCCAACGCCAACATCCCCGTCATCGTCGCGAGTCACGCATTTTGGCAAAGCCAAGGCGGACACCCTGATTTTCTCGGCAGCATTCTCCAGATCAACGGCAAACCTTATACGGTTATCGGGATCGCACCTGACGGTTTCAGCGGGCTCAACGTTCTTATCGCGACTGACTTTTGGGCGCCACTCGGCGTCTTCACGCAATTCGGCGGCTCCGCGTTCGGTGGCACTCTCCAAGACCTCGCAGGGCAAAAGAGTTATAACCTCTTTCTCACTGCCCGTCTCGCGCCTGGCGTCACGCTCGGTTCGCTCAAGCCGCGCCTCCCGGCGCTCGCGCAACGCCTGCCCGACAGCCCGGCGGCCAAGAGCGCCCACCCCCGGGAAATCGAGGCAGCCATTCCGTCACGCCAGAATGTCGGCCCATTCCCGACCGGCGCCGACCCCACCGTCTTTCTCATGGTCGCTCTCTTCAGCATATCCGGCTGCGTTCTCCTGATTGCGAGCCTCAATCTCGCCAATCTGCTCCTGGCCCTTGGCGCCGAACGTGCGAGAGAAATCGCCCTCCGCCGTGCCCTCGGCGCGACTCGCTGGCGGATCATTCGTCAACTGCTCACTGAGGGGCTTGTCATCGCCTGCACCGGTGGCGGGCTCGGTTTCCTGCTCAGCCTCTGGGTCAATACCCTGCTTCTCAGGAGCGCCGCAGCACTCAATTACACGTCCTTCTCTTTGGCGCTGAATCTGCGCCCCGACGCGCTCGTAATCGGCGTCACCTTCCTTTTCTGCCTCGTTGCGACGCTGTTCTCCTCACTGGCGCCCGCGCTAAGGGCCTCGCGCGCCGACCTCGTCCACGACTTGCAGCATTCGGGCGGTGGCGCCATCGCCACCAATCGACTCAGCCGCTTCTTTGCCCCGCGCCAGCTCCTCGTCATGATCCAGATAGCTCTTTCGCTGGCCCTCCTCTTCAGCGGGGGCCTTTTCATCCGCGGCGCATTGAGGGTCGGGAGCCTCGCCCTCGGTTTCGATCCCGCTGGCTGCCTCGTGGCCGAGCTGGATTATAGCCTGAGGAGCACTCCCGCCGCTGATCTGAAACGTTCGCTGTTCTCGGTAATCGATCTCGTCCACGACCAACCCGGCGTCCAATCCGTCGCTGCCAGCACGCTCCTGCCATACGGGAACCTGTTTCTTCGAAAGAGTGTGCAACCCGCAACCGCAGCCGGTCGCACTGACGCACCGGCAGCGGTTCAAGCCAGCTACGCCGCCGTGACTGCCGGCTACTTCGGCGCCCTCGGAGTGCGCCTCCTCCGCGGCCGCGATTTCACTGCTGCCGAGGCCCGCAACGGCTCTGCGGCGTCCGTCGCGATCATAGATGAATCGCTCGCCGGGCGGCTCTTCCCCAACGGCGACGCCCTTGGTCAGCGCATCCACGAGGCAGGCTGGGCCACGTACTCCCGTCGGCCAGGCGATGGCTTGCCTGCGGAGATGGAGATCGTCGGGATCTGCGCGTCACACCGCCACGATGCGAAACAGCCGGATCTCTACAGCTTTTACGTTCCCTATGCATCCGCCCCCGCCCTGGACTTTAGGGGCGGCAACTTTATTTTCATCCGTTACGCCACGAATGATCCCGCCAAAACGACCGCAGCCATCGCCCCGCTGCGCGCAGCATTGCGCGCGCTCGATCCCGATCTGCCTTTGGTGCAGCTCGCGCCCTTTGCCACGCTCATAGGAAAACACAGTCCCCTGTGGGAAGCCCGAATCAGCGCCGTCCTGTTCGGCGCCTTCGGAGCCATCGCGCTGGTGCTTGCCATCATCGGCGTCTACGGGATGAAGTCCTACGCTGTCTCCCGCCAAACACGAGAGATTGGCATTCGGATGGCGCTCGGGGCGCAGCCTTGCGACCTGATCATTCTCTTCATGCAGCAAGGCGTGCTTCAAACGGCCGTCGCGATCATCGCCGGTGCATTGCTCGCGCTTGCCGCGGGACAAATGCTCGGCAGCTACATCAATCAGGTCAGTCCCACCGATCCGTTCGCGCTTGGCGGGGCTGCGCTATTGCTGGCCGCCTGCGCGCTCCTGGCCTGCTGGATTCCGGCCCGCCGCGCAGCTCGGGTCGATCCTGCAGTGACGCTGCGGGCGGAATGACTGCTGCGCAAAAGACCCGAGTTCTAAACATCAAATTCCAAACATGCTCCAATCCAGGATGATCCATGGAGGCGCGACGCCCTCGTCGCGTATTTCCGTTCGCCAATCCCCGGCGGCGGGGGCGCCGCTGCTCCAACATTCATCCCTGGCGTCGCGTCTCCAAATCTAGCTCATACCGCCCAACGCCCTTAACCCCATGAACCGGCTCCGCCAGATCCTTTTCCGTCTGCAACCGTTCTTCCGAAAAAAGAAGATCGAGGCGGACCTGTCCGAGGAGATGCGTGCTCATCTTGAGATGGCAACGGAGGCGCACATCGCCGCCGGCATGTCGCCCGAGGATGCGCGGTGCGCCGCCCAGCGCGAGTTTGGTGGCGTTGATCAAATGAAGGAGCGCTACCGCGACGAGCGGGGCATTTCGTGGGTCGAGGATTTGCTCCGCGACATCCGCTATGCCCTGCGCCAGCTCGCGAAATCCCCCGTTTTTACCGCCGTCGCCATCATCTCCCTCGCCCTCGGCATTGGCGCGAACACCGCCGTCTTTTCCCTCGTCAACGGCATCCTGCTCAGCTCGCTGCCCGTGCCGAACCCGCAGGATCTGCGCGTGATCCAGTGGTCTGGCGTGGAACCCAAGATCCGCAGCATGACCGGCAGCTTCAACATTATCGGCGGCGGCATGGGCAGTTCGTCCGGCGCGATGACATTTGGCACCGCCCCCGGTCAGCGTGCACTCGTGGATTCATTCACCTGCCCGCTTTTTCGCAGCCTCCGCGAGCAGGGAACCGCGCAGGTGGACATCTTCGGCTATGCCGACGTTGTCGGTGTCAACGTGCGCGCGCGCCAGGAGCCGTTTGTCGCCTCGGGATTGCTGGTCTCCGACAACTTCTTCACCGGACTTGGCATTCGTCCCCGCCTCGGGCGGTTGCTCACAGCGGGCGACGACCACACCGGCACCGCGCCAACCGTCGTCATCTCTCATAAATGGTGGGAACAGCAGTTCGCCCTGGATCCCGGCGTGATCGGCCGGACAGTCTCGCTGAACGGCAAGGCCTTCACCATTGTCGGCGTGCTCCCCCGCGAGTTTCGCGGCATCGGCCTGGCGGACTCGAAAGAGTTTTTTGTGCCGATGTCCGCACAGCCGCTCCTCCTGGCGTACTGGTCGACGACCTCGCTGGATCAATGGTGGATCCATCTCATGGGACGCGTGAGGCCGGGCGTAAGCAGTGCGCAGATGCAACAAGTGCTCGACACCCTCTTCGCTGCACAAGTGGAGCAGGTGATGAAGGCTCCGAAGGTCGAGATCACCGACGGCCGCGCGGGACCGGCCTACGACCAGAGCTTCTACCGGCAGCCGCTGATGATCCTCCTGGGCGTCGTCGGCGTCGTGATTCTTGTCGCCTGCGCCAATCTCGCCGGCCTGTCACTTGCACGCAGCATCGCCCGCCAGCATGAATTCGCCGTGCGCGCCGCCCTTGGTTCGGGCCGCTGGCGGCTCATGCGGCAGTCGCTTGTCGAAAGCCTGCTGCTCGCGCTGGGCGGCGGCGCAGCCGGCCTGCTGCTGGCTTTCTGGGGCAAGACCGTCATCTCGCGGCTGCTCGCGGGTTCGGCGGACGGCCTGGGCTACGACCTCTCGCTCGATCTCGCCGTGCTGGGTTTTACGATCGCGCTCTCGCTCGGCACCGCGCTGCTGTCGGGCCTTCTGCCTGCGTGGCGTTCGGGGCGGGCCGATCCCGCTTGCGGGCTGAAGTCGCGCACAGCGGTGGGTGCGCCGCATTTGCGGATGGGGCGGGTTTTGGTCACGGCCCAAATCGCCCTTTCGGTGCTGTTGCTCGCGGGCGCGGGGCTCTACGTCCGCACCCTCGTCAATCTCGTCCGGATCAATCCCGGCTTCGCCATCGAGAACCTGCTGCTTTTCCAGCTGGATCCCGACTCCGCCGGCCTTCATGGCGTCGCAGCAACGGGGTTTTATGATCGCGTGCAGGAATCCCTTGCGAGGGTTCCCGGGGCGCGGGCGTCAACCCTCACTGAATACAAGCTGCTCGCGGGCATGATGTCAGGAGGCAGTTTCTTCACTCTGCCATCGCATCCCGAGCTCACCGGCGACAAAGCCCCCCAGGCGCACCGCCTGGACGTGGGTGAGACATTCTTTGCCACGATGGGAATCCCGGTCCTCCTCGGGCGCGGATTCACCGCCGCCGATCGCGAAGGCAGCCTCCGCGTGGTCGTGGTCAACCAGACCTTCGCCCGCAACTACTTTCCCGATAATCTCCCCGTCGGTCAGACTCTGAAGATAGACAACGACGAGTGGCAGATCGTCGGCGTGTGCGGCGACGCCAAATATACCGACGTCAGGGTCGACGTGCCGCCAACCGCCTATTTTTCCTATCGGCAGAGCGTCACAGGCCGCGCCTATTTCGCCGTGCGCACGGCCCTGCCGCCCCTCGCTCTCGTCGCGGCGGCCCGCAAAGCCGTGGCTGCGATCGACGCGAACGTGCCGCTGTCCGACATCACGACGCAGGCCGATGTGCGCGACCAGAGAATCAGTCAGGAGTGGATGTTTGCGACACTCGTCAGCGCTCTTGCGGGGCTCGCGTTGTTGCTCGCGTGCATCGGCCTCTACGGATTGATGGCCTACAACGTCGCGCGGCGCACCGGTGAGTTCGGCGTGCGCATGGCGCTTGGCGCGACGAACCGCGACATTGCATGGCCGATCGTACGCGAAGCGTTGTTCCTGGTCGGAGCCGGCCTCGCGGTCGGAATCCCAAGCGCTCTGGCCCTGGCCCGCGTGGTGAAGAACCATCTCTACGGGATCGCGCCCCACGATCCGGTGACTTTCGGCGCCGGCGCCATCCTGTTGCTTGTTGTCGCCCTTGTCGCATGCTGGCTGCCGGCGCGGCGGGCGATGAAGGTCGATCCACTGGTCGCGCTCCGGGTGGAATAGCTGCGCGACGCGGCTGCCCCCTGGAGACGCGACGCCCCCGTCGCGTTCCTCCGTTCGCCAATCCCCGGCGGCGGGGGCGCCGCCGCTCCAATATTTATCCCTGGGGACGCGGCCGCCCGCCTGGCGTCGCGTGGAGCGCATGTCGGGGGCTGCACGGGCGGGCGGACTCCTCCCTCCAGGTGAGCGCATGGCACAGGGCCACACCCGCCGCATCAGCCTCGTCGGAGGCAAGCAGGGCTCCGTGGCCGAGCAACGCCATGATCGTCCGCTGCATCTGCTCCTTGCTCGCCCGTCCGACGCCGACGACCGCCTGCTTCACGCGCAGCGGAGGATACTCAAACACCGGTTTGCCGCGCAACGCGGCCGCCGCGATCGCCGCGCCGCGCGCCGCGCCGAGGATCTGCGCCGTCTGGAAATTCTGCACGTAAATGGTCTGCTCGAGGGCGACGTGGCGCACCGCACCACGGTCGATGAATTCGGTCACCGCCCGGTGAATCTCCGCGAGGGCCTCGGCCATCGGCCGCCGGGCCGGGACGCGCACCGTCCGCGCCTGGAGGAGCACGGCCGGGCGGCCGGGCGCAAATTCGATCACCGCGAGGCCGGTGCCCCTGAGGCTGGGATCGATTCCGAGCACCTGGCCGGTGAAAGGAACGCGGCGCCCCTCGGGATCGCCCGCCGGGACCAGCGGAGACAAGCGGCCTTCCAGCTTCGCCTTCCACATCTGCCTGACCGACATGCGCGCCATGGATGCCACCACGGAATACACGCCGGCCGCGGAAAGGGAATGTTTATCCACCGCCCCGCATGCGCCGTGAATCCGGCCCGGAGGCCGCCGCCAGGCGGTCTGTCACGCATGCCGTGATTCGGAGCCGCAACGGCCCCGCACGTAGCGCGTTGAAATCCACGACGGGGGCATCGCCCCTCGGGAAACCTCGCGCGCCGGCCCGCCGCGGACGACCTTCAGGCGACGCCCTGCCCGATGCCGCCCGCCGCCACCCGCCGCCGGAGCTGGCCGCAAGCGGCGTCGATCTCGCGTCCGCGGGAGCGGCGGAAATGCGCCACCACGCCGCGGGCGCGCAGTTCGCTGACGAAGGCATCCTCCGCCTCCGCCGGCGACGGCGCGTAGGTCCGCCCGGTCAGGCTCGCGCCGGTCGGATTGAAGTGCAGCAGATTGACGTGCATCCGCCGGCCGCCAAGAAGTCCGGCGAGCTGCCGCGCCTGCTCCGGCGAATCGTTCACCCCCCGCAGCAGGCAGTACTGGATCGACACCGGCCGGCCCTGCTTCGCCTGATAGCGATCGGCCGCCGCCATGATCTCCCCCAGCCCGAACCGCCGGCCCGACGGGATCAGCCGGGCGCGCGTCGCGTCATCCGGCGCGTGCAGCGACACCGCCAGGTTGATGTTCAGATCGGCCCCGGTCATCGCGTCGATGCCCGGCACGATCCCGACGGTCGACACGGTGATCTGCCGCCAGCCCAGCGCCCCCATCGCCTCGCCGGCCATGCGCCGCGCGGCTTCAAGGACGTTCTCAAGGTTCAGCATCGGCTCGCCCATCCCCATGAACACGACGGTCTGCAGCCGCCGCCCGCCGGCCGCCGCCTCGCCCCGAAGATGGAGGAATTGCTCGACCATTTCGCCGGCGGACAGGTTCCGTTCGAACCCCGTCTGCGTCGTGGCGCAGAAATCGCACGCCATCGCGCACCCCACCTGCGAGGACACGCATCCCGCCATCCGGTCCTTCCGCCAGGCCGGCATGGCCACGGATTCGACGGTCCTCCCGTCCCCGAGTTTCAGGAGCAGCTTGATCGTTCCGTCAGCGGCCGCCTGCCGGGCCGCCACCGAGGACCCCATCGGGCGGCACTCCGTCTGCAGCCGCTCCTGCAACCGCTTCGGGAGGCCCAGCCCCGGCCAGTCCACGGTCCCCGCCCGTCCATAATAGTCCACGAGCAGCCGCCGGGCATGGGAGGCCCTGAAGCCCCACGAGGCCAGCTGCCGCCGGAGCTCCCCCTGGCTGTATTCAGAAATAGGATTCATCTCCGCGCGCGGGCGCTGCGCCCGCCGGGAAGGGCGGGGATGCGGCGCCGCGTCATCTCGTTCATGTCCGGGCGCCCTCCGGCGCCGGCCCGGTGCGCAGCTCGGCCTCCACCGCCGCGAGCGCGGCGGCCAGCTGCTTCCAGTCGTCCTCCGCCGTCGCCCAACCCGCGCTGATCCGGATCGCCCGCCGCGCCTCGTCCGGGGCGAATCCCATGGCCGCAAGCACGGGCGAAGGGCCCTCCCTGCCCGTGGCGCAGGCCGAGCCGGTGGAGACCTGAAAGCCGCGGCGGTCGAGTTTCGCCACCCAGCGGTGGTTCTCCGCATGCGGCATGACCAGCGCCACCGTGTTCCACAGGCGTTCCGCCCCGGATCCGACCACCCGCACCCCGGGCAGGAGGGAGCAGACCCCGGTAATGAACGCATCGCGCCGGCACCGCCTTTCGGTTCCCAGCAGCACCATCGCCGTCTCCGCGTCGGCCAGCGCGGCGGCCGTGGCCGCGATCGCCGGAAAATCCTCCGTTCCCGCGCGGTGCCCGCGCTCCTGCTCGCCGCCCCGCTGGGAACGAAAGCCCTCCGCCTGCTCCGGGAGAACGAGGAACCCCGCCCCCTTCGGTCCGCCGAACTTGTGGGCGGTCGCCGTGACCCAGCCGGCCTCCCCCAGCCCAAACGCCGGCAGCTTGCCGAGCCATTGCGATGCGTCGCAATGATAGGCCGCCCGGTGCCGCCGGCACAGCGCGCCGATCTCGCGCCACGGCTGCAGCACGCCGGTCTCGTTGTTCGCCGCCATCACGGACACCGCGCCCACCTCCCCGCCCGCGAGCAGCGCATCAAGGCTTTCCAGCCGCACGACGCCGTTGCCGTCGATCTCCAGCCACGCCAGCCGCCCGGCCTCGAGCGAATGCCGGGCCGCCTCGACGACGCACGGATGCTCCGTCGGGTTCACCGCCACCTTGCGCCCCGGGGGCAACGCTCCCGCCCAGTGCGCCATGACCGCATTTGCGCCCTCGGTGGCGCCGGAGTTGAAGACGACCCGGTCCGTCGCGCAGCCGAGCAGCCGGCCGATCTGCTCCCGGCACTGCTCCAGCCGCGCCCGCACGCGCGCCGCGTCCCGGTAGGGGCTCGACGGGTTCTGCCACGCCTCGCCGGACGCGTACAGCCAGGCCTCCCGCCCGACGGCCGAAAGCGGGGTCGTGGCATTGTAGTCGAAGTACGGCATGCGAATGCGGGACAATGAACCGGAAACCGCCCCGTTCGCAAAGGTGAAATCGAGCGATTAGAATCGTCGCGCTCCGCCCCCTCCATCCCTCCTGCCAGCCGCTCCGGAGCGAGTTCGTAACGTATTGCGTTACAAATGTCCTCCGCCTGCGGCGCACGCGCCGGCTCCATGAGAACCGCGGCACAAGGCAACGTATTGCGTGATAAACGTCCTTCTCCTGCGGCACCCACGGGCGGCGCGACGGGAACCGGCGGCTCCGCCCCACGACTGCAGCGCCCGGACCAGAAAGCAGGATGCCACCGGCCGGAACGCCGGTGCATGCGCGCCAAAAATTCCTTCGCGCCCCGCGCGATCTTCTGTCTAGTTCGATGCATGTCCTTCGACGCTGAACTCGCCGCGACCCTCACGACTTTTCAGGCGCTGACCACAATCCGCCCGCAGATCGACCGCGCCGGCGAGATGATCCTCCGCACGTTGAAATCCGGGCGGAAGCTGCTGCTCTGCGGAAACGGCGGCAGCGCCGCCGAGGCGCAGCATTTCGCGACCGAGCTCGTCGGCCGCTATTTCCAGGCGCGCCGTTCCCTGCCGGCCGTCGCGCTGACGGCGGATGGCACGCTGCTCACCTGCATCGCCAATGATTTCGGCTGCGGCGAGGTGTTTGCGCGCCAGATCGAGGGCCTCGCCCAACCAGGCGATCTCGTCATTGTCTTCACATCGAGCGGGAATTCCGCCAACATCGTGCGCGCCCTCGAAGCCGCGCGGCGGCTCAAGTTGGAGAGCATCGCCTTCCTCGGCCGCGGCGGCGGCAGGACGCGGGGCCTGTCCACCTGCGACCTGATAGTCCCGGGGACAAGCGGCCGCACCGCGCAGGAATCGCACCTTTTTCTGCTCCACTATTTCTGCGAGCTGATCGACCGGGAATTCGCTCCGTAGAGATCCGCTGCGCGAATCTCTTAGGGCGCAGCAAGCCTGCGCCCCTACGTCCTGCGTTCCTATGCCAAAGCACGAAGGGGCGCCGCCGTGGCCTTTCCTGGTTTTGTTTCTTGCCCGGCGCCGCATCCTCCTTCTTGCTCGCGCCTTCATGAGCCCTCCTGCCGCACCCGCTGAACAAGCCGTTATCAAGACCTCCTACGGCGAAATCACCGTCGCCTTCTGGCCCGAGGTCGCGCCCAAGACCGTCGAGAATTTCAAGAAGCTCGTACGCGAAGGCTTCTATGACGGCACGGCGTTTCACCGCGTCATCAAGGGATTCATGATCCAGGGCGGCTGCCCGAACACAAAGCCGGGCGCGACCGGCCTGCCGGGGACCGGCGGACCGGGCTGGAAGCTCAAGGCCGAATTCAATTCCAAGCCGCACCGGCGGGGCGTCCTCTCAATGGCGCGATCGTCCCATCCCGACTCGGCCGGCAGCCAGTTCTTCATCTGCCATGCCGAGGCGCGTTTTCTCGACCGTCAGTACACGGCATTTGGCGAGGTGGTTAAGGGGCTCGACGTCCTCGACCGGATCGCGGGGGTGCCCTGCACGGGGAGTGAGCGGAGCACGCCGGTCGAACGCGTCGCCCTGGAAAGCGTCACGATTGCGCCGGCCTGACGCGGGGGTTGGCGGGCGCGGCTTGAGCTTGCAGCCCGGTTCGGCCGTGGCAGGATCCTCGCTGCATGAACAACGCCGCAGTCTACCTACCCCCGGCAGGAATCGTTCTCGGCTTGCTGTTCCTTTGGGGCAGCATGGGCCTGCGGCGGAAGCGCCGCCTCATCGATGATCTGCCCACCGTCAAGACCCAGGGTGTGTTCATCGGGCTCGTGGAGCTGAAAGGCACGGCGGAGAGCACCGCGCCGCTCACCGCGTTTCTGAGCGGACAGCGGTGCGTGCACTATCATTACCGCATCGAGGAGCACTGGTCGCGCACCGTCACCGAGACCTACACCGACAGCGACGGAAAGACCCGGACCCGCACGAAGCAGGAGAGCGGCTGGACCACCGTCGGCCAGGGCGGGGAGACCGGCGATTTTTATTTGCAGGACGACACGGGCACGATCCTCGTGCGCCCGAAGGGCGCGAAGATCCAGCCGGCGGGATTCTTCGATGAGACCTGCGACCGCTTCCATCCGCTCTATTATGCGAAGGGGCCGCTGGATGCCGTCGCGGACTCGGACCACCGCCGCCGCTTCGTCGAGACCGGCATCGCGTTGCATGCGCCGCTCTTTCTGGTGGGCCAGGCGCGCGAACGCGCGGACATCGTCGCCCCGGAGATCGCCGAGGACAAGGAGGCCGCCATGTTCCTGATCTCGACGCGGACGGAGGAGAAGGTGCGCTCCGGCCTCGGCTACGGCATCTGGGCGCTGACGATTCTCGGACTCGCGGCGTTCCTGGCCGGGTTCGCGGTGCGCAACGGCGGACTCCATCGGGCCTTCGGCGATTGCTGGCCCCAGTATGCCGGGCTCGTGGCGGGCTACATCGTGCTGGCCCTCATCGGATGGACATGGATGGCGTTCAACAGCCTCGTCGGGCTGCGCAACCGCGTCCGTCAGGCCTGGTCACTCATCGATGTGCAGTTGAAGCGCCGGCATGATTTGATTCCCCGCCTCGTCGAGACGGTGGCGGCGCTGCGGACCCATGAAGCCTCCACGCAGGTTGCGGTGGCCACCTTGCGCAATCAGCTGACCGCTACTCCGCCAGGCGTCGCCGGCCCGGATTTCTCCGGCTGCGCCCCGGCGCTTCGCGCAGTGGCCGAGGCTTATCCGGACCTGAAGAGCGACACGGCGTTCCTCGGGCTCCAGAAGGAACTCATTGAGACCGAGCAGCGCGTGGCGCTGGCCCGCGCCTACTTCAACGACATCGCCACCTTCTTCAACACGCGGCTCGAGATCATCCCCGACCGCTGGATCGCGGCCCTCGGCGCAATGCGCCCGCAGGCTTTGCTCGCCGCCGCCGACTTCGAGCGCGCGTCCGTGCAAATCAAGCTGGCGGAGTGATGCCCGCGGGCCGGCCTCCGCCGGCTCACTCCGGCCGTGGCGACCCCTCCACCGCGGCTGCAGGGGCGGCGGGCGCTTCCGCCTCCGCCAGACGCTTGGCGAGCCGTTGGGCCAGGGAATGCAGTCGTGGTGAGACATCCGGCGCCGCGATCAGCGCTCTTGTGATCTGGCGGGCCGCGTCAAGATCTCCGATGCGCCAGTGGATGACGGCAACGGCGAACCAGGTGCGCGTCTTGTCCCTCATCTTCGGCGCCGCCTCCTGCACGCGATTGACAGCGTCCGGCCGGGGCCGCTCCGCGAACGCCTCCACCATGGCCAGCTTCTCGTAGGCGTCGAGGTAACGGGGGCTCAATGCGACCGCCCGGTCCAGCCATCCGCGCAGGGTGCCCGCCAGCGCCGCCGGCATCCGGTAGTCAAGGGACAAGCCCATGGTCAGCTGATTGAGCCGATCGGTCGCCAGCTGCACGTAGACAAAAGGATTGTCCGAGCCCAATTCCGCCGCGCGCTCCCAGTGCTTGAGCGCGCCTTCCGAATCGCCACCCAGCATGGCCACCGCAGCCAGCACTTCGTGCGGCCGGGGAGATTCCGGATGACTTTCCGCCAGCTGCAGCAACCGGTAGGCGGTGTCTCCAGGTTTCCGCGCCCGCCAGCGGAGATTGATCAGCGTGACATCCCGCTCAAAATCACCCGCCGGCTGGAATTTGATCTGCGCGGACAAATCGCCCAGAATGAGCTTGTCGCGTTTGTAGTGATAGCTGCCACCACGGAGGTAGCTTTCGAGCTTCTTCTCCATCTCGTCATAGCTCATGCCAAACGCTTCGCGGAAGCTCCGATCGATCGCCCGATCCGGTGCGGCGATCAGCTCGCTGAACCAGCGAAGCCTGGGCAGGAAGGTCCCGCTTTCCTTGCCGAACACCATGAAATGCACGAACGCCCATGATTCGGCATAAAAGATGCCCTGTCGGATCCCTTCGTTGTAATCGGAGGATTGCTGGGTCACCGCAAACAAATGGCCCAGCGGCATCAAATGATAACGGCGCAGCAGATCCGTGTGTTCCGGCTTCTCCAGGCCAATCTCGTACGAGTCACCCTCGATCTTGAAGGTGGAGAACAGCTCCGCCAGGCCTTCATTGAGCCACGTCGGCGGCTGCTCGCCCGCCGCCGCCAGCAGCAGATGCACATATTCGTGGAAGATGATTTCATCGGTCTGCTCGGAGTTGTTCTCGGCCGTCATCGCGATCATCGTCTCATCGAAGCCGCCGCTGCAGTAGCCGGCCACATCCGCCGGCCTGCCTTCAAACAACATCTTGTACGGTTCGAACTGCCTGTCGGTGTCAAAAAGAACGATCGTCGTCTTCGGATCGTGGAACCGCGGGAGCGGGTAGACCGCCAGCACCGTGGCGCGAAACTGTTCGAGTTTGTTCAGCAGGTCGCGCGACTCGCTCTCGGATGCGCTGCTCAACAGCTCGAAATGCGGCGAGCGCGCGGTGATCCATTTCTCGCGGGCGGACGCGGCGGACTGCAGCGTCAGGACGATCCCAACCAGCAACGCCAGACGGGACAGGGCCATTGCCATGCCGGAGTAAACCGCCACACCGGCATCCGAGGCAATTGCGTTTTCAAGGCCGCACCGGCGCCGGCAACCGTTGTGGGATCATCTCGGGTTCGGCAGTCCCTCCACGGCGTCCGGCGCGGGGGCGGCGGGCGTTTCCGCCGGCCCCAGGCGCCAGTTGAGCCGCTGCATCAGGAAGCGGATCCGCGCCTGGATATTTGGCACGGCGAGCAGCGATCTCGCGATCTGGCGGGCCGTGGCATGATCGCCCATCCGCGCGCGGAGAATGGCGATGGCGAACATCGCGCGCGTCCTGTCCCTCATCTTCGGAACGACTTCCTGGATGCGATTGGCCGTCTCCAGGCGCGGCTGCTCCGAAAAAGCCTCCACCACGGCCAGCGCCTGGTAGGCATCGAGGTAGCGGGGGCTCAATGCAATCGCCCGGTCCAGCCACCCGCGCAGGGTCGCCGCCAGCTCCGCCGGCATCCGGGTGTCCAGGGTCAGCCCGATGGAGAACTGATCGAGCCCGTCGTCGGCCAGCTGCAGGTATACGTAGGGGTTGTCCGAACCCAGGTCGGCGGCGCTCCGCCAATGTCCGAGCGCATCCTTCCGATCCCCGCCCCGCAGGGCCATCGCCGCGATCACCTCGTGCGGGCGCGGGGCATCGGGATGATCTCCCGACAACTGCATGACCTGATAAACCGTGTCCGCAGGCGCTTGCAGGCGCCAGCGGAGATTCATGAGCGCCAGATTCCGTTCATAGTCCTCCGCAGGCCGGAATTCGCTCCGCGCAGAGGAGTCTCCCTGGATGAGCCTGCCGCGCTGGGCCAGGAAATGCCCGCCGTGGAGGTAACGGTCGATTTCCTGCTCCATTTCGGCATAATCCACGCCGAACGCCTCCTGAAAACTCCTGTCGGCCGCCACATCGGTGGTGGCGTTCAACTCGTTGAAGCGCCGCAGCCGGGGCAGCCAGGCCGCGCTGTCCTTGCCGCAGACCATGAAATGGACCAGCGCCCAGGATTCGACGCGGAAAGCCTCACCGCCGCGCTCGGGCGATTCCGGGGTCACTGCGAACAGACGGCCCGGCGGCAACAATTGCATGCGGCCCAGCGTCTCCACCGGCACCGGCTTCTCCGCGCCCAAAACGAAGGAGTCCCCCTCGATCCTGAACGTGGAGAACAGCTCGGCCAGGCCTTCATCCAGCCACAGCGGCGGCTCCGCGCCCCCTGCGGCGAGCATCAGCCTCAAGTACCCGCGGAAGACGGCCTCGTCCGTCTTCTCCGGATTGTTGTCGGCCGCCATCGCAATCACCGTCTCATCGGGGCCGCCAACACAGTAGCCGGCCGCATCCGCGGGTTTGCCGTCGCGCAACGGCTTGCAGGAGTCGAACTGCCGGCCCGTCGCGAAAAACACAATCGTCGTCTTCGGATCGTGGTACTGCGGGACGGAGCATATCGCCAGCACCGCGGTGCGAAACTGCTCGAGCTTGTTCAGCATGTCCCGCGCCTCGCCTTCCGAGGCGCTGCTGAACATCTCAAAATGCGGCGAACGCGCGGTGATCCACACCTCGCGGGCTGACGCGGCGGCCACCAGCGCCAGACCGATGCCGACCAGGAAAGCCAAGTGGTGCAATGCCCTCACAACGCCACGAGTAAAGTTCCGTATCATCGTCTGAGGCAATCGCGTTTTCATGACTGTTGTGGGGATGGTGCCCACCGGCCCCCAAGATTCGGCAATCGATCGGCTGTCATGGTCGCGCCGCCCATGCTGTTCATTCAGGGCGCGCACCGCTCCGAAACTCGCACGCCATTCGCACCATTGATGAAAGCAAACGCTTGACATAGACGTTTGGACGTCAAACAGTCACGGCGATGAGTAATCTTGCTCAACGTAATGCGCCGGGTCGAGTTCGAGATGCCATCAAACGGGTGTTGGCGGTCAGCGGTCGTCCGATGGCCGTGCGGGAGATTGAAGCACAGGTGGAAGGTTTGCTGGGTCCTACTCCGACCTCGTCGATTCGATCCTATCTGCGGCTGAACTTGAACGATCTCTTCGTCCAAGAGGACCGCGGCTATTACGCGCTCCGCAGTGATGACGGACGCACAGGGCTGCAAATTGAGTTGGCAATCCAGGGAGAGCAG
This sequence comes from uncultured Verrucomicrobiae bacterium, assembly GCA_963827125.1. Classification (GTDB taxonomy): domain Bacteria; phylum Verrucomicrobiota; class Verrucomicrobiia; order Opitutales; family Opitutaceae; genus Fen-1467. Next base: position 262,359 of record CAWHAC010000008.1, read on the forward strand.
GAGCCGCCTTTTTCGTTCGGAAAGGCAGTCCTGCATCACGCAGACTGCTTCAATTGGATCGCCCAATTGCCCCCCAACACGATCCACGCAGTTGTCACCGATCCCCCCTATGGTCTTCACGAATACTCGGCTGAGCAACAGGCAAAGCTGCGCAATGGTCACGGCGGCGTCTGGCGGATTCCGCCTGCATTCGATGGCCATCAGCGTTCTCCGCTTCCCCGCTTCACCACCCTAACGACGGATCAACTCGACGAGCTGCGGGCCTTCTTCCTGCTCTGGGGCCGGCTCCTCCTGCCCAAACTCGTTCCCGGCGCAAATGTCGTAGTGGCATCTAATCCCCTTCTTTCGTACATCGTCGCAGGAGCATTATCCGAGGCGGGCTTTGAACGGCGCGGCGAAGTGATCCGACTGGTGATGACGATGCGTGGAGGCGACCGCCCCAAGGCCGCCCACGAGGAGTTCTCTGGAGTCAGCGTATTGCCCCGGTCGATGTGGGAGCCATGGTTGATATATCGGAAGGCGCTCGATGGCCGCGCACAGGACAATTTGCGGAAGTGGAAGACCGGCGGCTTTCGCAGACCGGGTCCAGACAAGCCATTCGGTGATGTCATCGAATCGGCGCCGACCCGCAGCTGTGAACGGGCAATGGCACCCCATCCCAGCCTCAAGCCCCAGGCGTTTCTTCGACGGCTGGTCCGTGCGGTGTTGCCGCTTGGTGAAGGCTTGGTGCTCGATCCGTTCGCTGGCGCTGGCTCGACTCTCGCGGCAGCCGAAGTCGTCGGTTACTCAAGTGTCGGCATCGAGAAGGACCGCCATTATTTTCAGTTGGCGCGAGAGGCGATCCCACGACTGAGCCGACTACAAACCAGCCCCTGAGGCAACGGCGCGATATACCCAGTTCTCGCGCAGCTTGCGAATCCCCTCTTTGTGCAAGGTAGCAGTACGTGTGCCGAGTTCGCCCCGTGGGTTTTTGCGAAAATCGCCTACAGTCACTTTCCCGAGATAGACTTCAGTGAAGCCAAGTGCACGCCGTGCGATGGCCGGTTCCGTTTCGCAGTCGACGTCGTACACAAAAACGCACGGCCACTGGTCCCTGGCCCCGTGCGTGTCGACCGCCCCGCCAGCTTTCCGAGTCGTTTTGATCTCGACGCCCTGTGTCGCGGCTTTCGCCGAATCGTTCGCGTAAACTCCCCGAACAACAAGATCAGGATGGCCGTTGAAGTATCGATTCTCCGTCAAGACCCGCGAGTGTTTGCCCAAGCTGGCCGTCAGCATGTCGGACAGAACTCCGGACATAATGGCCGGCCGAAGCATATCATCCAGCCGCTGCAAACCTTTCTTTGAGAGCATTGAATTGACATCATAGAAGAAGTCGTACGCATCCTGCATCGCCATCTGGAAATCGTCGACCCGCAGCTCGAAAGGCAGAGGGGCGGCAGGATTGAATTTCTCCTTTATCCCAAATTCCGCAACTGGAGGCCGGTTTCGGGATTTTTCGCGTTTGTGGACCACGCAAGTGGTTGGTGGTGTGCGATCGGTTTTTCCAAAGGGCGTGTAGTGGCGACCAAGCCTCTATTCAGAGGGGCCGGCGGCTGGTAAACTGCGGGCATGTTTCTGAAGTGCAGCACCCGCAAAAAGGACGGCAAAGAGCATCGATCGTGGTCGGTGGTGGAAAGCCGGCGCTATGGCGACGGCAAGGTGGCGCAGCGGCATGTCCTATACCTGGGCGAGATCAACGACAGTCAGCGTCTGGCGTGGGAGCGTGCGATCACGGTCTTCGACGAGAGCACTGGCACGACGCAGCAACTGGCGTTGTTTCCCGCGGATCGCATTCCACCGGCGGGCGGCCCTGAGGCGGTGCAGGTTCGGTTGGATTCGCTGCGGCTGGACCGTCCGCGGCAATGGGGCGCGTGCTGGCTGGGCGACGAGTTGTGGCGCACCCTCCACCTCGATGATTTTTTCAGCGCGCGCCTGCCGCTGAACCGCGAGGGCACCGACTGGGAAAAGGTGCTGCGCATCCTCACGATCTACCGGCTGCTCTCGCCAGGCAGCGAGTGGCGGCTGCATCGTCAGTGGTTTGATACGACCGCGCTGGGTGATCTGCTCGAGGTGGATGCACGGGCCGTGCAAGACGACACGCTCTACCGCTGCCTGGATCTGCTACTGCCGCTGAAGGAGGAACTGTTCGGGCACCTGCGGCAGCGCTGGTGCGACCTGTTCGGTGCGACGTATCAGATCTTACTCTACGACCTGACTTCGACCTACTTTGAATGCAACGTCCCCGAGGGCGATGAGGATCCGCGACGGTTTGGCTACAGCCGCGACAAACGCGGGGATTGTGTCCAAGTGGTGGTGGCCTTGGTGGTCACGCCCGAGGGCCTGCCGCTGGCCTATGAGATGTTTCCCGGCAACACGGCTGACAAGACGACCCTGCGCGGGATGATCGAGACGATCCAGCGTCGCTTCGGCAAGGCCGAGCGCATCTGGATTATGGATCGCGGCATCCCCACTGAGGAAGTCCTCACCGAATTGCGCGCCGCCGATCCCAAGGTGCGTTACCTCGTGGGCACGCCCAAGGGCCGCCTCACCAAACTGGAGTCAACCCTGGCGGAGCTGCCGTGGAGCGAAGTCCGGCCGCAGTTGCGCGTGAAGCTGCTGCCGCAGGACGGCGAGGTCTATGTGCTGGCCCACAGCGGGGCGCGCGAGGGCAAGGAGCGGGGCATGCGCAAACGCCGGCTGAAGGCTTACTGGAAACGCCTGGCCGATTTGCAGAAGCAGGCGCCGCCACGGGATCTGTTGCTCAAAAAACTCGGGGCGGCGCAAGACCGCGCCGGCCGCGTCGCCACGGGCCTGGTCCACGCCGAAGTCTCGGCCGAAGGCATTTTGAGCTACCAGCTCGACCGGGCGGCGCTGCGCGCGGTGCGCCAACGCGAGGGCCGCTACCTGTTGCGCACCAATCTCGCGGCCGACGAACCCGAACTGATCTGGCACTGTTACATGCAACTGGTCTTCGTCGAGGAAGCCTTCCGCACGCTCAAGAATGACCTGGGGTTGCGTCCCATTTATCATCACAAGCCCGAGCGCATCGAGGCGCACTTGTTCGTCGCCTTTCTTGCCTACTGTCTCTCCATCACCCTGCGCCAGCAGTTGCGCGGCCTGGCCCCCGGCCTGATGCCCCGCGTGGTGTTCGAAAAACTGGCGACCCTGCAAATGCTCGATGTGATCGTCCCCACCACCGACGATCGGGAACTGCTCTTGGTGCGCCGCACCGAGCCCGACCGCGATGTCGCCCTGCTGCTCGACCGGCTCGGACGCTCGCTGCCCGCCCAGCCCCCGCCCAAAATCCGCACCCCGATTCCTCGCCCGTTGTAGTGGCGACCTTTGGAGTTAGCGGGGACCGTTGGAAAAACCGATCGCGCACCACCAATCACTTGCACGAGCCGCAAACCCGAAAAATCCAAAACCGGCCTCCAGTTGCGGAAGTCAGGTTATGACTACGTTGCGGATGAGCGGCATCGCCGGAAAAGGCTGATCTGGTCGAACGCGACCACGACATTTCTATCGGATCCGCGTCACGTTTCGAGTCTCACTCGTGTAGTCAAGACCTGAGCGGAAATTGGTCACTTCTTCGCCGCCGCCTGGTTGAGTCCGCCCTGGTGCAACACCAGTCCATTCACGCGGCCCGTGGCATCGCGTTGAAACGTGATCTGGGCGTCCACCACCTTGTAGAAGAACTCATCCTTGGCCGATGCGTAGACCGGAAACCGGGGCTGGCCGGTCGCCTGCACCGCCAGGCGGCCGTCCTGCACCGTCACGTTCAGCACAAACGCGGGCGTGAGCGGATAATCTCCGACGTACTCCTGCAACGCACCGGCCGGCAACTCGATCTCGACGGGCAGCCTGACCTCGCCGCGCGGCGCGCGTTGGTCCACCCCGTTCTGGCGCAGGATGAGCGCAACCACCTTGCCGGTGGCGTCGCGTTCGAACAACACCTCGGCATCAACGTCCTTGATCTTGAAGCGGTCGGCGGCCGCTGGAAGCAACGAGAACTGCGGCTGCCCGGTCGCCTGGACGAACAACCTCCCTTGATCGGTGGTAACCGACATGACAAACGTCGGCGCCAGCGGGAAACTCCCCACGTAATCCTGCAGGTTCGCCGCGGGGGCCGCGCTGCTCCCTGCCGGAGCGGCCTCCGCCTTTTTCGGCTCATCGCCGCGCAACAACTTCATCGCCAGCCCGTCCGGGCTCTGGCTGGTGTTGACAAGCACCACGACGCCGCGTCTGCCGCGCGGCTCGAAACCGATGAAACTGCGATACCCGCTCGTGCCGCCGTTGTGCCAGATGATGGGCGGGGTGTCGGCGGTCAGATGCCAGGCGAGTCCTATCGAGCCAACGAGCCCAACGAGCGGCCGTTGGGGCTGCTCGGCCGCGGCAAACGAGGCCGCGAGCGGCGTTTCACGCAAGCCCAGGCAGGCCTGCAGAAACAGGGCCATCTCCCGCGCCGAGGAACGCAGCGCGCCGGCGGGGGCGATTGCATCGAAGGTCCAGTTCGGCACCGGCGCGCCCTTGTCGTCATGTCCCGGCGCCAGATTGGCGGGCACAGTCGTGCCGCTCATTCCAAGCGTGGTCTGCTTGAGGCCGAGCGGATCCAGCACGTGCTGACGCAGGGCGTCGGCGTAGGTCTGGCCCCACGCCGCCGCAAGAGCCTGGCCGAGCACGGCGGCGCCAAAGTTCGAGTACGCATAGTCAGCCGGCGCCTTCACGTTTGCCGCGCTCATGGCCAGCGCCGCGAGCAGCTTTTCCCGCGTGTAGTCCGCGTAGGGATCGCGCGGGTCGCCCGGCGCCAGATTCGGCGGCAGGCGCGGCAGGCCCGAGGTGTGGGTGGCCAGCATCAGGAGCGTGATCTTTTTCAGTCGCGCCAGTCCCTCCGGCGTCGCCGGGACCTTCAGGCATTTCGTGACCGGATCGTCGCGGCTCACCTTGCCGGCGCGCTCGCTCTCGGCGAGCAGCAGCGATGTGAAAACCTTGGTGATGGAGCCGATTTCGAACTGCGTGTCGGGCGTGACCGGCCGGTCGTCAGCCTTGGCGAAGCGCCCGGTCTGAAGGAACTGCACGCCTTTTTCGTCCACCCACGCAACCGCGACGCCGCCGGGCTTGTCCTTGTTCCAGGTGTCGATGCGGGTCTGCAGGTCGGGGGTTGCGGCGGGGCAAAGGGAAACCAGCGAGATCGGGAACGCAAGGCCGGCCGCGTTCCGGAGGGTCTTCCAGACTACGATCAAGGATTGTGTATTCATGGGAGAATGAGATCGATGCGGGTTCGGTGGAGGGGCTTGTGGTCGCGTGATTGGTCTGGCGCCGCGTTGCAGGGCGGGGTCGCCGGACCGCGCCCTGCATGCGACCGAATGGTTTCTGTTACGCCCGAAGGCTCTGGTGCAGCCTTTCGAGTTCTTCGAGCCGGGGTTCCAGGCACTTCCGAACCGCCCAGCGGTTGAGCGCCCACACGCCCCAGCACGTGAGCGCAAGAATGAGCAGCATGATAACCCCGGCCAGCAGCTTCGCCGACAGCGCGATTGGCGCGTGGACCAACGCAGTGCACGAAACGACTGCCGCCGCCACGATGCACGGCGCGAGATACCAATTACCCACGCTGAGAAGCAGGCGGCGTTGGTGGCGCAACTCGGCGAGGTCGGCCTCGATTTTGGCGAGCAGCGGGGCATCGGCTCCCAGCCGCTGTTGGTGCGCCCGAACCCGCTCCCGGACGAAGAATCCCGTGAGGCCGAGCATGAGCACCACCGCGAACCCGATGGGCCAGCCCTGCTTTCCCATCTGCCACCAGGTGTAGGCGAACACTCCTGCCACGAATAATCCAGCCGCCGCCTCGCGCATGTCGCGCCAGAAAAGACCCCGCGCCAGTTTCCGGCGCTTCGTTTCAAATGTCCGCTGCAATTCCGCCTGATCAGCCCCCGGGTCGGCCGACAGCTTCTGGCCGCTCCAGATCGTCTTCAGATCATTCCAGTTCATCGGTCACTCCTTTCAACAATGCGGCGAGGCGCTTGCGGGCGCGGGTCAGTGCAACCCCGACGTGGTTCTCGGTCATTCCCGTCACTTCGGCGATTTCCCGGTAGGCCAGCCCGTCGAGCATGAGCAGCACGAGGGCGCGCTCCGATGGCGGCATGGCCTGCAGCGCCGAATAAAGCTGTTCGAGCAGATCCTTGTTGCCCGCGGTTTCAGCCGGCGTCGCAGCGTCGGCGGCCAGCCGCGAGAGATCTGCTTCCGGCTCAATGCGGCGTTCCCGGCGTTGCGCGCCCCGGCGCCAGGTCAGCGCCGTGTTGAGGCAAACCCGGTAGATCCACGTCGAAGGCTTCGCCTGGCCGGCGTAGCGCGGCAGGGACACCCAGAGCTGAAACAGCAGCTCCTGCTGCAGTTCCCCGACCTCGGTCTCGCTGTGCGCGAACGATCGCGACACTTTCACGACGATGCCGCGATGCTCTTCGAGCCAGGCTTGAAACGTCGCTTCGTGGTCGGCAGTCGAACTCATCACCTCTGATCAGTGACCGCCGGCCGGCAATCCTTACACGGGACGCATCGATTTCTCGTGCGCCGCGTTGGCCAGCGAGACTTTGACGTATTTCTCGGCCCAATCACGCAGCCCGGCTTGCTCCTGGTCGCTCAGCGGCCGGGCGACCTTGGCCGGCGCCCCGAGCACCAGGGAGCCGGGCGGCACCACGGCGCCCGGCGTCACCACGGCTCCCGCGCCCACGATGCTGCGCGCACCGATGCGGGCGCCATCGAGAATCGTCGCCCCCATGCCTACCAAACATTCGTCCTCGATCGTGCACGCGTGAACGATCGCGCCATGACCGATCGTGCACCAGGCGCCGATCACGGCGTCGAGATCATCCGCCAGATGCACGATGGCATTGTCCTGGAGGTTGGTGCCTTCGCCGACGACGATCCGGGCGATGTCGCCGCGCAGCACCGCGCCGTAAAAGACACTCGACTTCGGGCCGAGCGTCACATCCCCGATGACCGTGGCATTGGCCGCAATCCAGCCGGCCCGGGCGATGTCAGGCGTTTTCCCGAGGTGGACTTGAAGACGTTCCTCAACGGTCATGGTGGCAATGCCGCGTTCATCATTCCTCGGCAAAGGGCACGCCGATCGATTTCGGCGCGACCGCCCTGCCGACAAAACCGGCGAGCAAGAGTACGGTGAGCACGTAGGGCAGCGCCAGAATGAACTGCACGGGGATCACGCCGGCCCCCGGCAGGGACACGCCTTGCAGGCGCACCGCCAGCGCATCGGTAAACGCGAAGAGCAGACAGGCGGCGAGCGTGGGGCCGGGCCGCCACTTGCCGAAGATGAGCGCCGCGAGGGCAAGATAACCCTTGCCCGCAGTCATGTCGCGAACGAAGCCCGCGCTGGCGGCGGTCGACAGGTAGGCGCCGGCCACGCCGCACAATGAGCCCGAGATTATCGCCGCCTGGTAGCGCAGGCCGTTCACGCCGATGCCGGCGGCATTCACCGCCGCCGGGTTCTCGCCGACAGCGCGCAGCCGCAATCCGAAACGCGTCCGATAGAGCACCCACCCGGCCGCCGGCACCAGCGCCGCCGCGAAATAGACAACGATGTTGTGGCCGCTCAGCAACTCCGCGTAGAGCAGGCCGGGAAACGGCGCCGCACGCGCCTGCTCCGCCCACGGCCAGGCGAGGCCCAGGAACCGCTGGCCCGGTGCGTCGAGCTGGGGTGTCTGCCCGCCGAGGCCGAACCACGCGAGCGCCAGCGACGGTCCGAGCCCCGCCACCAGGATGTTCACCGCCATGGCCGCCACCACCTGGTTGCCGCGGTGGGTGATGGAGGCGAACCCGATCAGAAGCGCCAGCAGAACCGAGGTCAGCACGGCCGCGCCGAGTCCCGCCCACACCGAACCGGTCACGGCCGAGACCGCCGCCGCCGCGAATGCCGCCCCGAGCATCTTTCCCTCGAGCCCGAGGTCGATCATTCCCGAGCGCTCCGAGAACAAACCGGCCAGCGAAGCGAGCACCAGCGGCGTGGCGCCCCGGAGGGTCGCCGCCAGCAGCAGGATGACAAAGGTGTATGCAGGCATCGGCTTATGTTTTGGGCGGTTTGGCCATTAGCCCAGATGTCCCGGACGTCGGGCCGGCAGCAATGTTCATTGAACGGACTGTGTCTCTGCGGCGGAGTGAGACATGAAACATCTGGGCTAGCGGCGCACGGTACAGGTTTTCCAGCGCCCCGCAGCTCAGGATCACGAGCCCCTGGATGACCACCACCAGGTCGCGGTCGAGCCGGGGCAGGTCGAACGACAACTGCGAACCGCCCTGGTACAGCGCGCCAAAGAGCACGGCGGCGAGAAGGATCCCGGCCGGATGTTTCCGGCCCATGAGCGCGACCGCGATCCCGACGAAGCCCGCCCCGCCTGGAAAATCGAGCAGCAGCCGGTGCTGCACGCCCATGACCTCGTTCAGCCCGAGTCCCCCGGCGAGCCCGCCGGATATCAGCATGGCGACCACGGTCACCCGGGACGGCGAGATGCCGGCATACACGGCCGCGGCCAGATTCTTTCCGACCGTCCGCAGCCCGAAACCCCACCGGGTCCGCCAGATGAACACCCAGACCAGCCCGGCAGCCGCCAGGGCGAGGACGAAGGCGAGATTCAGAGGCGACGCGCTGACTTCGATCCCCAGCCGGGCGAGCAGAGCCGGCATTGTCGGGAGCCAGGCGGCCGGGGCGAATTCGCGCGACTCCGGAGATTGCTGGCCCGGCTTGATCAGCACCTCCACCAGCAGGAAGGTCATCAGCGACGAGGCGATGAAGTTGAACATGATCGTCGTGATCACGACGTGGCTGCCGCGCCGCGCCTGCAGCCAGGCCGGGATGAACGCCCACGCCGCGCCGAACCCGGCAGCCGCCACCACCGCCAGCGGCAGGATCGCCCAGAACGGCCAGCGATGGTCCAGACCGAGGCACACCAGCCCGACGCCCAGCCCGCCAAGGTACGCCTGACCCTCACAGCCGATGTTGAACAGCCCCGCATGGAACGCCACCGCCACGGCCAGCCCGGTGAAGATGAAGTTGGTCGCGTAATAGAGCGTGTATCCGACCGCCTCCTGCGACCCGAACGCGCCCATCGCCAGGAGGCGTAGCGCAGTCCACGGGTTCTCGCCCGCGATCGCGATCACGGCGGCCGAGGCCGCGAGGGCGACAAGCAGGCTCATCACCGGGAGCAACCCGAGGTCGGCCCAGCGCGGCAACCGGCCCGGCGCACTCATGCGCCGCCCTCCCGCACACCGGCCATCATCAGGCCGAGCCGTTGCTCGATAGCGTCGGCCGCCGCGATCTCGCCCACGATCTCGCCGTTGAACATCACCAAAATGCGGTCGGCAAGCCCGAGGATTTCATCGAGTTCCACTGACACCAGCAGGAGCGCCTTGCCCGCGTCGCGCAGACCGACCAGTTGCCGGTGGATGAACTCAACGGCGCCGATGTCCACCCCGCGGGTTGGCTGCCCGACGAGCAGCACATGGGGATCGCCGCCGATCTCGCGCGCAAGGACGAGCTTCTGCTGGTTGCCGCCGGAAAATGCGGACAGGCGCAACGCCGGGTCGGCCGGACGCACATCGTAGTCGCGCAGCTTTCGCTCGCATGCCGCCCGGATCGCGGCCGGCCGCAGGAGGCCGCAGCGGCTGTAGGCCGGCAGGTCCTGATAGCCGAGGATCGCATTGTCCTGGGCGGAGAAGTCCGGCACCACCCCCAGCCGCAGCCGGTCCTCCGGCACATGGGCGAGACCCAGCCGCCGCCGTTCGCGCGGGCCGGACGCATGGCGCGCAAGGTCCACGCCCCGGAGGAGGATCTTTCCCCGGGACGGCGCAAGGATGCCCGCCAGGGCCTCGAGCAGCTCGGACTGCCCGTTTCCCGCGACGCCGGCGATGCCGAGGATCTCCCCCGCCCGCAGCTCGAAGCTGACCCCCCGGACGCGCGGCACCCCCAGGCGATCGCTCACCTCCAGATCCTGCACGGCAAGCAGAACGTCGCCGGGCCGCGCCGGCGCCTTGGTCACCTTCAGGGAGACCGCGCGGTCAACCATGCTCTCGGCCAGCGCCCGTTCCGTGGTTTCACGCGTCGCGGTCTCGTGCACGATCGCGCCCTGGCGCATGACCGTGACGCGGTCGGTCACGGCCAGGATCTCGCGGAGCTTGTGGGTGACGAGGATCACGGTCTTCCCCTGCTGGCGCAGCCGGAAGAGCATGCGAAAGAGCCTGTCGGTTTCCTGCGGCGTGAGGACCGCGGTCGGCTCGTCGAGAATCAGGATCTCCGCACGGCGGTAGAGTGCCTTCAGGATCTCCACCCGTTGCCGCAAGCCGAGCGGCAGGTGCTCCACCACGGCGTCCAGCGGCACGGCCAGGTCGTAGTCGCGTGCAATCTGCTCCAACGCGGCCCGGGCGCGCGCGAGCCCGCCGGCCAGCAACCGCCCGCCCTCGAGGCCCAGCATCACGTTCTCGATCACGGTGAAGGTGTCCACGAGCATGAAGTGCTGGTGCACCATGCCGATGCCTGCTGCGATCGCGTCGTACGGGCGGCGGATTTCCGCCCGGCGGCCGTGCACCCAAACCTCGCCGGCATCCGCCCGATGGATTCCGAAAACGATGTTCATCAGCGTCGACTTGCCCGCCCCGTTCTCGCCGATCAACCCGTGCACGCTGCCGCGCGCGACGGCGAACGACACCGCCCGGTTCGCATGCACCGCGCCAAACCGTTTGTCGATCCCGCGCAGCTCAAGGGCCGGGGGCATCCCGGCCGGTTTTGCCATTGGCTCCACACGCGCCGCGCTCACGGAGTCCGATATTCGGGGACCTTCAGCTTGCCGCTGACGATGTCGGCGCGCGCGGCGTTCACCCGCCGCTCCATCTCCGGAGAGACCAGCGCGCGGTTGTATTTGTCGAGCGCCCAGTCCAGGCCATCTTCCGCCAGCCCGAGCGAGACCGGACCGGCTTTCCACGTGCCGTTCTTCGCGTCCATGAATGCGCGGTAAACCGCCACATCCACGCGCTTGATGGCGCAAGTGAGCACGCTTCCCGGGTGGAGGTAATTCTGGTTGCAGTCGCTGCCGATGCTGAGCTTGCCCTCGTCCCGGGCTGCCTGCATCACCCCGATGCCGGTGCCGCCGGACGCTTGAAACACCACGTCCGCGCCCCGTCCGAACTGGCTCCGGGCGAGCTCGGCGCCCTTCGTCGGGTCAGCCCAGGCCGCCGGCGTGGTGCCGGTCATGTTCTCGAAGACCTCGATGTCCGGCTTCACATACTGCGCGCCGGCGCGGTAGCCGAGCGCAAACCTCCGGATGAGCGGGATGTCCATGCCCCCGACGAAGCCGATCTTGCCGGTCTTCGAAGCCATCGCAGCCATCATGCCGCACAAAAAGGAGGACTCCTGATCGCGAAAAACGACCGACTGGACATTCGGCAGATCGACCGTGCTGTCGATGATCGTGAACTTCACGTCCGGGAATTCCCGGGCCACTTTTTCAACCGCCGACGCCTGCGTGAAGCCGACCGCCACGATGATCGTGGCCCCCCGCCGGGCGAACTGGGTCATGATCTGCTCCCGTTGGGCGGCATTGGTGATTTCGAACTCGCGGAACGCGATGCCGGTCTCCCGCTTGAACCGCTCCGCCCCCACGCTGGCCGCCTGGTTGAAGGAGAGGTCGAACTTCCCGCCGACAGCGTAAATGATCGCGGGAGAAAAGTCCTTCGCCATTGCGGGAAGGAGCAACGTTCCGGCCGCGAAACACGCGGCGAGCCAGGACGGGACGGAGCTGGACGGGTGGTTCATGAACCTAGAGGACGCAGTTGACACCGCGGATTTCCCAGCGCGGCTATGACTCAGCCGAAAGGGAAACGGAACGGCAATTACCACGGACAGGCGCCGTCCCCATCTGTGCCTTCTGCGCCATCTGCGGTTCAATTCCGATCCGTTTTAACCGCAGATAACTCGGATAATCGCAGATGCCAAACCTTCGAAGCCGGTATCCCGGCCAACCCAATGGAGCGCGGCCGTTCTTCTGTAGCTGCGTCCTCTCCGGACTTCTCGGGCTTCGTCGCGGCCAGAGCAATCCGTCGGACCGCGTCGGCATCGCCGATGAGAATCCTCTCCAAAAAGGAGGGGGTTGAGAAATAGCATCACGGATTGGACAAAGGACATGTCCCCCATCCGTGTAATCAGTGAAGTCCGTGGTCAAGGTGAGCTGCCGAATTGGAATGAAAGCGGGCTGGGCGAACCACGTCACCATGCAAGGCCGGTTCCGATTGTTCAACTCCGGAACGGCAGATGCCAATTGCCTGTGCTTCGATGTGGCATTGGTGCCCCGCCTTTCCGTTTGACACAGGCACCGGCCGGGACTCACTCGGGACTCATGACAACCACCATCCGTTTCAGCGAGGCCAAACGCAACTTCGCCCGCGTCGGCGCCCGGGCCAAGCGCGGCGACGTGGTTTACCTCCAGCACGGTTCGGACCGCTTCCAGCTTGTTTACCATCCCCCGGAAGACCCCGTTCCCCACCGTCCACCAGGCTACTTTCAGCCGACGCCGCAGGATCTGGCCGAAATCAACGGAGCCCGCAGCGACGAGACGGCATGAACTTCACCCAGTGGGACATCATCAAGGCTCGAATCAACGCGGAAGACCGCGACGAACATCCTGCGGTTGTCCTCTCGCCGCCGGAGATCTGTTCTGCGAGCGGAGCTGAGAAGATCAACGTGCTCTATTGCACCAAGCTCAAACCCGCCGAATCGGTTTCCTCCAGCCGGGTTTACCTCAATTCCGCCGACAGCATCGAGTTCAAGACCACTGCCAACTGCCTGTTTGTTCACACCATTGCCAAAACCCGCGTCAGCACCGTCGCAGGACATGTGTCTCCCGACCGCCGGCAGCAGATCGCCCGCCGCCTGCGCGAGGTCTTCCGACTCGGTTAGCGTGGGTCGCGCATCGTATCGCGTCTGCTCATGATTGGGTCGAATCCGAACCCGTCGAGGGTGTCAGCAGAAACTGGAACCGGACTGCACAACCAATCGAAATAGGGCGAATCTCAGTCCCGGGACTCTCATCCCATCGCTCGTTCACATGAACAAAGCTCTTCTCGCCCAGCGAAGAGCTCAGTCTTGCCAGTTCTCGACCTTCAAGCCCGGTACTCGGCTGAACTCGCGGACGTTCCGGGTGACAATTGTGGCACCCATGCGAAGAGCTTGGGCGGCGATGAGTGTGTCCATGGGGCCGATACCAACGCCACGAGCTTCGAGGTCGTGTCGAATGGCTGCATAGTGCGTGCAATCGTCACGCGTAAAATGTTCAACAGGGATCGTTTGGGCTAATTCCGCCAATCTGAGGCGAGCATTGGCGTTCGCCCCTTTGGTTACGCCAAACTCGCGTTCTGCGAGTACGATCACTGAAAGGCATAATTCCCCAAAGGCGGCTGTCATTTTCGAAATGGTCTTTGGGTTGTCCCCGCGCATGTAGGCGGAAATCGCATTCGTATCTGGAAGGTAGGCCATCAGTCTCGGGGAATGTCAGGGGTGGAGTGAGGGGGCACGTCGAGCATATCCGGACACGAGCCAGCCAGAGCTATGAAGCGTCGGCGTCGAGACTCGAAATCGGCGTTGAGAGGTTCGAGCAGAACACCGCCTGTTGGAGTCCGAGAAATCGCCGCTTCGGTGCCTGGAAGTCGGTATTCGCGCGGCAATCGGGCAGCTTGGGAGCCACCGTGCCGGAAGAGTTTTGCTCGGTTGGTTGCAGAGGGCATAGATACACGTAGATACATCAGGCTGCAGAAGTCAAGGAATCGGAGACCGAACGTCTGATTCGTTCGGGGGCGGATACGATTCGACACCGTGCTGTGGTGCTGCGGCGATTTCGGTCAGCAGTTTAAGCTGGGCAGGAGATATCGGGTTCGCACGATTCTTATCTGCGACTGCGACATAAAATGTCGCTGTACCGTGCCAAGATGCTTCAGGCTCCGAATGCCACACCATGCCGAAATCCGCCGTTCACAACGCCATTGCCCGCCAGTGGGAATTGCTCAAGAGCCTGCCAACCCGTGGCTCCGGCATCACGGCCGCGGGACTCACTGAACGGCTGCGAGACGCGGGGTTCAAAGTCACAAAACGCTCCGTCGAGCGCGACCTGATCGAGTTGTCGGGCTTGTTTGCAATCCGATGCAATGACGCTACCAAGCCGTACGGCTGGCTCTGGATGCAGGATCATGCCCTCGACCTCCCGGGCTTGGATTTCACCGAAGCCATTTCCCTGGTGCTGGTCGAGGAACTGTTGAGAAAACTGGCACCGGTTTCACTGCTTCGCGTGCTGGAGCCCAAATTCAAGCAGGCGCGCCAAAAGCTCGGCTCGTTTCCAGGCAATCGTTACACTCAATGGACGGACCGGGTGCGGTATGTTCCATCCTCTTTGCCCTTCATCTCGCCCAAGGTTGAGCCTCGCGTGCTTGAGACCGTGCAGGAGGCCATCCTACAGCAGCGCCAACTTCGGTTGCGTTATTCCGGGCCGGACGATCCCGGTGCCCGGGAACGGACATTGCATCCTCTGGCATTCGTCCAGGGCGGGCCAGTCGCATACCTCGTGGCCACAGCGTTTGGCTATTCCGACCCCCGGTTGTATGCCCTGCATCGCATGATCTCAGTGCAGATGACGAAAGAACCGTCCAATCGGCCGGAAGGCTTTTCGTTGGACGCATTCCTGGCAGAGGGCGGCATGCAGTTTGGTGATGCTGGCGTGATTCGATTGGAAGCCGTGGTCTCCAAAAAGCTGGCATGCTACCTCGCGGAAAGTCCGCTCACGAAGGACCAAGAGCTGATCCCCAAAGGGGAAGGCCGGCACCTCCTGACGGCGACCATCAAGGATTCCTGGCAGCTGCATTTCTGGATTCTTTCCCAGGGCGCGGAGATCACCGTCGTGCATCCGATGAATCTGCGGGAATGCATTCGCGGGAATCTGCAGGAAGCACTGGAGAGCTACGGTCCGTCGTAGTCGCTTCCTCTTCGCCGCTCACGGCAGGCGGAGCGTTTCGTTCTCAGACGCTTTCTTAAATGCGCGGTGCAACTCGTAGAGCGCCGAGTAAGCCTCCAGTTGCAGCGGGTTGGCACACGCCATCGTATGTGCCAGCAGGCTGTTATCGATTTCAGCGACGAGATTTGGGATCGGCATTGCGGCGCACTCGCTCGCGATTCCGGCACAGATGGATTCGATACTTCCTGAATCGGCTGCGGTCTCCTGGACCAAAGGTAGCAATAATCTATCGCCCGCGCTCTTGACTGTGTTGAAAACTGGGACACGTCCGGCCAACACCCCGATTTTCGTTCTAAGATTTGCGACTTCAATAGGGCTCATGGTGGTTTAGCTGTGGTGCGTGTTCAGATTTTGCAAGCGAGCGAAACTCACGCTGAATTCCGATACCGTGTCCCAGTTGTTCGCGCCACATGGAAATAGACTGTCCTCGTGCTGTGGGAAAACTGCGCCATCGGCGTTGCATGTCAGATGACGGATATCGCGTATCGACCGCAACCGTTCGAAATTGCGTTTGCGTGCATCCTTCAGAACCGCTTCGAGCGCGCGCAGGTTTGCGTGAATGTCGGAAAGTATAGCGAGCTTCATGCAGGGGAGGGGTGGAAGGTCACGCCGCGTCCCACAGCCTATTCTGAATCCATCGGTCGAATTCCACTTCAGGGGGAAACTGATGGGCGATCTGCGATAGGTCCTCCAGTGAAATCTCGGCATTGTGCGGGCCTTTGATGTCTTCGATTGTCCAGTAACCCTGTCCATTGTTGGAGAGCGCCAGCGTGGCCCGTACGGGAGAAGTGACCCGATATACGGCCACCTCGCCGTTCACTGCACGGAGGAGATAGTGCATTGAACCGACGCAATGGCTCATCTCCTCTCCCTCGTGGATCAGCTCAGCCAACGATTGCAGCCGTTCAATGCCAATCGAGACCGGTGTAGGTGCGTCTGGCAGGAGGTATGGCTTCAAGTGCGGCAGAATCCAATTTGAGGTGCGTTGATCGGGGCTGGTCCATGAAATCCGCCGGGCTGTCTCCACATCGATCACCTTTGCCGCCAGAAGACTGTTGATCGGTTCGAACAGTGCCATCACGTAGTCAAAGAGCCGGGGGCCAGCTTTCTTCAGCCGACGGCCATCCAGCCATTGCCGTGTGAGAGGATTGGCCAAGCATTCGATGACCATTGGCTCGGTGAGCGGAACATGCGTCAGAGCTGGAGCAAGAACGGGGTCGTTCAGAATCCCAAGACCTCGTTGAATCAATGCCGCAGCATGCGGTCCTCCGACCGAAATCCGTTCCAATCCATTGACTGTGGATTCAGTCGCCGGAAAACCAAGCCAACCGATGATGTCCCGACGCCGATGTTGAATCTGCTGCCGAACCGCATCCCAATCAACCCGGCCAACGGCAGGGAACTCCCAGTGTCGCGCCAGCGCCGTGGCGAGCACTGGACTATGTTGAGTCAGATCCATCGCCGCCGGAACCTCCTGAAACAATTCCAGCGCCGAAAACAGGTCGCATTTGAGCTGGGAAGCACACGTGGCCAGACGTGTGGGTAAGGTCTTCAAGAACTGCCGCCAGTGGAAGACTCCAAACACCCAGCACTTTTCGTCATCACCGACGATCCATGACAGGTACAACTGACCGGTATCGGCATCCTGAAAGCCATTGCTTCCGGGAGTTAGATTCAGGTTCTCAATGGCTGTGCGGTAGTCTTGGAAGAATTGGCGGACAACCTTGTCTCGTAGGGCAACGTCAATCGTGATCCAATCACCCTGTTCGTTGAAGTGTTCTGCGTTGAGTCGTGGCCACCCTTGAAAGCGAAACAATCCTCTCTTGTTGACAAGGTAGAGCCATCCCTTGCGGAAGCCAAAGCGTGGAAGCCGGGGGACGAGGTTGGAGTGCTTCTGCATGCATGCAGAATACCCCCGGAGGTCGGACAATCGTTGACCGGGTGGGGAAAATGAGAGGTCGGACACCCTTTGTCCGTGGCGACCTGATAGAATGGTGAGAAATCAAACAAACGACACCCATGATCAACTGCATCCCTGAATACGAAATCCTCCTCAGCCACGTTGTTAACCGACGGGAGGCGGTCGAGAAGTTCGACCTGTTCCTTCGCACCGAGACCGCTTGGCTGACCTCACCGGCTTCAACCCGGTTCCATTTGGCCGAGGATGGCGGACTGCTGCGCCATTCCGTCAATGTGGCCCAGACGTTACTGAAATTACGCGAGACACTGGCCCCCGACCTGTCCGTGGAAAGCTGCGTGATCGTGGCCCTGTTCCATGATCTTGGTAAGGTCGGCATGCCCGGTAAACCCTACTACCTGCCAAATCCCAGTGAATGGCATGTCAGGAACCGAGGCATCCGGTACATCGTGAACGAAGACATCGTCCACATGGACATTGCGACTCGCAGTCTTTTCTTAATTGCTCAGCACCTGCCGCTCAGCGATAATGAAGCACAGGCCGTTCGTTACCACGACGGCCAGTACATCGTGGAAAACCAATCCGTGGCCCATAAGGAAACCCGTCTGACCCGCTTGCTGCAGTGCGCCGACAACTGGGCGGGAGGAGTGATCGAAGGTGAAGCGACGGAGCGGTGATCAACCGAAACAAACAAGGAGTTACCCATGTATGGCCTAGATGACCTCAAACCGACTATCCTCGTGACTGAAGATCACGTTGAATGCCCTGTGAAGGGGTGTTCTCGGCAGGTTGTTCGCCAGAGGGAAGTCTTCCGGAAGAAGCCGGAGTTCTATTGCCCCGAGCACGACATCCACATTTCTCGCAGCACATTCGAGTATGGGCGGCTCCAAGACGCACTGCTCTACCAAGACGAAGAATCGTTAAAGTGCGTAAAACGCATCATTGAGAGCGGCTGCAAGGCGGAGTCTCGAATGAAAAGAGATAACAGCGAAGATGCGGCTACGTGGAATGTTTTTAGTGCACTGGATCGATACAATCTCACCTCGGCTGTTCTAGCCCATTTGCTCAAGGTGCCGATTGAGAAACCGAAGATGATTTTCTGGTCATGCGATGAAAACGATGGTGAGCGCGTTAGTACTTGGAGACCGTTGGCTAAAGCCCGGGTTGAGTTTGCAGAGTCAGGGCAGGGGACAGAGCCCGACTTAATCCTTCTTACTGATCAGGTATTGATTTTTGTTGAAGCCAAAGTGACAGCACCGAACAAGGTTCCCTCAACGGGTAGGATCGAGAAACACTTGAGAAGCCCAAAGAAATATCCCGGTGGTTGGTTCGAACAGATCTTCGTCAAGAACACGTCATTCGATCAGCTGGTTCGGGACCAGAAATACGAGTTGATGCGCAATTGGATTCTAGGGAGCTGGATCGCCAAGTCCCTTGGACGCTCATTCGTTCTGGTGAACTTGGTGCGTGAGAAAGCAGAGCAGGACATTGAGCAATCGTTTGGCCGGTATCTGAACCAGCAACCCGATAGGAGATTCAAGCGTATGTGCTGGGAGGAGATATTCCGTGATCCGTTGCTTGCGGGCACACCCGAGGCAAAGCCTCTCCTGAATTATGCCGCGAAGAAGACCGTCGGCTACAACGGGAAGCACAGATTGGTGAAGGCGTTTAACTTTGAGTCGGCATAGCTCTGTTCGTGCGCTGACGAGCAGCGGCACCCCCATGACCCCCAAGCTCTCCCGACCACCCGTTGCACGGATGTACAGGATTCACGCGGCGTTGCGGGGGGGCACCTATCCCAATTGTGCCACGCTCGCCCGTGAAATCGAGGTGTCGGTGAAGACGATCCAACGGGACATCGAATTCATGCGGGATCAGCTGGACCTGCCCATTGAGTATGACGAGAGCAAGCGTGGCTACTGGTACACGGAGAAAGTCACTGGGTTCCCGTCCGTCCAGATCACCGAAGGCGAGTTGATGGCACTGTTGGTGGCCGGGAAGGCAATGGAGCAGTACCGGGGCACCCCATACGAGCACCAGCTCAAAGCTGCATTCGACAAGATCACCGCCGGATTGAATGAGACCATCACGTTCAGTCCGGAATCCGGGTTAAACTCGGTGTCGTTCAGCAGCCTTGGACGGTCTGAACCCAACATGGCGGTCTTCGATGCGTTGAGCCGAGCACTGAAGAACCGACGTGAGGTCGAATTCGACTACCGTAGACCCGGATCAACACGACAAATCTCCCGCCGGGTCCAGCCCTACCACATCGCGTTCAGGAACAATTCCTGTTACCTGATCGGCCATGACGTGGGGAAGAAGGCGTTGAGACAGTATGCGCTGCCAAGGATGGCCAATGTGATGGTGCGGAGTGAACGGTTTGTTGTGCCCGATGACTTTTCGGTGGAGAAATTCTTTCAGGGTGCATTCGGGGTTCAAGGTGGAACCGGCGACTACCTTGTCCGCATCCAGTTCGATGCAGCTGCAGCGTTCTACATCCGTGAGCGCCGGTGGCATCCAACCCAGACGTTGAAGGACTTGCCCTCAAATGGGGTCGAACTGTCGATGCGCCTATCCGATCTGGAGGAAGTCGAACGCTGGGTGTTGAGCTGGGGCGCTCATGCCACGGTCATGGAGCCGGTGGAATTGAAGACCAGCTTGCACGAGACGATTGAGCAGCTGGGGATGCGGTATCGTTGAGGGACAACGGCCAAGGACTCGCGCCTGATTACGACCTCCATCGTTACTCAAACGAAGATCGAACTAAGCCAAGGCCCGGCCAGAGGTATCCCGGTCGTGTCAAGCACATGCTCTTGCCGGAAGCGGCTCATTGCGCTGGAAAACCAAACCGGCAATCCTGTCGGATAGAGACCCCGGTGTCCGGGAGATAAAGTCAGATTCCTGTTGGGGTGCTCATGCGTGAAGACACCGCCACCAGCCCATCGTCCGTGGTCACTCTCTCCGGTCAAGCTGGGGGCGGCTACATAGATGCGATTGTGCATCCCGTAGCTCCCTGCATGCACCGCATGCGGATGATAATGAAGCCATGGCGGGAAAGGAGGAGTCAGGATTGATCCGACTTGAAGCCAGCCCCAAATCAAGAAGCGATCATTGTGTCTTCGCAGCCATCGCCCCCCTGACAAACGGACGTCATCGAACCAACCATAGAAAAGGAAAAGATCGCCGATACCGACACCGAGTCTTGTGAGGTGTGCTGCTGCTGCCCCTTGTTGGCCAAAACATGGAGACCATCCTGCCAGCCGGGGGTAGGCAGCATGCTCTAGATCCGGATCAAGATGGGCGTAAGGATTAGTGGGTATCCATCGCGGGGGATAAACCGCGAAGAACGCATCGAGATTCGGATACCCTTTAGCAGTTATGGCAGAGGGCGCGATACTGGCATACGTCGGGGAACCGGGATCACAGCCTATTGGCAATGACTGTATCATTCCGTCTGGAAAAACGGGACTCGGGTTTAATCCGCCAGAACCACTGTCCCAACCCTTCCGACTTAGGATGATTTTCATGGGGTTCGATTTGGTCTATGGTGTCACGATGCGGAAGCAATACCGTCCTCACCGCCCCCCATACGCCTCCGAATGTCCCTGATGTTCTTTCCAGTTCACTGGGTAGGAGCCATTCCAGCTTGGCAGATAGCATCGCAGATCGGGACATAGTAGTCTGCAATATCCCCCTTCTTCCATGCCGAAAAATGATAAGTGTCGATGAGCAATGCGCGATGCCCACCGACATCCAGCCAGTAAGATCTGGCTTGGGGCGTTGCATGGATGGGAGTGAGTTGCCCGAACGTTGCGACCATGCCCTGAAGGTTCATCGTGATGACAATGTCAGGCTCCAAGATGGCAATCTCCTCCTGAGTGAAGTTGCGGCCTTGAGCGGACAACCCATGCGCCACATCGCTCACCCCCCGGTCCCATGTCCAGTCATCACTGTCGTTGCTGAGCTTGCAGAGGTTCATGAACGCAAAACTAAACCCTTCGGCTATGGCAAAGCCGTTGACGATCTCGGTTGCGCACGGGATCTTCTGCCACTCGGGCATCCCATTGAGAATGCCATAGGCGATGTAGAGCATCCTGTAATGGAATTTGCTCGCGTTGAGAGACTGCTTGCCGACGCGTTTGTCGTCACGGTAGGCACGATAGAGGCAGTCGATATAATTGTAGCCAGAGATGTCTCGTGCCTCCCTGCCGATGAAGAGAATCCGCTTTTTCTGGCTGAAGTAGTACGGGTAAAACCCGTCAACAACCATGTCGTCGGCTGAATGTTTCTTCAACGCGGCGGCATTGTCGGCGAAGTGCTGATGCCATTTGAGAAACAGGCTCTCCAACAAGACGAGCTTTGCTTCCTCGTTGGCCGGATAGGGGATGTCTGGTCGGTATTGCATGACGGTAATCGGTGTTGCGTTGCCACCAAGAGGGACGTTCCTCTGGAATCAGGTTGTGTCCCGAGCGCTGTCGCAAGTCAAACGCCCTCACCCCGATGAATCACGACTCAGCAGAAATCTTCCACCTCCAATGAAGAAGCCCCCATTTCTCACCGGCTGCTGCCAACGCAGGCTCGACGCAAACCGACGCATTCGACTGCCAACCGCATGGTGCATCGAGAGTGACCAGACTTGGCTTCTATTTCCCCGGCACATTGTTTCTCCCTGTGATCAGATTTCTCACTCGTTGTATCTGCTTCCCGTGGACGCAAACGCTCTTCGCGCAATCATCTCCACCTCGCCTGCACACAAGACTTTCGCACTGACCGTCGATGTTGTGCTCGATGTTCTTCACGCTCACGCCCGGAACCACACACTCGACCCTTCCGTGGCGACGGTGGTCCGGACCTCTTCAACCACCACCCGGTTTACGCTGACCAAGGCTCAGGTTGAGTGGCTCAAATGCCGGAGCCGGACACTGGCTCTGGTCGGTTCACTGAACTCTGCGTGGATCTGCACACCGAAGACTTGGGCATCGCAGATCAAGGGGACGATCGTAGAGGGTCATGTTTTGTAGATTGTAGTTGACGCGGCCTGCGGAGTTTCGGAGGGTTGCAGGGTCATGCCGCGCACGCTGCGTTTCGAACGGGAAGGAGCGATCTACCATGTGCTCAACCGTGGGAACTATCGCGCAGGCATCTTTGAAAGCGAGGGCGCGAAAACGGCCTTTTTGAAATGTCTCGATGAGGTCTGCGCCAAGACAGGCTGGGTGGTGCACGCGTGGTGTCTGATGTCGAACCACTATCATATCGCCCTTGAGACTCCGGCGGCGAACCTGGTGGAAGGCATGCAGTGGTTTCAGGTGACGTTCGCCGCGCGATTCAACCGGCTGAGGCAGGAACACGGGCACCTGTTTCAAGGGCGATACAAGAGTCTGTTGGTGGATCCCGACGCAGGATTGGGTCCCTTGTGCCATTATATCCACCTGAACCCGGTGCGAGCGAAACTCTGCACCATGGAAGCCCTTGGAGAATGGCCGTGGACGAGCTTCCGATGGTTATTGCAGCCGAAACAGAGGCCGAATTGGTACACGGCGGGGGAATTTCTACGGCAAGCCGGGGATTTGGCCGACACGTCCGCCGGGAGGAAGAAGTATCTGGAGTACTTGGCGTGGGTGACTCAGGACGAACCGGCGCGCAAGGCGATGCAATTTGAGCGGATGTCGCAAGGCTGGGTCGTGGGCTCCGCCGATTTCAAGGTGGCGATGGCGCTGGAACATCGTGCGGCCGCGGCGGCGCTGGCGCGCGGCGGCCGCGATGCGCAGCAGGCGGGGGAGGCGCTGCAGCAGAAACTGCTCGACCAGTTGCTCAAGAAAGCCAGACGGACACGGAGCGATCTTCGCCGATCAGCCAAGATGGCGTACTGGAAGGTGGCTTTGGCTGCTGCGATGAAGGCCAGGACGACTGTCACCAATCGCTGGCTGGCAGAGGAATTGCAGATGGGCAGTCTGCACGAGGTCAGCCGCCAGGTGGCGGCCTTGCAGCGACAGACTACAATCTATAAAACATGACCCTCTAGGATCGCCCTAATTACAAGCACCTAAGCTCATCTCACAACGGGGATTCGAACCGTTAACCTTTTTTCCGCTACTGGGAATGAAAAATGGCTTTTTTCGGGGGTTGTCGCGGTGCAAGTCGTTGAGCTGCATCGATGATGTTTTCCAAAGTGCGTGTAGTCCCGACCTAGTCCCTTCCGCACACGGCGCGAATCGGGTAAACTGCGGGCATGTTCCTCAAATGCCGGACACGGCGAAAGGACGGGAAAACACATCGCAGTTGGTCGATCGTGGAGAGCCATCGTTACGGCGGAAACAAGGTGGCGCACCGGCATGTGTTGTACCTGGGGGAGATCAACGACAGCCAGCGGGTTGCCTGGGAGCGGACAATTGCCGTCGTTGATGAGCGCGATGGGGAGGCGCGGCAACTGGCGTTGTTTCCCGCGGACCGCACGCCCCCGCCGGGCGGTGTGGACACGCTGCAGGTGCGGTTGAGCGAGCTGAGCCTGGAGCATCCGCGCCAATGGGGCGCGTGCTGGCTGGCCGACGAGTTGTGGCGCACGCTGCACCTCGATGATTTTTTCGGCTCCCGCCTGCCGCTCAACCGCGAGGGCACCGACTGGGAAAAGGTACTGCGCATCCTCACGGTTTACCGGCTGCTGTCGCCGGGCAGCGAGTGGCGGCTGCATCGTCAGTGGTTTTCCACGACCGCGCTCGGCGATCTGCTCGATGTGGACGCGCGGGCCGTGCAGGACGACACGCTGTACCGCTGCCTGGATCTGGTTTTGCCGCTCAAGGAAGAACTCTTCGGGCACCTGCGGCAGCGCTGGTGCGACCTGTTCGGTGCGACGTATCAGGTTTTACTCTACGATCTGACCTCGACCTATTTCGAATGCGACGTTCCCGAAAGCGAGGAGGACCCCAGACGGTTCGGCTACAGCCGCGACAAACGCGGTGACTGTGTCCAAGTGGTGGTGGCACTGGTCGTCACGCCCGAGGGCCTGCCGCTGGCCTATGAGATGTTTCCCGGCAACACGGCCGACAAGACGACCCTGCGCGGCATGATCGAGACGATCCAGCGCCGTTTCGGCAAAGCCGAGCGGATCTGGATCATGGATCGCGGTATCCCCACCGAGGAAGTCCTCACCGAGCTGCGCGCCGCTGACGCCAAGGTGCGTTACCTTGTGGGCACGCCAAAGGGCCGTCTCACCAGGCTGGAGTCAACCCTGGCGGAGTTGCCGTGGCACAACGTCCGGCCACAGTTGCGCGTGAAGCTTCTGCCGCAGGACGGCGAAGTCTACGTCCTGGCCCACAGCGGGGCGCGCGAGGGCAAGGAGCGGGGCATGCGCAAACGCCGACTGAAGGTTTACTGGAAACGCCTGGCCGATTTGCAGAAGCAGGCGCCGCCGCGGGACTTGTTGCTCAAAAAACTCGGAGCGGCGCAGGACCGCGCCGGCCGCGTCGCCACGGGCCTGGTCCACGTCGATGTCTCGGCCGAAGGCATCTTGAGCTTCAAGCTTGACCGGGCGGCGATGCGCGCGGTGCGCCAGCGCGAGGGCCGCTACCTGTTGCGCACCAACCTCCCGGCTGACGACCCTGAACTGATTTGGCACTGCTACATGCAACTGGTCTTCGTCGAGGAAGCCTTCCGGACTCTCAAGAGTGACCTGGGTTTGCGCCCCATTTATCATCACAAGCCCGAGCGCATCGAGGCACACCTGTTCGTCGCCTTCCTTGCCTACTGCTTGTCGATCACCCTGCGCCAGCAGCTTCGGGGTCACGCCGCGGGGCTGATGCCACGGGTGGTCCTGGAAAAACTCGCCACCATCCAAATGCTCGATGTCTGCATCCCCACCGCCGACGGCCGCGAACTGCTCCTGATCCGGCACACCGAGCCCAGCACCGACATCGCTCTGCTCCTGGAAAAACTCAATCTAACCCTTCCGCCGCAACCTCCTCCCAAGATACGATACCCGGGGGGCAAATCGCCGATGTAGTCCCGACCTTTTGAAAAACCGGGCGATGAATCAACAACTTGTGTTTTTTTGATGCCCCAGTAGCGGAAATCGGGTTAATGGCGTTTCCGGATTATCACTCGAAAAATGCAGGTAGTCGCACGGGGACATTCACTTATGGGATGGCCATCCGATGGAGCCAGAACCGTGCAAATGCAGCGAAATAGATGCGTCTGGGCAATACTTGGGCAATATTCGCCGAGCGCCGAGTTTTCCTCGACCCTTTGTGCTCAGAAGCGCGACGCCACTCTTGGTCTTCCGCGCCGCCAAGCGGCCGACCAGCCATTCACCGGCCAATCGCGCGAGATCGCTGCGCCCGTCTGTCCTCCGGGCCCGCTGTCACTTTCTCGGGTAGTTCTCTTGCCCTTCAGGCGTAGGTCGTGTGCCCCCCGAATCGAGGCAATCTCAGTTTTGAACCGCGACCATTGGTGGAACGCCGGTATTCTAGGGCAGATTGTGGAGTCAATGGGATTGCGGAAGATGAGGAGGCGAGGATATTTGCCGCAAAAGCGCTTGCAATATTTCCCTTGAAAGACCTATTGTCGTCACAACCGAAATAGGTACTGTGAGGAAAATAACAGCCATTCATACCGAAAGAGACCTGGCCATTGCCGTGCAGGAAATTCTCGGCAACGACCCGGACCTTTCGTGGCGTATTCGCAGGGCGGAGCGGGGGCGCAATCAGGCTGACGCGGTGCTCCATCTGAAGATCGACGGACGCGACTATCCGTTTCTCGCCGAGTACAAACTCAAGCCAAGCTTCAATTTGATCGATACCCTCGCGCATCGGGCCACGCGGGCGAATCATCCATGGCTCCTGGTCACGCCCCGTCTTACCGACCGTTTTGTCGCCCTATGCCGCGAGGCTGGTGTTGCTTGCGTTGATCTCAACGGACGCGCGTGGATTCGGCGCGGGCCTCTCTTCATCGATCGGGCGGGCAAACATGACGGTGATGCCATCGTCGCCACGCCCCCGCCGCCCGACCTTTTCTCCGCGAAAAGTTCACGCCTCGCCCGCGCTCTGCTCTCTCCTAGAGCGGAGTGGAGCCAAGCCGATCTCGCGACGCAAACCGGAATCAGCCGCCCGTTGCTCTCGCGCCTGCTCGACACATTGAATCAGCAGGGCTTTGTCCGGCGCGAAGGCGGCCGCCGCGGCAGCCGCTGGATCGCGTCCCAGCCTGACGCCTTGCTGGATGAATGGGCTCGTCGGGACGTCTGGTCCCGCCGAGTGACGGTGCATCAGTATTCTTTGCTCGTGCCGGCCGAACGCATCGCATACCAAGTGAAATCCACCTTCGGCTCTGCCCAGCTGGCTTTCACCCAATGGTTTGCCGCACAGCTTCGCCATCCCTATACTGATGCGCCAATGGTCTCCGCCTATGTCGAGGCACTCCCCGGCGCCGAAGTCTTGAAATCTCTGACCGCAAGGGAGGTCCCGGACGGCGGGCGCCTGTGGCTACTCCTCTCGAAGGACGACGGGGTGTTTCAGTTCACGCAGACGGTTAACGATCTGACGCTTGTGTCGGACGCCCAGATTTACCTCGACCTGCTTCAGGTTGGACAGCGCGGGCCAGACGCAGCGGAGGCACTGCGCCACTGGGAGCAATTTCGCCGATGAAGCACTCCTGTCACCACGACTACGACCCGGACATCACTGCCTTGTCGGAACGGGTGCTGCTGACCGCGTGGCCCGCGCTCTCCGCCTACCACGATGACTTGGTGCTGGTCGGCGGTCTTGTGCCCCGCTACATCTGCCGTCCGCGGCCTCCAATGCTGTCAGCAGTGACCATGGATGTCAACCTCGGCATCGCCTTGGGGGCAACCGCCGGCCAATACGGTTCACTATCGTCTCACCTGACGGGTCTTGGGTTCAAACGGGAGGAGCAGCGTTTCGTAAAAACCGTCAATGATGTAAATATCTACCTCGACTTTCTGACGGAAGTGCCGGGAAAGACGACCGGCACCGTGATGGTTGACGACGTTCCCACAGGGGTCTTTCGCGGTATCGACCGGGCGCTGACCCTCAACCGCGAGTGCGTGATTTCGGGCGTCGATCTTTACGGCGCGAATCAGCTGTGCCGCGTCCGGGTTTGCGAGGCCGGTCCGTACCTGATTTTGAAGCTCATTGCCTTCGCGGGCCGAATGCAGCCCAAGGACGTATTTGATCTCTATCAGATTGCGCTGCATTTCGATGGAGGCCCGGAGGCGGTAATCGCGGCCTTCGCCGCCGAACGGGACGTGAATTCGGGATTTGCTGTTGCGCGCGCCACGCTCGCGGAGCACTTCACCCATCGCGATGCCAGCGGGCCGCTCCGCGGCGCGGCGTTCATCGCTGGCGAAAACCCGGCGGCGGCGGCGGTCGATGAGCACCGGCGCATTCGAGAGGAGCTGGTCAGCTTCGGACAACTGCTCTTGGCGGCTACGTGATCGTACCATGCCTCGCGCAGGATCTTCCTGTATCTGTTCGCCGTCTACGAACGCAGGGAAGCCATCGATTCCGGCCTCGCGCTGCCGGCGACGATGCCTGCCTCGATCTGATCGTACGATAGGTCGTAGAGGCCGTCGGCAGGATCGTCCATGGCGACGACCACGCGACGTTCAAGGTGAAGATGGCCCCGCAGATTGCCCCGGTGATGGCGGTCATTCGGTTTGCTGATGATTGGCCGGCGCAAGATCAGCCTGCTTGATTGGCCGCCGCCAGAACTGCTATGCTGTCCGGTTTCAACAGAATCCTCCCATCCAAAATGCAACCCGACACTGTTCAACAATCGGAACTACCTGCCGACCAGATGAATGCCTGGAAGGACGACGAGGTCGCGCTGCTCGAATCGCTCGAACAGATCGAGAACAAGCACGGCTTCATCCCCCGGCATATCGCCGAGGAGGTGTCCCGCGTGCTTGAGGTCAAGCTCGATCGCCTGCGCAAGCTCCAGACCAAGGTCGAGAGCAACGTCCGGAAGGAAGTCGACACCCTGGTCGCAAAATGGAAGGACGAGGAGGGCTCCCTCATCCTGATCCTGCACGAGATCGAGAACCAGCACGGCTATGTGCCGCGTGAGATCGCCATGGAGGTTTCCCATGCGCTCGGGGTGAAGCTCGCCCGCATCTACGAAGTCCTCACCTTCTACCACTACTTCAAGCTCAAGCCCCCGGGCCGGCACAACATGTCCCTCTGCATGGGCACCGCCTGCTACCTCAAGGGCGCGTCCGCCATGCTCGCCGAGGCCAAGACCCTGCTCAAGGTCGAGGAGGGCTGCACTACCGCCGACCGCGAGTGGCACCTCGACGTCGTCCGCTGCATCGGCTGCTGCGGCATGAGCCCCGCCATGGTCGTCGACGGCAAGACCCATGGCCGCCTGAATGCCTCCAACGTCTCGCGCATCATCGCCCAAACCACCCAGCCCAAGGCCGCGTCATGAAGAAGCTCACCTACGCTGATCTGGATAAGTACTCCAAAGTCTTTGCCGACTCGGGCCCGAATTGGGTGCGGGTTAGCATGGACACCGGGGGGATCGCCGCCGGCGCCGATACCGTCTGCGCCATCTTCGAGAAGGGCGTTGGCGCCCTGGGCTTTGGCGCCGACGTGCGCCGCGTGGGCAGCCTGGGCTATTCCTTCGCCGATCCGCTCGTGGAGGTCGCCCGCGAAGGCGTGCCCCGCGTGGTGTACGGCCGCGTCGACGACGAGGTCGCGCGCCACATCCTCCAGGACCATCTGGCTGGGCGCCGGCTGATCGACGACCACATTCTCGCATGGCGCAATCGCGCCCTGACCTTCGACGGCCCCACCACGGTGATTCTGGTCAAGGACACCAGCGCCGAAAAGGGCGACAAGACCCAGTTCGTCCAGTTCTCCCTGGTCGAGGAGCTCAAGCGCTGCAATCTGCAGGACAAGGTGCAGGTGGTCCGCGCCCTCGACATGGGCGTCTACGACCAGGGCGTGGCAGTGCAGTTTCTGCCCTCGCGCGTGACCTACGCCAACGTGCTTGCGCCCGACGTGGCCCGCATCGTCAAGACGAGCGTGCAGGGGAAGAAGATCATCGACGCCCTGCTCTACAAGAAGCCCGACATGCAGGTGCGCGTCGTGATGCGCAACTGCGGCAAGTTCGACCCGGACAATTTCCAGGACTGCCTGCGCTATGGTGTTTATCAGGGCCTGGTCCGCGCGCTTCAAACCATGAAGCCGGAGGACGTCATCGCCGAAATGAAGACCAGCGGCCTGCGCGGCCGCGGCGGCGCCGGCTTTCCAACCTGGCTCAAGTGGCAGATCACCCGCGCCGTGCAACGCACGCCGAAAATCATCATCTGCAACGGTGACGAGGGCGACCCCGGCGCCTACATGGACCGCAGCGTCCTCGAGGGCGATCCCCACAGCGTGCTCGAGGGCATGATCATCGCCGCCTACGCCATCGGAGCCACGCGCGGCTATTTCTACATCCGCGCCGAGTATCCGCTCGCCGTGCGCCGCGTGGAGCGGGCAATCGCAGAAGCCCGCGAGGCCGGCCTGCTCGGGGAGAACATCCTCGGTTCCGGCTTTTCCTTCGACGCCAAGGTCCGCCTCGGCGCAGGCGCATTCGTCTGCGGCGAGGAGACCGCACTGATCGCCTCCATCGAGGGCAAGCGCGGCAGCCCGAGCCCGCGGCCGCCGTACCCGTCCGAGCGGGGCCTGTTCGGCCACCCCACCGCCATCAACAATGTCGAGACGCTGGCCGCGGTGCCCGCGATCCTCGCGCATGGCGGGACCTGGTATGCCGGGAACGGCGTGGATAAATCCCGCGGCACCAAGGTTTTCGCAGTCACCGGCAAGGTCCGCAATCCCCAGCTCGTCGAGGTTCCGCTCGGTGTCACGCTCCGCGACATCGTCTTCGACCTCTGCGGCGGCGTCTTCGGCGGCAAGGCCATCAAGGCCGTGCAGACCGGCGGCCCGTCCGGCGGCGTCATTCCCGAGCACCTGCTCGACACGAAGGTCAGTTACGAAAGCCTCCAGGAACTCGGTTCGATCATGGGCTCCGGCGGCATGATCGTGATGGACCAGGACGACTCGATGGTCGAGGTGTCCCGGTTTTACCTTCGCTTCTGCGTCGACGAGTCCTGCGGCAAATGCGCCTCCTGCCGGATCGGCGGCTACCAGATGCTGCAGATCCTCAACCGCCTGTCCCGCGGCCGCGGGGAAAAAGGCGATGTCGAGCGCATCCGAGCGATCTCGAAAGCCATGCAGAAGGCCTCGCTCTGCGGCCTCGGGCAGACCGCCCCAAACCCGGTGCTCTCCGCCCTGCGCTATTTTGAACCCGAGTTCAAGGCCTACCTCGAAGGCGGCGTGAGTTACGCGCGCAAGATGTCCGCGAACCGCCCACCCGAGTCCGCCGCCGCCGAACCTGCCAACGCCTGACCCCTGTCACCACATGGTTGCCACCGTCACTCCTCCTTCTGCTCCACCCGCCGCCAGCTCTGCCGCTGCGGCGCAAATCAGCTTCAAGATCAACGGCATGCCGGTCACCGTCCCGGCCGGCACGACGATCCTCGATGCCGCCCGCCAAGTGCAGGTCAAGATCCCCACCCTCTGCAAGGATGAAGATCTGCTGCCAACCGCCGCCTGCGGCATGTGCATCGTCCAGATCGCCGGTCAGCCGCGGATGCCGCGCGCCTGCTGCACGCCCGTCACCGAGGGCATGGACATCACGACCCACAGCGGCGAACTCACGGACATCCGCCGGACCGTCCTCGAACTGCTCCTCTCGACCCATCCCAACAGCTGCCTCACCTGCGGCCGAAACGGAACGTGCGAACTGCAGGCGCTCGCAGCCGACTTCGGCATCCGCGGCGAGAACATCAAGCGCATCGTCACGCCCGTTCCTCCCGACGCCTCCAACGGCTCAATCATCATCGACTCGACCAAATGCATCAAATGCGGCCGCTGCGTGCAGGTCTGCCAGGACGTGCAGGATGTCTGGGCGCTGTCGTTCCTCGATCGCGGCATCAACACCCGCATGGCCCCGGCTGGCGACATCACGCTGGCCGAGTCGCCCTGCGTGAAGTGCGGCCAGTGCTCCAACCACTGCCCCACAGGCGCGATCGTCGAGAATGACGAGACCCCCGCTGTCTGGGCCGCATTGCACGACGCGACCAAACACTGCGTGGTGCAGATCGCGCCGGCTGTGCGCGTCGCCATCGGCGAGGCATTCGGCCTTCCGCCGGGCACCGACCTCACCGGCAAGCTCTACACCGCGCTGCGCCGCCTTGGTTTCAAGGCCGTGTTCGACACCAACTTCTCCGCCGACCTCACAATCATGGAGGAGGCCAGCGAATTTGTGGAGCGGTTCGTCCACAAGCGCGGCCAGTTGCCGCTCATCACCTCCTGCTGCCCGTCGTGGACGGACTTCATGGAGAAGATGCACTACGACTTCATTGACAACTTCTCCACCGCCAAGTCGCCCCAACAGATGCTCGGCGTTCTCGCCAAGACCTACTATGCCAAAAAGCAGGGAATCGACCCTGCCAGGATGTACGTTGCGTCGATCATGCCGTGCACGGCGAAGAAATACGAGCTCGAGCGCACCCACGAGATGTACGCCTCCGGCTACATCGACGTGGATATTGCCCTCACGACCCGCGAGCTGGCCCGCCTGATCAAGCAGTCGGGACTCGACTTCCTCAACCTGCCCGACGGCGCGGCCGACAGCATTCTCGGCGACTACACCGGCGCGGGAGCGCTCTTCGGCGTGACCGGCGGCGTCATGGAGGCCGCGCTGCGCACCGCCCATTTCCTGGTCACCGGCCACAATCTGGAGAAGGTGGAATTCGAATCCGTGCGCGGCCTGCAGGGCGTGAGGCAGGCGGAGATCGCCATCAATGGCTCGATCATCCGCGTCGCCGTCGCCCACGGCCTTGCCAACGTCGAAAGCGTGCTGGAAAACGTGCGGGAGGCCCGCAAGAGCGGCGCCGAGCTGCCCTATCATTTCATCGAGGTCATGGCCTGCCCGGGCGGCTGCATCGGCGGCGGCGGTCAACCGTACGGAGTGAATGGCGACGTCCGCGCCAGGCGCGCCGCCGCCATCTACCAGCACGATCACGACCGCCGGCTCCGCTTCTCCCACGAGAACCCCGAGGTCAAGCGGGTCTACGAGGAGTTTCTTGAGAAGCCGCTCAGCCACAAGGCCCACGAACTGCTGCACACGCGCTACACGGCGCGGCCGAGCTACAAACGGTGACGGGGGCATTTCTCACCGCGTTGTTCTTCGCCGGCAATGCCGTCTGCGCACGGCGGGCGGCGTTGCATTATGGCGGGACGACGGGCAACAACCTGAGCATGCTCATCGTGCAGTGCGGCTCGGCCGTGGCGGCCGCGCTCATTGAATGGTTCTGGCTCGGCTCGCGGCTCTCGCCGGCGCAGGCGGCCCTGGCCGTGCTGACGCTGGCGCGGGTGGCGGTGGCCAGGTGATGCAGATTCGAGGCCAGACAGGAGACCCTGCTTGACTGCAGCGGTTTCTGCCTACGTTACAGACTCCCCCTTTATGAGACATCGGCCATCTTCTGCATCGACCATCGGCGCATTCCGGTCCGCGCTTGCCGCCGGATTGTGCGCGGGCGCCTCCCTCCGGGCGCAGGCCGCGCCGCCGTCCGGCGACGAGCCCGTGCAACTCGACAGTGTGACCGTGGAAGGCGAAGCCGTGCCCGGCCTTTCCGACATCGCCCCCCCGTCCGCCGAAAGCCTTCCTCCCAGCCTCGCCACGACAATCGCCGGCGTGCCCGGCCTGGCCATGCACCATATGGGCGCGGCGGCGGCCGAACCGTTGCTGCGCGGCCTCGGCTCCGATCGCGTCGTGACAACGCTCGACAGCCTGCCTCTGCCCAACGCGTCGCCCACGCGCACAGCGTCCCCCCTCGCCCTGATCAGCGGGGGCCTCGTCGCAGGCTTCGACGTCAGCAAGGCCGTGCCCTCGGTCACGCTCGGCCCGCCGGCCAACGCCGGCTATGTCATGCTGTCGACAGCCGATCTTCGCACGGCCAATGAGCCTGACCAGGCCTATGGCGACGCCGGGTGGAATTTCAACCGCGACGGAGGCGACGCCCTCGCCGTCGCCTCCGGGCGAAGCGGCGACTGGAGCTTCCGCACCGCGGCGGCGGCCCACGCGCTTGGCGACTATACTTCGGGCGACGGCACCGTCGTTCCGGCGCAGGATCGAAACGAGGGTGCGGCGCTAGACCTTCGCTGGCAGCCCGATGCACACGACCAGCTCCAGCTCGGGGGCCTGTTCTCCCGCCAGGAACTGGCTGTGAATTCTGCGCTGCCGCTCGACACGCGCGACACCGACGCGATGGCGGTGAACGGTCGATACGATTGGACCGGTTCAGCCCAGACGTGGATAACGACCCGTTTTGGAGTGGGAGTCACCGATCCCCATCTCGACAACCGGGGCCGGCCCGCCCCCGCCTTGATCACCGCGGATGGGCGGACCTGCAGCCTCGCCGCCGGTGTCTCCGTGCGACACCAGATGACGGACGGCGATGAAATCACCGTCGGGATCGATGCCACGCAGGAGGATCGCCAGCTCAAACGGAACCGGCCGGGAGCCGTCGATCTCCTCTGGCCCGATCTCCACCAGCAGGATCTCGGAGGGTTTGCAGAATACGTCCGGCCTCTGACGACCGACTGGAAGCTCCGGGCCGGGGCGCGCCTGGACCCTGTGGAAAGCGAAGCGCGCGACGCGGACGGCCTGGCGTTCAACGAGACCATCCGCGATCTCTACGTCGCCTACAACGGGCCGGACGCCGCCAGGACAAGGGAGAGCGATCTTGCCGGTGCGGCCAATCTGCTCCTGACCGGCCAGCTCGCGGCCGGTTTTTCCACATCGGTGGGAACCGGCTACAGCCGCCAGCCCACGGGCGCCACGGAACGTTTCCGGGCATTCTCCGATGCGCTCGGCGGCGGCTATGAGATCGGAAATCCCACTGCGAGGACCGAGGACAAATACGAACTCGACTGGGGCCTGCGCTGGCAGCGGCAGACGTTCTCGGCCAGCCTCGACCTGTTCGACAGTTACCTCCCCGACTATCTGCATCGTACCCGCGTGGGCACAACGACGCCCCCGCCGCCTCCGGTGCCCGGATCAATCGTCTACGGCTATCGGGCCACCGAGGCCGATTTCCGGGGTGGCGAATTGAATCTCGTCTGGCAGCCGGCAAAGGATTCATGGCTTCAGCTGACCGGGGTGGCCGTGGCGGCCACCGATCGCGAAGCGCACCATCAACTGCCGGAGATCCCCCCCGCCGAACTCGCGCTCGCCGCCGGCCACGCCTGGTCCGGGACCGGTCTCAAGCCGTGGATCCAGCTCGGCGTGCACTGCACCGCATCGCAGAGAAACCCGGCGCCGGAAGACATGCCGGTCTTTGCCGACACCTCGTCGTTCGCGCTCGGGAGCCTCCAGGCCGGGTTTTCGTGGCGCAAGATCCGGATTTCATGCGCCGTGGAGAACCTTTTCAACCGAAACTACTACGACTACCTGTCTCCGCCGGCCGCACCCATGGCGGCCAGCGGCAATCTGCTTCCCGGGGCGCGAATCCCCGGCCCCGGCCGCAGCGTGCTGCTGATGATCAGCTACCGCGGGCGCTGAGCCGCCCGCCAACTGTGGCTTTCGGAACCGGTCGCGGATCCCCATGGTCAACTTTCATGCAACCGATATATCGTTGTGTCCGCCCGTCAGCCCGCATCGTTCTGGAGACGCGCCCTCTTGTCGCGTATATTCAGGGACGAACGCGACGAGGACGTCGCGCCTCCAGGAAAAACCCGGATCATGCCTGAGATTCCGACCCACGTTTCCATGAAACTCCCCATCGTTGTCCTGTTCACAGCGTCTGTGCTCGTTCCGACCGCGAAAGCGGACGTCGCAGCCAACCCGCTTTTTTCCGATCACGCGGTCTTGCAGGCAGGCCGCGAAGTGCCCGTCTGGGGCACGGCGAAGGAAGGCGAACAGGTGATGGTCGAGCTCGCCGGCCGGAACGCCGTGGCCACGGCGAAGGAGGGGAAATGGATGGCGCGCCTGCCTGCGCTGCCCGCCGGCGGCCCCTACACGATGATGATTGTGGGGGAGGGCCGCGCGATCACGATCACGGACATCCTTGTCGGCGAGGTGTGGGTCTGCAGCGGGCAGTCGAACATGGAGCGCCAGCTCGGCCCGCGCGAAGGCCAGAAACCCATCGTCAATTGGGAAAAGGAGGTGGCCGCCGCCAGTTATCCCCAGATCCGCCAGTTCTACGTGCCGCAGAATACCGCGTTCTCCCCGGCGGCATCCGTCGAGGGGCAATGGGCCGTCTGCTCGCCGCAGACCGCCGCGGATTTCACCGCGGTCGGGTACTTCTTCGGACGCGATCTGTTTCAGGCCCGTCACGTGCCCGTCGGCCTCATCCACAGTTCGTGGGGCGGCACGCCCGCCGAGGCCTGGACGAGCCAGGGGACCCTGCGCACCCTGCGCGATTTCGCCGAACCGGTCGCCCAGATTGAACGGTCTGCCGCCAGCATCAAGGCGGGCACCTATGACTACGGCCGTTTGCTCGACGTTCTGGTACGCCGCGAACGACGCCGGTGTGGCGCAGACGCCGGCCTGGAGCTCGCCGGAACTCGATCCCGGCGGATGGAGATCGATGGACCTTCCCGTCTACTGGGAACAGGCGGGGCTTCCGGACTTCGACGGCATCGTCTGGTTCCGCCGGGTGTTCGATCTGCCGGCATCCTGGGCGGGCGCGGACGTCGAGCTGCATCTCGGCGCCGCCGATGACGACGACACGACCTGGGTGAACGGCGTGCAGGTCGGAGCCACCATGGGATGGAACCTCCCGCGCGTCTACCGCGTGCCGGCCGCCCTGCTGAAGACCGGGGCCAACGTCATCGCCGTGCGCGTGCTCGACACCGGAGGCGGAGGAGGCCTCTGGGGCGGCGGCGATGCGATGCGCCTTGTTCCGCTGAGGGACGGCCTCGCCCCCATCGCGCTGAACGGCCCCTGGCGGTGGAAGGTCTCGGCCTCACTCTCCCGGGTGCCGCGCCCGCCGCCCGATCTCCGCAACAACCCCTCGGTCCCCGGCGTGCTCTACAACGGCATGATCGCGCCCCTGCTTCCGTATTCAATCCGTGGAGTCATCTGGTACCAGGGGGAGAACAATGTCGGGCGCGAACGCCAGTACCGGACGCTCTTCCCCGCCCTCATCGCGGACTGGCGGCGCGCCTGGGGCGAAGGCGACTTCCCGTTTCTTTTCGTGCAGATCGCCCCCTTCAAGGGCACGACCCCGGAGATCCGGGAGGCGCAGTGGCTCACGTGGCGGCACACGCCGGACACGGCCATGGCGGTCACCATCGATTGCGGCGATCCCGCGGACATTCATCCCGCGTTCAAGCAGCCCGTCGGCGCGCGCCTGGCGCTGGCGGCCCGCGCCCTGGCCTACGGCGAGAAGATCGAGTACTCCGGACCCGTCTACGATTCCGTCCGCTTCTCGGGACCCCGCGCCGTGCTGCGCTTCACCCATGTCGGCGGGGGACTCCTCGCGAGGGACGGACCGCTGGCCGGCTTCACCATCGCCGGCCCGGACCGGGTGTTCCATCCCGCCCGCGCCGTGATCGCAGGCGAGACCGTCGTCGTTTCATCCGGCGATGTCCCGCAACCGGTCGCGGTGCGCTACGGCTGGGCAAACGTCCCCGTCGGCAACCTGTTGAACGCGACCGGGCTGCCCGCCCCGCCCTTCCGCACCGACGCGGATTGAGCCGTGCTCCATCGCTCCTTCATGGCGGTGATGAACCCCGCCTAACCCTGACGGCGGACTTCGGAAAGCGCTCCTGGGGGCTCGGTACAGTCGGCAGAGCGGACCGAAGGGAGGGTTGCGCTGGTGCTTTTCTCGAACTACAAACCGTGCAACCCCAGTGCCATGGCTTTGTCGGAACCCGAATGGCTGACCCGAAAGAACAGGATCGATGCCCGGCTGCGCCGGACAAATCCTGCGTGGACAATCATTGCCTACCGGGAAGGTCTTGATGTCGGTTCGCTCGACCATCACGCAGTCATCGAATATCCCACGAGCAACGGCCCGGCAGACTATGCACTGTTCGTCAACGGCCGCCTGCTGGGCATCATCGAGGCCAAGAAGGTCGGGGTCGGCCCGCAGAACGTGTTGGAGCAGGCCCGGCGGTACTCGCGCGGCGCCACCACGGGCTCCGGCAACTGGAACGGTTATCGTGTTCCATTCCTCTACGCTACGAACGGCGAGGTCTTCTGGTACTCGGACGAACGTCTGCCAAATGCCCTGTCATCGCAGGTGACCGGCTTGCCCAGTCCGGACGCGCTTGAGGATCGGCTCTCTCGCGACCTTGTGTCCGCGGTGACGCGCCTCCAAGGGACTCCCCTCCACCATATCACCCGGCTGCGTGATTATCAGCGGCGCTGCATCGCTGCCGTCGAAGAGCATCTTGTCACCGGGCAGCGGGAGATGCTCGTGGCAATGGCCACCGGCACGGGGAAGACCTATGTGACCGTCGCCCAGATCTTCCGCTTGCTGGAGTCACGTTTTGCGCGACGGGTCCTCTTCCTGGTCGATCGCAAAGCGCTCGCCGCACAGGCCGTCCGCGAATTCAATGCCTTCAGCACTCCCAACGGCTTCAAGTTCACGCAGGAATTCGAGTTGTTCAGCCAGCGGTTCCAGCGCGAGGACTTCGGCGACGATGAGCCGTTCGACCCCAAGGTACTGCCGCAAGACTACCTCACGGCGCCGCGCCCCGCGCACACCTTCGTCTATGTGTGCACCATCCAGCGCATCGCGCGATACCTGTTCGGCGCACAGGGCGGCTTCCCTCAATCCGGCGACGACGTCGATCGCGACGACGATGCCGACCTCCTGGAGATTTCCCCGCACGCATTCGATCTGATCATCGCCGACGAATGCCATCGCGGCTATTCGGCGCAGGAGCTCGGCGTCTGGAGCGCGACCCTCGACCACTTCGACGCGGTCAAAATCGGCCTGACTGCCACCCCGGCCGCCCACACGGTGGGTCGTTTCGGGCACCCGGTGTTTCGCTACGGCATCGATGAGGCGATCCGCGATGGCTTCCTCGTCGACTGGGACGCGGTGGCCATCAGTTCCGATGTCAAAATGAACGGCGTTTTCCTGCGGGAGGGCGAGGCCGTGACCAACATCGATACGGACACTGGCGCCCAGCAACTCGATCTGATTGAGGACGAGCGCACGTTCCCCGCCGAGGACGTGGAACGGGCTATCACCGCGCCGGACTGCAATCGCCGCATCCTCGAAGAGGTCGCGCGCCACGCAGCCGCCCACGAGCAGGAGACCGGCCGCTTTCCCAAGATCCTCATCTTCGCGGCCAACGATCTGCCACACACCTCCCACGCCGATCAGGTCGTCCTCCATTGCCGCCAGGTTTTCAACCAGGGCGACGCGTTCGTGCAAAAGATCACCGGCAGCCCATCCGTGGACCGTCCGCTGCAACGCATCCGGGAGTTCCGCAACCGGCCCAATCCGAAGGTCGTGGTCACCGTGGACATGCTTTCCACCGGCGTGGACATCCCCGCGCTGGAGTTCATCGTTTTCCTGCGTCCGGTGAAGTCGCGCATCCTCTGGGAGCAGATGCTCGGCCGCGGAACCCGCCGTTGCGACGCGATCAACAAGGCCAAGTTCACGGTCTTCGACTGCTTCGACGGTACCTTAATACGTTACTTCCGCGGGGTATCGAGCTTCCAGATCGAGGAACCGCGCCGCGACGTCGTACCGCTGCCGCAGGTGATCGACAACATCTGGAATAATGTCGACCGGCGCTACTGGACCGGCGTGCTGGTGAAACGCCTGCACCGCATCGCCAAGTCGATGAGCGGCGAGGCCTGCACCCAATTCTCCGCGTGGATACCGGACGGGGATGTCGCCCGCTTCGCCCGCGAGCTGCCGCAGCGCCTGGAACGTGACTTCACCGGAACGATGCGCCTGTTGCGCACTCCTGAATTCAGACACCTGCTCGAAGACTATCCGCGCCCCCCGCGCACCTTTCTCGTCGCTCCGGGTGTGGAGGACCAAGTCTCCTCCGACACCATCGAGCGCTTCGGTCCGTTTGAGAAGCCCGAGGACTATCTCTCCGCCTTTGCGCGCTTCGTGCGCGAGAACGGCGCCAGGGTCAACGCCCTCGGCGTCCTCCTCCGCCGCCCCGCCGGCTGGGGACCGCAGCCGCTCCAGCAGCTTCGCGACGAGATGCTGAAACACCAGTTTGACGAGCTAAAGTTGAGAAAGGCCCACGCGCGTCTCGGGCATCAGGCGGTGGCCGACGTCATCTCGCTCGTGAAGCACGCCGCGACAGAGGAATCGCCGCTGCTCAGCGCCGAGGAGAGGGTGACCGCAGCGCTGGCCCGGCTGGAAAAGAAGCTCACCCTGTCGACCGAGCAGCAACAGTGGCTCACCCTCATCCGGGAACACCTCGTCAAGTCACTCTCGCTCTCCGAGGAGGATTTCGACAACCAGCCCATCTTTGCCAACCGCGGCGGCGCCGCCCGCGCCCGAAAGCTGTTCCCTCACCAGCTTCCAACCCTCATCCGCCGCATCAACGAAGAAGTCGCCGCCTGACTTACCTCACGCGGAGACGCTGAGAATACAGACCATGCACCTGAACGAGATCTCAGGAATCATCGTAGACGAGGCCTACAAGCTCCATGCGGAGGTGGGGCCTGGATTGTTGGAGTCGGTTTACGAAGTGCTCCTTTGCCACCGACTGCGAAAGCGGGGTCTTCGAGTTGAACGACAAGTGCCAATTCCCATCTGTATCGACGGAATCACGTTCGACGAAGGATTTCGCGCCGATTTGCTCGTGGAAGACCTCATCATCGTCGAGTTGAAGTCCACGGAGCAATTCCACCCCGTCCACGCCAAACAGCTCACGACCTATTTGCGACTCGCCAAGAAGTCCCTCGGCCTATTGATCAATTTCGGCCTTCCCCTCTTCAAAGACGGCGTCAAGCGCGTCGTCGAACACCTTTCACCTGAAGAATCGCTGACAAGGCCTTCCGCGCCCTCCGCGCCTCAGCGTGCGCCTGCCGGGTCCGAGCCTTCAGCAACAACGGACAAGTCGCACGCGGAGACGCTGAGTTCGCTGAGACCCACCAACTCCACCTCCGCGCCCTCCGCGCCTCAGCGTGCGCCTGCTGGGATCTCCGAAACATCGAACCTGTCTCACGCGAAGACGCTGAGTTCGCTGAGACCCACCAACTCCACCTCCGCGCCCTCCGCGCCTCAGCGTGCGCCTGCTGGGATCTCCGAAACATCGAACCTGTCTCACGCGAAGACGCTGAGTTCGCTGAGACCCACCAACTCCACCTCCGCGCCCTCTGCGCCTCAGCGTGCGCCTGCTGGGATCTCCGAAACATCGAACCTGTCTCACGCGAAGACGCTGAGTTCGCTGAGACCCACCAACTCCACCTCCGCGCCCTCTGCGCCTCAGCGTGCGCCCTAAACCATGTCCGACATCGTCCAAAAACTCTGGGGGTTCTGCCATACGCTGCGCCACGACGGCATCGACTACGGCGACTACATCGAGCAGCTCACCTACCTGCTCTTTCTGAAGATGGCCGACGAGCGGGACGCCAAGGTCCCGCGCGGGTGCGACTGGAATTCCCTCAAGGACTTGTCCGGCACCGCGCTCACCGACCACTACGCCGACATCCTCCGCAAGCTCCGTGAGGCCGGCGGACTGCTCGCCGACATCTTCGCCCAGGCTACTCCGCGCTTCAACAACCCGGTCAACCTCAAGCGCGTCATCGCCATGATCGACGAGGAGGACTGGTCCGCGATGGACGTCGACGTTAAGGGCGCGGCATTCGAAGGCCTGCTCGAAAAGGCCGCCAGCGAAGGGAAGAAGGGCGCGGGCCAGTACTTCACGCCGCGCCCGCTCATCCAGTCCATCTGCCGGCTCATGAAGCCCGACCCGCGCGGGAAGCCAGATTTCAGGATTTGCGACCCCGCCTGCGGCACCGGCGGCTTCCTTGTCTGCGGCTACGAATGGCTCGTGGCCGAGTCCAAGGGCGTGTTCGACCGCGCCGATGCCAAGCGCATCAAGGCGCAAACCTACTTTGGTCAGGATCTCGTCCCGCGCCCGCGCCGGCTGGCCCTGATGAACCTGTTCCTGCACGGCGTGGAGCCGCACATCTACCTCGGCGACACGATCTACGAGCCCGATCGCGGCGAGCGGTACGACGTGGTGCTCACCAATCCGCCGTTCGGCACGAAAGGCGCGAATCAGGCCCCGGACCGCGACGACTTCACGATCGAGACCAGCAACAAGCAGCTCAACTTCGTGCAGCACGTCCTCACCGTGCTGAAGCCCGGCGGACGCGCCGCGGTCGTGCTGCCGGACAACTGTCTCTTCGAAGGCAAGGCTGGCGAGGTCTTCCAGATTCTCATGCAGGACTGCGCCCTGCATACCGTCCTGCGCCTGCCGCGCGGCACGTTCACACCGTACAGCCAGGGCGTGAAAGCCAACGTCATCTTTCTCCAGAAAGGCCGGCCCACCGACGCCGTCTGGATCTTCGACGCCCGGTCGAACGTACCCGGCATCACGAAGAAGGAGCGCCCGCTCACGCCGCAGCACTTCGCCGAGTTCGAGGCCGCGTACGGGAAGGATCCCAACGGCCTGTCGAAGCGCACGGATCTCGGCGAGACTGGCCGCTTCCGCAAGTTCAGCCACGACGAGATCAAGGCCCGCGACTTCAAGCTCGACGTCACCTGGCTCAAGGACGAATCGCTCGAGGACAGCGACGAACTCCCCGAGCCGCAGGACCTCGCCGGCGAAGCCATCACCGAGCTTGAAGCCGTGGTCGATGATCTGAAGGAGATCGTCGCTCTGCTCGAAAGGGAAGAAGGGGTGGAGAAATGACGATTGCCTGATTCATGCACGGATCGCACGGATGACCAGATGGAGAAACATCAGTCCAAGATCGCTGCGTCCAGTTATCATGCCGTGGGCTCCCGGATTCCCCTCGCCGGCTACGCGCCATTTCTGAAGGCGGTGAAGGACCGTATTCGCGTCGCGCAAGTCCGCGCCACGCTCTCAGCCAACGCGGAACTTATCCACCTCTACTGGGACATCGGTCGCGCCATCGATGCGATGCAAAAGAAGGAAGGCTGGGGCGCGGGAGTCATCCCCCGGCTGGCGCGCGACATTTCGAACGACATGCCGGCGGTAAAGGGATTCTCGGAGCGGAACATCGGGCGAATGATCGCGTTTGCGCGCGAATACGGTGCACGCCCAATTTTGCCACAGCCTGTGGCAAAATTGCCGCCCTCTGACATTTTGCCGCATGCTGTGGCAGAATTGGTCTCAAGTGAAATTGGGCCGATAGTGTCGGCCCAATTGGGCACCTCGGACGACCTCACAAAAGTGCAGCGCTTGGTTGCCCAACTGCCGTGGGGACAAAACGTCATCCTTTTCGAGAAAGTCAAAGACCTCCGTGCCCGGCTCTGGTATGTGCTGCAGACCATCGAGCACGGCTGGTCGCGCAGCATCCTCGCCCTCCAGATCCAGAGCGCCGCCCACACTCGCGCCGGCAAGGCCGTCCACAACTTCCGCGCGACGCTGCCACCACCGCAGTCCGACCTCGCGGAACAGGTGCTGAAGGACCCGTACATCTTCGATTTTCTCACGATCGCCGAGCCGTTCCGCGAGCGAGAACTCGAGCTGGCGCTGCTCGATCAGGTGCAGAGATTCCTCCTCGAACTCGGCCAGGGCTTCGCCTTCGTCGGCCGCCAGCACCACCTCGACGTCGGAGGGGACGACTTCTACCTCGACCTCCTCTTCTATCATTTGCGGCTGCGCTGTTTCGTTATCGTCGACCTGAAGCGAGGCCCGTTCAAGCCCGAGTACGCCGGTAAAATGAACTTCTATTGCTCCG
The DNA here is from genome assembly GCA_963827125.1 of uncultured Verrucomicrobiae bacterium. GTDB lineage: Bacteria > Verrucomicrobiota > Verrucomicrobiia > Opitutales > Opitutaceae > Fen-1467. The sequence continues at coordinate 305,295 of CAWHAC010000008.1, forward strand.
TGGTGGACGACCGGCTTCGCAACGCCGACGACAAACCCACCGTCGGCATCATTCTCTGCCAGGACAAGAATCGAATCGTCGCCGAGTACGCACTCAAGGGCGTGGAGAAAGCCATCGGAGTGTCCGAGTACCGGCTCACCCGCGCGCTGCCCAAGGCCTTCCGCTCCAGCCTGCCCACGGTGGAGCAGATGGAGTCCGAGTTGACCCGCCTCACCGCGCGCACCCAGCGGAGAAATGCACCACGGATTACGCGAAGGACGCGGATAAAGGGCCGGCCGGCCGTGAAGCCCGCGCCGCGACCGGCGACGAGAAAGGGCGTGGAGAAATGAACCACGGATTGCGCGGATGACGCGGATCAAAAAGACCAAGCAGCCTCACGCGGAGACGCTGAGCTCGCAGAGACCCACCGGATCTTCCTCCACGTCCTCAGCTGCTCAGCGTGCGTCTCCCGGGACTTTGGCATCGGGAAGAACGGATGAGCCTCACGCAGAGACGCAGAGCTCGCGGAGCCCCACCAACTCCTCCTCCGCGGCCCCAGCGCCTCAGCGTGAGCCTTCAGTGACCGACGATCTGCCTCCGAGTTGGGCCAGCGTCGCTCTCGGCGAACTGACACAGCCAACTCGGCCCCGGTGTGACCCGCAAGAGAACCCGCGGATGCCGTTCGTTGGAATGGAGCAGGTCGAATCGCACACGCGCCGGCTTCTCGGCACAATCTCTTCGTCCGAGATGAAAAGCGCCGCTTTCCACTTTCAAGCGGGTGACGTGCTATACGGGCGGCTTCGACCCTATCTCAACAAAGTCCTCTGCGCAGGTTTCGAGGGACTTTGCTCAAGCGAGTTCATCGTTCTGCCGCCACAGGGCTCATTTGTTCCGAGGTATCTTGCCTACTACCTGAGCACGGATGGTTTCGTCACGTTCGCCAACCAGCTTAACCAAGGAGACAGGCCACGAGTAGCCTTTGAGCAGATTGCCGAGCACGAAATCCCAATTCCTCCCCTCGCCGAGCAGCGGCGGATCGTGGCGAAGCTGGAGGAGTTGTTGGGCCGGGTGGACGCCTGCCAGCAGCGATTGGCGAAGATCCCGGCGCTGCTCAAACGATTTCGCCAAGCCGTCCTCGCCGCCGCCTGCTCCGGCCGCCTCACCGCCGACTGGAGGGAGGAGGCAAGACCGCAAGACCTCATCGCGCCCGATTCAGCAAACAACGATGTTGTTACCGACGTAGAAGAAACCATCGAGGTCGTGCCATCGTGGCGGTGGTTGCCACTGCAGTCTTTGTGCGACCCGAGCCGGTCGATTTGCTACGGAGTCATCAAGCTCGGCGTCGAAGTCCCAGATGGAATCGCGTGCCTGCGAACCAGCGACGTAAGGCCTTTGGCAATCGACATCACGGACGTAAAGCGAATTGCGCCGGCCATTTCAGATGAGTACCGACGCACCTTGCTGCGCGGCGGTGAGGTGCTCGTGAATGTTCGCGGAACACTCGGGGGCGTCGCCGTGGTGCCTGCTTCGCTGCGCGGCTGGAATATCTCCCGCGAAGTCGCTGTTGTTCCGATTCAGGGCTTCGTGCCAAAATATATCGCCTTCTGGATCGCGTCGCTTCCTTGCCAGAATTGGTTAACCGGAGTCGCGAAGGGCGTCGCCTACACCGGCATCAATATCGCCGACTTGAAACTGCTTCCTGTTGCATTGCCCTCGCTTCCCGAGCAGAAGGAAATCGTTCGCCGGGTGGAGAGCCTGTTCGCGCTGGCGGACCGGATCGAGGCGCGGCTGGCGGCGGCGCAGCGGCAGGTTGACGCGCTCACGCCCTCGTTTCTTGCGCTCGCCTTCGCCGGCAAACTCGTCCCCCAGGACCCCGCCGACGAACCGGCGGCCGCGCTGCTCGAACGGATCAAAAGGAGGATTCTGCCGGCTGGACAACGATGACCCAGGGGTGGCAGGACAGCGGGTGATGCCATCGACAGGTTCAGTCCGCGGAAAAGCGGATCTCGCGTTCGTAGCGTGACCGCCTACATCATAATTGGTGTTGCCCGTCCATGGAATTCTCCGTTGAGTTCTACGAAACGAAGGAAGGCCGGTGCCCGGTGCAGGAGTTTCTCGATGACCTCAAAGCCAGCGATCCCGATGATTTCGCCGCAATCTTCGCGGGGTTGGCACGGTTGCGCTCAAGCCAGAACCACCGCGAGCCCCTCTCGAAGGCGGTCGGCAACGGGCTCTTTGAGTTGCGCCATCTGGGCAAACTCAACACCCGCGTATTCTGGTTCTTCATGTCGGGTCGCCGGATTGTCGCAGTCCATGGGATCCGCAACAAGGGCTGGGCTATTCCCACCCGCGACCTCGCCACCGCTCGCACGCGCATGACCGACTGGCTGCAACGACATAAAAACTGACCCAACAGAAGGTCGCAGAGGAAGCAGAGACCATAGCCAACCCACGCCTGCTTCTTTTCGATTTCCGCTGCCCCCGCCGCTACCTGTGCACCCGCGCCCGATGAAAAGGACCAATTTCGATCGCTACCTTGCAGAGCAACTCAAGGACCCGGATTTTGCCGCCCGCTTCCAACGCGCCGGCGAGGCGTGGGACGTTGCGCTCCAACTCGCTGCCCTGCGGGAGCAGGCTGGTCTTTCCCAGGCCCAGCTGGCAACGCTGCTCAAGACCTCGCAGCAGCAGATCAGCCGGCTGGAGTCGCCCGGCTACGAAGGCCATTCGCTCAGCATGCTCCGCCGTGTGGCCAAGGCGCTCAACGCCCGTGTCCGGGTAACGTTAGAGCCGGCGGACTCAGCGAAAGCCCTATCGGTCGCCGAGCCGCCTGCGTCCTACGTTGCCAGCCCGAAGCAGACGAGGACGAAGCCTCACGCCGGATAATCAGCGGGAACTACTGTAAACTTCCCCAGACACATGGCCCTTCAATCCTCCATCGAGTGGACCGAGGCGACCTGGAATCCCGTCACCGGGTGTTCAAAGGTCAGCCCCGGCTGCAAGCACTGCTACGCCGAGCGCATGGCGATCCGCCTGCAGGCGATGGGGCATGCCAACTACCAAAACGGATTCCGGGTCACGCTCCATCCTGCCGCCCTGGGGCTTCCGCTGCGCTGGAAGCGCGCGCAGATGATCTTCGTGAACTCGATGAGCGATCTTTTCCATCGCGAAGTCCCTCTTGCGTTCATTCTGGAAGTCTTCGCGACCATGCATAGCGCGAACTGGCATCGCTACCAGATTCTCACGAAGCGTGCAGATCGCCTTGCAGAACTTGACCCGGATCTTCCTTGGACTCAGCACATTTGGCAGGGCGTAACGGTCGAGCGTCCCGATTTCGCTGACCGCATCGAGATACTCAGAAAGACGGGCGCGTTTGTGAAGTTCCTCTCTCTTGAACCGTTGCTGGCACCGATGCCGCGGTTGAAGCTGAGCGGTATTGACTGGGTAATCGTCGGTGGCGAGTCCGGCCCTGGGGCACGCCCGATGCGCGAAGACTGGGTGCTCGATATTCGGGACCAATGCCGCAATGCCGGCGTCGCGTTCTACTTCAAGCAGTGGGGTGGCGTCTTCAAGAAGCGCGCCGGACGCCTTCTGGAAGGACGCACATGGGATCAAATGCCGGCAACGTTCCCTGCACCGGAGCCCGAACTCTCCGCTGCCGCGGTGTGAACCTGGGAATTTGGGTCAGACTGTAATCTCCGATGACTCACAAGCTCGAAACGACGGCCAATTCTGCCTCCACAGCCGATGCTACTTCTGACGGCGTTGTGAAACGCCTTGAGGATGCGGTTTCAGCCGGGCTCACTCGCCTTTCTGGCGATCGACTGGCGCGTGTGCGCGGCGCGAACGAATTGATCGCGGACCTAAGCAGGCGGGGCTTGCTCAAGAAGCAGGAATTCGGATCGCCCACGTCAGCGGACCTCGAGAAACGTTATTGCGCGGCGCTCAAAAGGTAGCCCGACGGCTCGCCTTTCGCCGGCTGCTCGCTTGAGCGGGTTACGGAGGACCGATCGGGTGCCTACAATCCTCCGCCGGGTGGAGAGCTTTTTCGCGCTGGCGGACCGGATCGAGGCGCGGCTGGCAGCGCAGCGGCAGGCTTTGCCCGACGAAGCGTTGCGGAGGCGCCTCGACGCGCTCATGCCCTCGCTTCCACCTTCGCCAAGGCTACGGCGGACATGTCTCGCCCGCGCATTCGCCGGCAAGCTCATCCCCCAGAACCCCGCCGACGAACCGGCGGCCGCGCTGCTCGAACGGATCAAAGGGAGGAATCCGCCGGCTGGATTATGGCGACTTCTTGCGGCAGCGCGGACTGGCAGCGTGGCCGCCGGGGCATCCCGCGCTCAAACGGTTCAAAGCGAAACGCTGCGCCACACTGGGGTTGCCCGTTTCTCGCCTGCTCCGGAGCATTGGCCCTGCTCGGGACTGATTCGCTCTCCGAGCCAACGATCCCACGGATACCCCGGGCGACAACCGGGCCGATGCCTTCGACCGCAGCAAGCTCGTCTTCCGATGCATTCGCGATCGCCCGGATCGACCCGAAGTGATCGAACAGGCGCGCCGCGCGCCCGGGACCGACGCGCGGAAATCCCTGGAGCACAAAAAGCCGGCGGGCACGCCGTCCTTTCGGTCGATGCCCTGGCCGGGGCAGGGCGCCGTGCGCCCACGCGACCGCCTGCCGCCCGAGGTACACCAGCAGGTGCGCAGTCTCGTCCGGATTGCGTGAACGCAGGATGGCGAGTCCGCCAAATACGGCGAGATGAATGAGCGCGCCTTGCAGCGCTTCCCGATTCACACCCGCCACCTGGTCGCCCGTCCCATTTCCCTCGATCAAGAGAACCCCGCATCGCGATCCGCGCTTCATCCGTTCCGCCTGCCGAAAAACACGTCCGTCGACCACCGACGCCGCGAAGTCGATGGCCGTCTTCCGTTCGACGACGATCCGTTCGCCGATCAGGAAATCTCCGCACGCCAGCCGCCGCACCTCCACGACCGCTTCGGGCAGCCGTCGCAGCGCATCAATCACTCCGCCCGCATTCTCGCGATCGTCGGCAACAATTCGCACCGCCTGCGTTCCGTCATCCATGAAACAGGCAATAGGCGCCCGTGGCGCCTATGCACGCGCATTTCCTCCTCCTCCGGTGACGCGTCCGGTTTGCCGCCTCCCACGGCTCCGCGACCGCAGATCAACCGGCACGGCCAGGCAAGCAGACTCTACTGAGCCCTCCCGTTTGACGTTCCTGGCCTCGAGTTTGACCGTCTGCCGGCCTGGGTGCAGCGGCACGATGCGCCCGCGCCAGACGAACTCGCCGCCAAGACCGGCCGGAAGCGTCACCTCGCCCTCGATCCCGTCGCCCCTGCGGGTCAGGCTGACTTCGATGTCTCCGGCGGGATGGGGCACCCGGCCCCTCACCTGCTTCAGGTATCCGAGATGCGGCTCGATCCTGACCGTCTTGAAGCCGGGCGAGGCGGGTTCGATGCCGCAGACGGTGGCCAGGAATTCATAGAGGGGCGAGGCGCTCCACGCATGGCAGTCGCTTCGCGTCGGATCGGGCCGTTCGGCGAAGGTCGTCAAGCCCCGCGCCAGCATCTCGTGCCACGGCTGGAGCATGGAGACATACCGGTCGCCCAGGCCCGCCGCCTTCATGGCCCGCAGAAGGTAGAATCGGAAATATTGCGTGCATGGGGTCAACCCCGGCTCCGTGTTGACCCGCTCCATGAGCGCCCGGGCCTCCTCCCCTTTCACGCATCCCGACAGCACCGCCATCACGTTGGCATGCTGGCTGAAGGCCTTCCGCGCCGGGGTGTCGGCGAGCAGGCGCCTCGATTCGTCCCAACAATGCCTGAGGGTCGCCGCCTTCAGGGCCCGCGCCCGCTCGCGGTAATGCGCGGCCGCGTCCTTCCGGCCAAACGCATCGAACACCTCGGCGGCATGGTCCAACGAACAGGCCAGCTGCAGGGTGACAATGGACGAGCCTCCTTCCGCCGCGCCATCGGGTTGCCCGCCGAGACCCCTCACCGGATCCCATGGCCACTGGTCCGGCCAGTCGACGAAGCTCCAATAAGGCAGGCCGCCCAGCATCCCGGTCTTCGCGTCCCCATGTTTCTCGAACCAGTCCAGAACCGCCTCGATGCCCATCAGTCTCGCCTCGATGAAGGCCGGATCGTCCCGCTGCATCCAGTAATCATGCACCATGTCGATCCAGAAGAGGGAGAACGTCGTGATGATCTGCGGCTTCGAGGAGGGAACGCGGCTCTGGGTCAAACCCTCGGGGATCCGCGAGAGGTCGAACAGCTCGATCGCGTTGCGCACCAGCCGGTCGTCGCCCGCCACGTACAGTGACACCAGGGCCTGGATGCGGGTGTCGCCCACGTACTGCATCTGCTCGTAGTAGGGGCAGTCGAAATAGGTTTCGTACGCGCACAGGCGCGCCGTGCGCCATCCCGCCGTCCAGATGTCCGAGAGCCGGGGGTCGTCACAGGAGAAGGCGCCCCGCTCCCTGAAGGGATATCCGGTGAAGTCGCCGTGGAAATCGTGCACGATCAGCGGCTCGGCTGCGGTTTCGATCGTCATCTCAATGTAGCGGTAGGTCCTGAACCAGAGTGTGGTGAACCGGCGGTCGGCGCCGCCATCGGGGAGGAACACATCGCTTTCGCCGCCCGCCTCCCGGCCATCGATCTCGCCCCGGTTGCCTTTCGCCCCGTTCCGATCGAAGAGGGCTTCGTTGTAGATCAGCCGGATCGCGCTCCCCCGGCCTCCGCTGACCTGAAGCTGGGGATACGCATTGGTCTCGCAGGACTGGTCGAAAAGAACAACCGCCCTGGTGTTGGCCGGAATCTCGATCGGCGCACGGCCGGCGAGGAACGCGGGGGCGACCGCGACGCCCTGCGTTCGCCTGACCGCCGCAATCCGCTGGGGAATCTCCTCCATGAGCGGAATGTTCCTCGGAACCAGCCACCAGTCCACGTCAGTTCCCACGCCATACGGAACGCCTTTGCCGATCAGCCCGGCCTGCGGCCAGCCCGAATCGTCGAAATCGGTCTCCTGCCAGCCCCAGGGATAGGCGCTGCCGTCGATCCGTTCGCCCGGCCCCACCACCATGAACTGGTCGATCCGCGCGGGCGCAACATCCGACGGCGCATAGGCCCGGTCCTGAAGCACTTTCCAGGTGCCATCGGTGTTTACGCCCTGTTCGCGCGGCGAGTCGCCCTGCACGATCAGCCCCGTTCGCAGGCTCACCTGCGCCCACGGCTTCAACAGGCCGAAGTTCCAGACGACCGCCGCCACCACGTTCTTCCCGGGCCTGAGATAAGGGGCGATGTCCACCGTCTCGAAGCGCCAGTGGAAAAGGTCGCCGCGTGCCGGGCCGAGGCAGACCGATGTGCCGTTCACGTAGAACCGGTAGCGGTTGTCAGCCGATAGGTGGACGACAAATGAGGCGGGTTTTGCGTCCAGAGCGAAGGTCTTGCGGAAATGGAAGACCCCGTAATCGCAGGGCGCGGCCGTGGGATGGGCGATCCACGACGCCGCCCAGGCCTTCGTCAAGAGGTCCGGACTGACCGGCAGATTCACATCGTCAGCCTTTGAAGCGTGCATAAGCGCAGGAAGCAGAAGGAGCAGAAGGGAAAAACGCCTCATGGGATCATCGCTGCGGATCATGCATCCGTCCGACAAAAATCGCAATCATCCTCGCTCCCGGTCCAGGAGCCGGGGCGCATTTTCCGATTGACGGCAGCGCAAGTGGCATGGGCGACCTGCCCGCCGTAGCCTCCGGCGAAGGCCGGGTCTTGCCCATGTTGCCTGGCGCGCGCCCACGGGCAGGATGCCCGTGCCACAGCTGCGCGCGCCAAACGCCACCGACAATCGGGAGATGCGCCCCGGGAGCCACCGCCTGCGCGAGGACAGCGGGCGTCACGGGCCGGGCCAGCGCGCTTCGCCGCTCTTTGCCTTGCGCTCCTCCAGTTCCTGGACCTTCTCGCTTGTGGTCACCAGCCGGTTCGCCAGCTCGAACAGCCGCTCATAGGCCGCATGTTCGTCCACCAGCTTCTGGCTGAGATCAGCATTCTGCCGGCGCAGTTCTTCAAGGCCTGTGTCCAACAGCCGCGAGGCTGCCACGGCGTTCCTGCGGACGGTCCTCTCCTCGGCAAGCTGCGCGCGCAAATTCGCAGCATCCTGCCGGGAACGAAAAAGCAGGAGCAGCAGACCGGACGCCAGCAGCGCAGCCGCCATGGCAACGAACAGGAGGATTCTCGGGTTTTTCATGGAGGAAGCGGGGCCTGGAGCCGCGGCGGACGGCTGGGGCGTCCTGACATCATGGCTCCGTGAGGCGGGAAGCCGACAAAAAAGCGCCGGTTTTCCGGAGACGCGCGGCTCGCACCGGGGCGGGCCTGCGCGCTTCCCGCCAACCGCCCCGATGCTCCGGCTTCGCCGCGCCAACAACCGCAAAGCTCGGCGCCGGCCTTTCGGGAATGTTCGTTTTCATTTGCAGGCGGCTCCCCTCCGCCTGGGTTGTCGGGAACCCCGTTTCCCGCTGCGAGTCGCAACAAAGCAGTGACCTCCATTCCCTACGTCCACGGTTACTCGCCGCGCGAAGCCGTCCGCCTTTCCGACCAGGCGCAGACGCTGTCCGATCTGCTGCACGACGACGAGCGCTATCCGGCCGGATCGCGCGTCATCGAGGCCGGCTGCGGCACGGGCGCCCAGACGGTCATCCTGGCCCGGAACAACCCGGCGGCGCATTTTGTTTCCGTTGACATTTCGCGGGCCTCGTTGGAACAGGCCCGGACGGCGGTCGACCGGGAGGGCCTGACCAACGTGCGCTTCGAGGAGGCCGACATATTCCGGCTTCGGTTTCCCGACGCCGCGTTCGACGCGGTCTTCATCTGCTTTGTGCTCGAACATCTGGCCGATCCCCTGCGCGCCCTGGGGGAGTTGAAGCGAGTCCTCCGGCCCGGCGGAACGATCACCGTCATCGAAGGCGACCACGGTTCCGCCTATTTCCATCCGGACAGCGAATTCGCGCGAAGAGCCATCCAATGCCTCATTGCTCTCCAGAGGAGGGACGGCGGAGACGCGCTGATCGGCCGCCGGCTTTTCCCCCTGCTGGATCGGGCCGGTTTTTCGGGGATCGAGGTGTCCCCACGCGTCGTTTATGCCGACCCGAGCCGGCTGCAAATGGTGGAGGGCTTCACGTTGAACACGTTCACCGCCATGGTGGAGGGCGTCGAGGCCCCGGCCCTGCGCGAGGGGATGATGGATGAGGCGGGCTGGCGCCAGGGCATCGCCGACCTCCGGCAGACCGCCGGGCCGGAGGGCGTGTTCAACTACACGTTCTTCAAGGCGAGGGCCGTCCGGCCCGCCGGCTGACAGCGGGGCTTCCCCTCACGCCCCAGGCGGCGGAGTGAGGGCGAGACAGGAAAGCGGCGCCCTCCCCCTTCTCGAACCGAAGCCGCAGGCCGCCCGGATCCGGCGCCCGTGTGAAATTCGCCCTGCGACATCCCGGAAACTGCAGGCCCGGTTTTCGCACGTAAGCGTCGGCATCAATCCCCTGCGACAAGCGACGGGTCCGCCCGCTGCGCGCGCCCGCGCGGCGCTCCAATCGTTGCAACCCCCGCGATGCCCGCCCATCCTTCCGCTCATGGAACTCCCCCGTCACTACCTGCTGCTCGTGCTCATGTTTGCCGCCGCGGGCCTCCCGGCATCCGCCGACTCGGGGACCTCCGACGGCGCGGGTGTTTCCGGCGCCGTCGAAAAAGCGGATTCCATCGCCCTGACCGTCGGAAAGAACCAGATCGAGATCCAGGCGCTGCTGCCCAACATGATCAAAGTCAGCTTTCTGAATTTGGGGCAACGCGACCCGGACACGCCGAGCATCTGGAGGCGGGAGTGGCCGAAGGTCGACGCGTCCATCGACACCCACGCGGATCCTCTCGTCCTGGCCACGGGCAGGATGACCGTCAAAGTGACCCGGAATCCCTGCCGCGTCGGCGTCTACGATGCGCGGGGCGCCCTGTTGATCAAGGAACACGACGAGGACGGAGTCTATGAGCGCGGCGTGCATTTCGCGACCCGCGCCGGCTCCCATTTCTACGGCCTGAAGGGCTGGGAGTTTCTTGAGGACTCGAAGGGCCAGATGGAGCTCGTCCCGGCCGCGCAGTCCTACGCCATCAGGGCTGGCAGCGAAGGCCAGACGGGGGGCCCCCTGTTGTGGAGCAACCGGGGATACGGCGTCTTCGTGGATACCGACAGCGGCAACTGCCACATCGGGAGCGCGACCGACGTGCGTTTCCACGACCTCTCAAAAAAGAGTGTAACGTATTACGTGATCGCGGGCACGGCCTACGACATCCAGCAGGCGGTCGCCGAGCTCACCGGGATGCCCCCGATGTTCCCCAAGTGGGCGCTGGGGTTCTCGAACAGCGAGTTCGCGGACATGAACGAGTCGCTCTGCGCCGCGAACGTGGACGGCTACCGGTCACGAGGCATCCCGATCGACCTGTACACCTTCGATTTCCAATGGAAGGCGTGGGGGGACGACAACTACGGCGAGTTCCGCTGGAATCCGGTCAATTTCCCGCACGGACCTTCCGGCGCGTTCCGGGAGCGGATGGAGGCCAGGGGCATCAAGCTGGCGGGCATCATGAAGCCGCGGATCCACGTCGACTCGGCCCAGGGGCGGTATGCCACCGCGCACGATTTCTGGGTCAGGGGCCGCGCGCCCTATGCGGATTATTTCTCGGGGAAACAGGTCAACGACCTGGACTTCGCCAACGCGGAATGCCGGAAATGGTTCTGGGAGCATGCGATCGCCGCGTTCGACACCGGCATCGTCGGCTGGTGGAACGACGAGGCGGACGCATGGGGGTCGACCTGGGAGTTCATGCAGATGGCCCGGGCGCTCTACGAGGGGCAACGTTCCCACACGAAGGACCAGGTGCGGGTCTGGACCAACAACCGCAATTTCTACAGCGGCGCCCAGCGCTACGCCTACGCCACCTGGTCGGGGGACATCGAGTCCGGCTTTGGCATCATGCAGGAGCAGAGGGAGCGCCTGCTGTGCTCGGTCAACGTCGGACAGGCCCGGTGGGGGATGGATGCGGGGGGATTCAACAACAATTTCCACATCCATGGGGAGGAGTTGAACGAATCGTACGCGCGCTGGATCGAATTCGCCGCCTTTGTCCCGGTCTTCCGCACCCACGGGACCTCGTATCACCAGCCCTGGCTCTACGGCCCGCGCGCGGAGGCCGCGGCCCGGAAGGCCATCAGGCTGCGGTATTCACTCATCCCCTACATGTACGCCTGCCAGCGCACGCTCAACCGGACCGGGATCGGCATCGTGCGGCCGCTGGTCTGGGACTACCCCGACAACCCCCGTTTCCTGAACGCCGTCGATGCCTGGATGTTCGGAGACTACCTCCTGGTCGCGCCCGTTGTCGGCGCGGGCCAGACCGCCAAGGCGGTTGATCTGCCTCCCGGCGGCTGGATCGACTACTTCAGGGGAGGCCGCCTGGCCGGGGGAAGGCGGGTCGATTATCCCGTCGATGCCGGAAGCTGGCTGGACATCCCGCTGTTCATCAAGAGCGGGGCCATCATCCCCACAATCGCGGTGCAGGACTACGTGGGCCAGCATCCCGTGGAGAACGTCGCCGTGGACGTCTTCCCCGACCCCGTGCCGTCCTCATTCACCTACTACGACGATGACGGCATCACCTATGACTACGAGAAAGGGGCCTTTTTTGAACAGAGGATCCAGGCGGCGGCGGGAAGGGACGGCGATTCCATCACGATCAGCGCCCGCTCCGGGGATTATGCGCCGGCGTTGAAGTGGTATACGTTCAGGATCCATGACCGGGCCTGCGCCGCGCTCTCGATCAACGGATCGCCCGGCCGGAAGCTGGCGGCCCCCGAGGATCTGGAGAAGAGCGACGACGAGGCCTGGGCGGCGGCCACCGACACCTACGGCCCCGTCACCTGCGTGAAGGTGCGCGCGGGAGCCGCCTGCGTGATCCGGACCGGGGCGGGCGGAGCGCAATAGGGAAGACGCCGGCTTCCCAGGGGGAACGCGCCATGACGCCCTGTCGCGGCGCCACGCCAGACTTATCCCAGCGCCTTCCTGATTGCCTGGAAGGCTTCGCCCTTCGCAGCCGTGGCCGGTCCCGCGGCCTTCATGAGCTTGTCGGCGAGGCCAAGGGCGACCGCCCGGCTTTTCTTTGAGCTCAACCGGGCGCGAAGGCCTTTCAGGAAATCGTCCGTCGAATCCTTGTTCTCCAACACGCTCCTGACCGCGTCGACCGATTTGTTCACGTAATAGTCGAAATCAATCCTGGTGTCCCAGTGGAACTGGCGTTCGAGATCGTCGATCAGCTCCTCTTCACCCTGGGTGATTTCGCGATCGAGGAAGGAACAGTAGTTGAGCAGGTCGACAACCGCCTCGCGCTGGCCTTGAGTCAGGCCATCGCTCGGCGCGGACATCGGAAGGAATAGCTTCTTGAGTGAGATCATGGCGGGGGGTTGATATCAGGCTAACATCCATGGCGCCGGGTTCAAGGCCGTCTTCCGCCCGCGGCACCCCGGCCGCCCTACAGCTCGCGAAGCGCCGCCGCGATGGGCTGGCGCGCCGCGCGAAGCGCCGGCAGCAGGCCCCCGATCAGGCCGATCGCCGTCGCCCAGACCACCCCCTGCGCCAGCAGCTGCGGGGTCACCGCAAACGCAAATGTGATCTGGCTGAAGCTCTGCCAGTTCATTGTGGCGGCGTGAAAACCGTTGAAGATGAAATAGGCGAGGGCCGCCCCGAACCCACCGCCTCCGAGGGCGAGCACGATCGATTCGACCATCACCGAGACCACGACGGCGCCGCCGCCGAACCCGAGGGCCCGCAGGGTCGCGATCTCCCGGGTGCGCGCGGAGACCGAACTGTACATCGTGTTCAACGCGCCGAACACGGCCCCGACAGCCATCAACGTCGCGATGAGAAAACCCAGGGTCGTGATGAGCGTGGTCACCCCGGTCGACTGGTTGGCATAGTATTCCGACAGCCGCATCACCTCCGCATTCATCCGCGGATCCGTCGTCACCGCGTCCTTGAATGCCGTGAACGCGCCAGGCGAATCGAGCCGCGCATAGACCGACTGGAAGGTGTCCCCGCGATCGTAGGCCGCCTGAAGCACCGGCGCATCGGTCCAGATCTCGGACTCCGCGGCCGCGCCACCGGCGGAGAAGACGCCTACGACCGGCCATTCACGGCTCCCGACGAGCAGCGAGCGGCCGACATCGAGCCCGGCGAATTCCCGCGCCGCGCCGACGCCGACGATCACCTCGTTCTTCCCCGGCGCGAACGCCCGGCCCTCGACCATCCTGACCTGGCCGTGGACGCGAAACGCCGCCGGTTCCACCCCGCGCAGGGGCACATTGACATCCGAGCCGGTCGAGCGCTTGGGCAGATTGATGATGACAAAGAGCTCCGCCGACGCCAGCGGGCCCTCGGGCGTGCGCGCCACACCCGGCGCATCCGCGATGATGCGCGTGCTTTCGCGGGTGAAGCCGCTGACCATCTCGCTGTCCGCACCGCTCCGGAGCACGATCGCCGCGTCCGCGGCCCCCGACACCGTCATCGCCCGGCGGAATCCCGCGGCGATGGAAAGCACGCCGACGAGCACCGCGACGACCCCGGCAATCCCGAAGACCGCCGCCGCCACGGAACCCCGGCGCTGGGGAATGCCCAGCAGGCCGAACTTCAGTCACCGAGACGATTTGCGACAGCCAGTTGATGGGGCCCGCCATGTCACATCCTCCTCAACGCGTCCGCCACCCTCAGCCGCATCGCCTGGAGCGCCGGGAAGACGCCCGTGACCAGCCCCAACGCCAGGCAGCCGGCCAGACCGGCGGCCAGGTCGCGGTTGTCAAAGCGGAACATCGGCAGCAGGCCGCCGGTCGGATCGCCACGCGCGGTCAACAGCTCCCCGATCCCGAGCCCCAGCGCACCCCCGAGCACCGCGAGCAGACACGACTCCAGCAGCACCAGCGCCAACACCCGCCCGTTCGTGAATCCGATCGCCTTGAGCACGCCCAGCTCCCCGGTCCGCTCGCGGACGGATTGGGAGATCGTGTTTCCAGTGACGAGCAGGATCGTGAAGAACACGGCGCCCATGATCGAAGTCGTGATCAGGGCGATGTCGCCCACCTGTTTCACCCAGGCCTGGACAAAGGCGCCCTCGGGCTCGGTCTTGGTCTCGGCCGATGAGTTCTCGAACTCGGCGTCCACGAGCCTGGCAACCCCGGTCGCCCGGGCGGGATCCGCGACGCGGATCATATACCAGCCGACCGTGCCCTTGCCCCAGCCGGACCGCCGCGCCTCGTCGAAATAATCGAAGCGGAAAAAAAACGGCGTGGTGTCCGTGTTCGCATCGCGGCCGTCAAAGATCCCCACGATCTCAAATTCCCACATCCGTCCTCCGTCGTTCTTCGCCCAGATCGAGGACAGGAGGGGAACCTTGTCGCCGATCTTCCATTGGAAACGATTCGCTGTCTTGCGTCCGACGATGGCGCCGATGCGCGTCCGCAGCCAGGCCTCCTTTTGCGCCGGCGCGAGAACGAATTCCGGATGCATCTCCAGGAATTCCTCCGGCACCACCGGGCTCTGCATGAAGAAGTTCCTGGAATCCTGGTAGATTCCGCCGAACCAGGTCTGATGCGTGACCAGCGAGACGCCGGGGATCCGCTCCATCCGCGCCTTGTAGCTTTCCGGCAGCGGCTGGATGATCGAAATCTTGTGCCGCACAAGCAGGCGGTTGGCGCCCGCCATGCTGATTCCTCCCGAGAGCGCCTGCTTGATCGCGGACAGGTACGAGAAGAGGACGAAGGCCACGACGATGGACAGCAGCGTCAACAGCGTGCGCGCCTTCTTCCGCTTCAGGTTGCACCAGATGAGGGGGAAGAATTTCATCGGGACCCGCAGCACGCCGCCCCTCCGGCAGCCCGGAGCCGCGACGCCCTCGTCGCGGCCGGCCCATCAATCCGCGACAAGGGCGTCGCGGTTCCAGGAGATCTTTGGGCGCGGCGTTTCATTGCACCGGTTCACTGCTGAGCCGTCCCTTGTTCAAATACACGGTGCGGGACGCCCGCGCGGAGGCGTGGGGATCATGGGTGACCATGATGATCGTCTTCCCATGCTCCCGGTTGAGCGCCTGCAACAGATCGAGGACCTCGTCGCCCGCCTTCCGGTCGAGATCGCCGGTAGGCTCGTCGCACAACAGCAGCGTCGGATCCGTGACGATGCCCCGGGCGATGCCGACCCGCTGTTGTTCGCCTCCGGAGAGCTGCCCCGGGAAATGTTTCGCCCGCTGCTCCAGCCCGACGACGGCCAGGGCAGCCTGCACATGGCGGCGCCGATCGGCCTTGGAAAGGTGCGTGAGGAGCAGCGGCAGTTCCACGTTGCGCTCCGCGGTGAGCACCGGGAGCAGGTTGTAGAGCTGGAAAACAAAGCCGATATGGCGGGCGCGCCAGGCGGCGAGGTGGCGGTCCGACAGGGTGTCGACGCTTTCCCCGGCGACGCGGACCGTCCCCCGCGTCGGCCGGTCGAGCCCGCCGATCAGATTCAACAGCGTGCTCTTGCCCGAGCCCGACGGCCCCATCAGGGCGAGGAATTCCCCCGCCGGGACTTTCAGGTGCAGATCCTTCAATACGTGGATCTCCTCCGTCCCCCGGAGGAAAACCTTTTCCACGCCATCGATGTCCACCAGCGCGTCATGGCCGCCGTTCCGGTCCTGTTCGCTCATGGGTTGACCTCCTTCACCGCAGCCCCATCGGCCAGCTCCGCGGGCCCGTCGATCACGACCCGCTCGCCGCCGGCAAGCCCGGCGCCGATCTCCCGCTCCCCGCCCTGCGCGGCGACCACGGACACCGCGCGCCGCTCGACGCGCCCGCCGCGGACCACAAAGACGACATCGCGCCCGTCCTGCTGTCGGAGCGCGGCCTGGGGCACCAGGACGGTCCGTCCCGCCTCCCCGGTCCCGCGGAAGGCCACCTTCACGCTCATTTCCGGCAGGAGGCGCGGATCGAGCTTGTCGAATCCGAGCCGCACCCGCACGGTGGACTTCTCACGGTCCGCCGTCGGGATGATGGCGATGACGTGGCAGGGGATCTTCCAATCCGGGTAGGCATCCAGCGTTCCCTCGACGGCCTGGCCGGGCTCGACCCGGTTGATGTAGCCTTCGTTGACATCGATTTCGACCTCGAGCGAATCCATGTCCACGACCGTGCAGATGCCCGTGCGCGTAAAACCGCCGGCGGCCATGAAGGAGATCATCTCGCCGGGCTGTGCGTTCTTTGACGTCACGACGCCGGCAAACGGGGCCCGGATCACCGTATCTTCCAGCTGCTGCTGCCAGACCTCAACCGTGCGCCCCGCCACCTCGACCTCCACCTGCTGCTGCTCCAGCCGAGCCCGGTACGCGAGCGCCGCGGCCTCGGCGTGATCGAAGTCCGCTTTGGTGGCCACCTGGTTCTTTGCGAGATCGGTCTGTCGCTGGAGCTCCTGCTCCGCCTCCCTCAGGCGCACACGGATCTCCGCCATCGCGGCCCTGGCCGACTCCAGCTGCGCCTGGGCCAGCACCAGGTTCGTCTTGACGTTCGTGTCATCCAGCCGTGCCAGAACCTGGCCTTCTTTCACCTTCATGCCCTCTTCGATGAGCACCTCGGTGACCTTGCCGGTGATCTTGGACGAAACCGTGGCGGCGCGGCGGGCGGTCACATAGCCCGAGGCATTAAGCACCGTGCGGTCGCCGCCCGCCTGCGCCACCTCCCGCGCCGTTGCGGCCCGCACCGGGACGGCCCTGGGTCGCAAACTCCACCACGCGATCAGCGCGACCGCGGCCAATGCGCCCGCCCCGAGAAGCAAAGGCAGGATCCGCCTCGGAGCCTCCTGGGACGGACTGCGCGCAATCCGGAGGTCATCCAGCGTCGGTTTCGCAGGTGTCATGGAGGTTTCCAGAAAATAAAGCGTCCGGGCGCGGGTCAATGGCGTTGTGTCAGGGGAACGGTCCGCCGGAAAACAGGGCGGAGCGTGTTGACCCGACGCGTGGGGAGCGTCCGCGCTGCAAGCCCCGCTCCATGCTCCCGCAGTATCCGGGCTAAGGCGCGTGGCCCTCCCCCTGCGCGGCCTGCAACTGCATCAGGTGACTGCGCGCCTCGGCGTCGTCGGGCCGGAGGCGCAGGGCTTCCTGGAAGCGGGCGATCGCCTCGGAAACCCGGCCGACCTGGGCCAGGGCCATTGCCAGATTAAACTGGGCCGTGGCATCGTGGGGGTCCAGCCCGGTTGCCGTCTCAAACCACTGGATCGCCTCGGAGGTCCGGCCTGTCCGGACGAGCACGCCGCCCAGGTTGGTGCATGCGGCGGCATCGCGGGGATTGAACTGGATCGCCTCCTTGTAGCGTGCGATCGCCTCGTCCATCCGCCCCATCCGGGCAAGGACCTTTCCCAGGTTGTAACGCACGGTCGCCAGCCCCGGCTTGAGCCGCAACGCGGTCTCGAGGTGGCTCAGCGCCTCCTCGGACCGGTCCAGCTCGGAAAGCGCGAGCCCCAGGTTGTTGTGTGCCTCGGCGAGTTTCGGACCGAGCCGGAGAGCGGCTTCGTACTGGGTCATCGCCTCCGGCAGCCGGCCCAGCCTGGCCAGGGCAAAGCCGATGTCGTTGTACGCACCGGGATCATCGGGCGCGAGCTTCCGCCCCTGCTCGAAATGGGTCAGCGCCTCCGCCGCGCGCCCCGCCTCGCAAAGGGCCAGGCCGAAATTGCACTGCGCCCAGCGGTTCCCCGGGCGCTTTGCCACCGTGTCGCCCCAGATTGACGCCTCGTTGCGGTAATCCCCGTTGCGCACCACCGTCAGCCACCCCAGGCCGAGCGCCACCGCAAACCAGGCGAACAGCGTCCGCCGCCCCCCCCAGGCGTACCCCGCCAGCACCCCGAGGCTCACCACCACCGCCAGCGCAAGATACATCCGGTGCTCCGCCATCGTCTGCCTCGGACCCGGAATCAGCGATGACGGCGCCAATATCGCAAAAAACCACGCCCCGGCAAACCCGAGCACCGGCTGGCGCTTCAGCCCGTACAGCGTCCCGCCCGCCAACAGCGCCAAAACTGCCGCCGCCGGAACCACGTCCACCCCGTGCGCCACCCATTCCGCGCCGTAGTCAAACACCAGCGGATGCGGCCAGACCGACAGCTTCAGGTAACCTGCCACCGCCGGAAACTGCGTCAACGCATAGCCCAAAAAGGTCACTCCGTGGCCCGCGCCCGTGGACCCCCCGCGGTTTCCCCCCAGGCTGGCCACCAGATAGCCCAGCACAAGCCAGGTCGCCCCCAGCCCCGCATGCACCCACCGGCGCCGCCGCCACGCCTCCCGGAAGCTCCCCGCCACAAACGTCCGGTCGTAGAGCAGCACGATCACCGGCGCCGAAACCATCACCTCCTTGCTCGCCATCCCCAGCAGGCAGGCCGCAACCGACAGCGCGTACCAGCGCCTCCACCGGCCGGAGGCGGCCCCGGACGCACCGGCGGACGGATCCCCGCCCGCCGGCGCCCCCGCCATCGCGTAGTCCATTTCCTGATACTCCGCGCCGCGGATGAAGCAGTACACCGTCATTAGATAGAAAAGCCCCATGAGCGACTCGGCCCGCTGCACGACGTAGGTCACCGACTCGGTCTGCAGCGGATGCACCGTCCAGAGCACGGCGATGGCGAGGGCCGCCAGCCCGGCATCCCCTCCGAGGGGGCGCACCAGCGTCCGCCGGACCACGCCGAACAGCGCCAGCGCGGCAAGCATGTGGATCACCAGGTTCACCGCGTGGTAGCCCCGCACATCCATGCCCCCCATCGCGAAATTCAGGGCGAGGGAGACATTCACCAGCGGGCGCCCGCCCACGGTCGCGCTCGCGGGAGGCGACAGCAAAGCCCCGGCCGACCAGGGGGGCCGGAGCGAGGGATTCTCAACGATCGACGACAGATCGTCGAAGACGAACGGCCCCGAAAAGCTGTTGTGATAGGCGCCCAGCGCCGCCAGCAGGATTGCGGCGCCGGCCAGGGAGATTCTCCAGCGGAGTCCGGCGACGAACGGCTCTGTTGGTTCGGTGGATGATGTCACAGGCTGATGGCGTCCAATCCACTTTGATCCAGACTCTGCCGCGGAATCCAGTGCAAACCTCGGCGCACAGGAATCCGGGTCGCGGTCGCGAGTTTTCGGTTGACCGATGTGGCATGGGCATCTTGCCCATGTCCGGAGTTCTCCAACCCGCGGGCACCCCGCCCATTGCTTGGGTTCAGATCATTTAACACGGGCAGGATGCCCGTGCCACAACAGACCTCCAGGCGCGATCGTCGAATCCCGCGAGGCCCCGGCGCTCAGTCCGACCCCAGCGTCATCTGCAGATTCCTGGCTCCGAACCGGGCCGTGATCGTCACGCCCTGCGGATGTGCCGCCGCCGTGCCACCCTTGAGGTCGGCCACCCTTTTGACCCCGATCAGCTGGAGCTTCCAGGGCTTGAAGGTCTTGGCGCCTTCGAGCTTCACCACGACCTTCCGCCCCTGACGGGTGACGTTCAGCTGGATCCCGGGCTCGCCGCGTTCGGTCGGCACGGAGCGCGAGATTGCGGCGCCGTCCGCCAGCGCATAGACGCGGAACGTGACGCCGGCCGTGTAATCGTAGTCGGGGCGGCTGTCGGCAGCGCCCACGGGCAGGATCGTGTTCGGGCGCACAAACAGCGGGAGGCTGAGAAAGCCGTGCCGGGCGCGGCGCCACCGGCCCCCGGTCTGAACCTCCCCGGTCAGAAGATGCGTCCAGCGGCCCTCCGGGAGATAATAGTCGACGGTGCCGTCTTCGGTGAAAACCGGGGCGACCAGCAGGGAATCCCCGAGCATGTACTGCCGGTCGAGCGTGTCGCCGGCCGGATCCTCCGGAAATTCGAGCAGCATCGCGCGCATCATGGGGATGCCCTCCCGGTGCGCCGTCACCGCCTGGCCGTAAAGGTACGGCATCAGGCTGCACTTCAATTTCGTGAAAAAGCGGAGCACATCACAGGCCTCGTCGTCATAAGCCCACGGCACCCGGTAGGATGACGAGCCGTGCAGGCGGCTGTGCGACGACAACAGGCCGAACGCCAGCCACCGCTTGTAGACGGCCACCGGCCCCTGGCCTTCAAAGCCGCCGATGTCATGACTCCAGAAACCGAAGCCGCACAGGCCGAGGGAGAGGCCGCCCCGCAGCGACTCGGCCATGGATTCGAGGGTCGACCAGCAGTCCCCCCCCCAATGCAGCGGGAAGCGCTGGCTTGACGCATATGCCGCGCGGGCGAACAGCGTGGCCTCGCCCGTGCCCCGGACCTCCTCCAGCACATTGAAGACGCATGCGTTGTAGATGACCGGATAAAAATTGTGCATGCCCGCAGGATCGGAGCCGTCGTGGTAGACGACGCCCTCCACCGGGATCCGCTCCCCGAAATCGGTCTTGAAGCAGTCGACGCCCATCTCGAGCAGCCGCTTGAGATGGCCGGCGTACCACTGGCAGGCCGCCGGGTTGGTGAAATCGACGATCGCCATGCCCGGTTGCCAGAGATCAGTCTGCCAGACCCCGCCGCCCGTCTTTTTGATGAAGAATCCCTCCCGCCTCCCTTCCTCAAACAGCCGGGACCGCTGGCCGACGTACGGGTTGATCCAGACGCAGATCTTCAGGCCCAGCTCATGCAGGCGCGCCAGCATGCCGGCCGGATCGGGGAACGTGCGGGGATCCCACTCGAAATTGCACCAGTCGAACTCCCGCATCCAGAAGCAGTCGAAGTGGAAGACCCGAAGCGGCAGATCCCGCTCCTTCATCCCGTTGATGAAGCTCGTGCAGGTCTTTTCGTCGTAGCTGGTGGTGAACGACGTGCTCAGCCAGAGGCCGAACGACCACGCCGGAGGGAGCGCGGGCCGGCCGGTGAGCTGCGTCAGTTTGCGCAGAATGTCCTTGGGGGTGGGGCCGTAGATGAGGAAGTACTCGAGCTTTTCACCCGGCAGGGAGAACTGCACCCGGGCCGTGCGCTCCGAGGCGACCTCGAAGGAGACCGGGCCGGTCTCGTTCACCAGCACGCCGTAGCCGCGGTTGGTGAGGTAGAACGGGACGCATTTGTACGCCTGGTCGCTGCCGGTGCCTCCGTCCTTGTTTTCGTTTTCCACCACCTGTCCGTTCTTGACGAATGCGGTGAACCGTTCGCCCAGACCGTAGACGTTCTCCCCGACCCCGAGATGGAGCCGTTCGTGCATGAACGATCCCCTGCCCGCATATTGCACGCAGGCCATGCCCCGCCACGCGGACTTCGTCAGGATCCGCCCGCCCGCTTCGAAGGCGACCTCCCACGCGCCTTTCTTCACATGCACCGCGAGGCTGCCCGACCGCAGGACCGCCTCCTCCCTGCCGTCCTCGATCCTGACCGCCGGCGCCGGCTGGGGTTGCAGCGGAATCCGGGGATTGCAGTTCTCCGTCCCGGTGAAGTGCTCGATGCAGACATGGATCACGTCATCGGCCGGAGCTCCCAGCCGGAGCGTGAGGAGCGGACCGCCCAGCGTATCGCCCCGGTGGTTGATGCGCCGCGTGGGCGCGTGAACGAGGAGCGTGCCGTGCTCCTCGGTGACATCGTGCGCCTCGGCCGGATAGAAAGCCGAAACGCCGGGTTGCATCAGCCATTCGCCGTCGCTGAATTTCATTGGAGAGAGGAGAAGAAAAACACCTTCCGGCGGGGAATTTCAACGCTGGATTTCCCCGGGGGGGGCGGGGAAGCGCATTTGCCGATCGACGGTGGCGCGAATGGCATGGTCGACCTGCCCCTGTTGCCTGGCGCGCGTCCACGGGCACGATGCCCGTGCCACAGCTGCGCGCGCCAGACGCCGCCGTCAATCGGGAGATGCGCCCGTTTCAGGGCGCCGGAAATCCCCGGGCCGGCCCCGGGCGATCGCCCCGCCGGCGTGCGCCGGGAGACACGCCCGCGCCTCCGTCCGGACCGGCGCACCAACGAAAGACCGCGCGGGTCGCGACCGCGCGGTCTTCGTGTCCAGGCACCGGCAGGGATCGCCGGTTATGCCCCGTCGGCGTCTCAGCCGCCGTTGCCAAATTCGAACTCCTGGATCGCCCTCACCAGGACAGGATGCCCCCCGGAGGTCGGCGGCGTGAATTTCCATTGCCGCATCGCTTCGATCGCCAGCGCCGCCAGCTCGCCGTTCTGTTGGACGAGGACTGCAGGCAGGCGGACCGCGCCGGTTTCGTCGATATAGAAGCCGATCCGGACGGTTCCCTTGATCTTCTGCTTCGCCAGCGCAACCGGGTAGCGTGGCGCAACCACGACGCACGGCACGGGCTGCCGATCCAGAGCCTGGGCCGGGCGCGGAAGGTACTCGAAGTAATCGGGCCGCACACGCAGGGTGCGCGCCTCCACGGTCTCCGTGATGTTGGGAGTCGTGATGACGACGCCCGACACCGTGAAATTGAAATCGAGCACGACGATCGACCCCACCGGCTCGCCGTAAATGCGCGCCGGCTCGAATTCCCAGCGCCGGATCGCCGCCACGGAGGCGTCAGCGAACTCCGGCTGCGTGTAGCCCAGCACGAGCAGATCCGACAGCTTCCCGTCGGCATCGGTGTCGACGGCCACGCGGGCCTCGCCGGTGGTGACTCCGACCTGCAGGATGTGAGCGGGGAAAACCGGGTCGACCGTTTGATGGAACTTCAGCGGCTGCCATTCAGGCGGTGAAACGGGGGATTGCGCGAGGAGACTGCCTGCCAGCAGCACTCCGATACTGATGATTTGCACAGGGGATGTGTTCATGGTGGAAAGTGCGTTGTCGGTGAGAACACCAGCGGAGGGCCCATCCCTTCATTGTACCCGCCATTGCGCCCGCGCGCAAATCCGCGGGGGTGGCACGATGCCGTCCTTTCCACCGGCGCTGACGCCGCAGCCCCTTTCCTATCGGGCGTCAACAGATCCCGGCAGCGGGCGGAGCCTGTCCAGAATCGCCCGGGCATTGGCGTGGTCGGGACGCAGCCGGAGCGTTTGTTCGAACTGCTCCCGCGCCGCGTCCACCCGGCCAAGCTGCAGCAGGACGCCGCCGAGGCTGAAATGCGCCTCCACCATGTCGGGCTCCGTCCGGAGCGCCTGTTCGTACTGCTCGACCGCCTCCGGAAGGCGCTTCGATTGGGCCAGGGCGTTGCCTAAGTTGTTGTGCGCCTTCGCGTATTCGGGTTTCAAATGCAGCGCCGCCTGGAATTCGGTCATCGCCTCCTGCAGGCGGCCGCCCCGCGCCAGCAGGGTCCCGAGATTGTTGTGGGCCGCCGCGGAGTCCGGATCGAGGCGGAGGGCGGTCCGATACTCCTGCAGCGCCTCCGGCAGGCGCTTCGATTGGGCCAGGGCGTTGCCCAGGTTGTTGTGCGCCTCCGCCAGACCGGGTCCGATCCGCACCGCCGCCTCGAACTGGGCCGTTGCATCGCCCAGCCGGCCGGCCTCCAGGAGATTCGTGCCGAAATTGATGCGCGCCCATGCGTTCCCCGGGCGCTTTGCCACCGTGTCGCCCCAGATTGACGCCTCGTTGCGGTAATCCCCGTTGCGCACCACCGTCAGCCAGCCCAGGCCGAGCGCCACCGCAAACCAGGCGAACAGCGTCCGCCGCCCCCCCCAGGCGTACGCCGCCAGCACCCCGAGGCTCACCACCACCGCCAGCGCAAGATACATCCGGTGCTCCGCCATCGTCTGCCTCGGACCCGGAATCAGCGATGACGGCGCCAATATCGCAAAAAACCACGCCCCGGCAAACCCGAGCACCGGCCGGCGCTTCAGCCCGTACAGCGTCCCGCCCGCCAACAGCGCCAAAACCGCCGCCGCCGGAACCACGTCCACCCCGTGCGCCACCCATTCCGCGCCGTAGTCAAACACCAGCGGATGCGGCCAGACCGACAGCTTCAGGTAACCTGCCACCGCCGGAAACTGCGTCAACGCATAGCCCAAAAAGGTCACTCCGTGGCCCGCGCCCGTGGACCCCCCGCGGTTTCCCCCCAGGCTGGCCACCAGATAGCCCAGCACAAGCCAGGTCGCCCCCAGCCCCGCATGCACCCACCGGCGCCGCCGCCACGCCTCCCGGAAGCTCCCCGCCACAAACGTCCGGTCGTAGAGCAGCACGATCACCGGCGCCGAAACCATCACCTCCTTGCTCGCCATCCCCAGCAGGCAGGCCGCAACCGACAGCGCATACCAGCGCCTCCACCGGCCGGAGGCGGCCCCGGACGCACCGGCGGACGGATCCCCGCCCGCCGGCGCCCCCGCCATCGCGTAGTCCATTTCCTGATACTCCGCGCCGCGGATGAAGCAGTACACCGTCATTAGATAGAAAAGCCCCATGAGCGACTCGGCCCGCTGCACGACGTAGGTCACCGACTCGGTCTGCAGCGGATGCACCGTCCAGAGCACGGCGATGGCGAGGGCCGCCAGCCCGGCATCCCCTCCGAGGGGGCGCACCAGCGTCCGCCGGACCACGCCGAACAGCGCCAGCGCGGCAAGCATGTGGATCACCAGGTTCACCGCGTGGTAGCCCCGCACATCCATGCCCCCCATCGCGAAATTCAGGGCGAGGGAAACATTCACCAGCGGGCGCCCGCCCGCGGTCGCGCTCGCGGGGGGCGACAGCAAAGCCCCGGCCGACCAGGGGGGCCGGAGCGAGGGATTCTGGACGATCGTCGGCAGGTCGTCGAAAACGAATGCGCCGGAAAGGCTGTTGGCGTACACGACCAGCCCGGCAAGAACGAGCAGGCCGCCGGCAACAATGATCGACCGGCGCGAAGTCGGAGTCTCAGCAGACGGGCGCGGAGGGATCACGGATGCGTGAGTGTGCCATGAAAACCCGCCGGCGGAAGCCAATAAGTCGTCGCGCCTGCTGCCGGGCGCCACATCTGCCGATTGACGGTGGCGCGAGTGGCATGGGCGACCTGCCCGCCGTCTCGTCCTCCGTAGCCTTGGCGAAGGAGGAAGCCTCCGGCGAAGGCCGGGTCCTGCCCCTGTTGCCTAGCGCGCGTCCACGGGCAAGATGCCCGTGCCACAACTGCGCCGCAACGGGGCCGCCTCCGATCCCGGCCGTCCACACACAAAGTGTCATTCATCGAAAAACGCCGCGAACTTGGGCTACGCCTGCAACAAAACGTGCCGATCAGGGTCAGTAATCCCCTTTGGTACTGACCCGGCATTTCGACCCCCGATGAACAAGCCCATTGATCCCAAGCCCAAAGGGCGGCCGGTGGGATTCCCGGCGGTGAAAGGCACCCTCCTGGCCGTGGTCCTTTGCCTCCCCCTTTTTGCGGCAACAACCGCATCGGCTGACGAGCAAAAAACCCTCAGGGCGATCCGGCTCGTGGAGTCCGGCGACAACCCGGAGGCAGTCGGCCGCTGCGGCGAACAAGGGGCCTATCAATTCCAACAGGTCACCTGGCGGACCCACACCGACCTGCCATTCAGCATGGCTCACGACCCGGCGACCGCTGACAGAATCGCCGTGCTGCATCTGGTCTGGATCCAGAAACGGCTGACCCTGGCCGGCATTGCGGCGACGACCTACAACGTCGCCCTGGCATGGAATGCCGGAGTCGGAGCGGTCATCAACGGCCGTTTTGGCGCGTCCTCGATCAGGTATGCCGACCGGGTCGTCGCCCTGTCCGAAAAATGACAGGGGACAGCTCCCGACGCCGGCTGCCCAAAGGCCTTGGGAGCTTCGTGCCCGGCCAACCGCGGCACAAACCTGCGCCGCCCCACGCCGCCGCAGGCCGTCCTGGCGGGCATCCCGCCCCCCATCCCGTGGATTCTCCGGCAGCGGCGAAACCCTGCGCGTTGATACGCCGGCCCGCTGCCTGATGGGCCGGGAGACCCTCCAGCAACCGTTTTCCAGAGAGGAACCTGAGGCTGGTATCCCCGCCCGGACTTGAACCGGGATTTGCGGTTTAGGAAACCGCTGCTCTATCCTGTTGAGCTACGGGGACATCTTCACCCCACGTGAAACGGGTTTCGCGGCAGACGTCGAGCGTGTTTCGCAGGCCGGACTCCGGCGCCCGCGGCACATCGGCCTCCCTCGTCACTTCTTTGGCAACTCGGATACACCAAAGGTCTCACGCAGGCGGTTCTCGAAGAACTGCGCAATTTCTTCCCGGATCGCCGGAGTCCAACCGTGCCTTACCCCCGGATAGAGGACGAGACGCGCGGGGAGACGCGCTTCAGCGTATAGCCGTTCGGCCGCGGACCACCGTGTTGCTGGTGTGGAGCCAAAGCAACGGCGGATGAGTTCTGCGTCGGATTCCGCATAACAATCCCGGTAGTCGACCGGATCATTGGTGTCCTCGGCGCCTCTGAAGAGAAACCACGCCACCGAGCGCAACGCGTCCGCATTGGCCGGTTTGCCCGTGAAGGTCTCGATGTCCGCCAAGCCGATCGGGTAGCGGAGGCGTTCCTTTTCGAACTCGGTTGTTGGCGCGACCGGCCATGCGATCCCCCCACCCGCTACGGCGAGCACGCGATCGGGGTGGAGCATGGCGAATCGATTCACGAAGTCGCCCGCGGCAGAAAAACCCCAAAGCAGAATCCTCTGGTCGGTCTTTAGCCCGATTTCCGCTACTGGGGCATCAAAAAAACACAAGTTGTTGATTCATCGCCCGGTTTTTCAAAAGGTCGGGACTACATCGGCGATTTGCCCCCCGGGTATCGTATCTTGGGAGGAGGTTGCGGCGGAAGGGTTAGATTGAGTTTTTCCAGGAGCAGAGCGATGTCGGTGCTGGGCTCGGTGTGCCGGATCAGGAGCAGTTCGCGGCCGTCGGCGGTGGGGATGCAGACATCGAGCATTTGGATGGTGGCGAGTTTTTCCAGGACCACCCGTGGCATCAGCCCCGCGGCGTGACCCCGAAGCTGCTGGCGCAGGGTGATCGACAAGCAGTAGGCAAGGAAGGCGACGAACAGGTGTGCCTCGATGCGCTCGGGCTTGTGATGATAAATGGGGCGCAAACCCAGGTCACTCTTGAGAGTCCGGAAGGCTTCCTCGACGAAGACCAGTTGCATGTAGCAGTGCCAAATCAGTTCAGGGTCGTCAGCCGGGAGGTTGGTGCGCAACAGGTAGCGGCCCTCGCGCTGGCGCACCGCGCGCATCGCCGCCCGGTCAAGCTTGAAGCTCAAGATGCCTTCGGCCGAGACATCGACGTGGACCAGGCCCGTGGCGACGCGGCCGGCGCGGTCCTGCGCCGCTCCGAGTTTTTTGAGCAACAAGTCCCGCGGCGGCGCCTGCTTCTGCAAATCGGCCAGGCGTTTCCAGTAAACCTTCAGTCGGCGTTTGCGCATGCCCCGCTCCTTGCCCTCGCGCGCCCCGCTGTGGGCCAGGACGTAGACTTCGCCGTCCTGCGGCAGAAGCTTCACGCGCAACTGTGGCCGGACGTTGTGCCACGGCAACTCCGCCAGGGTTGACTCCAGCCTGGTGAGACGGCCCTTTGGCGTGCCCACAAGGTAACGCACCTTGGCGTCAGCGGCGCGCAGCTCGGTGAGGACTTCCTCGGTGGGGATACCGCGATCCATGATCCAGATCCGCTCGGCTTTGCCGAAACGGCGCTGGATCGTCTCGATCATGCCGCGCAGGGTCGTCTTGTCGGCCGTGTTGCCGGGAAACATCTCATAGGCCAGCGGCAGGCCCTCGGGCGTGACGACCAGTGCCACCACCACTTGGACACAGTCACCGCGTTTGTCGCGGCTGTAGCCGAACCGTCTGGGGTCCTCCTCGCTTTCGGGAACGTCGCATTCGAAATAGGTCGAGGTCAGATCGTAGAGTAAAACCTGATACGTCGCACCGAACAGGTCGCACCAGCGCTGCCGCAGGTGCCCGAAGAGTTCTTCCTTGAGCGGCAAAACCAGATCCAGGCAGCGGTACAGCGTGTCGTCCTGCACGGCCCGCGCGTCCACATCGAGCAGATCGCCGAGCGCGGTCGTGGAAAACCACTGACGATGCAGCCGCCACTCGCTGCCCGGCGACAGCAGCCGGTAAACCGTGAGGATGCGCAGTACCTTTTCCCAGTCGGTGCCCTCGCGGTTGAGCGGCAGGCGGGAGCCGAAAAAATCATCGAGGTGCAGCGTGCGCCACAACTCGTCGGCCAGCCAGCACGCGCCCCATTGGCGCGGATGCTCCAGGCTCAGCTCGCTCAACCGCACCTGCAGCGTGTCCACACCGCCCGGCGGGGGCGTGCGGTCCGCGGGAAACAACGCCAGTTGCCGCGCCTCCCCATCGCGCTCATCAACGACGGCAATTGTCCGCTCCCAGGCAACCCGCTGGCTGTCGTTGATCTCCCCCAGGTACAACACATGCCGGTGCGCCACCTTGTTTCCGCCGTAACGATGGCTCTCCACGATCGACCAACTGCGATGTGTTTTCCCGTCCTTTCGCCGTGTCCGGCATTTGAGGAACATGCCCGCAGTTTACCCGATTCGCGCCGTGTGCGGAAGGGACTAGGTCGGGACTACACGCACTTTGGAAAACATCATCGATGCAGCTCAACGACTTGCACCGCGACAACCCCCGAAAAAAGGGTTCTTCAGGAAATCGTGTGGGTTTGAGCTGATGGCAGATGGATGCTGAGATCGAGTTTGCCGCAGAAAAACAGGATGCGGACGCGGTAGTTGGCGAAGCGCCGGAAGCCGCGGGCGTCAGCCTTGATGGCTTGGATCCGAGAGTTGAAGCCCTCGGTCAAGGCATTGGTGATCGGATGCATGAAGTAGTTGAGCAGTCCGAGCAGATGATCCTTGAAGGTGAGAGCCACCTTCTTCAGCGGTTCGAGTTTGGATCGGCGGACGGTGCGGAACCAGCGGGTGAAGAAGTCCAGGCCACTGGCTTGGTCCGGTTGCGCCCAGAACTCGACGAAGGTCTCCTTGTGCGCCCATGCGCGAGCCGTCTTCAGATCCCGTTCACACAGCTCCTCAAAGCGCAGGGCTCGGTCGCCTGTGACCGCGGCTCCTTGCAGCCACAGGAATTTGGTGTCCTTGAGGCTTTGATCGCCCTCGGCCAGGAGCCGGCGGTGTTCCTCTTTGCGGACCTTGTCAACGGCTTCGTTGAGCAACTTGGACACATGAAACTTGTCGTGGACGATCTGCGCTTGCGGCGCTGCTTGGCGAGTTGCCGCCGCAAAATCGGCCCCCATGTCCATCGCCGCCGCCGCGATCTGCGAGCGTTGGGGCTCCGGCAGGCTTTCCCACAACGTCACCGCCTGCTCGGTATCCCGCCCCGCCACCACTTCCAGCACGCGTTGTCCCTTCAAGTCGGTCATCAACGACACGTAGTCTTGACCGCGACCAAAGCTCTTTTCATCCAACCCGACATAACGTACATGCTCCGTCGTGCGCCGCTGCAATCCCCGCGCGACCGCGCGTTCCAAGATCCGCTGCACGCTGTCCCAGTCCAAGCCAAGCAAATCGGCAGCCTGCGTCAGCGACCGGCTGGCCTCGATCACCTTCACGGCATGGGCTTCAAAGGCTGCGGTGAAGCGCGAACCCGCCTCCGCCCACGGGACCTTCACCTGCAAGATCCCATCCTGCTCACAAGCACAACGGGGCACCGCGCACACCAGTTGCACTTCGTGTCCCATCACATCCAGATGCCGCCAACGTCGTTCGCGTTTGTCGTGCAGCGCCCCCACCTGGCCGCAAGCCGGGCACACCGGCCGCGTCCTTCCTGGCCATGCCACCCGAATGGTCACCCGCTGCAGACTCGGCTCTCGTGTCACCTCGCTGACCTCCCATGGAGCGACAACGCCTAACAGCCCGGCGTAATGTCTCTCGATGCTTGAATCATGAATCTCGCCCATTCCCCATTCTACCGCCTTCACCCAGCCTTACCCACACGAAAACCGGGAGAACCGAAAAAAGCCATTTTTCATTCCCAGTAGCGGAAAAAAGGTTAGGCCCCGGTTCTCCAGATGGACTTGGGCCGTCCGAATCATCTGCAGGAGTTGCAGATCGACCCGCTTCCATGCCTCCACCGTTGTCAGGAGGCTGTCTCGACTCAACGCGTGCAGGTACAAATTGCTGTTCTCTCTTGGCGGTCGTGGAAAGATTGGCACCAATAGGGGACACCCTAAACGCTCCGCCAGCTTGGACTCGTCCTGGATGTTGCTGGAGGCGGAAGCGCGCAATTGCTCCAAGTCCTCGGTCGCGTAGCCTGTGTTGTTCGGCACCACAAGAAGGCATGGAACCTTCATCTGTTGGGGCACGAACAGGAGGTATGGCCAATGATAGCCATCGGCAGGTGAAGCTGGAAATTCCTGGAAATGCTTCGGGTCCAGGTTGACCGAAACCAAAACACTCCCCTTCGCTCCGAAGAGGGCCTGTCCGTCGGCCACATCGGCCGAGTCGATTTCCAGGACGTGTTTCCCGGCATGCAACTGCTGGGTGATCGATATCTCCCCTCGGTGACTCGACCAAGATACAATGACCTTTGCATCGGGACTGAACAGTCGGAAGGACGCATCCGCACCAGTGGTTTCCACCCAGAAGAACAGCTGCTGTTGAGCGCCTCCTTCGAGGACAATGAAATCGCGGCGGATGATTTTCTCCTTCCCGTGTCTTCCCAAGCCAAAGCCGAGACTCAGATTGTATCCGGCCTTGATGAGCTCCTGGGCCCGCTGCTCCTCACGCTGATAGATCGGGTCATCATCCGCCCGGTTCGACGGTTGGGCGACAACGCATGCGACCCCAACGAGGAAAGGAAGCAGCCGGAAAGCATTCATGGGACAATTAGCGTACGACGAATCTTGGCAGGTTTTTGGCTACAGCCGTCTCTCTGCGCCGGCAAGCCACCACTTGTGGGCTGGAGAACCGGCTCAAGTTCGTCGTCGGCCGGATAGTCGGTGACGATCCAATCTTCTCCTGAGTCCTTGCTGTGCCCAGGGATATTGGGGATCACAAACAGAGGCAGACCCCAAAAACTGCATCGCATTTCTGAAATCACCGTGCGGCGAAACACAGATGCTATTCCCGTTTGGAAATACGTCGTCCGAGGACGTTTAAACCAAAAATCGCGAGCATGCACACAAACATTCCAATGAGCAGCGCCATCTTCATTCTCATTGCTGCTTCAGCTGTCTGCTGCCCCCCTCTGAAGAAGCCCAGCAAGCCTCCAAAGCATCCCATCATCCCCAGCCAAAAGATCACTTTTAATACCTTGAGTGTAATATCTGTTTTCTTGGTCATAAGTAACTGCAACTACTCGCCTGGATTCAGGCGTTGCAGGGCCTGTTTTCCAGCAGAATGGCTGATACGCATCACGGTGGTTCCCGAAAACCTCCCCGACGATGTGGAGAACGGCGGTTCAGGCAACCTGTAAACGTCAAGCCGGCTGCCTACATTGCCTGGCCAAATACGGCTCCTGAGCGCTCCAGGAAACAATCACCACAATCGCGCGAAAAAAGATCCTCGATTCTCCTCATGGGTGAGGCGCGGCAGCTCATCGGGGATTTCGGTCAGGCATATAGATCGACGCACAGGCGCCCAGCCGAGATTTCCGCGTAGTCCGCCTGGAATCTCCGCTGGTCGCGCGGAAAATCCGGGTGAAGGAGAACCTTCATCGCATCGCGGCGCGAAATTGCTCTTCCGTTAGGCCCGCCACGCGACCGGTCGCCACGTCCTCGATCCGCTGGATGCCTTCTTTCACCGCTTCGGTCAGAAACGCGGGCTCGACAACGCTTTCAACGAGCCGACGCGCGAGTTCCAGACGATCTTCCGGCGACAACCCCAAGGCAGTGCGGAAAAGTCCCGTGCTGAGCATGTTCGCAGCTTCATCGCTTGTCCAGGTGCGAGAAGTCCTCCTGGTCGAGACCGCTCCACACCCGCGCGACGTGTTCAATGGGCGGCAGGACATCGCGGTTCTCCGGGTTGTCCGCGGCTCCGGAGGCCGGCTGAACGTGGCGCAGGCTTCCCCGGCCTGCTCTGCCGGCAACCGGCAGACGCGCTCGTGTTCATCACGGGAGCCCACCGGTATCTGGCGGGAAGGACCGTCCCCGAAAGCCGTCCGGGTGGGTTCGGGTGAGAATGATCATTTCAAAACCCGAATTGCCATACGCCGACTTTTGCCCAAACTGGGCTGGAAAAGCCCAGAAAGTGATGCGCAGGCAATGAGTGAACCCACGGTATGCGATTATATCTGATCAATCCCTCCAACCCGCTTGTCAGTATCGTCCGGGTTAGAGAAAGCCGCTGGAACCGGTACCGTGTTTGGAAACCGCTCAGTCTTATGGTTCTTGCGGGCCTGACGCCGCCGGAATGGGAAACCACGATCGTGGACGAGAATCTCGGCGCGCCGGACTATTCGCGCATGCCGCGGCCCGAATTGGTGGGCATCACCGCATTCACTTCGCAGGCGAGCCGCGCCTACGAAGTGGCGACCCACTTCAGGCGCCTTGGAATCCCCGTGGTGATGGGTGGCATTCACGCCACCATGTGCTTGGACGAGGTTGTGGAGCGTGTTGACTCGGTTGTCACTGGGGAGGCTGAGAGCGTTTGGCGACTGGTCCTGGAAGACGCGCGCCGCGGCGCATTGAAGCGGCGGTATGACGGCGGATTCGCCGACATAGGCGACATACCCAGCGCCCGCCACGATCTGCTGCCCGGGGATTACGCCTTTGGGGCCGTTCAGACCACGCGCGGTTGTCCATTGAATTGCAGCTTCTGCAGCGTGACGGCATTCAACGGCGCCCACTACCGGCAGAGACCCATTGCAGACGTTGTGCAGGAATTCCGGATGATCCGCGAGAAGCGCGTTCTGGTGGTTGACGACAACCTGATCGGCACGCGTTCCGACCACATCGCCCGTGCCAAGGATCTGTTCCGCGCTATGATAGCGGCGAACCTGCGGAAGGAATGGGTGGCCCAAGCCACCATCAATTTCGCTGATGACGACGAACTCCTGGCTTTGGCTGCAAAAGCCGGGTGCGGAGGCGTCTTCATCGGCTTTGAGTCCCCCACGCCGGAGGGCCTTAAGGAACTCGGCAAGAAGTTCAACCTTTTGAAGAACCGTGACTTCTGTGCCTCCGTGCGACGCATTCAGCGCCACAACATCCTGGTCGTCGGTTCGTTCATTCTCGGCCTGGATGCCGACCAACCGGGTATTGGCAAACGGATCGCGGACACGGCCAGCCAGTACGGCGTGGACAATCTCAATGTGTTGTTCCTGACACCGCTGCCCGGAACGCGCCTATGGGAACAAATGAAGGACCAAGACCGCATCGCACTCGGCGCATTCCCGGAGGACTGGAAGTATTACACGCTGACCTTCCCGGTGGCTCGGTACAAGAATCTCTCCCTGGATGGAGTCATCGCGGAAATGCTCTCCTGCGACCGGAGCTTCTACTCCCTGCCGCATGTTCTGCGAAGAGTGTGGACGAATCTGTGGCAACGTCGCCAGCCGCTGATCGCCCTTGTGGGGAATCTCTCCTATAGGAACAACCTCCGATTGAACCGCGGAGCGTACGCCGATTTCGTGTGCCAACGGGGCAACGCGTATTCGAAGATGCCGGCCGAAAGCCCACGGTCTGCGAAGCCGGCGCGGGCGTCGTGATGTCTTCCCTCGCAGTGGCCAACATCGCCCGATGCCCGGGATGAGAAAGCGCGCGCCAGTCTCATCGCTCCAAGAGGGGCCTGTCGGCTTCAACGAATCCCGGTTTCTCGGCTTCATCCGTCACCGCGGAGGAGGCCCCGCGCAGGATTTGAGGCGCTGACTCACGACGGGGTGGACAATAATCGCCTCAATCGCATGGCCCGCGAGCGGATTGTGCGACTGGGTCGCTGCCGGGTGCGATATAGATCGCGGCCGGGAGGACTTGTCTCTAGGATCTTGCGCTCTGGGACAGATCAAATCGAAAGCAATCGTCATGCCGGACAAATCAGAATCACCAATTCCTCTGAGTCGTAGATTCCACCCTATAATGAAGGCCGACGGCCAGCCGATGAATGCCAGGCCTGCGGACCGGACCGCCGGAGCCAAGGCAGGAAAATCCCATGGACTCGGACCCGAATCTGTCCGGATCGAGAAGCAGCGGATGCTGCACTCCCGAACAGGACCCGGACTCGATAATGAACCAAGAATCGGGGTTGGATTGTGGATCGATCGCCGGAAGGCACTGATCGTGTTTGTCACGGCCACGGGGGCGACCACGACGCTGATTCTCTCCCACATCGACAAACAACCCGGCCGAGTCAAAGGACTTCGTTCCACGGCGCGCTACGAGCCCCAGTTGGTGCCGGCCGACGATAGTCGCGAGAGACGTTACACGGGCCAGCTCGATCTTTACTACGACGCGGTGATCGCGTGCATCCGCACCGCCCAGTCGATCCTGGCCTTTGGTCCAGGCGAAGCCAAAGGCGAGTTGCGGAGGCGGCTTGCCCTCGGCAAGTGCGATCCCCGCACCTTCACCTTCGAGATCGCGGACAAGATGACCGAACGCCAGATCGCAGCGAGAACAAGGCAATGGCTCGCAGTTCCCCGGCCAGCGACGCTGCCCACCTGGCGGCGATCAGGCCGGCCGGACCGCTAGAGGATTCGACACCCAGGAGACCGCTTCCAATCAAAGGCAACCGGGATGTTGTCAAAAGAGCGCTCAAGGAGAACGGGTGCAAGCTCGCTCCCGCTTTTTGCGGACCGCTGCGACAGCACCCGGGGAAGCCGAAACTGAAAATGACCGTCGCCGCCCGAACCGTTGGTGGGCAGAGCAGCGACTCAAAGACAGCGCCCGCCGACAAGGAATGAATTATGAATGCGTTAGCTCGTTGGCATCAGCAAAAACAACTGGAAGCCCTGCAACAGGGTCTAAGCAGCCTGTTCAACCGCTCCCCGACCCAGTGGCGCGAAGGCCAGGAGGAACCCATCGCGGTCGCCGAATGGGCCCCGCTGGTGGACATCAGTGAGGACGACACGGAATACCGGATCAAGGCCGAGTTGCCGGAAGTAACAAAAGAGGACGTGAAGGTCACTGCGGAGGAAGGCACCCTGACCATCATGGGTGAACGCAAGTTCGAGAAGGAGGAGAAAGGCAGAAGGTATCATCGCGTCGAACGCGCCTACGGCAGCTTTGCACGCAGTTTCTCGCTCCCGGCGGACGCCAACCCGGCGAAGGTCAGCGCTGAATTCAAGGACGGCGTGCTTACCGTGCACATGGTCAAGGATGAGAAAGCCAAACCGCAACATGTCGAGGTGAAGGTCTCCTGAGGCGCACACAGTGGAGGCAATGGCGGTCGCGCCCGGCGCTTCTACCACCGAGCGGATTCGGAATTGGGAGATAGTGTCAGCAACTCCACACGGCCATCCGTATCTGCCTCTGCCCTGGAAAGGGTGGCCCGTGCACTTTGAAGCAAACCCTCTGCAAGTTTTGGAAATCGTCCGAATTACCTCCGGCTGCAAACAACCAAACCCATGAACCGGGTCTTAGTGATGATAATGGCAGGGGGCGCAGGGGAAAGGTTGCAGCCATTGACCAAGGACCGGTCAAAAGGCGCCGTTCCCTTTGGGGGCAAATTCCGCCTGGTCGACCTTACGCTGAGCAACTGCATCAACTCGGGTCTCCGGCGCATTTATGTTCTCACGCAGTACCTCTCCGAATCCTTGAACCGGCATGTTCAGGAAGGCTGGGCCATCTCAAGCGCCGGGTTGGGCGACTATATCTACTGCATCCCGGCCCAGCAAAAGCACGGTGCGGCCTGGTACCTGGGCACCGCTGACGCGGTCAGGCAGAACCTGGACCTGATCAACAGCAAGGACGTTGATCACGTCCTGATTCTCTCCAGCGACCATATCTACAAGATGAACTACCGGCAATTGCTCGCCTATCATTGCCGCAAGAAGGCGAGCCTGACGATCTCCGCCATCAGGGTGAAGAAAGAGCGGGCCGCAGGAAAGCTGGGCACCATCGAAACCGACGCCGCCCATCGACTGATCGGTTTCGAAGAGAAGTCAGCGCACCCGAAGACACTCCCTGATGCCACGGATTGCGTGCTGGCTTCGATGGGCGTCTACCTTTTCAAGGTGGATGCGCTGCTGCAGGCCCTGAAAATCAGTGGACACGATTTCGGCCGGGAAATCATCCCCGGGATGATGGGCAGGCGGGACGACATTTTCGTCTATGATTACGAGAAAGAGAACAGGATAGAGGAATTGGAGGTCATAGTGAAAGACGGCATTCGGGAGAAACGGCTGGTCGAGAGAACCTCCGATTCCACGTACTGGAAGGATGTTGGCAGCATCGACTCGTATTACGACGCCAACCTGGCGCTGGTGGCGGTGGATCCCCCTTTCAGCCTTTATGGGGAAAAGTGGCCGTTCCGCACCCATCAGCGATCCATGCCCCCAAGCAAGTGCATCCTGGGCGGAAGAATCTCGGATTCCATCGTATGTGATGGCTGTTTGATCAGCGGTGGCACCGTCAGCAACTCCATACTCTCCCCAGGCGTGATTGTGGAGAGAAACGCTGTGGTCGAACAGTCAGTGATCTTTGACGACGTCATCATTGAACCGGGCGTCAAGCTAAGGAGGGTGATCATTGACAAACGGACCACGATCCGGGCGGGCGCCTCAATCGGCCACAACCATGAGGAGGACAAGAGGCGGGGTTACACGATATCGGACAACGGCATCGTGGTTGTCGCCAAGGAGTTGGACATAGGCCGGGCTGAACCGTCTCCTATTTTATCACTATGAGAAACGATTACCTCAATAACGCGCTCAAGATCATCGACGATCCCAACATTTTGATCAATGTCGTCTCGCGCCGCGTCAAACAGCTCAGGCGCGGCAGCCGCCCGCTCATCGAATCGCTGGAAAAGCATTCCGCGGAGGACACGGCGCTACGCGAGATCGCCGAGGGCAAGATCGGCTACGAATTGGCGGCGCCAGAAGAATCAGCCCGCTGATGCCCGGCAGCTGGCGGTCAGCTGTTGTTCCGTCAAACCCTCAAAAGCCCCGAATCCGGATATCCCGACACCCGTTACACCTGTTGGAAAGGCACCGGGATGAGTGTCGGCGCGTAACCAATTTCCGGATACGGAGCTCGCGGAACAGGCCGGCGGCCTGTGGCGCCGCCGCCCGCGCGTCCCAATTGCACCTGCCGCACTCAGCAGCCTTTCGGAAAAACGCTCCACCGGGTTCGAATCCTCGTGGACGGTAAAAGAAGCCCATTGAGGTGAGGCACGGCTGCGAAGCAGCGGTGTTCGACGAACCAGGCCTTATTAACAGAAGTTCTCCGTCGATTGGCTTTCCGGTGCTTTACGGCCATCGTAAACTATGGGCGTCAGGGAATCCTCACCGACAGAGCAAGAAATCCTCCGCCCGCTTTGGAAGGTCCACATCTTGCACCATGCCAATGAAGGTCCCGTCGTCGGGAATTGGCTGCTGGAGGAACTGATGGAGCACGGCTATCGCGTCAGCCCCGGGACCCTCTATCCACTTCTCGGTCGCATGGTCCGAATCGGCTGGCTGGCCCAGCGTCGGGACCGAAGTTACCGCATTACTACCGCTGGTCGGCGAGCCCTCGCGGACGTGCGCACGCGACTGCAGGAGCTCCTGCGTGAGGTCTTTGCCAAAGACTAAACGATTCTCAGACCCCCATCATGACTAGGCCGGACATTCATTTTAGATCACGGGTTCGATTTCCAGCTGTTCTGCTGGCAATAAGCTTGGCTACCGGTCTGCAGGCGGGACCTCCCTTTCTCACCGACGATCCGGAGCCAGTGGACCTCAAGCACTGGGAAGGCCGCTCGGTCATTTTATTCTAATCCTCAACTGACGGAACCGTTATGAATGTACCTTTCTGGAGCGATCGAGCGGCGCCAACAGGAGCGAGCGCCAACATTTTGATTCGGATCGTGGTGGGAGGCATCTTCCTCAACGAAGGTCTGCTCAAGTTCCTCGACCCAATGACGAACGCCGCTGGACGCTTTGCGGCCATCGGGATTCCCTCCCCTCAGTTTTTCGGGCCGCTGGTCGCGATAGTGGAGACTGTCGGTGGGCTCCTTCTCCTCTTCGGGCTGTTGACGCAGCCCGCCGTCCTGGCGCTGCTAATAGACATTTCGGTAGCGATCTTCACGACGAAGCTGCCGGTTCTTCTTGGGCACGGCTATCTTGGGTTTTCGCTCATGAAGCTCAAAAGCTATGGGCTGCTTAGCATGGTGCATGAGGCGCGCACGGATTTTGCGATGTGGTTCGGGCTTTTGTTCCTTTTGCTCACCGGCCCCGGGCAGTGGTCGCTTGACGCTGTCTGGCATAGGGCAGAGACGGTTCGCTGAAGGAATCAGATGCCTGTTGCCGTCGTTGCACAGGCGGTGTGGACGATGGTGCGCAAGTTGCACTTCAGTTTTGGCGCGTGCCGCCGTGGTTCGTCGTTGGTGTTTGCGCTGCCTTCGACGGTTTTTTCCTCGAATAGGAACAGAGGCGTACGGGTCAGGAGGCATCAGCCGAAGATTGCGTGAGGGATAGCGCTCCAGACGGCGTATCACCTGATGACAACAGCAATAATCAAGTCTCAACGACCCAATGAATCCACTTTCGTCATCCGCCCCAAAACTCCTCCTGGTACTCGCACTTGGCGTCTTGCTCACTAGCTGCGCAATCGCCCCGTCTGCTTCGGAAAAGCAGGCGCGGACGCAGGTTGCCCAGTTCGGCACCTCTTATCGCCCGGCGGGGGGAAAGCCGGTGCTGCCCAATTTGACGAGTGATTCGGCGTTGGCCGACTACGTCAGGTTCGCCGTGCTCAATCATCCGCAAGTCGAAGCGACATACGACGAGTGGCAGGCCTCGGTCGCGGCGATCGCGCCTGCCCGGGCGTTGCCCGACCCGCAATTCACGTTCCAGGCCGACATTGTCAACACTTTGACGAGCTTCATGCCTGGCCTGATGTTCGATTTCATGACGCAGGGCAAACGCGATGCGATGGCTCGCGAGGCGGCGGCATCGAGCAGGGTTTATTACCGGAGTTTTGTGTCTGCCGTGCTGGCGACGGCTGCTGACGCACGGAAAGCCTGGATTGATCTCGCCTTTGTCGATGAGTCGATCCGCTTGGGCGAGGCCTCATTTGCCTCGCTCAAACAATCTGTCGGTCTGGCCAACGCCGATTATGTCACCGGACGGGGCATGCCTACGCTCGAAGCGCAGGTTCAGCTGACAAATGACACCGCCAAAGTGCGGACAGAAATCGAATCCCTGGGCGACCGCCGCACTGCGGCCCGCGCGCGGTTCAAGTCTGCGCTTGGACTTGCGTCAGCAGATGCCGATCCCATCTGGCCGCAAGCTACGCTCGTCGTGACGGCGCTTCCCAGCGAGGACGAGCTCTGGCGTCGCGCTCAGGTGTCAAATCCTGAACTTGGCCAGATGCGTGCCATGGTAGAGATGAGCATGGCAAGCGTCGAAGTGGCGCGAAGGGCCGGCAC
Organism: uncultured Verrucomicrobiae bacterium; assembly: GCA_963827125.1. GTDB lineage: Bacteria > Verrucomicrobiota > Verrucomicrobiia > Opitutales > Opitutaceae > Fen-1467. The sequence continues at coordinate 344,749 of CAWHAC010000008.1, forward strand.
CCCCGACTTCTCCCTCGGCGCGATGGTTGACCTAAAATCCAATTTACTGCTGTTCCGGCCCACAGCTACCGTGACGCTGCCGATCTGGCGTGAGAAAATCGCCGCCAATATTGCCGGAGCCACGGCGCGAAATCAGGCAGCCAGCGCACGGCTGAGCGCAGAACAGCTCAATCTTGCCGCCGAATTTGCTCAAATGCTCTACATGATTCGTGAAAGCGATCGGATGATCACCTACATGGATAACACGGCGCTCCCAAATCTGGATCGGATCATCGCGAGCGCCGAAGCGAGCTATCAGACCGGCATGGCCGGCCCGACCATAATTGCCGGGACGAGATTAATGGCGCTGAACATGCGCCGAGAGCGCGTGACTGCCCTGCGCGAACGAGAAATCGCCGCCACCGATCTGATGCTGATGACCGCCGCAGTCTTGCCCCAAGGCGAACCACTTTGGGCCGCCGCGTCCACGACTCCCTGAACCCTCTCAAATCATGAAATCCTCCCTCCGGTTCTTTTTAGGTTTCAGCCTGGTGCTGATCATGACCAGCGGTCTGCTGGCGGCGAAGCAGCTCTACACGTGCGGCATGCACCCGCAGATCATCCGGGAGGAACCTGGCGACTGCCCGATTTGCGGCATGAAGCTCCAGCCGGTGCGGGCCAACACGGTGGCGACTTCTTCGGGCACCGCCGCGGCGTCTGGCGAACGCAAGATCAAGTACTACAAATCCACCATGACCCCCGGTGAGGTCAAACCCACGCCGGGCAAGGATTCGATGGGGATGGAAATGGCACCCGTTTACGAGGGCGAAGACTCCTCCGCCCAGAGCAGTATTCAGATCGATGCGGCCACGATCCAGCGGATGAACCTAAAAACGGCCCTCGTTGACCACGGACCGGTGCGTCGCGAGTTTCGCACAATTGGAATTGTCGCATATAACGAGCAAAGCCTGCGCGACATCACTACGAAATATGACGGCTGGCTGGAGAAACTCGATGTAGACGCCACCTGGACCGCCGTGAAGGCCGGCGACCCGCTCTTCGAGATTTATTCGCCGGATCTCTACAATGCCGAGCTCAACTACCTTGTGGCGTTGCATTCCGAAGGCGCGGCGGGCGGTCCGCTCACCCGCGCCTCGCTTGAACGGCTCAAACTTTTCGACATATCGGCCGACGTCGTTGCCCAGCTTGCGCAATCCGGTGAAGTGCGACGCACCTATCTTTACCGCGCGCCTGCCGATGGCGTCGTGATTGAGAAGATGGCGGTGCAGGGGCAAATGATGAAATCCGGCGAACGCATCTATCGACTGGCGGATCTCTCTACTGTCTGGGTGAACGCGCAAATCTATGAAAAGGACCTGCCCTACGTTCACGACGGGCAAGCCGCAAGCGTCCGTGTGACCTATGGGCAGAATCGGACGGTTGACGGCACGATTCAACAGGTTCTGCCGCAGGTCGAAGATCTTACCCGCACCGCCACCGCCCGTATCGTACTGCGCAATTCCGATGGTTTGCTAAAGCCCGGCATGTTCGTGGATGTGCGGTTTGCGGCGCAGTTGGCCGACGATGCCGTGTTGGTGCCCGACATGGCCGTTTTGCGCAGCGGCGAACACAATACCGTCTTTGTGGCGCTGGAGGGCGGTTCATTCGAGCCGCGCGACGTGAAACTTGGTGCGCGAAGCGAAGGCGGAGTCTACCAGGTGCTCAGCGGGTTGCGCGTCGGCGAGCGCGTGGTCACCTCCGGGCAGTTCATGCTCGATTCCGAGAGCCAGCTGCGAGAGGCCATCGAGAAAATGCTGAAGTCGGCCACCGCGGAACCGGCTGCGGAAGACAAGAGCAAGCGAGCATCCGCCCAACCAGCCGCCGAAAGTCCTCGCAAGATCCTTCGCTACCAATCTTCGATGATGCCCAAGGAAACCAGCCCCACGCCGGCGAAGGACTCGATGGGGATGGACATGGTGGCGGTCTATGAGGACCAAGCGCCCGAGCAGGCCGGACGCTCGCACTGAGTCGGCACCGGAGCCATCGAACGCACTCAATCCAGCGTCACTGCAGTCCCCCTGACACTAGCCGCCAATGCTCAAAGCTATCATTGTTTTTTCGATCCGGAACAAATTCCTCGTCCTCGCCGGGATGGTCGCGCTGATCTTCGGAGGCATTTACGCGCTGCGCAATATTCCCCTCGACGCCATTCCCGACCTCTCGGATACGCAGGTCATCGTCTACACCGAGTGGCCCGGCCAGGCGCCGCAGATCGTGCAGGATCAGCTGACCTATCCAATCACCACGAAGATGCTGTCCGTGCCGAAGGCCACGGTCGTGCGCGGCTACTCGTTCTACGGCTATTCGTTCGTCTATGTGATTTTCGAGGACGGCACTGACCCCTACTGGGCGCGCAGCCGGGTCCTCGAATACCTGAACGGCCTGCAGGGCAGTCTGCCGACGAATGTGACGCCCCGCCTCGGCCCCGATGCCACTGGGGTCGGCTGGGCATTCATGTATGCCCTCAACTCAAAGAATCACGACCTGGCCGAACTGCGTTCGATGCAGGACTGGTTTCTCCGCTACCAGCTGTCGAGCGTCGAAGGCGTGAGCGAGGTCGCCTCGGTCGGCGGATTCGTCAAACAATACCAGATCACGGTCGATCCGCATCGGCTGCATGCCTACAATCTTTCGATCAGCGACGTGGCGATGGCCGTGCAACAAAGCAACGGCGAGGTTGGCGGGCGCTCGGTCGAAATGGCCGAGAAAGAGTTCATGCTGCGGGTGCGCGGTTACCTGACCGGTGTCGAGGATCTTCGGAAGATTGCCGTGGGCCGCGGTCCCGGTGGCACTCCCGTCCTGCTCGGCGAGGTGGCCGAAGTGCAACTTGGACCCGATATGCGCCGCGGTATCGCCGAACTCAATGGCGACGGCGAAACGGTCGGTGGCATCGTTGTCGTCCGCTATGGCGTGGATACCCGCAAGGTTATCCAGGCGGTCAAGGCGCGGCTCGACGAGGCAATGAAGAGCCTGCCCGCGGGCGTGACCTACACCATCGCCTATGATCGGACAGCGCTGATCGACCGCGCGGTGGAGACGCTCAAAGGCAAGCTGATCGAAGAGAGCATCGTCGTGGCGCTCGTCTGCCTTTTGTTCCTGATGCACCTGCGCAGCGCATTTGTGGCTATCGTCATCCTGCCCATCGCGGTGCTTGCCTCGATGATGATCATGTTCGGGCAGGGACTCAGCTCGAACATCATGTCATTGGGCGGCATCGCCATTGCGGTTGGCGCGATGGTGGACGCGGTCATCATAATGATCGAAAACGCCCACAAGCACCTGGAACACGATGCCGGCAAGAAGCCGCATGGGGACATCATTCGCGATGCCGCTGTCGAGGTCGGTCCGACGCTTTTCTACTCGTTGCTCGTCATCACGGTGTCGTTTCTGCCGGTTTTCACATTGCAGTCGCAAGAGGGTCGGCTGTTCAAGCCGCTCGCGTTCACCAAAACGTACTCGATGGGTACCGCCGCCCTGCTCTCGATCACGCTCGCGCCGGTGCTGATGGGTTTCTTTATCCGCGGCCGGATTCCGGCCGAAGAGAAGAATCCGCTCAACCGCTTGCTTGTCTGGATCTATCATCCGCTGCTCGATTTCGTCATCCGCTTCCGATGGGCGGTGATCGGCACTGCGGCGGTGATTGTGGCCTGGGTCTTTTTCCCGTGGGACCGCTTGGTGGTGGCACATCTGCCCGCAGGGCGCCTGCACAACTGGGCGCAAACGGCGGGTGCGGCGTTTCCCTACCAGCGCCTCGGCTCCGAATTCATGCCGCCGCTCTACGAGGGCGACCTGCTTTACATGCCGACGACCTTCCCCGGCATTTCCCCGACGAAGGCCCGGGAGGCTCTCCAGCAGACCGACCAGATCATCCACTCGTTCCAGGAGGTGCATCAGGTCTTTGGCAAGATCGGCCGCGCCGAGACTGCCACCGACCCCGCGCCGATGGATATGGTCGAGACTACCATCATGTTGAAGCCCGAGAAGGAGTGGCCGGCGGTGGACATCAAGGACACAGAGGGCAAGGTCATCGCTCATCGCCGCCGCACCGTCGATGAACTCGTCACGGCGCTGAACGAGGCCGTGCAGATTCCGGGTCTGACTAACGCATGGACGATGCCGATCAAGACGCGCATCGACATGCTGGCAACCGGGATCAAGACGCCGGTCGGCATCAAGGTCGCCGGCCCGAGTCTTGTGGAATTGGAGCGCATTGCGGGTCAGATCGAAGGGCGAATTCGCCAGGTACCGGGGACGAGCAGCGTGTTTGCCGAGCGCGTGATGGGCGGCAATTACATAGAATTCGACATCGATCGCGATGCCATCGCCCGGTACGGGCTCACCCTCGGCGAGGTGCAGCAGGTTCTGGAAGTCGCGCTCGGGGGCATGCCGCTCACGACGACGGTTGAGGGTCTGGAACGTTACGGAGTGATTCTGCGCTACGACCGCGACTACCGCGACAATATTGAGGCTTTGCGTGACATCCTGATCCCGGTCAAATCGGCCGGCACAACCGCGGCGATGGGCGGCGCCTCGACCGCTCTGATGGCGCAGGTTCCCCTCAGCCAGCTCGCGACCGTACGAGTGGTCGCTGCGCCGATGGGCGTCAAGAGCGAGGGAGCAGTGCCCAACGCCTGGATCTACGTGGACGTGCAGGGCTCAGATATCGGTACGTATGTGCGCAACGCCCAGCGCGTTATCGGCGATGCGATTCAGCGCGGCGAAATCAAGCTGCCCACCGGTTACAGCATCTTCTGGAGCGGCCAGTATGAATACATGCTGCGCGCCCAGGAACGGCTCATGATCGTGGTGCCGCTCACGCTGTTCCTGATTATTTTCATCATCTACCTGAACACGAAGTCGTGGATCAAGACCGCCATTGTGATGCTCGCCGTGCCGTTCTCGCTTGTGGGCGCGTTCTGGATGCTGCATCTGGCCGGCTACAATCTGAGCGTTGCCGTATGGGTGGGAATCATTGCGCTTGCCGGCCTAGACGCCGAGACCGGCGTCGTGATGCTGCTCTATCTCGACCTCGCCTACGACGACTGGAAGAAGAAAGGTCAGCTCACCTCGACGGCTGGTCTTCGCGATGCGATCTATCACGGCGCGGTAAAGCGCGTGAGGCCGAAAGCGATGACGGCCGCAGTTATCATCGCCGGACTCCTGCCGATTCTTTGGAGTAACGGCGCCGGCGCCGACATCATGAAGCGGATCGCGACACCGATGGTGGGCGGAATCGTCACCTCGACGATCATGGAGCTCATGGTCTATCCGGCGATCTTCTACATCTGGCGTCGCCGCAGCCTGTCGCAACCTCCTGCGGCACCGAGTGGACCGGCACTCTCGTCTGGAGTTGTTGTCACGCCGTGATTCCTGCTCAGGCCGCGTTCCATTCGGCGCAACGTTGGACGACACCTATGCCTCAATCGCTCCAAATAGTGTGAGGGATTGGCATGGCGGCGGCGTATAATGTAGTGTGAATTCAATGCACCGTTCTCCACCTATGAAAACTGTTCGTTCCCTTGGTCTCGCGCTCGCCGTTTCGGCTGGCCTCCTTGCCGCTGGCACGGCGCTGGCCGAGGACGCCCACGATCACGACATGAAAATGTGTGATAAATGCGGATCGGGGCAGCTCGTGCGCGTGACCGACAAGACCGATGCCGCCTGGCTGGCCAAGGCCAGGGCGGAATACCCGGTCGCAGTCTGCGTCGTCTCGGGTGAAAAGCTGGAGGGAGGCGACATGGGCAAGGCGCAGGAGTTCATCTACAGACAGGAAGGCAAACCCGACAGGCTCGTGCGCTTCTGCTGCAAGGGTTGCGAGCAGGGCTTCAATAAGGATCCGGCCAAATACCTGAAGAAGCTTGACGATGCGGGAGTCGGTAAATCGAAGGACATGGGCGACATGCCCATGAAGTAAGCCCATGAGCAATCAAGATCCAAACCTATCCAAGGTGCTCCGAAGCTGGGAGGTCGACGTTCCGGCTTCCCCGCGCTTCAACGCCGAAGTCTGGGCGAAGATCGAGGCCACTCGCGAAGCGCCGCGATCCGTGGCGGCGTTCCTTGGCAGCCGCCTGGGAATTCCTGTTCAATATTTCCGCTGGGCTCTGCCATTGACCGTTAGCTTGACGTTGGCGATTGCGGCGGCCGCAGGCGCCAGCGTTGGTGCTCTGAAAACGTCCCACTCCCGCAACGATCGCATGGCCGCGGCCTACGTGCGCACGATCGATCCTCTGCAGATGACGGTGGATGGTCACCCATGAAAAAGAGGCTCGCTGGATTCCTGATCCTCGTCCTAGCCGTTGCGGCGACCGCATTCGGATTAACTTGCTACTTGAGTTCCCGAAAGACGGAGGATCAATGGACGTGGCTTCGCCGCGAATTCCGGTTAAGCGATGCCCAATACACTCGCATCCTGGCTTTGCATGAGGCCTACGAGCCAATCTGTGCGGATCACTGCAATCGTATCATGGCCGCGCAAAAACGCATGGCTGATCTCGAAAAGAGCGGGGCTAAGACCTCACCTGATTATGTTGCCGCGCAGGCAGAATGGCAGGCAATCACTCGCGAGTGCAATCAGGCGACCCTGGAACACTTGGAGAAAGTCGCCAAGGAGATGGAGCCTGCCGAGGGCCGCCGCTATCTGGATTTGATGGTCCCTCGCATTAGCCGGCGCGACCACCGCGGGGCGTCCGAGGTTCAGTGACGCTGGAATTCCCCAAGCCAACCCGAATATTCACCCAACGAGAATGACGCCTGACTCTGACGAGATCCTCATGGGCGCGCTCGCCAGCGGCGACGATCTGGCACTAAACGAACTGATGAACCGGTGGCAGGTGCCACTCCGAGGATTCCTGTACCGCTACAGCCAAAACGAACAGGACGCATGCGATTTCGCGCAAGAGGCCTTTGTCCGCATCTACCAGCAACGTGTCCGCTACCGGCCCGGCGCAAGGTTCTCCACATGGATGTTCCAGATTGCGCTCAACTTGGCGCGATCCCGTGTTCGCTGGAGCAAACGTCACCCAACCGCATCATTGGAAGACAAATCGACGGAAGCGTCGCGACTCGATTTCGCCACCGAATCCAGTCCGTCCGACCCCAGCATGGAAGCGGAAAAAGTCGCCGCCGTCAGAGCCGCAATTGCCTCCCTGCCACCGGATCTGCGCGACGCGATAATCCTAGCCGAATACGAGGAAAAGTCGCAGGCTGAGATCGCCCTGATAGCGGGCACCACTGCGAAAGGAGTGGAGACCCGCCTCTATCGCGCCCGTAAGCTTCTGCGAGTATCGCTTGAAAGATACTTCCAGACCTGAACGCAGTCTGATGACCTGGATGGCTCGCTTCGGTCAACATCGAAGCGACCTTCGTCTCGGAGCCTGGCATATTGCCCCAATATTGCGCAATCCGGTCCTTTTGCCGGTTTTGCCGGCTCCTGGCTCGATCGCCTGGGATTTCTACAGGCGATTGTGCCCGTGAGACTACCTGCATTTCCACGCAGGGATCCAAAAACAGCATACACGGTTCGAATCCCCGTGTAATCTAACTCAAGAGTAATACTAATCTGCGCCGCGATGAGCCGAGATAATGCGCATTTCCATTCGCTTGTCTTTGGCCGTCGCCGGCTCCGCCAAGATGGCCAGAATTCCGGCGGAAATGGAAAAGGGTGGTTGAGGCGGCCCCACGACCAGCGTGCACCGAAGGGCGGGTCTGCCGTTCAGCCGGACCGCAATGGGGAGACCGTACAAGGTCGCGACGGGCTGGCCCCATGCCGCCGCGTCGACAGTGATTGGATCACCGTCGTTATCAATTCCACCAACAATGCCACCGCCGTGCAGGAACACGGACAGCCCCGAGGGTTTGTCCGCGACCTTCCACAGGATATCGACAACCTCCTGGCTTGAAAGGATGCCCTGCAAGAATTCCTGGAGAGCCAACAACGCGCCATAGGCTTCCCGCTCTTCGGTGTCGGAAAACTTGGGTGGCGACATGGACGACGCGCCGCTTGCGCGACTCGCTACAGCTTGCTCCGCGGCCTGGCGCAGCGCCGTTCGACAGCTCCCATCCAAGCCCATGGCCATAAGGTCGGGTGCGAGAAAGATGCGGCCGCGTCTGTCGGCCGGCGCTTCCGTTCCGCCTTTGGCGAAGGGCCCCACCGATCGAATATCGACCGCAACCTTGGCTCCGGACCCGAATTCGAGTGTCCGGCCGCTGATCGCGCTCTTCAGCCGGATCGCCTTCGGAGGGTGTTCGGTTTTTTCCTTCTCGCTCGGGACGGTCCGGTGCAGTTCGACCAACCACTGCTGCTGAAACGGGGCGCTCGAGAATCCCGCCGGCAACACAAAATCGGCCCGTCCTCTCCAGAGTGCTCCCCGGCCGAGACGCGTTGGTGCGCGCCCAGGCGCTCTGGTAGGCTCTTGACGTGGGGGGAGAAGACGCGCGCCGTGCCGGCTGAGCTGGTTGAGGCCACGCGGATCGAGCCGTCGGCACCTCTGTTGAAGGTCCGATATAGATGCAACTTTATGGAGCCTTGCCGGGTTTTTTAAGGGAGCTCCTCAGGTCATCCGTCGCACAAAAAACGCCCCATCAAATGAAATCACTCCGTTGCCTGGCCCTGATCGTCACCGCAGCCTGGTTCTGTGCGATCCCCTGCAGTGCAGCCGAGTCCGCGGCTGTCATCGGTCCAACCGCGCATGAATTTGCCAAGCCCGGCGGGATTCCGCTGACTCTCTACGTGTTCGCGCCGGCAGCACCCTCGCCATCGGCGGCACGCCCTGCGATCGTCCTCTTCCACGGTGGTGGCCGGGTGATCGGCGAACCTGGGTGGGCCTTTGGCCGCGCCCACTATTTCTCCGAGCATGGCATGGTTGCGGTGGCCGCGCAGTACCGGCTCTCCGATGAGAAATCGGTGACCCCGATCGAGGCCATGGCCGACGCACGCGCTGCCCTCCGCTGGGTGCGCAGCCATGCCCGCGAATTGGGCGTGGATCCCGGACGCATCGCAGCGTATGGCTGGTCGGCTGGCGGACACCTCGCGGCCTGCGCCGCGACAATCGCCGATCCATCGGAACACGAGGCAGTGAGTTGCGTACCCAATGCGCTCGTGCTCGAGTCTCCGGCCGTCGCCGCCGGATCGGATGAGTGGTTCCGGCATCTGGTCGGGTCCCGGGACGACGCACGGCATCTTTCCCCGGATGAAAATGTCCGGCCCGGGCTGCCGCCGACCGTGATTGTCGAAGGCAGAACAGACACGGTAACCCCGCTGGCAGGCGTTCAGCGGTTCGCCGATCGGATGCGGGCGGCGGGCAATCGCTGCGACCTTCATGTGTTCGACGGTGCCGGACACTTGTTCACGCCGGTCGGAACCCCCGACAATGGCATTCCAAAACCAAATCCAGCCATTGAGCAGGCCGCGTTTTCCAAGCTCGACGATTTCCTGCGTGAGCTCGGGTACTTCAAATGATGGCGATCTGCGGCGGCAGCCCGGTGCTGCGGCAACGACGCACCATCCCAGGCTGACGCCGAGACTGTGACCATTCGCCAATTTCCAACAGATGGATGCAACTTTCTCCGGACGACCGGTGTACTGGCATCGTCCGTCAAACCATCTCCCCTGTTCGTCGACCCTAACACCGCCCGCGTTCACTGGAACCCAAAATGAACTCTGAATTCGTCCACTCCTCCCACCCCCTTGCAGATATCAGCCGCCTTCGAGGAGCCTTTTGGCGCACCTTCGCCCTTCCCCTTTCTTGCGCCCTGACTTTTGCTGCTCACGCCAATGCGCAAGAGGTCCGCGTATATCCGGCCGATTACGTGTATTCGTATCCGGTGGAGCAGCAACACGGTCTGTATTCGGCAATGATCCAGAACGTGGCCGTGTGGAGCCAGGACGCGGCCTGCACGATCGAGGCAATCGACCTTCAGGCCCTGCGCGGCGGACAGCCCGTGCTGACGTTGACCGTAGGCCCTGACGAGCTGGACAACGCCGCAAGGATGTTTTCGTCGATGAGTCAACAGGGAGCCCTGAAGTGGTACGACTTCTACTTTCAGACCAGCCGGTTTTTGCCGGACACCGCCAGATTCTCCCCGAGCCGAAAGTTGGCGCCGGGCAGCGCGATCTTGATCACATCGAAACCGATGCTTTTCGACGGGGCAACCGATGAGATCACCGTCACTGCACGGGGAACGTTGGCGAATGGGAACCCCCTCCGTGCAAAAACCTCGCTGAAGGTGAAGCAGCACCACTCGCCGAACGACTACCATCTGCCGGTGACGGGGACGTGGTATGTCGCCGGAGGGCCTTCTTTTCAAAGCCATCACCGCTGGTCGACAGGCCAGGAGTTTGCGATCGATTTCGACAGCCTGGGTGTCAATAGCCGCACGTACTCCGGCCAGGGTTCAAAGCTCACGGACTACAACGACTATGGAAAGGACGTGATGGCCGCTGCCGATGGCGTGGTCGTTGAGGCACGCAACGCCGCGCCGGAATCCGATAGCAACCTGCGACAGCCCGGCGAGTCGAGGATGGCCTTCCAAGCGCGGTGGCAAGGGCAGCAGAACGCGATGATCCAGAAGGGCTGCTTGGAGTTGTTTGGAAACTACGTGGTGATCCGTCACGAAGGCGGAGAATTCTCAACCTACGCCCATCTCCGCACGGGAAGCGTAAGAGTGAAAAAGGACGACGTGGTGAAGCGCGGTCAGGTCATCGGACAGTTGGGGCACTCCGGCGACAGCACGTCACCGCACCTTCATTTCCAGGTAACAGACGGACCGGATCCTCTGTATTCCCGCGGCATCCCCGTCGTGTTCAGCAACGCCTACGTCGAAATCCTCGATCGCGAAAACGTTCCATTGCAGGCCGGGTGGCTCGTGACTGCACAGCCATGACACTCCGTCTTTGCCGCAAAAGGACGTTTCCATCCAATCCCATCGATCAGAGTGCTGTCATGTTTTCGCGTGCAATTTCCGGAAAGGCCACGCGGGTGAATCCCGTGGAGGTTCCAAGGGCAGAGAAACAGTCAACCCCAACACAAATCAATGTATCCCCAATCACGACCTGAAACCGTGGCGACGGAACCGCCGCCCGTATCTTCAACTGCCTGCCGAACCGGCGGAACATGGTGGAGCCGCCATTGGGCAGGGATCATACTGATTGCCTGCGGCGGCACAGTCGTCTTGTTCTTCGGCAGTGTTGCTTTCATCATTTTCGGGGCCTTCAGCATGATGCGCTCATCCGGCGCCTGCCAGGAGGCGGTAGCCCGAATTGCCTCCGCGCCTGCCATTGTCCAAGCCCTTGGTTCTCCTATCGAGACAGGATGGTTTGTCACGGGCACGCTCGATCCGGGTCGCCGGGCTGAGATGACCATTCCTGTTTCCGGGCCCCGCGGCAGGGCGCGTATTCATGTCGATGCTTCGAAGACGAAGGGGAAGTGGAATTTCACGACCCTGACCGTCAAACTCATGGCGACAGGCGAGCAGATTCCTCTCATGGAGAAATGACCGTTTTTCAATTCAGCGCTGCCATCGGATGGATCGACACGACCATGAGCACTCGGATATGGCCTTGCCTGCCGGACTGCTGACCGGGCTGAAGCCCGACGTCCGCCACGGCTTCGGCGTGGCGGGCCGGCACATGACGCTTGTTGAAACGATTGCCGTCCGCGTCGCAGGGACGCGTCCGGGGGACAGACCCCCTCCGGGCGTGCGCCAAGGTGGAATCGGCGTCCCGCCGCTTAAGAATCACCCCTGCCGGCCTCACCCAGGGCAGGCGATGCGCCGCAAGAAACCCTACTGCCCCACGACCGTGACGGACGCCTGCTCCGAGCCGGTGAGTTGCCGGGCCGCGTCATCCCAAACCAGTTGGGTGACGTGTCCGCCCGTGCGCTCATAGGCGTAGGTCGTGCCATCGTCACCAAAGAGCTCGAAACGGCCGTTCGCTCCGGGATAGACCCGGATCGACGCGATCGTCTGCGGCTGCTGGGCGCTTTGCACCTCCGCACCCAACGGCACGATGCCCCCGGCCCGGACAAACAACGGCAGGACATCGATGGGCGCATCCGCCGCGACCGTCTGCCCGCCGCGCAGCCGCTCATTGGTCCAGTAGTTGTACCAGTCGCATCCCGCCGGCAGGTACACCGCCCGCTGGGTCGCGCCCTGTTCCGTCACCGGCGCGACCAGGAAGGCCGGCCCATACATGTACTCGTCCGGGATGTCCGCCACCCGGGGATCGGCCGGAAAATCCATGAAGAGGGCCCGCATGTACGGCGCGCCGGTTTGGTAGCTCCGGTAGGCGTTCGAGTAGGTGTAGGGCAGAAGCTGATACCGGAGTCGCAGATAGCGGGCGAGGATCGGCTCCGCCTCACGGCCATACGACCACACTTCGTTGTGCATCCGCTCGCCATGCGCCCGCATGACCGGCTGAAAGGCGCCCCATTCGAACCACCGCACAAACAGCTCGGGGTAGTCCTCGTAATGGCCGATGACCTCGCGCGCATCCGATCCGTCGATCAGCGGCCGGTGGGCGGCATGGTAATCCGGCGGAATCGCGGGGGCGAAGAACCCGGCGATATCCGTGTCCCAATACGGCAATCCGGTCGCCGCAAAGTTCAACCCCGCCGGAATCGAGCGCTTGAGCATGTCCCAGGTGGCCACAATGTCGCTCGACCAGAACACGGTGCCGTTGCGCTGGGCGCCCAGGTACGCGGCGCGCGCAAGAATCATGACGCGCCGGCTGTCGCCGAAATCCCGCCGGAACCCCTCGTACACCGCGGCGGTGTGGAACAGCGGGTACACGTTGTAGTAACGCGCGCCCGACCCGATCGCGAACACGTCCGGCCCGGGGTCGATGTCCGGCTCGGTCTCATCGAGCCAGAGATAGTCGAACCCATACGGCTTCACGTACCGGTCGCGGATCTGCTCCCAGAACCACCGCGCCGCAGCGGGGTTCGTGGAGTCGAGATTGGGGCCGATCGTTTTCGGACCCCATCCCAGATCCGGGCTCCCGTCCGGCCGGTGAATGAGCCATCCCCGGCTTTGCAGCATGTCGTAGAACTGCGTCCCCGGCGCGAAGTGGGGCCAGACGCTCAAAAGCGAGCGGACATCCATCGCATGGAGTTCCCGGTTCATCGCCGCGGGATCGGGCCAGCGCTTCGGATCCAGGTCCAGCTCCCCCTGCCGCGTCATGTTCAGGAAATCGACCACGACCCCATCGAGCGGCAGCCGCCTGGCCCGGTATTTCCGCGCGAGATCCAGGATTTGCTCCTGGGTGGGATAGATGGCCTTGCTCTGGATGTACCCATAGACCGCCCGCGGCAGCAGGTGCGTGACGCCGGTCAGCCGCCGGTAGCCCGCGTAGATTTCATCGCTCGAATTTCCGGCGATGACAAAATACGACACGCGGTCCCCCACCTCCGAAGACCACGTGTTCCGCTGATTGAACCCCAGATCTACCGTGGTCTTCGACGGATTGTCCCAAATCAGCCCATACCCGCGGCTGGACACCATGAACGGAACCCCGACATCCTGGCCGCCGATCGCGGAGTACTCGTGCCAGCAATGGATCTCGTGATCGCGGAGGTCCATCCAGCCCTTCTGCTGTTGGCCGAGCCCGTAGTAATGCTCCCCGGCCGGGGAGTCGAAGAGCGCGCCGATCCGGCATCCCTTGTCGCCGGGATGGGCCTGGGCGACTTCCGGACTCTCCGGGACCATCGTCCAATTCCGCATCTGCAGCAGCACCCGCCCGTCGGGACCCGAAACCCGCACCGCATCCTCATGCGGACCATCGTGGTCGAACAGTCCTCCGAAGTACTGGTCGCGAAGCTGCTGGTTCAGGGCGTCGAGGGGCATAGGCTGCGGCAACTGGTCTTTAGTCAGATCCGCTGGCGCCACCCGGACGACCATCGCCGCCGATCGGAAGACATCCCCGCCATCCGCCTCACGCTCGTGCGACCATCCTGCCGGAGAGGGTTGCGCCACCACGCCGTAGCCCGGGCCGCCGGTGGCGGCGGACGGGGTGGTGCTGAGGGTGATTCGCACAATATTGGGCGCGTAGGGGACCAGCGCGATGACCCGGTCGCTGCGCTTCAGCACCAGCGAACCGTCCTTCGCGATCGCCGGCGCAGCGAGCAGCAGCATGACCGCGACGGCGGCCACACTTCGCATCCACGGTTTCGAGCGCTCTAGCCCGCATATTTCACAGTCTTCGCCATTGCTACGGTCATTCGTCTGCCAAAGCTTCCTATGAAGGCGATAGTCAAGGGACATCCGGGCTAAGGGGTTGGGAGAGGTTTGCATAAAATCATTGCGTGGCCTGCCGGACGGCACGAGTCGGTCGATTCGGGCTGAAGGCAGGAACCGCCGCATTGGGAAAGCAACCCGGACGCAGTGTCCCCAGCAAGCCCGAAAGTCGGCGCGGCCAAAGCCTGTTCCGTCTCAGCCGGAACCATGCAACAGACGTCCAGCCGGAGTGGCCAATTTCGCGGCCGCTTGCGCTGGCGTCAGCACACGCGCGCCGCGCAAGATCTCCCGCCCGGTTCTCCGTCGCGCGATTTTCACAAACACCTGACACGATAAATCGTTGCGGTCAAGAGGCCCTGCCGCAATAGTAGGAGATTCCCCCTAGTCAGCGAAGGGCTCGTCCGACCCGAGCCGCGGAGCCTCCAGCAACCACCATGAAGATTCTCATTGTCGAAGATGACCGGGATTATCGAGCGCTGCTCTACGAACTCCTCCATTCATGGGGGCATGACATGCTCGCCGTTTCCGACGCCCTGCACGCGGTGGCATTGCTGGATGAGACCAACAACGGCATCGACCTCGTGCTTTTGGATCTGAATCTCCCCCGCCTCGGCGGCGATCAGGTCATGAAGACCTACGCCAACTGGACGAAATGCCGCACCCGTTTCATCATCATGTCGGGCTTCTTCAACCCCGACCATTTCACGGATCACCCGAAGGTCGTGGGCTGCCTGCACAAACCCATGTCCAACGACGCGCTGAAGAAGATGGTGGAAAAAGCCGGGAAGGCGATCGCTGACGAGGCCAAGGGCGTCAAGGCTTGAACCCCCGGGATCGCCGCCTGCACGACCCCCGCGCGGACATGCGCCTGGGCGGGAAAATGCAGGTTGACAACCCGCGCCCGCGCCCCACCCTTTTGCGCTCCTCCCTTCTGCCTTTCCATGACGACGCCTGAAACAAAGCCGCGGAGCCTCACGCCTCCCGAGATTCCTTTTACGACCCCGCACATGTTCAACCGCTGTGTCACCGACACCGGCAAAATCCTGCCGCGGAAATACACGGGGCTCACCTCCAAACACCAGCGCGCCGTCACCAGGACCCTCAAGCGCGCGCGCCACATGTTGCTGGCTCCGTAAGCCGTCGATCGTCCTTCAGGCATCCGCAAGGCCGGAGCATGGGCTCCGGCTTTCTTGTTTTTGCGCAGGGAGGGCGGCGCCGGATGTTCCTGCGCGGCCCCGGCTGGCTTGCCCTGGAGGCCGCACTGCATCAGTTGATCTGCCGGCCTGCCTTTGATCTCCTCCGCACAAGTCCACCGCGGCACTCCCGAGAACCTGCGCCGGCTGGCGCGCGTCCTCCGGCGCGGCGGACTTGTGGCCGTTCCGACCGAGACGGTCTATGGCCTGGCTGCCAACGCCCTCGACGCCCGGGCCTGCCGCCGGATCTTCGAGGCCAAGCGCCGCCCCGCGCACGACCCGCTGATCGTGCATGTCGCGGACCTGCGGATGCTCGCCCGGATCGCCGAGCCCAACGAAGCTGTCGTCAAGCTGGCCCGCGCCTTCTGGCCGGGCCCGCTGACCGTTGTGCTGCAGCGCAAGCCGGTCATCCCCGACGTTGTGACCTCCGGCCTTTCCAGCGTGGCGGTGCGCATGCCCGCCCATCCGTTGCTCCGGCGCCTGCTGCGCCTCAGCCGCCTTCCTCTCGCCGCGCCGAGCGCCAACATCTTCGGCTATGTCAGCCCCACGACCGCCGCCCATGTCCGGGAGGGCCTCGGATCGGCCATCGGTCACATCCTGGATGGCGGCCCCTGCCGCCACGGGCTTGAATCGACAATCGTGGATGTGCGCGACCCCGGTCGTCCCGCGCTCCTGCGGCCGGGCGTGATCACCGCGGAGCAGCTCTCCCGGGTGTTGGGCGTTCCGGTGTCCGCCGGCTCGCGCCGCCGGAAATCCGGGATGCCGGCGCTCGCACCGGGCCTTCTGGCCCGCCATTACAGCCCCCTCCGGCCGATGCTTCTCCACCGCCGCATCACCGCGGCCATGGCAGCCCGCGCACGCCCCGACGAGGCGTGGATCTGCTTTCGCCGGCCGGACTGGGCGGGCGCTGCGCAGAACGTCTTCTGGCTCAGCGCGCGGGGCGATGTCGGCGAGGCGGGCCGCCGGCTTTTCGCCCTGCTCCGGCGCCTGGACAAGGCCTCGTGGACCCGCCTGCATGTGGAGCTCGCCCCGGCGGACGGTCCGGGCCTTGCGATCAACGACCGGCTTCGGCGGGCCGCGGCGCGATGAGCTCCGTTTTTCGCCGTCTGTTCCGGAACCTCCTCCGCCTCCTGCCCGCCCTTCCGGCGCTGGCCCTGGCC
Organism: uncultured Verrucomicrobiae bacterium; assembly: GCA_963827125.1. Taxonomy (GTDB): domain Bacteria; phylum Verrucomicrobiota; class Verrucomicrobiia; order Opitutales; family Opitutaceae; genus Fen-1467. Next base: position 361,370 of record CAWHAC010000008.1, read on the forward strand.
GCGAATCCGGGCGGCCCCGACGCCGGCCGGCCGGCTCCAGTCTCCACCGGGGTCAGACTTGAAACCGGGGAGATCGAGGGCGCGAAATTCGTGATTGCCAGGCCGGCGGTCTGGAACGGTTGCGCGTTGCTGCTCGCCCACGGCCTCCGCGATGAGAAAGCCCCGCTCGTCGCCGATCTCAATCCCGGCCGCCTGGAATACCGGACCCTGCTCGATGAGGGCTGGATCGTGGCCAAGACCAGCTATCGCCGCAACGGCATGATCATCCGCGACGCCATCGCCGACCTGGAGAACCTCCGCGCGCACATCGCCGCCACCTGCGGCGAACCGCGCCGGGTTGTCCTCGAAGGCGACTCCATGGGCGGCGCGATCGTCACGCTGATCGCCGAGCAGTTCGCCGGCCATTTTCAAGGCGCGGTGGCCGTGGGCGCAGCCCTCCAGTCGCGGGAGAAGAAGAACCCGCTCGCCTTTAATCTCCAGCCCCAGATTCCCCTGGTGTTCCTGTCCAGCGAGGGCGATCTCACCGGTCCCCAGAAATACGTGACCGCGCCGTTCGACCGCCAGATCCGTCCCCTGTTGCTGAAGGTGAGGCGCGAAGGCCTTGGAAACGTCAACCAGGGCGAACGCCTCGCGTCCCTGCGCGCCCTGATGGACCTGATCGACCATCAGCCCGTCGCGCTCCCGGCCGCGAGCGGCGGCCCGACGTTCTTTGACGCCACCCGGGAGCCCGTCCCGGGCCCGTCGCAAGTCCGGTTCCTCGACGAAGGAGGCTTCGAGGCGCGCGTCACCGAAGCGTCACCGATCCCCGGCGGCCTGGTCCTCAATGTGCAGCCGTCCGATTTCTCGGCGGCTGACATTGCCCCGGGAACATGGTTCGAACTCATTGCCCGGGGCCAATCCCACCGCGTCCTCTACGGCCGCGATTTCAAGAGCGTCACGCGCAACGCATGGGTCGCCTTCCCCAACGCCGACGGTTTTTTCGACCTCGCACGCGACGCCGCGGACGCTGCCGCCGGCCCCGATGTGGGGGATGCCGTCATCGTCCGCCGGATCCCCGACGACTCCGCTCCAACACCCCGGTAGCCGGAATGTCCCCCGGGGATCACCGCGCCCGTGAAGCGGACCGGTCCAGCCCGCGGCTCGGCACACGCACCACCTGCATGCCCGCGGCACGCGCCCCCGCGAGGCCGGGCTCGGCATCTTCAAACACGAGGCACCGCTCCGGAGGCACGCCCATCCGCCGGGCCGCGAGGAGGAACATGTCCGGCGCCGGCTTGCCGCGGCCCGGAGGCACGTCGGCCGGAGTCACCACAATGGAAAACAGCGCGCCCAGGCCGGCGGATTCGAGCGCGGCCCTCGCCACGTGCGGCATGCCCCCCGTGACGATCGAGACGGGATGCGCCTTCGCCACGCGCCGCGCGAATTCCACCACAGGGGGGATGGGCTTCGCATCCCGGAGGCGATCGAGGTAGATCTCCTCCTTCACGCGCTCGACCTGCGCGGCATCGAGCCGGACGCCGTAGTGCTCACCGATTCGCTGCGCCACGAGCAGCGTGGGCACTCCGCCGAGCGAATAGAAATACTCCTCGTCCAGGTCCCGCTCCATGCCGCACCGCCGCAGCGCCTCCCGCCAGGCCGCGAAGTGCAACGGCATCGTGTCGACAAGCGTGCCGTCGAGATCGAACAGGTAGCCGGCGAAATCGCCCTGCGGAATATCCAGCTTCATGGAGCCGCGCAAAAGAGCAAACCCCGCGCCGGCTTGCAACTGAAACCGGCGGCCCCGCGCCGGCTCACGGAACGGGCACCGGATCGAGATCCCAGATGTCGCGGGCGTATTCCCGGATCGTGCGGTCGCTCGAGAAACGGCCGACGCGGGCGGTGTTGAGGATGGCCATGCGCGCCCAGCGCCTGCGGTCGCGGTAGGCGGCGTCGACGGCCGCCTGACAATCGCTGTACCGGCGAAAATCGGCGAGCACCATGAAGGGATCCCCGCCCTCGAGGAGGCTGTGGTACACCGGCGAAAGCATGCCGGACGGCTCCTTCGGGGTGAAATAGTTTGAACCGAGCCAGTCGACGACCGAGCGCAGCTCGCTGTCCTTGTGGTACCAGTCCCACGGGTTGTACCCGGCGCGGCGCAGCGCTTCAACCTCCTCCACCGTCTGGCCGAAGATGAAGATGTTCTCCCTGCCCACCTCCTCGCGGATCTCCACGTTGGCTCCGTCGAGGGTGCCGATGGTCAGCGCGCCATTCAGGGCGAGCTTCATGTTTCCCGTGCCCGAAGCCTCCTTGCCGGCCGTGGAGATTTGTTCGGAGACATCCGCCGCGGGGATGATCTTCTCCGCCAGCGAAACGCGGTAGTTGGGCAGGAACACCACCTTCAGGCGGCCGTTGATCCGGGTGTCCGCGTTGATCCGGGCGCCGACCGCATTGATGGCCTTGATGATGTTTTTCGCCACGTCATAGCCCGGGGCGGCCTTTGCGGCGAAGATGAACACGCGCGGGACGATCTCGTACGCCGGATTCTGCACCATGCGCCGGTAGAGCGCGAGGATGTGCAGCAGGTTCAGATGCTGGCGCTTGTATTCATGCAGGCGCTTGATCTGGACGTCGAAGATGGCCTCCGGCGACACCTCCAGGCCTCCGCACTCGGCGCGGATCACGGCCGCGAGATCCTGCTTGTTGGCGAGCTTGATCGCCATGAATTCCCGCTGGAAGCCCGCATCGTCCGCCCACTTCTCGATCTGCCGGAGTTGATCGAGATCGCGCACCCAAGCCGGGCCAATCCGGTCCGTTGCCAGGCGCGCCAGCCGCGGGTTGCATTGGAGCAGCCAACGGCGCGGCGTGATGCCGTTGGTCTTGTTGTTGAACCGGCCCGGGAACAGGACGTCGAACTCCGGAAAGAGATTGCTCCGCAGCAGCCGCGTGTGCAGCGCGGCGACGCCGTTGACGCTGTGCGAGGCCACCACGCAGAGGTACGACATGCGCACCATCTTGCCGCCGTTCTCCTCGATCAGGGAACAGGCCCGCTTCTTCTGGTTGTCCCCCGGCCACTGGCGCTCGCAGGCCTCCATCAACTGCGCATTGATGTCGTAAATGAGCTGGAGGTGGCGCGGCAGCACGCGCTGGAACAGCGGCACGCTCCAGCATTCGAGCGCCTCCGGCAGCAGCGTGTGGTTCGTGTAGCTGAACGTGCGCCTGACGATCGACCACGCCTGCTCCCACGGCATCTGGTCCTCGTCGACGAGGATGCGGAGCAACTCCACGATGGCGATGGCCGGATGCGTGTCGTTGAGCTGGACGGCCACCTTGTCCGCGAAGTTTTCCCACGAATTCTCCGGCCGCTTGCGATGGCGGCGGATGATGTCCCGCAGCGAGCAGGTGACGAAGAAATACTGCTGCACCAGGCGCAGCTCCTTCCCGTTCTCCGTCCTGTCGTTCGGGTACAGGACCTTCGAGATGCTCTCCCCCACCGCCTTCTCGCGCACGGCCTCGACGTAGCCGCCCTGGTTGAAGGTCGCGAGATCGAACTCCTCCGTGGCCTTGGACGCCCAGAGCCGGAGGAAATTCACGGTCCTGGTCCCGTAGCCGGCGATGGGGATGTCGTAGGGCACCCCGAGCACCGTCTTCGTGTTGACCCATCGCGGCCGGGGCCTGCCGGACGCGTCGGCGCCCTGCTCCACATTGCCGTAGAGCTGGACCCGCTGGGTGTACTCGGGGCGGATGATCTCCCACGGATCGCCGAAGATGATCCAGTTGTCCGGGTGCTCCACCTGCTGGCCGTTGACGATCTCCTGCTTGAACAGCCCGTGTTCGTAATGGATGCCGTAGCCGATGGCGGGATAGTCGTGCGTGGCGAGCGAATCGAGGAAGCAGGCCGCGAGGCGGCCGAGGCCGCCGTTCCCCAGCCCCATGTCCTCCTCGGCGTCGCGCAACACGGTAAAATCCAGGCCGAGTTCGCGCGCGGCTGCGACGACGGCGGCGTGGAGGCCGGTGTTGTGGAGATTGGCCTCCAGCAGGCGGCCGATCAGGTACTCGAGGGAGAGGTAATAGACGCGCCGCACGTTGCCGTCGTTGTGCACCGCCTGGGTTGCGAGGAACCGCGAGAGGATGTGGTCCCGCACCGCCATCGCCGTGGAGATCCACCAGTCGCGCACCGTGGCCGTCCCGGGATCGCGGGCCAGCGTGTGCTTCAGGTGATGCAGAACCGCCTGCTTGATCGCGTCCGGTTCAGTGCCTGCGCCATTGTCGTCGTGGTGGTTCCTGGAAACAGGGGCGTTCCTCGGTTTGGGTGTGTTGGGTGCGGGCATGGCCGGAGAAAAAGGAACCTTTCAACGGGCCTGATGCCGACAAGCGGCCCGCCGTCGCGGCCCGGCGTCATTTTTGGAAACGCCGCGCCAGTTCGCCGTGACTGAGCTCAAAACAGGTTGGCCGGCCGGTGGGATTGGTCAAGGGCTGCCTGCAGGAGAAGAGCTGTGCGACGAGCAGATCCATCTCCTCGCGGCCGGCGCCCTCCGGGAGGCGCACCGCCCGCAGCGCGGCCAGCCGGGCCAGTTCATCGCGCGCCAGATCGACATCCTTCGCGGTCAGCAGCCCTTCGCGGAGGGCGCCCAGCAGATCGCGCAGGAACGGTTCGGCATCGGCGGGGTCCATCCATGCGGGCACGCCTTCGATCCGGAAGAAGTTGCGGCCGAACTCCACGATTTCAAAGCCGTGGCGCCGCAGGAAGTCGAGCCTGTCGAGCAGGAGCGCCGCCGTGATCGGATCGAGCTCCACCGGGACCGGCAGCAGCAGGCGCTGGGCGGCGACCTGCGCCGCGGCAAACTGCCTTTGAAGCCGCTCGTACCAGACGCGCTCGTGCGCCGCGCGCCTGTCGAGCAGCACCACGCCCGCATCAGTCTCGAAGAGCGCATAGACGCCGTGGGCCAGCCCCACGTAGCGCCAGCCGGTCTTCGCCCGGGGCGCTTCACCGGGACCCGCGGCCGGAGCCGCCGGAACCGGAGCGGCCGGAGCCGCCGGAACCGGAGCGACCGGAGCCGCCGGAACCGGAGCGACCGGAGCCGGCCGGCAGGCCGGAAATGGCGCCGCCATGCGTGACTCGGGCGGCCGGCCCGCCGCAGCCGCGATCTCCGCCGGCGCGACCGCGCACGCAGGCTCAACGCCCGGCGCCACCGCATGGACCGCCTCCCCGAGCTCCCGCAGGCGGTCCAGCACCGCCCGGATGACGAACGCGCGCACCTGCGACTCGTTGCGGAAACGCACCTCGCGCTTCGCCGGATGCACGTTCACATCGACCGCCGCCGGATCGAGTTCGAGGAAGAGAAATGCCAGCGGATAACGCCCCTTCGGCAGCAGATCATGGTAGCTCTCGATCAGCGCGTAGCTGAGCGTGCGGCTGTCCACCGGCCGGCGGTTGACATAGGTGATCATCTCGTGGCGCGTCGCCCGTCCGACGGCGGGACGGCTGATCAGCCCGCGCAGCTCCAGCCCGGCATCCGCCGCCCCGACCGGAAGCATCGCCTCCGCGATCTGCCGGCCGAAGATCTCCGCCACGCGCTCCCCGGTCGTTTTGCACTCCGGCGAGCGGAAAATGGCGCGGCCGTCCTCGATCAGCGTGAACGCCGCCTGGGGGCAGGCCAGCGCATAGAGCCGCACACAGTGGATGATGTGGGCGCTCTCCGTGGCGTCGCTTCTGAGGAATTTGCGCCGGGCCGGCACGGAATTGAACAACTGCGAGACGACGATGCGCGTCCCCACCGGCCGGCCGCAGTCCCGCACGTGCACGAATCTGCCGCCGTTGATGAGGATCTCCGTGCCCGCCTCCTCTTCGACCGGCCGGGTCTGCATCTCGAACCGCGCCACGCTCGCGATGGAGGGAAGCGCCTCGCCCCGAAATCCGAACGTCGCGAGTCGGTCGAGGTCGGCCGTCTCGACGATCTTGCTCGTCGCGTGCCGCTCGAGCGACAACAACGCGTCGTCGCGGGTCATGCCCCCGCCGTTGTCTTCCACCCGGATGGCCGCGCGGCCCCCGCTGCGAAACTCCACCTCGATCCGCGTGGCGCCCGCATCGAGGCTGTTCTCCACGAGTTCCTTGACCACGGCGGCCGGCCGCTCGATGACCTCGCCGGCGGCAATCTGATTGGCCACGCGGTCGGACAGGATGCGAATCGTGGACATGCGGCAGATCAGCCGGGGAACACCTTGCGCCAGCGCGCAAGCTGCCGGCGCACCTGCTCCGGCCCCGGCATCCCCGTGCCCGAGCGCGCTTCCATCGCGCGCCGCAGGTCGAAAACCCTCGTCCAGTCGGCCCCGAACCCCGCATGCACCGACTGCACCTGCCCGAGCGTCAGCGCGTCGAGGGCGGCCGAGTTCGCCTCTGCCAGGCGGACCACCGCGCCCACCGCGTGATGCGCCTCGCGGAACGGCACCCCTTTGCCGACCAGATAATCCGCCAGATCCGTCGCCAGCAACGCGGGGTCGGACACCGCGGCCGCACAGCGCGCCGTGTTCACCTTCAGGTCCGCCACCACGGCGGCGAACACGTCGAGGCAGAGCGCCAGCTGATCCAGGCTGTCGAAAACCGGCGGCTTGTCCTCCTGCAGGTCGCGGTTGTAGGTGAGCGGGAGACCCTTCACGAGCGTCAGCAGCGTCTGGAGGTTCCCCTGCAGGCGCGCGGACTTTCCCCGCAGCAGCTCGCACGAATCAGGGTTCCTCTTCTGCGGCATCAGCGACGAGCCCGTGCAAAAACCGTCGGGCAACGAGACAAACCCGAACTCCGCGCTCGACCAGAGCACAAGGTCCTCGGCCATGCGGGACAGATGCACGCCGGCGATCGCGCAGGCCGCGGCGAACTCGATGAAGACATCCCGGTCCGCCACGGCGTCCATGGAGTTCTGCGTCACCCGCGGGCGCCCGCGCGCGTCGACGAAACCCAGGGCGCGCGCCGTGAATTCGCGGTCGATGGGCAGCGGGGTTCCGGCGATTGCGCCCGATCCGAGCGGACACCAGTTGGCATGATCCGCCACGGTTGCCAGCCGCTGAAGATCGCGCCCCAACATTTCGATCCAGGCCAGCAGGTGGTGCGCCAGGGGCACCGGCTGCGCCCGCTGGAGGTGCGTGTAACCCGGGATGAGGACGCCGGTGTTGGCCTCGGCTGTCGCGAGGGCAGCCCGGACGGCGCCGCAGATCTTCTCCTTCAGGTCGGCGCAACCCTGTTTGAAGAACAGCCGCATGTCCACCGCCACCTGGTCGTTCCGGCTGCGCGCGGTGTGGAGCTTCGCGGCGGCCGGCACCCGTTTCGTGAGCGCCTGCTCGATGTTCATGTGCACGTCCTCGAGCCCGCCGTCCCACGCGAATTCACCGGCCTCGATTTCCCGCCTCAATTCGTCGAGCCCCGCCAGGATCGCGTCGCGCTCCGCGGCGGAGATCAGCCCGGCGCGCGCCAGCATGGCCGCGTGCGCCCCGCTCCCTTGAATGTCGAACACCGCCAGCCGCCGGTCGAACGAAACGGATTCACTGAACTTCAGCATCAACGCGGAGGGTTCCGACGAGAAACGCCCGCCCCATGTGGCTTGAGGATTCCTGCCCATACGCACCTCCCATCATCCCGCAGGCCGCGGCCGGGGCAAATAGAAAGATGGATTGCCCGCGGGCACGGGCCTTTCAGAGTGGACGCATGCGGTTCCCCGTTTCCCGCCGGTCTGTTCTCCTCGTGTTGACCACCCTCTTGGCGGCCGGGGAGGCTTGCATGGCGGCTGCGCCGCCGTCCGCCCCGGCGTCCGGACGTCACGCGGAGGTGACCGTGGAACCGGCGCATACCTTGGCTTACGTGGCGGAGATCAGCCTCGCCATGTCGCCGTTCGTTCGCCACGGCAACGTTTACGCCTCCGACTATGCGGTCAAAGTGTTCCCATTTTTCCTTTTCAACGAACACGGCCGGATCTTGATCGAGATTTCCGAGGAACAATTGCAAAAGCTCGATCGCGGTGAAACGGTCGATTTCAAGGGCCATGCCGTCAACAGCAGCGGCAAGGAGCGCCGCGTCGAGGGGCGCGCCGTGGCGGACGCGGCCGGAAGCGACCGCGGCAGGATCAAAGTCCGCGTGTGGTTGACCCGGAGGATCGAGCTGGTCTTCAACACCGTCTACCAGCTCACCGGCGGGGAATAGGGGCGTGGCGCCGCTCATTCCCTCCAATGGATCACGACCTGACCCTCGATGGCGGGATGCAGGCTCTGATGCACCGGACACGCGTGCGCGGCGCGCTCCAGCACGCCGCCCGCGTCCGCGCTGCGCTGCACCGGCAGCCAAATGTGCGTCTCCAGCCGGGCAATGCGCCGGGGAGTGTCGGTTGACATCTCCTTCGTCACCTCGAGGCGGGCGCCCTTGAGATCGAGGCCGAGGCGCCTCGCGGCCATGCCCATGACGGTGAGCATGCACGTTCCCAGCGCCGCGGCCACCAGATCGGTCGGCGAAAACGCTTCGCCGCGCCCCTGGTTGTCCACCGGGGCATCGGTCTCCAGCGTGCGCCCCGACGGCCCGTGCGCAACCCGACAATGCAGATCACCCTGATACTCGCCTGTGATTTTTACCATGGGGCCATTCTTGTCGAAAACGTCGCCGCCGCAAGATCCACGGCGCCGCGCGCCGCCTCGCGGTCCGGGCGCCCGCACGCGCACCCGGAATCAGGCATCCCCATCTCCCCGGCCCAACCCGGGGGATCAGACGGGCGGGTGGGCCTGACCAGCGGATCGCTCCCCGGGTTTCCCCTCCCCGAGACCTTCGGCAGGCTCCGCGGGAGGCGCAACTCCCCGGTGGCGCTCCTGGCGCCGGGTGGTGCGGGCGGAATCCCTCCGCCAAGCGGACAGGGCGGCGGCGGCGCCGGCCGGCAGATGCTCCTTCACCGCGGGCGGAAGCTCCGCCTGCCCGCTGCGGAGGGCATCCCGGCAAAGCGCGGCGGCCACGGATTCCGCAGGCCGCCCGCGCCCCTGGGTGAGCCAGAAGAAGACCTGCTCCATCAGATGGGGCAGCGCGATGCCATGGAGCCGGCCTTCGCGGGCATGGAGCCAGTCGCTGAACCCCATGAACTCCGCGAACGGCGAGGCGCCGCCGGCCCAGAACTCCGGCAGCACCGTGACGAACCGCCCGCTGTTCCCGACCAGATCCCAACAGCGCGCGAACCGCCGCACCCGTTGCATCGTCGCGAAGTCGATCAACCGGTTCTGAAGGAGCTCGTAGGGCGGAAGCGGCGAGTAGACCATCTGCCACGCCTCGTCATGGCGCCCGATGGGCGTTCCGCGGAGACGTTTGAGAAGGCCCACCTGGATCTCCTGCGGCCCGAGCCCCACAAGCCGGTCAAAACCCGCGGCAAAACTCTCCAGGGTCTCGCCGGGCAGGCCGGCGATCAGGTCCGCGTGCACATGCACCCCGGTATGCTCGCGCAGAAAGCGGAAATTGTCCTCCAGCCGCGCAAGATCCTGCCGCCGCCGGATCGCCGCCGCGACCCCGGGATTGAAAGTCTGGACGCCGATTTCGAACTGCAGGGTTCCGGGCGGAAACCGCGCGATCCGCTCGCGAAGGCCCTCCGGCAGCCGGTCGGGGATCATCTCGAAATGCAGGAACAGCCCGGGTGGCATCCGGGCGAGGAAAAACTCCAGAATCCGCCGCGCGTTCCCGTCATCGAGGTTGAACGTGCGGTCGACAAATTTGAAATGGCGCACGCCGCGCGCGAGCAGGCGGTCCATCGCGGCAAGGAACGAATCGATCGGGAACGCGCGCACCGGGACGTCCAGCGAGGACAGGCAGAACTCGCATGAGAACGGGCACCCGCGCGAGGCCTCGACGTACACCAGGCGGTGCGCGATGTCCTCGTCCGTGTATTCGTCGTACGGCAACACGAGCTGCGCGACGTCAGGGGGCGGCGCCGGGATGATCTTCGCGGCCGGTGGACAGCCCGAGAGAATCTGCCGGCAGGCGTCCTGAAAAACCAGATCGGCCTCGCCCGTGATGACATGATCAGCCAGGCGCACGATCTCCTGTCGCTCGCACTCGTGGCTCACTTCGGGGCCGCCGAGAACGATGGTCAGCCCCGGCCGGAGCCGTTTCAGGAGGGCGACCAAGTCGGTGGACAAGGCGGCGTTCCAGATGTAGACGCCCAGGCCGAGGATGCGCGGCTGCAGCGCGAGCAGCGTCCCGGCGATCTCGAGCGGCCGCTGGCTGATTGTGAATTCCGCCAGCGCGCTGCGCTCGCGCAGCCCGCCCAGGTTCGCGCGGAGGCAGCGCAGCCCGAACGAGGCGTGCAAATAGCGGGCATTCAGCGTGGCGAGGACGATGTCCGGCATGGCGCCTCGTCAGACTAGCCGTCGCCGCGCCGATGCAAAGCCGCGTTTTCGTCCCTCGATGCCCTCCACCCGCGAGGACGCGTCCAGAACAGCCCGGGGGTTCGCTCCTCCATGCGGGCAGCTCCCATGCCGTTGGAACGACATTGCCGGCTGGCCCATGAACAGTTCTCATCGGTTCCAATTTGGCAGGGCAACTGCTATGGAACGCTCCGGCCAGAACGGAGGCCTCCCTCCGTCATGGCCCAGGTTCCATTACAGAACACCAAGCCACCGCCACCATGAAGAAACTCCTGAACCCGAGATTCGCCGAATTCGTCGGCATGTTCACACTGGCCCATATTGCCTGCGCGCAGACCGCGCCGGCGCCGGACGCGTCCGCTTCGGCCGCCCCGCCCGCGTCGGGCGCGCAGGCCCCGGCCGCGCCAACCCCGGCGACCTTCAAGTTTTACGGCTGGGTGGACAGCGGCATCACCCTGAACGGCACCCGCCCGGATGACCGGCAGAATTTCGGCCGGTTATTCGACAACGCCGCCGATGAAGTGCTGCTGAACCAGCTCGCAGTCACCGCCGAGCGGGATTTCGGCACGGACGCGTCGAAGTATGACTGGGGATTCAAAGCCCAGGCGATCTACGGCAGCGACACCCGGTTCTTTCACGGCCTCGGCCTGCTGGACAACGTCTCGGACATGCGGAATCAGCCGGATATCCCCGAACTGTGGCTCAATTTCCACCTCCCCGTGATCTCCAGCGGAGGCCTCGACATCAAAGCAGGAAAGTTCGTGACGCTCGAGGGCGCAGAAACGATCGATCCGCGCAGCAATATCTTCTACTCGCACACCTACATCTTCAACTTTGGAATCCCCTTCACCCATACCGGCGTCCTCGCTACGCTCCACGCCTCCGACACCATCGACCTGTGGGCCGGTGTCACCCGGGGTGTGAACACCGCCCTGGATGACAACAACGGCTCGCCTTCGTTTCACGGCGGCGTCGGCTTCAACAAAGTGATGGACGGGAAGGTGACCGGCCTCTTGAGCGTTCACATCGGCCCGGAAACGCCTCACGACAACAAGGACCTCCGCTATCTCAACGATCTCACCTTCACCTACACCCTCTCGGACAAGCAGAGCCTGATCGTCGATCTCAACTATGCCAGGGACGACGCCGCGGAAGCAAGCGGGCAGGGCGTCGCGGTCTATTTCCAGCAAACGGTCAGCGACACGGTCAGCGTCGCCCTGCGCGGCGAAGTGTGGCGTGATTCCGAGGGGTTCTTTGTCGGCCAGATCGCGGCGAACGACGACGCCATGAACCTCCTGGCCGGTTACCCCTATCTCAACGCGCGCACCGTCAGCGGCGGGGCCACGACCTACGGAGCGATCACCCTCGGGGCGAACGTCAAGGTCCCGGGCATCTCCAAACCCCTGGGCGGCCTGATCATCCGCCCGGAGGTGCGTTACGACCAGTCCCTGAACAACACCCGGCCGTTCATCGATTCGTCCCACAAGGATCAGCTCACTTTCGGCGTCGACGCACTCCTGACCTTCTGAGTCCCCGCCGGGAAGCGGCGGCAACGGGCGGCTTGCGTTTCAGCAGGCCGCCCTTCTTATGTCCGGGCAGGTCTTCTGCGACATGAACCGCCACCGGGTCGCACTCTGCGTTGCAAGCTTTCTGGCGGCGGTTTCGCTCGCCGCGGCTGCATCCGATGTGTCCGTTTCCGTCGCGCCCGGCTTCGTGTCACAATACGTCTTTCGCGGAAAACGTCTCGGCGGGCTGTCGTTTGAACCATCCGTGAATGTGGACTCCGGCACCCTTTCCCTGGGCGTATGGAGCAACTTTCCGATGACGGACAAGGTTCCCGGCCAGTCGGATCCGGAGATTGACCCCTACGGCTTCTATACGCTGGCGGTGAATGATGCGTTCAGCGTCCAGCCGGGTTTCACGTGGTACAATTTCCCGAGGGCTGACACCGGCAACGGCTTCTTCAAATCGACTTTTGAGCCGTCCCTGGCCCTCAACTATACGCTCCATGGGGTGAGGCTGACGCCAACGTTCTACTACGATCTGGCGCTCAAAGGCCCCACTTACGAACTTACGGCCTCCTATGCGATTCCGCTAAGGGGCGCCGGCACCGAACTCGACTGGACCGTCACGGGCGGCGCCTATTCCATCAGGGATTCCGTCAAGGGCGCCGATCCTGCCGTAAAAAACTCGGGAGATTATTTTCTCATCGGCGTTTCGGCTCCGTTCGTGATCAACAGCGCGTCGAAGGTGGTGGCCGGCCTTGCCTACACACAGGGCTTCGGGAACACCTTCGAACAGGCGGGGTTCTCCAAGATCGAGAACACCGCCGCCGCCGGCCGCTTCGTGGTGACCTTGAGCTACGTCTGCACGTTCTGACAACGGCGCTCCTCCGGATCAACGCAGCCCACGTTTCAGACAGTGCGGCCGTTTCTTTTTCCCGGGCACGCGGGGCCATCGACGCAACTCCCGGACCCGCACCCCGCCTGTCATCCACCCGGGCGCGGATCATTTCCGCTTTTGGCTGCAAGAAACCTGAATCCGTACCGATATTGCAGCATGCTGGTCTCGTCCAGTTGCCCGATGCAGACTGAATCCTTCACACAAGCTCCCGCTCCGGGAACCTCCGCAGCGTCTCCTGCGGCTGCTCCTGCGCCATGTCCACCCGGCCAGGGTCCGCGGACAGAGTTGAGCGCACGCGTTCCGCTGCGCATCCTCGCCGCGGATGACGTCCGGTCCAACCGCAGGTTGATCCAACAGTTGACGGGTTATTTCGGCTATGAGGCGGAAATCGTCGAAAACGGGGCCGAGGTGCTTGCAGCCCTGAACCGGCATCCCTTTGACCTGATCTTGCTGGACGTGCAGATGCCGGTGATGGACGGGCTGACAGCCGCCCGCGAAATCGTCCGTCTGCAGCCCGACCCCGCCCGGCGCCCCAAGATGGTGGCGCTCACCGCGAATTCGCTGGCCAGCGACCGGGAGGCGTGCCTTGCGGTTGGAATGGACGATTGTCTTCCCAAGCCAATCTCGCCCAAAGTTTTTGAGCCATGCATCATCCGGCTCTTCACGAAAGCGTCCCCGGGGCCAGCCCCTTGTTGCTCAAAACGAGCCTGTGGCGGAACCTGCTGGACGTCCGCTGGTCGATCTCGCACACCTGGAGGCGGTGCTCCCCGGCCTTTCGGGCGTGCAAATGGTAGCGGCCAAGCAGCGGATGCACCGCGCCGTGGCGAAGGACTTTGAAATGATCTGGCCCCGGGTAGTCGACGCCTGTGCCCAGCAGAACCAAGACCAGCTTGCCAAGGCTCTTCATGCCCTCAAGGGATGCTTCTTGAGTTTGGGATGGAATCGCATCGCGTCCCGTTGCGGAGAGGCATTGAACAGCGCAAAGGCCCGCCAGTTCACCGAGTGGTCGACCATCGCCGATGAGCTGCAACAACTCTACGCAGCCTCGACGGCGGAAATGACCCGGCATCTCGCCGCTGGCCCCTCTTCCGCATCAGCTTCGGCGGCACCGAAAAGCACGGCGGGAATTAACGACAGATCCGTGCTCTCTGCTGCGGGGCATTGATCGGGAATTGCGGGGGCCGCGATTCCGGGCGCGCCCGGCTTTGGTCCCCCCTTTTTGGGCTCCGCAGCAGGTCACAGAGTTGCGGTTGTTCCAGTTTTCGCACCGGGCCTGCCCGCCGCCACCCTCGACTTGGATGCGCCGCGAGCGGGTGGGAAGCGACGCGCCCCCGCTCCATTACCCGCCGGCCGGCCTGCTGCGCTCCGGTTGTGGAAAGAACCCGCGGATCTCGGGCTCGCGCCCCACATCCAGCTGGCCGACGAGCCGGGCGCACCTCCCTCCCGCCGATCCTGTCGGCAAGAGCTGGACCCGCAGCCGGAATTCGCCGATACTCCAAGCATGAACACTGTCCGCCTGGCACGATGGTTCATCGCAGCGGGCCTGGGCGCGTTCGCGGGATTGCAGGCGGCTCCCCAGGCCACGCCGGCCGCTCCGGGACCCCCGTTCGTCTGCACCGATTACACCCAGGGCAGGGTCTTCATCATCTCGAAGGAGGGGAAGATCGAATGGGACTTCCCGGCGCCTTTCTGCAACAACGTGTGGGTCCTGCCGAACGGCAACCTCCTGTTCAACACCGGACACGGCGTCGACGAGGTGACCCCGGCGAAGAAGGTGGTGTTTTCCTACCAGTCCACGAGCGCGATTTTTGCGTGCCAGCGGCTCGCAAACGGTCTGACCTTCATCGGCGAATGCAACAGCGGCCGGTTGCTCGAGGTCGATGGGATCGGCCGCATCGTGAAGGAAGTCCTGCTGCTGCCGCGCGGCGCCGACGGCGGCGGGGCCTTCATGCGCAATGCCCGCCGTCTGGAAAATGGACACTATCTGGTGGCGCACTACGGCCTCGAAGTGGTCCGGGAGTACGAGGAGCACGGCGTGATGGTCCGCGAAATCCCGGCTCCCGGCGGCCCGCACACCGCCATCCGCCTGCCCAACGGCAACACGCTGATCGCCTGCGCCGACCGGGCGGGCGGGCGCCCGCACGTCTTCGAAGTGGACCCGGCGGGGAAGACGGTCTGGTCCGTGACAGCCGACGAACTGCCGGGCATCCACCTGAGATTCATGGCCGGGATGCAGCGGCTGCCAAACGGCAACACCGTGCTGACCAACTGGCTCGGCCATGACCACTTCGGCGAGGGGCCTCACATCATCGAGGTCACTCCCGACAAACGCGTCGTCTGGACCTACGCGAATCACCGCGACCTGCGCACGGTCTCCAGCGTCCAGCTCCTGGACGTGCCCGGCGACGTGACACGCGGCGAGATCTGGCATTAGCCGCGCGCCGGGACTTTGTGCTCCCGCTGGCGATTCCAGATGCCGGCGGCATTGGGGAATGTCTCCGGTGATCCGCCGTTGCGCATCGAGGCGGGCACAGCGGCGCCGGTCCGGGGAATCTGCCGGCTATCCCTTCGGGAACAACCGGTCCAGCGCACCGAGGCTTTTGAGCGGGCTTTTTGCGGTCGCCGCGACGGCCGCCGGCGGCGGCCGTGAGGAGTCCTTAGCGATGGCGCCCGGCTTCGAATCGCCTGCCGCCCCCGGACGCCGGAGCGCCTCCAGCTCCCGATTGAGCTTCACCGCGGAAACCGGTTCGGCCGTGCCCAGTTCCTGCGCGAAGAGGCTCACGCGGAATTCTTCGACCAACCAGCGAAGGCGCTCCGCCGCCTCCGAGCCGCGAGATTCCACCGGAAGCGCCGCCACGGCCCTGACGCAGGGCGCCAGCCGTCTCGCGCGCTCGGCGTCGCGGGCCGGGTTCTCCTTCCAGCGGTCCGCCCGCAATTTCATCGCTTTCAAGAAGCGCGGGAAATGCGCCAGCCGGGCGAACGGCGTCACCGCGATGAAATCGGGCGGAAGCAGCGCCGCCAGGTCGCCAGCCATGCCGGGGTATTCCCGGGGATGGTTCACCAGCTCCTGCCGGAGGGTCAGGATCTCCCGCAAAAGATCCGCCACGCGCGGCACCACGCCGCGGAGGTCTGTCCGCGCCCGCTCGAGTTCGCGTGCAAAAGCCGCCGCCGTGAGCGGCTCGACCGCGCGCGCGCAGATCCACCTGCGCAGCATCGCGTACGCCTGCTCCTGCAGCGACTCGACGGACAGCCAGGCCGCCGCGAGCACCCCCAGCGCACGAAGGTCCCGCAGGTCGCGCTGCAGCCAGGCGAGTTCGTAGCGGAGTTGCAGCCCGAACAGGTGAAACAGGCCGCGCCGCATCACGTCCTGCGCCTCCTCCGGCGCCTTGAACAGACGCAGCGCCACCCCGGCTTCGACCGGCTCAAGGGCCGGATATGCATACACCGGCACCCCCGCCTGATCGCACACGTGAACCCGCCCCGGGATTGCGCCGAAGGTCCACCCGGTCTGGCCCTCCTTCTCCCACCGGGCCCTGGCGCGGCGCCAGGCGGACGGATCTTCCCGGGCGACGTCCGCGCTGAGCCGGCGCTGGCGCTCGGCGAGCAGACGCTGGAGTTCATCCAGGTCGCGGCTCGCAACCAGCGGTCCGCCGCTTTCGTCGACAACCTGCACCCGAACGCGCAAATGATCGGCCAGCGGCTTGTCCGTCCAGGCGTTGAGATCAACCGCCAAGTGATGCGCGTCGCGCAGGTGCCCGGCGAGCGTCTCGGCGAGAGAATCCTGCCGGTCGCGCAGGCGGGCGCGCTGCGCCACCGCGCGCGTCGCGGCCCGCGCGGTTTCCGCCAGCGGAATCAACGTCCGCCGCTGGTTGATGGGCAGCGCCTTCAACAGGTGGAGCACCTTGTCCTCCAGGTGGCCGGGGACGGCCCAGTCCAGCGCAGCCGCCGTCAGCGCCTCGGCTTCGCGCACGGAGACCGAAATCGTGACCCCGTCCTCTTCCTGCCCGGGCCGGTAGGCATAATCGAGCGGCAGCACGCGGTTCTCGACCGGCAGCGCGTCGGGGAACGCCGCGGCGTCATGTGCGGCCTCCTCGGACCCGCGCAGATCCCCGTCCTCGAAAAAGAGGAACTTTGGATCGGTCATCCGGCGTTCCCGGACCAGGTCGACGAGTTCGGCGACCGACGCCACCGGGGAACTTGGAGGTGCGACGCCCTCGTCGCGTCCGAGACCGCCGTCTCCTGGAGCAGCGACGCCCCCGTCGCCGTTAGAGCGCGACGAAGGCGTCGCGCCTCCAGCCGGCAGCAGCCGCGCGGCGTAAAAACGATAGATCGCCTCGTCGAGGTCGAGGTAGCTGCTGCTGCGGGTGCGCGTGAGCACGATCTCGACCTTGTCCCGCACCTTGCGGTTGTGGACCAGGAAGTCGAACGGCCATGTGATGGTGTCGTTCACCAGGCCCTCCCGGATGAAGATCTCGGTCGCGTGCACCGGGTCGATCCTGCCGTAGCCCACGGCGCGCGATTCCAACTCCAGTCCGTAGAGCCGCGCGCGCCGCCTGACCAGCACCCGGCCCGCCCCGGCGTTCCAGAACGGCTCCGCATGGCTGATTTTGAGCAGGTGCGCGCCGAGATCGAGAGCCCATGCCGGATCCATTCGCGCCACCGTGCGCGCATACAGCCGCGTGGTTTCAACGATCTCCCCCGCCATGATCCAGCGAACCGCGCGTCCGGCGCGCGGTTCGCCGTCCGCCGTAGGCCCGGCGGAGGTGGACCTTCCCCTACTCCGGGCCTCCGGCCGGGCGTACAGCGCCGAGCCGGGAAACAGGGCCACCTTGCGATCGTGGGCGGCCTTGTACCGGCCGTTCTGTTCGTCCCACACGGCGATGTTACCGAGAAGTCCGGCCAGGATGCTCCGGTGGATGGAGCGGTAGGCCGGCGTCCCAAATTCGATTTTTGATTCTCGATTCTTGATTTTCGATCCGCCGCTGCGGGACGCCCCGCCGTCCGGCAGCCCGTCGTGGACGGAACTGGTCTTGAAATCGTCGCTCTCCCCGAGCACCTCGACCAGCTGGTCATGGACATCCCGCCATTCGCGCATCCGGATGTAGGAGAAGAAGTGCTCGTGGCAGAACCGGCGCATCCGGCCCTGCGTCATCGCTTCAAACTCGTCGTGAAATGCCTCCCAGATGTTCAACAGCGTCAGGAAATCCGAGTCCGGGTGGGCAAAACGCCGGTGGGCCGCGTCCGCCTGCGCCTGTTTGTCCAGCGGCCGCTCGCGCGGGTCCTGGATGCTGAGCCCGGCGGCGATGACGAGAACCTCGCGCAGGCATTTCTCCGCGTCCGCCTGCAGGATCATGCGGCCGACCGTGGGATCGACCGGAAGGCGGGCGAGTTTCCGGCCGACCGGCGTCAGCTCCAGGCGCGCATCCGCGCTGCCGCCGGGTTCGGCCCGCCCCTCGCAGCCCCGGCAAGGGAGTGTTCCCCCGGGCACGATCGCACCGAGTTCCTTCAGCAACTCGTAGCCCGCCCGGACCGCTTTCGCCGGCGGCGCGTTGATGAAGGGAAACCGCTCGATGTCTCCGAGGCCGGACACCTTCATGCGCAGGATGACGTCAGCGAGGTTGGCGCGCTGGATCTCAGGCTGGGTGAACCGCGGCCGCTCGAGATAGTCCTTCTCGGAAAAAAGCCGGATGCAGACGCCGTCGCTCACGCGCCCGCAGCGGCCCTTGCGCTGGTCGGCGCTGCTTTGCGAAACCGGCTCGATCGGCAGGCGCCGGGTGCGGGCCTGCGCCGAGTAGCGGCTGATGCGCGCCAGCCCGGTGTCGACCACGAAGCGGATGCCGGGAATCGTCAGGGACGTCTCGGCAATGTTCGTGGCGATGATGATCTTGCGGTGCTGGGTCGGGGCAAACACGCGCTGCTGCTCGCTGTTGCTCAGGCGGCCGAACAGCGGGATCACCTCGGTCCGGGCGAACTGCCGGCCGTCGATCAAGTCGCGGGTTTCACGGATGTCGCGCTCTGCCGGCATGAACACGAGCACGTCTCCGCAGGAACTCTCGCGCAGGATCCGTTCAACCGCCGCGACGGCGCCGTCGACATAATGCAACGCCTCCGCCTTTGTCACGGGCTCGTCGCCGGCCGCGGCGTCGGAGCCGAGTTCATCCAGGGGCGCATAGATGATCTCGACGGGATAAAGCCTGCCGGAAACCTCGATGATCGGCGCGTCATCGAAGGCCCGGGAAAACGCCCCGGTGTCGATGGTCGCGGAGGTGATGATCGTGCGCAGCTCCGGCCGGCGGAAGCGAAGCTGGCGCAGGTGGCCGAGGAGGAAGTCGATGTTGAGCGACCGCTCGTGGGCCTCGTCGATGATGATCGTATCGTACTCGCGCAGCAAAGGGTCGCCCTGCAGCTCGGCCAGCAGCATGCCATCGGTGAGGTACTTGATGACCGTCGCCGGCGAGGTGTGGTCGGCGAAGCGCACCTTGCAGCCGACCTCGCGCCCCCAGGGCACGCCGAGCTCGTCCGCGACGCGCTGCGAGATGGACAGCGCCGCCACGCGCCGCGGCTGGGTGCAGGCGATCCGGCCGGCGGTCCCGCGGCCGGCAGCCAGGCACATTTTGGGGATCTGGGTGGTCTTGCCCGAACCTGTCTCGCCGGAGAGAACCAGCACGGGATGCTGCTGCACCGCCAGTGAGATTTCCTCGGCCCGGGCGCTGATGGGCAGCTCGGGCGGAAAATCGAGGCGGAAGGCGGCGGCGCGGCGGTTCATGGAGCGGATGATCAGTTTTCTGTCATTCCGCCGGGATGACAAGGGCAACGAAAACGCCGTGTCGGCGTTTTTGCTGCAATGTCATTGATCTTCGCACCTCGCGTGGAGCGGTGCGCCGTCATTGGTTGAGGATTCCCGATCATGCTGCGCGCATTTCCGCTTTGGTCGGTGTCGAATTTGTCTGCCCGGAGCGCGCTCCCGCCGGTGCCGGGGTTGTTTGACCTGGTCATTGTAGATGAGGCGAGCCAGTGCGACATCGCGCCAGTTGTGCCGTTGTTGGCGCGAAGCCGGAGAGCGGTCTTCGCGGGCGATCCAATGCAACTCCAGCACGTGAGCACGCTCGACGCGGCGGTCGAGCAATCGCTGCTCCAACAGCACGGGCTCACCGATGGGAACGTGCAGCGTTTCACGTACCGTGTGAACAGCGCTTTCGACCTCGTGTATAGCAGTGCGACGGTGCCGGCCACAGCGCGCGTGCGATTGGATCTGCATTTCCGCTCGCACGACCTGATCGCAGATTACTGCAACGAGGCCTTCTATGCACGGACGCTTCACGTTGTGACGACAACGGAGCGGCTTAACATTCCGGCCGGCGTGCGCCCGGGCATTCACTGGACAAATGTCGTCGGCAAGCTTGAACCGGGAACAACCGGCGTTTGGTGCTTGGATGAGATCGCAGCGATCCAGCGCGAACTGGGCGTACTGGCGGCGTCAGAGTACCGCGGCACCATCGGAGTCGTGACGCCTTTCCGGCAACAGATGATCCGCCTCAAGGACGCGCTCGAATCCGACGAGTCGCTGCCAGCACCATTTCGCGAGCGCGTCCGGCTGCTAGCTTCAACGGCACACGGCTTTCAAGGCGACGAACGTGACCTGATTTTGTTCAGCTTGTGCGGCGGACCAGAGATGCCGGACGGACCAAAGATATTTCTGCGGGAGAATCCGAATCTTTTCAACGTGGCCGTTTCACGAGCGCGGGCCGTCTTGCACATTGTGGGCAACCGCGACTGGGCGCTTGGGTGTGGCGTGTCGTTTATTGAAAAGCTGGCGCTGAGGACTATGCCTGGCTGGGCTGCGGCGCACCGCCCCCAACAGGAGCTTTATCAGTCGCCGTGGGAGAAGGTGCTGGCGGAAGCTCTATGCGACGCAGGTGTGGAAGTCGTCCCTCAGCACCCGGTGGCGGGGCGTTTTCTAGACTTGGGAGTGTTGTCACCGCACAAGTTGGATATCGAAGTCGACGGCGAGTCGGTACACCGCACCGCCGCCGGCGGTCGGAAAGACGATGACTATTGGCGCGACCTCCAACTTGAAAGCCTCGGCTGGCGCGTGTGCCGATTCTGGGTGTACCAGCTACGCGAAGACCTCCCTGGATGTGTCGCACGAGTTTCCAAGCTGATAGCTGAACACCGCGCGCAATGACGGCCGCCACTTTGAACGTCGCCACGATGGCTGTCTTGAAAACAGCACATCCAGCCTTGCGCAGTTTGTCCTGAAATGAGAGCTTAGGCGTGCCGTATGAGAAACTGACATGCCCAACGCCCAAACCGTCAAACTCGGCACAATCTTGTTCTCTCGGTGCCTTGAGGCTGGGCACTGGCCCGACAAGATCCAGTTTACCAAGTATCTTTACTTGCTGGATTACTGTAATTGGCGTTTCCAAGGCGCGCAGCTGACCGACATCACTTGGATCTTCTATCATTACGGCCCTTGGTCTCCGAATGTCGCCGCAGTCATGGACGGCGTGCAAGCCCACTTCCGCCTTGGCTGGCGGGACCTAGCCGAAGACAATGAAGACGAGCGTGAGTTTCAAGGTTTCGACGCGATTGTCGAGAAGCTCCCACCTGGGATCGAAGGGATGATCCACAAAATCATCAATGTGTTCAAGAACCGTGATATCACCGATCTGATAGACTGGTGCTATGCGCAAACAGAACCGATGCTGGCTGCTCGCCGCGGCGAAGCACTGGACTTTTCGACGGTTCCAATTGTTAAAGAAATGCCGGTGTTCTATTCGCAGGTGAATACGCGGGCGATGCCGCAGCTTAGTACCGTCAGTCATACGCGTATCGCCGCCTATCGAGAGAAAGCAGCCAATCTCAAGGGAAAGGCCCGTCAGTGGCGCGCTGCGATGGCGACGCCTGCTTATGAAGAGGCGATGCTATTGCTTGCTCAGCAGCGCCAGGCTGCATTGCCGGACCTCCATGGACGCAAGGTGTACCTAGACGAAAACAGCGTCGCTGCGCTCGGCGAACTCGGGCATGAGTGATTTCTACCGCCAGCTGCAGGCTGGCCCGATGCGTTCCCATCAGCTGGGCCAGATCTTTAGGGTTCCCGCGCCAATCATCAGTATGGGAGCGCTCGGTTTGCGGCTGGGCCTTCTCAAGGAAGGGCAGGACATCACCCAAATCCCGCTCAAGATCTCCAGACTTCGTTTGGAAGACCTCGGAATGCCAACCGAAGCCGAGAAGGTTGAGTTCTACAAGCGAATGCCCTTGCCAGAGATCTCACTCAGCGCGAACGAGGATCTCCTCATCCAAAAGGTCAAGAAACGTCCGGCGGTTCTGCTGTTCAAAGGTGGCCTACACCCTCGGCGGTTTGCGCAGTTAGCGGCTGGATTAACCAAAAAACCCGTAAATCCCAACCACTACGTCTTCGCCCCGATCTATTCTTTTCGCAAGCAGGACAACATCAGCGCCGATTACCCGCCAATTTTTATCAGTGAATTGCAGGCTGGTAAGTTCCCGCATTTGCTCTATCTGCCAGCTTACGACGATCACTTGCCCAACGAGTCGATGGCAGTGCTCAACGATCTTTTCGGCGTCGGTATTCTCGCTTTTGAAGAGACACCACTGGCAATCGATGCGTTCGAACTTGCCTCCAAACTCGAAGAGTTCTTCGAGTTCTTTCAGGGCGAGCTGCTGCTGCAGGCCGAAGGCGAGTAACCGGGGTTTGAGCATTTGCGGTGGAAATGCCTGTCAGAGGGAAAAGACTGCACCACGCTATGATCGACATCACGAGGACCCGCTTGGCCGAGCGCGTGACGACCGGGCAGGTGGACTTGCCGCCGGCCTGGCGCGAGTTAATTGCCAGTGAGGTTTTTTGAGCGCTGAGGTGCGGGAGAACAGTGCCAGATAGCCTTTTGCTCGTCGGAGAATGGGACAAACAGAATCCTTCACATTTTGTCGGATTCCCTGTTGAGAGCAGAGGAATACTCCAGTTCCATAAGGTTGCGGGATGCCACCGACATCCAGGTCAGCACGACGCCGGAATGCTCTGGCGTCTGCCACGTCACCACAGTGCTGATATCGGAACCGTTTACACTGGCTATCTCCTTTCCATACTTAACGCGAAGCAGGATAATCAACTCTTGGAATATCCTCTCTGCTTCACCGCGATTCGGCTGCTCATCTAGGCTAACTCTGACCATCTCGAGCTTGCCAGTCTTGTCGAAATGGAGGCGGACGTTGAATTTGTGGTCGTTTATCTTCGTCGCCAATTCAAGCGTTGGCCCATCTTTTCCCTCCGGAGCTAGTTTCGCCTCAGGGTATATCTCCTGAACCTGTTTGAGCGGCATTCCAACGATCGTTTTCTGCCAGAGCGATTGCGCGTTCAGAACGCTCGCCAAGATGAGGAATAGGGCAATGCCTTTCATAGAGGAAACCCGAATATCAGCCGGTCAACTCCGTCACAACAGCAAATCCTCCTATGCGATGTGCTTCGGCTCTATCCGCACTACGGCGACTCCATCCCGCGCTTCCACGACCTGCGCAGAATGCGCGTCCGCGTGCCGGGATACAATGTGGGCAAAAGCGGCGGCTGCCGCGTCATTTACCGCGCCAAGGAAATGAACGAGGCCACCTACATCGTTTTCCTGGAAACCTATTCCAAAAGCGAACGTGCGGACCTCGCCAACGACGACTACGAGACCCTCGTCGTGGAAGCCGAGGGCATTCTCTCCCAGCCCTTGCGACATGACTGGGAGTGAAGAAGCAGGGCTTTCCCAAAGCTGATTGGCATTCGGCCCCGCCGGGTCTAGGGTCGACGCAATGAAATCAACCCGGCCGCCCGAAGAGATCCTGCGCCGCGTGAAAAGGTCCGCGCGCATGAATGGCGGGAGCGTGACCATCTTCGCCGGGTTGTGCACGCTGGTGTCGCTGGTGTTCGGCGATCTGGCGGGTGCTGCAACCGGGCTGCTGGTGACAATCGGGGGTGCGCTTGAAGTGCACGGCTACCGGATGCTCCAACGGCGCGATGCCGGGGGGATGCGCTGGGCGGCCCGCAGCCAGTTGGTGGTGCTTGGCGTCATCTGGGCCTACAGCCTTCCGCGGCTGCTGAGTTTTGACGCCGGCTATCTTCAAGGCGAGGTGATCCCGGACGCGCGCGCAATGTTCGCCGCCCACGGCATCGATCTCGACCAGTTTCTTGAGGCTGGAGGAGTGGATTCGGGGAACCTCGTCCAATTCGTGCATCTCTTCTTCGTTGTGCTCTACGGAACGCTGATGCTGGTGACGCTGTTCTACCAGGGCGGGCTTTATTTCTATTATCGCTGGCGCACGGCCGCGGTCGAGGAGGCGTTGAAACCGCCCCCCGTCATCTCCGCCACGCCCCCGCCGGCTCCGCCTCCCAAACGGCCTGCGGACGACTACGCGATTTGATCTTGGGCGGGTTCCGCAGACGCCGGGTCGGCGGCCGGCGAAGCCATTCATGATCGATATTCCAAAGCCTCGATTGGCTGAACACCACTCGGCCGCAGATGCGATCCATTGGAATATCCTAATAATCAATATTATCCATCCGGTTTCTCCGTGGATTGACGCCATCGTGGAGCACAGGTGGCGCAAGACAGGTGCTAGCTGAATAAATTTGCCCACCCCGGGAGAATGGCTCGGGAGCTGCTATCAATCATTTCGATGGCGGACACCCGAATCCCTATGAAGCCCATTCTCGACAGTCGGAAGCTGCTCGCTTTTGTGACCCTTGCGCGCTGCGGCAGCTTCACCCAGACCGCCCGTGAGTTGTTTCTCACCCAATCGGCTGTCAGCCATGCAATCAAATCGCTGGAGGAGGAATTGGAATGCCGCCTTTTCGACAGACTCGGTCGCAAGGCACAGTTGACTCAACATGGCCGGCATCTGCTGGAATATGCTGCCCGCATTCTCGAAGAAATGCAGCTTGCGCGGGCGGACCTGAAAACGGTTGACCCGCACGAAAGTCCGCATTTCTCCCCTCCTCAGCAGAAGGTCGCGGGAGGTTGAAGGACCTGCAGGCCGGGGTTCTTTTGAAGCTGCCCTAAACCCCGCCCACCGGCCCCACCCCGGCGAACCGCACGACCGCCCGGCTTTCGGCGCGCGAGGGCGCAAGCGGGACGGCAAATCGCGCCTCCCAATCGTTCCTCTCTTCGCGGTCGATCAGCATCTGCGACACCGTCCACTCCCCGGCTTCGCGATCTTCCGCCCAGTGCGTGTGCTTCGTCGAACGCCCCTCCGGATCCAGCCGGAAACGGCCGCGGACTTCGAAATAACCGCTGAATGCCGCCTCGATCCGGCGGGCCTCGTCGGAGGCCGGCCCGCCCTCCTCAGGCATCGCCGCCTCTCCCGTCTGCAGCCGCGATGCGGCGCCCTCCCAGTTGCGCCCGGCGACATCCTGCAGGAAGCCCAGGATCGCGGTCCGCGCGAGCTTCCGGAATCCCGCCACCTCGCGGGTGATGTCGACCGCCGCAGGGCGCGCCGGCCTGTCCGCCGCCTCCGCAGCCACGAAGCCCGGATCGCGCAGGCGTTCCCATTCCTCGAGCAGACTCGAATCGATCCCGCGGATCAGCTCGCGGAAATAGACCTCCATCTCCACCACCTCATCGGTCTTTGCCCCGTCGGGGACCGTCTGGGCCAGCACCTTCCAGACCTGGGACAGATGCCGGAGCAGCAAACCCTCGGAACGTTCCAGACCGTAGGCCCGGATGTAGTCGGCAAAAGACAGGTAACCTTCGTACATCTCCCGCGCGATGGATTTTGGCCGGATGTTCTCCTCCCCGACCCACGGATGCGCCGCCGCGAACGTGTTGAACGTCTCGTAAAGGAACTCGCGCAGCGGCTTCGGGTGCTCGATTTCGTCGAGCTTCGCGATCCGCTCCTCGTATGGCACCCCGGCGGCGCGCATCTCGGCCATCTTCTCCGTTTTCAGGCGATCGACCTGTTTCCGGAGGATCTGCTCCGGATCCTCGACGATGGCCTCGCACAGGGTGAGCACGTCGAACGGATAATCCGGCGACGCCCGGTCGAGGAGCCCCAGCGCGTCGATCAGGAAGAGGGAAAGCGCCTGGTGCAGCGAGAAATCATCCTGCAGCTCAACGTTCACCCGCAGCTTCCGCCCCGACGGCTCGGGCGTGATCCACGTGACGATCTTCCGTTCGAGCAGCGAGCGGAACAGCTGCCACGCCCGGTGGCGCAGTTTGCGTTTCCGGTGCGGCGTCTCGTGACAATCGTCGATCAGCCGCCTCATCACGCGGCAGCCGTCGGCCTCGCGGCTGAGCACGAGCAGCAGCATGCCGGGCGTCACCTCAAACCGCGAGACCAGCCCCTCCATCGGCGCGGTGCGGAGGCGTTCGAACGTGTTGGCGTCCCAGCTCACGAAACCGTCCGGCTGCCGGCGTTTGACGAGCTTGCGCTGCTTCTTCGCATCATCCCCGGCCTTCTCCCTGGCGCGCTTGTTTTCCACAACGTGCTCCGGCGCCTGCACGACCACGTACCCGCGGTCGTCGAAGCCCTTGCGGCCGGCCCGCCCCGCGATCTGGCGGAAATCGCGCACGCTGAGGATCGCCGCCTTCCGCCCGTCGTATTTCCACAGCTGCGTGAAGACGACCGTGCGGATCGGCACGTTGATGCCGACGCCGAGCGTGTCCGTGCCGCAGATGAGCTTGAGCAGGCCCTGCTGGGCGAGCGTCTCGACGAGCACGCGGTATTTCGGAAGCAGGCCCGCGTGATGCACGCCGATGCCGTGGCGCAGCCAGCGCTTCATCTCCCGGCCGTAAGGGCTGTTGAAACGCACCCGCTCCAGCGCCGCGGCCAGCGCGCTCTTTTCCTCCTTCGAGGACACGTCGAGGCTCATCAGGTCCTGCGCCGCCTCCGCCGCCTCGCGCTGCGTGAAATGCACAAGGTAGACAGGCGCCCGCCCCCCGGCCAGCAGGGCCTCCACCCGCCCGGTCAGCGGAATCTCGGAATACTCGAACTCCAGCGGCACCGGCCGCACGTCGCTGCGCACCGCCACCGCGGGCGCGCCCGTCAGCCGCGCCAGCTCGCGCTCGAAGAACTCCGTCGGGCCGAGCGTCGCCGACATCAACAGAAACCGCGAGCGCGGCATTGTCAGCAGCGGCACCTGCCAGGCGGTGCCGCGTTCCGGATCGGAGTAGTAGTGGAATTCGTCCATGATCACCGCGCGCAGTCCCGCGCCGTCGCCATGGGCAAGCGCCATGTTGGCCAGGATCTCCGCCGTGCAGCACAGCACCGGCGCCCGGGGGTTCACGCTCGCGTCGCCCGTCATCATGCCGACGTTCTCCGGCCCGAAGTCGCGGCAGAGCGCCAGGAATTTCTCGTTCACCAGCGCCTTGACCGGGCAGGTGTAGACCGAGTGCTCGCCTGCGCAAAGCGCCTTGAAATGAAACGCGGCCGCAACGAGCGACTTGCCCGAGCCGGTGGGCGTGCCGAGGATCACGTTGTTCCCCGCAAACAGCTCGAGCATCGCCTCCTCCTGTTCGGCATAGGGCAGGAGACCGCGTTCCGCCACAACGGCAAGGAAACGGTCCAGCACCGCGTCCGGATCCGGCAACCCGGGGAGCGGCGCAAGCGGCGCGGAAGACGGAGTCATCACCCCCAGAAGGGCGCGCCGCCTGCCGCGAGACAAGCCCGCAGCCATCGAATTCCGTGGGGCCCGGAACGGACGGCCCGGCCTGCCCGCCATAGCCTTGGCGAAGGCGGGCGGTCCGTCCCCACCAGATCTGCGCGGATCGACAAGCAGGGCGCGACCGCTGGGCGCGCCGCAGACCGGGGCCGGCTCCCATTTGGTTGAACAACCGCGGCGCCGCGTCATGCTGCCGCCATCCCATGAAACCCATCCTCCCGCTGCCGGTCGCAGTCCTGCTTTTCGCCTCTGCCGCCCTCGTTCAGTCATTGGCTCCGGCCGCAGATTCGCACTATCAGATCCCGGCAACCGACGACGGCCTGCCTGGAGCCGGGCCCATCCGCCGACAGGACTGGTTCCAGAAAATCTGGACCGAGCACCGCCTCAAGTGGGCGTTCCGCGTCGCGCGGGAACAGCATGCCCTCGTCTTCCTGGGCGATTCGATCACCGATGGATGGGGCGACGACATGGGCGGCAGCTTCCCGGGCGTGAAGGTCGCCAACCGCGGCATCGGCGGTGACACCACGCGCGGGGTGCTCATCCGCCTGCGCGAGGACGTGCTTCCGCTCCATCCCGCTGGCGTCGTCCTTCTGATCGGCACCAACGACATCGAGGATCAGGCCGGGTCCGAGACCATTGTCGGCAACCTGAAGCTGATCCTGGCGGAACTGAAGAAGTCCGGCCCGCGCATGCCCATCGTGCTTTGCGAGGTCTTCCCCAGCTCCGCCGCCAAGAAGCGCCCCGCGGAAAAGATCAAGCGCCTCAACGAACTCTACGCCGACGCGGTCAAGGGGGATCCCCAGGTCATTGTTCTGGACACCTGGTCCCTGTTTGCCGACGCCCGGGGCGACGCGCCGGCCGGCCTGTTTCCCGATCTGTTGCATCCCAACGCGGCCGGCTATGCGAAATGGGCGGCGGCGTTGCGCCCCGTCCTCGCAACCCTGGGCTTCCTGGAGAACGAGCCCGACGCCTTCACGCCCGAACCGGGGTTTGTCAGTCTCTTCAATGGCCGCGATCTCACGGGTTGGGGGTTTCGAGCGACCTCCGCCGCGGACATCGAATCAGCCAGGCGCTGGCAGGCCGCCGATCCGCATGCGGCAGCCTGGCCGGTCGTGCGCAAACCCATCTGGTTCGACGGCCAGGTTGCCAGTCCTGACGGCCGCTTTATCGCCAGGGCCGGCCGCCTGATCGTTGCGACGCCGCCGGAGGGCCGCCGTATCCAGCAGCTCTCGACAAACCGCGAATTCCCCCGGGACTTCATTCTCCGGCTCGAGTTCCGGGCGACGCCGAACGCCGACAGCGGCATCTTCATCCGCGGGCCCCAGCTCCAGTGCCGCGACTACCTCGTCGCCGGGCCCTACACCGGGCTGGCGAAATACCGGCCGCAGGACTGGAACGAGATGGAGATCACCGTCCGGGGCGGCGCGGCGCGCTGCACGTGCAATGGTGAGTTGCTGGAGGATGCCTTTCCGGTGCCCGCGACCGGGCCCATAGGGCTTGAGGGCGACCGGGGCCAGATGGAGTACCGCCGCATCCGGATCAAGGAACTGCCATGATACGACAGCTGTTTCTTCCCTGACGCACCCAGCCTGCGCCGCGGCCAGGGCTCGACTGAACCCACGCAGCCGCAAGAGAGGATTCCTCCGGGGTGGGAGCGCATCCCGCAGGGAACATGGTTGCGGGCGCCGCCAACTCGGCGGTATCTCCCACAATGGCGCGTGAGGCCGGACACAGGGCGCGACAGGACGCCGCGCCCTTCCTTCGGCGCCCCCGCGCTCCTTTTCACCCCGCGGCACATCCCCGGGGGCGCATCTCCCGATTGTCGGTGACGTCTAGCGCGCGCAGCTGTGGCACGGGCATCCTGCCCGTGGACGCGCGCCAGGCAACATGGGCAAGATGCCCATGCCACTTGCGCCACCGTCAATCGGGAGATGCGCACGTCCCCGGATAAGACACAGGATTCGCTTTGCCTCCCTCCCGTTTCTCAGTGTTCTTTGTCGCCAGCCTTCTTTTATGAACGACGCGGATGATGACATTCCCAGCGCGCCGCCGGAGCCCGGCGAGGTCGGCCTCGTCGAAGCGCATGATTTCGTCCATCCGCACCCCTTCGCCTTTGAGAGCGGCCAGGTGCTGCCGGGCTTCACCCTGCGGTACGAGACCTACGGCCGGCTCAACGCCACCCGGGACAACGCGGTCGTCATCTGCCATGCCCTCAGCGGCGATCACCATTGCGCGGGCATCCACGCCTTGAACGACCGCAAGCCCGGCTGGTGGAACAATTTCATCGGCCCGGGCAAGGCGGTCGATACGAACCGCTTCTTTGTCCTGTGCGCGAATGTCCTCGGCGGGTGCCAGGGATCCAGCGGCCCGCTGTCGATCGACCCCGCGACCGGACGGCCGTTCGGCCTCACCTTCCCGTTCGTGACCGTCCGCGACATGGTCCGCGCGCAAAAACTCCTGTGCGATCACCTGGGGCTGGCCGCGCTCGATGCGGTCATCGGCGGCTCGATGGGCGGGATGCAGGTGCTGCAATGGGGCATCGAATACCCGGCTTTCGTGCGGCGCATGATTCCGCTGGCCTCGACGGCACGGGAAAGCGCGCAGGCCATCGCATTCAACGAAGTCGGCAGGCAGGCCATCATGCAGGATCCCGAGTGGCACGATGGCGATTACGCCGCGGGCGCCGGCCCGCACGTCGGCCTCGCGATCGCCCGAATGATGGCGCACATCACCTACCTTTCCGACGAGAGCCTCGACCTGAAGTTCGGCCGCCGGAAGACCGCCGCAACCGCGCAAACGGCGGCGCGAAAGTCCGGGGCCGGACCTGCGGTGCCCCCTGGAGCCGCGACGCTCCAAGGACCTGCGGTGCCCCCTGGAGCCGCGACGCCCTCGTCGCGGGGAGAAGACGCCCCCGTCGCCGGCCCCACCCCGCCCCCGTCGGGCGCATCCGCCGCATACACCTTCGACGTGCAGTTCGAGGTGGAGAGCTATCTGCGGCATCAGGGGGAGAGTTTCATCAATCGCTTCGACGCGAATTCCTACCTCTACATCACGAGGGCCCTCGACCATTTCGACCTGGCCGCCGCCTACGGTTCGCTCGAGCAAGCCTTTGCGAACGTGGAGGCGGAGACGCTTTGCGTGGCGTTCACAAGCGACTGGCTGTTCCCTCCTGCCCAGAACCGCGAGGTCGTGCTCGCGCTTCTGCGCGCCGGCAAGCGCGCGAGCTACGCCGAGCTGACGACCAACCTCGGCCACGACTCGTTCCTGCTCGAATCCGAGGACCTCTACACGTTGGTCCGCAGCTTTCTGGGGGCGTCGTGAAACAGCCAGAGGAAAGCGAAGGTGCAGAGGGGGTGCGTGACTGGAATCTGGCCTGAGCGGGCCTGAGAGAGATTCGCAGAGGGCCGAACCAACAATTGCAGTTGAAGTTTTTTCGCCCATTCGAAAGGATTCTCTGCCTGAATCCCATTTCTGAGATGCCCGAATCATGGGCCAGCCATGCGCGGACCCGACGTTCCCGGCTGTCACGCCTCGCGATGGGCGCGGGCACGCGCCAGCCTGCGGCCACGGGTCGTCGTTGGCGTCAACCGACAGAATTTCCACCCCCATGAACAAATACACAACACTCGGTCTGTCACTCATCGCGGCCATGACACTCTCCGGCTGCGTCTCGTCGCTGCCGCTTAACTACGCGCCAAGCTCGGCCATGACCGCATCGGGCAGCGTCTCGGTAACCTCCTTCGATTATCTGCCGGCCAAGGACGGGAAAGTCGCCCCCAATCAGGTGCGGAACTCCGCGATGGGCAACATTCACTTTGAACAAAACGTCGACCTCATCATCCGCGATGCTGTTTTCAAGGAACTCCGTTTCGTGGGGGTCAAAGTCGACAATCTCGACCGAAAACTGTCGGGCGACATCCAGGAGTTCTTTATCGACGATCTCGGATTCCATGTGGATTGGACCCTCAGGATCAAATACCGCATTACCACGGCAAGCGGCGTGGTCTATGAGTCGACGAAACAGGTCAATAAACGAACCGCCAAGTTCGCCAATCCGTTTGGAGCGCTGAACGAGATCATCAAGCTGAATATCGAGGAGTTGTTGAAAGATCCCGCTTTCCTCGAGGCCATTAAATAGACGGGGCCGAGCTCCGTTGCGGCGGACGATGGCCCTGGTTGGTCTTGTCGACGTAACATGCACAGAAGCACGATGCGCATAGGAAGCTGACCGATCGTTTGATATTGGTCCGCAATGCGGGAAAGCGAAAACTCGATACATGAGCGCTGACCAGATCTACTACCCGGAAGACAGGATTCCCCTCCCCAGGCTGATTCCAATGGGACTCCAGCAGGTTGTCGCCATGTTCGGCGCCACAGTCCTGGCCCCGCTTCTAATGGGATTCAATCCCCAGGCGGCGATCTTCTTCTCGGGGATCGGAACGCTCATCTTCATCGCTTTCACCCGCCTCAAGGTGCCCAGCTACCTCGGTTCCAGCTTTGCCTTCATCGGACCGGTCCTGGCCGAGGGCCGGCCGAGCGGGGTCAGGACTTGGGGTTTGGGTGTTAATCAGGCGGACGGGCGGACAGGATTCCGGCCTCACGGCGCACCAGCTGAGGTTTGGAATCGGAGGGTGGCTGAGTGGACTCGCAACATCTCACCTGCCCTGGCAGGGCCACCGGCGCGCCTACGCGAGCTCTTCGACTGAGACTTCGTGGCGCGTGCCGTCGATCGTCAGCGCGAGACGGCCGGCCTTCCTTTCCATCCCGTGAACGCCGGCGTGGCCCGGCGCCGGAGCCTTGACCACGGCCTGTGCCGCAGCCGCAGGCGCCGCCCCGCCCTCGCGCGCCTGGTAGAGCTTCTCAACCTCGTGCGGAAACATGGCATAGATGACGCAGTGTTCGTCGTCTGACGGCAGGCCTTTTTGCACTAGCTCGGCGCGGAGCCCCGGCATGCGGGGTTCGAGGACATCGGCCGGCCGGCCGGTGAAGCGCGGCCTGCCGCTGAGCTTCCCGGCGAGCGCAAGCACGTCGGGATCGACCGGCCCCGGCGTCTTTCCGTAATAGCCGAGCGCGACCTTCATCGCCTCAGGCGAGAAGTTCTTCCAGCGGCCGAATTTCACGTTGAGCATGGCCTGCACGCCCACGATCTGGGAGGTCGGCGTGACGAGCGGAATCCAGCCCAGGCACTCGCGAACATACGGCATCTCGCGCATGACCTCGACGAAGCGGTCGGCCATCTTCTGCTCCTTGAGCTGGTTGCGGAAATTGCTGAGCATGCCCCCGGGCACCTGGTAGATGAGCACGTCGTTGTCCACCACCTCGTTCCTCGGATTCGTATAGGGCGCCAGCTCCGCGTAGATGCGGGTGAGCGCGTCGCGCAGCCGGCTGAGCTTGGCCAGGTCGAAGTCCGGGCGGCGCGGGTGCCCCGCGAGCGCCTGCAACATGCGCCAGGTGTCGGGCTGGCCGGTGCCATTGGCAAAGGGCGAGATCGACGTGTCCACAGCATCGACGCCCGCCTCGATTGCAGCGTAATAGGCAGCCGCGCCAAAGCCCGCCGTCTCGTGGGTGTGAACCACCACGGGAATCTTCACCCGCGTCTTCAGGCCGCGGACGATCTCGTAGGCGACGTGGGGCGGCAGCAGGCCGGCCATGTCCTTGATGCAGATCGAATCGCAACCCAGCGCCTCGATCTGCGTGCCGAGTTCGACCAGCATCGCGGGCGTGTGCACCGGGCTCGTCGTATAACACACGACGCCCTGGGCATGCCGGCCGGCCTTCTTCACCGCCCGGACCGCCGTTTCGATGTTGCGCAGGTCGTTGAGGGCGTCGAACACGCGGAAGATGTCCATGCCGTGCCGGGCGGCCGCCGCCACGAAGGCCTCGACCACATCGTCGGGAAAATTGGTGTATTGGACGATGTTCTGGCCGCGCAGGAGCATCGTGTGCGGCGTCCGGGGCGCGAGGCGCTTGACGGCGTCGAGCCGGTCGAAGGGAAACTCAGAGAGGTAGCGCACCCCGGCGTCAATGGTCGCGCCGCCCCAGGTCTCCAGGGCGCCGAAACCCGCCGTGTCGAGCTCGGGCGCCACCATCTCGATCTGCCGGGTCGTCATGCGGGTGGCGGCCAGCGACTGATGCCCGTCGCGCAGGACGGTGTTGTTGAAAATGACGGGGGCAATTCTCATGGTGAGAAGGGACCATGGGAACATGCGCGGGTTTGGCCTCGGGCTCAACTCCAACCGCCTGCAACCGCCGCCGCGGGCCGCCGGCCGGCGGCGCTTTTCGTTGCAGCATGGGCCGGGGCGGGGAATATGCGGGCGGTGCACCAGGACGCCCCAGCCATTCCCGTGGTCGCCGCCGTGATCAGGCGCGGAGGCCGCGTGCTGCTCGCGCAACGGCCCCGCCACAAGCACCAGGCCCTGAAATGGGAATTCCCCGGCGGCAAGGTGGAGCCCGGGGAGACGGTCGAAGCCGCCCTCGTCAGGGAGATCCGGGAGGAACTCGCCTGTGAAATCCGCGTCGTGCGTCCTCTGCCGCGCTTCACCCACCTCTACGACCGGACCGCGATTGAGATGATTTCTTTCGTCTGCCGCCTGCTGCCGGGATCGCCGGACCCCCGGCCCGCGGAACACGCGGCGATCGCGTGGGTGAAGCCCGGCGAGCTGGCCGCCTACGATCTCGCCGCCGCTGATCTGCCCATTGTCGCCGCACTGCAGCGGACGATTTTTTTTGTCCCCACGCCGCATGCGTCGTGCTAGACGTCTCGCCCAATGCCTTACCGGACCATGGACATGGCCGCCGCCGCCGACTACCTGCACGTCGCGCGCAGGGAGCTGGAGCAGCTGGTCAAGACCACCGAGATTCCGCACCAGAATCGCGGCGGGCGGATCGTATTCCTCCGGGGTGAACTCGATGCCTGGGCCTCCCAGCGGATCCTGGGGATGGAGCCAAAGGGGCTCGCGGCCTACCATCAGAAGTCGACCCAGGGCGCGCGCGCCGTCCTTGCCCATGACGCCCTGCTGCCCGATCTCCTTCAGTCCAATTTCATCGCGGCCGCAATGACATCGAAGACGAAGAAATCCGTCATTCGCGACATGGTCGCCCTGGCCGAGGCCACCGGACGGGTGCTGGATGCGGCAGATCTGCTGGCGAGCGTGGAGGCGCGCGAGGAGCTCTGCTCCACCGGCCTGCCGGGCGGCCTCGCCATCCTTCACTGCCGGGATCTCCAGCCGTACCGCTTTGACGATTCGTTCATCGTCGTGGGCCGCACGGTCCAGGAGATCTTCTTCGGAGCGCCCGACGGCCTGCCCACGCGGTTGTTCTTCCTCATCTGCTGCCAGGATGAACGCCTCCATCTGCACACGCTGGCCCGCCTCTGTCTCGTCATGCAGAAGACGGACATCGTGTCGCGCCTTCTCGCGGCACCTGACGCATCGACAATCTATGCCGATTTGCTGGCCGCCGAACAGGCCGCGCTGGCCGACAAAAAATCGCCCGCGATCCCCGTGGCGGCGCCCGGCTGATCCGCGCATTCCCCGGATGCGCAGCGCCACCGGCGCGTTCTGCCCGACATTCCACGGCACGGGCGCTGCGGCTCCGTGGATCCCGCGCGCGGAGGATCGCCCGGGCGCTGAAGCATCACGGTCGGCGGCCTTTGGCTCCTCTGCGATCCCGCCAGGCAACGCCTCCCCGCGCGCCTCGACTGCGCCCAGCGTCAGCCGTCTGCGAGGGTGAGATTCGCGATGGTCTTCTGGTGGTTGCTCTCGCCGCCGCCGGAACCCTTCGTCTCCCTGACGTGCCGCAGCACCACGAGCCGGTTCCCCGTGCGACCGAAGCGGAACTCCTCGGTTTCGGTCGATTCAAAAGTGATCACGAGCAGGACGCGTCCTTTGAGGCGCACCCGGTACTCCGCCGCCACCGGCACACCGTCCGCCGCAATCCATATCTTCGCGGTGGCGTCGATCTCCTTGATCACCCTCCGGCTGCGCTCGTTCAGCCGCGGGTTGACCTTGAGAGTCAGCCGCCGGACCGGATGACCCTCCCAGGTGTCCGCCTTTTCCTCGATGAGCTGGACCTGCTCCAGCTTCGCCAGCAACTCCGGGGCAGCGTTGAAATAGCCGTTCAACCGTGTGGCACCCAGCGCGTCCATTGCCCGGCGGACAGGGGTCTTCCTGTCGGGTTCCTGCATCTGGAGCCTGCCCTCCTCAGCGCCTTTCTCGATGAGTCCCCGATCCCAGGAAATCCGCAACCCCTCCGGGGTGTCTTCAACCCAGGCCGCCGCCTTGTCGCCGTCTCCTTCCGGGATCTTCTCATCGCCCTCAAGGACCCAGGATTGACAGTCGACGCGCGCCTTCACCGGATCCCGGCCGTCGAGGCGGGTCAGGGTGGACTTGAGGTCCGACAGCGGGTCGGCGCGCAACAGGCAACAGGCAAAGAACAGGCACGGTAGGATTCGCATGTGGGGTTTTTTGACCTTGGAGGAAGCGGTTGGATCCCTCGCCCGCAACCTTGACCGGATTTGCGCGAAGAAAAAAGAAAAACGCGACGCCTCCTTGTCCCCTCGCCTGCCACGCCGCAACCCGGCGCCGCAGATCGAGAACGCCGCATGGGCGACGGCGTGCCGTGGTCGTGAAAACGCGGGTCGTTTGTTGGCAGGGTTGTGCGCCGGCTGTCGTGCGTCGTGCAAGCCCGCCGCCGGGCCGCCCGGCCGGCTTCAATTCGCGTCAGAGAGTCCCTCCATCAGCACGACCAGACACATCAGATTCGTGAGCTGATGCCCGATGACGCTGGCGCGATCGACGTCCCCCGGCTGCTCCGCGGCCGTTCCCAGGCGCCGCTGGATATCCCTCAGCTCCTTCTCCAGAATCGGGGCGTCGGAATGGGCCCGCTCGACCATCTCCCTCAACGACTGCCTCCGCACGGGAAAAGGCGCGTGACTTTCCCTGGCATGGACGTCAAGCGCCTCACGGAGTTGATAAACGGAGTGTTCGCAGCCATGGGGGCTCATGATCGGCTGGGCGAGGCTTCAAACAGATGCGCCGGGGTTCAAATCGATAAACTGCATCCCCGGAGTTTTTTTTCTTGCGATTGCCACTGTTCACGCCTTTGCGATCCGCCGCGCCCCTCTCCGGGTCCCAACGCCGCTTCCGGTCAATTCCTGCGCAGGGGATGGAGTGCCCCGGGTTCCCGGCGGGCCACGCCGGCGCAAGAGGGGTCCGGCCCGGCGGGCGCCCGTCGTTCATCCGGACGCGATGCACGAGGATTTGTGGCGCCGGGAATCTGATGCAACAGCCGGGGGCCGCCACGGGAGAGTCACCGGCCGGCCGCGTTCTCCGCCGGTCGGAGGCTGCGGCGCTGCGCTTCGAAGCGGCGCTGAAACTGCTGCGCCAACGCGTCCTGCCCCGCCCGGCGGCAGACGTCGCCCATGCCTTCAAGGCACGCCTGGATCCAATTCACCTGGCCCAGCGCCCGGAATCCTTCGAGCGATGCCTGGTAACGCGCCAGCGCTTCCTGCCAGCGCTCCGCCCCCTGGATCGTCCTTGCCGCAAGAAACCAGCATTGCGCAACCTCGCGGACGGCTTCCCGGTCCCCGCCCAGTTCGGCGTACGCGGGCGGCGGCGCCTCGAGAATGCGGGCGGCACCCATCGGATCCCCCCGCGCCAGGCGAATCCGCGCCTCCAAGTTCCGCAGAGCGATCTGCCAGCGCCGTTGCTCGCCCAACGGCAGCCTAGCGGTTGCGTTGCGGACCTCGCGCAAGGCGCCCTCCGCGGCCGGAAGGTCGGCGGGTTGCGATTCCAGCGCCCAGACGAGAATGGAATGGTTGAGCAGCGTCTGGGATCGCCAAAACTCGTCATCCGGCCTGACGCCCGCGATGCCGGAAGTGGCCTGGTAGGCCGCCCAGATTTCGCGGGTCTGCTGCAGCCATTGGGCCTGATCCGCCGCCGTCCCCGTTTCCCGCAGCAGGCTGAAGATCGCCGTCCGGCAACGGATGATGCCAGGGACGTCGTCGAGGGCCTGCCATTGGTTCAACACGTCGCGATACGTTTGCAGGGCGCGGGCCGGGTCCCCGGCCCAACATTGATCCGCGGCCTTCTCCTCGAACGAGCGCGCCAGCATGGCCTGCTCGGAGCGGAGGACCGGGCCTGTGCCCGGGGCCGCCGCAAAAGCCGCGGCCGCCAGGCCGCACCAAAAAACAAGGAAGAGCGCAAACCCGGATGCCGCCCCTCGAGCGGCCGCCGGGCGGCATCGGATTTCGAGACGCCCCGCCGCCCCCGCCTCCTGCTCGCGGGTTCGCGGCGGCCGCATCGCATTTCCATGGAGAACGCGGGCCGGACGGGTCTCATTCATGGCGCATGCCCCCCCTCCGTAAAGGCTGCCGCAGCCGGCAGCGAAGGCGGCACGACCGCCAGCGGGACCTCCTCCGGCAGATGGCCGCTTATCGGCCAGACCTTCTTGGCGGCATCCACGACGTCGTGGACGCCTTTCGCGTCGTCGTTGGCGCGGCGCACGGTGTCGACGAGGTCCGGCGACGCCTGTTTCAGGGTATCCCGAAGCAGAACGGTCGACTGTTCGACATTGCGGAGGCTGCCGTCGATCTTCTCGAGCATCCCGGGTATGTCCTTGTGAATGTCCTCCAGGCTTTCCCTGAAGCTCCGCACCGACAGCTTGAGGTCTCCCTCCGGATTGTTGAGATAGGCGAGCAACTGGTTGGTGACGCTCGTGGTCTCCTGCAGGTTCTTCTGCAAGTCCTGCACGGTCGACCCGATCCCGAGCAGGATCCGCGGCAGCATTTCATTCACCTGCCGGGTCGCGGACGACATGTTCTGGATCAA
This sequence comes from uncultured Verrucomicrobiae bacterium, assembly GCA_963827125.1. Lineage (GTDB taxonomy): Bacteria > Verrucomicrobiota > Verrucomicrobiia > Opitutales > Opitutaceae > Fen-1467. Next base: position 399,611 of record CAWHAC010000008.1, read on the forward strand.
GCCGTCGGGCGCGTTGAACAGCGCGAGCATGGCGTGGACGTCATCGGTCACCATTTCCATGCGTTTGATCAAGGACTGGGTCATCTCGATGACGTTCTCGGCGCGGCGGAACGGGATCTCGTCCCCGGGTCCGACCACAGCATCCGGATGGGCGCTGTTGACGATGACAATCACGCCCTGGCCGATGAAGCCCTCCGAGCCGGGCATGGCCACGGAGTTCCGATGCACGAGGTCGCTGTATTTTGTGAAGATGTCCAGATCCAGGCGCACCCGGTCAACCCCCTCCAGTTCGACCCTGGCCACCTTCCCGACGCGGAATCCGCTTATCTTGACCAGCATGTTGTTCTGCAGCCCTTCCGACGTGGTGGTGCGGCAGATGATCCGGGTTGTCGGCGTGAAGTAATCCTGCCGCCAGGCTACCGCGGCAGTCAGCAACAGCAGGATGAGCAGGGCCGCGGAAAAGGCCGGCCAGATCTGCTTCTCGAAACGGAGCAATGAGGACTCAGACACGGTGGGTTTCGGCATCGGTGTTTGTTGGGGAAAGGGCCGGGCTTTGGGGAACCCCGCGCAGGACCGCGCCTGACCAGCGCCCGGCAAGCAGTTCAGGGTCGAACTCCAGGTAGACGCTGATGCGCCCGGATTGCTGCCGGTGAAACCGCCGGGCCAGCGTCAGCAGCGACTCCTTCTGGCGCCCCGGCAGATTCCCGGTGAGGTTCTCGTAGATGCAGATCGACGGATGGCCGACCATCAACCGGAGGAATGCGGCGACCCGGCGCTGATACTGGCCAAGGTAGTCCGGCAGCAGGTGCATCCACGCGCCGTCCGGATCAGACGCCGCTTCGCAGAAGCGCACCGCCTCGTCGAATTCCCCGGCGATGCCGGCGGGATCGGGCTCGGACCGGAACAGCACGGGAAGCAGGATGTTCTGCCACACCGGCAATCCCGTCAGCAGGCCGCCATCATGCGGGATGATCCCCACCCGGGTGAGCATCTGCAGGCGCTCGTCGCGCGGCAGGTCGCTGAGGTTCCGCCCGAAGACCAGCGCGCTGCCCCGGGCCGGCGCCCGCAGACCGGCAAGGCAGTCCAGCAAATCAGCCGACTGCTCCGCGGTGTCCATGAGGATCAGGCTTTCCGTCCCCGGCTGGAGCACTGCGTCCCCCAGATGGAATCCCGCGCCTGCGAAATCATGGAACTCGATCATGGATCAGCTGAGCACAACCATCAACAGGGTGTTCGTGATCAGGACAAAAAAGGTGCCCTGGGTGATGGTCGCGATCACGGCTTTCGGGGTTTCGGTTGCGGAGGCCTGCACGCGAAGGCCGTTATGGCATGCGATCGCCGCCAGCCCGAACCCCGTGATCGCGCCTTTCAAGGGCGGATAAAGCAGATCAAACCCGTTCAGGCTGCCCGCAAACACATCGAAGAACTCCTCGAATGAGGTCTTGCCCAGCACGGCCGACAGCGTGAGCCCGCCCACCGAGCTGCCGACGGCGAAGTAGAAACTCAGCACCATGGTGCCGATGGCCGCGCCGAAAAGACGCGGCACGATGAGATAACTCTCCGCGTCGATGCCCATCAGATACAGCGAGCGGATCTCCCCCCGCTGTTTCATTCCGGCGAGCTCCGAGGTGATCGCGGATCCGGAGCGGGACAGGACGATCATGCCGCAGATCAGCGGGCTCAGTTCCATGATCGCCGTGTGGATGAGCAGGCGCGTCGAGGCGTCGCCGGCCACCAGGTGCACCTTGTCGAGCAGCAGCACGAAAAGGTAGCCCACCAGCATCGAGATCACAATCACCTGGATCAGCGGCTCCACGCCGGTGAAGTAGATCTGCTTGACCAGCACCCCGCGCACCGCCCGCTTGCGCAGGTTGTGACCATAGACAAGCGCCGAATAAAAGATGATCAGACTGCCTCCCGTGGTCTTCAACGGCCTCTGCAGGGATCTGGCAGCACCTGAAAATGACTGGGTAAGTTTCATCTCGGAGCCCGGACACCGGAAGGCGCCCCAACGTCCGGTGCTTCGTATCCTGCCGGTCCGCGCAAGCCAATTCAAAACCGGCGCCGGCATGCCTTTCTCCCTTCATTCCCGGCGTCGCCGCTCCATGGGGGTCCGGCAGTCCGGGGCCGGGGACCACCCCAATTCCGGCGCGTCCCCCGGAAACCCGCGAAACGCATCGCGGATTCCGGGGGGCGTCGCGCGGCGCGGGCTCAGCCATCCCCGCCTGCATCCTTCCGGCGCGTCTTCCCGGCGCTGAACCCCAGGGCGAGTCCGGCCGCAAAACCCGTGGCGTGGGCCGTGACATCGGCATGGAGACCTCCGGCCCCGAACAATCCGAGGAGCGCGACTCCCGCGGCCAGCGGCACGAGCACGGCGCGCCAGCGGCGCCGCCCGTCCTCCCCGCGGAGCATGCGGATCGACCGGCCTGTCAGCAGCCCGAGACCCGCGAAGACCGCCGTTGAGGCGCCGATCGACCGGTAGGGGCCGGGATAATTCAATGCCGCGGCAGCGAGGTTTCCGGCCACCGCGGCCAGCCCGAGCAGCAGCCAGCCGCGCAGCCGGCCCATCGCCGAAAGAAGCGCCGAAAAGACGAAGGTTCCGGAGACGACATTGCCCAGCACATGTCCCAGGTCGGCGTGGAGGAACAACGCCGTCGCCGCCCGCCACCATTCGCCCCGGTCGAACACCGCCTGGCTGTCGAGGGCGCCGGCATCCTCCCACGCTCCCGGCGAGCCCCCTTGCGCCGCATACGCGGCCAGAACCACGATCGCCCAGACCAGCGGCGTGAACCGTTCCGCCCGCAACGACGGCGGATGATCCCCCGCCGGTTGCGGCGGCCAGCCGGCGCTCTCCCGCTCGAAACAGGCGAGCTCCTCCCGCACCGGCGCAAGCGCGGGCGGATCGACGAGCAAGCGGTATCCGGATGGAGAATACACCAGCCAGTACGGCCGCCCCATCGCAAGCACGACCAGGCCGTGTTCGAACCCGGCGGCGGCGGTCGGGTAGACGCCCGCCTCGGCGAGCTCCCCGAAAGCCCCCTCCCCGGTCATCTCCGCCGGCAGTCCAGGCTCATCCATGGACCGCATGATGACCGATCTTCTCCGGCTGGCGAGAACGCCCGCGTTGCCCGCGGGCACCCGGCCTTCCCGCCGCCCGCAGTCCCCCTCCGCCGGACGCGCACGCCCCGTCTCCCCGCTCCAAAAAGGGCGCAGTCCTTTCCCCAGGAGGCCACCGGCCGGCGGCCCGGGGCACCGGCGCAGGGCGGGTCGCCCGACCCCGCCTCCTCCCCGGAAACGGCGGGATCGGCCGGCCCCGGCCTGCATCCGACCGCCTCTTTTCCGCTCAACGGACCCTGCCGGCGGAATTCTCGAGAACGACGCGGGAAAGGACGGCCGTGTCGGATGTGTCCGGCAGGTGCGAGCAGAAGCCGATGCCAACGTAGAACGGCCCGTCGAGGTGCAGCGTGATGGGCGCGCCGGCCGGGTGCATGGGTTCGCCCTTCAGGCTGACAAAAAGCGTGAAGGAATCGCCGCGCTTCTCAATGCCGATGCGCGCGGCGGCACCGCCGGCGCCTTCGATGCGAACATCCTCCCTGATGCTTGCGTTCTTCACCGGACGCTGCGCCAGGTGGATCAACCCGGCGCCGTGCAGGGCGGTCATGACCTCCCGGGAATCGTCATCGAGGTCCTCGCGGATGACGAGGACGGCCTTGCGGTCGCCATAGCCGCCCGGGTTCGGGAACGCAACGTCGGCCGCGAGGGAAACGTCGCCGGACATCTTCTTCCAGAGATAGCGGAATTCGTCGCGCGTGTACCAGATGTTGTAGCCGGCCGAATTGATTGTGTACCGCTTTGCAGCGGCGTCGTAGCCGGCGCTGCCCGGCACGACTGCGCCGCCGATGTCCGACTGGCCCTCAAAGAGCCCGATCGGGACGGCAAGATTCCTGCCCGCCCGGTGAAAGTCCGCCGGCGGGGCCACCTGGACGTGCGTGGCGGAGCCCGGCTGCGCCCAGGCGGGGACGGCGTCCGCCTGCGCGCCGGAGGACTGCTGCGCAGCGAACAGGATCAATGGGAGCAGGGAGAACAAACCTGGTGTTTTCATGGCGGGATCATGGGGCGGACGAGGGCATTGCGTTCAATGGGCGGAAGCGGGGATGGCGCAGCCCGGTTTTTCCTGCCCGGCCTGCCAGCCCGTGAGCGCCCGGATCGGGCCGAGCAATTCAAGCGCGATCTGCTCGTGCTGGAACGCCACCGGGTGGGCGTTGGTCGGAGTGCCGGGATAGTAGCTGACCGGCGCCGCGACAATCCGCGCGTCGCCCGCCGCGCGCCGCCGCGCCGCCACCGCCTCGATCACCCGGCACAGCGCGTCGCGTTTCGCCCGGTCCGGCGTGCCCGGGGTGGGGCCGAAGAGCGAGAGCTCGGCCAGCACCAGGGCGGCGCGGGGATGCGCGGCGCGGATCTCGCCGACAAAATCGTCGTAGGCCTTGCGATACATCGCCTCATCCGGCAGGTCCTTGCTGAAATCGTTCTGCCCCAGGCTGACGACCACCACGTCCGGCACGTAGGCGGCCGGGTCCCACGGCGAAGCCGGATCGTCGGGCAGCGTGAGCTTGAAGAACTGCGGCGCGTTGATGCCGTCGGTCCTGCCCGTCCAGTCGCGGATGATGCCGCGGCCGCCGCAGCTCACGAGGTGGACCTGCGCGTTCAGCCAGCGCCCGAGCAGCATCCCGTAGGACCGGGCGGCGTTCGCCACGCGCGGCGTGTTGTTGTTCTCGGGCGGAAACCGTTCGACGCATTCCCCGCAGGTGATCGAATCTCCGATGAACATCAGCTTGCGCGCGGGCCAGGGCGGCGGCGGCAGCAGCTCGCAGCCCGGGGGCAGCAGCAGCCCCTCGAACGCCGCAATCCCCTGCCACGCCTCGTTGCGCCGCACCAGCTCGACGAGCCATCCCCCCGCGGGCGCCGTCCCCGCCGGCAGCGCGATCTCGTTGCCGCCCGGCGCCAGATGGAGGAGAACCGGGTCCCATCCGTTGCAGGCGAGATTGAAGAAGCAGTTCTCCGAGCCGGCGTTCAACCGCAGGGACGGCGCCGGCCCGCGGAAGACGAAGCGCACGGTGACGCCCGGGAAACCCATGCGCGCCTCGCCACCGGCCGGGCTCACGCGGCCCATGTACGCGATCCGCGGATCGCGCGCAGAGATGAATGTTGGATTCGCCATTGGGGTTCCGGGCTTGGGTTCGTCCCCGCGCACGGCGAGCGCAGCGGCCGCGGACAGGAGAACGAACGCGATGAAGCGCATGACCGACCATGAGTATCCGCCGCCGCCGGCCTTGCAATCCTTGTCCGCGGGCCGGCATTGCGTTTCCGGACCGGCGGGTTTCATTGTGAACGATGCGGACCATGCGCAGCCCGGATCCCAGCAGCATCGCGTTGAAGGGGTTTCCGCCCTGCCGGTGTCTTCCTTCCGGCCGCAACGATGTTCCGACTGCGATATCCGTCCGCCTGGATTCCCCCGACACCGGCGCCCCCGCGCCAGGACGCGCCGCGGCAAATGGAAACGCCGGCCGCTGCCGCAGGGGCCGATCCCGCCCGCAACCCTGATCCCTTCCTCCCATGAAAGCCCGCAACCTCCGCCTCCCCCTCCTGCTCGTCTCCGCCGTGGCCCTCGCCATTAGCATTGCCGCCCAAACACCCGGCATCGAATTCCCGGCCCCCAGCCCCGCCTGCACCTTGAAACAGCGGGTCGGCCTCACCGACATCGAAATCAATTACTCCCGCCCAAGCCTCAAAGGCCGCGTCGTCGTCGGCAAGATCGATCCCTACGGCAAGGTCTGGCGCACGGGCGCAAACGCCGCGACGCGGATCAGCTTCAGCACGCCGGTCAGGCTGCAGGGCAACAGGCTCGACGCAGGCGCCTACGAGCTCTTCACCATTCCGGGGGCGAACGAGTGGACCCTCATCCTCCAGAAGGCCGGCGGACAATGGGGCGCCTATCAATACAAACAGGAGAACGACGTCCTGCGTGTGAAGGCCGCGCCCGTGCCGCTCGCGAATCCGGTCGAGACGTTCACGATCGACATCAACGACATTCGCGACGAGTCGGCCACGCTCGACCTGATCTGGGCCGGTTGGCGCGTGCCCGTGAAGATCGAAGTCGACGTCGTCTCCATCCTGGCGCCGCAGATCGAGGCTCTGATGGACTCGAACGCCGCGAAGAAGCCCTACGCCCAGGCCGCCATGTTCTATTGCGACCATGATCTCGACTTGAAAAAGGCGGCCGCGTGGATCGATGCCGCCATCGCGGAGCAGCCCGGCGCGTTTTATTACCTCTACCACAAGGCGCGGATTCTCGCGAAAATGGGCGACAAGGCCGGGGCGCTCGCCGCCGCCAGGGCTTCCATCGACCTCGCCTCCCGGGCGACGGGACCGGCGAAAGACGAATACACCCGCCTGGATGAGGCCCTCATCGCCAGCCTGAACCCATGACGCCCGCATCGATGGCCCCCGGGCGGCCGCCGGGCCCGCGGCGGCATCTGTTTCACGCCGCCGTCGGAGGGATGCTGGCCATCCTCGGCCTGGCGTCCGCCTTCGCCGGACCGGAGGCGGAGCCCGCCGCCGCCATCGTTCAGGACCTGCACAGTCTTCGCGAACTGGGCGGCGTCCTTTACGTCGCAGCGCATCCCGACGATGAGAACACGCAGCTGGTCGCCTGCCTTGCGCGCGGCCGCCACCTGCGCACCGCCTACCTCTCGCTGACGCGGGGCGACGGCGGACAAAACGTGCTCGGCCCCGAACTCGGCGAAGCCCTGGGGGTCATCCGCACCCAGGAGCTGCTCGCCGCCCGCCGCATCGATGGCGGCCGGCAGTTCTTCTCCCGCGCGATCGATTTCGGATACTCCAAGGACTACCGCGAAACCCTCCGGATCTGGGACGAACACCAGGTCCTGGGCGACATCGTGCGGGTCATCCGGTCGTTCCGCCCCGATGTCGTTATCACCCGTTTCTCGACCGAGCCCGGGGGCACGCATGGCCACCACACGGCGTCGGCCGTGCTGGCCCTGGAGGCGTTCCGGCTCGCCGGCGACCCCATGGCCTTCCCCGAACAGCTTTCCCTCCTCGCCCCGTGGCAGCCCAAACGCATCCTGTGGAACGCGTGGCGCCCGGCCGGTGCCCCGGGGCCCGATGCCGGCTTCGTCCGGATCGACGCCGGCGGCAGCGACCCGGTCACCGGCGAGCCGTTTGCCGCGATCGCCAGCCGCAGCCGGTCCATGCACAAGACCCAGGGGTTCGACGGGTTCCCCGCTCCTCCCGCCGGTCCGAGACCCGAGTGGTTCCGCCTGCTCGGCGGCGAGCCTGCGACCGGGGACATCCTCGACGGCATCGACACGACGTGGGCGCGCGTGCCCGGGGGCGCCGGAATCGGGCCGGCCGTCGATGCACTCATCGCGCAGTTCGACCCGCAGGATCCCGCCGCCAGCGTGCCGGCGCTGCTCGCCGTGCGCCGCCAGCTTGCCGGGCTCGCCCGCGACCCCGTCGTCGACGAGAAACGCGGGCAGCTGGACCGGATTCTGCAGGCGTGCCTCGGGCTCTCCGTCGAAACGGTGACGCCGCATGCGGAAGTCGTCCCGGGCGAGACCATGGCCCTGTGCCACACCGCCACCGTGCAGTCGTCGGTGCCGGTCCGCTGGCTGGGAGTCCGCTATCCGGGCGCCGCGCAGCCGGCCGGCGAGCCCGTCGAACTCCATCGCGACAAGCCCGCGGTCCGCACCGCCAGCCAGACGCTTCCCGCCGGCACCCCGTTGAGCCAGCCGTACTGGCTGCGCGCCGAGCCGGGCCCCGGGATGTTCCGCGTCGACGACCCCGGGCTCATCGGCCGCCCGGAGAACCCGCCCGCCTTCCCCGTGGAACAGATCTTCGAAGTCGGCGGCCAGACCCTCGTGATCCCCGACGAACCCGTCCAGATCACCGCCGGCGCCCCGCACCCGGAGACCCGCCGCCGCCTCGAAGTGATCGCGCCGGTTGCGCTGCGGTTTTTCTCCGAGGTCCGGCTTTTCGCCCCGGGCTCGACCCGGCCGGTGGACGTTGAAGTCACGGGATTCCGCCCCGCCGTGGCGGGCCGGCTGCGGTTGACCGCCCCCTCAGGCTGGACCGTCGCGCCCGCCGCCCGGGCGTTCAGCCTCGCGACGGCGGGGGAACGGGCGCGGCTCCGGTTCACGGTCACCGCCCCGGCGGAGCCCGGCACGGCGCGCCTTGCCGCCACCGCCGACGTCGGGGGAGTCGACTACGGCACGGGGCGCGTGGAGATCCATTATGCGCACCTGCCGCCCCTGCTCCTCCAGCCCGCCGCCCGCTGCACGGCCGTGAGCCTCCACCTGGCCATCCGCGGCCGGAATGCCGGCTATGTGCCGGGCGCCGGCGACGGCGTGGCAGAGGCCCTGACCGAGATGGGATACGCGGTCACAACCCTTCAGCCCTCCGACCTGACCCCGGCTCGTCTCCTTGCCATGGATACGGTCGTCATCGGCATCCGCGCCTTCAATGTCCGCAGGGACCTGGCCCCGCGGCTGCCGGCGCTGTTCGCCTATGTCGAAGCCGGCGGCACCCTCGTGGTGCAGTATAACAATCCGAACGGCCTGAAGGAGACGGCCCTGGCGCCCTTCCCCCTTCAGTTGTCTTCGGACCGGGTGACCGACGAGACCGCACCCGTGACATTCCTTGCGCCGGATCATCCGGTCCTCCATGTCCCCAACGAGATCACGATGGCGGATTTCGACGGCTGGGTCCAGGAGCGCGGGCTTTATTTCCCCGGCAAATGGGACGAACATCTTGTCCCGATCCTCGCCTGCAATGACCCCGGAGAGGCTCCGCTCAAGGGCGGTTTGCTCGTTGCCTCGTACGGGAAAGGTCATTTTGTCTACACCGGACTCGCGTGGTTCCGGCAGCTCCCCGCGGGCGTGCCCGGCGCCTACCGGTTTTTCGCCAATCTCGTTTCCCTCGGAAAATGACCCCTGATCCCGTCAAACGACGCGGCCGCACCCCGCGGATGCCCCGGGATCCCGCAATCGAGGGGGAGGCGGCGCGTCCTCATCCGGGCCGTCGACGATGAAGGACAGGGGACCCTCCGACGACACGGCTGGCGGCGCCCCGCCCGGCCTTCCCGGGCTCCACACCTGGCGCGGGGTTTATCTGTTTGCAGCAGGCTGTTTCCTGCTCTGGGTCGTGTTGCTGGCGGCGTTCGGGTGGCTCTTCTCATGAGTCCGCTCGATTACATCGTCCTGCTGGGAACCATGCTCGGCATTGCCGCCTATGGCATCTGGCACACCCGCGGCCGCAAGGACCTCGCCTCCTATCTGCGCAGCGGTTCCGCCGTTGGCTGGGGCACGATCGGCCTGTCCGTCATGGCGACGCAGGCCAGCGCGATCACCTTTCTATCCACCCCGGGGCAGGCCTATGAAAGCGGCCTCGGCTTCGTGCAGAACTACTTCGGGCTTCCGATCGCGCTGATCATCGTCGCCGCCGTGTTCCTCCCGATCTACCGCCGGCTGAATGTCTTCACGGCGTACGAATACCTCGGGCACCGCTTCGATTCGAAGACGCGCCTGCTTGGAGCGGGGCTTTTCCTGCTGCAGCGCGGGCTCGCCGCCGGGCTCACGATCTACGCCCCCGCCATCATCCTCTCGACGGTGCTCGGATGGCGGCTCGATGCGACAATCATCCTCACGGGCGTGTTCGTCATCCTCTACACGGCGGTCGGCGGCAACGAGGCCGTGAACGTCACGCAGAGATGGCAGATGGCGGTGATCTTCGCCGGCATGGCCGCCGCGTTCACCGTCCTGCTGGCAAGGCTGCCGGACGGCCTCGGGCTGAAGGACACGCTCGTCGTGGCGGGCGGCTTCGGCAAGCTGCACGCGGTGGACTTCTCCTTTGATTTCCACACCCGCTACACGTTCTGGTCGGGCGTCCTCGGCGGCGTTTTCCTGTCGCTCTCCTACTTCGGCACCGACCAATCGCAGGTCCAGCGCTACCTCTCGGGTTCCTCGCTGCGCGCAAGCCGGCTCGGCCTCATGTTCAACGCGGTCCTGAAAATCCCGATGCAGTTCTTCATCCTCCTGCTCGGGGCGCTGGTCTTCGTGTTCTACCAGTTCGAAGCTCCGCCGGTCTTCTTCAACCACGCCGCATGGAACGCCCATGCCCGTGGCGAGGCCGGCGCCCCGTTGCGCACGATCGAGGCGGAATTCGCCTCCGCCCACGCCGACCAGCGGGCGAAGATCCAACACTGGCTGGACGCCCGCCGCACCGGCGACCCCGCGCCGGCAAGGGCCGCAATGCTGGCCGCGCACGAGCGCATCGAGGCGCTGCGGAGCGACGCCCGGCAGGCCCTGGGCGGGGCGGGCGCCCGCGTCCAGGCGAACGATGCCGACTACGTGTTCATCGACTTCGTGGTCGAACAGATGCCCCACGGCATCATCGGCCTCCTGATCGCCCTCGTGTTCGCCGCCGCCGTCTCATCGCTTTCCTCGGAGCTCGCCGCCCTGGGCGAGACCACGGCGGTCGACCTTTACCGGCACGTCCTGCGGACCGGCGCCTCCGATCTGCACTATGTGCGCGTCTCGAGGGCGCTCACCGCGTTCTGGGGCCTGATCGCCATCGGTTTCGCCCTCTTCGCCCGCCTCGCGGAGAACCTCATCCAGGCCATCAACATCCTGGGGTCGGTCTTTTACGGAGTGATGCTCGGCCTGTTTCTCGTGGCGTTTTTTTTGCGGCGCGTCGGAGGGACTGCGGTGTTCTGGGCGGCGCTGGCGGCGCAGGGCCTGGTGTTCGGACTCTACTTCACCACCGACATTGGCTATCTGTGGTATAATCTCATCGGTTGCGCCGCCTGCGTGCTGCTGAGCCTCGTCCTCCAGGCCTTCTCCGGAGCCCGCGGAACGGCCGCCCCCGCCTCCGCGTTGTCATGAGCCCCGTGATCTGTTTCGGCCAGCAGCCTTGCGGCTTCTTTCCCCGCCGGTTTCTGGTGGCCAAGATCCGGACCGCCCGCCGGCTCCAGTCGGAACTCGGCGGCGAAATCGTCTTCTTCTGCCACGACAGCGACCACGATCCGCGCGAGACGCGGACCCTCCTGCACGACCGCCGCACGGGCGCGGCCGTCCGGCTCAATTTCTCCTTCGAAAACAAGCTGCAGCGCAGATTCTCGCCGCTCTTCGCGAAGCGCGTGCCCGCCGGGTGGCGCGACCCGACCGCGCGCCAGCTTCCCGCCCTGGTGCCCGCGCCCTGGGTCGAAGCCTTCCGCACCAATCCCGCGGGCACGGTGGCGGATTTCTGCCTCGAGATGTACCGGCGCATGAGCCTGCTCGACGGCATTCGCATCGTGCGCTCGGGCGACCCGGCCGTGCGCCGCGCCGCCTGCGACGTGGAGGACTTCTTCGTCGACGTCCCTTTCCGGGGCGAGATCGTGCGCGCACGGCTGGCCGCCGGCGCCCTGCGGCTCCACGAGGGCGGCGATGCCTTCATCGACCTGCCCCTCACCGGGTTCACCCGGGAACAGGTCAGCCCCACCCGGGACACGCGCCTGCGCTGGATGCAGTCCGTCGTCCATTGCACCCATTACGTCGCCGGCCCGGGCGAACAAGCGTATTTGCATCCCGGGGAAACGCCTGACATTGTTTTCGTCAATCGCGATCCCATCGACCGCTCCGATGAAGCCTTCACCGACTTTCCCGTCCCGCCCCCGTAGCTTCCCCTGCGTCCCGCCATCCTCATGATCCACCGCACTCGTTGCGATCCGGCGGCGCGGCTCCCCGATCGCGTTTCCCCCATCCCTCCGCGGCGGAGCCGCCGCGGCCCCCGATAACATGCCGGCCGGCCCGAAATCCCTTCTGGCGTTTGGCGCTCATCCCGACGACATCGAGTTCGGGTGCGGCGGGATCATTGCCAGCGAGACCCGGGCGGGCCGCTCCGCCCTCCTTGTGGTGTGCTCCCGGGGGGAGTCCGCGACCCACGGAGCGCCCGCGCAGCGCACCCGGGAGACGAGGGCGGCGGCGAAATTGCTGGGCGCGGCGATCGAGTTCGCCGACCTCGGCGGCGACGCGCATTTCGAGGCGGGCGTGGCGCCGGCCCTGAAGCTCGCCGCGATCATCCGCCGCGTGCGCCCGCAGATCGTGCTCGCGCCCACTCCGGTGGAGAACCAGCACCCGGATCATTCCGTCCTGGGCCGGCTGGTGCGCGACGCCGCCCGCCTCGCGCGCTACGGCGGGATCAGGGAGCTCAAGGCGCGGCCCGCCCACGCGATCCGGCATCTCCTGTTTTACGCAGTCACCCTGGAGGCGGAGCCGGCGAACCAGCCGCCGTTGTTTGTCGACGTCTCCGCGCCGGGCGTCATGCAGGCCTGGAGCCGGGCGATGCGCGCCCACGCCTCCCAGGCCCGGACCCGGGACTACCTCGCATTTCAACTCGACCGCGCGGTGTTGAACGGCCGACGGTGCGGCGTGGACTGCGCCATTCCGCTGTTCCCCAACGATCCCCTCGTCTTCCCCTCACTCGCGGAGCTCGGCCGCGCAGCCCGGCACTTCTGACCCATGCCCGCCAGGCCCCTGAGGATTGGCATCACCTGTTATCCGTCGGTCGGCGGAAGCGGTGTGCTCGCCTCGGCGCTGGGGGAGGAGCTGGCCGCTCGCGGCCACGAGGTCCACTTCATCAGCTATGAGCGCCCGTTCCGGATGCCAGCGGGCGCCCCCCGCCTTTTCTTCCACCCGGTGGAGATCAATGACTACGACCTTTTCAAATACCCCGACTACACGCTGCCCCTGTCCGTGAAAATGGCGGAGGTCAGCCGCGACCACCGCCTCGACATCCTCCACGTGCATTACGCCGTTCCGCACGCCACGGCGGCGATCCTCGCGCAATCCATGCTGCGCCCGGAACAGCGCCCCCGCCTCGTAACCACCCTGCACGGCACCGACACCACGCTGCTGGGCCGCGATCCCGGCTATCGCCCGGCGATCCAGCATGCGCTCGCGTGTTCGGACGCGATCACGACCGTCTCCGAGTGGCTCAAGGGTGAAACCCGGCGCCTGCTCGCGGCGGACCGGCCGATCCATGTCATCCACAATTTCTTCGCGCCGCGGGCTCCGGGATGCTCGCGGGAGGCCCTGCGCCGCGAACTGGGGCTGACCCACGAGGCGCTCGTGCTGCACCTTTCGAATCTCCGCCCCCTGAAACGCATCGACCTCCTGCTGGAGACCGTGGCCCGCGTCCGGCCGCGCGATGCGTTCAAGCTGGTCATCCTCGCGGGCGCGGATTTCGCGCCCCATGCCGCGCAGGTGCGCCGGCTCCACCTGGAGGATCGGGTGATCGTGCGCGAGAAGGTGCCCGGCGTGGAGGATTACCTGCAGGCGGCCGACCTCGGGCTTTACACGTCGGACGCCGAGAGCTTCTGCCTGGGCATCCTCGAGGGGATGTGCTTCGGCTGTCCCAGCGTGGCGACCCGGGTCGGCGGAATCCCGGAGGTCATGGAGGACGGCATCAGCGGCCTGTTCGCCCCCGCCGGCGACGCCGACGCCCTGGCACGGGCGGTGGAGCGCCTGATCGGCGACCCGGCCCTTCGTGCGGCCCTGGGCGGCGCCGCCCGCTCGCGCGCGCAGGAGAAGTTCTCCGCCGGACGGATCGTTCCCCTTTATGTCGAGCTTTACGAGCGGGTTCTCTCCGGACGGGGTGCATTTCCCGATTGACGATGGCGCGAGTGGCATGGGCATCTTGCCCATGTTGCCTGCCACGGGCAAGATGCCCGTGCCACAACTGCGCGCGCCAGACGCCACCGTCAATCGACAGATGCGCCCCTCCGGACGGGACGCCTCCCCGGATTCTCCGGCGCCTTGAGGAGGCCGGGGCGGTGAGGTTCCCGATCATGAGCCGTGCGCTGGCCTCGATTCATCGGCTGGTTCTGGCCGCCCTTTTCTGCGGCGCGCTTCAGGACAATGTCATCCCGGTGGACCACGCCAGGAGGCTCGCGCAATCGCCGCCCCGGGCCGCCTGCCACGAGATGGATTGCGGCCACAATGACTGGGCCGGACGGGGGGCCGTGAAGATCGGCGAATGACCGGCGCCCGCGGGAGGAATCCGCCTGCGCGTGCGGAGACGGGGAGGAAATGCCCCGGCCCGGGCGCCTACCGCGCGGCGGTCGCCAGCTGGCCGCAGCCGGCGGCGATGTCGAGTCCGCGGCGCTGGCGCACGGTGCTGGGCAGGCCGTGGCCGGCGAGGATGTCCTGGAAACGCCGCGCGGCGGGCCGGTCGGAGGGCGCGCCGTCGTATCCGACTATTGGATTGAGCGGAATGAGGTTCACCTGGACCGGCAGGCCGCGCAGGAGGCGGCCGACGGCGTGGGCCTGCTCCGGCGTGTCGTTGCGGCCGGCGATGAGCGCCCACTCGAAGAAGACGCGCCGTTGCTGCTTTTCGCAGTAGTAGCGGCACGCCTCCATCAGGGCGTCGAGGGGCCACCGGGCCGCCACGGGCACCATCGCGGCGCGCTCCTCCTGGGTGGCGGCATGCAGGCTGACCGCGAGATGCGGAGGGCGGGCCTCGTCGGCCAGCCGGACGATGCCCGGGGTCACCCCAACCGTGCTGAGCGTGATCCGCCTGACGCCGATCGCGGGGCCGTTCTGGTCGCGCAGGATGTCGACCGCCTTTATCACCGCGTCGTAGTTGTGCAGCGGCTCCCCCATCCCCATGAGCACGACGTTGCGCAGGCGCTCCGGGCCGGCGTCGCCCCGTCCTCCAAAGCCCTGGCCATGGAGGGCGGCCCCGGCGCCGGGCGGGCGCAGCGCACGGCGCACATGGAGCACCTGGGCCACGATCTCGCCGGGCGTGAGATGGCGCAAAAAGCCCATCCGGCCCGTCGCGCAAAATCCGCAGCCCATGGCGCAGCCGGCCTGACTGCTGACGCAGGCCGTGACGCGGCCGGTAAAGCGCATAAGGACGGTCTCGATGCGGCAGCCATCGCCCAGGGCCAGCAGGAATTTGCGGGTGAAACCGTCCGCGCTCTGCAGCTCGGATGCGACGGCCGGCAGTGCCAGCGAAACCTCTTCCTCCAGCCGGGAACGCAGCCGCCGGGGCATCTCCGGCATCTCCGCGAACAGTTCCGCTCCGTCGCAGTACACAGCGCTCCAGATCCGGGCCGCATGCACCGGGTTGAAGCCCCACGACGTGATGAGGCCGGTGAGCTCGGCGCGGGTGAATTCGTGGATGCTGGGCGGCGGGCCGGCCATGGCCCAGTGGAACCCGTCGGGCCGGCCGCCGCAAGTCCGGGCGGCGGCGGTAATGTCCTGATTTGAAGCCCAATTTCATTTGGGCGCAATTGTCAAATCAGGACACCACCCGCCCTTGACGCTGATTCACTTTGTAACGGAATGCGTTACATCAAGTGCGGGGAAGCCCGATGGCGCAGCCGCCTTCCTCCGCCGGGGCCCCCCGCCCCGCACAACTCGGCCTCGACCCGCGTCCTGCTTCCCGCTACCATGCCCCCATGTCCGGACTTGCGGCGAGATTCCTGCAGGCGTTCATCCCGTTGTTTGTGGCCATCGATCCGGTGGGCCTGGCGGCGGTGTTCCTGTCCCTCGGACGCGACGTGGCGCCGCCCGTCCGGCGCCGCATCGCATGGCAGGCGACGGTGACGGGCGGCGCCGTCGCGCTCGGGTTTCTCTTCCTCGGCAAGAGCGTCTTCACCGCGGTCGGCGTGTCGGTGAGCGATTTCCAGATCGCGGGCGGGATGATCCTTTTCATCCTCGCGGCACGCGAGTTGATCCAGCTGGAGCGCGCGACGGCCAAGCTGCCGGTCGATTTCGGCATCGTACCCCTCGGCATGCCGCTCATCGCGGGACCGGCGCTGATCACGAGCCTGCTCCTGCTCGTGGACACCCAGGGGATGCTGGTCACGCTCGTGGCGCTGGCCGTGAACCTCGGAGTCGTGGTGCTCGCGTTCGTCGGCAGCGGATGGCTCGGGCGCAGGATCGGCCGCGGCGGGCTGCGCGCGATCTCCAAGATCATCGCCTTGCTCCTTGCGGCCATCGCCATCGCGATGATCCGCCGCGGTTGGGCGCGGTGACAAGCATGGGCTGATGTTTCGCGATTGCAGGGGCGCATCTCGCGTGCGACCGAACCGCGGGGAATGAGGACCGGCGGGCGCAGGCAAGGCTGCGCCCCCACAATTTTGCGATCAGCCGATCCGGACGGTGGCTCAGCCGCCGAATGTCGTCAGCAGATCGGCGTAGACCTTCGCGGCGGTCACCAGGTCCGCCACGCGGACACGCTCGTCGACGGCGTGAGGGTTCTTTCCGAGGGGGCCGTAGCCGGCGGTGGGCACACGGAGGTGTTCGGCGAAGAAATGCATGTCGTTGAAGCCCGTGGAAACATGGAAGACCGGCCGGCCGCCGCGCACCCGTTTCACACTCGCGGCGACAGCCGCGAAGAACGGCCCCACGGGATCGCGGTAACAGGGCTGGTTCTCCGACACCTTCTCAATCGTGATATGACACTGCGGAATGCGGCGGGCGGCGGCGGTCAGGAACGCCCGCAGCTCGCGTTCGGCCCCCGCAACCGTCTCGACGGCGGTGACGCGGCGGTCGATGCTGAAGCTCGCCTCTGCGGGCACCGTGTTGATCTTGCCGCCGGCGCCCGCCTGGAACACTCCGCCGATGTTGATCGTGGGACGCATCTCCCGGCCGTCCGGCGAGCGAAATCCGCGCCTGGCGAGGCGCCGCTTGTAGTCCTTCAACGCCAGCACCAGCGCCGACATCTTTTCGAGCGCGTTGATCCCCAGCTCGGGCGTCGAACCATGCGCCGGCCTGCCGTGAACCACGACGTTGAGCCAGACGACGCCGTTGTGGCCGCACCCGATCAGGCGCCCTTCCCCGCCCTCCATCACCACGACATAGTCAGCCCGCAGCGGCACGTGATCCACCACCCAGCAGGCGCCGAGCATGCTGTCGGTCTCCTCGTCCGCCGTGAATGAGACCTCGATATTGCATCGCGGCGGCACCGCGGTGGCGCGCAGGGCGCGCAGCGCCAGCACGAGGCTCGCGATCGAGCCCTTCATGTCGGCGGTGCCGCGGCCGTAGATCCAGCCGCCCTCGACCGCCGGCTTGAAGGGGCTCCCGTGACGCCAGCGGCCGGCGGCGGGCACCACATCGTAATGGGCGTTGAAATGGAGGGTTTGGGGCGCGCCCGTTGCGCGATATCCGATGACGTTGTATCGCGGGTGGGTGCTCCACTCCGGGACCAGGACACGCCGTGCCAAGGAACGGGGTATGGGAAAGCGGCGGGTCCGCAACCCGACACCGTGCAGTTCGCGCACAAGCAGCGCCGTCATGGCCTCGTAGTTCTCGCCGGGTGGATTGACTGTCGGAATGCGGATGAGACGCTGGAGAATCGCGACGAGATCGGCGGCATGGCGGTCGATGTACTGGGACGGCGTCATGAGACTGAGGAAACAGCCTCGGTCCATCCGGCACAAGCCCCGACGGACCGGCCCAACGCCCGGCCCGGGCACGCCCGTGATCCGACACCTCATGCACATCAGGCATACCCTTCCCGCCGCCGGCGAATCCCCGCTGAAAAATGATTGACGGCGGTTCCATCCGAGACCACCGCATTTCGAAACAGGCGGAAGATCGACTGATGGTTCCCATCGAATCCCCCGTCCGCGATAGAATCCAACCCCCATGAACCGAGTCGCAGTGCTGATCCTGATCTCCACGTCTCTGGCAAGGACATTGCCAATCGATGCGGCGGATGCGCTCCCTCCCGCCACCCGGATCTTTTTCGATGATTTCTCCTACTCCAGCCGCTCCGAGATGACGGCCCGCGGTTGGGTTGTCCGGAGCGTCACCGGCTGGCCGGGCATTGCAGGCGCCACCTGGCGGCAGGAAAACGTATCGTTTGCCGCAGATCCCGACCGGCCCGGGAACCGAATCCTCCGGATGATCTCGTCCACGGACGGGACGCCAAGCCGCACCTACGAGACCCAGATTTGCCAGCAGCGCAAATTCAAGGAAGGCACCTACGGCGCCCGTGTGCGTTTCGCCGCGGGGCCAGATTCGGGCCCTCCCGGCGACGGTGTCGTACAAAGCTTTTATCTTTATTCGACAGTAGACATACCCGGGAACCGGAATTACAGCGAATGCGATTTCGAATACCTGCCGGAAGGGGGCTGGGGCCAGAAGGCACCGGCGCTGTTTGTCACTTCCTGGCGAACAGCCGACCCACTGCCGGACGGAAGCCAGGACAACGTCCACACCGTCATCCCCGGCGATGAAAGCGGCTGGCACGTTCTCGTGCTCCAGATCGCCGGCGGGCACATGCGGTACTTCCTCGATGGGAAAGCGATCGCAGACCATGCCGGCGGATTCTATCCCAGGGAGATGATGTCCATCGATTTCAACCTGTGGTTCACATCGGAGGGCGTCCTGCATTCCCGGGAGAACCGGAGCTACGAGGAGGACATCGACTGGATCTATTTCGAGAAGGACGCGGTGCTGAGCCCTGCGCAACTGGAGCAGAGGGTCGAGGGTCTCCGAGCCTCCGGAACGACTTGGAATGACACGGTGGAGCCGTCGGGCCTGCCTTGTCCCTGCAATTCGTAGGGGCTGTCCGAGAAGTCGGTCGAACAACGATTCTAAAGGGGATTCGTAGGGGCCGCCGGGGCGGATCGACGGCGGTCTGGGATTCGAGGGCAACAGCCGCGTTTCAGCGCCTCTCCCGGTGCGGCTGCCCAGGCTTGAACCTTGGGGGACCTGCCAGCGAAGGCGGCGAAGATCAGGCGTTGGCAAATGCGCGCCGCGTTTCTAGCCTCCGCCCATGGAGCTTCACGTCCTGCCCACGCGCACCGGCGGCGCCGCCGAGAACATGGCCGTCGACTTCCTTCTGCTCCAGCGCCACCCGTCGCCCACGGCGATCCGCTTCCGTCATTATAAGTGGCGCAATCCCGCATTCACCTTTGGTTTCGGGCAGAAAGCCGCCTGGGTGCGCGGACAGCTCCCAACGGGCGAGCAGTTCGATATTTGCCGGCGGCCGACCGGCGGCGGCATCGTGGATCACCGGCAGGACTGGACCTACACGCTGGTCATCCCGCGGGGCCATGAGCTGTGGGAGGCGCGGGCGACGGAATCCTACCGCATCGTGCACGAATGTCTCGCCCAAGCGCTGCGTCATCTCGGCCAGCCGGCGGCGTTGAAACTGCAGGCAGGACCCGTGGGCGCGCCTGAGGGAGCCGGGGCAACCGCAGCCATGCCCGCCTCGATCAATCCCGGGGTCTGTTTCGAGCGCGCCGAGATCCACGACGTCGTCAATGAACGCACCGGCGGGAAGATCGCGGGCGCCGCGCAGAAACGCAACAAACAGGGGTTGCTTCTCCAGGGATCGATCTGGAAACCGGCGGTGGAATCCCTTGATTGGGGCGAGTTCGGCGCGCGTTTCGCCGCGTTCCTGGCCGAGGCGGCTGGGGCAACAGCGGCGGCCGCTCCGTGGCCGGAACTCGACGAGGAGGAACTGGCGGGCTTGACGGAGCAGTATGGGTCGCCCGAGTGGGTTGACTACCGTTAGCGGCCTTTCTGCAGGGAACCGCGCAAGAACCCCGGCTCCCCGCGCCGTTTCACCCGGATTTCCTGAGCGTGATCACGCACTCGAGGTGGCGTGTCTGGGGGAACAGGTCAAAAAGCTGCACGGCGGCCAGCACAAATCCGGCGTCGAGGAAGTGGCGCAGGTCGCGCATCTGGGTGGCCGGATCGCACGAGACATACACCACGGCGCGCGGGCCGAAGGAAAACAGCTGTCGCAGGAACGGTTCATCGCAGCCTTTGCGAGGCGGATCGATCACAACAACGGTGTCCGCCGGCTGGAAATCGACCCCGGCAAAGATTGCGGCGGCGTCGCCAGCGAGAAAAGAGGCGTTCGCAATTCCGTTGGCCGTGGCGTTTTCCCGGGCGAAGGCCACGGAGGTTTCGCTGACCTCGATGCCGGCGACCCGCTCGAACCTCGCCGCCGACGCAAGGGCGAACAACCCGCTGCCGCAATACGCGTCGATGAGAAAGCGCGCACCGCTGGCCGCCGCCTGATCCCGAACGTATCCGGCGAAGGACGGCAGGATGAAGGGGTTGTTCTGGAAGAAATCGCGCGCCAGGAATTTCAGGCGCAGGGGCGCCGGCGCGGCGGTCGAAGCCGGCGCAGTCCCCCCTTGACCAGGCTCCGGCGGGCAGGTTGACCCCGGAGAACCGGCCGGGGCGGGGCCGGGGACGGCAATCTCCTCCGTGATCACCGCCGCATAGTCGGTGGTCACCCGGCCCCCGGCATCGCGGAGGAGCAGGGTCGCGCCGCGGCGGTATTCGCCGGCCCGGATGCGCGAGCGCACGTCGGCGCGCACTTCCGCGAGCCGGACGTTGATCGCGTCGGTCGCGATTTCGCATCGCGGCACGTCGATGATCTCGTGCCGGGAGCCCTGCCTCAGAAAACCGACGGGGCAGTCCGCCGCCGCGGCGGACTTCAAGTTCAGGGTTTTGAGTTCTGAGTTCTGGGTTCTGCGTTCTGAGTTCAGGGTTTCGAATTCTGAGTTCTGGGTTTCGAGTTCTGGGTTTTGGGCCGAAAAAGTTGTTTGCAGGATTTCCGGATCGGTCTGGGGCTTTTTTGGAACTTGGCACTTGGAACTTGGCACTTCTTGGCCGCGTCCCGGGGCGGCGAAGTGCGGCGTGATCTTCGAGCGATAGCCGAATTGGCGCGGCGAACCGATGACAGGGGCTACGACGAATTCGACGCCGGCCATGTGGCGCAACAGTTCGGTCACGTGCCGCCGCTTCCACTCCAGCTGTTCGCCGTAGACCAGATGTTGATACTGGCATCCGCCGCAGCGGCCGAAGAGCGGGCAGCGCGGCGAAGGCACGCGGTGGGGCGAGGGCGTCAGCACCGCGACAAGGTCGGCCTCAGAATAGTTCTTGTGGTTGCGGAAGACCCGCACGCGGACCCGTTCGCCGGGAAGCGCAAACGGAACCATGACAACCCAGGCCGCGCCGACCGGCGCGGCCGCTTCAAGCTTTAAGCTGTCAGCTTCAAGCTCATCCAGCTGCACGCGCCCGAGCCCGACGCCAAGATTGGTCAGCGTCGTGATCTCCAGTTCCAGCTCCTGGTGGTACGCAAACGGTTGGGCGTTGAATCTCTTTTTGGCCACGGAAAGGAATTGTCGGCGCAAAGGTGCTTGGCGCGGCGGAGTCGCGACAAAATCCAGCGCAACGAGAATGAACCACAGAGACACAGAGGGCACAAAGATCAATGCCAGAGGCATTTTCATCTTGTAGCCTAAAGGACGCAGGACCGACAGGCTGCCGGTTCCGGACTGACATTTCGCGCATTTTGCGCCTTTCTGCGCCTGAATGTCGACCGCGTGCATCACCAGCCTGCAGAATCCGCGCCTGAAGCGGCTCGTGAAGCTGCGCGACCGCCGCCCGCGCGACGAGGCCGGGTTGTTCCTCATCGAAGGTTATCGCGAACTGAAGCGCGCCCTTGAAGCGGGCGTCAAGCCGGCGGAGTTGTATTGCGGGGCGGACTGGTTCCTCGGTGCCAACGAGCCCGCCCTCATCGAGGAGGCGGCCCGCTCCGGAACCCAGGTTTTCGACCTTTCCAAGGAGGCGTTTGCGAAGGTCTCCTATCGCGACCGCCCCGACGGCCTGCTCGCCGTGGCGCCGCAGTGGCGCCGCGCGCTCGCGGATCTGGACGCGGCGGTCACCGGCGCGGCCAATCCGTTCCTGCTCGTCATCGAAGCGATTGAGAAGCCCGGCAATCTCGGCACGATTCTGCGCAGCGCGGATGCGGCGGGGATCGGCGCGGTCATCGTCTGCGACCCGGTGACGGACATCTTCAACCCGAATGTCGTCAGGTCCTCCACCGGCGTGTTGTTCTCGATGCCGGTGGTGGTGGCGGGCAGTCCGGAGGTCCGGGCCTGGCTCCGCAGGCACGGAATCCGTGCGGTCGCGACAACCCCGGCGGCCGGGGCCATCTACACCGACTCGGATCTGCGCGGGCCGCTCGCGATTATCATGGGCAACGAGCAATACGGCCTGAGCGAATTCTGGTTGAAGGAGAGCGACCTGCTGGTGCGCATCCCGATGGCGGGCCAGGCAGATTCGCTCAACGTGGCGATGGCCACGGTCATCACACTGTTCGAGGCGGTCAGGCAGCGAAGCAGCTAGAGCCCCTATGTTTCCCCAGGCACAAGCCATCCCATGCGCCAAGGACTCTCCCCCGCCGTCAAAGACGTTTGAACACGAACACTAGGTTCCACTTCTATGCCACTCACCCCTTCATTCGGCGAACACACGATTAACGAGTTGTCGCTCATGTTCCGGAGCCGGCAGATCAATCTTGAACCGGGATTCCAACGGAATTCGGTCTGGTCGTGGGCAGATCGCCAGCGCCTGATTCAATCTATCGTCCAAGGCTACCCGGTCCCGAGCATCTTCCTATACCGGCGTGAACACCGGGGCAGACTGATCTACGACGTTATCGACGGCAAACAGCGCCTAGAGGCCATCTTTATGTTCACCCGGCTTGGCCGCTTCAAACGGGACTGGTTTGATGCCAGGATTGACCTTGGTGACGGGCAAGAGCGGTGGAATTGGAAGGATATCCGCAAGCACCGCCAGGACATCGCTGCAGCTATTCACAGCTACAAACTCCAGACGGTCGAGGTTACCGGAGAATTGGGCCAAATCATTGACCTTTTCGTTCGCATCAATTCGACGGGAAAGCGATTGACCTCGGGCGAGAAACGGCACGCCAGGTTTTTCACAAGCCCGTTTCTAAAGGCCGCTGAACAGCTGGTTTCAAAACACCATCGTTTTGTTACGGACCAGCGAATCCTATCTCAGGCGCAACTGGACAGGATGAAAGGCACGGAGCTATTCGCCGAGTTGCTCATGTCCCTTCATCACGGTGGGCCGATCAACAAGAAGACATCGCTCGACCGGGCAATCGGCAACGACAGTGTGAACGGCAATACTTTGCGCCGATTGGCGCGTGAGTTCTCGCAAACGTTGGGGCGGGTTCGCCGGATGTTTCCTGACTTGCGCCAGACACGGTTGCGCAACAGTGCGGAGTTCTACTCGCTGTTCCTGCTGGTTTGGGAGATGGAGCAGGCCAAACTCATCCTGACTGAAAAGAAAAGGACTCGGATCGCTTTTGAACTACTCAAGCGCCTGTCGACCGGAGTAGATCAGCTTCGAGACCAACTTCGCAAAGCGATCCCGGGAAAACCAGCACAGAGGCTCTTCCAGGAATATCTGCTGACCATACAGGGCGATACTGACAGCGCCGCAAACCGCGAACGGCGTCGCCAATTGTTGCGGAGTTTGCTGTGGACTGTGTATGAGCGTAAGGACGACAAACGAACCTTTTCTGACGAGCAGCGCCGCATCCTTTGGAACAGTTCCGAGAAGAAGATGTGCGCAGCATGCGGGAAGCCCCTGAACTGGGACGATTTCACAGTCGATCACATCAAAGCTTGGGCACGCGGCGGCAGCACAAGCCTCAGAAATGCCCAACTGATGCATCGTAATTGCAACGCCCGCAAAGGGGCCCGATGACACGCAGTACGGGCGGAATTGGTCGAAAGCCTGTGATCCTCATCGACCGCCGCAGATCATAGGTTCCTCCGCGCACCCCCCTGGGCTGGTCCCCCCCAAGGCGATTACTCATTTCCTGTGCTTGCCACAGAGCGTCAAGTAATTACTTTGTGGCTATGCTAACCAAGATCGTGCCGATCGGTAATTCGCGCGGAATCCGCATTCCCAAGGCCATGCTCGAACATTGCGGTTTTGGGGAAGAGGTTGAGTTGCAGGCGAGAAACGGCGCGTTGGTTTTGCGACCAGTCAAAGCGACGCGCTGCGGTTGGGCGGACGCCTTCAGCCGGATGGCCGCGGCGGGAGACGATCATTTGGTGCATGAGGATGCGCCCACAGCGACGCAGTTCGATGGGGAGGAATGGCAATGGTAATCCAGCGGTTTGACGTTCTGGCTAGTGGCTTTGGATCCAACGGTGGGCAGTGAAATCCAGAAGATGCGCCCGTGCCTGGTCGTCTCGCCGGACGAAATGAATGCGCATATCGCCACGGTCATCGTTGCGCCGATGACCACAAAAGGGCGCGACTACCCCACCCGCGTGAAGTGCAGGTTCCAGGGCAAATACGGCCAAGTGGTGCTCGATCAGTTACGCACGGTAGACAAGACCCGGCTTGTGAAACGGCTCGGGCAGCTTGACCCGGCGGCTGCCGACGCCGTGCTCGAAACGCTCGCGGAGCTGTTCGCCAGATGAGATCTTTGGCGGGGTCAGGCGACCCTGCCCTGCTGCGCAGCGGTTCTCGTCAGGCTCTCGACCAGCTCCGCGGTCCCCTCGGCCATCGAAACGCGCGGGGCGTAGCCAAGGTCCCGCCGCGCGGCGCCGATGGCGAACCAGTGGTCGAGGGAGAGTTCCTTGGCGACAAAGCGCGTCATGGGCGGCTCGCCCGGGAGCGGCAGGAGCCGCCACAGCGCCTCGCAGAGCCAGCCGCCCGCGGTCGCAGCCCGCACGGGCAGGCGCCGGGTCGCCGGGGGAATCTCCAGCGCCCGCAGCAGATCATTGATCCAGTCCCAGAGCACGACCGGCTCCCCATTGGTGATGAAATACGCCTTCCCTGCGGCGGGCGGCGACCAATCCTCGATGTCATCTATTAAATGACAACGGCCGCCGGGCGGCGCCCCGCCGGTTGGTAACCTATTACGTTACAAATCTCCGGGGTCGCCGGGGGCGCGACGGGCAGAGGATCCTGGGTTTTGGGATCTGGAGTCTGGGTTCTACCGAGCGCCTGCTCGGCCAGGAGATGGGCGTCGGCGACGTTGCGGACATGGACCAGATCGACGCGGTTGCGGCCGGTCCCGACGATGCGGAGCCGGCCGGCGCGGGCCCGGGCGATGACGCGCGGCACCAGGTGCGGATCGCCCGCACCCCAGATCAGGTGCGGGCGGAGGGAGATGGTCCGCAATCCGGGCGCGTTGGCGGCCAGCACCTCGCGCTCGGCAATCGCCTTGGTGAGGGGATAGGCGGAGGGGCAGCGCGACGCCAGGGGCAGCGATTCGTCGACGCCGGCCAGATCGCCCCCGGTGTACACGACGCTGGCCGTGCTGGTGAACACCAGCCGGCGCACCCCGTGGGCGCGGCAGCCATCGATAACGGCGCGCGTCCCGAGCACGTTGGCCCGAAAAAAATCGCGGGGATCTCCCCAGACGCCGACTTTCGCGGCGATGTGGAATACGGTCTCCATCCCGCGGCAGGCTTCTCCCACGGCCTCGCCGTCGGCCAGATCGGCGGTGACCACCCGGACTCCCCGCGCGGCCATGTCGGGCGCGGGCCGGCGCGCGAGGACGGTGACGGGACGCCCCTGCGCGAGCAGGCGGTCAACCAGGCGGCGGCCGAGAAAGCCTGTGCCGCCGGTGACCAGGGCCGGTCCAGGTTTCAAATTCCGGGTATCAGGTGCCAAGACGGTGAAGCGTTAGCGCGCCCGCTGGCACTTGTCACCTGTTACTTGATCCCTGGCACTTGTTGCTTGGAGCCTTGTCACTCGTCACTTGTCACTTCGACCGGCGGCGCCGTCGCCGCCCATCGGGTCAGGGCAAGCCGATGGATCTTGGCATTGTGGCGCACATCGACGGGCAGACGCGGATGGAAGTAGAAGCGGCAGATCGCCGCCGTGTGCGGATGCCGGAGGGCGAGCTCGCGGAGAGAGCCGGCGAACTCCTGTCGGACGGCGGCTGACCGCAACGAAACGCCGGGCTTCGCCTCGACCACGACGGCGGGAACCTGCCGGCCCCGGTCACCAAGCCCGATAAGCGCGCAGCGGGCCACCTGCGGATGGGCGCGAAAAACCTGTTCGCACGGTTCGGTGAACATCGGCCCGTCCGCCGTCTCCAGGCGTTCGGCGACACGCCCGCAGAACCAGAGGCGGCCATCGGCGTCGAGATAGCCCGCGTCTCCCATCCGGTGACAGACCGCGCCGGCCGGCGGCGCAGAAGTTCCAGGTTTCAAGTTCCAAGTTCCAAGAGAGTCCGGTGACCGTTGAACTCCTTGGGATTTGGAACTTGGGATTTGGATTTTTGCCAGCTTGGTGGCCTCGGGCAGCCGGTCATATTCGCGGGTGACGGTCGGGCCCGTGACAATGATCTCGCCGATGGCGCCCGCGGGCAGCTCGCGCGCCCCATCCAGCGTCGCGATCGGGCCATCGGCAATTGCGATGATCTTCACCGTGTTCTCCGGCAGGGGCTTGCCGACGCAGGCTCCCCGCACCGAAGCGAGATCGACCTCGCCGGCTGCGATCGAGCTGACGGGCAGAACCTCGGTGGCCCCGTAGGGGCTGTGGAGTTCGCCGCCGGTGAGAAAACGCGGCGCGTCGGCCCAGAGCGACGCGGGCACGGGCGCTCCGGCGCACAAAACGCGACGAAGGCTCGGCAGCGTGACGTCGCGGGCGAGGCAGTAATCCGCCACCTTGCGCCAGAGCATGGGCGAACCGAATGAGTTGGTGACGCCTTCCTGGAGGACGGCGGCAACGATCCCTGCCGGATCGACTGCGGCGGGCCGGCTGGGATCAATCTCCGGCACGATCGTCGTCAGGCCGAGCGCAGGGCCAAAGAGCGCGAACAGGGGGAGCAGGGGCAGGTCGATCTCGCCGGGTTCGATGGCGTAGGTCTCGCGCACCCGGCGGACCTGCGCGTCGAACATCCCGTGTTCGTAGCATACGCCCTTCGGCGCGCCGGTTGAGCCGCTGGTGAAAAGCACCGCCGCAAGATCGGTGGGCGCGCTGTTGGCGATTTCAAACCTGAGATTTGAGATCTGAGATCCGTTGATCGCCTGCCGTGCGACCATGGAACCGGCGACGGACACTCGAACATCCACGCTGCGGAACGCCGGCCGGAAGACGCGGCTGACGAGCCGGGCGAACGGGATGCCGAGCAGGACGCGCGGGCGCGAGCGCGCCACGCAGGAGAGAAAGTTGCGCAGTCCCATGCCCGGATCGATCACCACCGGAACAGCGCCGAGTTTGAACAGCGCAAATGCCGCGGCGATCAGCGGCAGTCCCTGCCGGACCATGACGAGCGTCCGGTCCCCCCGTCGCACGCCGCGGGCGGTGAGATGCGCGCACCACGCGTCGACCTCTGAATCGAGCTCGGCGAAGGTCAGCGTCAGGTAATCGATGTGATCCCCGGGGGTCCGGCCCCGCGGGACCTTCACCGCGGGACGGCCGGGCTGGCGCGCGGCCATCAGGGGCAGGTGGCGCGCGATGTTGGCGGAGTCGGCGGACACGCGCTTCAGGCTCCCGCCTTCGGGGGCGGGTTGCACAAGGTCTCGTAGGCGACGACCAACGCACAGTAGGCGAACGGAATCGTGAAGATGAGGCCCACGCCGCATCCGAGGATGCCCAGCAACGACAGGGCACCCGCCACAATGATGAGTCCGAACAGCCGCCACCACTGCGCCGTGATCACGCGCCGGCTCACTTCCATGGCGGTCCAGAAGTCGAGCTTCTTGTCGATGATGAGCGGGGCCGTGAACATCCACGCCACCATGAGGTAGATCCCGGGCAGTATGAGCAGCAGCAGCCCGAGGAGGCCGAGCAGACCGCTCACGATCCCGCCGAGCATCAAGGGGACAAAAGCCAGCGAGAAGCCCGAGAAGACATCGCCCACGTCCGCCGCTGCGCCGCGCAGCCGCCGCAGATAAAAAAAGTAGAGTCCGCCGAGGAGCACACCCCCGAGCAGGAGGTTTGCAAGGGGACCGATGAACGGAATTACGCCCAACCCCAGCTGGACCGCGATGATGATGAGCGTCCCGCCGACCAGGCTCCAGAAATTGGCCTTGTAGAACTCCCAGGCCCGGCCGAGCGCCGTGCCGATGTCCAGCTTTGGGGCGCGCGCGATCAGATCGGCGGCGCAGGCAGCCGCGTCCACCGGCCCCGCCCGGGCCGCGCCCGCGGCGGGGGGAGGCATAACCAGCGGGGGCACGACCGGCGGGGGCCCTGCAAGCGGAGAAACGCCGGCAAAAACGCCCGCGAACTCCGGGTAATCAACGAGTGGTTTCCAGTCCGCGGAACCCGCGGCTTTGGCCCTCGTCTGGCCATTCGCCCTTCCGGCCGCCACCCACTCCTTCACCTGATCAGCCGAAACGGGACCATATTCTCTGCCATCTCCGCCGATGATCGTGAACATGCGCGCACAACAACAACAGGCGCGCCCCGCGTCAACCCGCCTTCACTCCGCGCCGTCGCTGCATCCCTTGAGCGCGGGCTCGTTGCGCAGCAGGTCGGCCTGCCAGGGCAGCAGGATGCCGTCGATCCGGTCCGGATCGCGCGCGATCTGGGCCAGCTGGGACCGGTTGGCGATCAGCGTGGGATCGAGATTGAGCTGCTGCGCGATGCGGTCGCGATCAGACTTGAGGCGGTCCTGGAGCGCCAGCTCTCCGGCGTTGAGAGGCACACAGCCCTGCTCGCGACCCCCGCGACGACGCCGCGGGAGCGTCGCTGGATTCTTGGCCAGGCCCGTGCGCACGGCCTCGGTCAGGCTGGCGATGAGACGCGGATGGCGGCGGCCCAGGTCCACCGCGAGGATGGCCTCCTCCGGCAGTCCGGCGTCGGCGCGCGAGGCGATCTCGATCAGAAAGTCGTTGCTCGTGATCTTGAACGGCGGCTGGTCGAGCCGGCGCGCGGTCTCCTCGCGCCAGTGCCACACCGCCCAAAGCGCGCACTGGCCGCGCGGTCCGAGGCGTTCGGACCTGCCGATGCGCCAGGCATGTTCGTCATTTTTGGGAAAGCCCGAACGGGCGCATTCGATCTGCCACCGGCAGCGCTGCTCCTGCCAGCGGAGGCGTCCGCGCCGGTGAAGCTCGTCGCGCAGGATGTCGCGCAGGGCCGGCAAGTGGAAGACGTCCAGCGCCGCATAATCCAACAGCTTCATCGGAAGCGGGCGCCGGGACCAGTTGGCCTTCTGCCCTTCCTTCGCGAGCACGAGGCCGAAATGGTGTTCGAGCAACGACGCCAGCCCGACGCGCGGCAGGTTGAGGAGCTGCGCCGCCATCATCGTGTCAAAGAGGCTGTGCGCAGTGAACTCGCAAAAGTCGTAGAGCAGGCGGAGGTCGAAATCGCTGCCATGCATGATCAGGTGCTTGGTGGCGAGGCGCGTCCAGAGTCCGTCGAGCGGCAGCGGGGCCAGGAGATCGACCAGGAAGATCCTCCCGCCCGCCATGACCTGCAAAAGGCACACCCGCGTCCGGTAGCGGAAGAGATTGTCGGCCTCGGTATCGATCGCGACTTCCTGCACCCGGTCGAGGGCGTCGAAAAGCGGCGCAAGGGACGCAGGCTGGTCGATGAGAGTGTAGGCGGGAATCGCGTTCAAAGCTGCGGCGGAAATGCTGAGGCGTTCAGCATGGTCCGGCGCCGCGGGATTGAACAGGCGAAAGTGTGCCGGGAAACTCCGGCACACTCATGGGCAAATGGCCGGCGCCATTTGCCGTGCGGCCGGATTCTGCCAGGCGCTGAGAAACGCGTCGAGCAGTTGCGGCAGGTCCGCGCTGTAGCCTCCCTCCAGCACGGCGGCGACGGGAAAGTCAGCCTGATGCAGCCAGCGGCCCAGTTCGGCAAAATCCTCGATCTCCAGCGTCAGGGCGGTGATCGGATCGCGCACGTAGGCGTCGAATCCGGCCGACACCAGCACCAGGTCGGGTTTGTAGCCGGCGACCGCGTCCCAGGACCGGGCGAGTTCCGCGCGATAATCGGCGCGCGGCGTGTGGGGGGCGATCGGATAGTTCCGGCAGTTGGAGCTGTTGCGCGTGCCGGTGCCGGGATAGGCGGGAAACTGGTGGATCGAGCAGAAAAGGAATCCCTCGCGGCCGTCGAGGATGGCCTCGGTGCCGTTCCCGTGATGCGCGTCAAAATCCCAGATGGCGACCCGTTGCGCCCCGCGGGCGCGGGCGGCGGCGGCTGCAATCGCGATCTGGTTCAGGTAGCAGAAGCCCATCGCCTGCCCGGCGGTGGCGTGGTGGCCCGGCGGGCGCATGAGTGCAAACGCCTTCTCGTGCTGCACGAACGCGAGGTTCATCGCGCACAGCGCCGCCCCGGCCGAGCGCCGCGCATGGTCATAGATGCCCTCGATATACGGCGTGTCCTCGTCGAAGTCGGGCGGCATCTGCAGACGTTTGAGGTGGGCGGGCGTGTGCACCGTCAGCAACATGTCCTCGGTCGCGATGGCGGGGATGCGCCATTCCCACGACGGATGGGCGGAGCGGAGATGCGCGACGCTCTTGATGATCCGGCCGGGGCGCTCCGGCCGCTTTAGAGAGCCGTAGTCGGTGCACTGGGGATCGTGGAGGATGATCATCAAGCGAAGCGCCGTCAGAGAGCAGGATGGTGTATTGGGTCAATATCGAGGCAAAGGGCTGGCGGAGGCTGGATCCAGCGCTTCGCTGAGCGTCCGCTGCGCGGACAGGGCGATCGAATGGACGGGACCTTTACGTAGAGCAGAGATCGCCAGCTGAAATCTTGATCTGACTGAAACATGGAGTGCAATTCAGGGGTTCGATCGAAGGGCTTCGTTCGCACGCGCCGACAGGGTCGATTTCAGCAATGCCGGATCATCGGAAAGAAGCGCGTCGGCGCCCCAGCGGGCGAGGCGGAGCATGGCGCGCGGATGGTTCACCGTCCAGCACCAGACACAGACTCCGCGGCATTTCAAGGCTGCGATGAACTCCGCCGAGTGAATCCCCCGGTGATCCAGGCTGATGCCGGAGGCCCCGAGCGCCGCGAGGATTGACGCCAGGCGGGGAACCTGCGCCCGCGGCGCGGTCCGCCCGCCTCCCCCGCCCCCGTGAATCAGCATGCGGGGAACCTGCGGCGCCCGGAGGCGCGCCTCGGCAACCCGCTCCCGCTCGAACGAGGCGAGGATGACAGCGTGCCCCGCGCGCGCCCGGCGGATCGCCTCCACGACGGGTGCCACGGGCGAGCCGCGCTTCAATTCCACCTGGACCATGCAGCGGTCGCGGGTCAGGGCGAGCACCTCGGCGAGCGTCGGGACCGGCTCGCCCCGGACGCGGAATCCACCCAGCTCGCGGCGGGTCAGCTGCGCGATGCGTCCGCGCCGGCCGGTGAGCCGGACGAGGGTGGCATCATGGAAGACCATGGGCACGCCATCGCGGGCCACCTGCACATCAAGTTCGATGCCATCAACCCCGAGCGCCAGCGCCCGGCGGAAGGCGGCAAGGGTGTTTTCCGGCGCCTCGGCGGAGGCACCGCGGTGGGCGATGATCAGCGGGCGGGCCACGAAGAGACACGACAGCGTACAGGATACCGGAAGGCGAGCGCTTCCTTGCAGCAGGGAGCTCAGCCGGACGGAAGTTCTGCCTGATTCCTGGCCCGGATGTTCCCCACAGAGAACAATGTCTTTGTGCAGACGGAGCTAAGGCTTTGCTTTTGGGCCTGATCAAGCCAGTCTGCCCGCGGATGAAAGTCATTGTGCTTTGCTCCGGCGGCATGGACTCGGTGACCGCGCTCCACTGGGCCTGCCGGCGCGAGGAGGTCGCAGCGGTGGTGAGCTTTGACTACGGCGCAAAGCACAACCCTCGCGAGATTCCGTTTGCCGCCGAACATGCGCGCCTCCTCGGGCTGCCGCACCAGGTGATCCGGCTCGACTTTGTGGACCGCCTTTTTTCCTCCGCGCTGCTGCGTTCGGGAGGCGAAATCCCCGAAGGGCACTATGAAGCGGCGACCATGAGACAGACCGTGGTCCCTTTCCGCAACGCCATCATGCTTGCGATCGCCACCGGCCTTGCCGAAAGCCGCGGTGCGAAAGGGCTGGTCATCGCCGCACACAGCGGGGACCACGCGGTCTATCCCGACTGCCGCGAGGATTTCATGCGCGCGATGGCCGAGGCGATGAGCCGGGGCACCTATGCGGGGGTGAAGCTGCTGCGGCCGTTCATCGCCATGGACAAGGCGCAGATCGCCGCGGAAGGCGCGCGGCTCGGCGTCGATTTCTCCCGCACGTGGTCCTGCTACAAGGGAGGCGAGATCCACTGCGGGCGGTGCGGCACCTGCGTGGAGCGCCGCGAGGCCTTTCTGGTGGCGGGCCTGCCCGATCCCACCGTCTATGCGTCGGCCGGTCCGCTTCCGGAAAAACCGCGCAAGGAGCAGCCCCGATGTTGATCTCCGAAATCTTTTATTCGATCCAGGGCGAAGGCGAGCTCGCGGGAGTGCCGTCCGTCTTCGTCCGGACATCGGGCTGCAATCTGCGCTGCGCCTGGTGCGACACCCCCTTCGCCTCCTGGCGGCCCGAAGGGAAGCCGCTGACCATCGATGAGATTGTCGGAGAGGTCATCCGGCATCCGGCGAACCACGTCGTGCTGACCGGCGGCGAGCCGATGGTTGCGCCGGGGATTGCCGACCTTGCGGCCGAACTGAAGCTTCTGGGCCGCCATGTGACGATTGAAACCGCCGCCACGGTCGCCCCGGGCGGCATCGCCTGCGACCTTGCCTCGTTGTCGCCCAAGCTGCTGAACTCGGCGCCGGATGCGCTGCAGCACGCCGCGTGGCGGCGGAGACACGAGGCGCTGCGCTGGCAGCCCGGTGTCGTTTGCGCATGGATGGACGCCGGGCCCTGGCAGCTCAAGTTCGTCGTCACGCAGCCGGAGGATTTGGATGAGATCGAGGAGATGCTCACCCAGCTGCGGCGCGACTTTCCCCGGCACAAGGTGCTGCTGATGCCCGAGGGAACGACCGCCGCCGCGCTGCGCGAGCGGGGGCCCTGGCTGGCCGGGCTGTGCAAGAAGCACGGCTTCCGGTACGCCCACCGGCTGCAGATCGAGCTTTTTGGAAACACCCGCGGCACGTGAGCAATGCCGCGCGGGCGCGAGGAGGAGGCGGCCTCCCCGGCCGGGGCGAAGCCCGGCAGGTTCCTATGCCAGCCCCTGAATCACCGCGCGGGTGTGCGCGAAGACGGACTCCGGGTCTCCCGAGGCGTCGATCTCGCGCAGCAGGCCCTGGCGCCGGTAGTAATCGAGCACCGGATCGCAGGTTGCGGCGTAGGCGTGCAGGCGGGTGCGGATGGCCTCGGGCTTGTCGTCGTCTCGCTGGATGAGCTCGCCGCCGCACGCATCGCACTTCCCGGCGACGCGCGGCGGTTTGTTGGCGACATGGTAGCCCGTGCGGCACTGCTTGCAGACCCGGCGGCCGGCCAGCCGCTCGATAATCAGCGACTCAGGCGCAAAGTAGTTGATGGCGCCGTCGAGGCTGCGTTTCACGCCCTTGAGGATGCCCTCGAGGGCGCGGGCCTGCTCGATCGTGCGCGGGAACCCGTCGAGCAGGAATCCGTATTCGCAGGCGAGGCACTCGGCGCGCTCGCGCACGAGATCGACCACCGTGGCGTCGGAGACGAGCTCGCCGCGCTTCATTGCGGCCAGGGCAACGGCCATGGCGGGTGACGGCGGGCGGCCGCTGGTGTCGCGGGCGGCATTGCGGAATACGTCGCCGGTAGACAGGTGGCACGCGCCGAACTCGGCGATGATCTTTTCGGCCTGCGTCCCCTTCCCCACGCCGGGCGGGCCGAGCAACACAAGATGCCAGGGCCGCGGGGGCACCGGGCCGGTTTTTTCGCAATTCGCGCCCGGACCCAAAAGCCAGGCAAGGCGGCTACCGATGGAATACATATCTGGTCAATGTTAGCAGCTTTCGCGGCGTGGGCGAGCGTTATGGAGTTTCTCCCGGCGGCGGGAGAATCCTATCAGAACGGCAGGGGTTTCCTATTCGATCAGCTCATCGATCAAGACCGGTGGCGCCGCGGGCCGCGCGCCGATCTTGAAACCGGCCCGGGCCAGCCTCACCGCCGCGGCGAGAAGCGGCTTGTCGTTCGCATGAATCGTGCAAAGACGGCCGCCACGGGGAACGCGCTCGCCGATCTTTGCCAGGCCGGTGATTCCCACGGCGGGGTCGACGGCAGCGGAGACATTTGCCCGGCCGGCGCCGAGCAGCAACGCCGCCTGCGCGATGGCCATCGCGTCGACGTTGGCGACAAAGCCGGGGCTCCCGGCGCTGACTTCCCGGGTGAACCTGGCGGCGGGCAGGCGCGTGTAATCGTCGATCACGGCCGCATCCCCGCCTTGCGCGGCGATGAGTTCGCGGAATTTCGCCAGTGCGGAGCCGTCGGCAACCGCCCTTTCGAGCCGGACGCGCGCGGCAGCAGGCGTGGCGGCCGCCTTGCCGAGCAGGAGCATCTGCACCCCGAGCGCAAAAGTGACCTCCATGAGATCGAGCGGGCCGCGGCCTTTGAGCGCCTCGATCGATTCGACCACCTCGACCGCATTGCCAACCGCCCGGCCGAGTGGCTGGTCCATCGCCGTGAGCAGCGCCCGCGTCGGCCTGCCCATGGCCTTCCCGATCGCCACCATGGCGGCGGCAAGTTCGCGGGCGCGCGCCTTTTCCTTCATGAACGCGCCGCGGCCAAAGGTCACGTCGAGCACCAGCGCGTCGATGCCCTCGGCGAGTTTCTTTGACATGATGCTCGCGCAGATGAGGGGGATCGACTCGACGGTGGCCGTCACGTCGCGCAGCGCATAGAGCTTGCGATCGGCGGGAGCGAGCTCGGCGGTCTGGCCGATCATGGCCACGCCGATGCGGCGGATCTGCGCGGCGTAGGCGTCGAGCGAAAGGCCGGCCTGGAATCCGGGAATTGATTCAAGTTTGTCGAGCGTGCCGCCGGTGTGGCCCAGGCTGCGCCCGCAAATCATCGGCACCGGCACGCCACACGCAGCGACCAGCGGGGCCAGGACGAGCGAAACCTTGTCGCCGACCCCTCCGGTGGAATGCTTGTCAACCTTGACTCCGGGAATAGCGGAAAGGTCCGCCACGGCTCCCGAGCGCATCATGGCCGTGGTCAGGCAGAAC
Source organism: uncultured Verrucomicrobiae bacterium (assembly GCA_963827125.1). Taxonomy (GTDB): domain Bacteria; phylum Verrucomicrobiota; class Verrucomicrobiia; order Opitutales; family Opitutaceae; genus Fen-1467. Next base: position 434,590 of record CAWHAC010000008.1, read on the forward strand.
GTCTCGTCCGCGGTCATTCCGCGGATGGCAATCGCCATGAGCAGCGCGGCCGCCTGGTAGTCAGCCCATTCCCCCCGGGTGACTCCAGAGACAAAGGCCGCGATTTCCTCATGGGTGAGCACATGGCCGTCGCGCTTGCGGGCGATGATGGCTTGGGGAAAGACAGGGGCTGCCATGCCAGGCAGCATGACAGACGCCGGCCCGGCGGCAAGGAGCTGGAGGGGGAATCAACGGGGAACGTGCGGCGGGCAACCCTGCCGGTCTGTCGGAATCGGCGCCGCAAACCTGTGGTTGCGCCAGCCCCTGCGCTGATGAACGATGGTGTTCATGAGCGCCGATCCGGAGATGATGGAACGCGCCGTGCGCACGATCCGCTCGGCGGAGGCGATCGTCATCACGGCCGGCGCCGGCATGGGGGTGGACTCGGGGCTGCCCGACTTTCGCGGGCCGGAGGGATTCTGGCAGGCGTACCCCCCGTTCGCAAAGCGGGGTCTCTCCTTCGAACAGCTTGCAAACCCGGAATGGTTCGATCGGGACCCGGCGCTGGCCTGGGGCTTTTACGGCCATCGTTTCGAGCTGTACCGGCGCACGGCGCCCCACGAGGGATTCGGCTGGCTGCGCCGCTGGGCCCAGAAGAAACCGCGCAGCCACTTCGTGTTCACGTCCAACGTCGACGGCCATTTCCAGAAGGCGGGCTTTGCCAGGGAGCGCGTCGTCGAGTGCCACGGCTCGCTGCAGCATTTCCAGTGCGCCCGGCCCTGCTGCGCGGCGACCTGGCCGGCGCCCGAGGATCTTCATTTCGAGCTCGATCCGGCGACGATGCGGGCCACGGGCGAATTGCCGCGCTGCCGCAGTTGCGGCGCTCTGGCGCGGCCGAATGTGCTGATGTTTGGCGATGATCGCTGGAGTCCGGGACGCACCTCGGTCCAGCAGGTGCGGTTCCAGGCCTGGCTGCGGTCGCTTGCGCGCGGCAGGTTCGCCGTGATCGAACTTGGAGCCGGGACCCGCGTGCCCACCGTGCGCGCCACGTCGGAGCAGCTCGCCGCCGCGGGGCGGGTGCCGCTGATCCGGATCAATCCGCGGGACATTGCCGGGCCGCCGGATGCGATCGCGCTGGAAGGGCCCGCGCTGGCGGTGCTGCAGGAACTGGACGCGAAGATTCAATAATCGCGGCTCGATCCCCGCCCGGTGGCAACGCCAGCAAGTGATCGACGCCTTTGCAGAATCGGTGGTCTTTGACAAACCTCCGACCAGGGCTGGCTCAGTTTAACCGCAAGAACCAATCAATCCAGGGGGATTGGACATAACACCCTGTCATCGTCCTCACGATCGGCTGGAACGTCTGCGAATCCGGGGCAGCGCGGCGCAAGCGCTCGACATCCTCCGAAGTCGTTCCTAATTTCCTCCCCCCCGGCATTGCCACCGCGAAAAGCCGGTGCATTTCGCATGAACAGGATTCTCGTCATTGTGCCGACCTACAATGAGCGGGAGAATCTCTTCCCGCTGACGAAACGGCTCTTCGCGCTGGGCGTGCCCGTTGACCTGCTGGTGGTGGATGATCATTCGCCCGATGGCACCGGGCAGGTGGCCGATCAGCTGGCGCAGACGAACGCGTCGATTCACGTTTTGCACCGCTCCCAGAAACGGGGATTGGGCCTGGCGTACCTTGCCGGATTCAAGTGGGCTCTCGCGCGCGATTACGAATTCGTGTTCGAACTCGACGGCGATGGTTCGCACAATCCGGACGACATCCCCAGGTTGATTGAGGCGGCACAAGAGGCGGACTTGGTGCTGGGTTCGCGTTACGTCGACGGAATCCGCATCATCAACTGGCCGCTCCGCCGGTTGATCCTCAGCAGGAGCGCCTCGATGTACGTGCGCCTGGCCACCGGCATGCCCTTCACCGACCCGACCGGAGGATACAAATGCTTCCGGCGGCAGGCGCTGCAGGCGCTCGATCTGGAAGCTGTCCAATCCAATGGCTACAGCTTTCAGATCGAAATAACCCACAAGCTCTGGCGGCAGGGAATGAGAATCGTCGAGGTGCCAATCATCTTTACGGACCGCCTCCAGGGCCATTCGAAGATGTCGGGTCAGGTCGTCCGGGAAGCATTCTGGATTGTCTGGCGGCTCTGGTTTCAGAACAGGTTGCGCCGCCGTTCTGCCGCGCCAGCCGCCATCGCGCGGCCGAACCTGTCGACGGTTGCCCATCTGCCTGACGTTGTCGGCCCGACGCATCTCATGGGCGAGCCGGGCATACCGGACGGCTTCGTGGTCCGTCCCTGCCGTCAGGCTGATTCGCGAGGCTCAATCGGGCCGGCCCAGCACGCCGGGCAGGACAGCCCGCTTGCAGCCTGCGGGGATTCGCGCGCATGAAAGACCCCATTCCGTCCCTCCTGCCCCGATTGGCCTACGGGTTGCTGGCCGTCGTCGTCGCCGGATTCATCGTCAGCGATTTCAACCGCGCCCGGAATCGGGCACCCGCGCATGGCCGGAAGATGCTGCCCTTGGTTACGCTCGAACCTGCTTTGAGCGGGGACGCCCAGGGAGAGATTCGTGCACGGGGCAGTTTTTGGCTCGTTGTGCAGGGGCTGTCATCCACTGAAATCCTCCCGGAAGAACACCGCATTTGGCGGCATGGACTCGCCCCGGCGACAATCGTCATCGTTGAACCCCGGAAGGACGCGGCGCGGATGAGATACGCTTTCGACAATAATCTCTCCAACCAGGTGATGACGATTCGCGTCGCGGGCCGTGAAGTGGCCACGCGGGGGCCGTTGAGCGCCGAGCACGTGACCGGGGAGGTCGAGATTCCGGCCTCCGCTGAAGAGCTGCGGGTTGAATTCGCGTTCAGCTGTTGGCGGCAGCCGCTTCCGGATCCGCGGAAGATCACCGTCACCTTCAGCGAGCTGACGTTGCTCCTGCCATGACCGATCCAGCGAGCATCGATCCGGTGCCGCCACGTTCTGCCCGGGCGTGGAAATGGCGTGAGCTCGCGCACCGGTTGCGCCCCACCGAGGAGTTTGGGTTCGTGGTCAGTATCTTTGTGGCGTCCCGGGTGCTGGTGCTGCTGATCAGCGTGGCCAGTCCCTTCCTGGTGCCGCGCGGGTTGTTTTCACCTGGCCTGGCGTCCACCACGACATGGCAGGACTATTGGACGCGCTGGGACGCCGGTTGGTACATCGGCATCGCCCGGCGTGGATACGAATACAATTTGCACGACGCGAGCAGCGTCGCATTTTTCCCCCTGTTTCCGATGCTCATGCGAGCCTTGGGCTGGCTCGGTTTGGATCTGGCCGCCGCCGGAATCTTGATTTCGAATGTGTGCTTCTTCGCCGGCTTGTGGATTTTCCACCGGTTTGTGCGGGAGGAGTTCGGACGTCCCCAACTGGCCGGATTGGCAATACCCTTGATGGCATTCGGCCCCGCTGCCCTCTGGTGTTCAGTCGGATACTCGGAAGGGTTGTATTTCCTCCTGGCGGTCGGGTTTTGCCGCGCGCTGTGGACGAAGAATCCCGGGTGGGGTGTCATCTGGGGTGTCCTGGTCGGGCTCACCCGCTCCAACTCAATCACATTGATGCTGCCAGCGTTGGTTCTTGCCTGGCCAATGGTTCGGACGGCATGGCAGGCGCGCAGCCGCGGGCATTTGATTCTTCTCGGGTTTGCGGCGTTCAGCCCATGGATCGGGTACCTGCTCTACGCGGGATACCTGCAGATCGCTTTCGGAGACTGGCGGGCGAACCAAATCACAAGCCTTGCCGGGTGGGGAGCAGGGCTTAGCTTCGATCCTGTTTTGCTCCTGACGAAGCTGCCCGGCAGGGGACTCAGGCTGTTTTGGGCATCGGACGCCTTTCATGAGTATGTTGTCTGGTCCTGGTTTGTGGCGCTGGCGGTTTCCACATTTGCCTTCATCGCGTTCTGGGAAGCGCGCGCACCACGATGGTACGTCGCCTTTCTTCTGGGATTCTGGGGTCTTTTCGCTTTCGCCTACCAGTACAACGAACCGCTTGTCTCGATGGGGCGTTACATAAGCCTGGCATTTCCCCTCTATGTTGCCGGCGCCCTCTTTGCCGAACGGCGGCCGTGGGCCCGATCGGCTCTTTTAGCGGCCTCGGTTGTGGCGATGACCCTCACGACCCTATCTTTCTTCGCCGGCTATCATATCAACTAGCGAGGCGCCGCCTCAGACCAGGCTTGAGTCTTGGTCCGGCAGGGAGGTTGGAGGGCTGATCGAGGCTGGAGCCACCTTGGACAAGCCGCTGGAGCACCGACCGGAAAGAATCGCCTGCAAACCCCGCCGCTGCGGCGCGGGCAGGCAGTCCTCCTGCATCGATCTTCAAATTCCGCACGCTGGCGCTCGCAGCCACCAGAGCTTCCGGTCAGCGTCAGCGGCGGCGGCGTTTGACGCCGAGCTGGGCGACCGAGAAGCGGACGAGGGCCTCGATCCGCTCGATCTCGGCGGAATCCAGTTTCTCCCTGCCCTGAAGCGCCTCTTCGGCGCGCTGGATGGCCTTTTCGGCGGCATCCTCGTCGATCTCGGCCTCGTTGATCGCGAACTCCGCGAGGATCTTGACGTGATCGCCGTCGATCTCGGCAAAACCGGCGCCGACGATCAGGGCTTTTGTCTCGGCGCCCTTGGTCGCCCGGAGCTCGCCGTCGGCCATCTGGGTGAGCAGCGGGATGTGGCCCGGCAGGATGCCGATCTCGCCATCGAGCGTCGGGATCACGACCGTGTCAATCGTGTCGCTGTAGACCCGGTCTTCAGGAGTGACGATTTCGAGAGTCAGGGGCATTGGCGGAAAAAAGCTGAAAGGCTGAAAACTAAAAGGGGCGAAGGCGGAAGGAGCAAATGGGATCAGGGAGTGGCGTACTCAAGATTGGGTTTCAGCCTTTCAGTATTTCAGCTTGTCAGTTTTTCTTGCTGGCGGCGAGGACGTCCTCGATTCCGCCCTTCATGTAGAAATCGCCCTCGGAGACATCGTCGAGCTCGCCATCGAGGATCATCTTGAAACCGCGCACGGTGTCCTTGACCGAAACGTATTGGCCGGAGAAGCCGGTGAAGACCTCGGCGACCGTGAACGGTTGCGAAAGGAACTTCTGGATCTTGCGGGCGCGATAGACGGTTTGCTTGTCCTCGGGCGAGAGTTCGTCGAGGCCGAGGATCGCGATGATGTCCTGGAGGTCCTTGTAACGCTGGAGGACGCGCTGCACGCCGCGGGCCACCTCGTAATGCTCCTCGCCGACGATGCTGGCCGAGAGCGCTGTGGATGTGGAGCCGAGCGGATCGACCGCCGGGTAGATGCCCAGCTCGGAGATAGCCCGGTCGAGCACGATTTTGGAGTCGAGATGGGCAAACGTGGCGGCCGGGGCCGGGTCGGTGAGATCGTCGGCCGGCACGTAAATGGCCTGAAAGGAAGTGATGGATCCATTCTTCGTGGAGGTGATGCGCTCCTGAAGCACTCCCATTTCGCTGGCAAGGGTCGGCTGGTAGCCGACGGCCGACGGCGAGCGGCCGAGCAGGGCCGAAACTTCGGATCCGGCCTGGGAGAAGCGAAAAATGTTGTCGATGAAAAGGAGGACGTTCTGGCTCTTCTCCTCGCGGAAGAATTCGGCCACGGAAAGCGCGGAGAGGCCGACGCGGAGGCGGGCGCCCGGGGGCTCGTTCATCTGGCCGTACACGAGGGCGACCTTCGACTTCGCTATGTCTTCCTGATTGATGACCTTTGACTGCGACATTTCGTGGTAGAGGTCGTTGCCCTCGCGGGAGCGCTCGCCCACCCCGGCAAAGACGGAGAAACCGCCGTGCGCCTTGGCGATGTTGTTGATGAGCTCCATGATAACGACGGTCTTGCCGACGCCTGCGCCGCCGAATGCCCCGACCTTTCCGCCGCGGACAAAGGGGCAGATGAGATCGATCACCTTGATGCCCGTCTCGAGGATCGTGGATTTGACGTCCTGGTCGACCAGCGCCGGGGACGGGCGGTGGATGGGGTAGCGTTTCTCGTGCGGCACGGGGCCGCGGTTGTCGACGGGATCGCCGGTGACGTTGATGATCCGGCCCAGGACGCCCTCCCCGACCGGCACGGTGATGGGCGCGCCGGTGTCGACGATCGGCATTCCCCGGACCAATCCCTCGGTGGAGGACATTGCGATGGCGCGGACCACGCCCTCGCCGAGGTGCTGCTGCACTTCGAGCGTGAGCTTCTCCGACCGGCCGGCGGCGGAAAACTCGACGGTGAGCGCCTGGTAGATCACGGGAATGTTCTCCACCGGGAACAGGACGTCGACCACGGGCCCGATGACTTGGACGATTTTGCCGATGTTCATTGATAAAAGGCTGAAGGACTGAAGGGCTGAAAGGCTGAAACCCTAGCCGGAAAATGGGCGGCTTCGGAGGAGACTGACCAGGATGGCGATGAGTTCCCCCGCCTCTTGCTTGAGCGGGGCGATGACCGCAGGTTTGAAATACCCATCGAGCTCGAGCAACTCCATCCAGTAGAGTGTTTCGTCGGCTTCGCGCAGGCAGTCTCCGATCTTTGAGCGGTATTCTGCGACGGACCGGCCCCGCTGAACCTCGCGATAATTGGCGCCGACCGAACCGCCCGCGCGCAGCATCTGTTCACCCCAGACCTGCGCCACCCGATCGCGCTTGGGGAGAGCCTGAAAAGCACGGGCCACCCGGTGCGCAAACTCCTGGGTGCGCTTGCGGAGGTCTCCGCGTTCGTGGAACATTTCAGCCTTTCAGTCATTCAGCCTTTCAGCCTTTTCTTCACTGGGCGTACTGCGCGGCGGCGATTTCGAGGATCTCCTGCGTGATGCCGGCCTGCCGGACTTTGTTGTATTCGAGAATGAGATCGTCGATGAGCTTGGTGGCGTTGTCCTTGGCCGTCTTCATCGCGACCATGCGGGCGCTGTGCTCCGAAGCCTTGGCGTCGAGGACCTGGTGATAGACCTCCCGGTTGACGTAGAGCGGGAGGAGCGCGGAGAACACCGCCGCAGGACTGGGTTCGAAGAGCATCTCGCGCTCGTCGGGTTTCGCGTTCGCGCGGTCGCTCCCCAGGCGCAGGCCGCCAATGGCCTCCTTGAGGCTCAGCAGCGGGAGCAGGGGAAGGAGCGACGGCTCCTGGACCAGCGTGTTCTTGAAACGGGGCCAGATGATTTCGACGGTGTCGACGACGCCATCGAGGTATTGCTTGACCATGAATTCGGCGACGGACTTGACGTCGGCGAACGGCACCCGGTCGCGGACCTGGAAGTCGGCGAGCAGATCGCGCCGGGTCCGGACGAGGAATTGCGCCCCTTTTCGGCCTATGACGGCGAACTTCGCCGGCTCCTTGATGTCCGCGACGAGCTTGAACAGGTTGCCGTTGAGGGGGCCGCAGAGGCCCTTGTCGGTGGTGACCAGGATGATGCCGCGGGTCTTCACCGGGCGCTGGACGAGGAAGGGATGGAACGATTCCTTCACGCGGGTGGCCGCCGTGGCCAGCATGTCGGCCATGAGCTGGGCATAAGCCCGGCCGGCCAGCGCGGCCTGCTGCGCCTTCTTCATCTTCGACGCCGCGACCAGCTCCATCGCCTTTGTAATCTGGCGGGTGTTCTTGACCGACTTGATGCGTCGGCGGATGTCGCGGGTGTTGGCCATGCTCAGGAAAGGCGAAGGGCGGAAAAGCTGAAAGCTGAAAGGCTGAAAGGCTGAAACACTGCAGACTGCAGGCCGAAGGCGGAAAAGTGAAAAGCGGAAAAGCGGAAAAGCGGAAACAGGGAAGTCCGGAGGCTGAAGGCCGAATCAGCCCGGGCCTGCGCGGCGGGGCCGGATGCGTGGGTTGGTGCGGGCGGCAGACTCTCTGGTGTCTCTGGGCTCATGCCGGCATTTGAGCGGATCATGGTTTCAGCGTTTCAGTTTTCAGCTTTGGTATGAGGCCTTCCACTCGTCCATGGCCTTCTTGAGCTCGGCGGTGAGCGTGTCGTCGATGGCGGCCTTCTGCCGGAGGTTGTCGAGGAGCGCCTGCTTGCGGGTGCCGAGGAATTCCTTCAGTTTGCCGGCGGCCTCGACGATCTTCTTCACGTCGATTGAATCGAAGCAATTGTTCTGCATCGCCCAGAGGACGGCGGCCTGCATCTCGATCGGCACGGGATCGAACGCGGGCTGCTTGAAGAGCTCGACGATGCGCGAACCGCGGTCGAGCTGCGCCTTGGTCCGCGCGTCGAGATCAGAGCCGAACTGCGCGAAGGCGGCCAGTTCGCGGAACTGGGCGAGCTCACCCTTGATCCTGCCGGCGACCTGTTTGGTCATCTTGAGCTGCGCGCTGGAGCCGACGCGGGACACGGACAGGCCGACTGACACGGCGGGGCGCACGCCCTGGTTGAACAGATCGGTCTCGAGGTAGATCTGCCCGTCGGTGATCGAAATGACGTTGGTGGGAATGTAGGCCGAGACGTCGCCGGCGAGCGTCTCGATGATCGGCAGCGCCGTCAGCGAGCCCTTCGCGGCGAGCCGGGCCGCGCGTTCGAGCAGGCGCGAGTGCAGGTAGAAGACATCGCCGGGATACGCCTCGCGTCCGGACGGGCGTTTCAGAATCAGCGATATCTGGCGGTAGGCGACGGCATGCTTGGAGAGATCGTCGTAAACGATCAGCGCATCCATGCCATTCTCCATGAACCACTCTCCCATGGCGGCCCCCGCATAGGGCGCGACATATTGGTTGGCGGGATTGTCGGCGGCGGGAGCGGCAACGATGATCGTGTATTCCATCGCCCCGGCGGCATCGAGTGATGCGATTGTGCGGGCGATGTTGGAATTCTTCTGGCCGACGGCGACGTAGATCGAATAAAGGGGCCGGAAGCCGGGGTCGTTGGAGGCCAGGCCCAGGCGGTTGATGCGCGCCTGGTTGATGATCGTGTCGATGGCGATGGTCGTCTTGCCGGTGCTGCGGTCGCCTATGATCAGCTCGCGCTGGCCGCGGCCGATCGGGATCATCGAGTCGATCGCCATGATGCCGGTGAGCACCGGCTGGGATACGGATTTGCGGACGATGATTCCGGGCGCGATCTTCTCGACGGGGTAGAATTCCGTCGCCGCGACCGGCCCCTTGCCGTCCACGGGGCGGCCGAGGGCGTCGACGACACGGCCCAGGAGGGATTTCCCGACGGGCACCGAGAGCAGCTGGCCGGTCGTGCACACCTCGTCGCCCTCGCGCAGGCCGGAGACGTTGCCCAGAACGACGCAACCGACCTCGTCCTCCTCGAGGTTGAGCGCGATCCCGATGGCGTTGCCGGGAAACCGGACCATCTCGTTGTACATCACCCCGGAGAGCCCGTCGACCTTGGCGACGCCGTCGGCAACGGAGCGGATGGCGCCGGTGTTCTTCTTGACGGCCTTTGAGGAAAGCTGGGCGATCTGTTGTTCGATTTGTTCGATGACGGTGCTCATGAGCGCGAAACGCGTTGGGTCGTGGAAACAGAGGGAATGGGCGGGTCAGGATTGGCCGGAGAGGACGGCGAGTTCGCCGGCGATTGACGATTCGTACACGTCGTCGCCGACGCGGATGCGCAAGCCGGCGATCAGATCGGGATTGGAGCGGGCAACGGCGGCGACCGGTCGCTGATATTTTCGGGTGAAAGCCGTCTCGATCGCGCGCAACAGGCTGTCGTCAACCGGCCCGCCATGCTCGACCAGGGCGCGGTTCCTGGCGAGCTGGTCGGCGACCAGCCGGTGATAGAGGCGCAGCACCGCGAGCGGCTGCCGCGGGGGATGCCGGGCGATATGCGCCAGCACGCCGGAGACGCGTTCAGCCGAAATCTGCCCTCCCTCAATACTGAGGCGGAAGAGCTGGCGGGCGAATTGTTGGGATTGTCTGCTGGCGCGCATGGGGAGGGAAAAGGCTGAAAGCTAAAACGCTGAAAGGCTGAAAGCGGAGCTGTTGAAGAATAAAGGACTGAATTGGGGGCGAAGCCGGCTTTCCTGGACGCCGGGTTTCAGCGCTTCAGGTTTTCAGTGTTTCAGCTTTTGATCTCAGTGACCTCGCGGGCCGCGGCTTCGTTATAACGGGAACGGTCGGCGTCGCTGAGTTCCCTGGCGAGGACGCGCTCGGTGGTGGCGACGACGAGGCGGGCGACTTCCACGCGGGCCTCCTCCAGCATCTGTTTCCGGTCGAGCTCAAGCCCCTGCCGGGTCTTGCCGATCAGGTCGTCGGCGCGGGCGACGGCCTCCTTCTGCTGGGCGTCAAGGAACTCCTTGGCGGATTTGCGCGCCTCCTCGACGAGCCTGGCGGCCTCGTTCTGGGCCTGTTTGGCAATGGCGGCGGCGTCCTGTTGGGACTGCGCGAGCTTCGCCTTCATCTCCTCGGCGTAGCGGAAGCCGGCGTCGATCTGCCGCTGGCGCTCACCCATGGTCGCGAGGACCGGCTTCAATAGAAAACGATACAGGACAAAGGCAAGGATGCTGAAACTGACGACCTGCATGAGCAGGTATTTTGGCTCGATGCCAAATTGATCCAGGATGTCCTGAAATCTGTCGGCGAGGCCGGCGGCAGCAACGATGGCTGGCATGGGAGAATGCTAAAAGCAATTGCCGGCGCGCCATTGGGTGACGCACCGGGGGTTGCAGGGGGGTTAATGGGCCAGGAAGATCACGTAGAACGCGATCGCCTCGGCCAGGGCCATGCCCAGAATTGACTGGACGAGGATCTTGCCCGAGGCGCCGGGGTTGCGGCCGACGGCTTCAACGGCCTTCGTGCCTACTGCGGCCACGCCAATGGCTGCCGCGGTGGCACCGAGAGCGACATGGATATTGCCGGTTATCCCGGCTTCAGCAATGATGTGGATCATGGGATTGTGGTGGTTGTAATCCTGCCGCCCACGCCACGTTGAGCATGGTCCCGGCAGGAAAAGGGTCTCAATGGGCGGCAGTGGTCTCCCCGCCCGGTTCATGGCCGGCGGCATCGTGATCATCGCCATGGTTGCAGATAAGGCCGATGTAGACGCTCACGAGCAGCGTGAACACCAGGGCCTGCACAAAGCCGATCAGCAGTTCGAGCACGTAGAAGAGGACGAAAAAGCCGGTGCCGTGCAGCAGGTTTTCACCGCCGAACACGTTGCCGAACAACCGGAACGAGAGGGACACCGGCCGGATGCAAATCGAGACGACCTCGACGAGGCCAACGAAGAAGAAGATCAGGAACAGGAAATAATAGATGGGCGCCGGCATCTCCCGGCGGTCGGCCTTGTTGCCGAACAGATCGAAGAGGATGGCTTTGGGGCCGGCGAATTTCAGGATCAGGTACAGCCAGACGACCATCGAAATCCCCGCCAGTGCCAGGGTGCCGTTCATATCGGAAGTGCCCGGCCGGACAAAGGGCCTGAAGATCTCATGTCCGGCGGCATCGATGGAACGCAGGCCGACGGTGCCCACCCCGGGCAACAGTCCCGTCCAGTTCTGCACCAGGATGAAAATGAACAGGCAGAGCAGGAACGGCAGGGCTGCTGCTGCTGCGGTTCTCCCGACGATTGGATCGACAAGCCCCCTGATGCTTTCGATCAGACTCTCCACAACCGCCTGGCCTTTTGAAGGCACGAGGGTCGGCTTGCGGCCGATGGCCAGACGCACCCCCACGATCAAAACAAGCGATATGAACCACGTCGTCAGAATGCTGTTGGTGACAGGCAGCGGCCCGATGTGGAACGCCTCCGCCCTGGCCGAAACACCGCTTTCTTCTGCAAAAGCGGTGGCGCCAGTCGCAAGGATGGAGGTCAAGAGGACCAGTTTTCTGACCGGAGACATCGGACGTAAGCCGTGATTGCTGGGAATAAAAGGGCTATCTGTTAGCCCTGCAGTTCAACCGGCGTCAACCCCTGAAACCGGGGAGGCCCCGGTCAGGCGCATGGCATAAGCTGCCGTTCTGCCCTCCCTAAACAAAAACTACTTGCAGGCGGTCCCGCGCATTGATGATGCCCGGAACTCCCGCGCGGAGCCCCGTGAGCGGAGCGCGCGGCCTACGTGCGCCGGGCCGCAAGCGAATGAAATCCCGCGGCCCGTGCCTGGAAGATCGTCGGATGCTCAAAAGGGAACGGACCGGCCGGCTCCGCGCGCCATCGCAAGCTGCCGGCGACGATCTCCACCGCCTCGTCGAAGTAGGGCCGGTAATCGGTCCTGAAGAAAAAACCGCTCCCCTTCCCTGCCCGCGCGGCGAGCCCCTCGAGAAACTCCGGTTGCAGCAGCCGGTTCTTGTGGTGCCGCTTCTTCGGCCACGGATCCGGAAAAAGCATGTAGATGTCCGCCAGCCCCGCTCCGGCCGGGAGCACGCGGAGGAAATCCCGGGCGTCGCAACGGAAGAACACCAGGTTCGACAAACCCGCGCGATCACGTTTCCGCAGCGCCTTTTCGATCCGTTCGAGCCGGAGGTCGATCCCGACGCAGAACCGCTCCGGATGCGCCGCGGCGTACGCAACCAGGAAATGTCCGTTCCCGCAGCCGATCTCGAGGACCAGGTCCGCCGCCCCCGCCGGAAGCGCCGCTTCGAGCGCCGCCCGCAAAGCGGCGCAGCGCTCTTCCCGGATTGCATCAAAGATCTCACGCGGCATCGGAGAAAAAGGGCGGAAGACCGGAAATCCTGAACGGCCCCGGGGGGAAAGACTCAAGCCTGAAAACAAGCCTTCCTGCCGCCCATCAACCGGCACACAACCCGCCCGGGAAGGGGCCGCCCCTGTGTGTCCCCATGTTCCGGATACCGTTGACAGGCGGCCGTATTCGCCTGATTGATGTTTTTCTGGTTAAAGGAATTATTATCCATGCTAACCCTTGCGGAATGTTTTCCGTTTTCTCGAAACTCCTATTTCCCGCCGCCCGTCTTCCGGGCATCCGGGTTTTTTACCCGGCCGGTCCATTATTTTCCGCGTTTGCTCCAGGCCCCGAAATCCAGGGCCGGACCGCGGACCGGCTTGGGCCGCACAGGCGACATCCGTCGAATTCCAGCGAAACGCGCGGGACCGGCAAATCCTCCCGGGAGAATCCGTTCGAGGGTCCCGCTTCCCCGGCGGTTCATGCGGCGGGAAGGCCCCGGGAGCGAGCGCGGCTCAGCCTCCGGCGGGCTCCGGCGGATTCGGCGAGGCCCCCGGCGCGGAGGGGATCCGCCCGGCGTGCGTGAGGATCAGAAGAATGCTGATATCGGCGGGATTCACGCCGCTGATCCTGCCTGCCTGCCCAAGCGTTGCGGGGCGGATCTCGCTGAGCTTCAGCGCGCTCTCGCGCCGGAGGCCGGGCACACGGAGATAGTCGATCGTCGCAGGGATCTTCACGCACTCCACTCCGCGCAACTTCTCGATCTGGCGGAGTTCCCGCTCCAGGTATCCCCGGTACATGACGCGATAAAGCACCTCGTCCCTGACCGCCTTTGGCGCTGCCAGGAATTCAGGAGGGAGCGATTCCCACGCCGCTCCCCTCCTCAGCCGTTCCCCCCAACTTGGATTTACATCCGCGGCTCCTTCCAGCCTCGAAGTCATGGCATCGATGTTCTCTTTCTTCGTCTCAATCATATTTAACCTTTTAGGCGGCAACAGGTTAAGATACCGCGCGTGCGGCAGCATCCTGAGCTCCGCACTGCCATGGTTGAAAAGCAGACGGTATTCCGCCCTGCTGGTGAACATTCGATAAGGCTCTTTTGTCCCCTTCGTTACAAGGTCATCGATCATGACGCCGATGTAGCCCTGGTCACGCCCGATCACGAGCGGCTCCCCTCCCCTCGCCTTCTGGGCCGCGTTGATTCCCGCGACCAATCCCTGTCCCGCCGCCTCCTCATAACCCGATGTCCCATTGATCTGGCCGGCGAGAAAAAGGTTCTCCAGCTTCTTGGATTCCAGTGACGGATGGAGCTGTGTCGGCGGCGCAAAATCGTATTCCACCGCATACGCCGGGCGCATGATGACCGAATTCTCAAGACCCGGAACACTGTGCACCATATCGAGTTGCACATCAAACGGAAGGCTCGTAGGCAACCCATTGACATAATACTCGTCCGTGTTCCGCCCCTCAGGCTCCAGGAACAAAATGTGGCGTTCCTTATCGGCGAAACGCACAAACTTGTCCTCGATGCTCGGGCAATAGCGTGGACCGATCCCCTTGATCTCACCGCTATACATCGCGGAACGATGAAGGTTGCTGACCACGATCTCTTTTGTGCGCTGCGACGTGTAAGTGATCCAGCAGGACACCTGTTCGCTTCCGGGCGGCCACCCGATCCGATGCTCTCCCAATTGTTCCACGTGGAACAAATCGCCGGAATCCCGCGTATCATAAAAAGCAAATAGCGTCGGGACCTTGTCACCCTTTTGTTCATCCATCTTCGAGAAATCGATGCTCCGTCCAAGCAGCCGCGGCGGCGTGCCCGTCTTCAGCCTCTCCAATTCAATTCCAGCCTCCAAAAGGCTCGCCGACAGCGTTCTTGCACTAAAGTCCCCCAGCCTGCCGCCCTCGTTTTTGTTCTGCCCGATGTGCATCAGGCCCCGAAGGAATGTACCCGTCGCAATCACAACGGTCTTCCCGAAGAAATCCACATCCAGATTCGTCCGGCAGCCTACAACCCTTCCCTCTTTCGTGAGCAAACCGGACACAGTCCCTTGAAACAACTGCAGGTTATTCTGCAGCTCCAATGTGTGCTTCATCCGGAACTGGTATGCCTTCTTGTCACATTGCGCACGCGGAGACTGGACGGCCGGGCCTTTAGATTCGTTCAACAACCGGAACTGAATTGCGGTCACATCGGTGTTCACGGCCATCTCTCCCCCGAGAGCATCGATCTCCCTTACGATCTGCCCCTTTGCCTGCCCGCCGATCGCAGGGTTGCAGCTCATTTGGGCGATGGTATCAATATTGCCCGTGAGGACCAGGGTTTGGGCCCCCATGCGGGCGGCCGCAAGCGCCGCCTCGACGCCGGCATGGCCTGCGCCGCAAACGATCACGTCAAATGGTATTGTGTTGTAAATCAATGTCTTATTAACTATCTATCCCATCGGATCCGCCGGCCCAAACCGCTGGCAGTTCATTTTCCTATACAGAAAGTCGAGAAAATTCGATCCAACACCTTATCGTCGTCGATCCGGCCGGCTATCTCGCCCAGCGCGTGCAGGGCGCTCCGGAGATCGCTTGCAAGAAGTTCACCGGGATCCGTTCCCCGGATCTTTTGCGCCGCTGCGTCGAGGTGCGCCGTCGCCTCACGCAGCGCCGCGGCATGCCGGGCATTGACCGCCACGAGCTCGCCGCCCTCCTCCTGACAGAACGAGTCCGCGCGTCCGGCGACCGCGGCGATGAGCCCGTCGATGCCGGCTCCCGTCAGCGCCGAAACCCGCGCGACCGGCAGCCCCGGAGGCGGCGCCGGCCCTGCGCCCGCCGCCACCAGGTCGATCTTGTTCACCGCCACCACCGCGCCCCCGGGCGTCAGGCGCTCCCGCACCTCCGCCGGAAGCGCCGGCGCCGGGCGCGTCGCGTCGAGCACCAGCAGGATGAGGTCGGCCTCCGCGGCCCGCTCGAGCGTCTGCGCGATGGCGCGCCGCTCCAGCGGGGCGGGGGAGGGGTTCAGGCCCGCCGTATCTATTAATCTGATACACTGTGCCCCGATCGCGACGGGTTCCTCCAGATAGTCGCGGGTCGTGCCGGGCTCGGCGCTCACCAGGGCGCGGTCCCGGCCGACGAGGCGGTTGAGCAGGCTGCTCTTGCCCGCATTGGGCTCCCCGAGGATCACGGTCTTCACGCCCTCGCGGAGCACCCGCCCGTAGGGGCCCGTCGCCAGCAGGCGGCCCACCTCCGCCCGGAGGTCCGCCAGCCCGGCCCCGAGCGCCGCACGGTCCTCGGGCGGCAGATCCTCGTCCGGAAAATCAAGGCATGCCTCGACCCGGGCGAGCAGGTCGACCAGCCGGCCGGTCATCCCCTCCAGGCGGCGTCCGAGGGCCCCGCGGAGCTGCGCGTTGGCCGCCGCAAGCGCCCGCTCGCTGCGCGCCGCGATCAGATCGGCGACCGCCTCGGCCTGGCTGAGGTCCATGCGGCCGTTGAGAAACGCCCGCTTCGTGAATTCCCCGGGCTCGGCGGGCCGGCACCCGCGGGCCCCGAGGTCTTCCAACAGGGCCCGTGTGATGAACGGGCTGCCGTGGGCGCTGATTTCCAGGAGGTCCTCCCCGGTGTAGGAGTTGGGCGCTGCAAAAAAGGTGAAGACGACGTCATCGACGAGGGCGCCGGCCCGGTCGCGGTAGTTGCCATGGACGGCCTGGCGGGGCAGGGGAGGCCTGCCGAAAATCTCCGCGACAAGGGCCGCGCACCGCGGGCCGCTCGCGCGCACGAGAGCGAGCGCGGAGGTGCCCGCCGGCGTGGCGGGGGCCGCAATGGTGTCCACGGAATACGCCATGCCGCCACCCAAACGCCGCCGCGGCCGAAGGCAAAACGAAAGCACAGCCAAGACCCGGCCGCGGCCGGCCCGGCTCTTGGCTCAGCGTCCGCTGCGCGGCCGCACCGATCCGCAGGCCTGATTCAACCCGCCAACGCCCGTCTGAGCCTCGCCGCAATGCGGGCCTCGTTCTTTTTGTTCAGCGCATGTTCCCAAACGCGGAGCACGCGCCATCCTTTCGCCTGCAGGAGGCGCTTCACCTCGCGGTCGCGCCTCCGGTTGCGCGAGATCTTTTCCTCCCAATACCGCCGCCGCCCCTGCGGCAAGCTGCCGTGCCGGGGGCAGCCGTGCCAGAAACAACCGTCAACAAACACCGCAAGCCGCTGCAGTGTGAAAACGAAGTCAGGCTTTCCCGGCAGCTGCGAGTGGCGACGCCAGCCGGCCAAGCCGTGTTTTCGGAACAGCACAATCATCCGAAGCTCGGTGGAGCGATTGCCGCTGCCGAGCACCGCCCGCATGACCACTGAGCGTTGTAGCTTACTGAAACAATCGCTCACAACGGCGTCGTAAAAAGGCCCTCACAGATTATCGGGAAGCTCCAACAAAACCGACTTGTCGGCCTCCACGGAGTCAGCTCGCGCGTTATAGAGTTCGAGGACGCGTCGCAATTCGCGATGGGTGCTCTCCGCAGCGAAACAGCCGAGCTCGCTCACGTTTTGCCCGACAAAGGCTTCGATTGACTGAACCCAAATAGCCTCAGCGCAGGAAAGCTCTGCCATCTGACGCGCGGCGGCGAGCTGCCGCTCCGGCACAAGCACGAAAGGAGAAAGACCCGCATCCAGATTGGCCCGACACTTATCGAAGAGAGCTGGCTGCGGCGAAACCGTCACGTGAAACGCCGTCTGTCGAATCACGAAGTCACCCGCCTTCTGGGCTGATGTGTCGGCTGTCGTAAAGCTGTCGTTGCATACTGATTCCGCCGGGAATCTTGCTTGAAGCTTTGCCCCGACCAAATGCTGCGCCACAACCGATTCCTTTTGTCCCGCACGCGCATCGTCTAGAAGCCGTGCGATCAGAGAGAAAGTGGTTGTTCCAGGCCGGAATACGAATTTCAGCCGTTTCCGGTTCAGATACTCCTGTGCCTTTGCAACCAACCACGCTTGCATCTGATCAATCGCGCGGCTCCTTTTGCTTTCTGCAAGTTCGGCCAGCCCGCCTTCTCGAAGGCCGTCCAGAAGATCTTTGATGGCCCCAATCAAGCCCCGGTTGGTTCGCCCTCCTTCAGATAGAAAACGGCGCGTCTCGCCGTGCCGCATCAACACCTTGGCGATTGCTGGACCACCAACTCCCCGCACCTGGCCTTTCCCTTTTTCGGTCAGATGCGCGTCGTACCGGAGATCGCACTGCTCCGAGACGTGCTCCAGCACGACTATTGCCCCAGCGATTGTCCCACGCGCCGGTAGTGTTTTCCCTCGCTCATGTGGGAGCCGCGAATACCAATCTGCAAGAATGGGGAGAAAGTCAGTTTTCACGCAGATGCCTCCACACACACGTTGTCCTGAACTCCACACAGAAGTTTTGAGAGATAGTTCTCTCCGATCCACGAAATCACTGGCACACACACGGCATCGCCGAACCCAAATAGAGCTTGGTTCAGTGGTACATCCATCAAAAAGTCATCAGCACCCATAAGACGCGCACACTCACGGCCATTGAGAAGCCTCGCCCTGATTCGACCTTTTCCAGCTGCCAGGAGAATCTGGCGTCCACTGCCGCCGCGTGGCGTCCTCAGGCATCCAGCGATGCCATCGGTTCTTAATTCTGCCATGGAACGCCCATTTCGGACGCGCCGGAAAATGGTTCCAAAGCAATCAAGAGTCGCGGATTTCATCTGTTCGGCCAGTGCAAGATGCCTTGGGCTCATCTGATCTAGAAGGTACTCTACCCTCTGTTTGCTCCACCACTGCGGCGAAGCTGGCGATACATCTTCGAGCACGTCTTTTAGGCACAAAGCACCCTCGGGGAGGCTCGGAAGTTGCCTTGGCGACCAATCGATTTCTGGGTGGTCGATGATGAATTGCGCCAAATCTCTTGGCCGCGTCTGACATTCAAAGAAGACCGGTTGCTTTTCTCCCACCGCTGACGCCTTCTGCCGCTGAAGCACTCCAAATACGAAAAGTCGTTGGCGGCTCTGCGGCACGAAATGGATCGCATCCAATATGTGAGCGTCGACTGAGTACCCGAGCTCGTTGAGCGCGAGCAGCGCATCTCGAAAGTCATGGCCGTTATGCGAGGAAAGAAATCCAACGACATTTTCCAGCATCACAAGCCGAGGGCGTCGGCGTCCCATCTTTTCTATTACATCGATAAACCCCCAATAGGCAGATGAATGCTGGCCGTGCCGAATTCCAGCGCGTGCACCGGCAAGCGATAAGTCGTTGCACGGGAATGATGCCGTCGCCAGCGTCGCGGCTGGGACGGCGTCGGCCTTGATCTGGTGCACGTCGCCGAGTACAAAGTGCGTGTCGGCGTCGTGGAAATGGTAATCATACATCTCCCGTTTGTCGGGATCAATGTCGTTGGCCCAGGCAATCTGCCAGCCACAACGTTCCAAGCCCATTCGCATGAGGCCGATCCCAGCAAAGAACTCGAGAAACGTCTTCTGCACGCGATGTAAGATTACCCCGCAATCGGGAAAATCAATTCTGGATTGGCGACTAGCCGGCGAACAGATGCCGGTCGACTGTGAGGAAGCGGAAAAGGTGACGCACCACGGCTAAGAAAAAGGCACCCATTGAGTGCGGCGCTCTTACTCGCTGGCCGGGCCCGTGGCGATCTCGGCGCCGCCGGTGACACTGACCTTCGCGAGAATATCCGCCTTGATCCTGGCGGCGAGCTCGGGGTTCTTTGCGAGGGCCTCCTTGGCCGCCTCGCGCCCCTGGCCGACCAGCTCGCCGTTGTACGCGATCCAGGCGCCCTTCTTCTCCAGGATCCTGTGTTCGACCCCGAGATCGAGCAGCGAGCCGGTCTGGGAGATCCCCTCGTCGTACATGATGTCGAATTCGCACTCCGTGAAGGGTGGGGCGACCTTGTTCTTCACCACCTTGATCTTGGTGCGGTTGCCGACCACCTTCCCCTCCGGGGTCTTCAGCTGGTCCTTGCGGCGGATGTCCAGCCGGAGCGAGGAGAAGAACTTCAGGGCGCGGCCGCCGGGCGTCGTCTCCGGGTTCCCAAACATCACGCCGATCTTTTCCCGGATCTGATTGGTGAAAATGCAGACGCACTTCGTCCGGCTGACGACGGAGGTCAGGCGCCGCATGGCCTGGCTCATCAACCGGGCCTGGGAGCCCACGGTGGCGTCGCCCATCTGGCCATCGAGCTCGGCGCGCGAGACGAGGGCCGCCACCGAATCGATGATGATGACATCGATCGAGTTCGACCGGATCAGGGCCTCCGTGATGTTCAGCGCGTCCTCCCCGCTGTCCGGCTGCGAGACCAGCAGGTCATCAAGCTTCACGCCCACCACGCGGGCATATTTCGGATCGAGGGCATGCTCGACGTCAATGAAGGCCGCCAGCCCCCCGCGGCGCTGGGCCTCGGCGATCACGCTGAGACAGAACGTCGTCTTTCCGGACGATTCCGGCCCAAAGATCTCGATGATGCGTCCGCGCGGCAGCCCGCCCACGCCCAGGGCAAGATCGATCGCGAGGGAGCCGGTCGAAATGGTATCGACCACCATGCGCGTCGCGCTGCCCAGGCGCATGATCGAACCTTCGCCGAACTGTTTGGTGATCGCTGAGACGGCGAGCTCGATGTTCCGGGCGCGCGCGGGATCGGCGGCGCGTTCGGCGGCTGTGGCGCCAACCTTGAGATCGGCGGGGGATTTGGCGGGCGGAAGCGGAGCTTTGGACATGGGAGTGAGGTGGCTCGGGAAAGGTTGGAAATGCGGATGTGGCGGAAAGGCGGCGCAGAAGACCCGGCGCGGGAAATGCCAATGTTGTTCCGCAAACCCTCCTGCGGCGCAAACGAAAAGAAACCTCCTGGCAGCGTGTCGGACTCTGTCCTCCCCGCCGCCAGTTTCAAATGCCTGCGGCATTTGCGGAAGAAGGCGGAGAAGTGGCAATGCATGCGTTATCGGGAAGAAGACGGCGGGCTGCCCACCTTTGTTGATCATCTTCTCAACGGGCGCAGCCCGATGAACCGGCATCATGGAGGGCCAAATCCCGACAGGGCTTCCTAGAGTCCTTGAATCCCGAAATATGTTGCGATCAGGTCAAGTTTTCAGACGGCGGCATTTTCTATGCAGCGAGGTTCCCGTTCCATCGATCGCCTTGTCCGCGCAGCGGACATGTAGCGAGGCGCTGGCTCCAGCTTCGATGAGCCTTCAACCTCATCGTTGCATCAAGACTCAAGCTTGGTCTGAGGCGGCGCCTCGCTAGCCCGGTCCTTCGTAGCGCTGGAACCAGTCGACAAACCGCCGCAAGCCTTCCTCGAGGGTCACCCTGGGCGCGTACCCGACCGCCTCATGGATGCGCGTCAGGTCTGCGCAGGTCGCGGGCATTTCCGTGGGGAGAGGCGGCAGCAACTCGATCCGCGCCTCCCGGCCGAGAAGCGATTCCAGCATCCGTACGAAGAGCTTCATTTCCACGGGCTGCTGGTGCCCGAGATTGAAAACCCGCCAGGGTGGGGCGGCCTGCTCCCCCGCGGCCCCCGGGAACGGATGGAGCAGCACCTTCAGCACGCCGTCGACGACATCATCCACGTACGTGAAATCCCGCTGGTAGCGCCCATGGTTGAAAAGCCGGAGCGGCGTGCCGTCGCGGATGGCGCGGGCGAAGAGCATCGGCGTCATGTCCGGCCGCCCCCACGGCCCGTAGACGGTGAAGAACCGCAGGGCGGTAATATTCAGGCCGTGGGTGTGGGCGTAGCTGCACGCCATCGCCTCGCCGGCTTTTTTCGTGGCGGCGTAAAACGAGAGCGGCCGCCCGGCGTCGTCGTCCTCCCGAAACGGCACGCGCGCGTCCGCGCCGTAGATGGAACTGCTCGACGCAAACACGAGGTGCTTCGGCGGCCGGCGCCGCGCCGCCTCGAGCAGGCTGGCGAGACCATCGAGATTGCTGTGCACATAGGCCGCCGGATTCTCGAGGCTGTAGCGCACGCCCGTCTGCGCCCCCAGATGCACGACGTAGTCGGGCCGGAAATTCTCATGCAGGCCGGCGAAGGCCGGCGCATCAGCGAAGTCGGCCTGCACGAAGCGGAAGCCGTCCAGCTTTTCGAGCTCGGCCAGCCGGGCCCGTTTCAACCCGGCCGAGGCATAGGCATTCAGGTTGTCAATGCCGAGCACCTCGCATCGTTGCGAGGCGGCCAGCCGCTGGCTGACGTGGAAGCCGATGAACCCGGCGGCGCCGGTCACGAGGACTCTCATTGGCGGGGGTCTAGACGAAACCGCGGTGGGCGGCTAGGAAAATTCCTCCGCCCGGCGGCGGCCCCTGCGGGGGTCGGGGAAAGCCGGCCCCCGGGTCCGTCCTGCATAAATCGCGCCTGTGAGTTGCGCCGCTCCTTCCCCTCAGCATTGTCTACGCATGAAGATCCGGGCCTATATGGAACCGCAATGCGGCTGGGCGCGCGGCGTGCAAGCCGTCCTGCGAAAACACGGCCTTGAATTCGAGGCTGTCGATGTCTCGGCCGACCGGACGCTCTTTGACGAGATGGTTCGCAAGTCGGGCCAATCCCTTTCCCCCTGCGTCGAGATCGACGGCATCATGCTCGCCGACGTTTCAGGGGAGGAGGTTGAAAACTACCTTCTCGCCAACGACATCGTAAACCCAAACGAGGCCCGGATGGAGGAGCCAGGCGATGCCGGCGGCACGGAGGCGGAGGATGTGGGAATGGCCACAAAGACCATACGGTTTTTCTGACGGGACCGCCGGATCAGGGCTGCGCCCGCATCCGGAAGTTCCGAGAACCCAGTTTTGCAATTGACCTGATGGCGAACGCAAACCGGTATCCGAAAAATGAACAACCGACGTGACAGCTCTCCTGGTCCCCGGCCGGCCCGGGCCGGGCTGCCGTCCAAGCAGGGTCTTTACGATCCCTGGTATGAACACGACGCGTGCGGCGTGGGCTTCGTGGTCGACATCAAGGGGCGTCGGTCGCACCAGATCCTGCAACAGGCGCTGCAGGTGCTGAAGAACCTCGATCACCGCGGCGCAAGCGGAAGCGAATCCAACACGGGCGACGGCGCCGGCGTGCTCCTGCAAACGCCCCATGCGTTCTTCGTCGAGGCATGCAAGAAGACGCGGATCGTCCTGCCCGGCCCGGCGGAATACGGCTGCGGGCTTGTGTTTCTGCCGCGCAATCCGACCCATCGCCGGAGGCTGGAGGAGCGCTTTGAGCAGATCGTGCAATCAGAAGGCCAGACCGCCCTCGGGTGGCGCACCGTCCCCGCAAACAGCTCCTCGCTCGGCGATACGGCGCGCTCCTGCGAGCCTTTCATCCGGCAGATCTTCATCGGGCGCAACAAGAACCTCGACGACGACATGGCGTTTGAACGCAAGCTGTTCGTCATCCGCAAGCGGGCCTACAACGAAATCCGCGCCGGAGGGCTCGACGGCAGCGAATACTGGTACATCCCGAGCTTGTCCTACAAGACCATCGTCTACAAGGGGATGCTCCTCACCGAACAATTGCCGGAATATTTCCCCGACTTGCAGGATCCGGCGATGGAAACGGCGCTCGCGCTGGTGCACTCGCGTTTCAGCACCAACACCTTCCCGAGTTGGGACCGTGCCCATCCGTATCGCTACATCGCGCATAACGGCGAGATCAACACGCTGCGCGGCAACATCAACTGGATGCATGCGCGCGGCGCGCTCTTTGAGTCGGATCTCTTCGGGGATGACATGGCGAAGGTGCATCCGATCATCGATCCGAATGGAAGCGATTCGGCGATGTTCGACAACACGCTCGAAATGCTCGTGCTGGCCGGCCGCTCGCTGCCCCACGCGATGATGATGATGATCCCCGAGCCCTGGTCCAACCACGAGAGCATGGACGAGGCGCGGAAGGCATTCTACCAGTACCATTCCTGCCTGATGGAGCCATGGGACGGCCCGGCTTCGATCGCTTTCACCGACGGAAAGAAGATCGGCGCCGTGCTCGACAGGAATGGCCTCCGGCCCTCGCGCTATTACGTGACGAAGGACGACCGTGTCATCATGGCCTCCGAAGTGGGCGTGCTCGACGTCGCTCCCGGGCAGGTTGCCCAGAAGGGCCGCCTTCAACCCGGCCGCATGTTCCTGATCGACACCGAGGAGGGCCGCATCGTCTCCGACGAGGAAATCAAGGGCAAGATCGTTGCCGAGCGCCCCTACCGGCTGTGGCTCAGCGAGAACCTCGTGCATCTTGAGGATCTGCCCGCGGCGCCGGCGCTTCCGGAACCCGACCACAGGACGCTCCTGCAGCGGCAGATCGCCTTCGGCTACACCTTTGAGGACGAGCGCATCATCCTCACCCCCATGGCGCGCGACGGCGTCGAGGCTGTCGGCTCGATGGGCAACGACGCGGCCCTCGCGGTCCTCTCGAACAAGCCGCGGCTGCTTTATGATTATTTCAAGCAGCTTTTCGCGCAGGTCACAAATCCGCCGATCGATTCCATCCGCGAGGAACTGATCATCTCGGCGGAAACGCGTCTCGGCTCCGAGGGCAATCTGCTGGATCCGCAGCCGGTGGCCTGCCGGCGGGTGGAGCTGGAATGGCCCATCCTCACCAACGAGCAATTCGCCAAGCTCCGCCGCCTGGACCTGCCCGGATTCAAGGTCGGCGTGCTGCCGATCCTCTTCCGCGTGACCCGCGGGGAGAAGGGCCTCGCCAAGTCGGTGGAGGAGCTGTGCATCATGGCCCGCCGCATGATCGAGGAGGAGGAGGTCAACCTCATCATTCTCAGCGATCGGGGAGTGACCCAGGATTACGCTCCGGTTCCGGCGCTCCTCGCCGTCGCAGGTCTGCACCACTACCTGATCCGCGAAGGGCTCCGGACGCGCATCAGCATGGTGCTCGAAACCGGCGAGGCGCGCGAGGTCCATCACTTTGCGCTGCTGATCGGCTACGGTTGCAGCTCCATCAACCCCTATCTCGCCTTCGAAACGGTCGACGCGATGATCCACGACGGCCTGCTGCCCAATCTGGACCACAAGACCGCCTGCAAGAACATCGTGAAAGCTGCGTCAAAGGGCGTGATCAAGGTGATGTCCAAGATGGGCATCTCCTCCGTCCAGAGCTATCGCGGCGCGCAGGTCTTCGAGGCGGTCGGCCTCAGGCAGGACGTCGTGGACCACTATTTCACATGGACCTCCTCGCGCGTGGGCGGGATCGGGCTCGACATCATCGCCCAGGAGGTTCTCGCCCGCCATCGCCAGGCCTTTCCGCAACGGCAGGTCAACGGGCATGTTCTCCCGGCGGGCGGCCAGTATCAGTGGCGGGACGACGGCGAGTTCCACCTGTTCAATCCCGAAACCATCCACCGGCTGCAGAAGGCGGTGCGGACCGGCAGCTATGCCATTTTCAAGGATTACGCGAAACTGGTGAACGACCAGTCGAAGAACCTCTGCACGCTGCGCAGCCTGCTGGATTTCAAGCCCGGCACTCCGATCCCGATCGCGGAAGTGGAGCCCGTCGAAAGCATCGTGAAGCGGTTCAAGACCGGGGCGATGTCCTACGGCTCCATCAGCCAGGAGGCGCACGAGACGCTCGCGATCGCGATGAACCGGATCGGGGGCAAGAGCAACACGGGCGAGGGTGGGGAAGACCCCGTGCGCTACCAGCCGCTGCCCAACGGCGACTCGCGCAATTCCGCCATCAAGCAGGTGGCCTCGGCCCGGTTCGGCGTCACGAGCGAATACCTCGTCAACGCCCGTGAACTCCAGATCAAGATGGCCCAGGGCGCAAAGCCGGGCGAGGGCGGCCAGCTCCCCGGCACCAAGGTCTATCCGTGGATCGCGAAGACCCGCCTCACAACCGCGGGCGTCGGCCTGATCTCGCCGCCGCCGCACCACGACATTTACTCGATCGAGGATCTCGCGGAACTGATCCACGACCTCAAGAACGCCAACCGCGAGGCCCGGATCAGCGTCAAACTGGTTGCCGAGGTCGGTGTGGGCACCGTCGCAGCGGGCGTTGCCAAGGCCCACGCGGACGTTGTCCTGATCTCCGGCCACGATGGCGGCACGGGCGCGTCTCCCCAGACTTCGATCAAGCATGCCGGACTGCCCTGGGAACTCGGCCTGGCGGAGACCCACCAGACCCTGGTGCTCAACAACCTCCGCGACCGGATCTCGGTCGAGACCGATGGCCAGTTGAAGACGGGCCGCGACGTGGCCATTGCCGCCCTGCTCGGGGCCGAGGAGTTCGGTTTTGCCACCGGCCCGCTGGTGTCCTCGGGCTGCATCATGATGCGCGTCTGCCACCTCAACACCTGTCCGACAGGCGTCGCCACCCAGGATCCACGGCTGCGTGCGCGGTTCACCGGCCAGCCGGAGCACGTCATCAACTTCATGCGTTTCGTCGCCGAGGAATTGAGGGAGATCATGGCCTCCCTCGGCTTCCGCACGATCGAAGAGATGGTCGGCCGCGTGGATTGCCTTGAACCCAAAAAGGCGATCGATCACTGGAAGGCCCGGGGCCTCGACTTCAGCAACATCCTCTACCAGCCCGAGGCGGGACCGGAGGTCGGCCGCTTCTGCCGGGTGCCACAGTCACACGGACTCGAAAAGTCGCTCGACCTCACCGTGCTCCTCGACCTGTGCCGCCCGGCCATCGACCGCGGCGAGAAGGTCACCGCGCAGATGCCGATCAGGAACACAAACCGGGTGGTGGGCACGATCACGGGAAGCGAGCTCACCAGGAAGCGGGGCGCGGCGGGCCTGCCCGACGACACGATCCAGATCCGGTTCAACGGCTCGGCCGGCCAGAGCTTCGGAGCCTTCCTGCCCCGGGGCATGACCTTCAGCATCGAGGGCGATTCGAACGACTACATCGGCAAGGGGCTGTCCGGCGGCAAGATCATCGTCTTTCCGCCGGAAGGCAGCACCTTCGCCCCCGAGGAGAACATCATCATCGGGAACGTTGCCTTCTATGGCGCCACGAGCGGCGAAGCCTACATCAGCGGCATGACGGGAGAACGTTTCTGCGTCCGCAACAGCGGCATCAACGCCGTTGTTGAATCCGTGGGGGACCACGGCTGCGAGTACATGACCGGCGGCCGTGTCGTCGTGCTCGGTCCCATCGGCCGCAACTTCGCAGCGGGCATGTCCGGCGGTTTCGCCTACATCCTCGATGAGAAGGGTGACCTCGCGCGCAACGTCAACGTGCAGATGGTCACGCTGGGGAAGATCGAGAGTCCGGCGGAGGCAGCCGAGGTGCGCGGCATGGTGGAGAAGCACCTCGCCTATACAAAGAGCCTCCGCGCCCGCCGAATCCTGGAGAAATGGGAGGACATGCTGCCCCGCTTCGTGAAGGTCATCCCCAAGGACTATCAACGCATGCTGTCCTGCATCCAACGCGTCCACGAACAGGGCCTGACGGGGGACGAGGCCGTCATGGCCGCCTTCGAGGAGAACGCCCGCGATCTCTCGCGGATCGGGGGAAACTAAAGGGAAAAACTGAAAGACTGAGAAACTGAAAAGCTGAAATCGTTCACCCTTCATTCCCGATGTCCTTCAGTTTTTCCCCCGGTCAATCGAACGCCGCGCGCCAACGGTCCATCCCTTCAGTTTTCAGCGTTTCAGCTTTCAGCCTTTCAGCCTTTCAGTTTTCAGCGTTTCAGCCTTCAGCTTTTCAGCCTTTTCTTTCCCATGGGTAAACCAACCGGATTCATCGAATACCTGCGGGAACTTCCCGTGGACCGCCCGCCGCTGGTGCGGGTCGGTGATTGGCGGGAGTTTCACCACCACATGGAGGAGAAGAAGCTCCGCAACCAGGGCGCACGCTGCATGGACTGCGGTGTTCCATTCTGCCATACAGGCACGCTCATCAGCGGGATGGCCTCGGGCTGTCCGATCCACAATCTCATCCCGGAATGGAACGACCTCATTTATCGCGGCCTCTGGCGGGAGGCGCTGGAACGCCTGCATAAGACCAACAACTTTCCGGAATTCACCGGTCGCGTCTGCCCCGCCCCTTGCGAGGGTTCCTGCGTCCTGGGCATCAACAGTCCGCCGGTAACGATCAAGAACATCGAGTTCAGCATCATTGAGAAAGGATGGGAGGAGGGTTGGGTGTTGCCGGAGCCGCCCCGGCTGCGCACCGGGAAAAAGGTCGCCGTGATCGGTTCAGGCCCGGCCGGCCTCGCCGCAGCCGCCCAGCTCATCACCGCGGGCCATTGGGTGACGGTGTTCGAACGCGCCGACCGCCCGGGCGGGCTGCTGATGTACGGCATCCCGAACATGAAGCTCGACAAGCAGGGGGTGTTGTTCCGCCGGCTCAATCTCATGGAGCAGGAGGGCGTCAGATTCATCTGCAATGCCGACGTGGGTGAAAACGTCGAACCGCAGATCTTCCGCAAGGAATTCGATGCAACCGTGATCTGCACAGGAGCGACCCAGGCACGGGATCTGCCGGTGGAGGGCCGCAATCTCAAAGGTGTTCATTTCGCCCTGGAATATCTCTCCGCGAACACCAGGGCGTTGCTGGCCGGCAAACCGGACGCCAGCCGCATCCACGCCCGCGGGTGCGATGTGGTCATCATCGGCGGAGGCGACACCGGAACGGACTGCGCGGGATCCGCAATGCGGCAGGGCTGCCGGAGCCTCACGCAAATCGAGATTCTTCCCCGGCCGCCCCTTGAACGGGCGGCGGACAATCCGTGGCCCGAATGGCCGAAGGTCTACCGGATGGATTATGGCCAGGAAGAGGCCGCCGCGAAATTTGGGGCCGATCCGCGCGTCTACCTCACGACGGTCAAGCGCTTTGTCGGAGACGGCGACGGACGCGTGAAGGAGATCGTCACGGTCCAGATCAAATGGGAGAAGAACGACAGGGGGCAGTTCGCGCCCAGGGAACAGCCCGGCACCGAACAGACCCGGCCGGCGCAGCTCGTGTTGCTCGCAATGGGTTTCCTCGGCCCCGAGCAGGCTCTTCTCAAGGATTTCGGCGTGGAGACCGACGCCCGGAGCAACATCAAGGCGGAACACGAGAAATACGCCACCAACATCAAAGGCGTGTTCGCCGCCGGCGACTGCCGCCGTGGCCAGAGCCTCGTGGTTTGGGCGATCAACGAAGGCCGGGGGGCGGCCCGCGAGTGCGATCGCCACCTGATGGGTTCCACCGATCTGCCATAGGGAAAATCAACTGCATCCGGCCGTTCCCGCGAAACCGACCGCGTCCGATGCTCCAAAATGGGGCGCGTGTCGGATGGTATTAGTTGTTTTCATGCGCGGCCAATGGGATCATGGAGAGTCACTCGGATGCTAATGACCCGCGTTAAGTCAAGGAATAGGAGCCCCAGCAGAGCAAAACCAATTGCCAATAGAGTGCCGGCCACCCACGGTGCAAAGGTTTTGACTGTATCCTGGAACATTTTGGCCGGACACATGAGGTCCGGCATTGATTTGGCGCTCGTCACGTTGCCGCGCCCTCCGGCCGGCGATCGGTTTTGTCAACGGGCCTGGTAGCGGCTTGTCGATTATGAAAACAGCAGAGGAATTCAGAAAGGTCGCAGGCAACATCAAGCTTTTCGGCAAGCCGGAGGAGCGGGCGATGTACAGCCATGACATCGGCGACGTCCCGGTGATCATGACCAGGACGTTCTTCCGGAACCAACCCGATTTTGTCGTCCAGCCGGGGAACGTGGCGGAAATAGGGCAGGTCCTCGCGTTCGCAAACGAGCGCAAGATCCCCGTGGTTCCGCGCGGCGCGGCCTCGTGGGGATTTGGCGGCGTCATCCCGACAAAAGCCGGGATCGTCATCGACCTGTCTCCCTTCCGGAATATCCTCAATCTCGACACGGAACAAAAGACCGTGACCGTCGAGGCGGGCGCGCGGTGGAGTGACATCGATATCATCGCGAAGAAAAAGGGCCTGTGTCTGCGCACCTACCCGTCAAGCAAGTTCTCGACGGTGGGCGGCTGGATTTCGACCGGGGGCTACGGCATCAACAGCTTCAAGTACGGACACTTGGCGAAACAGATTGTCTCCATGACGGTGGTCATGGCTTCCGGGGAAGTCAGGAAGCTCACGCCCGCGGACGCTGAATTCCCGAATTTCATCTCCACCGAGGGGCAATTCGGCATCATTTCCGAGGTCACCCTCAAATTGCGGGACGTCCCCCGGGCGTCCTTTCCGCATCTGCTCTATTTTCCCGGGGATGCGGAGGCCTTCGCCTTCATCGGGCGCCTCGCGCAATGCAAGGCATCCCGGGAGCTCGACCCGGATGTCATCCGGTTCCTTGATGAGAACCATCTGGGCGAAACAAACGAACTGATGCGGGCGCCCATCTTCAAAAGATCCGCCGGCGTGTTCCTGGAATTCGGAAGCAGGGAGGACGACGACCGGTTTGTCCGGTTCCTGACCCAGGCGGGCGGCATCGAGGAGGCGCCACGCCACGTGGCCAGATACCTGTGGAACGAGCGCCTGTTCGGCATGAAGACGAAGCGCCTGGGACCGACGATTCTGGCGAGTGAAGTCATCATCCCGATCGCGGCGGCCGCGGACTTCATCGCCCGCGCAAAGAGACTGGGCCGCCGCTTCGCCGTCGAAATCTGCGTCGACTCCTACATTGTCGACGAGAACCGGGCGCTCGTGATGTCGACGTTTCTTTGCGACTCCCGGAGGTTGAGATATTTGATTGATCTCCCCCTGGCCACGCTGCTCACCCACACCGGGGTGAAGCTGGGCGCGGAACCCTACGGACTCGGACTCTGGAATGCCCCGTTCGTCCACCACCTCTACAGCAAGGAAAGACAGCGGGCCTTGAAGGCCTTCAAGGCAAAGGTCGATCCGAACAACATCCTGAACCCGGGAAAATACCTGCGGGTCAATTCAAACGTGTTCTCGACCGTCGTCTTTGATCCTGCCGTCTTCGGGCTGTCCATGAATCTCATGGCGCTGTTCTCGCCCGTCCTCGGCAGGGCGGTCACGCTTGTCCTGGGCAAGGACAAAAAGGTGGACCAGCTTGATTTCGAGCTCACCGTCCACGCCTGCGCGAAATGCGGGAATTGCCTTGCGGTGTGCCCCGCGTATCTGGTCACCCGGAACGAGGCGGTGACGGCCAAGGGCAAGCTGGCCCTGGCCAAGAAGCTGCTCAACAACAAGACGGTGACCCAGGAAGAGGCGTTCCTTGCATTCATGTGCATGCACTGCAAGGCCTGCGAGGAGATCTGCCAGACCAACCTCGAGCTCATGAATCTCTGGGATGCCCTGGAAAAGAGGATCGAAGGCAGATTCGGGCGGCCGCAGAAGCGGATCCCGGAGTTTCTCAAGGAGGTCGACGCCAGCGAGGACTACTGGAGGATGGTGGAAAGAAACAACTGAACCTCCGCATACGTTTTGATCAATCAACAGGCGGACAAGGACCATGCCAAAGAAATATCACGTCCACGCGAAAGCCACACCCCTTGATCTGGACTATATCTTCAAGTTCAAAATCGTGCGGCGGGAGAATTGTATAAACTGCGGCAAATGCACGAAAGTGTGCATCTACGAGGCGCATGAACGCCGGCAGGACGACCCGCGGAAAATGGCGGATCCGAACACCGTGGTATGCAGAAACTGCTTCCGGTGCATCCAGGAGTGCCCGCGGGGAGCGCTGGAGAAATCCCTGAACAGCGACTTCCTCAATACCGGCGGCGCGTTCTGGAAGCCCGACATGCTCCTTACCCTGTGGAAACAGGCGGAGGACGGCAAGGTGCCGGTGACAGGCGCCGGTTACCGCGGCCCGTTCACGGGAGCGGGCTTCGACAGCATGTGGACCGACATGTCGGAGATCGTCCGTCCGACGCGGGACGGAATCCACGGCCGGGAATACATCAGCACCTCGGTCGAGCTGGGCCGCAAGCTGAACCATCTTGAATTCGGAGAAGGCGGGCGGTTGCTGTCGCGGATTCCGAAGACCATCGACATTCCGCTCCCGGTCATCTTCGACCTTCCGGAGGCCGGCCTGCGCCCAAACCTCAAGGCGGCCCTGGTGGGGGCGGCGGTCGAGGTCGGCACCTGCATTGTCATGCCGGTCGCCGAAATCACCCCGGATCTCGAGCGTTATCTCGGCAGCATCATCCCCTGTCTCGCGCCCGGCGATATTGGGAAGCACAAGGGCCTCCTCGCGAAGGCGCGCATCGTGGCGATCGACTGTGCCGGTGGGCTGCCCGGGGATCTTCCTGCGCTGAAGGCGGGAATCAAGAAGGCCGGCGATCCGCTCGTCATCCTCCGCCTGCCCGCCGTCCCCGGAGTGGAGGATTCGGTCCTGAAGCTCGCCCGCGGCGGCGCGGGGATCATTCACATCGTCGCCGACTACCGCGGCAGGGAAGTCGGCGGCCCGGCGGCTTCGTCTCCCCGGTTGATCAAGGACGTGATCCGGGCCGTGCACCTGAAGCTGGTGGGCGACCGGATCCGCGACGAGGTCACCCTCATCGCCTCCGGAGGCATCGGCATGGCGGAACATGTTCCGAAGGCCATGCTCTGCGGCGCGGATCTGACGGCTGTCGACCTGCCGCTGCTGATTGCCATCGGCGCCAGGCTGTACGAGCAGCCGGAGCGATCGCTCGTCCTCCCCGGGGGGTTGGACGGGATCCCCGTGGAAATCCTGACCCAGCGGATGATCAACCTGATGGGAGCCTGGCACTCCCAGCTCCTGGAAGTGATGGGCGCCATGGGCATCCGCGAAGCCCGCCGGCTGCGCGGGGAGACCGGGCGCGCCATCTTCTTCGACGAGATCGACAACGAAACATTCGGAAAGATTTTCAGAAGAAGGGAAGTGGCAAGCGTATGATCCCATCAACGGTTGAAATCAGGCGGATGCCGTCGCGGTTCAAGCATCAGGTGCCGAAGTACAAGGTCGTCCGCTCGGATGCCTGCATCAACTGCGGCACCTGCGCCATGACATGCCCCTACGGGGTCCATGAAAGGGTTGATGGACACAACCGCACGAGGCCTCCCATCGACTACAAGTGCATCGGCTTTGAATGCCAGAGCAGGGATTACTGCTGCGTGGCGAAATGCCCCGCCAGGGCGTTGAGCCTGGTCCCCAACCCGATGTACGAGACGCTGGGAGATCCCCGGTGGACCGCCGACATGATCACGGGAACATGGATCATGGCCGAGACCGGTTATCCGCCCGAGCGCACGGACATCGAATTCAACCTGGGCAACTCGGGCGGAGGCTTCGACAAGCTGAGGCTCAAGTTCCCCGCCAATCCCGCCAGGGTGGACAAGGCGGAGATTTCAACCGCGATCCCGCTGAACCGGCGGAACGACGGCCGGGAGAATATCATCATCTCTACCCCGGTGTACGGCGGCGGCATGTCCTTCGGATCGGTCAGCCTTCCCACCATGGTGTCCCGGGCAAGGAACGCGACCCTCTGGAACAGCTTCACGTGCACCGGCGAAGGGGGTTATCCCGACGCGCTGAAGCCGTACGACGACCACGTGATCACCCAGGTGGCAACGGGCTTGTTCGGTGTGCGCGAGGAGACGATCCAGCGGGTCAAGATCGTCGAGTTCAAATACGCCCAGGGCGCCAAACCCGGTCTCGGCGGGCACCTCCTGGGCGAGAAGAATACGGCGAGCGTCGCCCGGATGCGCGAGGCCGTCCAGGGATCCTCGCTGTTTTCGCCGTTTCCCTTTCACTCCGTCTATTCGATCGAGGACCACAAAAAGCACATCGACTGGATCAAGGAGATGAATCCCAGGGCGCTGGTCTCCGTGAAGGTCTCCACGCCCAACGACGTCGACATGGTGGCCGTCGGCTCATACTACGCCGGCGCCCACATCATCCATATCGACGGCGGCTACGGCGGAACCGGGGCGGCGCCCGACATCGCCAAGAAGAACATCGCCATGCCCATCGAATACGCCATCACCAAGGTCCACAATTTCCTAAAGGATGAAGGCGCGCGCGATGCCATGACGCTTATCGCCTCCGGCGGAATCCGGACCGCCCACGACCTCGCCAAGGCAATCTGCCTCGGCGCGGACGGCGCCGTGATCGGCACCGCCGAGATGGTCGCCCTCGAATGCGTGCGCTGCGGCAATTGCGAATCGGGCCGCGGCTGCGCCCGGGGCATCGCCTCCACGGATTCCGAGCTGTCCGACCTGTTCGGCGAGGAATGGGCCACCCAGCGCCTCACCAACCTCTACCACGCATGGAACGTCCAACTCGTCGACATCCTCCAGAAGTGCGGCCTGAAAAGCATCAGGGAGATGGTCGGCCGGACTGACCTGCTGGAGCATGTTGATTACAGCAGATAAAGCTAAAGCGGAGCCTGAAACATGGATAATGCTGAAAAGATATTACACTCCCGCACCACGCTTTGCCGCGGGCTTCCGCCGCTCGCTCCAGAACCCGAGGCGGAAGGCGGCTGCGGCGTCACCGGATTCATCAGTTCTATCCCCGTCACGGGGAAGAACATCTTCGAGCCCTCCGTGCAGATGCACAACCGCGGCAACGGGAAGGGCGGCGGAATCGGCGCCGTGGGATTCCTCCCCGGGGCGCTCGGGGTTTCCCGGCAGATCCTGGACGACGACTACATGGTCCACATCGCGCTTCTCGACCCGCGCGCGGCCTCCGAGATCGAGGACGGATTCATCAAACGCCATTTCACAATCGATAAATCCGAGAAGCTGCCCACGATCGATGACCACCGCAGCCTCGGCCTCGAGGTCAGGCCCGCGGACATCATGCGCTACTTCGTCCGCGTCAAGAATGACGTCCTCGACAAGTATATAGCGGATAATAATCTCGCATCCCTCGACCGCCGCGACGCGGAGGACGAGTTTGTTTATCAAAACAGTTTCCAGATCAACACCCACTATTACGCGTCGCTCGGCGAAAAGCGTGCCTTTGTCATGTCCCACGGCCGGAACATGATGATCCTGAAGATCGTCGGTTATGCGGAGAATGTCGTCCGGTATTATAAACTCGACGATTTCAAGGCCCACGTCTGGCTTGCCCACCAGCGGTACCCCACGCGCGGCCGGGTGTGGCATCCCGGCGGCTGCCATCCGTTCAGCGCGCTTCATGAAGCGCTCGTGCACAACGGCGATTTCGCCAATTACCAGGCGGTCCGCGAATACCTCCAGCAGCGAAACTATTATCCGCTGTTTCTGACCGACACGGAGGAGGCCGCCCTGCTGCTCGACCTTTGGAGCCGCGTGTACAAATATCCCCTCGAATACCTGATCGAGGCCATGGCGCCGAACGTCGGAGATGGACTTCGACATGCTTCCCTCCTCCAAACAGGATTTGTACAAGGCGATCCAGACGCATCATGTCGGCGCCTCTCCCGATGGGCCGTGGTTCTTCATCATCGCCCGCAACGACTGGAGGAACAAGCAGTTCCAGCTCATCGGCATCACGGATACCGCCATGCTCCGTCCCCAGGTTTTCGCCCTGCAGGAAGGCGGCGTCCAGATCGGCCTCATCTGTTCGGAAAAGCAGGCCATCGACGCGACCCTCAGTTCGCTGGCCCGCGAGGATGCGCGCTTCGGCCCGATCGCCGACAAATACTGGAATGCCCGCGGCGGCAGTCATACCGACGGCGGCGCGTTCATCTTCAGCTTGAAGGATGCGGGCGACGGTTCGGAGAACAAGATGCTCGTCTGCACCGACAAATTCGGCAAGGCGATCGAAACGCCAAAGAACAGGATCAGCTGCGACCTTTCGAAACAGATTGAGCGCACGGACCTGTCCGCGGCCGTTGCGGAGAAGCTTCGCGCATTCCTCGCGGAGGACGATAAAGATGCTGCGGCCCGTAATATATTCTCCTATATACGGGACAATATCCGCGGATTCGACGAAAACCAGTTCCGATCCGCGATCGATGCCCTCAAGGGGGCGGCCCTGGGCAATGAAGGCTGCAAGCAAACGGTGATCACGGCCCTGACACTCCTGAATGACCGGCGTTTCGACACCGGCGCGTTCAAGAGGAGTTCCGTGCTGCATGTCCTGAAGAACGCTCTCGACGCGATCTTCAGCGCGGCGCCGGGGATCGCGGAGCAGGGGGAGGAGCAATTCCGCCTGATCGATTTCGACACGCGCGGCCAGATCCATGCGCCGGAAAAAGCCGGGATGACCCTCATCATTGATGCCGCGAAGTTCGAGCCCGAGGGCGACAACTGCGACGCGGTGCTCATCGTCAAGGCTGTCAAACTTGGCTGGAAGAACATCATCTTGTACCATTGCCGCGGCCAGCGGTTCACGGGTTGCGGCTGCGGTCCGGCGACCAAGGGCGTCCGCATCAACGTCTATGGCTCGTCCGGCGACTACCTGTCATCAGGCATCGACGGCATGGAAATCTACGTGCATGGCAACGCCCAGGACCAGCTCTGCCAGATCATGAAGGAGGGCAAACTGGTGGTCTTCGGCGACGTCGGCCAGACGTTCATGTACGGCGCCA
The DNA here is from genome assembly GCA_963827125.1 of uncultured Verrucomicrobiae bacterium. Classification (GTDB taxonomy): domain Bacteria; phylum Verrucomicrobiota; class Verrucomicrobiia; order Opitutales; family Opitutaceae; genus Fen-1467. Next base: position 470,561 of record CAWHAC010000008.1, read on the forward strand.
AGGGCGGGGCAGCCTACATCATGGGCAACGCCGCGGGGAGGCCCCTGATCAACGCCGTCGGAAAACCGCGGGTCGTCATCAACGGCACCGCCCTGGACTACCTCGCCGAATCATTCATGGCCGGCGACCCGCTCAATGGCGGCGGATTTGTCGTCTTGAACGGCCTCAGTTTCAGCGACGGGGATGGATCGATCCGGGAACTCGAATCGCCGTATCCGGGATCCAACATCTTCTCCCTGGCTTCCGGCGGCGCGATCTACGTGAGAGATCCCCGCCAGAAACTCGTCGAGGAGCAGCTCAACGGCGGCGAGTTCGCGGAGGTCACTGAAGCAGACTGGAAACTGATCCAGCCCTACCTCGATGAGAATGAGCGGCTGTTCGGCATCGCCGTCGAGAGACTTTTGACGGATGCCGGCCAGAAGAAGGCGCCGAAAAACGTCTTCCGGAAGATCATGCCGAAGAAGGCTCACGCCCCCGCCAAACCTGCTCCCGTGAAGGCCGTCGCCGCCAAGGTCGAGGCCGAAGAAGACGAACTGGCAGAAGTCGAGGATTGATCCCCGGGCGGCATCATCAGTACTCGACATGCGTGCTTTGTTATATCATACAGAGCGCTCATGTCAGATTTCCTATCGTTTTCCCATCAGCTTGTTGCGCTCCGCCGTCGTCTCGGCCTTTCCCAGGAGGAACTTGCTTCCCGGCTGAACGTCTCTTTCGCGACGGTTAACCGCTGGGAGAACGGCAAATCCCAGCCCCAGGCTGCCCAGCGGGCCGCGCTCGCTGAACTCGCCGAAGCCGAGGGATTGGAACTCGATTCCTCTCTGCCGCTTCCGCCGCCGTCTTCGCCGGAGACTGCGCCGACCCGCCGCCGCCGGGGCACCTCGCGCAGCGCAATGCTCTCGACGAAATCGATGGAGCAAATGCTCTGGGACGCCGCCTGCTCCATCCGCGGTGAGAAGGACGCACCGAAATTCAAAGACTACCTCCTGCCGCTGCTCTTCTTGAAACGTCTTTCCGATGTTTTCGAAGACGAGCTCACGCGCCTCGCCCAGCAGTTCGGTTCGGCCGAAACCGCCCTTCAGATTGTCGAGGCCGACCGCGAGTCCGACAAGCCCATCGTCCGCTTCTATATTCCTCCCGAAGCGCGCTGGCCGGTCATTCGCGGCACGCAGCCGTGGCCTTACCCGGAAGCCGACGAGGCCCATCCGCACCCCAAGACCCTGGGCGAGCACCTCACCACTGCCGTCCGTGCGCTGGCCCGGTCCAACTCCGCGCTCAGCGGCGTGATCGACATCGTCGATTTCAACGAGACGCGCAATGGCGAGCGCGAGATCAGCGACCAAGCCCTGCGCGGCGTCATTGAGACCTTCTCCGATCCGCGTTACCGTCTGGGCCTCGCCGACGTGGAACCCGACTTCCTCGGCCGCGCCTACGAATATCTCCTCCGGAAGTTCGCGGAAGGGCAGGGGCAGAGCGCCGGCGAGTTCTTCACCCCGCAGGAAGTCGGCTGGCTCATCGCCTACCTCGTGCGCCCGCACCCCGGTGAGGATGCGCTCGACTACGCGTGCGGCTCCGCCGGCCTGCTGGTGAAGCTCCAGCTCGCGCTCAAGCAATCCGATCCGCTCAACAAGATTCCGCTGCGCCTCCACGGCCAGGAGCTCACCGGCTCCAGCTACGCCATCGCCCGGATGAACATGGTCATCCACGACATGGAGGGCGAAATTCTCCGCGGCGACTCGATGCGCAATCCCAAGTTTCGCGCGCCCGACGGCGCCCGCCTCCGCGCATTCGACGTCGTCGTCGCGAACCCGATGTGGAACCAGCCGTTCGAGGAGCGCATCTTCGAGCACGACACCTTTGACCGCTTCGAATCCGCCGGCGGTCTGCCGCCCGCCAACGGCGACTGGGCCTGGCTCCAACACTCGCTCGCCTGCCTCAAGTCCACTGGCCGCGCCGCCGTCGTCATCGATACCGGCGCCGTCACCCGCGGCAGCGGCTCGAAGAACGAAAACCGGGAGAAGACGATCCGCCGCTGGTTTGTTGAGCAGGACCTCGTCGAGGGCGTCGTGCTTCTGCCCGACAACCTCTTCTACAACACCACCGCGCCGGGCCTGATCGTCCTCCTCAACCGCCACAAGCCGGCGGCACGCACCGGCCGAATCGTGCTCGTCAACGCCTCGCGCGAGGCGCGCAAGGGCCAGCCGAAGAACTACCTGCCCGAGTCCGCCATCCGGAAGATCGCCGACGCTTTCCACGCTGGGAAAAACGTGGACAAGTCCGTCAAGGTCATAACCCGCGACGAAGCCGCCGCCAACGACTACAATCTCTCGCCCAGCCGCTACATCGCCACCGGGGAGGACGAGGTACTCCGGCCGATCCCCGAGATCCTCGCCGAGTTGGAGAAGCTCGACGCCGAGTCCGCCACCGTGAACCGCGAGGTCACCACGATCATGGAAAAACTCAGTCCTGGAGACACCCAATGAATCGCTCTTGCCTCCTAATCTCGTTCGGGGAGCGCACGCGTCCCGCGTGCTGGCCTGGGCGTCCCGCCCGGGCCATTCGGAATGTGGGCGGCGGGACGCAGGCGCTCCCCGGAAACCACGGATCACACGGATGAACACGGATTGGAAACCAGGCCGGATCGGCGACTTCTATCGTCCTACGCGTAAGCCACGCGAGGTGACGTATGCCGACAAACAATCGATTCCTTTCGTTCCGATGGACTTGGTTCCGCTCGGTGGGAACAACCAGCTATCATGGATCGAGAAGTCCGCTGACGAAATCACGAGTGGCACGTACTTCGAACGCGGTGACGTGCTCGTTGCTCGAATCACTCCTTCGTTCGAGAATGGAAAGCAGGCTGTCGCTGACGATCTGCCGGCAGCATTTGGTGTCGGTTCGACGGAGCTGATTCCGCTCCAAGAAATCGAGAACGTCAGCGATCGGTGGTTTCTGTTCTATCTCTTGATTGACGACCCGGTGCGGCGCCGGCTCGCCGACAAAATGGAGGGCAGCACCGGCCGTCAGCGTTTGCCGGATAACGTGCTGCTCGATTGTCCGATTTCGCTCCCACCGCTCCCCGAGCAGCGCCGGATCGCGGCGGTGCTGGGGAAGCTGCAGCGGGCGGTGGAGCTGGAGGCGGCGCAGGAGCGCGCCACGCGCGAACTCAAGCAGTCCGTTATGCGCCGGCTCTTCACCCGCGGTCTCCGCGGCGAGCGACTCCGCGATACTCCTCTCGGCCCGCTGCCGGATAGTTGGCAAACGCCGCCTGCTGCGAAGATATTCAAGCTCGGAAGCGGCAAGACTCGCCCGCCTTTGCTCGCTGGCACAGCGACTGCGGCGAATCCCTATCCCGTCGTTGGCGGTAATGGCACTATGGGCTACTCAGCCGAATGGTTTATCGAGCGGGACGTCAGTGTCGTGATCGGTCGTGTGGGTGAATACTGCGGAGCCACACACCTCGTGCGTGGACGTGCGTGGATCACGGACAATGCGCTCTATGATACCGAGTGGCTCGATTCGGAAGTCTCCAAGGAGTTCCTTGGCGCCTTTCTCCAGTTCTTCCGGCTTAATCGTTTTAAGCGGCTCGGTGGCCAGCCGCTGATTACTCAAGGGCAAATCTACGATTTGTCGTTTCCGAAACCGCCCCTCGGCGAGCAGCGCGAAATCGCGGCGATCCTGGCGGCGATCGACCGGAAGATCGCGCTGCATGCGGCGCGGCGGCGCGCCCGGCAGGAGCTCTTCCGCTCCGTCCTCCACGCCCTCATGACCGCCCGCCTCCGCGTGCCGCCCAGCCTCAACCATTTTGCTGGCGTCGGCAAAATGGTGTCTGTCCCCCGTCGCAAATCCTAATCCACGATGCCCGCCAGCTTCCGCATCTATATCGACGAGTCAGGGGACGAAGGCTTCGTCTTCCATCCGGATGGCTCGGGCAGCTCCCGCTGGCTGATCCTCGGCGCAATCATCGTCCGGAAGGAAAACGACCGGGATTGCATCAGGTGCCTTGATAACGTTCGGCAGGTGTTGCGGCGCAAGCCGAGGCAGCCACTGCATTTCACCGATATGCGGCACGAACATCGTCTGCCCTATGTGCGCGAAATCGGAAAGACCGCCTGCCGCTTGGCCGCCGTGCTCATCCACAAACCTTCAATCCAGGAGCCGGAGAAGTTCGCGGTCGGCCGCCATCAACTCTACCGCTATGCCAGCCGACTGTTGCTGGAGCGGGTATCGTGGTGCTGTCGCGACCGTTGCAGACCGGGCGTCGGCGACGGATCGGCGGAAGTAGTTTTTTCGAATCGCGCGCAGATGTCTTACGACGAGCTGCGCGACTATCTACGGCATCTGAAGGCCAACGCCGACGCACTCCAGGTGCGCATCGACTGGTCGGTGATCGATCCTGACCGCATCGAGGCCAGGCCGCATGGGGATCTCGCCGGACTGCAAATGGCCGATGCTTTCTCGTCCGGCTTGAAATACGCCGTATTACCAAACGAGTTCGGCGACACTGAAACGCGCTACACGGAGCCGTTGCGCCAGGTGTTCTATCGCCACAAGCAAACCCTGCTGGGCTACGGCTTGAAGTTCTGGCCCAAAAACACGACAGGGCTGGTCGGCGACCAGCCCCATCTGAAGTTCTTCGAGACGCTATGAAAATGGCGCAGGCCCCAAGCTCCAGGATCCCACCCTTGCGGGCTGCCGTCCTTGCGGACGACCTGTATACCGCTTGCGCTTGCCTGCATCGCTTAACCTATGGGCAAACACGCCTCGTGCAAGCACGATTTTCCGTGCCCGGATTGGACAAATCTACGTCGTGGAAAAAAGAACCGCCGATTTGCATAGCTGGCTCGGCGGAGGCCTTTGTTGGTTCTACCGCCACTGGCGGAGACATGCGAATAATTAGATGGATCGCCGCCGTCTTCAAGCGCCGAAATATAAAAGGCCCTTGCGGGCCATTCTCACGCTCGCCCCTTCGGGCGATCCAACTCCAGTTGACTGGATTGACGGTAAACCAGCACAAATGGAGGGAGCCTTCAAACGCGAAAACAGGAATCTTGCGCTCCGTGGCCTCCGTTCCTCTCCGTGCTCTCTTTGTCCGTGATTGACCCATGTCTACCTTCTCCTCCGAACGCCGAACCGTCCAGCACCCGCTGCTCCTGCACGCGCAGGCGGCCGGGTGGACGTACGTGACGCGCGCACAGGCCGAGGCGCGGCGGCGAGGGGAGGGCGGAGTGTTCTTTTACGAAACGCTCGCCTCGAAGCTCATCGAGCTGAACTCGGGCCTCGTCACACCGGAGAACGTCGGCGCCGTCATACAGGCGATGGAGGCCGCGCCGCCGTCAATCGAAGGCAACGCTGAGCTACTGGCCTGGTTGCGGGGCGAGAAATCCATCTCCCACCCGACGGAGCGGCGGCAGCTGAACGTCGCGGTCGTGGATTTCGCGTCGCAGTCCACACGGAACATTTTCGAAGTCACCGACGAGTGGAGCTACCGCAACGGCCCGAAGAAGGCCAATCGGGCTGACGTCATGTTCCTCGTCAACGGCGTGCCGGTCGCGCTGGTCGAAACCAAGAGCCCGGCGGTGAAGAATGCGATGGAGAAGGCACTCGCGCAGCTTGCCCGCTACCACGCGGAGACGCCCGAGATGCTGGTCGCGCCGCAGGTGTTCAACATCACGCACCTCATCGAGCACTTCTACGGCGTCACCTGGAACCTCGACCGCAAAAACGTCTTCGACTGGAAAACCGATGCGGGAGCAGCCAACGCCGCGAATTACGAGGCGCGTGTGCGGCGGTTCTTCGAGCCGGCGCGTTTTCTGACGATGCTGCAACGCTGGATCGTTTTCTACCGGCGGGACGATGAACTGAAGAAGACAGTCCTGCGCCAGCACCAGACGCGCGCCGTCGAGAAAGTCGTTGAGCGTGCGGCCGACCCGGCGAAAAAGACGGGCCTCGTCTGGCACACGCAGGGCTCGGGCAAGACGTTTACGATGATCACAGCGGCGCAGCTCATCCTCGAATGGAAAGAGCGCTTTGCCCACGCCACCGTGCTTCTCGTGGTGGACCGCAACGAGCTCGAAGGCCAGCTCTCCGGTTGGGTCGATGCGCTGCTCGGCGACCTGCGCAGCCGCGACATCAAGATCGAGCGCGCCTCCAGCAAGGCGCGGCTGCGCGAACTTCTCGCGGCCGACTTTCGCGGGCTGATCGTCACGATGATCCACAAGTTCGACGGCGCGGACAAAAACCTCTGCACCCGCCCGAATGTGATTGTCCTCATCGACGAGGCGCATCGCTCGACCGGCGGCGATCTCGGCAACTACTTGCTCGGCGCGCTGCCCAACGCGAAGCTCATCGGCTTCACCGGCACGCCCATCGACAAGACCGCCTATGGCCAGGGCACGTTCAAGATCTTCGGCGCCGAGGACGAACACGGCTACCTGGATAAATACTCAATCGCTGAGTCCATCGCCGACGAGACCACGGTGAAATTGCGCCATCAGTTCGTGCCCAGCGAGATGACGCTGCCCGCCGAGCTGCTCGAAAAGGAATTCCTTGCGCTGGCCGAAACCGAGGGCGTGAGCGATATCGACGAGCTTAACCGCGCACTCGACCGCGCGGTCAACCTGAAGGCGTTCCTCAAATCTGACGACCACGTTGCAAAGGTGGCGGAATTCGTCGCCCGGCATTTTCGCGAGAACGTGCACCCGCTCGGTTACAAGGCGTTTCTCGTCGCGGTCGATCGCGAGGCGTGCGCGCTCTACAAGCGGGCGCTCGACCGCCTGCTGCCGCCGGAGTGGGTTATGCCCGTTTACACGAGCAACAGCGAGGACGCGCTCAAGCGTCCGCTCGCCGCGCAGTATCAGCTCGACGACGCCACCGAGACCGCGGCGCGCAAGGCGTTCCCGAAGCCTGGCCGCGATCCACAGCTCTTTATCGTCACCGACAAGCTGCTCACCGGCTATGACGCGCCAATCCTCTATTGCCTCTACCTGGACAAGCCGATGCGCGACCATGTGCTCCTGCAGGCGATGGCGCGCGTCAACCGGCCGGCCACAGGGGCAAACGGAAAGCCCAAGAAATGCGGTCTGATCGTCGATTTCGTGGGTGTACTCAAGGACCTCAAGAAGGCTCTCGCGTTCGACTCCGATGATGTCAGCGGACTGATCGAAGGACTCGACGTGTTGCAGGCGCGCTTTATCGAGCTGATGACCGGTCCGGCAAAGGACTACCTGCCGGACCGCGGCTCCTACGAACCGGCGGACGCGCGGATCGAGCGGCTGCTTTACGTCACGTTCGCCGACACGAAGAAACGGGAAGCCTTTCTCGCCCTGTTTGACGAACTCGAAGACCTCTACGAAATCCTTTCCCCGGCCGCGTGGATGCACGACCACATCGCGCCCTACGGCGAGCTCGCCGCGTTGCACGCGATGGTGAGCAGCGCCTACGGCCGCAAGACCGAATTCCTCGGCGAACTCGCGCGCAAAACCGAGCTGCTCGTCCGCGAAAACGCCTCCGCCTACGGTCTCGACCGCGTGGGCCAGCCGGTCGATCTCGACGGGGCGACACTGCGTGCGTTGCAGCAGCGCCCCGGCTCGGACGAATCGAAGGTTTTCAATCTCGTCAAAGCGATCGGGGGCGAGGCCGCAGCCAAGGGTGCGCAGCAGCCGTTCCTGGTTCCATTCGCCGAGCGGGCCGAAAGGATTCTCGATGCGATGGAGGAGCGGCGAACCAGCACGGCCGAGGCCCTGGTGGAGCTAGAGAAGCTCGCGGAAGAAAAGATCGCCATGCAGCGGGCACGGACGGATTCGCGGCTGTCGAACAACGCCTTTGCCGTGTTCTGGTACCTGCAGAAGGAAGGACTGGCCAAACCGGAGGCGCTCGCCGGCGAGATCGACACGCTTTTTGTCCGCTTCGCCAATCATGCCGTCAACGCCGACGAGCACCGGCAGCTCAAGGGAGAGTTGCTGAAACTGCTCTTGCTGCGTCGCGTGGACGGCCCGCGCCTCATCCGTCTCGCCGACCAGCTTCTCGCACTGTCACGGGAATGAGTGCCATTGGCAAATGCACGCTCCGTTCCGAGGCGAAATTCCGCCAGCGGGTATGGTGCTGGGCGGAGAAGATTGGCGTGCGGCTACGGCAGGTCCGGATCCAGTCCATGCGTCGCAAATGGGCGTCGTGCTCCACACGTGGCACGGTCAGTTTCAGCCGTGATCTGCTCCGCCGGACGCGCCGGTTTCAGGACGAGGTGATCGTTCATGAACTCGTGCATTTGCGCGTGCCCAACCACGGCCGCCTTTTCAAAAGGATGGTCTCAAGCTTTCTCGCCCGGGGCCGACAAGAGCCTCGTCCCAAATAACAAAGGTGCCGGGGCGAGTACAATTGGATCGGCGCTCCCTCAAGAGGGATTGCTGCCCCGAAGGGCAAGCCTTCAGATTACCCGCGGCGCGGGAAACCTGGTCAGGCGTAGTCCCGGTACTCCGGTACAAACATGCGGGCGCGGATGTCGGCCTCGATGTCGGCCGGGCGGGGCCTGCAAGCCAGCCCTTCGCGATGAGCCTCCCCGGCCACCGCCGCAGCGATCCGGACGGAAACCTCGCGGATCCGGGAGAGTCCCGGATACACGCGCCCGAGGGCGAGATCGTCGTCACCCACCTGCGCCGCAAGCGTGCGGGCTGCTGTCAGGAACATGCCGTCCGTGATTCTGGCCGCCTCGCAGACGAGCGCCCCCAGGCCGACGCCGGGGAAAATATAGACGTTGTTCCCCTGGCCCGGCACATGGGTCCGGCCGGCGAACTGCACGGGCGGGAACGGGCTTCCGCTCGCAAAAACCGCGCGCCCTTCCGACCATTGATACGCCTGTTCCGCGGTGCATTCCGCCTTCGATGTGGGATTCGACAGGGCGAAGATGATCGGGCGCGGGTTGAGCGCGGCCATCCGGGCAACGATGGCGCCGGTGAATTCCTGCGGCTGACCCGAAACCCCGATCAGCGCCGTCGGGCGGTGGGCTTCCAGCGCCGCGGCGAGGGTCGCGACGTGGGGATGATCGTGTGCATAAGCCTCCTTGTGCTCGGCGAGCCGGCCCGGCCTGCCGCGCACCACCAGGCCCTGCGAATCGACCAGCCAGCATCGGCTCCGGGCTTCAGCGGGATTGAGCCCCTCCTCAAGCAGGGCGGAAACGAACAGGTCGGCGATGCCCGTTGCGGCTTCTCCGGCGCCCAGAAACAGCAGCCTCTGGTCGCGCAGCCGGCCGCCGGTCAGACGTAATCCGGCGATCAGGCCCGCCAGGGCGACGGACGCCGTGCCCTGGATGTCGTCGTTGAAACTGCAGATCCGGTCCCGGTACCGGAGGAGCAGGCGGAACGCGTTCGTATTGCCGAAGTCTTCCCATTGCAGCAGGGCCTTGGGATAGGCCTGCTGGACCGCGGTGACAAACTCGTCGACGAACGCGTCGTACTCGGCGCCGCGCACGCGCTTCTGGCCGAGCCCGAGATAAAGCGGATCCTCGCGCAGCTTCGCGTTCTCGGTGCCGACATCGAGCGTGATGGGGAGGCAATAACCGGGATGCAGGCCGGCGCACGCGGTGTACAGGGACAGCTTGCCGACGGGGATTCCCATGCCGGACGCGCCGAGGTCGCCCAGGCCGAGAATGCGTTCGCCGTCGGTGACGACGATCATGCGCACGTCCGGATGCGGCCAGTGCCGCAGGATCTCCGCGATGCGGCCGCGTTCGCGGATGCTGAGGTACAGGCCGCGCGAGCGCCGGAAAAGCGCCCCGTATTCGACACAGGCCTGCCCGACGGTCGGCGTATAGATGATGGGGATCATCTCCTCCGCATGCTCCTGCACCAGCCGGTAGAAGAGCGTCTCGTTGCGATTCTGGAGCGTCGTCAGGAAGATGTACTTCTCGATCGCGTCCGGCTTGCGCTGGAAGTTGCCGTAGGTCCGCCGCAGCTGGTCCCCGATCGTGGAAACCCGCGGGGGCAGCAGCCCGCGGAGGCCCAGCACGTCGCGCTCACGCTCGGTGAACGCCGTGCCCTTGTTGAGGAGGGGATTGGTCAGGAGGGCGGATCCCTTCGGAAGCAGGAATCCCCCGCGGGGGCTGAGGCCGTCATCCGTGTCGCGCGCGGTCATGCCGGGCATTCAAGGGACCGTGGGGGGCGAGGCGATGAAAAACCGCGCCCGGCGCCCGTCCGCCGGATCCCGGGGCGGCGTCCCGGTGTGTCATGCTGTGGCGGATACACACGCCCGCCGCCCGCCGTGTAACAGCCTTTCCACTACGCCGGCGCCGGCCGGCGGCCGGTCCCGGCAAAAACGGCGCCCCCGCGCCCGGCCTTCTCCTCTGGGAACCGCGAAATCCCCCTCTAGAATTTCGTTGCAACAAGGGGGAAGGGCACTATGACGAATTCCACTATGGCAAAGAAACCCGCCCGTATCCCGAATGCTAAGTTCATGGCCCCGGTCACCCCGGACGCCGTCCTTTCCGCTATCGTCGGCAGCAAACCGCTCCCGCGCACCGAGCTCACCAAGAAACTCTGGGATTACATCAAGAAGAACGGCCTGCAGGACAAGAAGGCCAGGACCCAGATCAATGCTGACGAGAAGATGAAGGCCGTGTTCAACGGCAAAACCAAGGTCAGCATGTTCGAGATGACCAAGCTGGTTTCGGGCCACGTTTCGAGCTAAGCGTCCCCCATTTCGTTTTTGACGCCGCCGGGAAGTTCCTCCCGGGCGGCGTTTTTTTTGCCCGGACGCAGGCCCGCCGGCAGTCGCCATCGTCCCGGATGGGCGCCGCGCCAGCGGGGTCGGTGGTTGTTTACGCCACGACGGCGCAGGGCTTTACGTGCTTTCGTCCGCCTCCCGGCAGGCAAATCCGGAGCGACACCGGGAAAAACACGCTTGACAAGCGAGATATTGGAGTGATATCACACCGATATCTTCCATGAACCTGCTCTCCAGATCCTCTGTGCAGCGCAAGAACCGGCCGGGTTTCAATTCGCCTGTCTTCATCGGAGCGGGGGTCGCGGCCGGCGTCCTCCTGGCGTGCGCCGCCTGCAGCGCGATCGCTGTCCTGAAGGACGCTTCAGCCCCTTCCGGCTGGATTCCGGCCGTCACGCCCGTCACGTCGTTGACCTTCATTCTCCTTCCCAACCTCCTACCATGAATACATCAGAATCTTCGGTTGATTCCCGCAATCATGAGCTCCCGATGCGCGCGTCCAGCGGCTGGCCGCTCTTTTTCGTCATCATCGTCCTTTACGCCGCCGTCATCTGGGCTTTTGCGACCGGCGTGTCGGCCGCGGCGGCCGGCAACCCCGGCGGGGGCTGGATGCTCGGGACCGCCGGCGTCCTGCTCATCCTGGCGATCATCGGAAGCCGCGGCTTCTTCACGCTCCAGCCGAACGAGGCGGCCGTGCTCATCCTGTTCGGGGCGTACAAGGGCACCGTGCGCGACAGCGGGTTCTTCTGGACCAATCCCTTCAACCGGAAGGTCAAGATCTCGCTCCGGGCGCGCAACCTCAACGGCGACAAGCTCAAGGTGAACGACAAGCGCGGAAATCCCGTCGAGATCGCCGCTGTCGTAGTCTGGCGGATACAGGATACCGCGCAGGCCTGCTTCGACGTCGACAGCTACGAGCACTACGTCGCGGTGCAGAGCGAGTCCGCCCTCCGCCATCTCGCCACCGGTTATGCCTACGACGAGGGCGAGCAGAACGAGATCACCCTGCGCGGCGGCGGCGATGCGGTGTCCGCCGCGCTGCGCGAGGAACTGCACCAGCGCCTTGAAAAGGCCGGCGTGCGCATCGAGGAGGCCCGGCTGACCCATCTCGCGTATGCGCCCGAGATCGCGCAGGCCATGCTCCGGCGCCAGCAGGCGGAGGCCGTCATCGCCGCGCGCCAGAAGATCGTCCACGGCGCGGTGAGCATGGTGGACATGGCGCTCAAGGAGCTTGCCGAGAAACATGTCGTCAACCTCGACGAGGAGCGCAAGGCGGCCATGGTCAGCAACCTGCTCGTCGTCCTGTGCGGCGAGGCCGAGGTGCATCCCGTCGTCAACACCGGCACCCTCTACAACTGAGTGGCGTCAACAGCGCATCCGCCCAAGTTCGGCCAAACGCTCATCTCATCATGCAATACAAGGTGATCGCAGTCTCCACGGTTTTCTCCGGGTTCAAAGCCCTCGATCGGTTCATCAAGGAAGTGAACGAAGCCATCGCGCTCGGATGGGAGCCGCAAGGCGGAGTCGCCTTCACGGGCAGCCGGTTCGTCCAGGCGATGGTCAAGCGCCGCTGACCACTCCGCCATGCCCGCGGAGCGATTCCTTCCCGATGCCGCATTCGCGCACGCGCCTCCCGGGATGCGCGTGCGCCTGGGGGCATTGCGCGCGTGCCTTGCCGACAGGGAACCTGCCGTGGGGCTGCGCTGGCCCGGCCGCTGTCTCGTCGTTTCGCCACAGGATCATTCCTGTTTCATCGAGGCCGTGCGCAAGCGCGCCGGATTGTCGCCCTGACGCCGATGTCATCCGAAGACCGCAAGGCATTCCTGCTGCGCATCGACCCGAAACTCTGGGCGGAGATCGAGGCCCTGGCCGCGGATGAGCTGCGGAGCGTGAACGGCCAGATCGAGTTTCTCCTCCGCCAGGCGGTGCAGCAACGCCGCCGCCGGCGGGAGGTGACGGACGCCGGCGGGCAGAGGCCGGAAGCCGGATAACGGGCAACGCCGGCGGGGAACGCGGCCCCTGCGGTCGCGAGCGCAGGCGGGTGGGCGGACAGCGCGCGGCTCAGATCGAGCGGGACGTTGCGCGCCGCCCGCCGGCGATTGGCTTGAGCTTTTGCGGTATCGATGGCTCGTTGGGAGCTTCCCTTGATGCCCGCGCCCTCCGCTTCCTCCCGGCACGTCCGGGCCATCTTCATGCTCCTGCTCGCCAATTTGTTCTGGGGGCTGAGTTTTCCGCTCATCAAGGCGGTCGCATTCGAGCATCAGCGTCTCTTGCCCGGGAGCAGCAGTTGGTTTGTCACCGCCTGCATGGTGGCCCCGCGTTTCCTGCTCGCCGCGGCGATCCTCATCCTGCCGGGGCGCGGCGCGCTCCGGGGCATGAGCCGCCTGGAGGTGCGCCAGGGCGCGGGTCTGGCGCTGTTTGCCGCGCTCGGCATGATCTTCCAGAACGACGGCCTCCAATACACGTCGGCGTCGACTTCCGCTTTTCTCACCCAGCTTTACGCCATCTTGATCCCCCTCTGGCTGGCCCTGCGGCGCCGGCGGCTGCCGCCTCCGACCGCGTGGATCAGCTGCGCGCTTGTCCTCGCCGGCGTGGCCGTGCTGGCGCGCGTGGATTTGCGCGACATCCATCTGGGCCGCGGCGAGATCGAGACCCTCGTGAGCGCCTTCTTCTTCATGGGCCAGATCCTGCTCCTGGATCGCGCCGACTTTGCCGCCAACCGGCCCGTTCCGGTGACCTTTGTCATGTTTGTCGTCGAGGCGGTCGCGTCGCTGGTTCTGGTCGCCGCCACCGCGCCGCACCTGACCGGGATCCCCGTTCTGTTCGGCTCGCTCCCCTGGCTCGCTTTCACGATGGCGCTCACCCTGTTCTGCACCGTGGGGGCGTTCACCATCATGAACACATGGCAGCCGAGAATAACCGCCACGGAAGCCGGGCTGGTCTACTGTCTTGAACCGTTGTTCGCATCCTGCCTGGCGCTGTTCCTGCCCGGCCTTTTTGCCCGGTGGGCCGGTTTTGCCTATCCCAACGAGACCCTGACCGCGAATCTCCTGATCGGCGGCGGACTCATCACTGCAGCCAACCTGCTGATTCAGCTGAAACCGCTGCCCGAATAGATCCGGCCGAGTTCATACAGCCGGTTGCAGGGCCGCCGCTTGCGTCCGTGACGGGACGCGGCCCCCGGCCCGTCCCCGGCTCGTGACGATCGCAACGGGAGGCGCCTTCAGGGATGATTGTCATCTATTAAACGACAACGCTCCCCGGGCGACCGCCCCGTGCTGCTTGCAACTGCGGCCGGCCCGCCTAGAGTTCTTGGCCCTGCCTTTCGTTTCTTCGTTCTCCGCTCCCAGCCCTCGTCCATCACCATGTTCCGTGGAATTGCTCTCATTTTTCTGCTCGCGCTTTCCATTCTGACCGCGGCCAGGGCCGAACCCGTCACCCGCCGCGAGGTCCTGGCTGCAATCGCCACGATTGAAAAGGATGTGACCAGCTCCGACGCCGTCGAAGCGGCGGCGACTGTCACCCGTTTTGGCAAAGAGAGCGATGACGTGCTCATCACCGTGGGCACCGAGACGCTGCCCTGGGTGCAGACCGACGTTCCAGAGGCGGAAGCCAAGGCGCGGATGCTCCTGATGGCGGCATATTTCGCCGGAGACATCAAATCGCAACTGGAGAAGGGGCGGCCGGTCGATGATCCTTACAACGGCTGGCTTGTGGCAATCAAAGCCTACCGCCAGATCCTCAAAAAGCAGCCCGACATGGTGATCCCCGAACTGGAGGATCTGATCAGCAAGGAGAAGGCGGGCACGCTCAAGGCCCACGCGGAGAAGCTCCTCAAGGAACAGGACGAAGAGGAGCGCCAGAGTCATCCGTCAAACGTGGTCTAGTCGCATCCCGCTGGGACGGCTTTTCCCAGCGCCGCGACACGCCCCGGGCAGGCTTGACGCGCCCTGCCCGCATTTCAGGAGACCAAGTCCCGGCTGCCGCGTGATTTGCCACGCCCGCCAGCGTGGCATTGCGCTGGCTGAGGAGGTGATCATCCAACATCTGTTCACATCAACTCTTCACAAGGAGGAAAAACCAACATGCGTAGTCTAATCCGCTACACCAATCCGCGCAGCACCAGCCTGCTGCCCGCATTCGGTATCATGGGCCAGAGCCCGTGGTCCGGTATCGAAAGCGAGATCGACCGTTTGTTCGAGACCGCGCTGTCCGGCGCCGTCGCCCCGGGTTTTGACAACCACTTCCCGGTCGATGTCTACGAGGACAAGGACACGACCTATGTCCGCGCCGAGCTTCCGGGCGTGAATCGGGATGACATCAAGGTTGAGATCGTCGATGGGTTTCTGACCATCGATGCCAGCCGCAAGAACCTGGCGGCCGGGGGCAAGGGCGAGGAGACCTTCTCCTTCAGCCGTTCGGTGACCGTTCCCGAGAACGTGCAGACCGACAAGGTCGGCGCGGCGTATGAAAACGGGGTTCTCACCGTCACGCTGCCAAAGCAGGAGGCGGCCAAGCCCAAGAAGATCGCGGTGGCGGTGAAATGACCTCTCCGCGCACAGACCTGAATCCAGGAAACTGATCATCACCATCGAACCAGGAGGTTTGCCATGTCACTGATTCAAAACCTTGTTCCCACATTCACCCGTTCCCCGGCCCGCCGCGAGGGCGGTCGGAACGCCGGCAGCGAACCCACGGTGAGGCCCCTTTACGAGGTGAAGGAGACCGAAGAGGCGTGGGGCCTGCAGGTTTATTTGCCGGGCGTCGCCAAAGAGGGGCTCGAATTCACGGCCGAGGAAGGCCAGATCAACATCCGGGGCCGCCGCGACTGGAAGGCTCCGGCCGGCTGGACCGCCCTCTATCGTGAATCGAGCGATGCTCCCTTTGAGCTCGTCCTGCAGCACGACAATTGCATCGATGTGGAGAAGATCCATGCCGAGCTGAAGGATGGCGTGCTGCGCGTCTCGCTCCCGAAAGCCGAGGCGGTCAAACCGCGCAAGGTCGCCGTCAACTGAGGCGCGCTGATTTCATCGGAAATGCAGGGCGGGGTCGCCTGACCCCGCCTTGCTTGCGTTTAACCGGAACCACGCAACCGCGGAATCCGGGATGAAACCTCCCGCCACGCCGGGTCTCACGCGCCGAGCCGGCGCCGGACCTCCTCGATGGTCAAACCGTCGATGCGCACGACCTTGTGCCGCGACTTCCCGCCCTGCACAAGGACGACGGCCCGCCGCGGCAGACCGAGCCGGCCCGCAAGGAAGGCGGTGAGCGCATCGTTTGCGCGGTCTTCAAGGGCCGGCGCCTGGAGCTTCACCTTCAGCGCATCGCCCAGCCATCCGGCCACCTCGTCCCGCGGCGCGTTCGGGATGACCTTGAGTTCGAGGGTGCAATGCGGCGCGGGCATGGGCTGAAGCGGAACCGGCATTTGCGAAGCGTGCACCCAATCGGCGTCCCCCGTAAAGGCCGGAAGGACAGCGGGAGTTTGTAACGTATTACGTGACAAATGCCTCAATCTGGGCAGGGGCTGTGCAGGCGATGCAAAGCCCCAGCGAGGCGCCGCCCCTGATCGGGTTGAAATCCTGGATCAGTCAAGGGAGTGAAGGTTTGCAGAGGCCGGAGCTGGCGCCTTGATTGGAATCCACTGCGCGGACAGGACGAGCGTGCCGTCGTGTAGTCCGCCATTGCAGTCATGACACAGTTTGCTCATAGGAATCCGCGATTGATGCGGGATTCCTGCATGAAACTCATCTCCTGGAACGTCAACGGCGTGCGTTCGGCCATGAAAAAGGGCCTGCTCGAAGTCGTGGCGGTTGCGAACGCCGATGTGTTCTGCCTGCAGGAGATCCGATGTCATCCGGGCGACGTGCAACACGTGTCGTGGCCGGAAGGCTGCGCGGCCGTTTGGAACCCGGCCCAGAAAAAGGGCTATGCGGGGACGGCCATGATCCTCCGCAAGCCGCCGCTCAGCGTGGCGTTCGGCCTCGGCGCGAAGGAACATGACACGGAGGGCCGCGTCATCACGGCGGAATTTCCCGACTGGTGGCTCGTCAATGTCTATACGCCAAACTCCCAGCGCGGCCTGACCCGGCTGGACTATCGCGTGAGATCCTGGGATGGCGCCTTCCTGGAGCATCTCAGGAAGCTCGAGCGGGAAAAACCGGTGGTGTTCTGCGGTGACCTCAATGTTGCCCATGCGGATATCGACCTGGCCCATCCCGACACCAATCGCCACAACGCCGGATTCACCGACGAGGAGCGGGGCAATTTTGGCGCCCTGCTGGCGGCCGGATATGTCGACACCTTCCGCGAGTTCGAAAAAGGGCCCGGGCACTACACCTGGTGGAGCCAGATGATGAACAGCCGCGCGCGCAACATCGGGTGGCGCATCGATTACTTCCTGATCTCGGCGGCGCTGCGCCCGCGCCTGAAGCGCGCCTGGATCTCGCCCGAGATCATGGGCAGCGACCACTGCCCGGTGGGCATCGAGATCGAGTAAAAAGAAGCCTATGAGTAAGATTGCCACCGTCCGCGTCCTGCGCCGCGCCCGGCCTACCGTACGCCTGCTGCAGCATCGGCTCGACCAATTGCAGCAGCGTGTCGAGGATCTGGAGGACCTGCGCGATTTGGAGCTGGCGATCGCCGAGAACGCCGGAAGGCCGCTGGTGCCTTGGGAAAAGGCAAAAAAGGATCTCGGGCTAGACTGAAAGGCAAGGCGGACGGGGTCGGTCTTTTAGCGGTGTTTGGTGACAAGCTTGGAGTGGCGGGATGACGAGAGCTAGAATTCGTCGAAGGGACCGTCTCCTTCGACGCCATAGAGCTTCTCGGCCTCCCAGTTGACGGCGAGCTCGATGGTGGCGAGGCAGTCGGCGGTCGTGGCGAGGAGCCTGCGCTGAGCGCCGGGCCGGAAGTAGGCGGGGGCCGCGGTCTCCAATTCGCCGGTCAGGGACCGGGCAAATGCAGCCAGCTCTTGCGACGGGCCTTGTCCGGCAAATTGCAGCCTTTTCGCCTCCATCGCCCGCTCGGCCAGCGTGCGCAGTCGCTTTTCTTGCGCGGCGGTGGGGATGACAATGGGAAGCTGGCGAAGATCGCCCATTCTCACCCATTCGTGAACCAGTACATTACCAAAGAGGAACTCCGGCATGGGTCATTCGAGCGGTGGCAGGCCGCGGACAAGCTTCACGGTCTCAACGCTGACGGCGACGACCTGGCCGACAAGGCGGAGGATGTACTCCTCGTCGTCGGAGCGGTTGGGGTCGCTGACGATCTTCTCCGGGTCGGCCTTGTCGCGCTCGACGCGGTACTGGTCGATCACCCATTCCAGCGCCGAGCGGTTGCCGAGCCGGTACTCGAAGACCTCGGACGGGATACCTTCGAGGGTGAGATAGCCGTTGTACGCCAGCGCGGTCTTGTCCTTTGAAAGCTTCATCCGCTCGACGCGAAGGTCGAGCTTGGCGCCAGGCGTCTCGACGCGCTTCAGCGGATACTCCTTCTGCGTCTCGTAGCCGACGTGCAGCTCGGCCAGCTTCTCGCCGGCCGCGGCGAAGGCGGTGAAATCGGGCGCGAACGGGATGCGCGGTAGCTCGCGGCGGAGATTGGCGGCGTATTTCTCGCGATAAGCCGGATGGTGCAGGATGGCGTAGACGTAGTGGAAGATATCGCGCTTGGTGATCTTCGTCTTCGGGTAATGCGCCTGGAACTGCTCCAGTGCCCAGTTGGTGACGTTGTCCCTCCGGTGCCCGCCGTCGGAGTCGTAGGTGTAGAGCGGGAAGCACTGGAAGACGTCAGTGCTAGCACAGAGGTGTAGATCGGTGATCTCAGCACTGGCCAACACACTGAACGGTGAACGCCCAGCCACATCAGTAACGCAAAGCACGGCGTTTTCGGTTTCCGTCCTCTTTGTCGGAAAGAAACGCTCGAACTGGTAAATCTCTTCTGTGAAAACACGATCGAAGAAATAGCTCCGGCGAGTGAACGGCCGATAGAGAGCATTACGGATCTTCTCCTGAGCAAAAGTGGCTTCGGTTTCCCGAAGGAGTTCGCGTTTGGTGTGGCGAATCCACTTGAGCACGCGAGGATCGACGCGGAGAAAATCTTCCAGCGGCTCGGGTCGATGGGCACGGCGCCAGCGGTCGAGTGAAGCGTTGTAAGTTTCCACCATCTCCTGCGCGCGCTTAGTATTCTCGGCGGCATTGAAATCGTAAACAAGGCTGTCGTTGTTGGTCTTAATCCCGTTGGAGAAGGTTTGGAAAATTGCCGCTGTTGAGAGGGAGTGTCGCTCATCTTTGATTCCGAGAGGGAGGAGTTTGGTGAATCCCCTATTCTCGTCGGCATGGAGCCATGTATGGCGCTCGTCCGGCTCCAGCTTCCGCCACTTAACGCTCCCGATGCCCTGCTTCTCCTCCAGCCACTTCCATTTCTTCTCCTTGCGCCAGTTCTCGCCGACGGCCGCATAGCGGATGACGCCCTTGCGCCGTATCAGCTCTTTCTGTTTGTGCCGGACTAAGAGGGCGATGCTCACGCCGACTTGGATGCCGAAGACGTTATGCGTGGTGCCGGAGAGCTTGGGATTCTTGCGAACGTTGCCACCGAGATCGAGAATGTAGATTGCGTCAAAATCCTCAGCGAGATGCTTGCGTACACCGTCGGTCGCAATGCCGTCGACGTACCCGCTGTTGGTCACGTAGGCGACGATGCCTTCGTCGCCGACGCGGTCGCTTGCCCAGCGGATGGCTTTGATGTAGGGATCACTCAGCGAAATCTTATTCTTGGCAGCGGAGTCGGCGGCGTAGGTGTGGCGGATGCGTTGGTCGAGTCGCGGATACTTCCGGTTCTTGTTGTTGTCGTTTTCGTCCTGCTGCCACGCGTTGTAGGGCGGGTTGCCGAGGATGACGAAGATGGGCGCCTTCTTCTGCCGGTTCACCCGTTCGGTGTTCTCGGCATACATGAACGACATTTCCGTCTGCTCGCGCGGCTCGGCGAGATCGAAGGTGTCGACCAGGCAGAGGCCGGGGAAGGATTCGTAGGTGCCGGTGCGCTCGTAGTACTCGTGCTCCACGTTGAGGCAGGCGATGTAGTACGGCAGGAGCATGATCTCATTGGCCCAGAGCTCGCCGGCGTACTTGCGCGGAAGGGCGGTCTTCGGCAGCTCGCGCATGAGATGCACGAGGAAGTTGCCCGTGCCAGTGAAGGGGTCGAGGAAGTGCACACCGGCGTCACCCAGCTCGCGGCCGAACTCGGAGCGGAGGATCTCGCGGATGCTCCCGATCATGAACCGTACGATGGACGGCGGCGTGTACACGATGCCCATCGTGTCGGCCACCTTCACGGCGAAGCCCTGGAAGAACTTTTCGTAGACCGTGTTCAGGAACTTCTGCTTCTCCGAGAAGTCGTCGATGGTGCGGGCGGCGTTCTCGATCGCGAGGTAAAAGCGGTCGAGTTTGCCCAGGAAGTCAGCGCGGTCGAAGTGGCCGGAGGCGAGGGCGGCGATCACCTTCTCGATCTCGACGGCGACGACGTTGCGGCGAGTGAACTCGGGGTTGGAGAAAACGGTACCGAAGAGCCGCGCGGTGAGCAGGTGCTGGATAAGCATTTCCTCGACTGCCTCGACGGAGAGTGTCGGATTGATAGCGGTACGGCAGAGGGCCGTGAAGGCGTCGAACGCGGCGACGAACTTCTTGTTCGGCGCGAAGCCGGAACGCGACCGTTGGATGAGGTCGCGCACGCTGCGTCCCAGCTCGGGCAGGCGATCGCGAAACTCGTCGACGGCATGCTCCCAGTCGGCCAGCGCCGGCTCGGCATAGCTGAAGAAGACGGTGAGAATCTCGACAAGGTTGTCGCGCTGTGCGACGCCGTCGGGCGCGACGAGCGGGAGGTTGCGGACAACCTTGCCGTCTTGAACCAGGAGGGCACGGCGGGGCTGCCAGAAAAGCGTATTCTTCGCAGGGTAGCCGAGCTTCAGCTTGGCACGCATCTCGTCTTCGAGGTCGTCGGCATCGTCCTTTGATTCGAGGCAGCCGTGCACGAGGCGGTACTGGTCGAGGAGGGCGCCGTCGAGGCGGAGGGAAGATTCGGCCTTGCGGCGCAGCTCGTATTCACGGACGAGCGTCCACTTGAGAGGGCCGGCGCATGCCTCGATGAGCTGATCAAAAGCGGCGCGCACGGCAGATTCATGCCGAGCACCGACGTTGGCGAACTGCGCCAGAGCGAGGTAATAGCCGCTCACTGCCCGGTGCGTCGGCTTGAGGTGAAACAGCACGGACATATCGAGTGCCTCCAGCACAGCGCAGCGGGCCGGGCGGCGCAAGAGCAGGCTTTCCTATGAGAAGGAACCGGGATAGTCTGTTGCCCGGATTCACTCCATGGACATCGGTGAGGATTTGAAACGCCTCATGCTCGCGCCGCCGCGGCTCACGCTCGCGGTGGGCGAGAGCGTCACGTGCGGGCGGCTGCAGGCGCGCATCGGCGCGATCTCCGGCGCATCGAACTTCTTCCTCGGCGGACTCACCGCCTACACAATCGCGCAGAAAGTGCGGCACCTCGGCGTGGACCGCGCGCAGGCGGAGCGCGTCGATGCGGTTTCGCCCGAGATCGCCGTGCAGATGGCGCGGGGGGCGTGCGCGTTCTTCGGCAGCGACCTGGCGCTCGCCACCACCGGCTATGCCGAGCCGGCGCCCGAGCGCGGCGTGGCGCACCCCATGGCCTTCTGGGCGCTGGCGCATCGCCGCGCGGACAACACGTTTGTTTTTCGCCAGGGCCGTGTCGACCGCCCCCTGGCGTCGCGGGTGGAGATGCAGGACGCGGTTGCCGACGCCGCGCTGGAGGCATTGATCGGACACCTCCGCGAGCTTCGCGCAGCGGGCTGAATGCGCGGCTCACGCTGGACAGGCCTGCCCGCCCGTTCGCTCGGCTCAGCCGGGGCAATGGGATCGAAGGCCGAAAGTCGAACGCCGGCCGCCATCGTTCCCGCGGGTCCGCGCCCGACCGGACCCGAAGCCATGGCCGCGCCATGCGGCCGGGCATCCGCCACCCGTCACCCGCCCATCGACCGCGCAGAACCGCCTCAGGGAGTGAGCTTCTGCAGGTAATTCATGAGCGGCAGGGCTTCGGGCTGCGGCTTGACCCAGTCGCTGAAGAGGATCTCCGGAATGTCATACTGGGTCTGATAGAACTGCTGCGTGGCCTCCACGATCGGCGAGATCGCGCCGGTCTTGACCGTGGCTCCGGCGTAGACTCCCTTCACGTTCGAATAGACGAGCACCTGGGCGGTGAACGCATCCGTCGCGCGCTCAGTCTCGGCCGCCACCGGGCCCGCGATCACCTTGGCATCGGCGCCGAATTCGAACCGCGGCTTGAAGATCAGGCGCGCCGAGGCATCGTCCATCAGCACGAAGATGGTCTCGATCGTCTTTCCGCCCGCCTGCAGCCCGAGGCTGAATTCGCTCGCCTTGAGGAAAACCGGCACGCTCCACTTGCCGCTCGCTTCCTTGACCATCGCCACGCCCCAGCCGTCCTTCACGCCCAGGACCATGCTCACCTGGACCTGGTTGATGATGACGATGCCTTTGGCGCGTTGGAGGACCACGGGCGGGATCGCGCGGTCCGGGCTGCCCATGGTGTTCTGCAGAATCGCCTCGCAGGTCTCGAGGCGGGCGACGTAGTCGGCGCGGTCAAACGGGGCGGCGCAGGCAGCGCAGGCGGATGCTAGTGCGGCGACAAGAAGCAGGAGTCTTTTCATGGAGGAATTGAGGGGCGGCGGACAGGAGAGTTCCAGGAGTTGATCAGGATTCAGTAGACCTCCGGGCCGCGGATGACGAAGAAAAAATCGACCGGAGCCGTTCTCTGCAAGACCGCAAAGTCAGAATGCGCCACAGGGAGCCGCGGGGCGGTCAATCCAGGCCGCGGGCTTCGAGATCGGACTCGTCCCAGCCGAGGTAATGTCCGAGTTCGTGGAGGTACGTGAGGCGCACTTCGTCCCGGAAGATCCCCTCGTCGCATTCGGCATAATCCCAGATGTTCTCGATAAAGAGCAGGATTTGCGGCGGAAGGGGCTCGATATCCCCCGGCCCGGCGCCGTGCGTCGGGCCGACGAAAAGCCCGAGGATGTCGGGTTCCCAGCCCTCGGCGAGAATGTCGTCGTTCGGGCGCGGCTCAAAACAAACCGGGACCTGGCTGGCGGGTTCGCGGACCTGCGGCGGCAGGCGGCGCTGGGTGGCCGCGACCACCTCCGCGGCAATGCGGGTGAGCTGCCTGTGCGTCATGAAGGAGAAGGCTCCGTTGACAGGTCGAACCGTTCGTAGACCCCGCCCAACCACCAGACAAGGGCGGCGAACTCGCCAAACAGGACGAGGCTGGCCGCCAACCCGCCCGCTGAAAGCGCGGCCGCCAGCGAACCGGCCGCCCACAACACGACGAGGAACGGGCCGGCTCCCACAAGCGCAGCCGGCAACAGGGCGGCGAAAAGAACAACCAGGTAGCCGCCTGCAAAGAGCATCCGCTGCCCCATCACCTCGAAACCGGCGCCCGGTTGATTGAGCGTGGACATCCACGAGGGGAAACAGAGCGCGGTCGCGAACGGGATTCCGGTCATCAGTCCGACCATGGGCGGAACCAGCAGGCCGATCCCGACGGCTCCCAAGCCGCCGAAAAGCGCCGCGCCGGCATAGTCCTGCCTCAACGCTGCGGTCGCGACCGCCCCGACGACCAGCAGAAGCCATTCGGCCGCCGTAATCAAGACGATGGACGCCAGCATTTCGCCGAGGACGACCTGCCAGCCGCGCAAGGGGAATGTTTTGACCGCGTCCATCCGCTCCATCAGGAGCCGGGCCTCCCGGCGCATCACCATCGGGCCTGCGATCAGGATCCAGGATCCGATCCCGATGGCGGCGCTCTGGATGACGACGAGGATCGCGTGGTTCGAAGGGTTATGGACAATCCACAGCGTTGCGCCGATCGCGCCGGCCGAGATGTAGAGCCAGGTGACAGGATGGAACCAGCGGCCGGCGGCGATCATCGACCGCCAGAGAAACGCCGTGACCGCGGGGCCGCGCGGCCGCAACGCGAAGGGCTCGCGCCGCTTCCGCGCGGGCCGTTCCCGGCCGGGTCCCCCCCTTCGCGCACGGTTCCGCTCCGCGTGCCGGCGCGCGAGTTCGAGCGACGCCTCCTCGAAGGCGGTTTCCGTGCGGATCACCCAGACATAATGTCCGCCGAGGATCAGGAGCGCCGGCCCGAGCGCCCGCAGGAACTCCGCTCCATTCACGGCGAAGAACGGACGCAGCACCCAGGCGAAAGGCATCAGGATCCAGGATACCGGCGGCGCGGCGAACACGCGCTGGAGATAGTGGATCGCCGACGCGGCATCGGCGAGATCGTCCGGGCCGGGCGCCGGAACCGCATGGCGGACCCATGCGCCAAGCCCGAGCGCGGCGAGCAGACATGCGCCGCCGAACAGCGCCCGCCGGCGCACCGGATTCAGCCCAAGATCGAGCAGGCGTTCCCGGGTGAACGACGCGGCGATGTTGTGAAGCTCGAAAGTGGAGAGCAGGATCCAACAGCCCACCGTCTGCATCCAGAGGCGCCCGCCGGGAAACCCCAGGCGGCTGGCGACGATCGAAAACAGGATCGCCGAGAGCACGATGCGCATCTGGGATTTCAGCAGCTTGTAGTTCACCAGCGCGCGCCGCGAAACCGGCGCCTGAAACAGGAATGCGATCTCGGCCTCGCTGAAGCTGAGCGCAGCGCGGCCCGCGGAAAAAACCCAGGTGTACACGACCCGCCCCGCGAAGATCAGGGCGGCGATAGAAAGGCCGATGAAAAGCCCCACCGCCGCCGATTCGGCCGGCTCATCCGCACCCCCGGGCCGCGGCGGCGCCAGCTGTCGGAAGAAGAACAGGTAGAAATACGCGGCGCCGACCACCGCCCCGATCAGATACCGGGGCTGACGCAGGCGCCGGACGCGCTGCGCAACCGCGTTCCTGATCATCACGGCCTGCAGATAGACGAGGGCGCCGATCATGGATGATCCAGCAACGGGGGGACGCGGTCGTTGCCGGTGGCCGTGAAAAAGACGTCTTCAAGGCTCGCGTCCGGTTGCTGGGCAAAGCGCCGGCGGACCTCGGCCAGCGAGCCGTCGGCGATCTTCTCGCCCTGTTTGAGGATGAGGACGTGGGTGCACACTTCCTCAAGCAGGCTCAGCAGGTGCGAACTGAGGATGACGGCCGCACCCTCGCGCGCGAGGCGCCGCATCGTGTCCTTCATGCGGCGGATGCCCGCGGGATCAAGGCCCGTGAGCGGCTCATCGAAGAAGACGACGCGCGGGGAGTGGAGCAGGCCGCAGGCTATGGCGAGTTTCTGCTTCATGCCGCGCGACAATTCTCCGGGCAGCAGATCCTTCCTGTCCGCGATCTCGAGCTCGTCGAGGAGGGCCGGCGCGCGCGCGGCGAAGTCCCCGACCCCATAGAGGCGCGCAACAAAAACAAGATGCTGCCAGACGGTGAGGTATTCAAAAAGGCGGGGCTCGTCGGGAAAGAAAGCAAGCTGCCGCTTGGCTCCGATCGGGTCGGCCGCAAGGTCGATCCCTCCGATGCGCACCGTCCCGCGCGTGGGCGGGATGGCCCCGGTGCAGCAGCGCAGCGTCGTGGTCTTGCCGGCGCCGTTCGGGCCGACAAGGCCCATGACCTCGCCGGCCTGCACGGCGCACGACAGATCCCGCACGGCCGTGAACCCGCCGTAACACTTCGTGAGACCGCTGACCTCGATCATGAAGTGCGACAGTGGGGGATTCCCCGGGCGAAGTAAATTCCGCTCCTGCGGGAACGACGGGCACATCTCCCGATTGACGGCAGCGTCTGGCGCGCGCAGTTGTGGCACGGGCATCTTGCCCGTGGACGCGCGCCAGGCAACAGGGGCAAGACCCGGCCTTCGCCGGAGGCTACGGCGGGCAGGTCGCCCATGCCACGCGCGCCACCGTCAATCGGCAGATGCACCCCGGAATGACAGGCTGATTGCATACGCTGCAACACCAGCGGGTGCGCATGAGACTGAACCGCGCAGCGTGACGCCCGCGGTGTAACCGCCGCTCCGGGACGGCGTCTTGCCCGTTACGCACCTTCAGCGGCGAAACCTCGACCTGTCATAGAGCCAAAGGGAGAAAACATGAAAGCAACCTTCAGAATTGCTGTAATCGCGGCCGGCTTCGCCGTCGCCGCCTGGCCCGCCCTCCGCGCCGACGATCAACCGGCCCCCCCGCAGCCTCCGCAACCGCCAGCCGCCGGCGGAGAGCATCCCGAGGAGGTGCGCCCGCGCCGCTGGCAGCGCGATCCGATGGAGCGGCTGGAGCATTTGAAACAGGCGCTGGATCTCACGAAGGAGCAGTCCGACCAGGTCGCCGCGATCATAAAGGACGGCGCCTCCCAGCGGAGAGCGATCATGACCGACGATTCGCTGTCCCGCAATGACAAGCGAACCAAGATGCAGGAGCTCAGGCAAGGCACCGATGCCCGGATCCGGGCGCTGCTCACGCCGGAGCAGCAGAAGAGATTTGACGCGATGGCCCGCGGGCCCTGGGCAAGGAACGGTGGCCCCAATCAGGGCAATCCGCCGCCGCCCCCGCCGCCCCCGCCGCCTCCGCAGCAGCAGCCACCGCCCCCGCCGCCGCCCGCCAATCCCCCCGGGGGAGGCAACGGCTGACCGCGGTGTGATCATCCGGCCGGCTTGCAGGGCGGGTCGCCAGAACCTGCCGCATCGGCCCCGGATCCACCCGCACGCGTCCGTAGCCATAAGTTCAGCGCCGTTTGCTGCCGGGATGCATCCCGCAGCCCCGCAATCCGCCGCGGCGCCCGCCCGGGCCGCGGCGGTTTAATTTTCGACAACGGGCGCCGCGGGCCGCACCCTTCTGCCAGGATGCAACCCGAGCGGGTCATGATCATCGGCGGCGGGGCCGCGGGATTCTTCGCAGCGATCGCCTGCGCCGGGCGGAACCCGCGCGCCCGCGTCACGCTTTGCGAGCTCACCGCCCACCCGCTGGCGAAGGTGCGGATCTCGGGAGGGGGCCGCTGCAACGTCACCACCGCATGCACGGAGCCGGCGGAACTTGTCCGGCACTATCCGCGCGGCGGCCGGGAGCTGCTCGGGCCGTTTCACCACTGGGGGCCCGCCGAAACCGCCGCGTGGTTCGCGGCGCAGGGGGTGGAACTCAAAGCGGAGGCCGATGGGCGCATGTTTCCCGTGACCGATGATGCGGGCACCATCGTGGCCTGCCTTGAGAAAGCTTCCGCGGCCGCGGGCGTGACCCTGCGCACTTGCTGCGGCGCGCGCGCGGTGCGGCCGGGGTTTTCGGCGGAGCTGACCACGGGGGAGACCGTGGCCTGCGACCGGCTGCTCATCGCGACGGGCGGTGGAAACACCGGGGGCGGACTGGAGCTGGCACGGCAGCTCGGTCACACCATCGAGCAGCCGGTGCCTTCGCTGTTCACGTTTCAGCTGGCGGATCCCCGGTTGGCGGGGCTGGCGGGAGTGACGGCGGGGGACGCGGAGGTCCGGGTGCCGGGGACGAAACTGCGGGAGCGCGGACCCGTGCTGGTCACCCATTGGGGATTGAGCGGCCCGGCCATTCTCAAGCTCTCCTCGTGGGGGGCGCGTCTCATGCACGATCGCGGCTACCGGTTCGACCTGGCGGTCAACTGGGTGCCCCCGCGCACGCCCGACGAGGCCCGGGCCGAGCTTGCCCGCCTGCGGGCGGAACATCCCCGCCGCCATGTGGCGGGCGGGAATCCATTCGGACTGCCGCAGCGGCTCTGGGAGAGGCTGGCGGCGGCGGCGGGCGCGGCGCCGGCGCAACCCTGGGCCTGCGCCTCGAACGACGTCCTGCAGGCGTTCGCCGCCCAGCTCGCCGCGGGGAGATTTTGCGTGACCGGCAAGAGCCTGTTCAAGGAGGAGTTTGTCACCTGCGGGGGCGTGCGCCTCGGCGAAATCGACTTCAGGACGATGGAAAGCCGGCGGTGCCCCGGCCTCCATTTCGCGGGCGAAGTCCTCGACATCGACGGGCTGACCGGCGGGTTCAACTTCCAGGCGGCCTGGACCACCGGCTGGATCGCGGGCTGCGCCATGGCGGAGGGCCGTTGATGCCGCATTTCACGCGCCGGTCGGCGACCGGAGGCCTGACGCGGAGCCGTAGGGGCGCAGTCTTGCTGCGCCCGCATTTCCATGGATCAGCCTGAGCCGATGCTGATGACCAGGGTTGCATTGCCGCCGGATTTCTGCCTCTAACATCGCATTCCTTCCATGCCCAGCTACTGGCAGCTCCTGGCGCTTGTCGCTCCGGTGTTCCTCCTCTTCGCCCTCGGCGCGCTGCTGCGGAGGACCTGCCGGCTGACCGACGACTCCGAGGGGGCCATGCTGCGGATGTATGTGAATTTCTTCTACCCGGCCCTCATTCTCAAGAGCGTGCTCGGGAACGCGGCGCTGCGCGATCCCGCCAACCTCCTCTGGCCGCCCGTCGCGGGGTTTGTCACCATCGTCCTCGGCTTCGCCGTCGGCGCCTTCGTGGGCCGCGCGCTCGGCCTGCATGTTGGCGCGGGGCTGCGCACGTTCGCCTTTGCCATCGGGATCTACAACTACGGATTCATCCCGATCCCCCTCATGGAGTCGCTCCATGGGCGGGAGCACCTGGGCGTGTTGCTGGTCTTCAACATCGGCTGCGAGATTGCGCTCTGGAGCGCAGGCCTGCTCGTGCTGGCGGGGCTGTCCGGCCGCGAGGGCTGGCGCCGCATGGTGAATCCGCCGATCTGCACGCTGATGGCCGCCGTGATTCTCAACCTGTTGGGGCTGGCGCCGCCGGCGGTGATCGCACGGGTGATCGAGCTGGTGGGCGCATGCGCCATCCCGTTCGGGCTCCTCCTGTGCGGAGTGACCCTTGACGCCCATGGGGGGAAGCCCCGGCAGTTGTTCGACCTCCGGACGACGCCGGTCGCCTGCCTGCTGCGCCTCGCGGTGCTGCCGGCGGCGTTTCTCCTGCTGGCGAAGTTCGCCCCCGTGTCGCTCGAATTGAAACGCGTGCTCGTGGTCCAGGCCGCGATGCCTTCGGGCATGATGTCCCTTGTTCTCGCACGCCACTATGGCGGCCAGCCGCTGATCGCGGCCCGGATCATCGTCGGCACGACCCTGTTGGGCGTGCTGGTGATTCCGTTGTGGCTGTCCTGGGGAACGGCCTGGGTGGGAGGCTAGCCCGATATCAGCTCCCGCAATCCTGCAATCGATCGCGCCCGCTGTAGTCTGAACCCGCAACGCCCCGCCCGCGTGCGAACACGCGAAAAGCGGCGAGGACGTCGCTCCGGCACGATCCGCGCAGCCGGCGCAGGGTGGGGCGCTGGGTCCGGCGGGATCCTGCCTATTCCACCTTGGGCAGTTCCGACGGGATCTCGACCCCGTGCGGATGATGGCGCTTTGTCTTCGCGGCGCTCGCGCGCTTGCGCAGCAGGACGTCGAGCTTGTCCATCAGGGCGTCGACCGATTTCAGCGGTTCATCGCTCTCCGCGCTCGCGATCAGGTCGGGCCCCCGGATCTCGATATGGCCCTTGGCGACAAAAGCCTGGCTCGGATTCCGCCTCTTGTCGTGCTCGATGTCGAGGCGGATGCGCATGATGTGCTCCTCGTGGCGCAGGAGTCGGTCGGCCTTTTCCTCCGCAGCTGTCTTCAGGGCGGGGGTGAGTTCGAAATGCAGGGCGCGCACGATGATGCGGGAATCGGTGGGCGGGTTCTTTTGAGGGTTGGACATGACGATGGCGTCCGGCCGTCGGCCGGCTGATGGTGTGGTGTTCTTCGAAGACGGATTCACGATGGAGCTCCCGCGCGAAACGGCAAGGTCAGGATTTCCGGCCGTGCGCCGGCCCTCGCGCCCCGGCCGTCCGGCGGCAGGCGCAGCCCGGCGTTTCGCAGCCCGGAGGGTGGAAGCCCGGGAGGCCGCCGCGCCGCTTGCATTCGCAGCCCAATGTGGCATCCTCGGGGGTGGTTCTTTGATTGGCGCGCCCAATCAGATTTTCGCAGGTTCCTTGTGCCCGGCCCCGGCCTTTGGCCGCGGCCCCTGGTCTTTGGCGCCTGGTTCCTGCGCGATCGTGAATGGGGGTGTTCCGGATTCGACCCCTGGTTGGATCGTGTCGCCGCCTGTCGAGGATGAAGGTCGGCCTCGCTAATCCTCCTTCAAAAAAACAATAGGCAACTACGAAGAGATGCCTCTCGCTGCTTAACTTGCAGTGACGCTCCGCCGGCGACGCCTGCTGGCCGGATGGAGCGACGACAGCAGGCATAGCCGGGGCGGCCGCAGCCGACTCCCCGGCCGTACCTTCAACCGGCCGCTAGCTTGCGCCCAGCGCGCGTTTTCGCGGGGCGCCGGTGAATCCAAAAAGACGCTACACAGGTAGACGCGGCAGGTGAAGGCCAGGGGCACGCGGGTTCGACTCCCGCCACCTCCACCATTTTAATCAACGACTTACGATTGGTTTTAGCGATTCCTGTCACATTCCTGCCAAATAGTATTTGAAACCTGCACCGCTTTGCTCAGCGTTGCAGGTGATGGCGCGGAAGACGACAGGCGGGCTGAAGTCGTGGGAGTATCCCAAGAAATCGGGGATACGTATCCGTGAGATTCTGAACGCGACCGGCGGCGACGCCTTCGGCGCGTCGTACATGGTGACGGTGCCGGCGAAACTCACCGGCAAGCTCCGGGAACGGAAGCAATTCACGCGGCGCGAGGATGCCGAGGACTGGGCAGACAAGACGTTGCTCGGCTACCGCAAGCAAGGAGAGGACTTCTTTGCGCTGACGGAAGAGGAACGGCGCGAGGTAGCCGCGAATCTGCCCTTCCTGCGCAAGCACGGTATTTCCATCGCCGATGCCGTTCGTCTTGCCGTAAAGCATCTGCGGCCGGAGGGACGCACGAAGACCGTGCGCCAAGCGGTCGAGGAATTGGTCGCGAGCAAGGCCCAGCGCTTTGAGCGCGGAGACCTGCGCGAACGCAGTTACCGTGATTTCCATTACCGGGCGGAGAAGCTCGCGGCTGCATTCGAGGGCCGGATCGCGTCCGAAGTGACCGGCGAGGAAATCAAGGCGTGGCTGAACGACCTGGATATCGGCAGCCGGTCGAACAAGAACTACCTCTCCGTGGTCGGCGAGGTATTCAAATTCGCCACGCAGAAACATTACGTGACGTTCTCGCCGCTCGATGACCTGACGGACATTGACCGGAAGGAACTGTGCGGCGGCGGAGCCGATGCCAAGGAGCCGAGCATTCTGACGCCCGCGGAGGCGGAGCGCCTGCTCAACGCCGCGCTGGAGCATCCCGATCTCGGCTTGCTTGGCGCCGTCACGTTGGCCCTGTTTTGCGGCTTGCGTACTGAGGAGATCAAGCGGCTGGAGTGGGCGCAGGTTCGACTGACCGAGTCGCCGCCGATCGTGACCATCGGAGCCAAGATCGCCAAGAAGCGGCGCATTCGGCACGTCGAGATTCCGATCAACGCAGTGCCATGGCTTTCACTTGTTGCCGACCGCACCGGACAGGTCACACGCAACGACCATTTCAACGATTTCCAAAAACGCTTCCGGCACCTGCAACGCTTCGCCGGCTTCGGAGAGAAAGACCGAAAGGGCGAGTGGCATTCAACGTGGGAAAACAACGCCATGCGGCACTCGTTCGGCTCGTACCATTACGCGCTGCATGGCAATCCGCTGGAAACTTCGCGCCTGCTCGGACACAAGGCCAGTGACCAGGTGCTCTTCGACCATTACCGCGCTCTGGCGACGAAGGCGCAGGCCGAAGACTATTTTGCCATCCGTCCACCGCCGAATGCCGGGAAGGTCGTCAGCTTTGCCTGAACCGCAGACTGCGGATCGATCCGCGGCGTCTTCTGCCATTGCCCGCATCCCGTTGCCGAAACCGCGATTCCCGGCGACGGTTCCGCGCGCGAAATGGCGGTTCCCGACGGTCGGAACGCGACCATTCCCTGGTAGCGAATCTCTAGTCTTTGGCCATGTAACGGAACGGGAAGACGGTCCGCTCGCGTCAATAAGTCTTCCTGGGTTCAGGTGTGTCCATCTGCGGTCTGTAGAAACGGCACAAAGGCGTTTTCAAGACTTGCGTTAAGTTCACGTGGTTTCGTTATTCGGCGACTGGCTTCGATCATGATCAGTCGCCGTGAGAGGGGCGCATCTCAGTTTTTGGAGGGGTCGAAGTTGCCGACGTGGGGAAAGAGGCGATTCCAGCGCCCGTTGCGCCAGAAGGTTTCCAGACACATCAGCGCCTCGTCCCCGCTCGTGGTCCAGAACTGGCCGGGCCGCTTGAAGCGGCATTGGTATTGCCGGCAGGTCGATTCCATTGCCCCGCTGCCCAGCGGTTCGCCGCGGCGGCTGGCTAACGGAAGGCCTTGAGGACAAGCCCCAGTCGGAGGCCGAAGCGCATCGCAAGCGAACCTGGAGATTCTTCCATGATCTGCTTCTGGCCGCGCGCGAAAAACTGCGGCTCCAGCAGGCAAAATGGGACCAAGACGGGCCGTTGGAGGGTGAAGCGTTGAAACATCACCAAGCGGTTACGAAATCGGTGATGCACCTCATCGACGGCGTGGCCATGCAGCTCTATTTCGCCAGCGGCGCTTATGATGACAAAAGCCAAGGAGAGCCTCGGAGGTTTTCCCAAGGTTAAAGCGCTCTTCAGCCAGGAGGACGTGGTAGCCACAATTGCCGAATCGCCCGAAGTGATCCTCTATGAAGGATTGCCGCACGTCGTCTTCGAGTGGCCGCTCTTTTACAGTGCGGCACAGCGGGATGACATTCTGTGGTTTCACGACATACCTTTCTACAGCCGGCCAATCTCGCTGGCCAAAGAAGATCGAGAGGCGGTTTTCGAGTTCCTCCGTGCACCATTTCCGGATGCTGGCTACGGCCCTGGTCCTCACGTGAAATTGAACGGAGGTTTTCACGCGGATTTCTGTGCGATGCTCAAAACCAAGAATCGAAGCGTCGGAGTGATGTTCTCGTTCGCTTCCGCCGATATTATCGCCTTTACGGACCAAGCCTATTGGCTGAGGATGACTGACCGGAAACCGGGCTGCGAGGAGCTCAAGAAGAGGCTCTTTCGCTATTCCCATTTTCGCCCCCTGCAGAAACCGTCTGACCCGCCGGTCGAGGGTAGATTCTTTATCGTACCGGATGCCAAGGCGCCCATTGCGCCGACTGCTGGCGCGGGTCACTGACTCAGCGTCGCTCATATCGGCACAGACGGACTCGCTGGATTTGAAGGAAGTGCTCTATCTAGTGGATCGGCAACGTGTATAATAGAGTAGACAAATAATGCCAATTATGTCTATTTCACTGTACAGCATGCCTAGAACCCATCCACCGATTTTCCCCGCGACCGCCAAGCAGCTTGCCGCGTTCGGCGAGCGGCTGCGGCTGGCGCGCTTGCGCCGGCGTTACTCGGCTGAGTCCGTGGCCGTGCGTGCAGGGATTACCCGAGTGACGCTGGCGCGGGTCGAGAAGGGTGACACCGGGACAAGCATGGGAGCCTATTTCGCGGTCCTGCGCGTTCTCGGCTTACAGAGCGACATTGATGGGATTGCGAGGGACGACCAGGTGGGCCGCAAGCTGCAGGACCTCGGCATATCGGTCGGTCGAACGGCGCCGCGGCGCCGGACCGAAGGATCACCCCAGGTGGCAGCTTCGAATGAACACCCGACCGCCGGGCCGGGGAAAGGGATGTGATGGCCGGGGCCTCAAAGTCAGGGCGGGGTTCAGCCCGCGAACAGGTCGAGGTCGTCCTCGACGCCGACATCTTTTCTGAGGCGTGCCGGGTTGGAACGCTCTTCTACGCATCGGCGCGTGGTCACGGTGTCTTTTCGTTCGTCTACGACCGGGAGTGGCTAAGCCGGCCGGACGCGTTCCAATTGGATCCCGACCTTCAGCTGCACGGCTCCGAAAGCTATCCCAGCAACGCGGCGGGGGTGTTCCGCATCTTCGTCGACTCGGCGCCGGACCGCTGGGGGCGTCTCCTGATGGAGCGTCGCGAGGCGCTGCTGGCGCGGGTGGAGAAGCGGTCGCCGCACTCGCTCTCCGACTGGGATTTCCTTCTGGGAGTGCACGACCATTGCCGGACAGGAGCGCTGCGGTTCCGCCGGAATGAAAGCGCGCCCTATCTCGACGACAACCGCGCGCTGTCGGCGCCGCCTCTTGCCTCACTGCGGGAGTTGGAGGCCGCCTCGCTGGCAATCGAGGAACCGGATGCACCGGACCGGGCGCGGTATGCTCAATGGCTGAGCGCGTTGCTGGCTCCGGGCAGCGCCCTGGGCGGCGCGCGTCCCAAGGCTAACTTCACCGACGCCAACGGGGCGATGTGGATCGCCAAATTTCCCAGCCGCGAGGATCGGCGCGACGTTGGCGCTTGGGAGATGGTCACGCATGCGCTGGCGCAGAAAGCCGGAGTGGACGTGCCGCCGGCGAAGCTCCTGAAGCTTGCGAGCCGGCATCGCACGTTTGCCTGCCGGCGTTTCGACCGCACCGGTGACGGCCGCCGCCGTTTTTTTGTGTCGGCGCTGACGCTCCTTGACCGGCAGGACGGGCAGGGTGGCAGCTATCTCGACCTGGCGGAGTTCTTGAGCACTCGCGGCAGCACCCGAAGCCGGGCGCGCGACCTGCGGCAGCTTTGGACCCGCGCGGTGTTCAATATCCTCGTGTCCAACACCGATGACCATTTACGCAATCATGGGTTCATCCTCGAACCTGACGGCTGGCGGCTTGCACCGGCCTATGACGTCAATCCCAACGTCGAAAAGCGTGACCATGCACTCGCGATCGACGCGACTGACACGACCGGAGACGTGAGCCTGGCGCTGGCGACAGCGAAGCTCTACGGCCTCAAGGCGGCCGACGCATCCCGAATCCTCAAGAGTGTCGAGCAGGCGGTGCGTTCGTGGCGCGTCCAAGCCAAGGCGCTCGGGTTGCCCCGCTCTGAAATCGAATTGATGGCGGCGGCGTTCAGGGCGACTGCGTAACAACTCGCGCCATTCTCAGGCGCTTCTTAGCCTCTTCCCACGCTACCGGCGGGCGCGGATCGCGACGCGCCTCAGCCACGGCCTTGCGGTCGGCTCGCTCCTCCCTCCGCTCAATCTCGGCATCGACATAGGCGAAGACCTTGCGCCGTTCCCTGGAGGGCAGGCTCTTCAGTTGGCGGATGACATGCGTGGCGGTCATGGCGGCAATCTTGATCAAAAAAGAGATTGAGGATACGTACACCAACATGCCAAAGCGGTACGGACGAGTCGTAACGCCGGTATACCGGGAGAACCATAATAACGGGCTCGATCACGAAGGTTCGGCGGTTCTTGTCCGGAGTCCAGATTCATATTGGCTGTTCACGGCGGCCCTGGCCAAGTAACCTATAGCTTCAACGATCCGATTGTTGTCTCCATGCCTCTCCTCCCGAATCCAACAATCGAGAGTGTAACAGTACAGACGGATGGAACTTATGTTAGCTATTCAGGAAACAACGGGTACGGCGGGATGGTCAATTTCGGCCTCCAAAGGGCCGTAAACGGGGACTACAGAGTTGGAGCCCTGACGACGTTCCTTGTAAACAATATCAACAATGTCACCTCGTTGTTTGGGACTCCAGTACCTCCTCCAAGGGGAGGTAATCTATGAAAAGAGTCTTAAGAATAGGCCTAAAGGTAGTCTTGGTAGTTGTTCTCCTGTACGCGATTCTGGCGATCGTTGAGATTATAATGCTTGGCCATATTAGTTGGCGGTTCGTCCCTGACGTAATCGTGAACTGGGTATCACGAATATTTGGGAAGTAATGGGCGAAGTCGAGATGACAGACTTGAATTTTTCCTTTTGCTAGCCGCCGGGCTTGTCGAGCCGTGCGATGGTGATGCGTGCGACCCAGGGGCCGCGGCCGACGGGCCAATCCGAAGGGGTCAAACTTTGCATTTTGTCCTTGTTTTTAGAACGATTGCAGAGGGTCATGTTTTGTAGATTGTAGTGGAGTTGTTGTAGTCCGGGAACGATCGCGGCGGGCGCACGCTGACGTGGACATCGTTCAACCAGCTCAGGACAGTCGCGCAGAACGGGGAAGACCTCGGAGTTCTGGTTCGGGGCTGGACACGAACGGGTCCTCCAGCAGAATTCCGGCGGGACCACGACCGTCTATGTCGGTGTGCCGGGCCGAATTGACGTCGTCTTTCGTGCCGATTTGATGTGGTAGGTCTTTTGGCCTCTTTTCCACGCTGTCATCCGAAAAAATTGCTTCGGTCATCGCAGCGTCCGTGTGGCGGAGCTGCGATGCAGCCGGCAGGATCTGGGAACGAAGCGAACAAAGAATGATGCCGCGGGGCGCCACGGCGGGACAGGGAGGCGAGGGCCTGGTCGAGGGCGTTGCGGATGTGCTTGAGTTCGCCGTAGAGATCGTCGCCGTGGCGATCGAAGAAGTCCTGCAGGCACTTGAGCAGGTACGCTGAGCAGCAGGCCGGGTTGCCGTGGGCCTTGAGGCTGACGGAAGGCGCGGCCCGAG
Source organism: uncultured Verrucomicrobiae bacterium (assembly GCA_963827125.1). GTDB lineage: Bacteria > Verrucomicrobiota > Verrucomicrobiia > Opitutales > Opitutaceae > Fen-1467. Next base: position 506,817 of record CAWHAC010000008.1, read on the forward strand.
GCCTCGCCGCTATCGTCCGGCGGCGCCTGCAACGTTGAAACCCCCGACCGCGATGGCGGGGCGCTCGCCGCGGGTGTCGGCGTCGTTCACCTCCGTGCGGAGGCGGCGCCGTTCACCGGGCATCAACGTGAAGTAGTTGTCCTCGTAGAGCGCCGGCAGGATGCGGTCTCCGCTCGTCTCGCGCACGGCCTTCAGGCGGACCATCAGCGCCGGGGTCTTCGATTCATTCCCAACCTCCGTCCGGAGGACCCAACGGTCGCCCTCGCGACGCGCCGTCGTGGCGGCGTGCAGGGCGACCTTCGGCAGCGTGCGGATCGCGCGGCAATCGGACTCCGTGTAGGCCGGGACGTGGAACGGACCGAATGAGAATCCGGGCACCTCGTAGGTCGCCAGACTGCGCAGGTAGGTGTTCTCGGAGACCGTCCTGCCGTCTTCGGCGAGCTTCAACCGCACGAAGTGCAGGGGCGTGAGACCGGTGGCCGGGAAGGCGAGCGCAATCGGCGACGCGACGCTGTCCTCGGCGCTTTCGACCGTCGCTGTCTTCTCCCACTGCACCGAGCCGTCCAGGTTCAGGATGGAGGCCCTGACATCGAGCCTCGCATGATGACCGGCGCTGTAGTTCACGACTTCCACGGTGTCGTTCAGCGGGTTCCACTGGACGTGCAGCGGCTCGCAGGCCTTCTTCGCGCCGAAATAACCGGCGGTGGGCTCGAGGTAATAGTCGTAGGTCTGCCAGACGAACGAGGGCCAGCAGGGGTGGCTCAGCCACATCAAAACGCCCATGCGGTGCCTGCTCTGGGCCTCGAACATCGCGCGATGCCCGTCGTAGTTCGTGAACTGCGCCAGTTCCACCCACTCCGCCGCGCTGCCGGCGTCGCCGTAGGCCTTCCGGATGGTTTCGCGCAGGGCACCGCCGCGTTGGGCGCCGCGGGTTGTGAAGTCGTGCAGGCCCCAGACGCGGCCCTGCGGCCACTGGTCCGCCACGGGCATCATCTGCCGGAGGCTGTCCATGCCTACGATGTTCGGCATGCCGAGTTCGCTGTGGAGCTTGGGCGTGGCGCGCTGGTCGAAATAGAACTTCACCGGCATCAGGTAATACGGCCCGCCCCCGCTCACGACCCCGGACGCCGAGTTCGGGATGTAGCGGATGCCGGGGTGGAGCGAAGCCACAAGCTTCTCAAGACCCTCGTTGAGGACCGGCGGCGGATTGCCCTCGTTGCGCCCGCAGTAGAGGCCCACCGAGGGATGGTTCCGGATGCGGCTGATGAAATCGGCGGCGTTGTCCAGAAACATCGCGTTGTCAGCCGGGTCCGGACCGTCCACCGGGTTCGCCAGCCAGAAGTCCTGCCAGACCACCACGCCGTTGCGGTCGCACGCCTCGAAAAATGCGTCGTCGCCGACCTGGCCGACCCAGTTGCGGACCATGGTGAAGCCCATGTCGCGGTGATAGCGCAGGGCGGCCTCGTACTCGCGGGCGCGGTAGAGCAGGTTGGATTCAGAAAAGCCCCAGTTGCCTCCGCGGCCGACGAACCGGCGGCCGTTGATGAAGATCTTCAGCGCGCCGTCTTCCACCGCGTAGGTGAACTGGCGCACGCCGGCGCGGAACGAGGCGGCGTCCGACCGCTCCCCCGCAGCGGTGTCAAACGCCAGGCTGACGTCGTACAGCTCCGGCTCGCCGTAGCCCACCGGCCACCACAGCCGCGGGTTCTGCAGGCGCAGCGCCGCAACCGACGACGGATCGAGCCGCACCATCGTTGCGTCCCCAGCGGGCACTCTGACCGCCTGCTCAAAGCGCACGTCGCCGAACCGGCCGCGCAGCACGCCGTCCACGGGCTGCGGTCCGGCGTTCCGCAGCGTGACCTCGACCGTCAGATCGGCGCTGCTCGTGTCGGGCAGCGGCAGCCGGGCAAAGATCCCGGGCCGCTCGATGACCACCGGCCCGGTCGCGCCCAGGTACACGTCGGACCAGATGCCGATGTCGCGGCCGCGGATGCTGGGGATCCAGTCCCAGCCCGCGGTGGCGTGGAATGCCGGGTTGTCCACGCCGAGCGCGCCGCCGTTGCTCCCCGTCTCGTCGGCGGTCTTCTCGCGAACGCTCCCGGGCGTATCGGGCTTGTGTATACGCACGGCCAGGGCGTTGGCCGCGTCCGGGCGGACCAGCCCGGTGACATCGAAGCGCCCCCGGATGAACGCGCCGTCGATGCGGCCCAGGCTCGCGCCGTTGAAGAAGACGTCGGCCTTCCAATTGACGCCGTCGAAATTGAGCCAGACCCGCCGGCCCGGGGCCGGGGCGGGGATGGTGAACTCGTCGCGATACCAGAAGTCCGCGTAAAAGAAGGAGTCCGAGATCTGCAGCTGGTTGTCGCCGTAATTCGGATCCGGCAGGGCGCCGGCGTTCAGGTAGCTCACCAGCGCCGTCCCCGGGACCGTGGCCGGCAGCCAGTCCCTGCAGTCCGCCCCGGGTTGGGAAAGCGCCCCGCCGTCCAGCGACACCAGCGAATCGCGCTGGATGCGCCACGAGCCGCGGACGAGATCCTGGCGTTCGCCGGCGCGCGGGGCCGGGGCCGCCTGCGCCCGGGGGACGGGACCGCCGCGGCCAAACACCTGCAACTCGCTCAAGATGTAACCGTCGCCTGCGCTTTCGGGACGCGTCATCCGCACCCGCACGTAGCGCGCGGTCGCGGGCCGGCTCAGCGCATAGTCGTCGGCGCCGGACGCAAGCGGCAGGAGCGTCCGCCACTCCATCCCGTCGTCCGATGCCTGGATCTCGCCCCCGGCGGCGCGCCGGATCCAGTGCAGGGCCACGCGATCGAAGGTGCAGGCCGCACCCAGGTCGACCTGGACCCACTCGGCGCCGCTGCCGGCGCTCTTCCACGCGCTGACGAAATCATGGGGACCGCCGAGGTTGACCCGGCGGCCGCGGGCAAATGTGTCCAGGCTGGCAACGCGCCAGCCGGTCACCGAGGGGGCGTCGAGCCGGGCGCGGTAGAATCGCGCCGTCCCGCCGGCGGGAATGTCGAAGGACGCCTTGACCAAACTCGGCCGCCAGGGAGAATCGGTGGCCAGGACCTCCGCGGCGCCCGTGCGACCGAGCTCCCTCCAGGTCCGGCCGTCGTCAGAAGCCTCGACGGCGCAGGTCCAGCGCTGCGGGTTCTTGTCCTCCGAGCGCACCATGGCGATCACGTCGATGCGGTCGACCCCGGGTGCGTCGTAGCGCCCGGCCTGTTCGACCTGCACCCACCCGCCGGCGGCGGGCAGATCGATGGCCGTGCCCGGGTAGGCGTCGACCAGGTGTTCCCGCTTGTCCCGGGGGAGGATGCCTTCCGCGCTTGACGAGCAAACGAGCCACCGGGGCAGCCGCTGATCGATGATCCCGTCCGTGATCAGCTGGGCGGTCAGGTTGTAATCGTAGTTGCTCGATGCCGTCGCCGGACGATGCAGCGCAAGGTTGCGGTAGGTCGTTGTGTCCGGAACCAGGACCGGCCCGTGGAACGCCGCCGGATCACCCGGGTAGATGCCGACGCCCCGGGTGAAATCGCCGGCCGCAAACACGGCGGCCGCGCCGACGAGCACCGCAAGCAGGATTCCGGCGGCAGGCCCGCGCGCTCCCGGGAGCCGGGCGGCGGATGCCTCCGGAGCCGGGACACGGGAAGCCGGCGTGCGGCAAGAGATGGCGGTGGAGCTTGGGAATCTTGGATTCATGGGCTTTGACCGCATTGTCACAACCGGCGCATGCAGCCGGGGTCGGTCAAAACCTGTGCGCGGCGGGCCGGGATGGCAAGCCGGGGTTCCCGCCAATTCACCCGCTGCTATACGCAACGTCATCAATCTTTGCGCATGGCATGGAGGGCGAGGCTCCCGCCGAGCCGACACCTGAATCTCGGACGCGGCTCGGCGGGAGCCTCGCCCTCCATGTGCCTGCAATGCGCAAGAACTTGTGACGCGCTGTATAAAACAGCTCCGCGCGGACCAAGTCTCGCGTGAACTGCTCGCCATCATTCGCAGCGGTACGTCGTGCAGCGCTCGATCTGGAGCGCCCACGAGTTGAAACGCCACGCCCGGCCCTGGTCGGTTTCGTCGCCGTTCAAGCGGCGGCCCGGGATCCACTTCCCGTCGTGGTACACGCCTTCGTCCACGGTGCCGACACCCACCTTGGTCGAGCCGGGGTTGGCGGATTTGAACGTGACGCGGAATCCGGTGCCGGCGCCGACGAACTCGTCGGGCCCGACCGCCATCACCACGCCGTAGCCTTTGTCCGCCTTGCGGCCGAAGAGCTCATCGAGGCTGATTTCGAGGACCGTTCCGCCCATGGTTGCGACCAATGAGGGATGCTCCTTGTCCAGCGCAAAGCCGACAAGACTGTCCTTCCCCTGACGTTCAAGCACGAGCGGAGCGATCTGGGCCATGATCTCGTAGTTGCCGGCGAGTCCCGCGGCGGGCGGCTGGGGAAAGGGCGATGGCCCGGGGGCCGCCGGCCGCGGGAATTCGGGCATGTCGATGCCGAACGGCGAGAACCCGATCAGGTTGAACGCGCCGACGGCAAGAAACAGGTTGCGGCCCGCGTCCTGCCCCCGGCTTGTCTCCGGGATGAAGAGCGGATTGCCCGAGCGCGCGTATCGTTCACAAAGTTCGGCGAATTCCGGCACGTAGAGGTCGGGCGCGAGCAGGTCGATGCCCGGCGCTTCCGCCCGCCAGACGTCGGTCACCTGCGGCACCGGCCCGCCGCTGGGATAGGTGCCTGGAAAGGCGCAACCGGGCTGTTGCAGCCACGCGTTCGCATACATCGGGATGTTGTATTCACGTTTCCCCGCCTCGGCCACGCGGTTGACGTAACGGGAGTAGTGCCACGCCATGAAGATCTCATCCACCGGCCAGTGCAGTTTCCGCCATTCGATCTTCGCCTGCGCCTCGGGCAGATCCCAGGTCAAAACAAACTCCTTCGGTTTGGTGGGCCCGAAGACCTCCGCCCAGGTGCCCGAGGTCCTGGACCCGTTGGCCTCCCACACCTCGCGGAGTTCGGGCACGAGCGTCTCCTTGTGCTGCAGGAAGAGGCTCATCAATTCCGCCGGAACCGGCCGGGCGAAGTTTTCGTCGGCCATCGCGCCGCGGTCGCGGGAATCATTGAGCACGCCCACCTCGTTCTCCACCTGCACCATCAGCACGGTGTGGTCGTGCAAATCGATCTCGCGCACATGCTTCATCAGCGCGCCGAACGCGCGCCCGTCGGCGTCGGCGCTCGGGAGCGACAAAGGCGTGAGGACTTCCGGGGTCTCGCCGCTCTGCAAACGCACCCGCGGGAAGCGCCGGGTGTCGCGCTTCACCCAGACCGGGGCATAGCTCGACGTGCCGTTCTTCCAGCTGCCGAACCAGAGCAGCACAAGCTTCAGGCGATGCGCCCGCGCCTCGCGCACCAGACCGTCGAGCAGATGAAAATCGAAGCGGCCTTCCTCCGGCTCGGTCAGCTCCCACGACACGCCGGCCAGCACGGTGTTGAGATGCTGGGCCACGAGGCGGTCCCAGACCGGCTGCATGTATTCCAGGCTGGAGGAACTCGAGTTGAGCAGTTCGCCTCCGAGGATGAGGAACGGCCTGCCATCGACGACCAGCTGGGTCGCGGTGCCCTGGCGGCGCAACTGGGGTGTGCCGTCGGCTGCCCGGGCGCCGCCGCCCTCGGCGGCCCTTCCGGCGGGGAGCAGTGAACTGAGGACACCAGCGGCCAGCGCAGCGGACCAGCGACGGGGGATGATCATAAGAACCTCATGAGATGCGATGCTTCCGCGGATTGCAATCCGCTGCGGCGCGAATCCGCCTACTGTTTCTCGTATCCTTCGAGTCTGGGTGACCGCGTGGCAAACCTGCTGGAGTACAGCACGGCGCCGTCGCCCGAGGCGCACGCAATCACCATCATCGCAAGACCCGCAAGCGGACCTGCGCCACGGGGACACTGGTTGGTTCGCGAGAGCACGAGGAGGATTCCCGGCGATGCCTTGGATTCGACGGCAAGACGATCAGGGAGCCGGCTTGCGGTTCCAAACCGCGAGAATCTCCGGTGAACCCTGGCTGCGAATGCCGTTATCGGTCAGAATGTCCTCCGTCGCGGCGATCGTCTCGGCCCGCGGAAGGATCAGGGTCTCCGTATAATGGCCGGCAAACTCGATTTTGATGAACGGGTCATTTGAATCCCGCAGGGTCTCGACCAAGTGCCGCAGGTTCTTGATCGCGACGCCATTGATGGATTTGACAACCCGGCCCGCGGGACTGTCATAGCCCTCCACGAGTTTGTGCGGAAGAAAGGGCGCCGGCACGACCACCAATTCCTCGCCCTCAAACGACGGTTTTTCGCTGCGCCGGGTGATGAGCGGACTGCCCGCGAGGCTGAGGGCGCTGGCCGTCCTCCCGCCCGATGAGCCATTGACCAACTGGCCGACGAGTTCTTCCGTGGCCGTGGAGAAGGCGATGGGCCCGAAGATGAAATAGACCGGGTACTTGCCCGCCAGGAACGGAATCAGGCGCGGCCACTTGGCGGAGACCGGCACCTCGATCTTCATCGTCTTACCTCCGCGCACCACGGTGAGGGCGACCTTCCCGTCCCGCGCGAGGGTTTGGACAAGATACTTGTAGTGCAGCCGCAGGTTGTCGCCGGCCCGGATTTCGCCCTGGTCATCCACGGGCGTGTCGCCGATCTTGGTCATGACGTCCCAGCACTTGAGCGGGTAGTTCGGCGGGTCATCAAAAGGCTCATTCACCACCAGGCCCTCCGTCTCCTTGTCGAGCTTGAGGAAGGTCCGGAGCGCGGGATTTTCCAGCGTCTGGGAGAAATCATACATGGCGGGTTTGCCATCGTAGCGGCCGTCGGCGACGTCCTTCAGGAACAGCTCGATCTCCTCATTGGGCACGATGTAACCGATGTTCTCGGCGCCGCCGCCGAGCCGGCTGAAGGCGAGTCCGATCATCTTGTCACCCACCACCGCGGGCCCGCCGCTGTTGCCGGGATTGATCGCAGCGTCGATCTGGATCCGCAGTCCGCTGGTGGCGTAGTAGTAGTTTGTGAAGTCAATCCGGGAGACGATTCCCTTCGTGATCGAAAGGTTGGCGCCGCCGGTCGGGAAACCATAGACCATCACAGGATCCTTGACCTGGGGCAGGACCGTGGCGCGCGGCAGCGGGGCATGGGAGTCAAAGAACGATTCGTCATCCAGCTTGAGCACGGCCAGATCAATGCCGGGGGCGAACGACTCGACCGACGCCGAAAGCTTGTCGCCCGCCTCGTTGGCCTGAATCTGGATCTGGGTGGTGTAAAGGATGACATGGGCGTTCGTCAGAATGCGCTTGCCGCCGATCACGACGCCGCTGCCCGTGATCTCCTGTGGCGACTGTTTGGTCCAGGGTTTGAACACGTCGGGGTAGCGCACGGTCGCGAAGACCTTTACCACGGCGTTCTCCACCGCCCGGGACTGCGGGGCGGCGGTCGCCGGCGGCGTGGAGGCGTTGACCGGGGTCCCGGCCACCGGCGGAGCGGTAACCGCAGCCGGGGTCGGAGCGGGCTTCTCCGCCGGTTTGTCCTGGGCTCCAAACGAGGGACGAAGCGAGCCGATCAGGGTAGCGGCGAAGGTCAGGAAGGCGAGGCGACGGGCGAGGGTGAGGTCCATGGGCAAATCTCGCCAAACATTGACGAAGGGAGGCGCGCGGTGCAACCCCCGCGGAGGCTACGTGTTCATCGAGGGGTTCTGGCGCTGAGCAGGGCGGAGGGAGCGGCGACGCTCCGAACCGCCCCTCCGGGTGGACGTCCGGTTTCACGCCGGATCAGAACCGGTAGCTGGCATCCACGAAAAACAGGCGGCCGACCGCCCCGTTATAGGTTCCCACGTCGACGTTCGTGGAAGGGAACGCATTCGGCGCCGCCGGAGGCATCTTGTTGAAGACGTTGTTGACGCCCGCCCGCAGCGTGAGCCTGCCAAGCCATCCCGTCTTGTCCACGCTCGAGAAATCGTAGCCAAACAGCAGATCGATTTGCTGGTATGAGCCCACCGAAACCGGCTCGGTCGCGGCGTCGCCTCCCGGACCGATATCCGTGACGGACGGCACAAAAGTCTGCCCGATCCGGGCGTCGATCCCGCCGTACCTCCAATCCAGCGTCGTATAGGTGCGCCAGCGGGGAATCGTCCCCTGGCTGCTGCTGCTGGAACTTCCCCCCGTGGCGTGTCCGGCGTATTGGTAGTAATCCTCCGTCGGGATCGCCTGGAGGCGGAAGCTGTTGTAGACGGAGAGCGATGAAGCGAGGTCGAACCGCCCGATGGACGCCGTCGGAATGGTCCAGTCGAGCGTCGCGTCGAAGCCTTTGACCGCCTCGGAGGCGAGGTTGATCAGAGGGACCTGGACAAATACACTCGATGGGGCCGCGGTGCTGAGCTGGCCCGGCCCGGTGACTCCGGCCGCATCGGGTCCGCCGATGTGCACATACTGGGCGAAGGGGGAGGAGGCGCCCTGGAGTTCGACGCTCTGCACGATGGCCGGAATGCTCAGGTATCCGATCTCCCCCTTGTCGACGACCTGGAAGAAATCAGCCGAAAGACTGAAGCCCTTGACCGCGTGCGGGGCCAGCACAAACCCGGCTGACCATGTGGTGGCCCTGGCCGGCTGGAGGTCGGGGTTGGATCCGCCGATTCCGTTGAAGACCGCGTCCACCGTCTGGCCTCCTCCGTAGTCATTGAAGGTCACCGGCGGAATCTGCCCGGACTGAACGGGGCCGAACAGATCGAAGAGAGTCGGCGCCGAGAACGATTTGCCGGCGGAAGCGCGGAGGGCAAACTGGTCGTCGATCGGCCGGTACATTACGCTGACCTCCGGGACGGTCGAATGGCCGACAACGGTGTAATTGTCGTAACGCCCGGCCATGTTGAGGGTCAGCTCGTGGACGCCGGGGATGTTCTGCGAGGCGCCAAAGACCGGGATCTTGAGCTCCGCGTAGAGCGAGGTGATGTCGCGCGAGGCATTGAACGGCGAAAAGGACTGGTAGCCCAGCCAGCCCGGAATCCCCATCTCGTCCGGCAGGCTGTTGGCGTCGGGTTCCGCGGTCAGGTGCTCCCGCGTGTAGCTGGCTCCGGCGACGAGCGCCAGCTTGCCCGCGGGCAGGGCGAGCGGCGATCCGCGGAACAGGATGTCGGCAGCAGCGAGCGTGCTGGCCATGTCATTGGTTCTCGTCCCGATGACGTTCCCGGGGAGGGAGCCGGCGGGCTGCATGTACGCGAAGGGATTGATGTCGCCATCGGCCAACGCGGCGTTCAGGTTGGCCGTGTTGATCTGGCCGGGGCTCTCGTAGTTGAGGTGATAGCGATTGTAGACGGCCGCGCCTTCCCACGAGTAGTCGGGGCTGATCGTCCCCTTGAGGCCGCCCAGCACCCGGTAGAACTCCGAATCGACCTGGGTCAGGACGGGGTACGCGGAGAACAGGTTGTGCACGGTGACGAGATTCCCCTGATCAAGCCAGTCGGGCGAAAACGGGCTGGTGGCCTGGGCCGCCGGTATATAGGCGAATCCCTCGGGCGCCGGGCTGGTGCCATATTGCGCGTAGTCGAGAAGCGGCGTCGACACGTACGGCGTCATCGACTGACCGTTGACCGAGGACTGCGTGTGCGTGGCGGCGTAGATGGCGTCCCCGAAAAAGACCAGTTTGTCGCCGGAGATCTTGTGCTCGAAGTCGGAGACTATGCTGCGCCGGCTGAAGCTCGCCATCAGCGTCTGCTGGTTCGCGAGGTTGTAGCCGGCGACGACCTGGGCGGGGGTCTGCGGCGTGTAGACGCCCATCTGCACGAGCTGGTCGATGGTGTACGAACCTCCCTGGGGCGGGGCGTTGTACGCGGGATTGAGCCGGTAGAAAGTATCGGCGCCGGTCTGGAAGCTCATGACGTCGATGATGCCGGGATAGCTCGTCGTCCCGAAAATCGGGTCCGTGTACGGGCGCTGCCTCATGTAGATGGGACTCGTCTCGGTGCCTTCGACGGAGACCATGAGCGAGGTCGTGCCTGTGCTCGTGCCGCCTGTGATGTAGCCCGACCGCTCCGTGTAGTCGCCGCGGTTGCTGCTTTCCCCCCAATGGATGCCTGCTTCCCACCCGTTGTAGGCGGGCTTGAGGATGATGTTGACCACGCCTCCGACGGCGTCGGACCCATAGATCGCAGACGCACCGTCCGAAAGGACCTCGATGTGGTCTATCGCGGACGGAGGGATCATGTTCACATCCACGAACTGATCGCCGATCGCGGCCTCGGCGGGGTTGAAGGCGACGCGCCGTCCGTCGATCAGCACCAGGGTGTTCAGGTTGTGCATCGAAAGAGCGGAGCCGCCCATGCTGAAGAAAGCCACATTGCCCGCGTTTTCGAGGCCGAGGTTCGCGTTGCCCGTGAACTGGGGCATGGCCTTCCGAAGAACATCAAGCAGGTCGGTGGACACTCCGGTGCCGGCGATCTCCCGCGACCCCAGGATGTCCACCGGCACCGCTGCAGACTCTGTGGTGCTGGGGAGCCGCGAGCCGGTGACAACAACGGTCGAGAGATTCACCGGTTCCTCGTCGGGTGAGACGGAAGAGCTTGGTGCAGTCTGTCCCAGAACATTCAAGGAGGCGCCTCCGATCAGCGCCATGCCCAAAGCGTAGAACGTGTGTTTCATAAAAGCAGGGGTAACGGGGATTTCCTATTTCTATGGGTATTGTGAAAGGTGCATCAACGTCAATGGAACATCTTCTCAGACAGCGCGGTGGGGGTGTGCCGTGGGAAACGTTGTTCTCCCGTCCTCCTGCAATCTCAGAACGGATAACCAAGCCCAACAAACACCGCGGGTCCGTCCCTGCCAAATCCCACGTCGATCCGGCCGACAATGTTGGGGCGGACGACCGCCCGCAGGCCGAGCCCCGGGTTGAACTCGAAATTCGCCGCCCGCGCGTGGCTGACGGACGACATGATGGAACCGAGGTCGAAGAACGGCGCAACCTCCCAGTCGGCCATCACATGAAATACCTCCCACCGGAACAGCCGGATGCGCTCCTCGAGATTGAGCAGAAGATAGCAGTTGTCGATGAACCGGTTGGCGCCGTAGCCGCGCAAGGTGTCTTCGCCCCCGAGCGTGCTCTGTTCGAGAAAAGGAACCCGGTTGCCGTCGGTCTCGTTGTAGGCAAGGCGGGCGACGCTGATGAAGCGGGCGTCGTCGAGGGGCACGTACCCTTTGATTTCCCCTTCGTAATGCTGGTAGTCAGCCGAACTGCCGAGAGCCCTGGCACTGTTCTCCACCATCACCTTGGCATAAACGCCGGAGGTCGGAATGTCGGGCGAATCCAGGGTGCTGTAGACGAGCATCAAACGCTGGGCATGCGCCCTGAATCCGTCGATTCCCGGAACCCACTCGGGCGAAAAACGGTCGCGGATGAATGGAATTCCGCCGACGGCCCCCGGGCGGATGTCGACGTCACGGAACCGCTCTCCGACCACCAACTGGAAATTCCGGCCAAGGTCGCGCCCGGCGGACAAGTCGAAGCCCGCTTCCTGGTCGGTGTAGTTGGTCTCCCGCTGCCGCGGCGAGCGGGCTTCGAATCCGAAGAACCGCGCCGAACCGTCGGCAAACGCAAAGAGTGACGACATCAGCTCCAGCTCCCCCGATTCAAAAGTGCGGTCCACGGCGTGGAATTCATAGTCGTAGTTGATCTTCGTCGACTGGGAGAGATTGAAATCGTAGCTGCGGGTCGGGAGGGGGTGAACCTCGCCATAGAGGGAGGCGGTGACGCCGAAATTGCTGTTGTAGTTGACCTGGGGGGCCAGAAGCGCGCTGACCTCGTCCTTGCTGTTGTAGAGAAGAAATGCGGTCAGACCGCCCACGGTCATCCCTTCATTGGGGTCCGTGGCGATGGCGGGCAGCGGGATGGTGACGACCTTGACCTGATCGCCGGATTCCGGCCCGGTGAGAAGCGAAGGAAGCTTCTGCCGCGGGACCATGCTCGTGCATGCCGTCAGACCGAGAAGGAGGAACAGCAAAAAGGGGCGCAGGGCAACAGGGCAGGTCGAGCCGCCTTCCTTTCGATGGAGCAGGGCGCAATCCGCGCTGGAATCTTCCTTTCTCATGGCGGGTTCCGGTTCACGGAGCGGGCGTTCTCGACCATGGCCGGGCGGCTCCCAGGCGCCCGAGATAGACCAGCGCGGTTCCGAGCAGCAACCCGACGGGCGCCCGCCGCAGACAAAGACCGGAGGGTGCCTGGGTATTCTCGGGGTACATCAACGGTGCAGGCAGTTGCTGTCCGAATGCCCGAAAAAATCGAGCTTTTTGCGGAGTGCCTCCGGAAACTGGAAATGAGATCCTCGAAGTCTCATTCGCCCGTGATGGACTCCCAAACTTCGGTGCAGACCCGCTCTTCGGGGCATCCCCGGGGGGAAAAGCTGGTCGGGGCGGTCAGATTTGAACTGACGACCTTCTGGTCCCAAACCAGACGCTCTACCAGGCTAAGCTACGCCCCGGAACCGGACGGGTAGGGGACGGCGCTTCCCGCGAGCTGTCAACGCAATCCTCGGCGTGGATCCGTCCGAAGAGGTCATTCCGACCCTGTCACATGCAGACATTCCCCGGATTGTCCGGCAAAAAGCACCTCCACCGCTCACCAACCCCATCCGAATCGAAACGGAAACCATGGAGGGCGCACGCGGCGTCTCAGCAATCTGCTTGATTCGGCTCCTCTTTGCTCCTACACCTCCAGCTTCACCCCTCAATACATGGATACAATTTCGCGTGAAAGCAATGTCAGCTACCTGCCGGTCGCTGGTGTTTTGATCGGGGCTCTCGCCCTGATCCTGAGCGGTTTCGCTCTTGTCAAGGTCAGCTCCCTGAACAAGAAAGTGCCGGAGGATCTGCAGGACAAGTTGACCAGCCTGCAGACAGACACGAGCAACGCCGCATCAGCCGCGGACAAGGCGAGCAAGGACGTCGTTTCGCTGACGCGCTCCACGCAAACAGCGTTCGATTCGATCGGGCCCCAGATCGGCGCCTTGACGGAATCCGTGAAGAAGCTGGAGGATGCGGCCAAGGCTCATGCAGCCGCGAGGCAGACCCGGGTTGACGCGGCGGCCAAGACAGGGGAGGCCGCTGCGGCCGGCCCCGGCGAATACGAGGTGAAACCGGGTGACACCGGCATGAAGATCGCCCATGAGCTGGGCGTGCCCTTCCACGATCTCGAAGCGGCGAATCCAGGCATCGACTGGAACAAGTTGAAGCCCGGGCAGAAGATCAAGACCAAGTAGTCCGGGCCGGACGTGCATCGTTTTTCAACCAAAGCCTCCCCGACCCTGCGTCGCGGAGGCTTTTTTTTTGCATGAACGATCCGCACGCCCCTGTGGAACCGGCTCGCTGGGAGAAAACCGGCCAGCGTCTTCACGCCAGGTGCCCGTTGTTTGACGTGCTGTACGCGCGCTACCGCCACCCGCGCCGCGGCCGGGAACGCGATTTTGTGGTGATGACCGTGCCGGACTGGGTGAACGTCATCGCCCTCACCCCCGATCACCAGCTGGTCCTTGTGCGGCAGTTCCGTTTCGGAATCGACGATTTTTCGCTGGAGATCCCCGGCGGGGTCATGGAGCGCGGCGAGGAACCGCTCGCCGCGGCGCAGCGCGAACTCCGCGAGGAGACCGGATATGCCGGGAGCAGCGCCCGCGTGCTCGGCCGCGTGCACCCGAATCCGGCGATCATGAGCAACGTGTGCCATCTTGTGCTCGTCGAGGACGCCCGGCGCACCGAGGAGCTGGCATGGGATCATGACGAGGAGATCGAGGTGCTGAAGGCGCCGGTGGACGAGGTTTATTCCTGGGCGCGCACCGGACGCATCTCCCACGCGCTCGTCCTCGACGCGCTCCTGCTTTTCGCACCCGAGTGGGAGCGGTTGCGGCGCAAGCCGGCGTAGGACCCCGTTTCATGGAGCGGCGGCGCCGGCGCCGCACGACCCGGCCCTCTCGCGCAATCACCGCCGACGCAGATTCCGCGAGAGGCCGGAAACGCCCGGTTGACTATATCGCTCCGGGGGCTTTTGTGCGTTTGAGCGCACCGGGCAGCCCGTTCTCTCCGGGGTCAGCCGGGGCCGGGGCTGCCCTCAGCGCAAGGTCATGTCTGCTCCGGTATTCGCCAATCCTCCTGAATCGCTCGGACCCGCGCGCGATTCGCGCCTGCCTGCCTCTCTCGAGGCTGAGATCCGTGCGATCTACGCGGGCAGCCCGTTCTATCCCGGGCGGTTTCCCCTGCACCCGGAGCCCCTGCACTGGGCTTGTTACCGCGAGATTCCCGTGCTGACCCGGCAGGAGATATTTGAGCGCGGCCACGCGGCGTTCTTCGCGGACTACCGGGCCATCGAGCGCGGCCTGCAGAACCGCGAGTACGAATATGAGCATACCTCGGGTTCGACGTCGCAGCCGATGACGGTGATCATGGAGGACGGCTGGTGGGCCGGCCAGACCCGCCGCGCCTGCCTCGCGCATCCGCGGCTGGCGCCCTACGCCGGGCGCGCGGTGCGGAAGGCCGTGCTCGCTCCCGTGGCGTGTTCGAGCAACCTCTGCCCCTACGAGGACCAGCCGTTCCCGCACCGGTATTTCGAAGGCACCGCCTATCTCAACCTGACGAGCGATCCGTTCGTGTTTCCCGAAGCGGAGTGGGATCGGATCATCCTGGAGCTGCGGGCGGTGAAACCCGAGATCATCGAGGGCGAACCGGTCTACCTTTCCCTGCTGGCGCGCGCCGCCGCCAAACGTCAGGTCAGCGTCCCGAGCGTTCAGGTCGTCATCCTGACCTATGGCAAGGCGAGCCTTCAGCACAGCCGTCGGATCGCCGCAGTGTTTCCCGCCGCGCAGGTCGACCTCTACGGCTCGACGGAGGCGGGGTACATCTTCATCGGCGACGCCTTCCAGGACAATTCGCGCGTCATCGACGCCAACGCCTTCGTTGAACTCGTCCCCTGGCGCGGGGCGGCCGACATCTTCCAGACCCGGGTGACCACCCGGAGCCGGCGGGCCATGCCGTTGCTGCGCTACCACACCGGCGACATCGTCCGGCTTTTCCCGACGGGTTTCCGAATCCTCGGCCGCGAACGCGACCTTCACATCCGCCGCGACGGCGTCGTCGTGTCCTCCGCCGAAATCGACGCCGCCCTTCCCGACAGTTTCGCCTGCTGGCACTATTGCCTCGTGCAGACCGGTGAGACGCGCTGGGATTTCCATTACGTGGCCGACCACCCGGCGCCCGGGGAGACGGAAGCCGCGGTGGCGCAGGTTCTTGGCGGAGACGTGCGGGTGAATGTTTTCAGGCGCCGAAGCCTCCAGCCGGCGGCCAGCGGCAAATTCTCGCTGCTCAAACCCCTGGCGGCGTGAGGCCTGCGGCACCGCCCGGCATGCGCCGTTTCTTTTTCATGGCAGGTTGACTTATCCGCAGTCCCTGAGTTTGGTGCCCGGCTGCAGGAGCCCGTGCCGTCCGGTCCCGCCTTGCTCTGCACACCGGCGGTTTGCGCCGGACGCTCCGGGCTTCGTCTCTCCGCTTCATGTCCTCCTTTCCACTGCGATGAACCCCATCCGCGCGCTTTATTGCGCCTCGATCGGCAAGAAGTTCCTGATGGCCGTCACCGGTGCGGTTTTCATCGCGTTCGTCACCGGTCACCTCGCGGGCAACCTCCAGATCTTCGGCCCGCCCGACAAGATCAACGGCTACGCCCATTTTCTCCAAAGTCTTGGCCCCGCGCTGTGGGGGGTGCGCCTGGTGCTGCTCGCCTGCGTGGGCGTGCACATCGGCGTTGCGGTCCAGCTCACCATCGAAAACCACCGGGCGCGCCCGCAGAAATACGATTTCAACCACACGATCCAGGCGACGCTCGCCTCGCGCACGCTGCGGTGGACCGGTGGCGTGGTGCTGGCTTTCCTCCTCTACCATCTTGCGCAGTTCACGGTGGGCTGGGCGGATGCGGGGGAGTTCAAGGGCGCCCTGCCCGGGTACACCATGACATCGGATTTCCACATCCTGGGGTTTCCGGTCGTGGCAAAAGGCCGGGATGTGCACGACGTCTACAGCATGGTCTTCCTCGGTTTCTCGCATCCGCTCATCTCGCTCTTTTACATCATCGCCGTGGGCCTGCTGAGCGTTCACCTGATGCACGGGGGGGAGAGCCTGTTCCAAACGCTCGGCTGGAAGAGCGGCTGGTGGGCGGGCCTGCTCAGGAAGATCGTCATCCTCTACTGCGTTCTCTACTTCCTGGGAAACCTCGTGATTCCCGGCGCCATCCTGACCGGCCTCGCCCGGCCCGCCCCCGGCACCTATGCCGCGCAGAAGATCGGGGCCTGCCGGCCGGCCGCCGCCGTCGCCCGGCGCTAACCCCTTCCGCCATGGCCAAAATCGAATCCAAGATCCCGCCGGGCCCCCTCGATCAGAAGTGGACCAGGCACAAGGCGGAAATCAGGCTCGTCAATCCGGCGAACAAGCGGAAATACGAGATCATCGTCGTCGGCGCCGGGCTCGCCGGCGCCTCGGCGGCTGCGACGCTGGCGGAGCTCGGTTACCGCGTGAAATGCTTCGTTTTTCACGACAGCCCGCGCCGGGCCCACTCGATCGCGGCCCAGGGCGGAATCAACGCGGCGAAGAATTACCAGAACGACGGCGACAGCGTCCACCGCCTCTTTTACGACACGATTAAAGGCGGCGACTTCCGGTCCCGCGAGGCGAACGTCCACCGCCTCGCCGAGGTCTCGGTCAACATCATCGACCAGTGCGTGGCGCAGGGCGTGCCCTTTGCCCGCGAATACGGCGGCCTCCTCGCGAACCGCTCCTTCGGCGGCGCCCAGGTCTCCCGCACGTTCTACGCCCGCGGCCAGACCGGCCAGCAGCTGCTCCTCGGCGCCTATGCGGCGCTTTCACGCATGATCGGCCTGGGGGCCGTGCAGATGTTCACCCACGCGGAAATGCTCGACCTGGTCGTGGTCGGCGGCCACGCGAAGGGCATCGTCGTCCGCGACCTCGTCACCGGCGGGTTCTCGCGCCACGCGGCCGACGCGGTCGTGCTCGCCACCGGAGGCTACGGCAACGTCTTCAACCTCTCGACCTACGCCCGCAACTCCAACGCCACCGCCATCTGGCGCGCCTACAAGCGCGGCGCCTGCTTCGCCAACCCGTGCTTCACGCAGATCCACCCAACCTGCATCCCGGTCACCGGCGACTACCAGTCGAAACTGACCCTGATGTCCGAGTCGCTCCGCAACGACGGCCGCATCTGGGTGCCCCAAAAAAAGAGGATTGCCGCAGGAGCCCCGGCGACGTTCCCGAGGAGGACCGGGACTATTTTCTCGAACGCATGTATCCCGCCTTCGGGAACCTGGCGCCGCGCGACATCTCCTCGCGCGCCGCGAAAAGGGTCTGCGACGAGGGCCGCGGGGTCGGCGAGACCGGCCTTGGCGTGTATCTGGATTTCTCCGACGCCATCCGGCGCCTGGGCAGGGCGGCCGTGCGCGAGCGCTACGGCAATCTCTTCGACATCTATCACGAGATCACCGACGAGGACGCCTACCGCGTGCCGATGCGCATCTTCCCCGCGGTCCATTACACCATGGGCGGCCTGTGGGTGGACTACAACCTGATGTCGAACCTTCCGGGCCTCTACGTGCTCGGCGAAGCCAACTTCTCCGACCATGGCGCCAACCGCCTCGGCGCCTCCGCCCTGATGCAGGGCCTCGCCGACGGCTACTTCGTCCTCCCGTACACCATCGGCGACTACCTCGCCACGCAGGCGCCCGCCGCGCGGCCGGGGACCGGCGCCCCGAGTTCCGGCAGGCCGAGGACAACGTCCGCAGCATCATCGCGCGCCTGCTCGCCGTCAGGGGAGCCGAACCGGTCAGCCACTTCCACAAGCGCCTCGGCAGGATCCTCTGGAACGGCTGCGGAATGGCGCGCAATGCCGCCGGGCTGCGCAAGGCGCTTGCGGAGATTCCCGCGCTCCGCGCCGAGTTCTGGGAGAACGTCAACGTCCCGGGGGACGGCGGCTCGCTCAACCAGGCGCTCGAAC
The DNA here is from genome assembly GCA_963827125.1 of uncultured Verrucomicrobiae bacterium. Lineage (GTDB taxonomy): Bacteria > Verrucomicrobiota > Verrucomicrobiia > Opitutales > Opitutaceae > Fen-1467. Next base: position 524,872 of record CAWHAC010000008.1, read on the forward strand.
GCGCCGGCCGCGTCGCCGATTTCCTCGAGCTCGCCGAGCTGCTCTGCCTCGATGCGCTCGAACGCGACGAGTCGTGCGGCTGCCACTTCCGCGAGGAGCACGTCGACCCCGAGGGCGAATGCCTGCGCAACGACGACCAGTTCGCCCACGTGGCCGCCTGGGAATTCCAGGGCGGGGACCGGCCGCCGCTGCGCAACCCGGAGCCGCTGGTCTACGAGACCGTGCACCTGGCGAAGCGGAACTACAAATAGGCATTGCGAGGAACGATTTAAGAATCACGATTTATCGCTGTTATGACAAAACAGGAGCTTCTTCAGCGAACCAAGTCGTACGCCTTGCGGGTGATCAAAGTCGTGCAGGCCTTGCCGCGCGACGACGTTGCCAGGGTATTGGGAAAACAACTTTTGCGGTCCGGAACTTCAGTGGGAGCAAATTATCGCGCGGCTTGTCGCGCCAGGTCGGCTGCGGATTTCATTGGCAAACTCAAGATTGTCGAGGAAGAGTCTGATGAGTCGCTTTACTGGATGGAGCTGCTCGTTGAATCTAGCGTCTTGCCGCAACGCCGGCTTGGCGCCTTGATGCGCGAAGGCGACGAAATTGTTCTCAATGGTCGTTGCTTCGATCAAGACGATGCGAACGGCTGCCTGCTCAAATCGTCAATCGTAGGTCGTCCCTCTTAGATCAACATGAAGGTCAAACTCAAGGTCTGGCGGCAGAAGGACGCGAAGAGCGCGGGCGGGTTCAAGGAATACGCAACGCCCGACCTGAATCCCAACATGTCGTTTCTCGAGATGCTCGACGTGGTCAACGACGAGCTCACGGTCAGGGGCGAGGAGCCCATCGCCTTCGACCACGACTGCCGCGAAGGCATCTGCGGCACCTGCTCGCTGGTGATCAACGGCAAGCCGCACGGCCCGCATCGCGGCGTGGCCACCTGCCAGACGTACCTGCGCAATTTCCGCGACGGCGACGCCATCACGATCGAGCCCTTCCGCGCGCGGTCCTTCCCCGTCATCAAGGACCTGATCATCGACCGCTCGGCCTTCGACCGCATCATGCAGGCCGGCGGATTCATCAGCGTGCGCACGGGCGGCGCCCCCGACGCCAACGCGGTTCCCGTGCCGAAGGAGGCCGCGGATCTCGCCATGGACGCCGCGGCCTGCATCGGCTGCGGCGCGTGCGTCGCCGCGTGCAAGAACGGCAGCGCCATGCTCTTTGTCGCCGCCAAGGTCTCGCAGTTCGGCCTCCTGCCCCAGGGTCAGCCCGAGCGGGACAAGCGCGTGCTCGCGATGGTGAGGCAGATGGACGCGGAGGGCTTCGGCAACTGCACCAATTATTACGAGTGCTCGGCGGCCTGCCCGAAACTCATCAGCCACGAGTTCATCGCGCGCATGAACCGCGACTACCTGAAGGCCACCCTGCGCTCGGCGTTCACGCAGGCGCCCACCGGCGCCGGCGCCGCCGGCTGAGACCAGCCGCCGGGCGCTCAAGTTCGTTTTTTTCTTGGAGGGCGGTGCGCCGTCACCGCCGTTCGGTATTGGGCAGTACGCCAGCCTGCGCTGGAGGCTCCGGCCCGGCCGTCCGGCGCCTGCGCGCCAGGCTTCCACCAGGACCCGTGCCCTCCTGGCGGCTTTGTAACGTAATACGTGACAAAGGGGGCCGGCTGGAGTCGCAGCCGGTGCCGGGGTCCGCGGCCGGCCGGCGCATGCGGAATCGCGCGCCGGGATCGGAAGCGGACGGCCCGGCGCTCCGTGCCCACCTCGATCGGTTCAGTCGCGCCGCCCATACCACGCGAACGCCTCCGTGAGGTCTCTTTCGGCACGCGACGAAATCCGCATTTCGCGGCTCATTTTCGCCGTAGAATCCGCGCTTTCACTTTCTCCCAAGGCTTTCCTTCCCCGGGTCAGCCTGGTACGCCGCGTAATCCTGTTCCAGTTCTCTCACATGCCATTCGGGGATCGGCACGTTCTCCGGCTGCTGGATGATTTTGTCCCATCGTTCCCCGACCAGTTGCAGCTTGTCCGCGACCGAGAGCGACCTGAGTTGAGGGATGTCGGCGACCTTCATCGCGTGGGGAATGCAGCCTCCTTCCAGCCGGGTGAAGTCGGTCAAATCATACCGCGATGGGTTGATCGTTTCCTTGATCATCCGCAGAGCGGTGCGCCAGCCTTCGCGCAAGGCTGCGGCACGGCAGGCCGTCACCGCCGTTTCGTCGGCACGTGCCATTGGCGGTGCGCGCGAACACTGGGCATGGGAATGGCGGCAGAAACTGGGAGCGATGAGGCGCCGTTCCGAGCGGATGCCGGACCCCAGAACCCGTCCCGGCGAATCATCTCCGGGGTGAGGTTAATCGTCAATCGGATTGATCGAGGTAGTCGGAGAGAACCTCGAGCAGCCGGTCAGCAGGCTCGGGAACATAGAGGGGTGAATGGGTCACCAGCAAAAGATCTGGGCACGAACAGCCGTGATAGTCTGAGTGCGGAACGCGAGTGAATGGAATCTCCGGTTCGAACGAGATTACATTTTGCAGCCGGCGAGACATTACCCAATTCTCCCATCCGCTCTTTCGGAGGCGCGGAAGGGCAACGATACCAGAATGAGGGTTCTGATCCTTGAAATAGATCTTCGGAAGATCGTCCTGAACCGGTGGTTCATCCCATTGCGGAGGGGTGATGAAGATGACGCTCGCGAGTCTTCGAGCCGCCATAAGAAACGCCATCCAGTTTCCACTACTTGCCCATCATAGCCGCCGCGACGTGGGGAAACCCTCGCCTCTACTGGCAATGCCAGAAGGTTCTCCAGAATGTATCCAGACGCTATGCGCAATGTCACTGATTTTGGGCATGCGGAGGGCGAGGCTCCCGCCGCGGCAAGCCCAGATTGCAGACGCGGCTCGGTGGGAGCCTGGCCCTACCGATTCCTGTGATGGGAGAGAATTGGCGACGCCGTGTCTAGAAGGCGGCGTTCATCTGAGCCAGGATCACGCAGATTCGGCGGGAGCTTCGCCCTCCAGGACGCAGCGGCGTACCGGCGCGATTTTTCCGGCCCGCCTGTAACTTTTCCGCGGCTGGCGTGTTCTTCAGGCAACCACTCAATCACCATGAAGACACTGCTCTCCCTTTTCTCGACCTTCACCCTCATCACCGGATTCGCCCTGCTCGATGCGCACCATTGGGACGCCGGCATTCTCTTCCCGGCTCTCGCGGTGGCGGTGATTGCCGCCATCGCGAGCGTCGAAAGCCCGCAGCCGGCCCGGCGGACGTACCACCCGGGCTGCGCGCGGGTTCCGTGTCCGGTTGTGCGCCTCGGGTCGCCGCACAACCCGCCGCTGAGAATGGCCGCCTGATTCGCCCGAAGCCGGCGGAATCAGGCCGAGCCGTCGCGCAAGGGTCTCGCCAGCCGGGTCGATTGATCCCTCTTCGGAGGGGCGGTTTTGAATCCAGCCCGCATATCCTGCGACCACCGCCAGCAGATGCGACGTGTGCAGATAAGTAATCGTAGCGGTGGCGAAGACTGTGAAATATGCGGGCTAGAACATCGAAAGCGCCCGGGCGCTCTCGATGACCACCCATGCGCCGCCGCCGGCAAGCAGCCAAAGCAGCGCGTGTTTTACCAGGCGCCTCCGGCGCAGGCTTGATTCATAACGGTCGGCGTTCACCTGCCGGAACCCGCTCTCGGCCAGATAACTGAGGAATTGCGCATTCTTTGTGCGGGTCGTGCGAATGCGTGAATTGTCAATCGGGCCCATGCGGACGGGCGGCTGGCGGAACCAATGTCGGATGCTGCGCAACATTGGGACCCCGTGATCAGATTTTTGTGTCGTTTTCGCAAGTACAAACGATCAAGAATGCGCGCCTTTCAGCGCCTGTTTACGATTCCGCCATCATGCACCGCTTCCACTACGCCGGAAACTCCCTGCACTGCGAGACCGTCGATCTCGCCGCGGTCGCCCGCCTCTACGGCACGCCCACGTACGTCTACAGCGCGGGCACGGTCGAGGACAACTACCGGCGTTTCGCCGGCAGCCTCGGCGGCCTGGACGTGCAGGTTTGCTATGCGCTCAAGGCCAATTCGAATCTCGCGCTGCTGCGCCTCCTCGCAAATCTCGGCGCTGCCTTCGATTTCGTCAGCGGAGGGGAGTTGCGGCGGGTGCAGGCAGCCGGCGCGGGGGTGGATCGCAGCGTCTTCGCCGGCGTGGGCAAGACGGAGGCCGAAATCCGGCTGGCGATCGAAGCGGGGATCTTCGCGCTGCACGCCGAGAGCGAACCCGAACTGGCCCGCATCAATCACATCGCCGGCCAGCTCGGCCGCAGGGCGCCGGTGGCCATCCGCGTCAACCCGGATGTGGATGCCAGGACGCACGCCAAGGTCACAACGGGAAAGAGCGAGAACAAGTTCGGCATCCCCCTGCGATTCGCCCCGGCGGCGTACGCCGCAGCCGCCCGGTTTCCGCACCTTGAAATCAAGGGGCTGCAGATGCACATCGGCTCCCAGATCACCACGGTGGGGCCGTTTGTGGAGGCGGTCGAGAAACTCGTCCCGCTCGCACAGCAGTTGCGGCGCGACCACGGCATCACGTATTTCAGCCTGGGCGGCGGAATCGGCGTGGTCTACCGGGATGCGCTGGCCAGCGGCGCCGCGGCGTGGTGGGATGCCCTGCCTCCCGACCAGCGGCCGATCACCCCGGAATCCTACGGTGCGGCGCTCAAACTCCTGCTCCAGCCCCTGGGCCTCAAGATCCTGATCGAGCCAGGTCGTTTCATGGTCGCCAACGCCGGCGTGCTCCTCGCGCGAGTCGAATACCTCAAGCGCGGCCATGGAAAGGATTTCCTCATCCTCGATGCGGCCATGAACGATCTGGTCCGGCACGCCATGTACGATGCCTACCACGAGATCGTGCCCCTGCAGCGGGACACTGCGCGGCGGGCGCTCAAGGTGGACGTTGTCGGCCCCATCTGCGAGTCGGCCGACTGCTTCGCCAGGGACCGGGTCCTGCAGGAACTGGGGGAGGGAGAATATGTCGCCTTCCTGAGCGCGGGGGCGTACGGGTTCGCCATGGCCAGCCGGTACAACGTCCGCCCGCTCCCCGCCGAGGTCCTCGTGCGCGGCAGCTCGTTCGAGCTGGTCACCGCCCGCGAGAGGTTCGAGCAGATGATCGCCGGTGAAAAAATCCCCGCCTGGCTGAGCCAGGGCGGTTGAGCCGGACCCGTCGGCTGCAGAAACCTGCGCGCGGGCGACCCTGCCCCTGGAACCGCCCGGCGGCATGCCCCCCCATCGGCCGGCGTGCCGGCAATGGCGTGATTCTTCGTGAGTTCCCGGACGTCTTCGATAAACTCGGTCCTGTCTTGAAAACAACCACCCTCACGGTCCGGAAACTCAAGGGACAGCGCCCCATCGTGGCCACCACCGCCTATGACGTCATCACCGCGCGCCAGGCGGACATGGCGGGTGTCGACGTGATCCTCGTCGGCGACTCGGTCGGTGACAACCTCCTGGGGTTCGACAGCACCATTCCGGTGACGCTCGACATGATCGCTCACCACACCGCGGCAGTCGCGCGCGCGCGGCCCGGGGCGCTTGTCGCGGCCGACGTGCCGTTTGCGGAGGCGCATTTTGACTACGAGCGTGTGCTGGCCGGCTGCCAGCGCCTGTTGCAGGAGGCCGGCGCGGAAGCCGTGAAGATCGAGGGCGGGGTCCGCCTCGCGCCGCTCATCACCCGTCTGATAGGGGCGGGCGTCCCGGTCTGGGGGCACATCGGCCTGGAACCCCAGCAGGTGCGGGTGCTCGGCCGCTACCGGCGGTTCGGCGTGGAGCCCAAGGAGGCGGAGCAGTTGCTGGCCGACGCCCTGGCGCTTGAAAAAGCCGGCTGCTTCGCGCTGTTGATCGAGATGACGGAGGCGAACCTCGCGCGGACGATCACGGAAACCGTGAAGATCCCGACGATCGGCATCGGATCGGGCGCCGATTGCGACGGCCAGATCCTGGTCTCAACCGACTTGCTGGGACTGAACTCGGAGACGATGCCGGGATTCGCCCATGCGTTCGCCGCGGTCGGCGAAGAGATGAAAAAGGGCTTTGCCGCCTACGTGGCGGCGGTGCGCGCGCGCAGGTTTCCGAAGTGAAGAAACCGCGCCTGACGCCCCCTCCGCCGCCCTGCGTCGCGCGGAGGGCCGGCGCAGAACGCGCGGAGCCGCGGCGCCCCCGCGGCAGCCGGACCCGGGGCGGCGGGCGCGCTCCGTCCTCCGGTTCCTTTTTGCTCGCCGTCCCGCCGCTGTCCGAGTGTTGATGTCCGCTGCAATGGTGCATCGAACCCTCCGCGATGAAGCGTGCGTGGCAAACCGCCAGTTGGGAGCCTCGGGCCTGGTCGACCTCACGTTCGGCAACATCAGCGTCTTCGATCCCGGAGCGGCCGTTTTCGCCATCAAGCCGAGCGGCGTGCCCTACGCGGAATTGACGCCGGGGAGGATGGTGCTGGTCGATCTGGACGGGCGCGTGCTCGAAGGGAACCTGCGCCCGTCCTCGGACACTCCGACCCATCGCCGCCTGTTCCTGGCGTTTCCGCGGATCCGGGCGGTCGTCCACACCCACTCCCGCCATGCCGTCAGTTTCGCGCAGGCCGGCAGGCCGATCCCGTGCCTGGGGACGACCCACGCAGACTATTTCAATGGCGCGGTGCCGGTGACGCGCCCGTTGACGGCGGCGGAGATCGCGGATGGTTATGAATGGAACACGGGGTGCGTGATCGCGGAGACCCTTGGCGGTCGCGATCCGCTCGATATGCCGGCGGTGCTGGTGTGGCGCCATGGTCCGTTTGCGTGGGGCCCGAGCGGGATGAAAGCCGTGGAGACGGCGGCGGCGATCGAGATCGTGGCCCAGATGGCATTGCAGACCCTCGCCCTCGCACCGGAATGCAGCGAGATCGAGCCGGAGCTCCTCGACCGGCATTTCGAGCGGAAGCACGGACCGGGGGCCTATTACGGTCAGGGTGGAAGGCGCTGACCTCCCCGCAGACCCGGGGTCCTTCGATCCACCCGCATCTCCCCTCCTTTCATCTTCATCCGTTTTCCGCCCATGTCATTCACACTCGGCATTGATTACGGCACCAATTCCGTGCGCGCCCTGGTCGTGCGTTGCGCCGACGGCGCGGAGCTCGGCACCTGCATTGTCGACTATCCCGGCGGCAAACAAGGCATCCTGCTCGATCCCAAGGACCACCATCTGGCGCGGCAAAACCCGGGCGATTACCTCTACGGCCTCGAGAAGAGCGTGAAAGGCGCGCTCGCGGCCGCGGCGCGCCGTCGCGGCTTCGATGCGGCGGGAATCGTCGGCATCGGCGTGGACACGACCGGATCCAGCCCGATCCCGGTCGACCGCAACAATCGTCCGCTCGCGCTCGAAAAGAAGTGGAGGAAGAACCTCGCGGCGCAATGCTGGCTCTGGAAGGACCACACCGGATGGCGTGAGGCGGGCCGCATCACGGAACTCGCCGCGCTGCACCGGCCGCATTTCATCGCCAAGTGCGGAAACACGTACTCGTCGGAGTGGTGGTGGTCGAAGATCTGGCACTGCCTCGTCGTCGACCCCGCGGTGTTCGACGCGGCCTGGTCGTGGGTCGAACTCTCCGACTGGGTACCCTCGGTTCTGGCCGGAGTGGCTGATCCGATGAAGGTCAGGCGCGGCATCTGCGCGGCCGGCCACAAGGCGCTTTATTGCGACGAATGGGGCGGCCTTCCCGACAAGGAGTTTCTCGCCATGCTCAACCCCAGGCTGGCTGACCTCCGCGACCGCCTTTACGAGAGGGCCTTTGACGCCACCGCGCCGGCCGGCGCCCTCTGCGCGGAATGGGCCCGCAGGCTCGGCCTGCCGGCCGGCGTCCCCATCGCCATCGGAGAATTCGACGTGCATTACGGCGCCATCGGCTGCGGCGTCACCGAGGGCACGCTCGTCAAGGTCATCGGCACGTCAACGTGCGACTGCGCCGTGGTCTCGGCCGGCAAGCGGGTGCCCGACATCCCCGGAATCTGCGGCATCGTTAAGGGCGCGATTCTTCCAGGCTACTATGGAATCGAGGCCGGCCAGTCGGCCGTGGGCGACATCTTCAAATGGTGGGTCGAGGTCGTCTGCGAAGGCGACGCCACCCTCCATGCCCGGCTGTCCCGCGAGGCGGCCCGGATGAAACCCGGCCAGAGCGGCCTGCTGGCTCTCGATTGGAACAACGGCAACCGCACGATACTCGTCGACCAGACCCTGTCGGGCCTGCTCCTCGGCCAGACCCTGCATACCACAAGGACCGGGATCTACCGCGCCCTGATCGAAGCCACCGCGTTCGGCGCCCGCGCAATCATTGAGAGGATCAGGGAATACGGCGTGCCCATCGATCGCGTAGTCTGCGCAGGCGGGATCGCGGAAAAGAATCCCCTGCTCATGCAGATCTACGCCAACGTCACCGGTTGCACGATGCTCGTCGCCGGCTCCAGCCAGGCGTGCGCGCTCGGGTCCGCCGTCTCGGCGGCGGTGCTCGCCGGAGCCCACAGGGATTTCGCGGCCGCCCAGAAGGCGATGTCCTCGATCAAATCGAAGCAATACACGCCTGACGCCGCGGCGCGGACGATCTACAATCAGCTCTATGTCCTCTACCGGCGGCTGCACGACTCGTTCGGCGGCCTCGAAAAATCAGCGGATCTCTCCCGCGTGATGAAGGAACTGCTCGCGATCAAGGAAGGCCAAAGAGGGTAGGGCGCAACCGCTGGGCGCGCCGCGATTGGCCCCTTCCACTCACCACTCGCCACCCACCACTCGCCACTTCTCCCATGAAACTCCTCGCCAATCCGCAAATCTGGTTTGTCACCGGCAGCCAGCACCTCTACGGCCCCGGCCCGCTCAAGCAGGTCGCTGCAAACTCCTCCAGGATCGCCCGCGCCCTGGCCGCATCGGAACGCATTCCGCTCAGGGTCGTCTTCAAGGCGCTGCTCACCACGCCCGAAGAAATCCGGGCGCTCTGCCTCGAAGCCAACAACGATCCGACGTGCGCCGGGCTCATCCTCTGGATGCATACGTTCTCGCCGTCGAAGATGTGGATCGGCGGCCTCTCGGCGCTCCGCAAGCCGTTCGTCCATCTCCACACGCAGTTCAACCGCGACCTGCCCTGGGGCGAGATCGACATGGACTTCATGAACCTCAACCAGGCGGCGCACGGCGACCGCGAGGCGGGGTTCATCCATGCGCGCATGCGCCTTGACCGCAAGGTGGTCGTCGGCCACTGGCAGGACCCCGAGGTGCAGGACCGGCTGGCGGCCTGGATGCGCGCGGCCCGCGGGTGGCACGACCTGCAGGGCGCGAAATTCGCGCGCTTCGGTGACAACATGCGGCAGGTGGCGGTGACCGAGGGCGACAAGGTCTCAGCGGAGATGCGTTTCGGGTTTTCCGTCAACGGCTACGGGGTCGGCGATCTTGTCGCCAGGGTCTCCGACGCGGCCGTCAACAACCGGGCCGTCAACGCCCTGTGCGCCGAATACGAAGACCGCTACGCCGTTGCGGCGGAACTCCGCAAGGGCGGAGCGCGACACGACGCGCTCCGCTACAGCGCCCGCATCGAGCTCGGCCTGCGCGCCTTCCTCAAGGACGGCGGCTTCAAGGGCTTCACCACGACGTTCGAGGACCTCCACGGGCTACGCCAGCTCCCCGGGCTCGCCGTGCAGCGCCTGATGGCGGACGGCTACGGCTTCGGCGCCGAGGGCGACTGGAAGACCAGCGCGCTGCTCCGCGCGATGAAGGTGATGGGCGAGGGCCTGAAGGGCGGCACGTCGTTCATGGAGGACTACACCTACCATCTGGGTCCGGAGGGCCACCAGGTGCTCGGCGCCCACATGCTTGAGATCTGCGAATCGATCGCCGCCGCCAAGCCTTCGCTCGAGATCCACCCGCTCGGGATCGGCGGCCGGGAGGACCCCGTCCGCCTCGTCTTCGATGCGCCCGCCGGGCCCGCGCTCAATGCGTCGCTCATCGACATGGGCAACCGGTTCCGCCTGCTCGTCAACGAGGTCGCGGCCGTCAAACCGCCGGAGTTGCCGAAGCTCCCGGTCGCGCGCGCCGTGTGGGAATGCAAGCCCGACTTCAAGACCGCCTGCGGCTGCTGGATTCTCGCCGGCGGGGCGCATCACACGAGCTACAGCTACGCGGTGACAACGGAGATGCTGGAGGACTTCGCCACCATCGCCGGCATCGAGCTGGCGGTGATCAACGCCGGCACGCGGCTGGCGGACTTCAAGCAGACCCTCCGCTGCAACGAGGTCTACTACCACCTCGCCCAGGGCATCCGCGGCTAGCACCGCGGGGCGGGTGAAAGTGAAGGGAAAAGGGAGAGTGAAGGGGAAAGTGACGCGGCATCATCCTGGCTGCTGTTGAAAGACGGCAGGGCCGTTTTCCCCAATCCGACTTGCTCGAAACAGGCCGGGCGGAATTCCGCGCGGACCGCCGGGAGCATTGGGGCGCGTGGCGCGTGAACTTTGGTAACGCATTACGTTACCCAAGCGCACCCGGGGCGCCTATGTAACGTATCACGTGACATCGGCCGGTTGACGGGCGGATGCCGCTCGAAGGACGCGGTCACATGAAGCGTGACGTCGGGGGAACGGGGGATGATCGCCCGCTGCTCCCGCGAACACCGCCGTCGTAACGTATCACGTGACATCGGCTGCCAGACGGATCGGGCCTCGGGGGGGCGCGCGACGGCGCCCGCTCGCGCAGTGGCCGCGGGTGACGGCCGCCCCCCGCCGCGGGCGGGGCCGGCGTTGGGTGGAATTCTTGGACTTGACGGCCGTGGTCCGCTGCTCACCCAATACGTCCCCGCCACCCCTGATGAATGGTGTCCAAATGCATCCAAGAATGGGACAGGCCGCGGGCCTGGCTCTTCCGCTGTTCGAGGTCGCGGCGGCCGCGGTGCGTGCGGCGGCCCGCCAACGCAAGAGGCGGCCGGAATCCGGTCCCCGCCCCGGGCGGACGCTGCGTCCCGGTTCCGGCACGCCGATCTGGAACGAGCTGGCCAGGCAGACGAAGCCCTACCTGCGCAAGCGCGGGGAGAAGGTCAAGCTGGCACGCATTCTGGGTGTTCCGCGCCAGCGTTTGAATGAGTATCTGCATGCGCACACCGCGTGCCCGGACGCCGAGAGGACCCTGCTGCTGCTGTGCTGGCTGTCGTGCCGTCAGCAGGGGAGGGAACTGACCGCGTGAAGCCGGGCGGCCCATGTCGCGGACCACGTGACAAACGCGCCGGCCCTCCCGGCAACTCGGTAACGTAATACGTGACATCGACCGGGAAAAAGATCGGTTCTCCGGTCTGCGCCCGACGGTCGCGGCCGCATTGTAACGTATAACGTGACGATGGTGAAAAGGGGATCGGCTTCTCGCCTCGCGGGAAAATCCACGCTGTAACGCATTACGTGACAACGGTGGCCGGCGGAGCCTGCCGCGGGTCTGCCGTGGCGCCGCGCCCTGGCGGATGAGGAGGAACCCCCGGATGTTGGAGGAGAAATCCCCCAGGCGGCCCGCGCTTGACCAGAATTTAGCGCTTTCCCCTGTTGAATAATCGGAAGATCGGGGGATTATTCGGATCAAGAAACAGCCCTCGTCTGCAATGCTGGGTCAAGGACTGGATCTCCGAGAATTTGGGGGTAATGCGACGCCGCTGGGCCGCCCTGTTGCGACCGGCGGCGTCTTGCTTTCAGCGGCAGAGGCGGAATCCGGCGGGCGCATCCCGCCCGGGCCCTAGCTGCGGTAGTCCGCGTTCTCGCTCACGTACTCGTGGGTGAAATCGGCGCCGAGCACCGTGGCGCTCGCGCCGTCCAGCGCGAGATCGATCTCGATCTCCACGCAGCGCTCGTGCGCGGGGAAATCGACCGGCGGCGCGAAAACCCCGTTCTTCGGAGGCGCGCTGGCATAAAGCTCCGCCCCCTTCATGTGCTTTGAGAGAGCCGTCTCCTTTCCCGGATCAAGCTGGAACACACCGCGTGCGAAAATCTCGACGCCGCCCATGCGCGCCGTGAGCCGCGTCAGGTCGAGCCCGGGCTCATTCGCCCCCACGTGGCGGCCGATGGCCTGGATCAGCCGCCCGACGTTGGGGTCGTTGCCGGCCACGGCGCACTTGAAGAGCGGGGCGTTCACGATCGCCTTGCCGAGCGCGCGGGCAATCGCGGCCGTGGGCGCGCCGGCAACGCGCACGCGCATGACGTGGTGCACGCCCTCGCCGTTGCGCACGACATCCTCCGCCAGGTCGCGGCACACGGTCGTCAGCGCCGCTTCGAACGCCGCAGGATCGGGACAGGGCACCCGGCCCGACGCAACCGCCACCACGGTGTCCGACGTGCTCGTGTCACTGTCGACGGAGATGCAGTTGAAGGAAACATCGACCGCCCGGGCAAGCATGGCGCGCAACGCATCGCGGGGCACCGCCAGGTCGGTGAGAATATACACCAGCATCGTGGCGAGGTTGGGCTCGATCATGCCCGCCCCCTTCGCGATGCCGACCACGCGCCCGCCCTGGAGCGCGACGCCGCGGACCTTGGGAAAGAGATCGGTCGTCACGATGCTCTCGGCCGCCGGGAGGATCGAACCGGCGCTCAAGGCCGCCACCGCCCGGGGCAGGGCGGACAGCATGCCGTCCACCGGCAACTGCCAGCCGATCACGCCCGTCGAGCTCGGCAGAACCTCACGGGGCTGCTGGCGGAGCAGGCGCGCCGTCTCCGCGCACACCTGTTCCGCGGCCTCGACGCCGCCGGACGCGCAGACGTTGGAAATCTTGTTGTTCACCAGGATCGCGCCGAGGGTCTCCTCCGTCAGCCGGCGGCGGCCGATCACCACGGGCGCTCCGGGAAACGCATTGCGGGTGAACACGGCGGCGAAATCGGGCGACGGCCGGTCGAGCGCGATCAGGGTCAGGGTCATCTCCGCGGGCTTGGGCACCTCGCGCGGGGTGAACGCGAAGCGGGCGATGCCGACCCGGAAACCGGAGGGCAATTCCGCCTGCGCGGCGAGCCAGGCGCGGTGGGCCGAACGCGAAGAAAAAACGTTGGTGGAACTGGGCACGTTCGACAAGTGGGGCGGAGCAGCGCCCGTGTGAAGCTGAAAGTGGCAACAGCGTCGCGCGCGTGCGGCGGGGATTTCCGGACGGGGGCGGGACGCCCGCGCCGCCCCGGATGACCGACCCGGGGCGGCCGGCGCGACGATTTCCGAAGTTTTTTATGGAAATGCGCCGGACAAGTGTTGTATGCACTTCGCGCCCTATTGGTCCCCGTGCGCGCCGTCATTCTCACCGCCATTGCCGTTCCTGCAATCGAGACCGCGAACCTGCGCTGCCTCCGCACGAACACGTTTTGACCGTCGATGGACATCGCCGAGATCACAGCCAAGGCGCGGGTGTTGCTGGAAGCCATGCCGTATATCCAGGACTTCCACGGCTCCATTTTTGTCGTGAAATACGGCGGGAGCTTCATGGACGACCCGGATCCGGTCGTGCGCATGCGGGTGGCGTATGACATCGCGTTCTTCGCCGCCGTCGGCATCAACATCGTGGTGGTGCACGGCGGCGGCAAAGCCATCACGAAGGCGATGGATGCCGCGGGCCTGAATGCGACGTTTGTTAACGGGATGCGGGTCACCGATGAAGCGGCGATGGCCGTCGTGAAGCGCACGCTCAACGAAGTCGTGAACAAGGAGGTGTGCGATGCGATCGCCACGGCGGGCGCCCATCCCAGGAGCCTGCCGGGGGACAGCGTGCTCGTCTGCCAGAAGCTCACGACCGATGACGATGGCAACCCGGTTGACCTGGGCTTTGTCGGCGAGGTGACAGAGGTGAAGGTCAAGCTCATCAAGAAGGAGATCGCCGACGGCTTTGTTCCCGTGATTTCGCCGGTCGCCGAGTCCTTTGATGCCAGGCCGTACAATGTGAACGCCGACCTGGTCGCCGGCAGGGTGGCCAGCGCGCTGCGCGCGAGGCGGCTCGTCTACATGAGCGACGTGCCCGGCCTGCTGGCGAACCCCGCCGATCCCGCCTCGCTCCTCTCCACGCTGAAGATCAGCCAGGTCGACGAACTGAAAAAAAAGGGCGTGATCGACAAGGGCATGCGCCCGAAGGTGAACAGCGCGATCCGCGCGCTTCAGGAGGGCGTGCAGCGCGTTCATTTCATCGACGGCCGCCTTCCCCACAGCCTGTTGCTGGAGGTCTTCACGGACAAAGGCATCGGCACGGAGATCGTCAGCGGCTAGCCGCGCGCCGTCCTTCGTCCTCCGCGCAGCTATCCCAAATGGCTGCGCCATTTGGCTGGAAACAGCCCGCAGGACCGGGGCTTGAGAAGAAAACGCTCGCCTGCCCATCTGATCGAAATCAGAACTCAAAAATCGGAAATCCCATGCAACCCACGATCACCCGCACCAGCACGGCCGAGATGTACGACGCGTATGTCATGAAGAACTACGCGCGTCCTGCGCTCACCCTGGTCCGCGGCCGCGGGTGTTCCGTGTGGGACGACCAGGGCCGGGAATACCTCGATTTCACCTCGGGCATTGCGGTCAGCGCGCTCGGCCACTGCCATCCCGTCTGGGTCGAAGCGGTGCGCCGGCAGGCCGGCGAGCTCGTCCACGTGAGCAACCTGTTCCGCAATCCGCTGCAGGGGGAGCTCGCGCGGCAGCTCGTGCTGCGCGCCGGCCCGGGCCGCGCGTTCTTCTGCAACAGCGGCGCCGAGGCCAACGAGGCGTTGATCAAGGTCGCGCGGCTGCACGGCGTGAAGAAGGCCGGCGGCGAGGAAGGCAAATGCTTCAAGATCATCTGCGCCAGGAACGCCTTCCACGGCCGGACGTTTGGCGGAATGAGCGCCACGCCGCAGGAAAAGATCCAAAAGGGCTTCCGCCCGCTCGTGCCCGGCTTCGTGTTCGGCGAGCTCAACAACCTTCCGAGTTTCGCCGGTCTCATCGATGAGCAGACGTGCGCGATCTTCGTCGAGACCATCCAGGGCGAAGGAGGAATCCACGTGTGTTCCGAGGAATTTCTCCTGGGGCTGCGCCATCTGTGCGACCGGCACAATCTGTTGCTCCTGATTGACGAGGTGCAATGCGGCTTTGGGCGCACCGGGCGGTTCTTCGCCTTCGAGCACGCGGGCATCATGCCCGATGCGATCGGGATGGCGAAAGCGCTCGGCGGCGGTTTCCCGATGGGCGCGGTGTGGATCCGCGAGAATGCGGCCGAGTACTTCCAGCCCGGGTCGCATGGCACGACCTTTGGCGGCACGCCGCTGGCGTGCGCCGCCGCGCTTGCGGTGCTCCACGTGATGGAAAAGGAAAGACTGCTGGAAAACGTCACCGCCAGCAGCGGACCCTGGCTGCAGGCGCTTCAGGAACTCGCCGGCGAATTCCCGCAGCAGCTCAAGGCGGTGCGCGGAAAGGGCTACCTCGTCGGCCTGCAGTTCGCCGGCGACACGGCGCCCTGCCACGCGGAGCTGCGCGAGGCCGGGCTGCTCGCGCCCACGGCGGGCGGCAACGTCATCCGCCTGCTGCCGCCGCTGATCGCGACCGCCTCCGAGCTCGACCGTTCCGTGGAGATCCTCCGCTGCGTGCTCAAGGCGAAATGAACGGATGGTGGGGCGGCTTGTCCTTCCCTCGACTTCGCCGGGGACCCTGGGCCTGTCGAACGGGCAAGACGCTCCAGACGCGTTGGGACAACGCGCGCCACCGTCGTCACTTCATTCCGTGAGATTCAGCACTTCCCGGTGCCCACAGTGTCAATGCGTGCTGCGCAAGTCCGGATTGGCCGCCTGGGTGATATTAACCAGCAACTACGGCCCCGGTTTCTTGGACCGCGTCGTGAAATAGTCATAGATCTCCTCCGGTCGATCAATTGAGACGTTCCTGCTTTTTTTGATCCCGGCCACGACGGCGTTCAGCGTTTCCTGTTTGCGATTGCGCTCTCGATGGATGGTCAGAACCCCGGCCGAATCCAACTGGCTCTCTTCTCGTCGATATGAGTCGAGGATCGCCGCCGGCGCGAAATCGCCAGCAACGTCAACCAGGAGTCCGTGAACCAGGAATTGGTTGTATGTACCGCTCAATTCCGTGCCTTCGTACGTGTCCAGGCCGAGAACCGTGCGCGGTCTTCCCACCAGTTTCCAGAGTTTTTCGTTCAGCTGCTGCAAGTCCTGACAGGCGTTGCTGACCGACTTGATCTCCTCGGCGCTGAGTTGCTGTATGATTGCCGCGGTTCTGGAGGAATACCGCGGAATCTCAACGATCGTTGAACCCGGCAGACTCAGCGTAAATGGTCCGCCTCCCCCCGCGACGTCGAAGCCGAGGTGGATGGTCTGGGTGGGAATGTCGCCCAGGTTCCCCTCAAAGAGCAGGAACGCGGCCTTCCCTTCGCTTGCGGGGAAAAAGATGAAATTGCAGCATCCTTCGGTAACATCGTTTACCTGCTTGCGATCGATGATGCTCCGGGGCTCATGCAGGGCACGGAGGCCAACAAGACCGAATTCATCGATTGGTTCGCTAAAACCGCCCAGATAGTTCAATGGAAAGTGATGATTGCTCGCGTCGCTCAGGGTGATCTTGTCGATCGGGAGAATTGTCTGACCATCGCTCGATGGTGGGCAGACAATCGCGAGGCGCACGGCCAGAAGTGGTTTCTCTTGGGATACGTCCGGACAGGATTTCAGAGCTTTGAGCAGTTCGTGTTCCACCAGTTTGATGCTGAATGGAGGGTTTGATGCCGGACCCGGGTTCTGCTTGGAATTCGGTTTGCAGCCCCCCGCGAGCAATGTCGCGGTGCTCAAAAGCCAGAGGAACGATCTTGTGTGATGGCAGGGGTAATTCATGGGGGGAAAAGTTCAGGACATGGGTAATACTTTGTCCATGTACATAGGGGACACTTGGAGTTCAAGGTTTCGGTGAAGGAGGACAGACAGGGAAAACTCCAGCCCGCGGCCTCCGTCGTCCCTTTCTGTCGAGATGGAGTTTCCCCGGACAAAGGTTGGCCAGGAACAGTTCGGCATCCCCCTTGACATTCACGCGCACGCCCAACCGGGCGCCCGCACAGGCTTCGCCGACGAAGCAGGTGTGGCCTTTCCAAGGCAGGCAGCGGCAAAACAAATCCGTGACGGTGAGCGGATCGCAACGCGCGATAAACAAATTGAAACCATCATCCTTTTGTCGTTCATCAGCGTTGAGTCGCGTGTCCCCCCTTCGATCCCGACAATGAAACGCCTTCGGTGCGCCGTCGCTGTTCTCGTTTCCCTGATCCTGCCGGCTTGGGTTGCCATCGCCGGGTCAGTCGCGACCGGGAATGTGGCCGGCACCGGCAAAAAATTCTGTGCGGGCACCTTCCACACCGACGGGCGGGGCACGCCCAGGCTGGCATTCCCGGCGCAGACCGGGATCCCGGTTGCCGCCGGCCGGCAGGGAGCCGACGACTACCTCCGGGCCCACCGCGACGAATACAAACTGCCGGCGGATCCCTCCGACCTGAAGCTGCTTTCCACCCGCGAAAGCCTTCTGGGGACGCATTACCGCTATCAGCAGATGCTCAACGGCGTGCCGGTGGAGGGAGGCGGTGTGGTCGTGTCGATCAGCCGGGACGGCGAAGTCTACCAGGTCTTCAACAACGCCTATCCGGTCGACGTCCCTCCGGCCCCGGTGAAGACACTGATCGGAGAGGAGCGCGCGCTGGATGTCGCGTGGAATCATCTGCGTGTGCATGGCAGGCTTCTCCATGGCCTGCGGTCCGAACTTGTGTACCTGCCGGTCGGCGGGGGATTCCGCCTGGCCTACAAGACACTCGTGGCGGTCGAGGCGCCCTACGGATACTGGGAGCATCAGATCGACGCAGCTTCAGGCAGAGTGATTTCCGTGCGTGACACCGCGATTCACGAAGGCAAGGGGACGGTGAGCCCGAAGGACTTTGCCACCTATGCTGGCCCCATCAAGCCACGGGCTGAGGCGGTGCAGGAATGGCAGGCCGCGGAGGTGCTGCGGAAACAGGCCGTGATGTCCGCGCAGGCCAACACGGTCAGCGGCACCGCGTTGGTCTTCGATCCCGATCCCCGCACCGCGCTTGCCGACGAGGCGCTCGTCGACAGCAGCCCGACGTCGGCGTTCACCGCCGCCTATGTCACGCGCCCGCTGCGCGACATCAGCGAGTCCGGCGGGGTGTATACGCTCGACGGTCCCTGGGTGGTCATCAAGGATTTCGATGCGCCGACGGACCCCCCGAGCACGACCGCGAACGGCCAGTGGACCGCCACGCGCGGCAACAATGCGTTCAACGACGTGATGACCTATTTTCACATCGACCAGAACCAGCGCTACCTCCAATCGCTCGGCTACACGGGAGCCACCGGTATCCAGTATGGCCCGATCGAGGCAGATTCCGACGGTCTCGATGGCGACGAGGATGCGGAATATTTGCCGCTGTCCAACCAGATCTCCTTCGGCCACGGCGGAGTGGACTCCAACGAAGATGCGACGGTGATCCTGCACGAATACGGCCATGCCATCGTGTTTGACATCGTGCCCTTTTGGTTCGGCGGGGACACCGGAGCCATCGGCGAAGGATTCGGAGACTACTGGGGGGCCTCGTACAGGTCGACGACCACCAACGGCAATACCTTTCACCCGGAATGGACCGCGCCCTGGTTTGGCCACAGTGCCGACACCTGGCCCGGCCGTTTCTTGAACATGACCAGTCTGACCTACGAACCCGGCCACGAGTATGACGCCCACGAGACGATCGACGGCATTGCGGATTACGGGGACCAATTATGGAGCACGCCTTTGTTCCAGGCGTTCCTTGCGCTGGAAGGCATGGGATGTCCGCGCACGGACATGGACAAGATCGTGATCGAATCGTTTTTCGGGATCGGAGACAATCCGACGATGAGGGATATGGCCGGTGCGACGGTCACGGTGGCCGCCCGGTTGTTTCCCAACGGGCCGCACGCTGGCGTGTACCGCGACAAATTCCTGGCCCAAAACATCCTTGGCAACGCTAATGACCCGGTCATCTCGGCGCAACTGGAAGGCTCATCCTCCATCGACGTTTGGTGGGTGCCGTGCACCTCCCACTACAACGTCATGGTGGCGTGGAATACGAACGGGAGCTTCGGAACCCCGGACGCAACGGTCACCTACAAGGTTGGGGACACTTTGCCCGGGGGCGGCACGGTGCTCTACATCGGGAGTGGAACGAGTTTGTTGCACAGCGGACTGGCTGCTGGAACCCAGTATTTTTACAAAGCCTGGTCGTATGTGCCGGTCCCCCCTCCAAGCTACTCTCCGGGCGTGATCTGCTCGGCATCGACCCACCCGGTCAATGACATGTTCGCCAACCGCCTCACCATCACCGGATCCTCAGCGAACATCACCGGCACCAACCGCGCTGCAACGAAGGAGCCGGGCGAGCCCGATCATGCTGATGGTTCGCCCGCTGCCCGGTCCGTCTGGTGGACATGGACGGCGCCGAGCGATGGGCTTGTGTTCCTCAGCACCCAAGGGAGCACTTTTGACTCCCTGGCCGCGGTGTATACCGGCACCTCGGTATCAACCCTCACTGCGACGCCGGGCGACACGGAGTATTGGGTCATTGAAAGCACTAATATCCTGTTCACCGAGATTACCTTCCCCGTGACAGCCGGGACGGCCTATCAAATCGCTGTCGATAGCTTGTGGAGTTCCGGCGACATCGCGTTGGCGCTGACATTCACTCCTGGCACCCCACCTTCATTTGTGATCACGCTGGCTGGCAGCAGCAGCAGCGATGGATCGGCGGACGGCACAGGCTTCGCGGCCAGTTTCTGGAGTCCGAATGGCGTGGCGGTGGATGCCTCAGGCAATGTCTACGTGGCGGATTCGGGCAACAACAAGATACGGAAGATAAGTCCGGCGAGGGTCGTCACGACTCTGGCCGGCAGCGGCGACTACGGATCGACGAACGGCACAGGCACCGCAGCCAGTTTCGAAAATCCGAGCGGGGTAGCGGTAGATGCCTCGGGCAATGTCTACGTAGCGGATTCGGGCAACAACAAGATCCGGAAGATAAGTCCAGCGGGAGCCGTCACGACCCTCGCTGGCAGCGGCGCCTATGGATCGAACGATGGCACGGGCACCGTAGCCAGTTTCGAAAATCCGAGCGGGGTGGCGGTTGATGCCTCGGGCAATGTCTACGTGGCGGATTCGGGCAATAACGAGATCCGGAAGATAAGTTCGGCGGGGGTCGTCACGACCCTGGCTGGCAGCGGCGCCTATGGATCAACGGACGGCACGGGCTCCGCGGCCAGTTTCGTTGATCCGGGCGGGGTAGCGGTGGATGCGTCGGGTGACGTCTATGTGGCGGATTCGCGTAACAACAGGATCCGGAAGATAAGTTCGACTGGCGTCGTCACGACGCTGGCCGGCAGCGGCGATTTTGGTTCGACGGACGGCACGGGCTCCGCGGCCAGTTTCGGTGATCCGGGCGGCGTGGCGGTGGATGCCTCGGGCAATGTCTACGTGGCGGATTCTTTCATTTCCAAGATCCGGAAGATAAGCTCGGCGAGGGTCGTGACGACCCTCGCTGGCAGCGGCGATTATGGTTCGACGGATGGCATAGGCTCCGCGGCCAGTTTCAAATTTCCGAGCGGGGTGGCGGTAGATGCCTCAGGCAATGTCTACGTGGCGGATCCGCTCAACAACGAGATCCGGGAGATCATCCGGTCGCAGAAATCGGTTCCGGTAATCACGTGGTTTGCGCCGCAACCGATCACTTACGGCACGGCCTTGTCGGCGACGCAGCTCAATGCCGAGGCCAATGTGCCGGGCACCTTTGTCTATACGCCGGCGGCGGGGGTTGTGCTGAATGTGGGCGCCCAGACGTTGAGCCTGACATTCACGCCGGCTGACACGGCGGATTACACCACGGCGAGTGCGACCCAGACGCTGACGGTGATCTCGGCGGACTACCAAGCCTTCCTGCAGAAGCTTTTCCCGCTTGTGCTGGGCCGGCCGATCGATTCTGGGGCACTGTCGGCCTTCACTGCGGCGATGGCTGGCGGGGTCACGCGCTCGGAGGTGTATGGAGACCTGATCGGCTCGCCTGAGTACAACGCATGGCAGGTCGAGCCGGTGATCCGGCTCTACTACGCGGCATTCAACCGGATCCCGGACTACGCCGGACTCCAAAATTGGTCCATCGCGCTGCACGCCGGAGCCCTTTCCCTGACGGACGCCGCCGACCAGTTCGCCACCAGCGCCGAATTCCTCCAGACCTACGGCAGCTTGGACGACACCGGATTCGTCCAACAGCTCTACCGCAACGTGCTGGGCCGCGAGGCCGATACGGGCGGCCTGAACAACTGGGTTGCTTATCTCAATGGCGGGGCAACTCGCGGCCAGGTCCTTGTTGGATTCTCCGAGTCCGACGAGTTCAAGACCGACATGGCGAATCAGGTGGAGATCATCCGGCTGTATTACCTGCTCTTTCAGCGCATGCCGACCACGACGGAGTTGCGGAGCTGGCTGGCTTTCTTGCAGGGAGATGACGAGACGGACACTTTGTTCGCCCAAGGCTATCCTGCGGGTCTTGATTCATCCGACTATGTGCAGTTGGTTTTCCAGGGATTCCTGCGCCGCAACGCGGACTCCGGGGCGCTGAGTGCCTTTGGCGGAGCGCTGGATGCCGGCACACTCACGCATGGCGGGCTGGTGGACACGCTGCTGAGCTCGGATGAGTTCAACCAGTCTGTCGCGCCGGTTTCGCGGCTTTACTTGGCTGCATTCCGCCGGGCGCCGGATGCACCGGGCCTGGACAATTGGGTGACGTACGTGCGCGCGGGCAATTCCCTGCAATCGGTCGCCGACGCCTTTGTCGCCAGCGAGGAATTCCAGCTGACCTATGGCAGCCTGGACGACACGCAGTACGTCACGTTGCTCTATCAGAATGTGCTCGGCCGGGCGCCGGATCCGACGGGGCTGCAAGACTGGGTGAACCTGCTTGGCTCGGGCTCGACGCGAGGCCAGGTGTTGGTCGGCTTCTCTGAATCGCCGGAAGGCATCGCCCTGTTTGCGCCGACGGTGCGGACCTTCCTGCATTACTTCGCGTTCCTCAACGCCACACCCACGCAGGCGGATCTCGATTACTGGAAGAACTACCTCACCACGCTCGACGACCAGATGCGCGCGGCCTTCCTCGACGACCCCGCGTTCTCCGGCGGAGGGTAGGGCGCGGCAACGCGGCGCCCCGCGCTATCGGGGATTTCCGCCCCGACCGGCAGTTCCCGTCCGCGCACGTTCGAGATTGCCCCGGGCATCCATGTAATCCGGCCGGAGCCGGATCGCCGTCTGGAACTCCCTGATGGCATCGTCTCTCCGGCCGGCGCGAAAAAACGCGGCTCCGAGGTTGTTGTGGCCCTCGGCATATTCGGGCCTGGCTTTCAGCACCATCTCGAACTGCGCGATGGCCTCGTCCGTCCGGTCCGCCTGCAGCAGGGCGTTTCCGAGGTTGGTATGGGCATCGAGGTAGTCGGGCTTCAGCTGCAGCGCCAGGTTGTATTGCTCGATCGCCTCCTCGGCCTTGCCTTCAATCAGAAGGCCGTTGCCGTAATTGTAGCGTGCTTCGACGTCGTCGGGCTGGAGGCGCAGCGCCTTCTTGTATTCCTCAATCGCGTCGAAAATCCGTCCCGCTTTGAGCCATGCATTGCCCAGATTGTAATGGGGCATCGGATCGCCGGGTCTGAACTGAATGGACATCTGATAGTGCCCGACCGCCTCGGGAATCCGCCCCGCAGCGAGCAGGGCGTTGCCGAGATTGTTGTGCGCCTTCGCGTATTTCGGCTCGAGTTCCAACGCGGCCTGACACTCCGCCATCGCCTCCGCCACCCGCCCCGCCTTCAACAGGGCGTTGCCGAGATTGTTGTGCGCCTCCGGATAGTCCGGCTTGAGCTGCAGGGCCGTCCGATATTGGGCGATGCCCTCGGCGACCAGCCCCTCGTCAACCAGCGCGTTGCCAAGGTTGTTGTGAGCGCGATCATTGCGCGGACGCTGGGCGGCCGTGTCGGTCCACAGCGACCGCGCGCTGTGATAGACCGCGTTGCGGCTTTCGGTGAGGCATCCCAGCGCCCCGGCCCACGCGAGCAGCGCGACGATGCCGCAACGGCCGCAACGGGCGGCCACGGCAACGGCGGCCAGCACGATCAGCGCCGCGACCGGAAGATAAAGCCGGTGCTCGACGATCATCTGGATCCGCCCCGGCATGATGCTGGTG
Source organism: uncultured Verrucomicrobiae bacterium (assembly GCA_963827125.1). GTDB lineage: Bacteria > Verrucomicrobiota > Verrucomicrobiia > Opitutales > Opitutaceae > Fen-1467. The sequence goes on from CAWHAC010000008.1 coordinate 548,141, forward strand.
GGAGCCAGAATCCCGAAGAACCACGCGCCCAGGAAGCCGGCCATCGGCCAGCGCCAGAGCGCGAAAAGCGCCGCGGCGGCCAGCGGCACGACCACGACGGCGTAGGGAAGCACCTCCGCGGCCCCGTGCACCCAGAACGTCCCATACTCAAACACGAGCGGATGGGGCCAGAACGAAAGGCCGAGGTAGCGCGCCACCGCCTCGAACTGCGTCAACCAGTAGGCCCAGGGCGGGACACCGATGTCGAAACCGGACGTGCCGTTGCGATCCCAGCCGGTGCTCGAAATCATGACTGCAACGACGATCCATGTGGACGCCAATGCGACGTGGACGAGCCCTCGCTGCCGCCACGCCGCCGCGAAACTCCCTGCGACGAAGGTGCGGTCGTAGAGCAGCACGAGCACGGGCGCCAGCGCGATGACCTCCTTGGTGGCGGCACCGAGGAGGCAGGCGGCGACCGCGCACCCCTGCCAGAGGAGGGGCCGCGGCTCCTCCACCGACCGGATGAAGCAGTACAAGGTCAGCAGAAAGAACAGGCTCATCAGCGACTCGACCCGCTGCACAATGTAGGTGACCGCCTCGGTCTGCAGCGGATGCAGGGCCCACAGGAGGGTGATGGCCAGCGCAAGAAATGTGAAATCGTCCGGCCCGGTGCGTTTGGCCGGGACGGGCGCCCGGGACAAGCCCCGCTTCAATGCCGGAGGCGGGGCCGCCGTCTTCAGGCCTTCATCGCCCTCCAGCAGCCGGCGGCAGCGGGCGCAGGCCAGCGTCCGCCGAACAACTCCGAACAGCGCCAGGGCCGCGAGCACATGGACCACCAGGTTGAATGCATGGTAGCTCCATGTCCTGGTTCCGCTCACCGCGTAGTTGAGGGCGAGCGTCAGGTTGGCCAGGGGGCGGCCGCTGACCGTCAGGCCGCCCGGCGGCGCAAGGACTTCCCATGTCGGCCAGAAATGCCGGGTCGGCGGTTTGTCCGGGACTACCGAGCCATTACGGATACTGATGATCTGGTAGCCCGTGACCGTCATGTCGCGCGGCGGTGAGAGGTCCTTCCAGACTGGCCACAGCTGCCGGATCGTCGGGTTGTCCAGGACGGCCGTTTCGTCGTCGAAGACAAACGGCCCCCGGAAGCAGTTGTGATACGCCGCGAGTATCGCGAGGCAGATCACGGCGACGGCGAGCCAGGTCGGCCACCGCCGGATGCACGGGGCGGAATTCACGGGCGGGGCGCTTAACGGTCCTTGTTCATCTCCTTCATGAGGACGGCGAGACACATCATGTTCGTGAGCTCGTGCCCGATCATGGCGGCGCGCACCATGTCCTCCGGTCGCTCGTCGGGCGTGCCAAGGCGCCGTTGGATGGTCTTCAACTCCTGTTCAAGCACCGGGGCATCCGAGTAGATGCGCCGGACGACCTCGCGCAGGCCCTGCCGCAGATTCTGGAACGGAGCCCGGCTTTCGCGCGCGAAGGCGGAAAGCGCCATCTGGATGTCTTCGACCGTCGGATACTTGCTCGTCTCAAAACTCATGGAGAAACACCACCCTGCACCCCTCCTTTCGGGGGAGGGAAGCAGGTGAACCGCGGGAACGCCAGCCTGAAGGCCGGCTCGCGATCCGCCTTCCCTTCTTGTGTCACGGAACTCCAATCATGCAAGCCAAGGCGCAAACCGGCGTCCCCGGGGGCGCATCTCCGGATTGTCGTCGGCGTCTGGCGCGCGTGGTGGCACGGGCATCCTGCTCGTGGCTGGAGTTTGGCCAATTCGGGATGCCTCAAGCGGCGGCCTGGGTGGCTCTGTGAGGGGCGGCTGAGGTTTGTCGGACTGGAAAGCCAGGTCTGTTTATCTTTTTGTGTTGACAGACAGACATTGAAGACGCACGGTGATCCCATGCCTGAATCCGAATCCACTCCGCGGGACGAGATCCTGGCCGCCTTTGAACTTGTCCTGGACACTCAACTGCGAGCCGTCCGGCGGCTGCGCGGCCCCCGACCGAGGCCGGTGCGCCCAGGTCCACAAGGTCTATCTAATATAGATATGTCCTTCGAAGTGCTGCGGCGCACGAAAGCGCCCTTGCACGTCAACGACCTGATCGTGGCCATCGCCCAAGCTTACGGCGTGCAACCGGCCCGCGATTCGCTGGTCTCCGCTCTGAGCAAAAAGGTGGCCGCCGGCGACCGCTTCGAGAAGCCCGCGCCCAACACCTTTGGTTTGCGTGCCGTGCGCTTCTTTCAGCTGGCCTTCATCGTGCCGTGCTCCCCGGCGGCCCCCCGGGCGGTGCCGGTGGCTTTTGCCGAAAGTCCGGTGCCGCCCAAGCCGGGGAAGCGGGCCGACGAAGCGGCATGGGCCGCCTATCGCAAGGAACAGAAGCGCTCGCCTGCGGCGCTCGCCGCGCGGGCGGAGATCGTCGCGTTGCGGCACTCTCTCGATGAGCATGGCGCAAATCAACGTTCGCTGTTGGTGGCTTTGGACGGCAGTTTTTGCCAGCGACGTTTTCTGGTCGAGCCGATCGCGGGGGTGGAGTTGTTGTGCCGGGCGCGCAAAGATGCGGTCTTGTGCCGGCGGCACCAAGCAGAGGGCCAGCGTTTCTATGATGTGCTGACCTTCACGCCCGAAAGCGTGCGCGCGGACCCAGCGGTACCCTGGCAGGAGGTGACGGCGCGTTTTGGGGCGAAAGAACATCCGTTGCATTACAAGGATTGCGGAGAAGTCTACTGGCGCAACGGGGCGCGGCGTCGGCCGCTGCGCCTGATTGTGCTCGCTCCGCAGCCGTACCGGCGCTCGCCGCAGGGCAAACTGCTGTATCGTGAACCCGGCTACCTGCTCACCACCGACCTGACCACGCCGGCCCCGGTGCTCATCCAGGCCTATCTGGACCGTTGGCAAATCGAAGTGGCGCATCGCGACGAAAAGAGCGTCATGGGCGTGGGGCAGGCGCAGGTGTGGAACGATCGCTCTGTCACCCGCCAGCCGGCGTTCGCAGTGGCCGCCTACGCGTTGTTGCTGCTCGCCGGTATCAAAGCCTACGGGGGACAACGCGGCGGGGAGTTGCCCGACCTGCCCCGGTGGCGCGGCCCCTCGAGCCGGCCTTCCTGCCTCGATTTGATCACCGCGCTACGCAGCCAGCTCGCCGCCCGTCCCGATCTGATGGCGGACTGGCACGGCTCCTTCAGCCTTGGTCATGCCGTCGAGCAGGCCGCCGCTTGAGGCATCCCGAATTGGCCAAACTCCAGGCACGGGCATCCTGCCCGTGGACGCGCGCCAGGCAACAGGGGCAAGATGCCCATGCCACTTGTGCCACCGTCAATCGGGAGATGCGCCCGTTCCCGGACTCCCGCCCGCCGTCATTCCGATTTCGGCAACGGGAGCGCGAAGGAGAAGGTCGCTCCCTTTCCCGGATCGCTGTGCGCCCAGATGCGGCCGCCATGGTCTTCGACAATGCGTTTGCAGATCGAGAGGCCGAGACCGGTGCCCTGCGCCTTGCCATGGGTCGCGAACGGCTGGAAAAGCTGGGGCAGGATTTCCGGCGCGATGCCCCTGCCCGTATCCGTCATGTCAACACGCAGCTCGCCGCCGCCCACCGTGAACCGCAGCGTGATCCTCCCGCCTTCGGGCATCTCGTCCACGGCGTTGTGCACGAGGTTGTAGAACACCCGCGAGAGCCGTGGCGCTTCGATGCACACGTCGATCTCGGGCGGCGGATTCCCCATGTCGAGGGACACCTTGCCCTGGGCAAGTTCCTGCCGGATGTCGTCCACGAGCGAATTCAGAAAAGGCGCGAAACCCACCATGCTCATCTCCGGGAGCCGGCCGGAGGGCCGGGCATACTCGATGAGTTCGTTCAGCATGTAGGTCATCCGGTCCACCTGGCGCAGGATCGACTCCCGCGCCTTCTGGCGCATGACCGCCGTCGTGGTCGTGGCGCCGGTCACCTCGGCCGCAAGCCGGATGATGACGAGCGGGTTCTTGAAATCGTGGACGATGGTCCGGGCCGAGCGGCCGACAAGGGCAAGGCGTTCACCCTGGATGATTTCGTCCAGATACCGGATGTTGGTCGCCCGCATGCGGTTGCTGAATTCGCGGATGAGCGTCAGCGTCAGCCTCGGGTGGCGGTCCAGCATCTGCATCACATCCGTCCGGCTCAGGAAAAGGGCTGTCGTGTCCGTCTCGGCAACCGCGGTGGCCGATCGGGGGGCGTCATCGACCACAGCCATCTCCCCGAAGAAATCCCCGGGCCCGATCGAGGCGAGCGGCCGCGGGGCGCCGTCATTGACGACGGCCGAGATCTGCACGCGGCCCGTCTCGATGACGTAGAGGCCGTCCCCGACCTCACCGGCTGCGAAAATGACGTCGCCGGCGCGGAACGCGCGGATGTGGGAAGCATACTCAGCCGCGGAAAGCTCCGCGCGCAGCAGCGGTGCGAATCGTTGTTCTTCAGATTGCGACATGGGTGGAAAAAGTTGGGCGGATCCTGGTGGGTGCGCGCAGTCCGCGGTGGCGCGGCTGCAGGCGGGAGATCAGAGGGTGGGTCGTCGACAGGCCCCAACGGGCCGATGGTGAGATGCGCTCTCCGGAAACGAGCGGGAGAAATTCATCGCCCTCTCGATATCGTCCCGGGGTGAAAGAGTCGAGCGGAAGAATTCCCGATCTCCGGGCGCCTGCCGCAGGAGCGGGGATTTCTTGACCCGGTCCGAATCCCGCGGAGACTGCGGGCAGGCGGCTTCTCCCCCTCCTGCTGCTCCGTCCGGTCTTCAGCAGAACGATGAACGAGGTTCTTTACGTCGAAGACAGCACCACCTCCCAGCTCCTCATGAGGAAATACCTGGAGGGGATCGCCGCGCTGGCCATCGCACCCTCCCTTGATGCCGCGGTCCAGCTCCTCCGCGAGCGCCGGTTCAAGCTGATGATCGCCGACTATAATTTTCCCGAGGGCAATTCCCTGCAGCTCATCCAGTACGTCCGCACATCGCCCGTGCATCACAACATGCCGGTGATCGTCATCAGCAGCTCCATGGACGGGCCGATGTTGACCCGGATCCTGAGGGCCGGCGCCAACGACGGCCAGCTGAAGCCCCTCCGGATTGCGGAGTTCCGGGCGCTCGTGACCCAGATGCTTGCCGCGCCGTTTTTCCGCAGCCTCGATCACCCGGTAATCGATGTCTTCTGCTTCCAGTGGCGGTCGCACCTCGGCGTCCACCAGTTTTGTCCGGAGCTCAACCTGACGGTGACCGGGCCGACAAAAGAGGAAGCAGGGGACCGCATGCGCGCCGCCCTCCGTGAATACTCCGGGCGCGAGGGGGTCACGCTGGGTCGCATCAGCGACGGACTCATCGTCCGGCATATGATCGATTCCCCGCAGGGCGCGGACCCGGCCCCTCCGGTCCCGTGAGCTGACGGGAAGGGGAGCCCTCCTCATTCCGCCGCGCGCTTGAGGGCGGCGCAGACAATCGCGGGCGTGAGTATCTCGGGCAGGACGACGGGGTTGGCGCGGCCGGGCGCATAGATCAGATCCAGGGGCACCGCGCTGCGGTTGAACGAGGCCAGCGCCTCGGTGATCCGCGGATCGCGGCGGGTCCAGTCGGCCTTGAGCAGCACCACCCCCCGGGCGCGCAGCGCCTCGCGCACCTCCGGCGAGGAGAACACCAGCGCCTTGTTGGTCTGGCAGGTGGCGCACCAGCGCGCGGTGAAGTCCACATAGAGCATCTTCCCCCCGGCGCGCAATCGCGCGACGGTCTCGGGACTCCATGCGCCCCAGACGATCTCCTGCGACGGTTCCTGCGGGTAACCGAGCGCCAGGCCCGCCGCAAACAGCGCCGCAGCGAACGCAAAGCCGGAACGCCGCCGGCCGGCGGAGCCGCCCCGTTGGGTCCAGCGGCCGTAGGCCCACGCCGCCATCGCCACAAGCACAATGCCGAGGAAAACCCTGAGCAAGCCCGTGTCCGTCGTCTGCCCGGCGAGCACCCAGAGGAGGAAACCCACCGTTGCGTAGAGCGGGAAGGCCATGAGCTGCTTGAAGGTCTCCATCCATGCGCCGGGCCGCGGCAGCAGCTTCACCGCCCCGGGGAAGAGGGACAGCAGCAGGTAGGGCACCGACAGGCCGAGCGCCATCGCGGTGAAGACGGCGAGCGATTCCCCCGCCGACAGCACAAGCGCCGCGCCGAGTGCGGGGGCGAGAAAAGGCGCGGAGCAGGGCGTGGCCATGGCCGTCGCGAGCACTCCCGTGAAGAACGATCCCGCATAACCCGGTTTCCCCTGCCACGGCGCGCCGACACCCATCACCCGCAGGCCGACTTCAAAGAGGCCGCTCAAGTTGAGCGCAAAGACCAGGAGGAGCACCGCGAGCGCGAACACGAACCCCGGCTCCTGGAGCTGAAAGCCCCAGCCGAGCTGTCTCCCTCCCGCACGCAGGACGAGGAGGGCGCCGGACAGCACCCAGAATGAGACCAGCACGCCCCACACGAAAACGAGGCCGTGCAGCGTGACCTTGCGGCGGTCGGACCCCGCCTGGTTGACAAAGCCCAGGATCTTGATGCCGAGGACCGGGAAGACGCAGGGCATGAGGTTGAGGATCAGCCCGCCGAGAAATGCCAGGGCGAGGGTGCCGGCGAGGCCGCGGGCCGGCCGGAGACCCGGGATTTCGGATTCGGAATCCTGCATCCCGATGGCTCCAAACGGAACGTCCACCCGGATTCCGGGCACGTCACCCCTGCTGAGCGCGAGCACGCCCGAAAGGCGCCCGGCGCCGCCGGGGCCGGCGGGGTCAACCGCAAGCATGAATACAAAGGCGCCACCCTTCCCGCTGACGGGTTGGGGCCGGTCGGAGGCGATCAGCCCGTCATCGGAGAAGAAATGGAAGTCTCCCGGCGCGAACGCCGTCCCGGCGGGCGGCCGCGCCGTCAATGTCACGCGGTTTGCCGCACGCGCGGCGGCAAGCCTCCAGCCGGCCGGCGCCCGCGGCAGTTGTCCTTCCGCGGCGGCCAGCTTCGCGCCCCAGCGGGGATGCGGCGCCGGAATCCCGTCCTCCACGGGCAGGGTCAGCTCGAGCGCGGCCTCGCCGGGCATGCAGACCTGCCGGCACATCAGCCATCCGGCCTCGGCTTTCAACGTGACGCTCCCGCCGGGTCGCAGGCCGGCGGGCGGCGTGAGCCGGACCAGCAGGAACACCTCGCCCGCGTAGCCGTTGCCCGTGATCCCTCCGCCGGCGTCGGTGAGCACGCGCGGCACCGGCCATCGGATCCCGCCGGCCTGCCAGCCGGGCGGCAGCGTCCATTTGATCGTGGTCGGATAACCCGTGCCGGGATTGACCCAGTACGTGTGCCATTGCGGATCGTGCGCAAGGCGCAACGCCACATCGAAGGGGCGGCCGGGCTGAACGCTGGCGACGGCCGGAACAAGCTCGGCTTCGACCGCGCCCTTCCGCACCGGCCCGGCGCGGAGGAAGGCCGCAGCAGGCAGGCAGACGAGCAGCGCAAAAACACCGGCGCACAACTTCATGGCCGCCAAGACTAGCCCAATTCGGGGGCGGAGTAAACCCCCCGTGTTCCGGCGAACCCGCCGGCAATGCCGGTCCCCGCCTGCGCACCCGCCGCCCCGGCCGTCCGCCGCCGGCCCGGCGCTGCGGGTATCAATTTTTTCGATACCGCTGACGCCTGCGGCGCCGGCCGCAGCGGGCGCCTGATCGGCCGCTTCCTCCGGGAGACGCGGGCGGCGGTCCGGATCGCCACCAAGCTCCGGCGATCCGGGCTGGCCCGGCCAATTTCACGCGGGAGGCCGTGCGCCGGGACGCAGGGCCGCCCCCGCAACGGCCGGCGTCACCGGGTCTCGCGGACGCGGATCGTGTATTTGCGGGCCTGGCTGTCGGCCGACGTGAACGGGACGGCCTCGGTCGAATGCCCGGCGAGGACGAGATCCCGGAAAGGCGTTTCCCCGATCGAGATCCCCTTCTCATCCGCGAACACGCAGTCGATCTGGATCTGGATGCGGCGCTTCTCCAGGTTCTTCACGTTGGCAACCACTTCGAGGCGGCCGTCCGGCAGGATCCGCTCCTGCAGGCCGGTGCAAACAACGGCGGTCTCCGTGAGCTGGTCGAGCCGGACGAATTTGCCCGTGCTCTCGATGGTGTACTTCGTCGTATCCAGCGGCTCATCAGGTCCCGGGCTGGTCGCGCAACCGGACAGAAACGCGGCGGCCAGCACAAGGCAGAGCGGAAGACTGCGGTGGTGTTTCATGGATCGGAAAAGGAGAGAGCCGCTGCCATCCTGCCAATCACCCCTGCAATCGTCGGGACCGCGAGGGCAAAGATGAAATGTCGTGGCCGGGCTGACGCTGGGACATGACGCCTTGAACAAGGTTTCATCCATCGGAGGATCGGCGGACTCCGTAGTCCTGCCAGATCCCTAGGCGGAAAAAGGCTCTGAGGCAAGATCCCGCCTGCGCGATCCCGCCGGGCAGCGCATTGCGCCCCGCGGAGGTGACGGCCGGCGGGGGAGCTTCGCGCCCCCAAACAGGGGACGAGACGGCGTCCGGGCCGCTGGAACCCGCCGTGAAATCAGAGGTAAATATGTCCCTCCCGACCGCCTCCGGCGTTGCCAGCGGCCGGAAAACGCCTAGCCTGACCGGTGGCATTTCACCCCTTCCATCATGAATACGCGCATCCCTGGCGTCGCGGCGGCCCTGGCGTCGCTGCTTTTTGCCCTCTTCCTGGCGCCCGCATTGCAGGCCGACGAAGCTTCCCTGGCCCCGCTCCGCGCGAAGGCCGAACAAGGGAATGTCCTCGCCCAATACAACCTCGGCCTTGCCTACACTGAAGGCGGGTCGGCGCCCAAGGATCCGGTCGAAGCCTATGTCTGGCTGCGCCTCGCGACCGAGAACGGCGCCACGGGCGCGGAGCTCTCCACGCTGCTCAACCGGATGTCGCCCGACGAGATCGCCGCGGGCAGGCAACGGTTCGAGGAATTGCGCCACGCGATGCCGTCCGTTGTCGTCGCCCACCCGGTCGCGCCGCGCCCCGGCGCCTCACGCCGGCAGGTAAGTTCCGCGCCGCCCCCTCCGACCGAGGGCAGGCTCGCGGCGTTGCAGGAGGAGATCGCGACCCTTCGCGTCGACAAGGCCCGGCTCATCCAGCAACTCGCGTCCCTTCGGAGCGGGTCCGCCAATCCGGGCTTTTCCAGCGCCCCGGCGGGCCAGAAGGAGATCGCGGATCTCAGCGCCCGGCTGGAGACGGAGCGCAAGGAGCTGGCCGCGGCGCGCAAGGCCAACGAGGACCTCGCCGCGCAGCAGAGCAAGCTCCTCGCCGAGCAGGACGCTCTCAAGCGGCAGCTCGCGGATCACGGGGAGGCCGCCCGGCACCTGGCGGAGGTCGAGAGCCAGCTTGCCGAAGCGCGCAAGGAGGCGGAGGCGGGAAAGTCCGGCCAGGCGGATCTGAACCTGCTGCGGCGGGAATTGCTGCAAATGCAGACGGAAAAAGATTCCCTGGCGGCGGCCAAACAGCACCTGGAAGAACAGGCGCGCGCCGGCGCGGACCTTCCGCGGCAGCTGGCGGAAGCGCAGGCCGCCAACGAGCAGCTCAAGAAGGAGAATGCCGCGCTTGAGGCGCAGCGCGCCGAGCCGGCTCCCGGGCCGGCTCCGGCAGCGGCGCCTGCGCCGGCCGCGGAGATTCCCGCTGCCGCCGCTCCCGCTCCTGCCGCGGCCGCTGCCGCCCCCGGCGCGGCCGACGAGCTGGCCCGGTTGAAGGACGATCTCGCCCGCGCCAATGCGAAGGTCGAGATGACGCTCCGCAGCTACACGCTTCTCCGGGAGGAGAACGAGCGTCTCAAAGCCCAGGTTGCCCGGGGCGGGACGCCGCAGTGAACGGCGATCCCGCCGCCGTGCGGAGCCAGGACACGCCCGGCGGGGCGGCCGGGGCCATGCCTCCCGGAGGCGGCCTTCGCGAACCGCCCTGGAAGGCCGGGCTGCGCAGCGCCCGTGCGAACCTCCTGCCGGGTCTCGGGCTCCAGCTCGCAGCCCTGGCCGCCGTCCTCGCCTATTACCATCATCCTCCGACGCGCGCGGCGTTCGAACGGCTCGCCGTCTTCCGCGCGGACACGGGCTTCGCTTTTGGAATGGCGTCCACGGCGGTGTTCGGCGGCCTGCTGCCGTTTCTCTACCTCCGCCTGAATCCGTATTCTAGGTGTCAATACGGCTGGCGCGCGGGGCTGCTCTTGACGGCGTTCTGGGGCTACAAGGGACTGGAGATCGGAACCTGGTACTGGATCCTCGCCCGCGGGATCGGCGAAGGGCACGATGCAGCCACGGTTGCGGTCAAATCAATCCTGGACCAGGGCGTCTATTGTCCTGTCCTCGCGGTGCCGCTGACCGTGGTGGTCTACCAGTGGACTTCCGCGGGGTTCAGCTTCCGGGCGGTGGCCGCCGATTTCCGGACGCCCGGCTGGTATGCCCGCCGCGTGCTGCCCACGCTTCTGGCCAACGCCGGCGTGTGGATCCCGGCCGTGGCCATCATTTATTCGCTGCCCACCGCGTTGCAGCTGCCCCTCCAGAATCTCGTCCTCGTGTTCTTCACGCTGCTGCTCGCCGATCTCAACGCCCGGCGGTGAGGTCCGCCCGCGCGGCGGGGGCCCTCCGCAAGACCGGCGCGCAGGCGCCGCAGGCGGGCCCGCGGCTTGCCAGCCCGGAAATGCGCGCTAACCTGTCATCATGACCCGTCGCACGTTTCTTTTTCGCTCCGCCGGACTGGCCGCGGCCGGCCTTGCGTCAAGGTCCCTGGTCCGCGGTCAGTCCCCGGGTTCCCCTGCCGGTCCGCCGGGCGCGGGGCCCGCGGCCGCCGCCTCCCCGCCGGGCGAGCCGATCACCGCGTTCACGCCCCTGCGCCGCAACACAGGGTATTTCACCGGCCGGGGGGGACGATCGGCTGGCTGGCCTCGCCCACGGCCCTGGTCGTCATCGATACCCAGTTTCCGGATACGGCGGCCGCCTGTTTCGCCGGGCTGCCCGGCCGGGGCGGCCGGCCGCTGGACGTCGTTCTCAACACCCATCACCACGTCGACCACACCAGCGGCAACCCGGTGTTCAAACCCGTGACCCGGACGATCGTGGCGCAAGCCAACGTGCCCGGGCTCCAGGCCGCCGCCGCGGAGCAGAAGGGCACGGTTGCGGAGCAGGTGTATGCGGACACGACCTTTGACCAGGCGTGGCGCCATGATGCAGGCGACGACGTGGTGACCGCGCAGTATTTCGGCCCGGCGCACACCAACGGCGACTCGGTCGTCATGTTCGAGCGGGCCAACGTGGTCCACATGGGCGACCTGGTCTTCAACCGCCTGTATCCCTACATCGACCGGCCCGCCGGCGCAAGCGTGCGCGGCTGGGTCCGGCGGCTGGAGGAGGTGCACCGGGACTTCCCCGCGGATGCCGTCTACCTCTTCGGACATGGCAGCACGAAATTCGGCGTGTCGGGCACGCGCGACGACCTGCTCGTCATGCGCGATCTGCTCACCGCGCTCATGGACTGCGTTCAGAAGGGGATCGCCGCGGGCCGGACGAAAGACCAGATCGCGGCGCTCGACAACCTGCCGGGCTTCCCCGACTTCCACATGCCGCCGCCGAACCGCCTGCCGGGGATCCTCGGCACGGTCTACGACGAGCTGACGGCGCAGGATTCTGGCCTCAAAAGCCGGCCAGAATCCTGACAAGGCTTGAGACTCGGGCCATGACGAAACTGCGTTGGGGAATCCTCGGGACCGGCCGGATTGCAGGCATCTTCTCCCGGGGTGTCGCGGCGTCGCAGACGGGAGAGCTGGCCGCCGTCGGCAGCCGGACCCGGGAATCGGCGGACCGGTTCGCCCGCGAATTCGGATTGGGGCGCGCCCACGGATCGTACGAGGCTCTCCTCGGCGATCCCGAGGTGTCCGCAGTCTACATCGCCACGCCGCACCCGATGCATATCGAGTGGACGGTGCGCGCGGCCAGGGCGGGCAAGCATGTCCTCTGCGAAAAACCGCTCGCCGTGAACCGCGCCGGCGCGGCGGCGATGTTCGAGGCGGCCCGCGCCTGCGGGGTGACGCTGATGGAAGCGTACATGTACCGGTGCCACCCGCAGACGGCGAAGGTGGTCGAGCTCGTGCGCAGCGGCGCCCTGGGACGGATCGGCCTTGTCCAGGCGACCTTCAGCTTTTCCAACGATTTCGATCCGGGCTCGCGCCTCTGGAACAAGGCGCTGGGCGGCGGCGGAATCCTCGATGTCGGGGGTTATCCCGTCTCCTTTGCGCGCCTGCTGGCCGGCGCTGCGGACGGCAGGGCGTTCGCCGATCCGGTGGACGTCGCCGGCGCGGGCCGTCTCGATCCGCGCACGGGGGTGGATGTCCATGCCGCCGCGACGCTGCGATTCGCGAACGACATGGTCGCCCATGTGGCGTGCGGGATCGGCTTGATGCAGGACAATTCCGCGCGGATCTACGGCAGCAAAGGCTGGCTGCACGTGCCGGAACCGTGGATCCCGAACCGCGAGGCCGGAACGGCGCGCATCTTCCTCCATCGCCCCGGCGCCGCGGCGGCGGAGGAGATCGCGATCGCGGCGCCGCCCCTCTACGCCCTGGAGGCCGACGCCTTCGCGGCCGCGCTCGCGGCCGGGCTGCGGGAGGTGCCGCAGATGACCGCGGCGGACACCCTCGGGAACATGGCCGCGCTCGACGAGTGGAGGGCGGCGATCGGCCTCCGCTACGACGCCGACATGATGTCATTTAACAGATGACAAATGTTTTTGCGTCTTCGGCGGGTCAGCCGGCCGTGGAAAAGGCCGGGATTGTGCGACCCCGCCCGTTGTCTTCAAAGACCACCGGGCACCTCTGGTCGGCGCGCAGGAGTGTTTCTTTAACTTGGATTGAAGCGCAGGCTGATCCAATGTTCGTCGCTGATGCAGCATGACAACTTCCTGCAGAGATTGAAGGAGCTACATGTCGTGCGTCCTGGCGCATCCCGCGGCATCTGGGTCTTCCAATCCAGGTTGGTGCATCTCTACATCCGGCTGGATCATCTGAAAAGCGGAGAATAGACCTGTTGATCGCTGCCCATTGCAACGATCGAGGCTTGCCTCGCGGTGTGAATCATCCATGTTTCACGTCGTCATGGCGACGGCGAACATCAGGCAGTTGCGGACGGAGTTTCCCAAGGTGCGCGCGATGATCGAACGCGAGGGCGAGGTCGTGGTCACCGAGCGCGGCCAGGCCGCCTACGTCATCCGGCCCTACCAGGCGCCCAAGAAAAGGGGACGGAAGGCTGAACCCTTCGATTACTACGCCCGTCTGATCAAACGCATGCCCAAACCGATTTCAGCTGAGACGGAGCGGGCGCTGGATGCCGACCGCGATGACCGTTGACCAGTGCTACTTGGATTCAAGCGCCTTGCGTTATCTTTACGTACACGGATCGAGGTCAACCGCCATGGCGAGCTGGCGCTTTAAGAGGCCTGGACCGTTGCGGATCACACGCTTTGGTCGCGCCGAGATCGTCAACGCCATTGCCACAGCTTTTTTTCGGAAGGAACTCGTCCCTGCGCAATTAGAGACCACATTTGCCGATCTGGCAGAGGATTTTGTCAATAACCGGCTGCAGTTGATCGATGTGCGCTGGCGCGCGGTGCTCGATCAGGCGGCTGAGCTGAGCCACCGATATTCGCCCGCCTTGGGAACGCGGTCGCTCGACGTGCTGCACGTCGCGTCAGCCCTGGAACTGGGGTGCCGGCAGTTCGTGACCTACGACGGGCGGCAGGCGAAGCTTGCGGAAGCTTGCGGGATCAAGGTTGTCCGGCCATGAGCGGCTCCGGATGGCGTTAGTCTGGAATCTCGTCGACCGTCTCGACCACCCGGGCGAAGCGGTCGGCCAATGTGTCGGGAACTGGCGCAAACGCGCCGGCTTAAGGAAGCAGCCGTGCCTGGACGGTCGCTTCCCTGCCGCTGATCCCGCGCGCCGACCGCCTGTCTAAAGTTTGCTGCGGAGGCATGGCTGTGTCGTAATGTGGGCGCGCATGGAATCCGCTCCCTCCACCTCCGTCCCGGTCGCCGAGATCGGCATCCGGCGGCATGCGAAGGAACAGCTGTACGTCATCTGCCAGGCGGGCGGATGGGGATTCCTGTTCATGCTGGGAGTCGTGGTCACCCTGCTGTTTTCGAAACCCGCGGAAAACCACGGCCCCGTGAGCACAGCCGCGCGGGAGATGGTGGTGACCGCCCTGGGGCTGCTGCTCACCCACTATGCGCGCCCGCTGGTCACCCGGTGGGGATGGAAGCAGCTGGGCTGGCGCCCGCTTGTGCCACGCATCCTGGCGAGCGCCGGGGTGCTCTCGTTCGCCTGGTGCGTGCTGAATTTCGGCATCATCTACGGCGTCATGCGCACGCCATGGACGGCGGAATTCAGCCCGTGGCTGGCGTTCGTCTTCAGCTGGATCCAGGGCACCTCCCTGTTCGTAGGCTGGCTGTGCATCTATTTCTTCTATCATCTTTTCGACCGCTTCAACCGTTCGGAGATCGAACGCCTGCGGCTGGCCACGAGCGCGAAGGAGGCCGAGTTGCGCGCCCTGAAGTCGCAGATCAACCCGCATTTCATCTTCAATTCGCTCAATTCGCTGCGCGGGCTCATCGACGAGAACCCCGACCGTGCGCGCCAGGCCGTGACCCAGCTTGCGAACCTCCTCCGCTATTCGCTCCAGTCGGGCCAGCTTGAGACCGTGCCGCTCGAGGACGAGCTGCAGACCGTCGACGACTACCTCGCCCTTGAGCAGGTGCGGCATGAGGAACGCCTGCGGGTGCGCCGCGAGATCGCTCCGGGCACGCTGGGCCTTTCCATCCCGCCGATGCTGCTCCAGACGCTGGTCGAGAACGCGGTCAAATATGGGATCGCCCCGCGGCGCGAGGGCGGGGAAATCACGATCATCTCATCCTGCGAGAACGACGAGCTTTCCCTCCGGGTGACCAATCCCGGCACGCTGGCGGCGGGAGGCGGCTCGACCGGCGTCGGCTTGCGCAATGCCGCCGAGCGGCTCCGCCTTCTCTTCGGCGAACGGGCCTCCATCGCATTGCGCGACGACCCTCCCGGCCGCGTCGTCGCCGAGGCGGTCATTCCCTTGCGCATGGAGGCGCACCGGGCGGCGCGGGCGCCGGTTTCAGCCCGGATTGCGGACGATCCCGGGCTGCGGGCGCACCCGCCGCGCGAGAAGGCGGAGGTCCGCACATGAAAGCCCTCCTGATCGATGACGAGCGCCTGGCGCGGAACGAGCTGCGGCGGCTGCTGGCAGCGCACGCCAACATCGCGATCGCCGGTGAGGCCTCGAATGCCGACGAGGCGCGCACGCGGATCGCGGAGCTGGGCCCCGATCTTCTCTTTCTCGACATCCAGATGCCGGGGGATGACGGATTCGCGCTGCTCGAGTCGCTGGAGCCGCCCCTGCCCCAGGTGATCTTCACGACCGCATACGACGAGTTCGCCGTGAAGGCGTTCGAGTTCAACGCGCTCGACTATCTGATGAAGCCGGTCGATCCCGCGCGCCTGGCCGCGGCGCTCGACAAGCTTCGGAGCGGCCAGGAGCGCCCGCAGGGGGCAGCGGAGGAGGCCGCAGCGCGGCCGTGCCGTCTCGCCCCCGAGGACAAGGTGTTTGTGCGCGACGGCGACCGCTGCTGGTTCGTCGAGGTGAAGGCGATCCGCCTCATGGAGAGCGAGGGCAATTACACGCGGGTGCATTTCGGCGACGCCCAGCCGCAGCTCTTCCGCTCGCTCAATGCGATGGAGGAGCGGCTTGACCCGCGCGTCTTCTTCCGCGCCAACCGCCGGCAGATCATCAATCTTGCCTGGATCGAGCGGATCGAGCCGTGGTTCAGCGGAAGCCTGCTCGTGAATCTCAAGGGCGGACTGAAGGTCGAGCTCTCCCGGAGGCAGGCCCAGGCCTTCCGCGAACAGATGAGCCTGTGAATGCAAACCGGGAAACCTTGAAATCGGGAAAACGAGAAACCATGAAACGACCAAGCGGAAAGATGGGTGGAGACTGTTGAGATCTGGAGATCACCATCCGCCTTGTCCGAATCCCGCCCTCCCCGCCCTCACGCTCACCTTTTCCCCACTTTCCCGCTTTTCCGCTTTCCCGCTTTTCCGCTTTCCCGCTTTTCCGCTTTGCCCCTTCCCCCATGATTCAAGCCCGGAACCTCACCAAGGTCTTCCACGACAAGAAGCGCGGCGAAATCCGTGCGGTGGACGACGTCTCCTTCACCTGCCAGCCGGGCCGAATCTACGGCCTGCTCGGCGCAAACGGCGCGGGCAAGACGACGACGCTCCGCCTGCTGGCCACGCTCCTGCGGCCGACGGGCGGCAGCGCCATTGTGGCCGGGTTCGACATCGTGAAGGAGCCGGAGCGCGTTCGCGCCAACGTCGGCTTCCTCGCGACGAGCACCGCGCTCTACGGCCGCCTGACCGCCCGCGAGACCATCGCCTACTTCGCCCGCCTCAACGGCCTTGCGGAGGAGCAGATCGCCTCGCGGATCCGCCAGCTCGCGGAGGAGCTCGACCTGCACGAGTTCCTTGACCGCCGGGTGGAGAAATTCTCGACCGGCATGAAACAGAAGACCTCGATCGCGCGCACCGTGGTGCATGATCCGGCCGTGCTCATCTTCGACGAGCCGACCATAGGGCTCGACGTGATGACCTCGCGCAACATCATCCGTTTTGTCCGCGACTGCCGCGCCCGCGGCAAGACCGTCATCTACTCGACCCACGTCATGAGTGAGGTGGAGAAGATCTGCGACACCATCGGCATCATTCACCAGGGCCGGCTCGTCGCGGAGGGATCGCTCGATGAACTGCAGCAACGCTACGGCGAGAAGGACATGGAGGAGGTCTTCATCCGCGCCATCGGGGCGGACAAGGAGGATGCCGCATGAACATGCACAACACTTTCACGGTCTACTGCAAGGAGCTGCGCGACATGCTGCGCGACCGCCGGACGTTGATGTCCATGTTCATGATCCCGGTACTCATCATCCCGGGCATCATGATCACCATGGTCACCATCTCGATGAAGGTCGTCAACAAGGCGCGCGAGGAGATCCCGACGGTGATGGTGCTCGGCGGCGCCGACTCGCCGGCCCTGCGTTCGGCGCTGGCTGCGGACCGGAAACTGCGGCTTGTCCCCTGCGCGGCGGATTGGAAGGAGCAGATCTCCGACAAGCGGCTGCGCGCGGCAGTCGAGATTCCGGCCGGCTTCGAGGCCGCCCTGGAACACGAAAGGCCGGCCGAGATCAAGATCTACAATTACGAGGGCGAACTGCGCTCTGACCTGGCGGCGGGCGAACTGAGAGACTTCTTCAACGACTACAGCAGGAAGACGGTGACGGCCCGGCTGGCCGGCCGGGGGCTGCCGGGGAACCTGGTGAATCCGTTCGCAACAAAGACCCTGAATGTGGCGCCGCCGGAGAAGGTGGCGGGCAACCAGATCGGCGGGTTGATCCCCTATCTGTTCATCCTGCTCTGTTTCTCCGGAGCATTGTATCCAGCGATGGACCTGACGGCGGGAGAGAAGGAGCGGGGCACGATGGAGACGATCCTTTGCAGCCCTGTTGCGCGGACGGATCTCGTGTTAGGCAAGTTCCTGATGGTGCTGACCGCTTCGTTGACGACGGCGGTGGTCTCGATGATCACGACGGGAATCACCCTGGTCGTGATCGGGTCCGCGGCGGGCGCGCCGGCCGCGGCGGCGCGACAGGGGGCGATGCCGGTGCTCGATCCGGCGGGCCTGCTTCTGGTCCTGGCCATGGTGCTGCCGGTCGCGGTGCTGTTTTGCTCGGTGCTGCTGGCAGTATCCCTTTTCGCCAAGAGCATGAAGGAAGCGTCCAGCTACACGACTCCCTTGATCGCCCTGATCATCATCCCCGCCATGATGGGGCTGATGCCGGGGGTGGAGTTGAATGCAAAGCTGGCGATGGTGCCGATTCTGAACATCGCACTCGCGAGCAAGGAGCTTGTTTCGGGCGTGTTTCACTGGAATTACCTCGCCCTCATCTTCGGCTCGACCTGCGTTTACGCCGCGGCGGCGCTCGCGTTCTGTGTTCGCATGTTCAACCGGGAGGATGTGCTGTTCCGGACGTAAATGGGGCGCCTCCGCCCCTTTGCCCGCCGGCTTCGCCATCACGGCCCGGATGTCCCATGCGTCATCCGACGTAATGCATGCTGATCGCAAACAATCGGCGAAAGTGCATCGCTTGCCGGCGCAGGAGGTGGAACCTGATTGCACTTTTCCGGGTCAGGGGTAAAATCGGGTAAATCCCCAGAGGAGTGCACAAATGCATTTCAAAAAACTGCGGCGTGCTGTAACATTCCCATCGTTGATCGGGAGCCCTTAAACCAATTCCGGCCATGAATCCTGTGAAAAAGGTCCTGTTGGTGCATGGCGATCAAAGTGCAAGCCGCACCTTGACTCTCTTGCTGGCGGGGTCGGGCTACTATGTGCGGTCCTTCGCCCAGCCGGACGCGGCCATCGAAGCCGCCCACGGCGAATGGTTTGATCTTTCCCTCGTGGCAGACCCGCTGCCCGAGATGAGCTCTTTTGCCTTCATCGAGGCCTTGAAGAAACTGCAGCCCAGCGTGGCGGTGCTCCTGCTGGTGAATCAGCTCGAGCTGCCTTCGGTGATCAAGGGAATCCGCCTCGCAGTCGCCGATGTGCTCGCCCCGGAAAACGACTGGGTGTTTGTGTTGCAGCGCGTCAACGCCATCCTCCAGCCAGGACGGCCGGTGGCCGGCGAGGTCACGCAGGAGGAACTGGCCAAGGTGGAGTCGATCCTGGCCGAGGTGGGCGGCGAATCCGCCGAGGGAGGGGCGTCGGGCGCGGTCAGTGCGGCGGCGCCGGGCGACTGGCGCGCCGAGTTGGTGCGCGTGACGCGGCAGCGCGACAGCCTGAAGAACATGGTGGAGCGGCTGGCCCAGGAAAAGACGACGATCGAGGCGGAGCTCAGAAAGCAGCTCGCGATGCAGACTGATGCGGCGCGGCAGCTGACGGAGCTGAACGAGGTGCGCAGCGAACGCGAGATCGTCGCGGCGGCGCAGGCCGCCGTGGATGAGAAAGCGCGGACCGTGGCGGAGGCGCGTGAGGCGCTGGCGCAGGAGCGCGCGGCGCTCGCGGCCGAGCGCGCCCAAGGCCGTCCGGAGGATGAGGTGCAGCGCCTCAAGACGGCGGAGGCGCTGACCGACGAACGGCAGTCGCTCGACAGCAACCGTTCCGACCTTTGGGCCGAGGAGATCCGCCTCCGGGCGGTGGCGGCCAAAGTGCGGCAGGGCGAGGAGCGCCTCGAGATCGACCGGCGGCAGCTCCAGGAGGACATCGACCTGTTGCGGGAACAGGAGGCAAATCTCCGCGCGTACGAACAGCGGCTCAGGGAAATGAGCGCGGCGGCCGAGGCCGAGCGCGTTCAGAAGAACACCCCCCGCCTGTCCCGCGATCCGTTTCAACGCGATGCGACGCTGGAGGTGGCCTGGAGCCGGCTCGACCGGGCGGTCGACATGCTGGAGGCTGAACGGCGGAGTTTCTGCGGGGAGAAACTGGTCTTGAAGGAAGAGCTGGCGCAGTTGAAGACCAAGGAGGAGGGGCTGCGGCAGAGGGAACAGGCCATGGAGGCCCGCGAGGCGCAACTGGCCGCGATCGCTGCCGGGCCGGAGGCGCCGCGCACGCCCTTTACGCGGACGCCGTTCAAAGCCGCGAAAGCCATCTTTGGCTCGGGCAGGAAGTGACGCTGCGCGGGGCCGGTGCGGCGTCGCGCAGATGTTTGCCGTGAGCCGCGGCGGCGCCATCGAGCCGTCTTCGCGGAGTTCAGGTTCAGGCAAAACAGGCAGGTTTCCCGCGGGACGCCGCATCAGGGCGTGAGCGCGAGCGCCACCGCGCCGGCGACGGCGATGGCTCCGCCTGCGAGCGAGCGTCCCGAGGGTCGTTCGCCCTCGATCAGGTAACTGAACGGGATGATGACCAGGGGCGTCGTCGCGACGATCGGCAGCACGACGCCGCTGGGCGCCGTGACCAGGGCCCATTGGTAGCAGCTCACGCCTATGACCGCTCCGCAGAGCGCATTGGCCAGGACCCACACATGATCGCGTGCCGTCGGCGGCACCCGGGTCTCCGCCTGGCGGCGGCGCTGGATCACGGCGCGGACGATGAAGAACGCCGCGGTGATCGCGAGGCCGCCGATTGTGCGCTGGTAGGCGGCCGTGATCCCGTCGATCGACTCGCCGGCCTGGAGGGCGGCATCCCCGGCGCGGCGGCTGACCACCGCGCCCAGACCCTGGCCCGCCGCGGCCAGCAGTCCCCAGAGAAACCCGATCGGGCGCACCCGCACGCGCGGCGGGTGGCTCGGCGTGGGCATCAACGCAAGCGCCACTCCTCCGAGAATGACGGCATCCCAGAGGAATTGACCGGCGGTCAGCCGGGTGCCGATCCACAGGCGCTCGGCCACGATGGCAACCGGCACCGCCACGCATTGGGTGACGAGAATCGACAGGCGGGATCCAAGCAGCGGGAGGGCGTTGAAATTGGCGAGGTCGCCCAGGCCCATGCCGATCAATCCGCTGAGGAAAAACCAGTCCCTTCCGGCTCCGCCGAGCCCCCGGCCGAACTCGTGCGCAATGATCCCGAGGCAGACCAGCCCGACGAGCAGCCGGCCAAGATTCGCGCGCGGGATACCGACGGCCTTGATCGACCGGTTTGCGAAGATCATCGCGAGGGAGAAAAAAACGGTCGTGAGAAATGCGCCTGTCATGGCCGGTGGAGGAGCGTGGACAAAAAACGTCCGGAGTGAAGAACAAGTGAAAAAGGCCGCCGGCCCGCCGAAATCGCTTTTGTCCTAACAAACGTGGGGTTATGAGCCGATGCCAGGCAATCAGCCATGATCCTCGGCGAGCGCCATCTTCGCTTCTCTTCCCCCGTCCTGTGTGCCCGGCCCGGCGGGGTGTTCTTCGCCTACGGCCTCGATGTCGAGGGCGATGCCGGGGCGGGCCTGGCGCAGTTGCGGGCGACGGACGCCAACGGTCATCCGTCGCCGTTCACCGTTCTGGTGGATCTCCACGAGTTGTCCTCTCTGCGCCGGATCTGCCTGGCGCCGGACGGCATAGGCACGCTCCCCGTCGGAGGGGGGCCAAGCGTTACGGACTGCGATGAGGACGGTCGCCTGACGCTGCGCACGCAGTCCACGCTTGAGCTTGAGCGTGATTCGCTCGGCGTGCTTGTGCTGGCGCCAGGCCCCGCGATCCCCTGGTCCCTCGGCGTGCCCGCCGGCCAGGTGAGGGAATTCCTCGCAGCGGTCGAGGCCTGCGCCACCGGCCCGGCACTTGCCGTCGTCGCCTAGCCGCCTATTTGTCCTCCGCGACCTGGAGCTGCGGCACGGCCTCCGCGCCACCGCCGGCTTCGACCAGCTTCTTCATCGCGCCGACGATGGCGAGCACTTCAGGCTGCCGGGCGGCGAACACCAGCAGGCGGATCTGATCGGCCGTCAGCCCTGCGTCGGCGACGGCCAATCCCAGCTTCCGGCTGTTCTGCTCCGCCTCGCGCCGGCAGACCGCGATGTGCCTGCGGCCGGCCGCAACCGCCTCGGCCCGCGAAAACGGGGCGCCGCTCGCGGCTTCGAGCCACAAAAGGGCGAGCGCCCCGAATTCCGCGGAATCACGCGCATATCCCATCTTCTCCATCAAGCAGGCAAGGGTGCCGATCTTCACCGGCCGGCCGTGCTCGACATTGATCACCGTGTTGCGGTGACACCCGGCACGCCGGGCCAGTGCTTCGTGGCTGAGACCACGAGCCACCCGCAGCTGGCGGAAAAGCTGGGTGTAGTGCATGCCGGTTTCGATGCCGCCACGGTCACCGTTTGTCAACGCACAGGGCGGAAAATTATATGTTGACAAAAAATGTCTTATACAAAAGTGGTGTGCATGATGCCGAAGCATCCATCAGGCTCCGCCACCGCGCGCCGGGCCGCCCATCGGGTCCGGCTGACCGCGGCGCTGCTGCTCGTCTGCCGGAAGATCCGGCGGCTTCAGACCACGGCCGAGGCGCAGGCGGCGTGCGATGACGTCGCGCGGGAGCTTCGCGGCCTGGCGTCCCGCATGGAGCGCCGCCGCGGCGGGAAGCGCTGAGGGCTTGGCACGCCGGCCGGACTTGGCTGCACTGGGCGGCCATGATGAATGACGAAAGGCTCGCCCTCCTTGAAGAGACGCTCGCGTGGCTCCAGCGCCATGTGGCCGAGCAGGACAAGGCCATGCTCGAGCTGGCCGGCGAGATTGACCAGCTGAAGAGGAAGCTGGTGAAGTTCAGCCAGAGGCCGGAAACCGAGCCCGCCCCACCGCCCGTCATCGACGAGCGTCCGCCGCATTATTAGCGATCGGGCCGCGGGGTGGAGAAGCGGAATGCCTCGTCAGAAAGAACCTGCTGAGCGGGGTGAGCTTGGACCAGAAGAACGCCGGCGTCAGCCCGATCAATGCTCCGCTGGAATCAATCAGTACGTCGTTGAGATCTGCAGTACGGCTGGGCACGAACGACTGGTGCCATTCGTCTGTCGCCGCATAGGCCGCGGCAATGAGCAGAGCAACGCCCGCGCGCTGCCAGGACCATGAGTTGGAGGCTGGGCGCAGGGGGCGCTTGATCGCACGCAAGATTAGAAGCGCGAGCACAGCGTACTCGAAAAGATGCGCGGACTTTCGAACAAAGAACTGCACTCGCTCAATCTCCTCAGGCGACGCGTTTGGTTTTATCCACAATATGAGCGGCTCGATAATGAGTGAGGTATGCGCCGCAGAACCAAGGTCTGAGGACATTGCGAAGATGAGCGCCATCCAGAGGGCAACGGGAAGCCATTGTTTGTACGCGCGCAACATGCCTTGGATTCCCTCTACGGCTGAATCGCCACGGATTTGAGCCCCAGCGCCGCCGCGGCAGCGGTTTGATGGCTGTCGTGCGTGTAGATCTCGGCGAAGTTGTGATGCAGTGCCGTGACCAGATGCAGGCAGTCGGCGGAGCGAAGGAATACGGCTTCCGGCAGCGAGGTGTAAATGGCGGCCGCAGCTTCGATGATCGCGCTGTCGAGCGGCAGCCATGTCCAGTATCCGCCGATGTCGTCGGTCGAGAATTGGCGGACGGCGGAGAGAAAGTCGGCGCGGGTCCACTTGCCCTCACGCAGCCGCCGGTGGAAGACCCCCATCAGTTCAAGCCGCACGAGCTCCGAAACGCAGACCTCGTCCTCCGCTTCGAGCCGGTGCCGCACCGCCGCCGATTCGGGCTCAAAAACGTAGAACTTGGCCACGGTCGATGTATCACAGAGAATCATCGGTCCCCCCGCACCGCATCGAGATCGTCGAGCACGTCGTTGCATTGGTTCCGGGTCATCATGGCGGAGTATTCAGGAAGAAGCGTGCGCCGGCGGTGGCGTGGTTTGAGCAGAGCCGGGTTGGCGAGGACGGCGACAGCCTGGCCGCGATCGGTGACGACGACGGGAGCGCGGCCGGCCCCGGCGCGGCGAACGCAGTCGCCCGTTGTGGCGTGAAGTTCTTTGATCGTGATGCGAGCCGGCATGGTTTAACCGTGTCACTCAGCGTGGCCATTGTCAAGTGTCACAGTGTCACCGGCGTCGCAACTTGGCTCGTCTTCAGACTGTCGGTGGTTCCAGAGGCCGGCCGAAAGTCGCACAGGCTTCCCAGCCTCGGCTCACGTCAGAATAATCATTGTTACGAATGTTCAATTATTCAGAGGATTTGGGCAACACGCCCTTGGGGTTTGGGGCCTAGAACGAGGCGGAGACTTCCTGTTCCGTGCCGGGCAGGAGGGTGATTGCGCCGATGGGCGCTTCCAGTTTGTCGTTCTTGTAGATCCGGCAGACGATGGGCCCCGATGCCGCATCCGTCTCCCAGCGCCAGCGGCCGATGGACACGAACTGGAGCGGAACACCCTTCGTCGGGCTCAAGCCCGCCCCCTCGCCACGAAGGTGGAGCTTGTTGCCGATGCCGATGTAGGAGATCACCGTGAGCCGCGTGCGCCCGTCGGCAGACGGGGTCGCCACCGGCTTGCTCTCTTCAGGCGAAAGCTGGGAGAAATCCTCGGGCGCCGGAGGCTCCTCGGCGACGGGTTCGGCAATGAGCTCGACCGGCGGCGGGCCCGCCACGGTGCTCTCCGCAAGGGGCGCCAGCCCGGCCGTGGAATCGGAGGACGCCGCGGATTCCAGTTTGGGCTTTTTTGGAGCACGCGGCTTGCGCGGTTTCGCCGGCGCAACCAGGTCAGCAGCGTCAGACGACGGAGCCAGCAGCTCGGACTCGTCCGGCTCAGGGGAAGGCAGATCGGCGCCAGCCGCCCCGGGGGCCGGCGTCGAACCGGAAGGCGCCGGTGGCGGCGCGGCCTCGGGAGCCGAGGGGGGCGGTGGAACCTCCGCTGCCGCAATCCCCGAAGCTGCTTCGGTCCTGGAGGGCGGCTCGGGCGCCGCGGGCGCTTCGCCAGCAGCGGAATCCGGCCCGCGGGCAGGCGGCGCCTCCGCCGCCTCAGGCGCCTGCCCGGCGGCGCCGGAGGATCCGGCGGCTGTGGCGGCCGCAGGATCAGCGGCTTCGCGCGGACGGGCGTCCGGCACCGGCGGGGGGGCGGCGACAGTTTCCACTGCAGACGGCGACATTGTCGCGGCCGTGGTTTTGACCGGCTCCGGGCCGGCCACGATCGGCAGGCCTTCCGCGGGCCCGGGCGGAGGCAGGACGACAGGAGACGGGGGCGGCGCGGAGGGAACAGCGTCCGCCGCCTTTGCCGCAGCCTCCGCCGCAAATCGGAGATCCGCGATCCGGGTGTCGAGAGCGGAGAGCACCGTGGCGAGCTTTCCCTGCAAATCGATCGCCGTCGAAAGCTGCCGCTTCATGCCCGCCTCGATCGCCGTCCAACTCGCGAGGGTCATCGCGATCTCCTCCGCGGCTGCAGCCAGGCGCTCGCTTGAGGCGGACCGAAGCTTCACCACCTGCTGCTCGAGCAATTCTTTTTCCCGCTGCATCGTGTCGGTGAAGCTCCGGCGGGCGTCCGCTTCGAGCTTGGAAAAATCGGCCAGCGCGGTCGCGATCTGCGCGGCCGCGGCCGTCTGGTTCTCGCGATCGGTGATGCGCAGCGTCGTCGCCTGCTGCTCGAACAGTTCCTTTTCCTGCCGCATCATGGCTGCGATGTTCTGCCGCGCGTCCTCCTTGATCTTCGTCCATTCGGCCAGCGTGGCCGCGCCCTGGGCGGCTGCGGCGGCCTGCAGCGCCGCGACCTGCTGTCCGAGCAATTCCTTTTCCTGCTGCACCATGGCGGCAAAACTCTGCCGGGCGGCATCCTCAATCCTAGAAAACTCCGCGAGCGCCTTTGTGATCTGATCGGCCACCGCGGCCAGGCGCTCGTCTTCACGAGAACGCATGCGGGCAACTTCCTCCTCCAGCCTGGCCTTGTCCTTGTTTTCGGATGCGGCCAGCTGCTGGTTGAATTCAGCGATCCTCTCCTGCATGCGGTAGGGCAGTCTCTCGGCCGCCTCCACGTTCCGGGTGGCGGTCTCCTCGACGCTCTTGAGCTGGATTGTGGAATTCTGCAGCCGGTCGGACGCCGCCGTGAGCAGCTTGATCTGCTCGCCCACTTCGTGACGCTGGGCTTTCACGGCGTCTTCCTGATCGCGCCCGTAGTTGGCGATGAAAGGGATCATCAACACAACGACTCCGGCGAGGACGCAGGCTGTGATGATGAAGAGGGGGACCGGCGCGGCCGGATTTGGATGAAGGGCGGCGATGGATGCGGCGAACGCGAGCAGGGCAATATCGGTGGCAATGAAGGGGAGCTTGGGCAGCCGCGGAGCGTCTTCGAATTTCATGGGTGTTTTGCGCAGGGTGAAGCTTGCGGGGACGGCCCCATTTTTGCGGCCGGAAGGCATTTTGCTCAAGGCAAATTCCGCGTCTCCGGAAGACTGCGTCGCATCTCAGTGCCGGTGGCGCCATGCGAGCGCGCAAAGGTAGAGCAGCATGCCGACCCGGATGGAGCCCTCGAACGTCAGGACCACCAGCACCCATTTGAGTCCGCAGCCGCGGCGGATGGCAAAGCCAGCGCCGGAGACGACGACGAGCACAAGGAACTGGAGGCGGCCCTGCGGCTGGAAAAGCATCAGCGCCATCCACGCCCAGTACGCGAGCAGCGTCAGGCTCCAGAAGGCCGCCGTCATCTCGCCGAGGCCCAGTTCGCGGGGATCGATCCCGCGCGCGATCTGCTTGAGGCCGACGTAGCGCTCCGCGATCACGAGCTGCCAGAGCTCAAACGCGAAGAACACCGGCGCGAGGGCGAACAGGAGGGCCACGCTCCGAGTCTCGCGCGGGGAGGCGCGGCTGCCAAGGCCCGATGTCATCTATTAAATGACAAATGGCTGCGGGCACGGCGCCTCGCGGCCGGGGGCGGCGCCACGGTTTTTGCATAGCCTCGCGGCCACGGGTGGGCTTTCCTGCTTCACGAGAGTCCCATGCACGATCTGACTTACCGCAAGGCGGTTCCGGCCAACTATGCCATCCTGGGCGCGCTGAACCACCAGCTGATCCGCGATGAAGGGCATCGCAATCCCATGAACGTGGCGCAACTGACGGCTCGGATGCGCCGTTGGCTGGGCTCGGGCGACTACATCGCGCGGATCTTCGAGGAAAACGGCCGGCTCGTGGCGTATGTGCTCTATCGGGAGTCCGCGGACGAGGTCTACCTGCGCCATTTGTTCGTGGTGCGCGAGCGGCGGCGGGAGGGAATCGGCCGGCGCGTGATCCAGATCCTGCGCAGGGAGATCTGGCCGCCCGGCCGCCGGCTGACCGTCGAGGTGCTCTGGGCCAACACCGCGGGCGTCGCATTCTGGAAGGCAATGGGCTACCGCGAGTACTCCCTCTGCCTGGAGATCATGCCGGAGCCACGCGCTCCTTGACGCGTCGCCCTTTAGTTTGCGCCGGAACCGCAAACCGGTTCACACCAGCCGCTCCAGTTCGCGGTGGTTGACCTTGCCGGTGCCGAGCCTGGGGAGGTCGCGCACGTGCCTCAGCTCCCGCGGCACGCACAGATTCGGCAGGCCCTTCGCGCGGATCACGGCGCGGATCTCGTCGAGTTTGAGGCGGGCCTCGTTGCTCACGGCGACAAGCCTCTCGCCCTTTTCGTCGTCGGGCCGGGCGATCACCGCCACGTGGCAGCGCAGGCCGAAATGCGGGAATGCCCCGGCCAGGGCATCCTCGACCGCGCCCAGGCTGACCATCTCGCCGCTGATCTTGGCGAAACGCTTCAGGCGGCCGTGGATAACCACAAACCGCTCCTCGTCGACCGTCGCGATGTCGCCGGTGTCGTACCAGCCGCCCAGCGCCTGGAAGCGCGCATCGGCCTCTGCGTTGAGATAGGCCTTCATCACGTTTGGGCCGCGCACCAGAAGACGGCCGCCCGCGGCCACGCCTTCGACGGGCACGAGCCGGTAGTCCATCCCCGGCATCAGGCGGCCGGCCGTGCCGGGCCGGGGCTGCAGCGGAGTGTTGGCCGCAATGACCGGACTGCATTCCGTGGCTCCGTAGCCCTCGAGCACGCGGACGCCGAACCGCTGCGCCCAGATTGCCGCCGTGGCATCCTGCACCTTCTCCGCGCCGGCAAAAAGATAGCGGAGCGAACGGAAATCATACGGGTTGGCGCGGCGGGCGTAGAGATTGAGGAACGTGTTGGTCGCGAGCAGAAGCGTGCTGTTCTGCATGTAAACCAGCATCGGGATCACGCGGTAATGCAGCGGCGAGGGATAAAGAAACGTGCCCAGGCCGCGCACCAGCGGAATCAGCAGGCCGGCGGTCAGGCCGAAGCTGTGGAAGAGCGGCAGCGCGTTGAACATCCGGTCGTCGTCCTGGAGATCGCAGACGGCGAGCATCTGGCGGATGTTCGCGAGAAGATTGGCGTGACTCAGCTCCACGCCCTTCGGCACGCCTTCCGAGCCGCTTGTGAAAAGCACGACCGCGGTCGATTGCGGATCGCAGTCGCGCGGGCGGGGGAGGCGCACCAAGCCGGCCCGTGCAGACAGCTTCCGCGCGGCGCCGATCTTCCCGCGCACGTCCTCGATGAAGACGAACTCGATGCCGGCTTCGGCCATGAACTCGATCTTCAGCCGGGCCTTTTCCACGAACGCGCGGGAGGTCACCACATGCGTCAGTCCGGCCAGCCGGGCGCACGCCAGCAGGGTCGCCGGGCCGCTGGTGAAATTGAGCAGCGCCGGCACCTTGCCGAGCGACCAGAGGCTCAGGAGCGTCACCGGCGCAGCCGTGACGTTCGGCAGGAGCACGCCCACGCGAACGGCCTCCGCCGGCAGCAGCCTCCGCAACTGTCCGCCCAGCAACGCGGCGGACTGCAGCAGGCGGCGGAAGGTGAGCTTCTGTGCAACATCCTCGATCACGCGAAGACCGGGCCGCTCCCGGGCGGCGGCGGCGATGGCCCCGGGCACGGTGCGCGGGCCAAACGACATTTCAGCCTCGAACTGCTGTTCCAGCATCCGGTCGCGCAGCCAGTTGGTCAGCCGTTCGCGCGCCTCAGCGGCGCCAAGGGGGTCGAACTTCGGCGGAGCCAGGAGCGCGCTGAAATGAACCGTGACCCGGGGGAACAGCAGTTTCCAGTCCCGGTTGGGGGAGAAGGGCAGCCGATGGGCGCCGCGCAGAAAGGCCGTGATGATCCGGGCGGGCGAGCGGTGGAGCAGGAAGCCGGTCCCGTCGAAGAGCTTCATGAGGCCGCCCGTGGTGGAGATGCGGCCCTCGGGGAAAAGGACGAGCCGTCCGCCGGCCTGCAGGTATTCCACCATGTGCTTCATTCCGTAGGGCGACAGCGGATCCACGGGAAACGTCCGGCGGTTGACCAGGATCCATCGATGAAGAAACGACGTCTGGGCGGTGGTCGAGGAGGTGACGAAGCGCCAGTCGGATTCGAGGCACACGCCGATGAACAACCAGTCAAACCACGACAGGTGGTTTGGCAGCAGAAGCACCGGCCCGGGCGTCTTCAGCACGCCTTCGTTGATTCCGCGGAACCGGAACAGCAGCCGGAGGAGCAGGCGGACGATCCGGGTCATGGGCGGAAGGCCGTTGTCCCCTCAGCCGGGAACGACGGCAGGCGGCCGGGCGCGAGTTCGGTGTCGCGCTGCAGATGCCGGGCGCCGGACAGCCACAGCACCCCGGCTGCGAGAAACATGAAGCCAACGACGAGGAAGCCGGCCTCGATGCTGTATTTGTCGCTGATGACGCCGATGATCACCGGCGAGATGACGTCGCCGAGCGTGTGAATCACGAAGATGTTGAGCGCGAACCCGGCGGCGCGCATCGAGGGATGCGTCACGTTGGCGATGATCGTGTTGGTCGGGCCGGTGTTGAAGAACAGGCAGAAGCAGGCGAGAAAGATCAGCAGCCAGCCCAGCGGGAACGGCGCCCGAAGCGCGGCCAGAAACAGCGGGAAGCCGGCGAGCATCGCGGCGCCCGACACCAGAAAGTAGGCGCCCGGAAGCCGCGCGCGCAGCCGGTCGCCCGCCAGGCCCCCAAGGTAGGTGGCGACGAGCCCCGCCACGACAAGGATGGCGCCGAAGGTCGTGATCGGAGAATCGCCCGTGCCCGGGCGCCCCTTCAGAAAACAGGGCATCCAGAATGCGATGCCGCCGATGGCAAAGGTCATCGCGGCCATGCCCAGCGTGCAAAAGACGTAGGACGGGGTCCGAAGCAGCAGCGCATAGTCGCGCCAGCGAACGGCGACCGGCGCGGCTGCCCGGCCAAGATCCGTCTGGCCGCGCGGCGGCTCGCGCATGAAGAAGCTCCAGGCGCCCAGCGCGATTCCCGGTCCCACGACAAGGTAGAATGCCCAGCGCCAGCTCTCGGGACTGCAGCCGAACATCCCCGCGCCCCAGCGGCCGAGGCCGGACCCCGCCACGCGTTCGCCCAGCACATAACCCAGGGCGCTCCCCACCGGGATCGCCATGTAAAACCACGCAAGCACCCTTCCCCGGACCTTCACGGGATAATAATCCGAGATCAGCGACGGCGCGACGGGGCCGTAGGCCGCCTCGCCGATGCCCACGAAGCAGCGCGTCAGCAGCAGAACCATGAAGGTGCCGGCAAGCCCGGAGGCGCCGCTCGCCAGGCTCCAGAGCACCACGCCGATTCCCACCAGCGTCCAGCGCGAATGCCGCTCGGCCAGGCGGCCAAACGCGGGCGCTCCGATCGTGTAGACGACCATGAACGCCGTGCCCAGGATTCCGATCAGCGCGTTTTCCGGAGTGAAGCCGAGATGCCGTTGCGACCACTGCAGGAGCGCGGTGAGCGCGGGGCTCCCGCGGACGGCTCCGCCCGCGCCGAAGCAGTCGTCCCTGATCCACGGGACCACCGCCGCGAGGACATTGCGGTCGATGTAGTTGAAAAGGTTGATCAGCAGCAGGAGTCCGAGCGCCCGGCGCGCGCCGGGGCATCGTTCACGGGCCGCGGGGATCCCTGTCGGAAGTGAAGCCGGAGTTGTCATGAAGGGTCCCTCCCGGATGGAAGGCGGCAGAGACTATACCTGCTCCCCGCTGAACCCGTTAATCGAAAAAGTCGATGCCGGGCATCGCGGGCTTCAATCCCGCGGAAGCCGGTCGCGCAACGAAACGGTGGAGGTCGGCCGCAGGCGCTCCGGCTCAGGCGTTGTGGCCCGATTGACCCAGGAGCGATTCCAGCGTCATGGCTCCGCTGCTCAGCGCCTGCTGGCGCTCCCGGATCTGGCTCTCGTACGTGGGCGGCGGGTTGGGATTGCGATAGAACACGCCCGTGAAAAGCGTCCGGCCGTACTCCTGCGCCAGTTCGATGGCGCGGATCCGGTTGGCGGTGTCGTGGCCCTCCGCATCGAGCCTGCGCATCCGCGCCCGCTGGGTCTTTAGCTGGGTCTCGGCGTCGCCATAGGTGACGCACGGCGACTGGATGTTCACAAAGGCGAATCCGGGATAACGGATCGCCTCCTCGATGATCTTTGCGAGGCCCTCCATGTCGGCCGGCACGCCCTGGGCGACGAATCCGGCGCCGTAGGCCAGGACGTAAAGCAGCGGATTCACCGGGTCCTCCATGCTGCCGTAGACGGACGACGCGGTCTTCTCGCCGCGCGGCGATGTCGGGGACAACTGGCCCTTGGTCAGGCCGTAGATCTGGTTGTCCATGACGAGGTAGGTCAGGTCATGATTCCGCCGGATGGTATGGGGCACATGGCCGCCGCCGATCGAGAAGCCGTCGCCGTCGCCGCCCGCGACAAGCACGAGCAGGTCGGGATTTGCCATCTTGATTCCCTCCGCGATGGGGAGGGCGCGCCCGTGCACCGTGTTGAAGCCGTAGGCCGTGGTATAGCCGGGGATGCGGCTCGAACAGCCGATGCCGGAGATGAACGCGATTTCGTGCGGCGGGCGTTTGATCGCGGCGAGCGCCCGGTAGATCGCGGTGACGACGCCGTAGTCGCCGCAGCCGGGACACCAGATCGGCTTCAGGCTGCTGCGGTAGTCCTTGGTCGTAAAAACCTGCGGGCTCAGGGGGCATTCAGCGCTCATGGGGCGGGTCGCTCGGTTTCGAAGGATTCAGCGCCGTCGGGACGGGGCAACCCCGCGCCATCGTCCGGATGTTCTCCAGGACCTCCTCCGGCGTGATCGGATTGGATCCGCTCCTGGCCAGGACCTCATAGCGGGGAGGGACGGGCACCCACATGCGGATGATGCGGTACAGCTGGCCCTGATGGGATTGCTCGACGACCAAACACTGCCTCAAGGGCGCGAAGAAAGCCCGGTAAATGTCCTCGGCCACCGGATACAGCAGCTTGGGCACGAGCAACCGGGCCTTGATGCCTTCCGCCCGCGCCAGTTCCAGCGCCTCCATCGCCACGCCGGCGATGCTGCCCCAGCTGATCAGCCCGACCGCGGCGTCCGGATCGCCCTCGATCATGAAGAGGTCGCGCCGCTGTTTGAGCGGGTCCATCTTCTTCAGCCGCTTGTCGTTCATGCGCGCATGCATCTCGCCGTTCGCGACCGGCGCGCCCCGCTCATTGTGCTCGATGCCCGCGGCGAGATAGTTGCCGCCCTTCATGCCCGGGTGGCTGAGCGGGCTGATGCCGGACTCGGTGAACCGGAACCGGACGTAGTCCTCGAGCTCCTCCGGGGAGGGGCGGAGGCGTTCGACCCGTTTGAACTGCGACAGGTCGATCGCGCCGACGACCTCCTTGCGCTGGGCGATCTCCTGGTCCGAGAGCACGATCACCGGCGTCTGATACTGTTCCGCAATGTTGAACGCCTCCACGGTGATGCCAAACGTGTCGGCGACGCTGACCGGTGCGAGCACGGGGCGCACGGTGTCGCCGTGCGCCGAGAAGGCCGCGGCAAACAGGTCCGCCTGCTCGCGTTTCGTCGGCATGCCGGTGGAGGGGCCTCCGCGCTGGACGTCCACGCACACGAGCGGCAGTTCGGCGACGCTGGCAAGCCCGAGCACCTCGGTTTTGAGTGAAAGCCCCGGGCCGGAGGTCGCGGTCATGGCCTTGACGCCGGCGAACGACGCGCCGACAGCCGCGGCCACGCCGGCGATCTCGTCCTCGGCCTGCAGCAGCGCCCCGCCGTATTTCCAGATCTCCCGGCCGAGGTACTGCATGATCTCCGACGCGGGGGTGATCGGATAACCGCCGAAGAACTTGCAGCCTGCGAAAAGGGCCGCCGCTCCGCACATCTCATTCCCGTCCGTCAGGAGCCTGCGTCCGGACGCGGGTGGGGGAGGGCTCAGGAAATGCTCGTGATCCAGGGAATGCCGCTCCGCATACTCCAGCCCCGCGGCAAAGGCGCGTTCGTTGCCCTGCAGCACCGCCTCGCCTTTGCGGGCGAACTTCTTGCGGATCCCCTTCAGGATGCTCTCGCGGGCCAGGGCGAACCAGCCCGCCAGGAGGCCGAGGACGACGTTGTTCTTCGCCTGGAGCGTGCCCGCCGCCGCCATCGCCATGGCTTCGATCGGCACGGCGACCACGACGCCCGGCGTGATCCCGCCGAGGGGAACCCGGGCCGGCTCGACGCCGGTCTTGGCCTCGTAGATGACGACGGTGTCGCTTCCCACCGGCAATTCCCCTCCAAACCGGAGAAAATCCTCCCAGTTCAGCACAACGGCGACGTTGAGCGTCCCGCCGGGGTTCAGGACAGGCCGGGCGGAGACGCGCAAACGGCATGAGCACTCTCCACCCCGGATCTGTGAGCCGAAACTCTTGGTCAGGATGGCGAAGTACCCATCGGCGGCGGCCGCGCTGATCAACGACTCGCCCGCGGAGACGATGCCGTCGCCGCCGGAACCGGCCATGCCAATAATCAGGTCATCCACCATAAAATCGATCGGGCGCCGCGGCGAGGAGATGGGGACAATCCGCAAATCCTCCCGGAAACCCCGGGAAAAACAAACGGATCAAGCGGGCGAGGCCGGAAAAATCAAGCATCGCGTGCGAAAAACGCGCCGCCGCGGGGCGACCGCTGTTGTCTTCCGCCGCGGATCCACCGGGAGGATCGCCGGTAACCTTTTCCTGTCCGGCGGGTTTTCACCCCTGACCGCCCATGCCCCTTTCTCTCCGTGATCGCCAGACTCCAGGCACAATTGCATGTTCAACCCTGCCCGTCCATGGTTGAATCAGGCCGGCCAGCCGTGGACATGCTCTCAGACCACGAACTCATGATCGCCGTCCGCGCCGGCGAGATCGACAGGCTCGGCGACCTTTTTGAACGGCACCACGGGCCGCTCTACGGCTTCTTCGTGCGCACCACGGGCGACCGCATTGCGAGCGAGGACCTGGTCCAGCTCGTGTTCTACCGCATCCTCAAATACCGCCACACGTACCGCGACGAGGGCCGGTTCTCCGCGTGGATCTACCACGTGGCCCGCAAGGTCGCCGCCGACCATTTCCACCGGAACAGCCTGGCGCCGCGCGCCACGGATCCCGACGACCTGCACGCGGTGCCGGACCAGGCGCCGCACGCGGCCGACCGCGCGATGGCAGCCGACGACACCGAGCGCCTGCACGCCGCGCTCGCCGCGCTCGGTCCCGACCAGCGCGAATTGCTCGTGCTCGCGCGTTTCCAGCACCTCAAGCACGAGGAGATCGCCCGCCTCTTCGACCTTTCCGTCGGCGCCGTCAAGGTGCGCGTGCACCGCGCCCTCAAGGACCTGCGCGACATCTATCTCAAGCTCAACCGGGATCCGATCGCCTAGCATGACTGCAAGACCACGGACTACAGGACTCCTGCAAGACCTGCCATCGCGTGACGACGGGCCTGACCGGCCGGCCTGTGGTCGCGGGGTCGATGGTCCGCAGTCCCGCTCCCATTCATCCGCGCCCCCGGCCCACTTTCACTCTCATTCTCACTTCCACCTCCTTTCACCATGAACTGCCAACGCGTCCAGGAGAGTTTCCTCGATTATCAGGATGGCCTGCTTTCCCCCGCCGACGCCGGAGCCGTGCGGGATCATCTGAAGACCTGCCTCGACTGCCAGCGCGAATGGGCGGGCCTCCAGGAGATCTCGCTCAAGCTCGACCGCCTGCCGCCGGCCGCGCCCAGTCCGCGCGTCCGCGACCGGTTCTACGCAATGCTGGAGACCCACCGGCGGCCGGCGGATTCGCGCAGCCCCTTTGTGGCGATGCGCAGCCGTCTCGACCGCATTTTCTCCGCGCTCATGCCTGCGCGCCCCGCCCTGCAGTTCGCCCTGGCGTGCGCCATGCTCGCGGCCGGCCTGCTTTTCGGCGCCCGCTATCTTCACCCGGCCCCCGATTCCGCCACCGAGAAGAGGATCGCCGAGCTTCAGACCAAAGTCGATTCGATGGCGCCCCTCGTCACCTATTCGGTCCTCCAGCAGGAATCCACGACCGAACGGCTCAGGACCATCCTTGCAACCCTCGATCTCAAACACAACGACCAGCGGGTCGTCAGCGGCCTCCTTGCCTCGCTCGCCTTCGATCCGAGCGTCAACGTGCGCCTGTCCGCCCTCGAGGCGCTCTATCCGCACGCCGACCAGCCGGCTGTGCGCTCCGCCGTCACCGCGTCGCTCCCGCGCGAGCCCTCGCCGCTGGTGCAGGTGACCATGATCGATTTCCTGGCCGCCACCCGCGATCCGGCGGCCTTTTCCACGATCGAGGGTGTCAGCCGTAACCAGAATCTCAACCCGGCAGTCCGGGAGGCGGCCCGTCGCGCACTTGCGCAACTCTGAACCCAACCCGCCCGTCGGCGGATTCTCCCTGCGACTTTCGCCATCCCCCACCCATGCATACAAACCTCCGCCTGCTCACGCTTCTGCTCTGCCTGCCAGCCGCGGGGCTGCCTTTCCGGGCCGCCCAGCTTGCCGCGCCCCCGCCCGTCGCCCCGGGCCCGACGCCCGCCGCGCCGGTTGAAGGCGACGAAGAAGGCAAAGACCTTTCTCCGACCCACCTCAAATTCAGCGACCCGGCCAAGCCCGGCAAACTCTGGATCCGGGTCATGTGGGGCGATGTCGCGATCACCGGCGCCCCCACTTCCGAGGTGACCATTGTCTCCAACATCAAAAACACGCAGAGCCCGCCGCCGAAGGATTCCGGCGGCCTCCGCCGCCTCGATTCCGAGATCACCTATACCGCAGCGGAAAAGGACAACGTGATCACGATCGAGCTGGGCGGCGAAAGTCCGGATGAGGAAGCCGCCGGCGCCACCCTGGCCATCACCACGCCCCGCAATACCTCCGTTGTCGTCGAGAACACCTTTGGCGGCAAGGTCAACGTCAGGAACATCGAGGGCGACGCCGAAATCCGCAGCCTCAATGGCGAGGTCACCCTCGACCAGATCACCGGCTCGGCCCTCGTTGAGACGGTGAACGGCGAGATTCATGCGACGTTCGTCAAGGTGGCTGAAGGCAGGCCGCTTTCCTTCACGTCGACGAACGGGGCGGTCGAGGTGCATATTCCCGCCGGCACAAAAGCCAACGTGCGCATGCGCACGCAAAACGGCGCCGTGTTCACCGACTTCGACGAAAAGGCGCTCATCACAAGAACCGAGGCGGCGCACGGCAAGGTCGTGACCCACATCAATGTTCCCCGGCGCGCCGACGACCATTCGGACAGTTCCGGGTGGCACGACGAGATCCGCGACGCCGTCCGCGAAGCCACGCAGGCCGGCATCGAGGCGACGCGGGAGGCCATTGTTGCAGCCCGCGAGGCGGCCCAGGCGGCCCGCGAAGGCGTGGCGGAGGCCCGGGGCATGCCGGTTCCCGCCCCGATGCCTTGCCCGCTCGTGCTGCCGTCCGTTTCCGGCGGCAAGGTCGTCAGCGGCGCGTTGAACGGCGGCGGCCCCGAGATCCAGATCGCGACGATGAACGGCACCATCACCCTGCGCAAAACGCAGCCGTAGGGTCTCCGAAACGTCTTCATCCCCCGGGCGGCCGGCCTTCCGGCCGCCTTTTTCGTCAGGGCCGAACTCGCGGGAAGAGGGCGCCGCTCCTTCACCGGCTCATCCGGCCTCGTCCTGGATCGGCGCCGTCCCCGCCGCCAACCGGACCGATTCCGGCGTGAGCGCTACTCGTCCTCGCTGAACGCGAACAGCGTCCGCACGGGCAGGCCGTTTTCCGCCAGCCGCCGCGAGCCGCCCAGTTGGGGCAGGTCGATGACCGCCACCACGCCGACGATTTCGCCGCGCAGGGCGCGGAACAGCCGCGCCGCTGCCAGCAAAGTGCCGCCGGTCGCGATCAGATCATCGACGATGATGACCCGGTCGCCGGGCCGGCAGGCGTCGGCATGCACCTCGATCGTCGCCGTGCCATATTCCAGCGCGTAATCCTCGGAGATCGTCTTGTACGGAAGCTTGCCCTTCTTGCGCACCAGCGCGATGGGCTTGCCGAGCCTGTAGGCGAGCGCCCCCCCGAGAATGAACCCGCGGGCGTCCACCGCCGCCACGATATCCGGCGCCAGCGGCCCGATGGCCCCGGTTAGCGCGTCAATGGTGCTCCGAAACGCCTCCGCATCCTGGAAGAGCGTGGTGACGTCGCGAAAGTTGATGCCCGGTTTGGGCCAGTCCCGCACGGTGCGGATCCTGGATTTGAGATTGGCTGCGTTCATGTCAGTCCTTTGCACGCCGGCATTGCGCGGGCCAGGCCACGTCTGTGCCCAGCACCCTGGCCGCATGCAACGGCCAGTAAGGATCGCGCAGAAACTCGCGCCCAAGCAAGACAACATCCGCCCCGTTCACTCCGGCCGCTTGGCCGTGAACCGCTCCGTCGTGCGGCAGTAGAGGTCGCCGCTCATCCGGCCGATCAGGTCGAGCCTGGCCGGGTCGATCCGCCCGTCCGGGCCGAGCACCGCGTCGCTGACGTGCACGAGATGGATGCGGCCGAAGATGACATGCGCCGCGAGCGGACCTTCGCCGATCCCGACGATGCGGTCCAGCGTGCATTCGAACGCGACCGGGGCCGCGGCCACGCGCGGGGGGCGCACCCGGGTCGACGGCGTGGTCTCGATCCCGAATTTCTCCGCTTCGTTCTCGCCGTAGGGCAGGGTGGCCGCGGTGGCGTTCATCGGCCCGGCGAGCGCATAGGTGACGACATTGATCACGAATTCCGGCACCTGCCGGATGTTGCGCACGGTGTCCTTCGGCTGGCCGTCGCGGTTGTTGACCGGCACGAAGAGAAGCGTCGGAGGATTCAACGTCACGCCCTGGAAGAAACTGAACGGAGCGAGATTGGGCCGGCCGTCGGCGGAGATCGTCGAGACCCACGCGATCGGGCGCGGCGCGATCGTGCTGGTCATCCAGCCGTAGACCTCGCGGAACGGCAGCCTGGAAAAATCGAGGAGCATGAGGCATCGATGTTCTCCGCCACCTCCCAAACGCGAGCAAAATCCGTCAGCGGCAAACGGCTGCACCGCCGCCGGACGCAACGCCCGCGCTTCACGCCGGGTTTCGACGCCCTGGGAGCCCCGCGCCCCCTCTTTCTCCGGCTTGCGTCGGCGCGCCTGCGCGGCCAGGGTGTCCGGCGCTTCACCATGTCCAATCCCCCCGCCCAATTTGCCGACGTCACCGTTGCGACCAAGGCGAACGTCTATTTCGATGGCAGGGTCGTCAGCCATTCCGTGCTGTTCCCCGACGGCACGAAGAAAACCCTCGGCCTGATCTTTCCGGGGTCGTTCCATTTTGGCACGGCCGCCCCCGAGCGCATGGAGATTGTCGCCGGCGTCTGCCAGGTGACGCTCGACGGCAAGAACGCGACGCGGTCCTATGCCGCCGGCCAGAGCTTCGATGTGCCGGGCAAGAGCGGTTTCACCATCGAGGTGTCCGGCCTCTGCGAATACATCTGCTCCTACCTGGCCGCCTGAGCCGGCCCGCTGAAGGCTGGAGCACCCCAAGGCGCGTCAGGCGCCGCGCCGGAAGAAACGGCGGCCGGGTTTGCCGGCCCCGGCTTCAAGCGCGCCGCCAGCTCAGCCCCCCGCGTGGGCCTGCTCGCTGAGCGCATCGTCCATTTCCTCGTTCGTAAAGACGTTCTGCACGTCGTCCAGCTCTTCGAGCGCCTCCTGCAGCTTCAGCAGCGAACGCGCGGCGTCGAGGCTGGCGATGGGATGGGTCTGCGTGGCGACGTAGGCGATCTCGGCGGAGTCGGGCTTGATGTTCTTCTTTTCCAGGGCGCGGATGACGGCGTCGAACGCCTTGATGGAGCAGCGGATTTCGAAGCCGTGCTCGGTGGTGATGACGTCGTCGGCACCCGCGTCGAGGGCGATCTCGACGAGCGTGTCTTCCGAGGCCTTCTCCTTGCTGATGAGGAACTGGCCGATGTGCTGGAATTTGTAGAGCACGGCGCCCGCGCCGGCGAGATTGCCGCCGAAACGCGTGAAGACGCTCCGCACTTCTCCGGCGGCCCGGTTCTTGTTGTCGGTCGTCACCTGCACGACCATCGCGACCCCGCCGGGGGCGTAGCCTTCATAAGTGACCTCCTCGTAGATCACCCCGGGCAGTTCGCCGGTGCCTTTTTTGATCGCGCGGTCGATGTTTTCACCCGGCATGTTGGCCTCGCGCGCCTTCATCATGATGGTGCGCAGCCGGGGGTTCATGTCGGGGTTTCCGCCGCCGGCTTTTGCGGCGATGGTGATTTCTTTTGCGAGGCGGCTGAAGACCTTGCCCCTTCTTGCATCAGTGACGCCTTTGTAGTGTTTTACTTTTGCCCACTTGCTATGGCCAGACATGGGGGGAGGGATCGGAGGTTGGAAGAGTGAGGGTGAAAGGAAAACCGGGGAATCGACAAACCGGGAAAGCGGAGAGGCGGTGCGGATATCCTATCTCTTAACCTTCTTTTTCGCCGGCGTCACGTTTTTCATTCCCGGAGTTCCTCCGGTGTGAGCCGGCGC
The DNA here is from genome assembly GCA_963827125.1 of uncultured Verrucomicrobiae bacterium. Taxonomy (GTDB): domain Bacteria; phylum Verrucomicrobiota; class Verrucomicrobiia; order Opitutales; family Opitutaceae; genus Fen-1467. The sequence continues at coordinate 587,524 of CAWHAC010000008.1, forward strand.
GGGCTCATCGTCCTTCATCCGGTTGATGACAAGCTGCTGGCCGATGGTGAACAGTCCGTTGACTGTCATGTAGATCGACAGCGCACAGGAGTACGAATAGCAGAACAACGCAAACAGCACCGGCATGAATTTCATCATCTTCGTCTGCGCGCTGTCGACGGTGGGCTGCGGCGTCAGGCGCATCTGGTAGAGCATGGTGGCGGCCATCAGGAGCGGCATGATGTTCAGCGGGAAGCCGAAGATCTGCATCAGCGTGTCGGGCGCGGACAGGTCCCGGGCCCAGAGGAAGCCCTGGAAGCGCAGCTCCGCCGAGCTTTGCAGCATCGTGAAGAAGCCGAAGAAGAGCGGCATCGTGATGAGCATCGGCAGGCAACCGCCCATCGGATTGATTTTATGCTCCTTGAAAAGCTCGAGGGTGGCCTGGTTCAGCTTCTGCGGGTTGTCCTTGTATTTCTCCTTGAGCGCGGCGATCTGCGGCTGGAACTTCTGCATGCGCTTGGCGGAGCGCGACGCCGCGAGGGTAAACGGCAGGCTGACGGTCTTGATGATCAGCGTCATCAGCACGATCGCCAGGCCCCAGTTGTAGACCCAGCGCTGCGTCCCATGCATCAGCGTGTTCATGAACGGCGCCACGTACCCGCAGAGGAAGATCCGGCTGTAGAGCGCCGTGCCGTACTGGAGCACGCGGTCCTCGTTGTGCGGGAGTTGTGCCAGGCGCTCGTATTCCTTGGGCCCGACGTAGAGGTTGCCTGCCAGCGTTGTGGTGGCGCCCGCGGTGAGGGGAGGGAATTCGAACAGTTCCGCGCCGGTCAATCCAATGTGCTCCCGCAGAGACCCGGGAAGCTGAGGCAGGGCGATGCGCCGTGCGATGACCGCCTGTCCGGGTTTGTCCGCGGTGAAGATGCCGGCAAAGAACTGGTTGGTGACCGCCGCCCAGACGATGGAGCCGTCCTTTTCCACGAAAGCCTTGGGCGTGGTGTCCTTGCCGAGCATGCGCCCGACGAATCCGGCGCCCTCCAGGTCGCCGCGGCTGATGAACTGATAACTGTTGCCATCGTAGCTCGCCACATTCAGGTAGCGGCCGTAATCATTGAGGCTGACGAGCGAGGCGGTGCCGAGGCTGAGTGAGGCGCGGGGAAGGGCGAGGGTTTCGTGCGTCAGATTGCGAAAAACAGTCTCGTGCCGGATGACGTAGGGATCGCCTTTCGAATCGCCCGGAGCCCGGATCGAGTAGCGCCGCGTGACATCGAGCCGGTTTCCCACAACCGCACGAAAGACGACTTCGGTGGGGGTGGAGGAGATGAGCTCGTAGCGCGTCGTGCGGCCGAGATCAGGAGATGATTCTTCCGTGAACGCCAGCAGGGGATCGGCATGCGGCTGGTTGAAAACAAAGGGCTCGGGCCTGCCCAGTTCGGCTTTGTAGTCCTTGAAGGAGACATCGCGGACGGCGCCGCCAAAATCAGTCAGCCGCACTTCAATGAAGTCATTGGCGAGCGTCGTGATTTTCGCGTCCGCACTGTCCTGGGCAACGGAAGCGAAGGTCGCCCCGGACGGCGCCGGCGCGCCCGGCGCCGCAGCACCCGCAGGCGCCATCGGAGCCGCCGCTGGAGCCGCGGGCTGGCTGGTCACGGGGGCCCGCGGAGGAGGAGGAGGCGCAAAGCGTTGTCCGAGGATGTAAACGGCGAACGCCGCGATGAGGAGGGCAATGCCGACAGTGGTGTTCTTTTTGTCCATCCAGAAGGGAAGGTGAGGGTGAGATTGGGAAACGGCGCTGGAAATTGCGGGCGTAACCGTGGCGTATTGCTTCGGCTCGCGTTCAGGCACGCCCCGATCCGGGCTGCACGGCGGACTCGCACGGCCCTCCGGACTCGCACAGGTTTGAAGCCACGAGGATGTGCGCGGGGACCGGCCGGCGCCAGGCAGCCACACGCCTTGCAACCGGGCGACAGGCAGGAACCGGATCGACCCCTCCCGGGTGCCACGGATGGCATTTGAGGAGCCGGCGGATTGCCAGCCAGGAGCCGCGTATGGCGCCATGGGCACGGACGGCGTCAGCTGCATAGGCCCCGCACGTCGGATGAAAACGGCAGCCGCAACCCGGACCGCATATCACAGGCAGGGCGGGCGAGAGCGAGTGCCGGTAGAGCCAGATCAAACCAAGCAGGCTGCGCGCGGGGAAGGAGGCGAGCGCCGACCTGAGTCTCCCATGGATCCGCGATGCTCCTGACGCGTTCTCCCCGTCACTCCGCGACGAGAGCTCCGCAGGTCCGGAAAACGGCATCCCGGCCGGCGTCCCGGCGCCGTCAAATGTCCCGGAGTACCTCGGCTTCGCAGCTCGAGTCCGGATCAGCCGCTTCAGGGTGGTGGGAGAGTACATTGGCGAATGCCGCGTCTGACCCCGCTCTCTGGCGAGAATTCCAGAATGGCGGTTCCTAGTGTCCCTCGTCCTTCGCCTCGGTCATCCGTTGGCATGCTTCGACGAACCTTGCCTCCGCGTCCGCAAACTCAAGCCGGTTCAGCGAGGCGCGTGCCACGAGCAGCAGATCGGAACCCGCCGGGACCAGATCCTGGTGGCGGCGGAAGATTTCGCGCAACCGGCGTTTTGCGGCATTCCGGCGCACTGCCGGTCCGACTGCGGCCGTTGAAGCCACGATGCCCACCCGCACCGCGGTCGCCGGAGCTTCCGACGCTTCCTCCCGACGGCGCCACCACAGGGTGAAGGCCCCGCGATCGAGGCGGCGGCCCACGGCGCGCACGCGGCGGAAGTCGTTCTGGCGGCGCAGGTGCTGCTCGGGGCGAAAACGCATGAGGAAGGCCTGGAAAACTGAAAAGCTGAAACGCTGAAAGCGGAAAAGCTGAAAGGCGGGAGACCTGAAAGATCGAAATTCCAAGGTCTGAGAGACCGACCGGCGGTCGGGTTTCAGCCTTTCAGCTTTCAGTCCTTCAGCTTTTTCTCAGACGACGGTCAGGCGCTTGCGTCCTTTACGACGCCGGGAGGCAAGCACCTTGCGACCGCTTTTGGTGGCTCTGCGCGCGCGGAAGCCGATCTGATGGGCGCGCTTTTTGCGGTGGGGGCGGAATGTAGGTTGCATGATTATGTCAAAAAAAGAGGGTCAAGGTGACTGGAGCCCCTCGGGCGTGTCAAGGACAGGGTTGGCAGTGTTTCAGAGTTTCGCCCGGCCGTAAAACAAGTAACCTCTGCCGCATGTGTTATCGCTACGTGTTGCAGCGGGAGGCGCTCGAGGCCCTGGCGGCGGATCTGGGTGTGCCCCAGCCGCCCGATTGGCGCCCGCGCTTCAACCTGGCTCCGGGCGAAGGCGTTCCAGCGGCACGAACGCGGCCCGGTTCTGACGGGCGTTCTTTTGAGATCGTGAATCTGCGATGGGGCCTGCTGCCAGCCTGGACGAAAGAGGAGGGGGAGGCCACTGCCCCGGCGAATGCCCGGGCCGAGAGCCTGGCGAGCAAGCCGATGTTTCGCGAGGCCTTCCGGAGGAGGCGCTGCGTGATTCCGGCCAGCGGCTTCTTCGAATGGTGCGGCCCGCGAAGCCGACGGCAGCCGTACCTGTGCCGCTTGCGCGACGGTGCGCCGCTGTGTTTTGCCGGTTTGTGGGAATCATGGCATGGACCGGGCGGGCAGGGGGAAGTCGAGACCTGCGCGATCATCACGACACAGCCAAACGAGCTGATCCGCCCGATTCACGATCGCATGCCGGCGATCCTGGGATTAAATGACGTTAGGCGTTGGCTGGATCCCCGGTTGACCGAGCCGCGCGATCTTGCGCCCCTGCTTCATCCGTTCGCTGCGGAAGCGATGACCGCCATTCCGGTGACGACGCGGGTCAACGATCCCCGCTTTGACGACCCCGCCTGCCTGGACCCGGCGCACCCTGCGGAAGCGGGGGGCGATGCCTCCCAGTTGTCGCTCGGGATCTGATTTGTTCAGTCCGGGCAATCCCCGCCCGCGGCGTTCAACCTGCGGCGGTCGTGCAGCGCGTTTGACACGGGCAGCGCTCTCTGCTTATTGAAGTGCCAAAATGGGCTTTTGCCCAGAGCCAGCAACCCCGATCATCCCTTCCGATTATTTGCCGCCTCGCATCGCCTGAGGCTTCAGGCAGACGGCTTCAACCAGACTGGCGCATTCCTCCCAAAAACATATCATCCCAATGAGCATCGCATGGCACTACATGAAAGACGGGGTCCAGACCGGACCCGCTTCGACAGACGAGATCAAATCCCTTATCGCCTCGGGCGCAATCAAAGCTGATGCCCTGGTCTGGCGCGAAGGCCTCGCATCGTGGTCGGCCGCCAGCGCGCAGGCCGAGTTCGCCGGTGTGGTGCCCCCCGCCGCTCCGCCGCCCCCACCGGCTCCGGCTGGCGCAGCCGGCGGACCGGGCGTATTCACCCCTGCCGCGGCTGACGTGGAGAAAAACAAGGTCATGGGCATCCTGGCCTATCTCGGCATCCTCTGGCTCGTTCCTTTCCTTGCGGCAAAGGATTCCCCGTTCGCAAAATACCACTGCAACCAGGGCATTGTGCTGATACTCGCATGGATCGCGGCATGGATTGTGACCATCGTTCTTGATATGGTGCTCGTTTTCATCCCGTTCTTGGGCTGGTTCCTCATGCTTGTCCTGCACTTCTGCCTGTTCGTCGGGGGCCTGGTGCTTGCTGTGATCGGCATCATCAACGCCGCCAACGGCGCCTGCAAACCACTCCCCTTGATCGGTAATCGCTTTACCCTGATCAAATAACTTCCGCCGTCTTCGTTCCATGGATACTCTTCCGCCTCCTCCGCCACCGCCTCCCCCACCCCCCCCACCACCACCGCCACCGCCTCCCCCACCGCCGCCGTCTGCAGCGCCTGCCAAGAGCAGCAACCGGACGCTGATCATCGTCCTCTGCATCTTGGGAGCGATCATTCTGATCATCGGCGGGTGCGTGACCACATGCGCGTTCATAGTGAAAAAGAAGGTCTCGGATTACAGTCGGGTGGCGCAGAAGAACCCGACATATGCGGCGCTTTCCCTTGCCGCTGCAGTAAACCCGAACGTCCAGGTCGTTTCCGAGAACGAACGCACGGGCAAGATCACGCTTCGCAACAAGAAGACCGGCGAGGTGGTGACGATCAACACGAACGACTTCACCCCGGAGAACATCGGCAAGGCTCTGGAGCAGGTTTCCAAGGGAGTGAAGCCGGTCGCGGAATCGAACCCATCGAATGAGCAGCCCGCCGAACCCGCGGCGGCCCCAGCCGCCAGGACAGTCGCACCCGCTGAGGAGGAACCAGCCGCCGAGCCGGTGCACCCGGCGGCGCCGAAGATTTCGGCCGGCAAGGCGGCTGCGATGGCTGCCACCACCCGCCGGTTCCCCTCCTATCTCGGCACCTATCCAGGGGGCCAGACCACCGATGCGACGATGCAAAGCTTCGGGCCCAACACGGTCGGCACGTACGAATTCCTGACCTCTGACGGGCCGGAGGCAGTGTCCAGCTATTACGAGAAGAAGTTCACCGCGGCGGGCCTCACGATCGCCGCCAGCAACACCGGCTCCAATGACAACGGCTCCACGGCGATGTTGGTCGCCACGACAGCTGACAACCGGGGCACCGTCTCGCTCAACGCGGAAACGCAGGCCGACGGCAAGGCAAAGGTGACAATAGGCTTCACGTCCGCCAAACCCTGAGCCGGCCCGGCGCGCGGCTGCACTTCGTTCTGCTCTGCGTTTTCACTGAACAGAAGGTGGAGCGCGTTGCCTCCAATGCGCACAGGGCGTCTTGGGGCCAAGCCGCTCCACCCCGACTGCATATGTCCGGCTGAGGCGCCGGCATGTCCGGATGTCGGCCCTTGCCGCCCTTTTTGGGGCGATCAAGCTCAACCCGTTCAGCACCGCCGTTGGCGGCCTGGTTTTCGTGATCATCATCACATTGGGCCAGTTCGCGGCCGCGCGGTTTCTTGACGCCGGCGCCGGCATGCATGTCCCCGGGAGGGGAGCAGAACCTCTAATAACCAGGCAGGGCGTTCGGGATTGAAACGATTCCGGATAAGGTACGTCTAACAACCGTGAAGCCATGAGAATTGGGGCCTTCCCCCGGCGGCATTGCCGGCGCAGTAAAGCCGGTGAAAGGACCGGCTGGCGGGAAGCCTCTCCGCGAATTCCAACAAAGGAACACCATGAAAAAGAGAACCCTCGGATTAGTCCTCGGTCTTTGCCTGCTTCCGTTCGGGGCCATGTTTGCGGCGGACGCGCCAAGGACCGATGCAGGACGTGTCACCGTGATCTTCGACAACCCCGAACAGTTCACCGATGTCAAGGATGCGTTCATCCCGACGGACAAGGGTCGCGACGCCATCCTCGCCGAGATAAGGGACTTCATCGTCCTGCGCGCTTCCTCCTGTCTGCAGGATGGCCAGAAACTCGAGGTGAGGTTCACCGACATCGATCTGGCGGGCGATTTCGAACCCCAACTGGGCTCCAGCTTCAACAGCGTCCGGATCATGAAGGACACCTACACCCCGAAGATGGCTCTCGAATTCAAACTCACGGGGGCCGACGGAAACGTGTTGAGCGGGGGCTCGCGCAGGCTCACGGACCAGAATTACCTGCAACGGGTCGTCCCGCATAACAACGATCCGTTGTGTTACGACAAGGCGCTCCTGGCTGATTGGCTGGAGAAGGACATCGCGCCAGCCGCCGCTGCAGCCCACTGAGCCTGGAGCGCAGCGCAGGCCCAGGCGGATGGATGCCGGCGCAAGGCCAGCGGGCGGGCGGTTTCATCCTGGGACCGCTCCCAAACAGGCTCCTGGATTGCGTCCGCCGGAATCAAGTCAGGGGGAGTCCCGGCGAGCCAAAGTTCTTGGCCTGTGCACGGGGAGACGCTATGTTCCGCCACGGTGATTCCTGCTGCTGAGACAGAACGCGTGGACCGATGGCTCTGGTCCGTCCGCATCTTCAGGACGCGCAGCCTGGCCACGGACGCCTGCCGCGCGGGCAGTGTTTCCGTCAACGGCCAGCTTGCAAAACCGTCCCGTGCTGTGCGGGCGGGGGAGACAATCGTCGTCCGGCAGGGACTGATTCACCGCACACTCGCGGTGCTCGGGATGCCGCGAACCCGGGTCAGCGCAAAGATTGTCGCGAAGTATTGCGATGACCAGACGCCGCCGGGAGAATTCGAGAAGGCGCGGAGCCATCGGGTACTCCAGTTCCTCGCACGCGCGAAAGGATCGGGTCGTCCGACCAAACGTGATCGACGGCTGCTTGACCGGTTTCTCGGTTGATCGTTGGCGCCAGCCCGGGCATTTCGTGGAGACGCGACGCCGCGTTTCTTGAAACGTACGCAACGAGGGGCGTCGCGTCTCCAAAACACAGCTTGCACCAAAACGCCATTCTCTGTGTGAAATATGCCGGTCAGAGATGCGCCTGGGCGCCAACTGAGAAACTCAACCATGTCTTGTCCCGCCACCGCTGCGCAGGTTCAGCTCCATCTCGATGCGCTCCGCCAATGCACCCTCTGCCCGCGCATGCAGGGTCCCGTCGTTGTCGGGCGCCCGGTTGCAGGCCGCGTCATCCTCATCGGGCAGGCACCGGGCGACAAGGAGCCGAAGTTCGGCCGTCCATTCGCCTGGACGGCCGGCAAGACGCTGTTCAAGTGGTTCGAAGCGGCCCTCGGCTGGTCAGAGGATGAGACGCGCGATCGCGTGTACTTCGCCGCGGTCTGCCGCTGTTTTCCCGGCAAGAAGCCCGAGGGGGGCGACCGGGTGCCGGATGAGGTTGAGGTTGCCAGCTGTGCACGCTGGCTGGAGCGCGAATTCGCCCTCTTGCAGCCCCGTCTGGTGCTCCCGGTCGGCAAGCTCGCAATCGCCCAGTTGCTTGGCGAGCGGCCGCTGATGGAAACAGTGGGGCGGTCGTTCCGGGCGGTTTGTCATGGGCAGTCTGTTGACGTCGTGCCTCTGCCGCATCCTTCCGGCGCCTCGCCGTGGCATCGGATGGAGCCTGGCAAGACGCTGCTGCGCCAGGCCCTCGCACTCGTTGCGGCCCATCCGGCCATTCACCTGGGAGGAGACGGGGCGGGAGCCCCTGCAAAGGAATAGCTTGCATTTTTCGGCAAGGTTGGTTGTCCTGTCCCCCGTTTCCTGGATAGACTCTGTGTTAGGTTACGAGATATGGTGAATTATCAGGCGGGCCTGGGGCCCGATGATGATTTGAAACCCGGCGATCGGGAACAGTCCGTGAACTACCGGTAGATCAAGGGATAATCATCATGGGTTCCAAATTGTATGTAGGTAATCTGGCTTTCAGCACGACTGAGAGCGAGTTGCGTGATCTGTTTGCGCAACACGGCACCGTGGCCGAAGTATTCATCGCCATGGACAAATTCAGCGGCCGCTCCCGCGGATTCGCTTTTGTCACGATGGGGTCGGAAGCGGAAGCCAAGGCGGCAATCACGGGCGTCAATGGCAAGAACGTCGGCGGCCGTGACCTCACGGTCAACGAAGCCCGTCCCAAAGAAGAGGGCGGTGGCCGCTCCTTCGGCGGCGGCGGCGGCGGTCGTTCCTTCGGCGGCGGCGGCGGTGGTGGTCGCCCCTTCGGCGGCGGCGGCGGCGGCAATCGCCGTTATTGAGCTCCTGCGCTTCCAGTTGGTGCGCTTTACAGGCGAAGCCCTCCGCGGGCTTCGCCTTTTTTCTGGCCGGATGCGCGCTCGTTGGCCATGCGGTCTTTACTTTCGAGCTTCTTCCATGAAAATCATCGCATGCGCATCGCGTATTGGTTTGTCCTGATTCTGACCTTGATCTGCTCGCAGCCGTCGAGAGCCCAACGTGAGAAGCTGCCGTGGGACGATCGGGTCGCGGTCGAGAAGACCTGGCCCAATGCGATAAAGACATCGACGGGACTGCGCTATTTGATCCTCAAAGAGGGCACGGGGGATGAGAGGCCCCAGCCCGGCGATTCCGTGTCAGTCGTCTATCAGGGTCGGTTGCTTGACGGGACCGTATTCGGGGAGGAATTGGATCCGGCCAAGCCGTTCCGGATCCGCGTCGGGCGCGACGAATTAATCCCCGCCTGGGAGGAAACCCTCAAACAGATGAAACGGGGCGAGAAGCGGTTGATCATCGTGCCTTCCGAGCTCGGTTATGGCGCCCGGGGAGAGTCGCCGCGCATTCCGCGTTACGCCACGTTGATCTTCCAAATCGAGCTCCTTGAGATCCACAAGGAGCGATAGCCCCGGCCGCTCACCGCCGCAAACAGGCGGCCAGTAATCCGCGGTGCGGGCGAAGCGCCGCCTCAGGCGGACTTGTGCAGTCTCCATTCAGGGAGCGAACACCAAACCGGATTGTGAAGTCGGTTCGTGCTCGGGGCGCGGCAGGCGCCCCGCCTTGCCGTCCGTCGCGCGGGCGCAGCGATGCCGGCGGACGATCTATCATCCAGAAAAACCTGGATTATGGATAAGGCGTCCTGTCTGCGCCCTTCTTCAAAGTTCAAGGCATCGGCTGGCTGGTTTTCCCCCCCTGCACCTGAATAAAAGGATATTGCTTGGTGAATTCACCCGCAGCCACGGCCCTGGCCCCGCTCTCCGTCTTGGCGCTGCCGGCGGCCAGCAATTCATGGATCCGCCGATCCATCCAGCGATCATAGAATTCGGTTTCGATCCCTGTGGCTGGCGGCAGCTCCCGCGGAGGCGCCCTTCTGGGCTTTGAGTGGTGCAGGGCGCAGCCGCTGACAAGGGCCGACACGAGCAGGAACGCAGGAACGGAGTATTTCATGGAATCGGTGGCTCGGATGGTATTGAAGGATCTGCCCTAAGACCGCGAGCGCATCTTTTTAGTTTCGTTGCAGCGCACATTTTGTTATGCGGGGCGTCTGCATGAGCGATGACAGCCCTTCTCCGCCCGAGTCACGTCCGAGGTTGCGACTCCGCACGGATAAGACCGCTGGAGGCGCGCCCCCTGCGTCGACTGGACTGCAATCGCCCGCTCCGGGCGAAAATCATCCCCCCGAAGCGCCGCCGCCGGCGCCTTCTGCGCCCCCCGTTTCCCCGCGCGAACCCGTTGCCGCAAGCCCCGCTCCGCCTGCTCCCCTTCCTGTCAGGCTGAAGCCCCGGATCTCGATCAGACCCGCGGAATCCGAGCGGGCGGGCGAGACAATCGCCCCTCCCGGATCGCAGCCGGCCCTTCCGCGCATTGGTTCGGATTTGCCCGCCCCCCCCCGGCAGCCGCCGGAAAAGGTCGTGATCGATCTCGGTCCCCCGGTCAGACCGCCGCAGGGAGAATCGCCAGCTGGCGCCATTCCCCTGGTCCAGCCCAAGGGTGGGGAGAGAACGGAGGCCGGCATCAAGGTCAAACTGAAGCCAGTTTCCTCCGCAGAATCATCCGCATCGCCCGGTGTTGTGGAAGTGAATCTGCCGGAGGTCATCATTCCGCGTCCAACGGCAGTCCCGTCGCTCTCTGTACCCCCGATGCCCATCCCTGCCATTAGGGCCATGCCGACCCTCGTCCCGGCACCCGGCACACAGGCGCCTCCCGCACCTGCCAGCCGCCGTCCCTCGCGTGGCATGCTCATCGTGCTGGCGCTCTTCGTCGCGTGCGTGATCTCGTTCCTCCTTGTCCGCGTGTTTTCTCCCGCTTCGAAGCCCGCTGCATCTGCAAATGCCCGGCCGGCGGGAGCAAAGCCGCCAGGGGTGGCCGCCGGGACTCTGTCGACCGCTTCCCGCAGTGGCGCCCCAGCGGCTGCGGACCATCCGCAGGCGGCCGGCCATCCAGCCGGGCGCCCAACGCCCGGTTCCGCGGCGAGCCCGCCGGAGAAGCTGGCGGAAGTTTCGAACCCGGCTTTTCCGGCTGCGCCAACCCCCGTCAATCCTCCGCCTCCTCCCGAGCCCAGCCCGCAGTTCCGCGCGTTTGTTGATCATCTCAAAGTCAACGGCGTCCGCACCGGTCCGCCCGCCCGCCTGTTTGTCGATGGTCTCGCCTGGCATCCCGGCGATCTCATCGATGGATCGCCGGGCGTGGTTTTTGTCGGCATCGATCCCGCCACAAACGAGATCATTTTCAAGGACGACACCGGCGCCATTGTCCGCCGCCGCTTCTGAGACGGCCTGCTGCGGGCGGCGCCGGCGCGCAACGGTGAACCGCGGGCGGAGACCGCGCCTACCAGCGCTCGATCGGACCGCGGGGCACGGCGATGGCGCCGTTCGGGCAGTTTCCCGGCGCCGCAAAGGAAGGAGGGCACGAGTTTCGGCGGTTGGAACTTCGGCCGCAGCTCGCCCCGCTCGTCACAGAACTGCGACCGCCAGGCCCGGAATCCGGCAACGATCCCATCGAAATCAGCGCGGGAGCGAAGGGTGGCGGCGCGGCGGCGGAAATCCACGGCCGGACCGAAGCGCCGGGCGTACTGCGGGACGGCCTTGCGAAACATGCGGCAGCCGGATTCCTCCCCAAACACCTCGATCATCAGGTCGAGATGCCGGCTCATGACCCGCAACCGCTCGTCGAAAGAGGGTTCGGGCAGCAGCTCTCCTGTGCGCAGATAGTGGCCGGTCTGCCGGAAGATCCACGGATTGTAAAAGGCGCCGCGACCGATGCTCACCCCCGCGCACCCCGTCTCGTTTAGCATCTTCCTGGCGGCCTCCGGCGTTGTGACGTCCCCGTTGCCGATCACCGGGATCTGCCGCACGGCTTCCACGACAGCCCGGATGCCCGGGAGGCTGACGCTGCCGCCAAAACCCTGAACGCAGGTGCGTCCGTGGACAAAGATCGCGGCCACCCCGGCGTCCTCCAGCGCCCGCGCCAGGTCCGGCGCCGTCAAGTTCCCGCTGTCCCAGCCGAGCCGCATCTTCGCCGTGACGGGGATCTTCACAGCTTCGACCATCCCGCGGACCAGGCCTGCGGTCTTCATGAGTTCCGTCATCATCGCGGAGCCGCCGCCAATCCTTGTGACCTTGCGCGCGGGGCAGCCCATGTTGACATCAATCGAGGCAAAGCCGAACGATTCAACCTGGACCGCGGCAGCGCGCATCTCGGCCGCGCCACTGCCAAAAACCTGCACGGCCAGGGGCCGGTCCGCCGGGCTGGTCTGGATGAGCTGAAGCGCGCGGGGATTCCGTTCAAGCAGCGAACGCGCATTCACCAGGTCGGTCGTCGCCCAATCGAGCCCGCCGAGTTCGCGCAGGGTCAGCCGCAGGGGCAGGTTCGTGTAGCCTGCCAGAGGTGAAAGGAAGAGATTCGAGGTGAGCTCGTAAGACCCGAGACGCATCGTCAGGAAGAAGAGGGGAGGACCGCGCCCGGACCCGGGCTGTCCGCCGGATCTGTTGGGGTCAGGGAGCCTCGCGCGCAAGGACAACCGCGGCGTGGCGTGAGATCGGCGGAGTTGGCAGGCGCAGCGTGCCTCCGGGGTGCCGCGCGATCGCCGGCGCACCCGGAATGCCCTGGAGGGTGTCCCACCACGTGATTTTCCATGTCCCGGCGGGCAGATCCTCGATGATCAACGTTCCCGCCACCGGCGCCGGCGCGTCGAGCGCGACAACCCCCGCGCGATGCCACACCCACAGGGTTGCGAAGTCCTTCCCGCGTTTGCCCACGGCAGTGAGGGCGGACGTGTCGAGCCCCAGATCGATGCTGCCGACCTCGACCCAATCGGGGCCGGCAGGATTCTCCACGACGAGGGTGTGGTTGCCCGCAGCCACGGGAAAGGAAAGATCCGCCGTCGGGGTCGCATCCTGCGCGGCGCCGCCAGCCGGGCGGGCAGGAAACAAACGCTCGGCGGCGACAGCGCCATCAACGGACACTCTGATGGAAGAGCCGTATGCGCCGGCGCCGGTCACGTGAACCCCGAGCACCACCGCCCTGGGAAAATCGAGATGGTAGGTCGCCCGGCTGGGGAAGCCGGACGCCGCGGCGCCCGGCGTTCCGACAAGGATCTCGGGAATCTCGGCGAATTCGACCGGTTCCCGCCCGTCGAGGGGCACCGCAATATCCGGCGCCGGGCGGCGCTGCCAGGCCTGGCCGCCCATCAGCCTCAGCGGGAGCCGGGCGGCGCTCTCCACGACCGCCGAAAACGGCGCCAGGCCGTCGCGATCGCAAAGACTGGTTCCCCTGAGAAAACGCGCCACAGCACTGAGCTCGCCGAGCCGCCCCAGCCCGATGAGCTGGCCCCCTGGCCACAACTGCGCCGGATAACGCCCCTTCCCCATGAGGCTCGCCCAGATCGGCGGCACGATGGCCGTGCCGCAGCTCTTCTGCTCGGGCGTCAGCGCCTCATGGTCGTCTCCGATCTCGCCGTAGAATACCGGCCGGTCGATCCGGGCCGGCTCGGGATCGAACTGCCTGACGCCGGCGAACACGTTGGCCGGATAGAGATGCGGCTGCAGATAGTCCATGGCCGCGAACACCGGGCTGCGCAGGTTGTCCGTGCTCGTGGTGACGAGATGATGGTACGGGTCGGACGCATGCAGGGACGCGGCCATTTCCGCATGCCACCGGGCGACCTGGTCCTCGTGGTGCTCGCGCTCGATGGCATCGACCCAATGCACCTCGTTGAACAGCTCCCAGGCCAGCACGGCGGGCGAGTAGCCCCAGCGGGCGACAATGTAGCGGTATTTCAGCGCCGTGAATTCCCTGGCGGCAGGCGAGGTGAAGAACTCCTCGGCCGACTGCAGGAAGCCTCCGTTCGCGGCGTTCCACGGATGATTCTGCCAGTTGGGGTCGGCAACGCTTGAGAATTGCCCATGGTGCTGTAACACGATCTGGACATACACGCCCTGCTCTTCCGCCTGACGGACAATCTCATCCCAGGCAGCGGCGACCCGCAAATCAAGGGTGCCGGGCGGCGGTGACCTCCCCCTGTCTGCAGGCAGCCAGTCGAGATTGAGCCCGCTCCAATGCGCCATCCAGATGCGCGTCCAGTTGAGCCCCCCGCGGGCGAATTCCCGGAAGGCGCGCCCGTAGTACTGCGCCGGGTCCCCATCGGGCCATGCGAGATTCCCTCCGATCGGCACATAGGTGGCGCCTCCCGCAAACACCAGCCTCGCCGGCGATCCCGCCGCGCAGCACACGGGCGGACGGTCCTCGATCTCCCGGACCTGAACGCGATCCCCTCCCGCCACCGCCGCCGCGAGCACCGCCGTCCTCCCCCGGCTGTTCTCGGTAATCTTCCCCAGCCGGTACTCGCCCGCCTCGTCGGCGCGGGCGCGCACCTCGAATTGTCCGTCGCCGGCGAAGAACGCCGGCAGCCGCAGCACCCTGCCGGACGGCGTGACGACGTCGGCCCAGACATCCCGCGCGAAGGGACTGCCCGAACCGGGTGGAAGACCGAAGACGAAACTGGCCGGAGACACCGAGGCCCGGATGCCGGCGGCGAGAATCATCCCCACCAGAAGGGCGAGCGGGACGGGGCGCGAGAGGCGGCGCGGGGGATGCATGTCGGGGGCGGGGGGGCCCGGATTCTTCCTCAGTTTTTTTCATCCAGCAAGGCGCGCACCGCCGCGGCCAGGGTCAGGCCCTCGAACGGTTTCGCGAGATAATGGACCCCGGTGAGCAAGGCATCGGGCGGCCGGGCGATCTCCGGATCGTAGCCGCTTGCAAGGATCACCTTGAGCGCCGGCTTCCGCGCCCGCAACCGCTCCGCCAGCTGCAACCCGGTCATGCCTCCCGGCATGATCATGTCGGTGAACAGCAGGTCGATCCGCCCGCCCTCCTGCTCCCAGCGCTCCAGCGCCACGGCCCCAGTATCCGATTCTAGGATACGGTAGCCGTAGAGCCGCAGGCAGTCGCGGATCGTCTGGCGCACCGCCGCGTCGTCCTCGACGAGCAGGATGGTCTCGCCTCCGCCCGCAACGGGCAGGATGGCCTCGCGGCTCTCCTTCACGCCGGGGCCGGCGGCCGCCGGCAGGAAGACCTCGAACGAGCTGCCCTGCCCGACGGCGCTGCGCACCTCGATCCAGCCGTTGTGTTGCCTGACGATGCCATGCACCGTGGCGAGCCCGAGCCCGGTGCCCTTGCCCACCTCCTTCGTCGTGAAGAACGGCTCGAAGATCCGCTTCAACGTGGCGTCATCCATTCCACAACCGGTGTCGATCACCGTCAGGGTTACAAACCGGCCGGGCCCGGCTTCGGGGTTGGTCTTCATGCGGCGTTCGTCGATCTCCACCTCCCGCGTCGCGAGCGTCAGCGTTCCCCCGAGCGGCATGGCGTCGCGGGCGTTGACGCAAAGATTCATGATGACCTGTTCGATCATGCCGGTGTCGGCGTCGATCCAATGCGGCGTCGTTCCCCCTGAAAAAACAATCTCGATGTTCTCCCCGATCAACCGGCGGAGCATCTGGAGGAGCCGGGCCAGAACCTCGTCGAGATCGATCCGGCGGATCTCCAGGTGCTGGCGCCGGCTGAACATCAGCAATTGCCGGGTCAGATTGGCGGCCCGGTGGGATCCCGTCTCCAGCTCCGCCAGCGCCGCCCGCACCTCCGGCGACAGCGTCGGGTCCATCTGGAGGAGGCCCAGGTTCAACAGGGACGCCGCGAGGATGTTGTTGAAATCGTGGGCCACGCCGCCCGCCAGCTGCCCCACCGCCTCCATCTTTTGGGAGTACAGGAGCTGCGCCTCGATCCTCTTGCGATCCGAGAACGTCCTGGAACACACAGGCGAAACGGCCGGGCTCCGGCCGGAACGCCAGAACCTCGAAATGCCTGCCCATCTCGGGGGCGGGCGACTCGAACCGGCGCGGTTCGCCCGTGCGGACGACCTCGCCGTAGATCTTGATGCGCGCCAGATTGCTGTCCGGCATCACTTCGCGCACCCGCCTGCCCACGACGGCGCCGGCGGACAGCCCCGTCATCCGTTCGAACGCGGGATTGACCGCCAGGTACCGGTAATCCACCGGCTCTCCGGCCGCGTCGAAGATCATCTCGTGCAGCGCGAAGCCGTCGAGCATGCGTTCGAAGAGCGCTTGATAACGCTTCTCGCTCTCGCGCAGCGCCAGCTCCGCCTGTTTGCGCGCGGTGATGTCAACCGCGATGGACAGCAGCCGTTCCTTTCCGCCGAGGACCAGGGTCTCACCGTGGACCAGGGCGTCGATCTTGCGGCCGTCCTTTGCATGGAAGGTCAGCTCCAGCCCGGCAACGCGGCCCTGTTCCCGGAACGCCTGGATGAGGCGCGCCCGATCTTCGGGGGTTATCCAGCCGATCTCGGTCGAGCGCCGGCCGATCACGTCCGCCCGCTCAAAGCCCGACATCTGCAGGGCATTCTCGTTGACCTCAAGGAAGGTGCCGTCCGCCGGATCGGAGATGCAGATTAGGAGGGGCGCATGGTTGAACGCCGCGGCGAACTTCTCCTCGCTGGCGCGCAGCGCCTCCTCCGCCTTCCGGCGCTCGGTGACGTCGCGCTCCACGGAGATGAGGATCTTCTTCCCGCCAATGTCCGCGAGGCGGCTCTGGATCTCGACGTCGATCCGGCTCCCGTCCTTCCGCCGATGCTGGACGTGGAACAGGTCCTTCCTCCCTTCCTCCAGCCGGTGCATGCGCTCCAGATGCTCATCCGCCGTGATCGTCGGCTCGACCACCGAGACGGGCTGCCCCACGAGTTCCGCCCGCAGGAAGCCATAGGCACGCAGCGCGGCCTCATTCGCGTCGATGATGAGGGGACACCCCGTCTCGCGCAATTCCAGCACCAGAACGTGATCGCCCGCCTCCTCGAACAACATCCGGTAGCGGGCTTCGCTCTCCTTCAGGTGCGCCATGGCCGATGACAATTCCGTCACGGCCGCGCGCAAGCGGCGGAGGAAGATGTCAATCACAAGGGCGGTTGCCAGGGCCCCGAGCATCGTCGCGGTGCCCGTCCGCAGCCAGTTGGCCCCGCGGGAGAAATCGAGGCCGGCCGCGAAGCCCGGCAACGGGAAGACACCGCGGTGCCAGCCATACGCCGCGGCGGCGACCATCACCGCGATGGCGCCGCAGGCGGCAAAACCCGCCCGGAGGCCCCAATACAGGGTTACGATCAACACCGAGAGAATGATCAGGACCGTGTTCCCCGGAGAAAGTCCGACATAGACCAGGGCGAGCAGGTTGATCGCGAAGCTGAAAACGAGGATGGCCCACAGCCTCCAGCGCGCTTCGATTCGCGGGAGCGCCGCAATCAGGACCATGATCACCAATCCCAGGCCGCCCGTTCCGTACAGGCTGTGGAGAAAGGAACGGCTGCCCACGGCGCCGGAGATCCACCACAGCAGACTGCCTGCCGCGACGCACCGCAGGGTCCATCGCACTACAACCGCGCGCGCCTCGTCAAAGGACCAGGGTTCCAACGATGCTTTCTCTTGCATGGAGGGGATTTTGACCGCGCAGCCGGATTTAGTCCCGGAACGGGTCGAGACCGCAGAAACGGACAAGAAACGCGCGCGACGGAATCCCGGGCTTCCTGGAGGCTAATCCCGCGATGGAGCCGGTCAATCCCTTCCACCCTTGCCCGCGGCCCGGGGTTTCCTCCGGGAGCCCTCTCCGGTCAGAAACTGTGCGATCGGGTGATCCCGCCCGGGATTCGACCGCATCGTCCCGCCCCGGAGGTGCGCGGCCCGCCTCCGCCGCAGGCTGCAGCATCCTGCCCGCGCGCTTCACCGGCCCGGCTGGCGCTTGCTCCTGTCCGGCACCGTGATGATCGGCGGGGGCGGGGAGACCGGCCTCGATCGCGCGGGCGAAACCGAGGCGGGCGCCGGCGGAGGCGATGGGACGTTTCTCGCAGGCCGCGGCGGACTGCTTGTGGAAAGCGCCCAGGCCACCAGCGCGATCACCACGGCCAACGCCACGGCGCCGGCGGGAACAAGGCGGACCCAGGCTGGCCGCGAAATCCACAGCTCGATCAACGCGATCATCCTTTTCGCCTCGTAATGCCCGGGCTCGCGTTCCAGGAGCAGCCGCCAGAGGCGCAAGGCCCGCAGATAATCGCCCTCGCGGGTCACCAGGGCCGCCAGCGCGTGGAGCTCAACCGGGTTCTCCGGCGGCGCCCCCTCGTTTTCCAGCACCGCCTGCGCCGCCTTGATCTTCCCGCGGCGCGCAAGATCCAGCGCCTTCAGCAGGCGCAGGCTGGTCAGGATCGGTGCTGTGGAGGGTCCGTTCATGGCGCCTTATACGAGCAACCCCGAGCCGTATCCGCGGCGGGCCATCTCCGCCACTTTTCGCGGCAGCAGGTTCTGCAGATGGAAGACGACGTTCTTCAGCCCGTCCAAATCGTTGGCGGCGACATGGCCCCGCCCCTCCTGGAGCAGCACGCCGGCCTTTTCCTGATCGCGCATCAGCAGGCGGCTCCGGGCGAGGCTCTCGAAATACTCGACCCAGAAGGCCGGCCGGCGGTAGAGGATCGTGGAATAGGCGTCGGAGATCTCGTCGATCTTCTTCCTCAGGCGGTCCTCTTTTCTCTCCGCCACGATGGAGCGCACCTGCTCGTGCAACGCGCGCGCCCGGGCCTTCTCCTCATCCGTGCCGTCCCGCCCGAGGAGCAGGTCGAGATCCGCGAGCCAGTTCTCCGCCTCCCGCACGCAGGCCGGCCAGGCCACCCGCGCGGCAATATCATCCAGGGCGACCTTGAACTCGATCAATTCCCGATCAGCCTTCATCAACGCGTCGAAATCCGCACCGTCGCCCGCCGACTGTTGTTCCAGATCCCGCGTCATTGCGGACGTCTCCAGCTGCCGCAGAAGCTCGACCGCCTCATGCTCGCCGGCCTCTTCGAGCCCCTCCTTGAGATCGGTCAGGCGCGCCAGTTCACGATTCCACTCCTGCCGCAGCACCTTGACATCCGGCTGGCGCACCTTTCCCCCCAATTCGACTTTGGCGGGGAACTCCTCGTCCAACACCGGCACGTAGGCGACCACCGTGAGCAGCCGCGAGGCGTCCATGCGCAGCGTCACCTCGATCTCACTTCCGGCGGGCAGATCGCGGTCAATCTTGTCGGGGGTGATCTCGATTGATCCAATCAGGAGGTTGCGATCCGCCAGCTCCCGGTTGCCCTCGACGATCGGGATCTTGACGACGCTGCCCGACTCCCCCTGCCGCAGGCCCACCGTGCTCCGGTAGGACCGCGTGTATTTGGCCGGCAGACCCTGCCCCTTGGTGAAATGGACGCCGAGCCTGTTGTCCGACATCGCGACGCCCAGGTTGTTGATGATCGGCTGCTCCTCCACGACCACGCCGATGGTGTAATTGAATTGACCCGGCGTTGTCAGGCAGGGATTCCCGGCCGGATCGCGGATCTCGATCCGGAATGTGTTCTGGATCCCCCGCTCGGCCCGTATCGTGAATTGGAAGGCGCCTTTCTCCTTCAGCGTGGCTTTGCCGCTGCGCCATTTCGACTGCAGATTCACGACCTCGATCGTGTGGCCGGTGAGCGCCGCCCCCGACGGCGCCGAGACCCTGCCGCCAATCAGCGGCTCGGAATCCGCCCCCACGGGCTTGTAGATCAGCTCGACGGAGAGGGGCATCCGCGCCGGGCGCGGCGAACCCGCTGCCGGCGCCATCCGCTGGCTTCCGGCAAAAATCGCCGCGCCGCGGGCCACCACCGTGAGCGGGTCGACCTCGACATCGAACGGAATCCCGAGCTGTTCCTTCACCAGCTCGCGGAAATAGGGCGCAAGCGTCGGACCGCCGACAAAGATCATTCTTTCCACCGCCGCCGCCGCGACGCCCTTTTCCGACAGGACCCTCCGGGCGGTTGCGGTTGCCTTCATCACGCTTGGTTCGGCCATCCGCGCAACGTCCCGGCGGCTGAGCTCCGTTTCAAACAAAACCGTCCTTCCGGCGCCCCGGCGCAGCGTGGCCTCGAGCACCGTCGACTCTTTGCGGGACAGTTCGATCTTCGCCGTCTCCGCGGCCCCTTTCAGGCGCAGGAGGTCATATCTGAACGCCGCGGACCCGCGCTCCAGGCCGGAGAGCCCGAATTGCTCCTTCACCCTCGGGATGAGCAGCCGTTCAACGATCGCCCAATCGATGTCGGAACCTCCGAGAAGATTGTCACCACTGTGGTTGGCCACCACCATCGTGCCCTCCTCGGAGCGTATCAACGCTGCGTCGAACGTGCCTCCGCCGAAATCGAAGACCAGCCAGTACGCTTTGGCCTCCAGCTTCTGATGCCCGTAGGCGAGTGCCGCCGCCACGGGTTCCTGCAGCAACAATGACGTGCGGAAGCCGGCCAGCTCCGCCGCCCGCTTGGTCGCATCACATTGGTGAAGCTCGAAGGCCGCCGGCACGGTGAGGACCGCCGCCGAGATCTCCTCGCCTTTCCGTTGCGCAACGTCGTCCCGCAACGACTTCAGTACCTCGGCGGACAGCTGCTCCGGGCTCATGCGCCGTCCGCTGGCCCGGAAGACATATTCAAAGCCGGTGCCCATCCGCCGTTTGAACTCGAGAAATACGTCGTCCTCAGCGCGTTCATCGGCCATCTTCGACTTCGCGTTCTGCCCGACCCAAAGGTTGCCCTCACGGCTGATGTAGACGGCCGACGGCGTGATCTCCGCTTCAAGACTGTTCCTGATCACCTCGGTCAGCGTTCCCGCCACCACGGCGATCGTGCTGTTGGTCGTTCCCAGATCGATCCCGAAGTCGATGGTCTCTCTACTCATGAGATTCCCCGTTGGGATTCACCGGCGTGCCCACGATGACCTCTCCCAACTGCACGAGTCGCTCCCTCCACATCACGGTGGGCCGCACGGTTTCGAGGATGGTGTCCCGGTCGACACCCGGCGCAGGCTGAAAGGTCAGCACCTTCACCGGCAGCCCGGCGTCGTAAGGCTGGTTCGTCCAGTCCTTGATGCCGAGTCCCATCTGCTTGAGCACGTCGAGCGCGCCTTCGATGTGCCGGTGCACCCGCCGCATCTCGTCCCGCGGTTCACCGGTCGCCGGATCGATTGTCTTTCCGATCGCCCGCCACACCTGGGTTGCCAGCCCCCCAAGCGCGGTGGACAATTCTCCGCTGTCATCCGTCCCCGGTCCCGACGGCGGCGCCGGCGGCGGGGCCGTCTGCTGCTCCTGCAACGCCGCCTCCAGCCGGCGCAGCGCGGTCAAGGCATCGTCCACAGGCAATTCAGGGAATCGGACCTGTTTCCGCGGATCGCGGGCAAAGATCTGGGCTAGAATGGCGTGGCTCATGTCCTACTCGCGTTGCACCGCATCGAGGAGCTGGTTGAAAACCACCGCATTCCAGGTGTCGGCGACAACATAGGAGTCGGAAAGCCAGGGATTGAGCTTGCTGGAGAAGGCCAGCTGCCCGTCCTCGATCTTCGCCTCGAGCGCACCGTAGGGCACGATCTCGTCCCGGGCGCCGAACCGCGCCGGAGAAGCGAGCACCAATCCCTGGCGTTTCACCGGGGTCTCCCCGATGAGGACTTCTTCGCCGCGCCGGACCGCCGCTGCCAGCCGGTCTATCAGACCCGGGACGAAGAAATGATAGAATGCGTCGAGAATGCGCGCATAGTCCTGCGCCGTATGCTCGGAGGGCGCGAGCAGATTCGCGCCGTTCAGCTCGAACTCCTCCCCGCGGGTCGTTCGCCAGGCGATGACGTAGTTCTCCTCCGCCCTGTCGCCCAGTCCCTTGTTCTCAACCCCGTGCCGCAGGCCCGCCAGATCGGCGGCGTCCATCCATCGTCCGTCAAGACTGACTCCCATCCGGTTGATCTGGAGGACGCAGGTGGCGGTCTGCAGATGCAACTCCTTTCCCTTCTGGGTGTCGAATTCGTTCTGCAATTGCGCCTGGTCATTCTCCAGCCTCGCACGCGCGGTCTCACTGCAAGGCAGCTCCAATGCAGCCTCGAAGGCTTTCATTGCAAACGTGAAATCGCCATTCTCGCGGTAGGCGGCGAACGCCAGTTTCTTGAGCATGCCCGCAACGCGCGCACAACACTGCTGGCGCGAGACCCGTGCCAGCTTGAGCAGCGGCAGGCCCGGGATGATGTGGTCCGCAATCAACTGAAATTCCCTTTCGTAGTCGGATGGCCCGGCAACAGCCGGCGTCGAGCCCAGCCTCTTTTCCGGAACGGCGCGGTGTTGCCCCAACAGCGCGTTGTTGTAGACGATCCTATAGGTGTCGGCCAGGCGGAGATTCAACTCCGGCGTCACCTCCATGCCCGTCAGGTAAACGAGCACCGGCAGGCAGCCGCAGTCGTCTCCGGTCTGCCGTTGGTACGCCACCAGACGATTGAGCACGATGTCCGCCACGCTCTGCGAGATCTCCCGGTAATACTCCGCCGTCCGTCCGCAAAGGATTTCGATCAGGTACAGATCCTCGTCATTGGTGCGGATCAGATCCCGGGCCTCCGCCAGGCCGTTGGATCCCTCCGGCGCCACCCGGTTCCCGGCCTCGGCAACCCGGGCGTCGATTCTCCGGGCGATGGGCGCCGCGCGGTTCTCCAACGCCCGCCGCGCGTCCGTGTTGCTCCCATGGATGTGCATGACCAGGGCGGCATGCAGGGCGCCCCGGGTGCCGCGTCCCTGCTCCCCATGAATCAACGCAAGCGTCGCGCAGATTTTCCCCAGCGCGTCCGGCACCGTCGCCTGCATCTGTCCGACAATCTCAATGGGCACTCGGGCATCAGCCATCCCTGTCACTCGCGCGCGTAATCGCATCCAGATTGCATCGTCATTCCGAATCCGGTCCCATGAACGGATGGCCTTCAACCAAAGCTGGGCCAGATCCAGTTCGGCCGGGGATTCGAGACGCTCCAATTCCAGCGCCTGCTGGTGATAGTAAACCGCCAGGTTGTGCAGGGCCGCCGGCTGGTTCTCAAGCGCAGGATCTTCCCAACGCTCGACCGCCTGCGCTGTCTCGCCTTTTGCGAGAAAGCCGGTTGCCGGGTCGGCCGGTGAATCCTCGGGATAGCTCTCCGGCCAGAACCAGAACAACTCGTATGCAAGCCGCACCGCCGGTTCCTTGAAAACCTGCGCCACCTCCCGGATCTCATCGACAGTCAGCGTTTTCTCCGGCGCAAAAGACCAGCGGCCCGCGGCGGTTCCCAACTCCGCCGACAGCCTCAGCTCGTCGATCCTCCTGGCCACCTCGCGGGCGCCGGCCAGAACCGGCAGGCCCGTCCTCCGGAAAGGATTCTCCAGGTAAAGATCAGGCGTCGCGATCTCCAGCAGCGCCGCGCACAACGGAGGATAGAACGTCGGCTGGACGTTCGACCCGAAGGGAGCGGCGGAGCGGAATTGTTCAGGCATAGCGGGGGGATGTCCCTCCTCTCACGATAAACGGACGGGATCATGGTAAAATGGGTTGCCCCCTAATGTCCATCGGACAATGCGGACCCTCCGCCCGGGGGTGTATGAATCCGTTTCCCGTTTGACCTGCGGGTGCAAGCGGGTACTTAGCCCGGTTGATCTCCGGCCTGCCCCGGCCCGGGCCGGGCCGGCGGGGTGGGTCGCGGCGGCGTTCGCACCACGAAGCATGAACAGGGTCTACATCAAAACCTACGGCTGCCAGATGAACGAACGCGACAGCGAGGCGGTCGCGGCCATGCTGCGCGCGCGGGGTTACCGCATCGTCAACCAGGAGGACCACTGCGACATCATGCTGCTCAACACCTGCAGCGTGCGGGATCTCGCCGAGCAGAAGGCCATCGGCAAGGCCGGTCACCTGGCCGCCCGGAAACGGCGGGACCCGCGATTCGTCCTGGGAATCCTGGGCTGCATGGCCCAGAACCGCGGCGCCGCCCTGCTCGACCAGCTGCCCGATGTCGATTTGATCATCGGCACACAGAAGTTTCACCACGTTCCCGATCATCTCGACAACCTGCGGGCGGCCCGCGAGGCCGGCATCCCCGTCGGCGAAACCCTCATCGATGTTGGCGAGGAAGCCGGTTCGCAGAACACCCTCTGCGACCACGTGCTCGCCGGACGCCAGGTCACCGCGTTCGTTTCCATCCAGCAGGGCTGCGACATGGCGTGCGCCTTCTGCATCGTGCCCCGGACGCGGGGCGACGAGCGCTCCCGGCCGATGGATGACATCGTGGCCGAATGCCGCGGGCTCGTCGGACAGGGCGTGCGCGAGATCACGCTCCTCGGACAGATCGTCACCAGCTACGGCCGTCACGACAAGGCGCGCGCCGGCGGCCTCCCGCCCTTTGTGCAGCTGCTCGATCGGGTGCATGCCATCGAGGGTCTCGCGCGCATCCGTTTCACGTCGCCGCACCCGATGGGATTCAATCGCGATCTGGTCGAGGCGTACGGCCGGCTGCCGAAACTGGGCGACTGCGTGCATCTGCCGCTGCAGTCGGGCAGCAACCGCCTGCTCCGCGCCATGCACCGGCCCTACACGCGGGAGCGCTACCAGGAGATCGTCGCCGCCCTGCGGCAGGTCCGCCCGGACATGCATTTCTCGACCGATGTCATTGTCGGTTTCCCCGGCGAGACCGAGGAGGACTTTGCGCAGACGCGCGAGCTCTTCGAGGCGGTGAATTACGATATGGCGTATATTTTCAAATACTCGATCCGCTCCGCCACCCCTGCGGCCGCCATGACCGGCCAGGTGCCCGAGGAGACCAAGGAGGAGCGCAATCAGATTCTGCTCCGCCTGCTGGAGAACAACTCCCGGCGCCGGAACCAGGCGCTCGTGGGTACCCTTCAGGAGGTCCTCGTCGAGGGTCCGGACAAGAAGGGGCTGCGCTTCACGGGACGCACCCGCGGGAACCGCACGGTGCATTTCGACTGCACCCCGGGTCTGATCGGCGAACTGGCGCAGATCCGGATCGATCGCGCCACGACCACCGCGCTCTACGGCACCGTGGTCTGAGCGGGAGATCCCTGCGGACGGCCCGGCGCGCCGTTCCCACCGCACCGCCGCTGCGCCCGGACGGCCCGGTTTGGCTCGCCTGGGGAACAAGGCCCGTGAAACCGGGGATTGACGAGATGGAGGAAGCGAACGAGGAAAGATCAGGCCTTTATGTCACTTTTCCTTGCGACGCTGCTCCCGGGACTGTTTCTGGCCGTTCTGGGAACCCTCCTGTTTCTCAATCTTCCGCTGGTCGTGGCCACGCTCAAGGCGATGCCGCGATCGTCAGCCGCCTCGCTCGTGCTGTTCGGCGGCGGAGTGCTCTGGTTCCTCGTGATCGTTGGGAACATGGCCGAGGCGGACCGGATCATCGGCAGTTCCAACGCACCCTGGGTGCTCGGATTCGCCGTGCTGGGCGTGCTCTCGATGAAATACGTCCCCGACTTCCTGGCCGTGCGCGGACTCAGCATTCTCGTCCTGCTGGCAGCCTGGCCCCTGCTCCGCGCCGCCTTCATGGAATACGGCGCCCCGCAGCGTCTCTTCATGGTGACCTTCGTCTTCATTGCAATCATCGCCGCATTGTACCTGGCCGCGGTGCCCTATCGGTTGCGCGATTTCTTCCAGTGGTTGTTCGCCCGCCCCGGGCGGGCCCGCACAGTGGGCGGGGGAATGCTCGCCTACGGGATCCTGCTCATCGTGGTCGCGTTCACCTGCTGATCCTCCCGTATCGCCATGGTCCCCTCGCTGAGAGAATTCCGCGGCCTGCTGCTCCTCATCTGCGGGCCCACGGGCACGGGCAAGACCACCGTGAGCGAACGCCTGGTCGCCAGCCACCCCGGGATTGAGCGCATCGTCACCTGCACGACCCGTCCGCCCCGTGAGCGGGAACAGAACGGCGTGGATTATTTCTTCCTGGGCGACGCGGAATTCGACGAGGCGCTGGCGAACGATGAGTTTCTCGAGTGGGCGCGAGTGAACAGCTGGCGCTATGGCACGAGGAAGAGCTCGGTGTTCAACCGGCTCGCGGAGAATGCCGATATGGTGGTCGCCGTCGACGTGCAGGGGGCGCAGGCCTATCGCGAGGTTTTCGCGTCGCATCCCGGCCTTCGGGGGCGGCTTGTCACCGTGTTCATCATGCCGCCGGATCTGCAGACAATCCGGGACCGCCTGGTCGCGCGGGGTCAGGACTCGCCCGAACAGATCGAGCAGCGCATGAAAACCGCGCTGCACGAGATCGAACAGTGGGAGGATTTCGACTACTGCATCGTCACCGGTTCAAAGGACCACGACTACGCCCGCATCGAAGGGATCTGGATGGCGGAGAAATGCCGGGTTGCCCGGCTTCGCGCCTCGCTCCGCGCGGAATCGTAGCCGGGTGGATTGACGGCTCAAGCAATGGCGGATGACGGCGGGCGGTGATCAGAATCGTCGTTCCGTGGGGACATAGCATTCCCTCGCGCAGAAAGGCTCCTGGATCGCAGGTATTCTGCCAGGTCTTCTCAAGACTCCGGCAATGACTCCAACCGCATCTTGATCCGACGCCAATCAGGGAAGAGTTCGTCAAGCAGACGATAAAACGCCGCGTCATGCCGCGGGTGCTTCATATGACAGACTTCGTGGGCGATCACGTAGTCGATGCAGATCGACGGCGCCTTCACCAAATCCGGATTGAGAGAAACCCGGCCATTGCGGCGGGAGCTGCCCCAACGCTTTGGCATACGCAGCAGCTGCAATCTCGGTTCGGGCAGTCCGCGCTCCCGGCACCACATCTTCCATGAGGTGAGCCGTTTCGAGAATTGCTCGGTCGCCCTGGCTCTGCGCCATGTTGCCAACAACTCCTCGACTTCCACCGGACCTCCCGTCCGTGCTGCCACAAGGAAATAGGCCCCGGCAAGTTTCACACCTCCGGGACTGCCTTTACGTACTCTCAGGCGGTACTGGCGGCCAAGATAGCGGTGCGTCGCCCCACTCACAAAGCGCAGGGCGGAGCGCGTCTTGTTCATCTCGGCAAATCTGCGCTGCTGGCTGACGATCCAACGCAGCCGCTTGCCCACTTTGGCCGAGATGACCTCAGGGTCGGCGTCGCGAGGCGCTGCCAGCTCAATCCGGCCGTCGGGCAACACGCTGATCGCCAGCGTTCGGCGGCTGGAACGTCGCAACTCGCACCGGCCAGCCGGCGTTTCGATCGTGTCCGCGTCAGACATCCTGGGTACGGTTCCGCGCGATGCGCAGGCTCGCTTCGATGATCGCGTCCATTTGCGCCAGCGTGAGCTTCAGGCCTTTTTCAGCCTGCAGCCGAAAGAGAAGATCGTCGATGTCGTTACGCATTCGATTCTGAGCATCGACGTTCTCGCGCCAGCGCACCACGACATGCTTGCGGATGGTATCCTCGATCTGACAGGCCGCGTCAGCCAAAAGCTGTTCCAATTCCGGGGCTGCCTTTGCCGCCCCGTACGCCGCTGGGGCCTCCTCGACCATCGATCCATCCGCCCCAGTAGGTGCCAGGTCGCCGAGTTGCTCTTGCAGCGCACCGAAGAAGGCACGAGATAAGTCGCGTTCGCGCAAGACCAACGGAGTGTGGTCCTGGCGTCCATCCCGGACCCGCTGCATGAGTTCAGTCACGCGGGCAAGATACTGCACCTCGCCAATTCGGGCGTTGCGGTATTCTTCGATGGCCTGTTCGAGGAGCGCCGAGAACTTGCGGTAGAAGAACGGATCTTCGCCCATCTTCTCCGTGATCGTTTTCTTGGTGCGGTTGGCGATGGTGTCCGCCTTCGCGCGGGGCGTCCGGGCCGACTCCACTTCCCGCTCAAAAGCCTCCCGCTCGAAGATGTTCACCGGGTCGATAACCTGGACAACTTCGTCTGCCTGCACGTACGTGCTAAGCATTTTCTGAATCTGCTTCTCGTAGTCGCGATAATCGACCTCCTCGGCGTAGCGGAGCTTCACGGCGGCGCGGACTTGCTGAAAGAACACCGCATCCCGCTTGTAGCGCTCGATCCTGCCAGCCTCGGTGGCCTGGTGCCATGGCAGGCTGGAGAGCGCCATCTTCAGCAGACGGCTGAAACGGGAAAGCCTCAGATAGAAATCCTCGCGCTTGGCCGGGTCGGCCAGTGCTACTTCAAAAGCCTCCTCGTCCCGCTTGTTGGCGACGTCGCGGAACAGATCCCAAACGGAATCGTGATAGGGCGGCAGGTTCTTCAACTCCTCTCCCAGGTCGGTTAGCGTGCCTTCCAGATCGTCCGCGTCGAATTTGCCTTCGAGCGAGCTGTACAGCTCCAACGCCTCGTGCAACTGGGCGACGACTCCCTGGTAGTCGATGATGTAACCGAAATCCTTGCCGGTGTGCAGTCGGTTCACCCGGGCGATGGCCTGCAGCAGCGCGTGCTCCTTCAGGCTGCGGGCAATGTAGAGCACGACGTTGCGCGGGGCGTCGAAGCCGACCAGCAGCTTGTCCACGACAATGATAATCTCCGGTTCGTCGCCGTGCTTGAAGGCTTCGATGAGGGCACGGTTGTACCGCTTTTCGCTTCCGTACTTCTTCATCATCACCTTCCAGAACTTCTGGACGTTCTCGTCGGCCGGTTCCTCGCCTTCACCCTCTCGGTCGTCCGGGCCGGAGATCAGCACCTCCGACGTCACCTTCCCGAACTGGTCGAGATACTTCTTGATGAACAGGGCTTCGCGCTTGCCCGGAGCTGTGAGCTGGCCTTTGAAACCTGTTCCCTGCCAAGTCTGGCTGAAGTGCTGCGACACATTCCACGCTACGAGGTACAGCCTGCTTTCGAGGCGGTTCAGTTCGTCCCGGGATGCGAGCTTCCGCTTTAGGTCGGCTTTTTGCTCTGAAGTCAGATCCTCCGACATCGCCTCGAACATCTGGTCCACCGCCTTCTTGTTCACGTCCTGCAACACATGCCGGCCCTCGTAGAGCAGCGGTACCACGGCCTCGTCCGCCACGGCATCGCGGATCGTGTAGGCCGGCTCAATGAAGCCGCCAAACTTCTGCGCCGTGTTCTTCTCCTTTTTCATCAGCGGCGTGCCGGTGAAGCCGATGAAACAGGCGTTGGGCAGCGTTTTCCTCATCCGGATGTTGGCGTCGCCGTACTGGCTGCGGTGGCTTTCATCCACCAGGACGAAGATGTTGCGGTTTGGATTCCGGAGAATGGCACCGGTCTTGGCAGCGAGATCGGCCGCGACGCTGAACTTGTCGAGCACTGTGGTGATCACGGCCACGCGGTCGTCGGCCAGCAGTTCCGTCAGATGTTTGCCGGTCTTCGCCTGGATGGGATCCTTGCCGCACTGGTGGAACGTTTTCCAGATCTGCTCGTCGAGATCGATGCGGTCAGTCACTAGTACGATGCGCGGGTTGCCGATGCCCGGTTCGAGGGCGAGCGCCTTGCCGAGCATGACCATGGTGAGCGATTTCCCGGAGCCCTGCGTATGCCAGATGACGCCACCCTTGCGCCGCCCCTCGCCGTCATTCTGGCGGATCCGCTCGATGGTCCGGCGCACGGCGAAATATTGTTGGTAGCGCGCCACCTTTTTCAAAGTACCACCCTCGTCGAAGACAATGAACTGCCGCGCTGTTTCGATCAGCCGCTCCGGGCGGCACAGCGCAAAGAGCAGCTTGTCCTGTCCGGTGATTTCGCGGGGACCGGCCGCCGCCTGTTCTTCGAAATAGGTGCGGGCATAGGCGAACTGCCCCCTGAACAACTTGTCGTGTTCCTCGCGCCGCGGTTGCTGGTCGAGGACCGTCTTCAACTCAGCCTCGACTTCGGGCAGCTCCTTCCACCGCGCCCAGAACTTCTGCGGCGTGCCAGTGGTCCCGTAGATGCCATCGTTCTTATTCACGCCGACAACAAGCTGGGCATAGATAAAAAGCTGCGGGATCTCGGCGTCCTCCCAGTTGCGGATCGTCTGCTTGATGGCCGCGGGGATGGCATCCTTGTCGTCCGGACGCTTGCACTCGATGACAACGAACGGAATGCCGTTCACGAAACAGACGATGTCGGGCCGCCGGGTTTCGTAGCTGGCAGTGCGGGCGACCTCAAACTCGGCGGTGACATGGAAGCTATTGTTGCGCGGATGGTCCCAATCGATGAAACGCAGCGTGTGCCCCTTGGTCTCGCCGTCGATCGTCTGGTCGATGCTCTTGCCGAGGGTAAGGAGGTCGTAGACCTTCTCGCTCGTGCGACCCAGGCCGTCGTTCACCGGCAGGTCGCGGAGGGCTTCGATCGCCCGGGCAATCGCATCGTCGTCGAAGGCCAGCTCGCGGCCCTTGCTGCGGATCCGGTTGAGGCGTTTGAGCTGGGCCGCGAGCACACCCTCCAGCAGAACCCGTCCCATCTTGCCCCGCCGCTCGACCGCCGCCTCCTCGGGGCTCAAGTAGCTGAAGCCCAGTTGCTGGAGCAATTGGATCGCCGGGATCTGGCTGATGTGGGCTTCCTGAAATGAGGGGGTATTCATGGTGACATCCGGCTTGCATTTTCGTCCGCCGAAACGATTATACGTATACGCATCGCCCTGTTTGACCGAATGCTGACGCTTGTCGTCAGAGATTGATGTAGGTCCAAACGGGGCGTTGTGCGTTTCATGGCTCCTCCCGCCGGACAAAATCCGGGCAAAAAATACCCGCCAAGTTGCGCATCGTTGAGAGGCGTGGCGGGTGTGTTAAAATGAGGGATGCCCACAACCGCGCAGAACTCAAGAATGATCTTTCCCCATTGATTCAGATCTAAGTCGCGATAGGCCGCTGCACCGGCGGTACAGCACGCCGAGATCTGGCTGAGGTGGGCTTTCTGGAAGGAGGGCAGGGGCATTGCACGGCGAAGATCAAAGCTTGTACGGATCGTGGAAAAGATCTTGTGGGAGTCTGGTCTGCGGCAATTCTCCCCGAGGCATATGCTGGTAGACTTTGACCGACCAGATGACTACTGCCGCCATCCATTTCGGCCACGTATCCCGGAGTTCAGCCCTACTCAATCCGTTCTTTTCAAGGATCTGTTTCAGCAACGTACGCTGCTCGAGAATCAGCGAATACGCTTTTCGGAGATCATCCTCCGGTGCGCGACAAAAGTTTTGAGGGGTGTCCAGATGCCACTTCTCCGGTTCGAATGGCCGGTCCTTTCGAGTAGCTTCCCTGCAGTACTCAAGAAAGCTAGCCAGCATGAAATAGGCGACGAGCGCGATCCGCTGCGCTTCTCCAGTACCAAAGAGTGAATGAAGCCACTTCGTCTGTTCTATGAGGTGATTCAAGAATCCCCAGCCAAGCCTAGACTGTGTATCGAACACAACCTGGTAGCCCATGACATCATGCGCCAGGTAGATTGGCACGGATTCCCTGCTGTTGTAGGAATCTCGTATGGGCGTCGTCGCAAGGCGAAGTGTCTGTTCACCTGCACCTGACTGCAAAAGCATCGAACCCAATCGTGTGTGCAGGGCAAAGAGTACGGTTCGGGGAAAATCGGTCCAGAAGGTCGAGCCACTCCGTTCCCATCCTTTCGGTTCTAGAACCATATCGATCCACCCCAGTTGGCCCGAGAAATCTGGATCACCTGATTCAGCCGCAGCGCAAAGGCAGGCCAGCAAGGGATCGTAACAGCCAACGCCTTCCGCTAGGTAGATCCACAATGGTTGCGGCTCCCTTTCACTAAGTGTCGGGCGCTCGGTTTGCCGCTTGGCTTTCCATGCAACCAATCTCTCGGCGCATCCATTCGCGATGGACTGGACCAACCTGCGCCAACCAGCCAGATCACGCGACGCGATCAATGTCCGCGCCGTTTGATAGGCGGTCAAGGGTTCGTTCAATTCCGCCGCGAACTGACGAGCCAACGCCGCCTGCTCTCGTTGCTTCTTAACAGTCGGTTCCTTTTGGGCGAACGGATTGGGGCCCAGCGGCGGCTTATGCATCGCCACGA
Organism: uncultured Verrucomicrobiae bacterium; assembly: GCA_963827125.1. Classification (GTDB taxonomy): domain Bacteria; phylum Verrucomicrobiota; class Verrucomicrobiia; order Opitutales; family Opitutaceae; genus Fen-1467. The sequence goes on from CAWHAC010000008.1 coordinate 619,170, forward strand.
CCTTGTGGATCGTCTCCAAGAGTTCGCGAAGACCTTCGTCGAAGTCTTTGTCCGCGCTCAGATCGACATATTTGCGGGCGCCAAGACAGTTTGGCATAACCCTGTCTTTGCCCGTCTGACGAATGACTGGGATAAACTTGTTCACGCCCTGATCGCGAACCAGCTCGGAGGTGACTATCATCGCTTCGTAGCCTGCGCCGCCCTTTCCATCGTCGACCTTTCTGACATAGGGTTCAGTGCAAACCATGAGCACGCGGTCGGCATGCTTGACACCCCGTTCCATGAATTTCGGCAGATCGTCACCGAGCTCGGTGTCCCACTGGTCGAGGACGACTTCGATACCATTTGCCCGCAGCCGTGCCCCTAAATCGGCGACCCACGCCTTATGATCTTTTGTGTCGTGGGAATAAGAAATGAAGACCACTGGCGGCGGCTTTGTTTCGTTCTCGTTCATAATCTCACCCTCACTTTCCCGGTCAGCAGCCGCTGCATCAGGCCGCGTTTCTGTTGGTCGATTGCGGCGCGCTGGTTGCGCAGCAAGCGGAGTTCGGTGTCGGCGGCGTCGAGGATGTCGGCGATGGCGCGCTGCTCGGCAGTGGTGGCGGGAATCTGGATCTTCTCGTCCATGAAGTCATCAAGGACGAAGGTCATCTTCTCGATGTGTACGCCGTGGCTGCAAACGAGGGCAAGTTGCCAGAACTCCCGACGCCGCGACAGGTGTTCAAGGAATCGCACGTCAATCCGCCCCTTTTCTCTGGGAACGAGGACTTCGTAAGAGTCGGAGGCGAAGAACCCGTCGTAATCTTCGCTCACCCGACCGAGCGCGCCGTGCACCACCTGCATGCGTGAGATGAGGAAGTCGCCGGTGTGAACCCGTTTCAGAGTTTTGGTTTTGATTTCCCGACCATGGAGCGCCTCCCGGAAGAACACGCCCTCTGCACGACGGCGCACGCTGACGAGGTTGTAAAGGGTACCGTCGTCAAAGTCGGCATAGCGGTCCTCAGTGCGCATAAGGTCACCAAACCGGACGCGATGCCAGGGAATGCTGAACCCCGGCATCCGAAGATTGCCCGTGAGGAGCTGCTGCATGAGGGCCTGCTTGCGGCGGTCTTTGGCAGCGATGAGGGCGTCGAGCTTCTCTAGCGCCTCGTCCCACGCGCCTAGGATGTCGGCGATCTTCCGCTGCTCGGGGAGCGGAGGGTGTTCGATTTCAAGATCATCCAGGAACTCAACGTTGATATTCTTTTGCGCTCCCGCTGGGGCCAGATAGGTAAGCCACCGCTGCTGGCCCGCCATGTAGTAACGTAGGAAAACAGTGTCCAACTGATCGTGCGGCGTGACCGCGATGACACTATCCGGGCAAGCAGAATCGAAACCGAGGATAGCAGAGTCGCCGATGTTTGCAGCAATGGACACGAGAAGTGTTCCTCGTGGGAAAACTTTGCTCACGCTCAATCCCTTTTCGTTCAGGGTTTGCGTGTAGTAATGGATAATCCCCAACTTGGCTCCGCTGACGTCCCCCGTTTGGATGAACGGGATATCGCCGCCGTAAAAGCATGGATCGTTGCGAGGGCGATGTGAGAATCGGCCGCGCTCGATTCTAGCGAGCTCACCGAGCCGTTCGATCTTCCACTTCATTTCCCTTCCTCCGGCTTCTTGAGCGACTTTTCCGCCTGTTCCAGTTGCTTTGCTTTCTTCACGGCCTCGTCGAAGTGCTGCTCCACCGGCGAGGGCTGGGTGTCGAGAAGGCGCTGGTATTTCTCGTATTCCTGCTCGGCCTTGAGCCGGGCGGCCTCGGCCGTGATCGTGCCGGCGTGGGTGAGGATGTCGCGCTCGCTGAGCTGAAGGAACTGGTCGAGCTTGGCGATCCAGTCGCGCATGGTCATCGCCCGCCGGTTGGTGGCCTGCAGCGCGGCGAAATCGAGGTAAAGGCTGACGATGAGATTGAGCTGCTCGATCTCCCGGGAGCTGAGGTAGTTCTTGGCGACGGCGACGTCGGCCTTGCGCGGGTGGACCTGTCCCTTGGGCCAGTTGGTCAAGCCCATGTTCGGCTGCGAGGCATCGGAGCGGTCGCGGATCACTTCAGCGGCGGTATGGCCGTGAGTGGCCCAGTGCATCTTGTTCTGCACCGTGGCGAAGAACCGCTGCGACGTTTCGGCGGAGGGATCGTAGTCGATGCTGGTGGCGTAGATCTCAAGCACCTTGCGCCAGAACTCCTTCTCCGACGACCGGATGTCGCGGATACGAGCGAGGAGCTGCTCGAAGTAGGTGCTGGCGCCGCCCTGCTTGAACTTCTCGTCGTTGAGGACGAAGCCCTTGACGAGGTAATCGCGAAGCTGCTGGGTGGCCCAGATTCGGAACCGGGTGCCGCGATGCGACTTTACCCGGTAGCCGACCGAGATGATGACATCGAGGGAGTAGAATTCGATCTCGCGAGTGACCTCCCGATCGCCCTCGCGTTGAACTATGGCAAAATTTGCCACAGTTGCCCCGGGCTTCAGTTCACCCTCGGCAAACACGTTCTTCACGTGCTTGAGAACGACGGATTTGTCCCGCTGAAATAGCTCAGCCATCTGGCCGGCAGACAGCCAGACGGTCTCGTTGACGAGACGGACATCGATCCGAGTCTGCCCGTCCTCGGTCTGAAAGAGGATGATCTCGCCGGGGTCGTTCATAAGGTGATTTCCCCCTTGCCTTGGTTCACGCGAAGGCGCGAAGACGCGAAGTCCGTGTGTCGGTTTACAATCCGCTGGATACCTTCCTTGAATGTGGCCGCGCCAAAATTGATGAGAAGCCCAAGCGGCAGATTCAGGAGCCGAAGATAGGTGAGCGTTTGCTTGGCATGAACGGGGGCCAGTCTTTCGACCGACTTCAGTTCAACCAAGAGTCTGCTCTCAACGATGAGGTCTGCACGAAACCCTTCATCAAACCGCAGCCCATAGAGCCCGATTTGGACCGGCACCTGCCGCCGAACCTCAAGGCCTCGATCCGCGATCATCTTCGCCAAGACAACTTCATAAACGGATTCAAGCAGCCCAGGCCCCGCCTCGACGTGAAGGCGATAGCCACAATCGACAACAATGGCGGACAATTCCTCGACGTCCCCGCTTCGCGCCTTCGCGGCTTCGCGTGAGCTCTCGGCATCTTCACTCATAAACCCAGCTCCTTCAAGTAGCCGTCCATCTTTTTCCGCACGGCGGCGAGTTCGGTTTCGAGGCCGGCGATCTCCTGCTTCACCTTGTCGAGATCGATCTCGGCCTCCTCCTCAAACGTGTCCACGTACCGAGGGATATTGAGGTTGTAGTTGTTGTCGGCGATCTCCTGCGGAGTCGCGCGGTAGGCGTATTTCTCGACGGTCTGGAAGGCGCGATAGGTGGCGACGATTTTTGCGATCTGCTGCTCGGTCAGCCGGTTCTGGTTTTTGTCCTCCTGATACTCGCGGCTGGCATCGATGAAAAGCACGTCGCCGTGGGTCTTGCCCTTGTTGAAGAGCAGGATTGCGGCAGGAATGCCGGTGCCGAAGAAGAGATTTGCTGGCAGTCCGATGACAGCTTCGAGGAGGTTCTCCTGGATGAGATTCTGGCGGATGCGGCCCTCGGCGGCGCCGCGGAAGAGCACGCCGTGCGGCACGACCACGCCAACGCGCCCGGTCCCCTCGCGCGCGGTCTCGATCATGTGCGTGATGAACGCGTAGTCACCCTTGCTCTTGGGCGGAAGGCCGCGGTGGTAACGGTGGAATGTGTCAGCCCCGGCCTCTTCGATGCCCCATTTTTCGAGCGAGAACGGCGGATTCGCGACGACGATGTCGAACTTCATCAACTGGTCGCCCTCGACGAGGCGCGGGTTGCGCAGCGTGTCGCCCCACTCGATGCGGAAGTTGTCCATGCCGTGCAGGAACATGTTCATCCGGCAGAGGGCGTGCGTAGTGCCGTTAGACTCCTGGCCAAAAAGGGCGAAATCGCGCTCATCGGCTTCACGGCCGACCTTGATGAGGAGGGAGCCCGAGCCGCAGGCCGGGTCGCAGATCGTGTTGCCTTTCTTGGGGGAGAGTAGTTTGGCGAGGAGCGTGGAGACCTGGCCCGGGGTGTAGAATTCACCGGCTTTCTTGCCGGCATCCGAGGCGAACTTCTCCAGCAGATACTCGTAGACGTTGCCGATCACGTCCTCGCTGCCGACAACGGAAGGACGGAGATCAAGGCGCGGGTCGTTGAAATCCTCGAGGAGGTGCTTGAGGCGGGCATTGCGGTCCTTGGTCTGGCCCAGCTTGTTCTCCGAGTTGAAGGAGACCTCGCGAAACACGCCTTCGAGCTTGGCCTTGTTGGCCTCCTCGATCTGGTCGAGGGCGATATCGATGCGCTGGCCAATGTCGGGCTGGTTGCGCTGGGCGCAGAGGCTGTCGAAGTCGGCGCCCTCGGGCAGAAGGAAGCGCTCGCGGGAGAGACGGCGCTCCACGCGCGTCTTGTCTCCACCGAACTCGGCGAGGTAATGCGTGCGGCGGTCCTTTAGCACATCGGAAATGTATTTCAGGAACAGCATCACCAGGATGTAGTTCTTGTAGTCGGACGGATCGATGACGCCGCGGAAGGTGTCGCACGCGCGCCAGGCGACGTCATTGAGCTCACGCTGTTCGAATTTCATGGGAAAGGGGGAAATGGGTTAGCGGGCGGATGGGTGATCGGGAACCCGAGCTGCTTGGAGGAGCAGTTGCGACCGATAGCGGGAGCGAAGCTCAGCAAGCCTCGTCGAAAGCCCATGTTCCTGCTCAATCAGGTCCGCGAGAGCGACGATGCGCCGTTGCTGTACTTTCGGCGGCAAGGGTACCTCGATCTCGGCAATGTCGGCGCGGCGGATGAGCTGGACGTAAGTACCCTTGCGTCGGTTGTCGAAATGCTGACGAACGGGGTCTGAGCGCAGATACCAAGCGAGAAATTCCGGAAGGACCCGGCCCCTTGGCCGCAGCACAAAGAACTGCGCGCCGGCAACGGCACCGGGCAGATCAAGGTTGTAGACGGCAGCCGTATTGCGGGTTCCTCGCGCCGCGACCAGAACATCGCTTGGCCTCAAGAATTGGTCGGGGCCGATCGATTCAGCGGGATGGATTCGAATGATGCTTTCAGGAGCGATCCGGCCTTCTCGCGAAATGTCGCCGATTCTGACGAGGCGGATTGGGCCCTCCGGAACCGGGCGCGTAGCGTCTCGGCCCCTGAGGGTTACCCCGGTCCGAATCTCAGCGATGGAATCGAGCTTGGCCATGCCTTTAGGAACGAGGACCGTTTGTATTTCCTCTGGCTGTCACGGCACACACCAACCGCCCGTCACTCTTGGAGACATTGTTCTCCCATTGGAGCGGGCGGAGATTACTGAGGGCGTCGGTTCCACCGGGCGAGATGTGATCGATCTCCCATCCGTAGGTGGACTGGCGATTTCCGTATTCGAGGCTACCGATCCAAGCACCGCACTCGTCGTGGCGCCAACGAGCGGGATCCTGTCCGGTCACCGTGCGGCCTTTGTTCCAGACCGCTTGGATTGTTTCTGAACTGAATGCCATATGCGTTTTGAGTTTTGAGAGCCGCACTTCGGAACTCTCTGTTTTGATTTGCTCCTCAAACCGCCCGGATTGAATGTCACTTTGCTACAAGGAGACTCGCCTCATGCAGTCTTCGGAACCCGCCGGATCTACACCCGTAGGCCGGCGGGTTTTTGAAGTACTGTCCATCTTCAGTATTATTACTTGTGCGTTGTCAACACAAAAATAATGCAGTAACATGAATACTGTTAGGTCGACGAGCCAAAGAGATCGAACCGAATCCTTCGAATCGCGGCATCACAGGTCACACTTCGACCTGCGGCCGGGCGGGATCGGGCCAGTCGAGATGGAAGAACTTCCCCCGGGGCTGGTCGACGCGCTCGTAGGTATGGGCTCCAAAATAGTCGCGCTGCGCCTGCAGGAGGTTGGCCGGAAGACGCGCGCAGCGGTAGCCGTCGTAGTAACTCAAGGCCGAGCTGAACGTCGGCACCGGGATGCCATGCTGCGCAGCGAGCGCCACCACTTTGCGCCAGTTCGCCTGGGCATTCCTGACCGTCCGGTTGAAGTACGGATCAAGGAGAAGATTCGCCAGTTGCGGGTCGCGCGCATAGGCCTCGGTGATTTTTTGGAGGAACACCGCGCGGATGATGCAGCCCCCCCGCCAGATCTGCGCGATCGATCCGAAGTCGAGCGTCCAGCGGTACTCTCTCTGGGCTTCGCGCATGAGCTGGAATCCCTGGGCGTACGAACAGATCTTTGAGCAATAGAGCGCATCGTGGATGGCCTGGACGAGAGCGTTCCTCCCACCGGCGCATCCCTTTCTTCCCGGGCCTTTGAGAATCCTCGATGCGGCAACCCGCTCTTCCTTGATCGCGGAAAGGCACCGGGCGAACACCGCCTCAGCGACCGTCGGCGCGGGCACGCTCATGTCGAGTGCGTTCACACTGGTCCACCTGCCGGTGCCTTTCTGGCCGGCGGCATCAAGAACGACATCCACGAAGGCGTTCTTTTTCGTCACCGGGTCCTTCTGCCGGAGGATGTCGGCTGTGATCTCAATGAGGTAGGAGTCGAGCGCACCCCTGTTCCATTTCGCAAACACTGCGCCGATTTCCGCGGCTTTCAGGCCCAACAGTCCGCGCATCAGATCGTAGGCCTCGCAGATCATCTGCATGTCGCCGTATTCGATCCCGTTGTGGATCATCTTCACATAGTGGCCCGCTCCATCGGGCCCGATGTACGCAGCGCACGGCACGCCACCCACCACAGGGTGACCCGGTTTGGCTCCGGTGAGCGGACGGCCGGTCGTTGCATCCACTTTTGCCGCGATTGCATTCCAGACCGGCTCCAATTCCTTGTAGGCACCGGCATCGCCGCCAGGCATCAGCGCAGGGCCAAAGCGGGCGCCCGTTTCACCCCCCGACACGCCCGAGCCAATGAAGCGAAGCCGTTTCTCCCGGAGGGCCTTCTCGCGGCGGATCGTGTCCGTCCATTTTGCGTTGCCTCCGTCAATGATGATGTCTCCGGCCTCAAGCAGGGGCACGAGACTGTCGATCACCGCATCGGTCGCCGCGCCCGCCTGGACCAGCAGGATGACCTTGCGCGGCACGGAAAGCGATTGCACGAATTCCGGCAGCGTCACCGCGCCGACAATCCCGCCTGGTGTATCGGGATTCTCAGCGAGGAATTTTGCGGTCTTCTCCGCCGTCCGGTTAAAGACCGATATTTGATATCCGTGGTCGGCAATATTGAGGGCCAGATTCTGGCCCATCACGGCCAGACCGACAAGGCCGACATCTGAAAACGCTTTTGGCATGGGCGACAATCTTGCTCCCGCCAAAGCTCCGGTCAAACAGTCCGGCGCAGTCGCAACCCACCGGCCCGCCCTGTCAATAGACCTTCGGGCGGACGGTGGTGGTCGGCTTTCCTGACGGCGGTTTCTTGCTGTCGCCCTGGTCACCCGCCTGCGGTTTCTTGTTCTCGCCCAGGTCACCCGCCTGCGGTTTCTTGTTCTCGCCCAGGTCACCCGCCTGCGGCCGCGCGGAGAGCGGGGGCGGAGCGGAAGGGAAGAACGGGCGGATCGCGTCAATCGCCGGGGTGAGGAACGACGGCTCATTGCGCTCATAGACCCAGGTCATCGTGAGGATGATCAAGATCATCGTGCTGATGATGACAAGGATGATCCGGTTCATCTTCGCGGCCTTTCGGATCAGGAAAATCACCACCACAATGATGATTATCGCCAGCCCAAGATTTCGCCAATTCTCGCGCGGCACACCCTGAAATTTCTCACCGAGCTCGCTAGCCAAGACCCGCATGCCGGTGCATTCTAGGCGTGCGGTGCAGGCTTACGAGCCGAATTTCACTCCAGTCGGCCTTGCAGGCACCCCGGCGTTTCCGCGGGTCCGCGCCTCGCGCTACCATCAACCCTGCTGCGCGACCAGGCCCGCTCGAAGGCGGACATGCGCATGCCGGCATGCGACTACTGGTATCGCGCCGGCCGGCCGAAGTAATCGAGCATCCAGACCTCGAGCCACACGCGAAAGCGCCCTTCATAGGTCATCTTGCCGTATTCCTCCCGCTGGAAATGGGGGAACAGGAAGCCGAGCTCCGTGTTGAGGCGTTCGAGCTCGAATTGCTGCTGATTGAGGTCCTCCACGGGTTCGACCGTCCATGGTTCCAGCTGATCGCGCATGGCCGCCAGACGTTTCTCGTGGCGCGCCAGCAGACGGGGGAGGCTTCGCTGCCACGGTGTCCGTTCCACCAGCCAGTTCTCCGGGTAAAAGCCGCCGAACGGCAGATAGAGGTTGTCGGTGATGCAGCGCATCCCGTCGGCAGTCCGCGAGCTTATGGTGTAGCACACCGAGATCCCGCCGTTGGCCTGGGGCACGAATGTTGTCTGGATGCGCGTGCGCGCCTCCTTGTCCTGATAGACGGAAACCCGCAGATAGATGCCGCCCCCGACCTCAGCCTTGAGCGACTGAACCTGGGTGTAGCGCTGTGCCCGCAGCCATTCCCGGGCTTTCAACAGGCGCGGATGCGTCGGCCACTCCTCGCCGCTTGCGTTGGCGACATACCGCGGAAACAGGGGCAGGGGGCTTTCGCTGAGCGCAGTGACCGCCAGCCAGTTGTAAGCGGTCTCGATCACGAACCACCCCAGGAAAAGAACGACCGTGAGAACCCAAAATGGCCGCGTGTTCCAGCCCCATTCCGTCAACAAGAACGCGCCACCGAATGCGAACAGCAGCCAGCGAAGCCATCGCACGAAAATCGCAATGACCGGTGAACCAAGCCGCTGGTTGAGGGAAAACAAAACCAGCGACGCAATCGCCGCTGCCAGCAAAACATAGACAGGATCGAATTCCACGGAAACACGCGCGGTGATCGTCAGCCGCCGGCATCACGCCCCGGCAGCTCCGACCGGTCGCGATTAGCTCAGCCGCACCGGCATGATTACGCAGATGAAGTTCTCAAGCGTCTTGAAAACGCCCGGACTGACTTCGTCCTTCAGTTCAAAAAACACCTCGTCCTTGGTGAGCGCGCGCAGGGGGTCGAGCATGAATTGGGGGTTGAATGCCACCTGCAGTTCAGGCCCGCTGTAGGAAATCGCCATCGCTTCGTGCGCTTCCCCGAAGTCCGGACTCGAAGCGGTGATCTCGAGCAAATTGGTGCTTAGCTTGATCTTGATCGAATTGGACTTCTCGCTGCAGACGAGCGCCGCCCGATGAACACACTGGAGAAGGAGTTCACGCTCAAGTCTGATGCGTTGATGCGTTTCCTTTGGAATGACCTGCTGATAGTTGGGATAATTGCCTTCAACGACTTTTGAAAAGAGGTAAATGTTCTCAATCAAGCCACTGGTATCTTTCTCTGTTGCAATTTGGAACGAGGCGCGCCGTTCGTTAAAAGAGATCTTCAGCTTCGCACCCTTATCCAGCAACCGAAGCAGCTCGCCTACAGTCTTCGCAGGGAGAATGATGCTTCCTGCGTTTGCAGCCGGAAATTCAAGCTGTTTGCTGATGAGCGCCAGCCTCCGCCCATCAGTTGCGACAAGCGAAAGCTTTTCGTCGCGGAAGTTCAGGTAAACACCATTGAGGATGTAACGCGTTTCATCCGCGGACTGGGCATACGCAACACTCCTCAACATGTTGCCCAGTTCCGCCTGCTCCAGTGAAAACGACTTGTCCTCCGCAAAATCCGGCAGTGGTGGAAACTCCTCCTTCCCAATGCCCATGATTCGAAACTGTGATCCTCCTGAGGTCAGTTTCACCTGGTGATTTGGAGCCGCATCGAGAGAAACATCAATATTCGGCAGTTCGCGGATGATCGTGGCCAACCGTTTGACCGGCAACGTCACTGCACCAGGTTCCTTCACCTCCGCCTTGATCTTGCAACGAGTACCAAGATCCAGATTCGTTGTCGTCAAAGAGATATTGTCCTTGTCAGCTTCAATCAGGACATTGCTCAGAATCGGCATCGTCGCTTTCGATCCGACAACGTTGAGGACCTGTTGCAACCCATTACTGAAATGGTCGCGGTTGATTTTGAACTTCATGAGAAGAAGGGGACGGGAGGTTGAGTCATTAACAAAGGATATTTGGGGCTGGATTCAACTAGGAATTATTCCATATCACTATGTGCGGTGAATTCGCCCAACAACTTTGACGAAAAAGGAGGTTTTCACTCGGGAGCAGAAAGAACGTGTGCCTGTGGATAAGGATTGAGGAAAGGATCGCAGAAAGCGGACTTCTTCACAGATAGGGCTGAAACAGGTGATTATTGGTGGGAAGCTGGGGGATTGTTCACGAGTTGTTTTCGCTGGAGGCGGAGCCGGGAGATCAGGTGGGCACGCCGGATGTGGCGAATTATGCCAAAGAGAATGTAACCGAGAAAGAGGGAAACAAACGCCCATTCTTTGAACTCAAGGATGCAGCCGACAATGATGATGATGGCTATGAAAGTGCGAAATCGAGTTTTTGTCTGCCAATCAACCTGTTTAAAGCTTGGATAACGGATGGTGCTGACCATGAGCACAGCGATCACGAGGAGCAGAATCGGCAGTGTGAGCGCCAGTTCATGAGAAACTTGATTGTCCTCTGAAAGATGCAAGAGCAGGAGGACCAGTGAAACAACGGTTCCAGCAGCAGCTGGGACTGGCAGACCGACAAAATCTTTGCTGCTGTCTTTGGACTCATGAAGCAGCGGGTTCGTAATGACGTTGAATCTCGCGAGACGGACTGCAGCGCAGAGGAGATAGATGAAACCGATGAACCAGCCGATCTTGCGAAAAATGGGATAACCCTGAGTCGGCGAGAGAATGAGCAGGAACACCATCAGGGCCGGGGCGATGCCGAAGGAGACAACGTCCGCCAAGGAATCGAATTCAGCGCCAAAGAGCGACTGATGGCCTCCAAGACGTGCCAGACGACCGTCGAGGGAGTCAAAAATCACAGCGCCGAGGATTAACCAGACAGCCCATTTGTAGTGCTCTTCAGCGGAATGGGCATAAGTGCCGGGCGCAATCGTCTCCAACCGCGCCTGAATGCACATGATTACCGCGACAAATCCACAGAACAAATTACCCGCCGTCATCAAGTTCGGCAGGAAATAGATGCGGCTCGCTTGGGTTACGTTGTAGGGATTCTCGCGCGATTCGAGGTCGGGCATGGGGAAAAGCAAAACCGGGAGAAGAATCCCGGCCGCTGTGGGGGGCTATTTTTTGCCTGCGGTCAGGCTCTCCAGATACCTCCAAAACTTGGAATGTTGTTCGAACAACTGCTGTTCCGATACCGGCAGCCTGGTGCGGAAAAGGAAGTCCTCGAGAGAGTCTTTATGGAGGATGTAATGCGTGTGCAGCTTGTCGCCGGTCAACTCGAAGTAGAATCGGAAGTCGCCTGAACGCAGCCGATAAAACGCCTTGCCGCTCCGGGAGAAACGTCCCAGGGGTTCGCGTGGGTTGGCGAGATCTTCCGGCGTCAGGCGGCTGATGGGTTCGATGACCGCCATCTGGGCGTGCTTGTCCAGCTTGTTCAGCTCCCCCATGCTCTGATCGGAAAAAGTCACTTGGTACATGTTTTCGTGTGGCACCGGGTTGGTCATGGCGACCGCGGACAACAGCCTGTGTGGCGCAGGTATACTCTCTTCACCCCGTGTTCAGCAAGACCGCAAATCAGGAGGACCACGGAATAAGCACATCTCCCGATTGGCGGCAGCGTCTGGCGCGCGCAGTTGTGGCACGGGCATCTTGCCCGGGGGCGGGACAGTCATGCCATGTTGATCCGCCGGCGGAAATGGATCGCACCGCAGCCTGCTCATGCTCCATAGAACAGGCGTTTTGAAAAGCATCGGGGCCATTCTTGCCGCGCTGGTCTGTCTGTCTGCCGCCAGCGGCGCCACACCTGCCGCGAGAAGCAACGCCTCCGTCGAGATCGAGATTCCGGTGCGTTCGGGGGGATACGGCACCGCGTTCTACGAGGAGACGGCACGGCAGTTCGAAAAACTGCGACCCGGGACCAGGATCAACCTTTACGGAGACCCGCGGATTGAGGACAAGGTGCGCGTCCGGATCATGGGCGGGGATTACCCGGATGCAGCCCTGGCGCCCTATCTGCTCTGGCCAGTCCTCATCAACGCGGGCAGGGTGAGGGACCTCACCGGCGATCTGGCCGGGCCCGACTGGGAAGGGGATGCCCGCTGGGGCGACACGTTCCTCCCGGGGGCGCTCGATTCCTGGCGCGTCAACCAGCGGGTTTATGCTGTGCCGCTGGGCTATGCGTGTTGGACGATATTCTACAACGAAGGGATGTTCCGGAAGCACGGCTGGGCGCCGGCGCGCACCTGGGACGAATTCTTTGCTCTGTGCGAGCGGATCCGCGCGGTGGGCGTGGCGCCCCTGAGCCTGACCGGCGTCTACGGAAGTTATCCGGATGCTTTCATGCGGGCGGCGTTCCACAACCTTGGAGGAGCGGAACGATGGAGGGAGCTCAACGATCTGCGGCCGGGCGCAAGGCTCGATCCAAGGTACATCCGGAGCGCGGCGCTGCTCCAGAAGATCACGCAGCGCTATGCCCTGCGCGGGTGGGAAGGGGCGACGCACACCGCGGCGCAGATGGCATTCCTCGAAGGGCGCGCGGCCATGACCGTCTCGGGATCCTGGATGATTCAGGAGATGGCCGGGAAGATCCCGGATGATTTTGAAGTGGGGGTGATGAACTTCCCCGTTTTCCCGGAAGGCGTCGCCGACCCGACAACGATTCAGACCGGGAGCGACAGCTTCTTTGTCTTCGCGACCGGCGATCCCCGGCGCGAACGGACGACGGTGGATTTCCTGCGGTTCCTGACTTCACGCGAACGCGCGGAGGCCTTTGTGCGCGAGGTGGACGGTCCGGTGGCGGTGCGCGGTGTTCCGCTGGCGGCGTTTTCCCCCCGGATGCGGGACACCGCCGCCCTGATCGCGCGGGCGAAGGAGGCCTTCAACATGCCGCAGGTCATGCTCGAACCCCCCGCGGTCCGGCAGGCGCTGACCGACGGCCGGATGGACCTGATGGAGGGCCGGATCACGCCGGAGCAATTCGCCCGGCGGATGGAGGCGGCGGCCGGGCAGGCGCGCGCGCGTGCGATCGATCCCGGCCGGCTGGAGTACCGGCACGGGTTTGCCGGCGTGCTGCTGCTGGTGGTTGTCGGAGGCACGGCGGTATGGCTGGCCACAGGCTGGCGGCGCCGCCCCGGAGCGCAGGCGCCAGGTGAAGGGGATTCTGCATTCGCCAGGCTGCGGACTCCGGTCGGGCTGGGATTTGTCGGACCGGCGCTTCTGCTCTACGGCGGGTTCGTTCTGGCGCCGGGCGCGGTGGCGTTCAGCTGGGCTTTCCTGCGGTGGGACGGCATCGGGCCGCGCACGTGGGCGGCGTGGTTCAATTTCAAATCCCTGCTCTTCGAGAGCGACGTGTTCTGGCTCGCGCTGCGGAACAACCTCTTCCTCATGCTCGCGCCCGCGGCGGTGATCGTGCCGCTCGCGCTGTGGTTCGCCGTGCTGATCCATCGCGGCGTCTGGGGCGCGGGAATGTTCCGCGTCGTATTCCTGTTCCCCAACGTGCTGGGCGGGATTGCCGCCACGCTGCTCTGGCTCAACGCGTACGAGCCGCACGGCGGCCTCATCAACGCCAGCCTGGTGGCGTTGGGTCAGGCGCTGGATGTCGACTGGCTGCGCGGGTTCGACGGTTTTCCCTGGCTGGCGCAAAGCCACCTCTATCTCGCCCTGGTCCCGATCTACCTCTGGATGTCGTGCGGGTTCAATCTGGTGCTCTTCCTGGCGGCCATGGAAGGGATCGACCCCCAGCTATATGAAGCGGCCGAACTCGACGGCGCGCCCGCATGGCGGCAGTTCTTTGCGATCACCCTGCCGCTGATCTGGGAGGTGGTCATCATTTCCGCCGTCTTTCTGGTGATCGGCGGACTCAACGCGTTCCAGATGGTCTGGCTGCTGACCTCCCAGGATCCGGCCAGCGCCAGCCAGACGCTCGGCACGCTGATGATCACGTCGATGTTCAAGGAGTTCGACATCGGCCGCTCCGCGGCGATTGCGGTGATCATGTTCGTCCTGGTGCTTGCAGCCAGCGCGGCGGTGAGGCGCGGGTTGAAGCGGGAGGACCCGGAATGAACAACGCGCGCCCCAGGGATCGATTCCATGTGAGCCGCGCCCTCGTCGGGGTGGTGCTGGCCGGCTATCTGGTCTGGGTCGTCTTCCCGATGGTCTGGATGGCCTATTCGTCATTGAAATCCGACCGCGCGATCTTCCGCGAGCCGTTCGCGCTGCCGGCGGCCGGTGATCTGCAATTCGAGAATTACGGGCGGGCCTGGCGCGAGGCGCGGTTTGGCGACTATTTCCTGAACAGCGTGCTGGTCACGACGGTGTCCGTTGCGGCGATCGTGCTGCTGGGCGCCATGGCGGGGTATGCCCTGAGCCGGTTCCGCCATCCGGCCGGCCGCGCGATATTCTGGGTGTTCCTTGCCGGCCTGACGATCCCCGCGCAGCTGGCGATGGTGCCCTTGTTCTTCGAACTGCGCGGCATCGGCCTGCTCAATTCGCGCACCGGCCTGATCCTCGTCTACACTGCCAACGGCCTGCCGTTCGCGGTCTTCATTCTCGCAGGCTTCTTCAAGTCGCTGCCGCGCTCGCTTTACGAGGCGGCGGTGGTCGACGGCTGCAACGAGTTTTCGGCGTTCTGGCGCGTGCTGCTTCCGCTGGCGAAACCGGGACTCGTCACGGTCGCGATCTTCCAGTTCATCGGCATCTGGAAGGAATATTTCTTCGCCTTCCTCCTGACGAACGGCGGCGACGGCCACGCGCGGACGCTGCCGCTCGGCCTGGCGAATCTCGCCATCACCTCGGAGTATCGCACCGACTACGGGATGCTGTTTGCCGGGCTGGTGCTTGTGACGATCCCGATCCTGATCGTCTATGTCGCCCTGCAGAAACACCTGGTCAAGGGCATCACCGCCGGCGCGCTGAAAGGGTAGCGGATTCCGCTTCCGGTGGCCGCGGGAGCCGGCGGGGTGCGTCAAGCCGTGACGCGGGGCCGACGCGGGTTTGGGCGGCGTTCCGCCCGAGGGCGCCGCGCAATTGTCTCGCCATGAATCCCCCCATCCGTACGACTCGTTGAAACCCCTCACTGCTCCCATGGCGACCCCGGAACGATTGAAATTGCGCGAGAAATTCAGCTACGGCTTCGGCGACCTCGCCTCCGTGCTCTACTGGCAGACGTTCATGGTGTATCTCACGTTTTTTTACACCGACGTTTTCGGCATCACCGCCCTCGCGGCCGGCACGATGCTTGGGCTCAGCCGCAGCATGGACGCATTCTTCGACCCGGTCATGGGCATGCTCGCCGATCGCACCGAAACGCGCTGGGGCAAGTTCCGGCCCTTCCTTCTGTGGATTTGCGTGCCGTTTGCCCTGGCCGGGGTCCTGACCTTTACCACGCCCGCGCTCGGCATGACGGGCAAGATCATCTGGGCGTGCCTGACCTACAATGCGCTCATGATTCTCTACACCGCGATCAACATTCCATACACCGCGATGCTGGGCGTCCTCTCGCCGGATCCGAACGAGCGCACAAGCCTGTCGTCGATCAAGTTCGTCGGGGCCTTTTCGGCGGGGCTTGTCGTCTCGTTCTTCCTCCTGCCGATGTCCAAGAAGCTGGGCGGCGGCGTGGCGACGCGCGGCTGGCAGCTCTCGTTCATCATCATTGGCGTGGCCGCGGTGGCCTTCTTTCTGGTGACGTTCTTCAACACCCGCGAACGGGTGCGCCCACCGAAGGCGCAGAAGACCTCGGTTTTTCGCGACCTGGGCGATCTCGTGACAAATGGTCCGTGGCTCGTGCTCCTGGCGGCGACGATCACATTCATCCTGTTCGTGGCCGTCCGGAGCAGCGTCACGGCCCATTATTTCAAATACTACGTCGGTTCCCAGGCGATTCCTGTGGCCAAGGTCCACGTCTTTTCCTGGGATTTGTCGGTACCGGTGGTTTTTTCGGCTTTTGGACAGCCCGAGAAATGGGACTTCGAAGCGCTGGTCTCGTGGTTCAACGGCACCAACCAGGCCGCTTCGCTGCTCGGCGTCATCCTGGTGCCATTCTATGCCCGATGGGTGGGGCGCAAGGTGGCGTTTGTTTCGATGTTCGTGGTCGCGATTGTCAGCACGGCGTCGTTCTACTTCTTTAAGCCGGATCAACTCGGGCTGATTTTCGGGATCAATCTCCTCGGTTCGATCACCGGCGGGCCCCTCAGCGCGCTGCTTTGGGCGATGTATGCCGACACGGCGGACTACGCGGAATGGAAGCGGGGCCGGAGGGCGACCGGACTGGTGTTCTCAGCCTCGATCTTCTCGCAAAAGCAGGGCTGGGCCATCGGTGCCTGGGTGGCTCTCGGCCTCATGTCGAGCGTGGGCTTCAAGGCCAACGTCATCCAAACGCCGGCGACGCTCCACGGTTTGCTGCTCCTCGTCAGCGTCATTCCCGCCGCGATCGGCGTGCTCTCGATCCTGATCGTCCTCTTCTACCCGCTGAACGAGCTCAAGATGACCCAGATCGGCGAAGATCTGAAGGCGCGCCGCGCCGCGGCCGGCGAGGGCGACATGGCAGCCGCTGGCGCCGCCTGAGCGGGAGCCCATGCCGTGCGGTTTGGGACCCCCGCGAATCCAAACTCTCACGGGTCTGACCATGGGACGGCAAATGGCCGGGGGACGGCCGTTTGTAACGTGATGCGTTACTTCAGCGATCGGAGTTCTCCGCGATAAATTGAGGACTGGGCGGTCCGGCCCCCGGAGGTCACAAGAGACTTCCGCAATCCCGATCCAATGCGGACGGCAGCGTCCGCCGCAGGCGGACCTTCAGTTTCCGGCGTCTGCCGGAAACTGCGCACGCCGAAAACTGCCTACACCTTGCCGCGCCTCGCCTCGAGTGCCGCGCGGATCTCGGCCATCTTCTCCTGCGAAAGCGGGAAGCAGGCGAGCCCGATCAGGGCGAGGAAAAGTCCGATGATCGGGATTGCCGCCAGCAGGAACCGGATCATGAAGATCGTGTGCGGCGTCTGGATCGTCAGGGTGGAGTCGAATCCGATCCAATCCAGGATGAAGAACCCGAAGCCGGCGCCGACGGCCATGCCGAACTTGTTGATCCAGGAGCCACAGGCTGCGAACGAGCCCTCGCGGCGGCGGCCGCCTTCGAGCTCGTCATAATCCATCACGTCGGCGCCGATCGAGCCCATGATCGTCCAGTAGCCCGCACCAATGAAGGCGATGAGGCCGGAGGCGAACATCTGGAGCCAGAGGATGCTCGGGGTGTACAGCCACCAGGTGCCGATGAAAACCGCGATGGCACACCACAACACGGCCATCAAGGAGTGGCGTTTCCCGAAATGGCGGGCGACAAAGGCAAACACGGGGATGCCCAGGAAACCCAGGGGCATGTTGGCGAGGCCCATCCACGAATTCCAGAAGTTGGCCACCGAATTGTTGCCGAGGCAGACATAGGAAAGCGTCGCCGTGTAGCCAAGGAGACCGACCATGCTCAGGCCGATGTTGAAGGCGAGCTGCATGCCGAGCTGGATGCGAAATGGCCGGCATTTGAGGGTCTGCCAGAGCGTTTCGCGGATCGAAATCTTCACGTGCGTCTTCGCCACGAGTTTGCCGTAGTAGCGTTCGCGCACCAAAAAGGTGCAGATCAGACCGGCGATGATGATGACGACTCCGCACATCACGAGATACGCCTGGGCGCCGAGCAGCATATTGGGCGCGGTGCCATCGGGCGCGGTCTGCCAGGCGTCCGGGAGGTTAAACAGCAGCTTCATCCGCTCCCAGAGACTGTGCGCAGAGCCGTCGAATGCCTTTCGCCAAGGGGTGGGAATCGTGAACAAAAGTTGTTTCAAGCGCCCGAACACGTTGCTGGCATCGGCCCCGACCCACGCGCCGGTGGAGAAGAACCGGCCAAACATGAACAGGCCGACCTCCGGAATCTTCTGCAGGGCGTTCTTGAACGAAAACACGCTTGTTCGCTCATGGTAGTCCGGCGTGAGCTCCATGCCGAGGCTCTGGTACGGCATGTTGAAGCAGCTCACCAGCGGCAGGTAGATCGCCGACGAGGCGAGCATGAACCAGAAATAGTTGGAGATCTGCAGTCCGAATATGTTCGTCGTGCTCCATCCCGGAGTCACCGCGAGCAGAAACGGCAGGCCGATGCCGGCGAACAGGCAGCCCACGAGCATGAACGGCCGGCGCCGGCCCCAACGCGAGCGGGTGTTGTCCGAGAGCCACCCGAACAGCGGGTCAGACACGGCGTCGAAAACGCGGTTGAGGATCACCGCCACGCCGAGCTGCCACTGCGGGACGTGGAGGAAAAGGCCGAAGATCTGAAAGGCGATCGTCGGGTAAAGCCAGTGGCCCCACATGTCGGGAAACGTGCCAAGGCCGTAGCCGATCTTCTGCGCGACGGGCACGCGATCCTCAGGCGCGGTGTATCGGGACGGGGTCGCTTTCGTGGCAGGGGTCTCGGTTGTATCCATGGGGTGGGCGGGAGGTTTGAGGAGCTGTAGCGATAAATCAATGCCAGAGCAGGGAGGCGAGGCAGAAATCTGCGGCGGATGGTCCGGCATCTGGAGACGCGACGCCCTCGCCGCGTATTCGAGAGGTGGACGCGACGGGGGCGTCGCGCCTCCAGGAGATGTCCGGGCTGTCAATACGTGTCGACCAGCGACCGGAACGTGAGCGTGCGTTTGAGACGTCCCGCCGTCTGGGGACGCGCGAGCTCGACCTCGACCATCTTCTTTTCGCCGGGATAGAGCTCGAAACAGTTGTCGCTGCTCCGGTGCGCCATGCCCGGGAGATCGAACGAGAAACGGTGCTGGAATACGGTCGATCGGAATGTCAGGGCGGCGCCCATCGGCGAGCGCATGGCGATTTTCACCGCGGTCCGGCCCCTCGGCAGCGCGAGGAATCGCGGGGGCGCAAGGAAGACGGTGTCCTCGCTCACCCGCGCACCGCCGGTCTCCAGCGCGATGCGCAGGTAAAGGTTGTCGCGCCCGTGCCGAGCCATCGCCTTTGACAGATCGAGGGTCTTCTGGCGGACGCTTTCGCCGTTGCGCAGAGCGACCGATTTGCGGCCGCCCGACACTCGGGAGCCGTTGAAATGGCACAGGTCCCAGCGCAGCAAGCCGCGCGCGGGTTCCGGCCCGTCGTACACGGTGTACAAGTGCACCTCGCGCACGCTCGTCCGCCGGTAGTTGCTGGTGATCGTCTCCTCCTCGCCCGGGACGTGCGCGCTCACGATCGCCGGCGCGAAGAACCGGCGGGCGATGCAGTGCAGTGCCTTCCAGCGGCCGTTGAACTCGATCGAGCTCCAGGACGCGACCGGCCAGCAGTCGTTGAGCTGCCAGTAAAGCGCGCCCATGCAACGGGGCATGTCGCGCCGGTAGTGCTCGACGCCCACCCGCATGCATTCGGCCTGGTTGAGCTGCGAGAGGTAGATCAGGGCGTCCTGGTCCTTCGGGAAGCGGTACTGCCGCGATACGTAATCGAGGATGATCTGGTTGCCGAACCGGTTCTTCTGGTGGTTCGTCATCGTCGGGCCGAACACATTGGCATCCCCGGGCGGGCAGAATCCCGCCTGGGTCTCGGACGACGCGAAGCTCTGCATGCCGAACTCGGAGGCGAAGCGGAACCGGTGGCTCTCGTAGTCCTTGACCGGCTTGCGCGCGTGCCAGACGTCCCAGTAGTGGGTGTCGCCGCGCTGCTCGCCCGCGGAGTGGGTCGCATCAAAGTCGCCGCGCCAGGGCGAGCTCGGCCAGTACGGCGTGACGCCGTCGCCTGCCGCGACCGCTGCGGGAAGCGTCCGGTGGAAGAGCAGTTCGTAATCGGCCTTGAGCTTCGGGTCCGCGGCGAGCGTGTCGGGATTGCAGGCGAACACCTCGTTGTTGCCGCACCAGAGGGCGAGGCAGGCGCGGTGGCGCAGCCGCCGGATCTGGAGCTCCGCCTCCGCGCGCGAGCTGGCCATGAACGCGTCGTCCGCCGGGTAGAGCGTGCAGGCGAACATGAAATCCTGCCAGACCATCAGCCCGAGCTCGTCGCACAGGTCGTAGAAGTCCTCGCTCTCGTAGATCCCGCCGCCCCAGACGCGCAGCATGTTCATGTGCGCCCCGGCCGCGCTGCGGAGGTCGCGCTCGTAATCGGCACGGGTCAGGCCCGCGACGAAACTGTGGGCGGGAATCCAGTTGGCGCCCTTGGCGAAGACGGGCCGGCCGTTGACGACAAACTGGAACGATTCACCCCACTGGTCGGCGTGCCGGTCGAGGGCGATCGTGCGCAATCCGATCCGCCGCGTCCACCGGCCCACAGGCGCGCCGTCCGTCCCCGTCACATCGACGTCGAGCTGGTAGAGCGGTTGCGCGCCCTGGCCGCGCGGCCACCAGAGCTTTGGACTTCCGATTCTCGCTTCCCGGTTCTCGATGGTGGCAACGACGCGGCCATCGAGGGAAACGGTGCCGCGCACGGTCGCGGCGGAATCGGGGCGGGCGAGCTCGGGCACGAACTGCAGCACCACGCTGCCGTCGCCGGCGCAATGAGTCTGCGTCACCCGCACGCCGTCCAGGCGGTTTCCCGTCCAGCCCTCCAGGCGCAGGTCGCGCCAGATGCCGGCGGTGACGAAACGGGGGCCCCAGTCCCAGCCGAACTGGCATTGCTGCTTGCGGATGATCGTGCACCCTCCGACCGGATCGTTGATTTCTCGCGGGCGGTGCCCGGTGCGGTGCGTCCGGATGTATTCCATTGCGCTGCCGAGGCGGATGAGCAGCTCGTTTTTTCCGGGGCGCAGAAGGGGTTTCACCTCCCAGCGATGCCCGAGAAACATGTTTTCCGCCCGGCCGGCCTCGCGGCCGTTGAGCAGCACGGTGGCCACCGTGTCGAGCCCGTCGACCACGAGTTCCACCGCCTCTTCATCGAGCAGCGCCTGCGGCACCGTAAAGGCGGCGCGGTATTCCCAGTCGCGTTCCTCGATCCACCGCAGGTCGAGCTCGTTCGTTCCCCAAAACGGATCCGGGATCAGCCTGTGCCGCAGCAGGTCGCGGTGAACGCAGCCCGGAACCACTGCGGCGCGCCACGGGGAACGGCGCGTCGCGTCCCGGAAAGACCACGCCGCCAGGGCAAGGGGAAGCACGCGCATGGACGTGGGCGATGGTCCGCGGCCGCTATTTCTTCAATGGATTGTCGAGGACAAACCGGACAACCTCGTTGAGGTCGCAGAAGCAGAGCGCGGTGAAGGTGTCCGCGGCCCCGTAGTAGATCGCCGTCCGCCCCGTGGCCGGGTCGCACAGGCAGCCCACCGGGAAGCACACGCCGGGGACGAATCCGGACAGCTCGTACGGCGCTTCGGGGCAGAGCAACTGCTGGTTGCAGCAGGCGATGACCTTCCACGGTTGCTCGATGTCAAGCAGCACGGCGCTCATCGCGTAGACGAAGCCGTTGCATGTTTGCGTCACGCCGTGGTAAAAGAGCAGCCAGCCTTCGCTCGTCTCGATGGGCGAAGGCCCCGCCCCGATCTTGGTGCCCTGCCACCATGGCCAGCCGCGGCCCATGATGTGCCGGTGCCTGCCCCAGTAGACCATGTCGGGGCTTTCGCTGACAAAGATGTCGCCGAACGGCGTGTGGCCCGTGTCGCTCGGCCGGCTCAACATGAGGAACTTGCCGTTGAGCTTTCGCGGGAAGAGCACCCCGTTGCGGTTGTAGGGCAGGAATGCGTTCTCGAGCTGCTCGAAGTGAACGAAGTCCTTCGTGCGCGCAACGCCGATCGTCGGCCCGTGATAGCCATTGCACCATGTGACATAGTAGACGCCGTCGATGGGCGTGACCCGGGGATCATAGGCGTATTCCTGCCTTCGCACTTCGGGGTCGTCGCAGACGAAGTCGATCGGCTTCGGCTCGAACGTGAACTTGAACCCGTCGTCGCTCCGGCCGACGTGCAGATGGGGCACCCGGTCCATGCCCTCGGTGCGGAACACGCCCGTGAAATTCCCCCGGAACGGAACAACGGCGCTGTTGAAAATGCCCGTCGTGCGCGGAAGGGGCCTGCGGCCGATGACCGGATTGCCGTCGTATCGCCAGACCACATCTGGATTTCCTGCAGGCCTGGGCTGCCAGGGAATGTTGGGAATCGCCGGACCGAGGATCGTCAGTTTCATGAGTGTTCTCTTGGGATCTTGGGGATGGGAGGCTGCAGAGACACCAGGGTCAGGGCAAAAGAAAACGGAGGATTTGCCCTGTCCTTGATGCGACTCCTTGGGAATGGCATCTGGTCTTTTCCGCGAGTGCCGGCAAGTGGATCCGGGGTCCACGCTCTGCCCGCTGCTGCTCGCAGCCAAACTCCAGCCGGATCCTCCGGGCTTCCGGGTTCGCGGCGGGAAAATCACGCCCCAACACGTTCATTCTCAGGGACCTTCTATCGACCGGTGATACCTTGTTGGCGATCCGGCGTCATCAAGATGTTGAACATGTCAGTACCATGGGTCATACTCTTCAATGTCTGCTGAAAAAATGGCACTTTGATGCCGGTTTTGTGGTCTCAAGCTTTATCCTCAATTCCCAGTTCCCATCCATGAAAACGAATTCGATTCTCAGTGCGATCGTTCTCACAATCGCTCTTGGCGCGACCGGGGCGCTCGCCCAGGTCGCCACTCCGTCCACACCTGCCCCCGTCATCCCGGAGGCGGCGCCGGCACCCGCGGTGAAGCCGATGCCCACGCCGAACCAGATCATCTATCTGTCGCAACTTCCCACCGCAACGGCGCTTGTGAACGCCGCCGCGGCCCAGGGCGTCGCCGTCGAACAGATCAGCCAGACGAGCAGCCAGATCACGGCCGTCTACAAGTACAGCAACGGCCAGAACAACACGATCTGCTACCAGCTTCTCTCCATGCTGGCGGCGGCCCCCGTGCCTGCCGGAGCCGTCACGGTCGCAATGCCCGCCCAGACGACGGTGGTCTACCAAGGCCCGGCGCCGGCGTACTACTACGATCCCTTCTATTATCCGTGGCCCTATTTCGGCCCCGTTGCCATCGATCTGGGCTTTGGTTTCCATCGCGGCTACTACCGCGGTGGCGGCTACTACCGCGGTGGCGGTTACTACCACGGTGGCGGTTACTGGAGGCGTTGAGTCGCGGAAGCCATAGGAAACCAATCTCCGGGATTTGGATGAAGCAAACCATGCATCGGTCGATTTCAGTCGTTCTGGCAATGGTCGTCTCCGGCCTGTTCACCGGATGTGTTGGAACGGGACCCAACACCCAGCAAGGCGCCGTGGCGGGCGGCGCCCTTGGTGCGCTCGCAGGCGCAATTATTGGCAACAACAGCCGCGGAGGCAATGCCCTTGGCGGCGCCATCATAGGCGGCGCCGTTGGAGCGATTGCCGGGGGCACGATTGGCAAGAGCATCGATAACGAACGCGGAACCATCTACCGCTCGCCGGAAGAGGCCACGAGCACCGTGGTTGTCCAGCAGGTTCCCCCGCCTCCTCCTCCCCAGGTGACCGAGGTTCCGCCACCGCCGCCGCCGGCGCCGGCAGCAATCTGGATTCCGGGCT
This sequence comes from uncultured Verrucomicrobiae bacterium, assembly GCA_963827125.1. Taxonomy (GTDB): domain Bacteria; phylum Verrucomicrobiota; class Verrucomicrobiia; order Opitutales; family Opitutaceae; genus Fen-1467. The sequence goes on from CAWHAC010000008.1 coordinate 642,813, forward strand.
ATTGGGCTTTCAACGGCGCCGGTTACGTCTGGATATCGAGCTGTTGGGTGATTCCACCGCCCAATTGCCATGCCTACGTCGCCCCCTACTGGGCTCGCCGCGGGCGCGGCTACGTGTACATCCGGGGCTACTGGCAATAGACTGAAAGTTCCGTGGGTTCGCGGCGCCCCGGCCGCGAATCTCCGGGCGGGGCATGATCCGCAGTGAAGCGCGGGCGACGCGAGGGCGAAGACCGTTATTCTCGTTTTTTTCGGAATGGCGGCAGAGGCGGCCCCGGACTATGCTGGAGAAAACTCGCACCATGGACTTCCCCGCGTTCGTCTCCTTCACGCTCACCAACGCCTGCAATCTCCGGTGCCAGATGTGCGGGCAGTGGAGCCCGGCCGGCTATATCCGCACCGGGTCCGGGCACGGGGGCAGCCCGCTGAAGACGGAGGAGTGGATGAAGCTGGCGGACGACGCGGCGGCCCATGGGATCTCGTCGATCCTCCTGCGCGGGGGCGAGCCGTTCCTCTTCCCGGGGATTATCCGGCTTCTCGAACACCTGCGCGGGCTCGGGATGTTCGTCTCGATCGATTCGAACGGAACCCTGCTGGCCGACGCCGCCCCGGAGCTCGTCCGCCTGGGATCCGTCCACGTCACCGTGTCGGTCGACGGCCCCGGGGCGGTCCACGACGCGGTGCGCGGCATGCAGGGGTGCTTCGCGCAGATCAGCCGCGGGATGGCGAGGCTTGCGGAACTCGATTCCGGCAGCCCGCGCCGGGTGAGCCGGTCGATCTGTTTTACGATCAGCCCGTGGTCCGTTGCGGGGCTGGGCGAGATGCCGGCCGTGGCGCGGCGCCTCGGCGTGGACAGCATCTGCATCGTGCCGTACTACTACGTGCCCGCCGCTGCGGGCGGGGAATGGGAGCGGCAGATCCGGGAGCTGACCGGCTGCGACGCGGTCTCCTGGAAGGGGTTTCACCACGAGACCTCGGGGGTGGACGCCGCGGTGTTCTCCGCGCAGCACGCGCGATTCGCGGAGGCGTTGGACGGGATGGCCAACTATCCCTACATGCCGTTGACCGCGGAGGAATACCGCGACTGGTTCGCCGATCCGGCGATCCCGGTCGGGCCGTCGGAGTGTTCCAACGTCGAGTGCCTGATGGACATCCAGCCCACGGGGGAGGCTAATTTCTGCGTGGACCTGCCGGATGGGTCCCTGGGAAACGTGCGGGAGCACCCGATCGCTGAAATCTGGAACGGGGAGCGGGCCCGCCGGTTCCGCGAACGCCGGCGCCGGGGACCGCTCGGAGCGTGCAACCGGTGCGTCGCCCGGCACATGGCGGACATCCGCGGCTGAGCCGGAATAGAGCGGTCGATGCTCCGATTGGTGCTTGTAGCCTTGATCGACCGCTTGTCCGTTTCTCCGCTGAGGCGGGACCGGCGCCCATATTGGCTGATTGCCCCCGCAACTCCCATCCGGAGGCGGGCCACCAGCCAACCGTTCGAGATCGAGGCGCCGCGCCTCGGCTTGGCCCCTTCGCCATACCCAATCCGTGTCTTGGCCGCCATGCTCCCGAGCCTGCCCTTCCCAGCCCATCGTAAAGAATTCACACATGACCCCTTCGGCTTGGCCCCTTTCACTTGATGGCAGTCGAGATAGTCAGACTCATCGTCCCGGGCGCGTTCCCTTCGTGTCAGCTCCGATAAACGCCGCTTTGGGCAACACGCCCACAAAGCCAGCCCCCGTCAGATCTGACTCTAAACAGTTGGCGATCCACCACTCATAGCTGGACAGCCGTGGGGGCAGAAGTTCTGCAAATGTCCGTTGTCAGGAATAAATGGCTGTATAAGTGGCGCAGATACTCATTATTTGATATAATTACTTGGTCCGGCGAGGCGCTCCTTCGAGAATCCTCAATCATGAGCACTGTTTCAGCGGGCAATGTCTACACAACACATTACATGATAAATATTAATAGAATCACGTCGCGGGAGAAATCCCTCTCCCCGTTTCTTGGATCGTTGCGGCCTCCGATGCGCACCCTCGGTTTGTTGCTGCTATTCTCTCTCGCAGGCCACATGGCGGCACAGAATCCGCCAGCACCGGACCCGAGCCATGAAGACTGCTTTGAATGGCAGGGAAGAATGTGGAAATGGATCAACGTCGCGGACGGTCATGCCGTTCCCGGCAGCCGGCTCGTGCCGCAGGGTTCCAGACTGGACCCTCTTGACCCGAATCACGCGATCAATCCCGGCGCTCCACCAGCTGAAGGCTTTCCGAACGGAGTTCCCTCAGTGACCTATGTTCGCGGTCCTGGCAATTCTTGGATCAACGTCGCGGACGGTCATGCCGTTCCCGGCGACCGACTCGTCCCGCAGGGTTCAAGGCTGGACCCTCTTGACCCGAATCACGCGATCAATCCCGGTGCTCCACCAGCAGAAGGCTTTCCGAACGGAGTCCCCTCAGTGACGTATGTTCGTGTCCCTTGCGAGGAGGCGCAGAAACCGACCTCCACCGCTGCTTCACCAGAAACCGCCACCTCATCTGCGGCGGGGAATCAACCGGCGCCTGCACCCTATTCGGGGACTGCCTCCCGCGACTCGAGCTTCGGGATCGAGGTGGACTGGGGACGGTACGGCTTTCGTTCGCCCTACGGGAATTGGACGGGAGACGTCAAATCCGTCGGCGGGGAGTGGGCCGTCCCGATCGATTCGTCGTCGAGCGTGCAGTTGGACGGTCACTACTCCCGGCTGGACCCGGGACAAGGCGCGCCCGACACTAACGCCTGGGATGGCGACGCAAACTATATCCATAAATTCAACGGCATCCCCGTCGGCGGATTTGTCGGCGGATTCTCCAACAACGGCGCCTCGACCTGGGGCGGCGGCCTCGAAGCGATTGTTCCGCTTAACTCGTTCTCCTGGGAAACCCAGGCGGTCTACGCGCATACCGGCAATTTCAGCACCGATTTGTGGGGTGGCCGGACGGAACTTCGCTACTTTCCGACCGACGATGTGCGGCTCACCGTGAGCTTCGGCGCCCAGCACACCTCGTCCACCTACGTTCCGGGGTTCACCTACACGGACAATGTCTACTCCTGCGGCCTGGATGCCGAGGCCCGCCTTTTCAACAGTCCCTGGTGCGTTTTCGGCGACTATGAACACACGCATTTCAACAGTTCGGGCCTGAACGCCGACGGCGTCACGCTCGGCATGAGGTATTATTTTGGCGGCACGCTGAAAGAGCGCGAAACCCAGGGGCCCGCATTTACCGATTTCTCCAAACTGCTCGGCGTCGGGTACAAGTTTTAGCCCGAATGTCATCCAGCGCGACTGAGGCCGCAACCAAATGCATTGTCCAAGGGTGTCCGGTGAATCACGAGGGGGGTAGATCGTACCCCGTCTTCCTTTGTCGACGGCACGGCGACGAGCATGTTGCTCCGCATCGGAAAGAAACTCCGGCGCAGATCCCGGTTTGGTCGCAGTGCCCGCCTTCGCCAGGGCTCCGGCGAGGCAGTTTTCATTCCGCGGCGGAATGAAAACTGGTGGGCCCTGAGGGATTCGAACCCTCAACCAAAGGATTATGAGTCCTCTGCTCTAACCGTTGAGCTAAAGGCCCGATTCAAATCGCGAAACGAATCTGGTCGACGGCGGAGAATCCCTCAACTGCAAAGCATGCCTGCCATCAGAGATGGGAGAACCGGCGGCCGTCGATGCCCAACGCCGTTGGTCTTGGCGCATGACACGGAGGCGCCAGACCCCCGGCGCGGAATCACGCCGCGAGGGCGTGGCAGCGGCGGGCGAGCTGCCGGTCGGTCATCGGTCCGGCGTGCGCCAGCAGCCAGATGCCCTCGGATTCCCACAGGCTCGTGCGCAGGGGTTCGAGGAGCCGCCGGGGCAGGTCCGGATCGGTGATCTGGCGGAGGATGCCCAGCGTCTGGCGCGAGGCCGGCAGCCCGAGCCATTCGAGCACGCCAAAGATGCCGCTGCGGTCGTGGATCGCGGCAATCTCCTCCCACCGCGGCCCCGGGGTTCCCCGCAGGCTCGCGTGATCGGCCAGGAAAGGCGTGAGCGCAGGGGTCGCCGTCAGCTCCGGCAGCAGGGAGGGGCAGCGCACGATCACCTGCAGGGCGCCCAGCCGGCCGAAGTGGAACCGCCCGAGGAGCGCCCGCTCCCCGGCGGGCACGAATTCGAGGTAGCGGCGCCAGCCGGCGTCATCGAGCGCCACGGCGCCCGACGCGATGACGTCCTCGGACGGCTCTGCCGGCTCCCATTTGTCGTCGTCCGTCTTCCGCTCGAAGCGCACCTCGGGCCAGAGCGTGGCGCGCCAGTGCGAACCGTATTGCGACCATGAGAGCTCGATCGGGGCGTCGATCGTGAAGGAGGAGATTGTTTTCATGGGAGCCAGGATACAACATTGGGTGAGACAATGCTTGTCCCAGTCTTATAAATCGGTCAAAAATGCCCTCGCTGAAGCAATTATTTCGATGCGGTTGCGGCTAAACATCGATGGTCAACGGCTTATGGAGCGGCGGTCTTTCTGACGCCGACGACTGAACAAAGGCACCCCCTCATGGCGCTGCCCGCCTCGCTTTCCCGGCCCCCGATCGAGCGCATGCTCCGGATCCACGAGGAGCTGCGCCGCGGCGCCCTCATCAACTGCACCAGACTCGTGGAGATGCTCGATGTCTGCCGCAAGACTGTGGTGCGGGACATTGCGTTCATGCGCGACCGGCTGGACCTGCCGATCGAATTCGATCCCCGGATCCAGGCGTACCGCTACACCCAGCCGGTCAGTGCGTTTCCGACGGTGCAGGTGACCGAAGGGGAGCTCCTGGCGCTGCTCGTGGCGCGACGGGCCCTGGAACAATACCGGGGCACGCCGTTCCACCGGCAGCTGGAGATCGCGTTTGAAAAACTGGCGGGCGGCCTAAAAGAACGGATCTCGTTTTCACCGGCCGACGAGTTGCAGGCCGTGTCGTTCAAGAACATCGGCCCCGGCAGGGCGGATCTCGCCGTCTTCAACGCGCTGAGCGCCGCCGTGCTCCGGCAGACGGAGGTGGAATTCGATTACCGCAAGCCCGGCGAGACGCAGCCGGCCCGCCGCCGGGTGCGGCCGTACCACCTCGCTCATCGCGAGAATCTCTGGTACCTGGTCGGCTTCGATGCCGGGCGCGCGGCGCTGCGGACGTTCGCCCTGCCGCGGATCACCGCCGTCAGGCAGACCGGGGCCGGTTTTGTCCGGCCAGCGGATTTCTCGCCGGAGAAATTCTTTGCGAGCGCGCTGGGCATCCTGGGAGGGGACCGCGATTATCTCGTGGTGATCCGCTTCACTGCAGCCGTGGCCGACCGCGTGCGCGAGCGCGAATGGCACGAGTCCCAGGAGATGCGCGACCTCCGGGGCGGCGGCCTGGAGCTGCGCATGCGCCTGGGCGCCCTGGCCGAGATCGAACGCTGGGTGCTGGGGTGGGGAGCGGCGGCCGAGGTCGTCGCCCCGGCCGAGCTCCGGGCGCGCCTCCGGGCGACCGCGCGCGAGCTTGCGGCGACCTATGCGGGCCGGCCCGCAGTTCCCAGGAGGAATTTGTCGCGCGGCCCCCGGGGCGCAGGATAAAAGCAGGGGCACACCAACAAACGGAACCTCAGCGATGCAGAAGAACTCGTGCATGGGAACCCAGGCAAACCCGGGCTGCATCCCGGCCGTCTCCCATCCCCTGGTGTGGCTCGGCCTCGCGCTCGGCGCGGTCACGCTGATCGCCTACGGCAATTCCTTCAGCGCGGGACTCACGCTCGACAACAGGTTCGTGATCGGGCAGGACCCGCGGATCCGGGCCTGGACGGGCGAGAACCTGCGGCTGATCTTTTCGGAAAACTACTGGTGGCCGTCGTTTGAGAGCGACCTGTTCCGCCCCCTGACGATGCTGAGCTATCTCCTTAATTATGCCGTGCTCGGGAATGGCAGTAACCCGGCGGGGTATCATGGGGTCAATTTCGCGCTGCATTGGGCGAACGCCTGCCTGGTGCTGGTCGTGCTCCACCGGCTGACCGGCCGGCTGGCGCCGCGCCTCCTGGCTGGCAGCCATGGCGGGGGCGGCGTGCGCCGGTGTGCTCATGAAGGAAAGCGCGGTGATGATCGCGGTGTTCCTGCTGCTATATGACGGGCTCTGGCGCTGGCCGGCGCTGCGGCATTCGGGAACCCTGGCAGTCGCGGGCCGCGCTGGCGCTTCCGGCCCTCGCGGTGGCCCTGGGTGCTGTGCGCGCCCATGTGCGCAACGCCGACTGGCGCGACGATCTTTCGCTGTGGAAAAGCGCGGTGGCGGCCGCTCCCGACAGTTTCAAGACGTACAAGGGCTACGCCAACGCGCTTTGGAACGGCGGTCATCATGACGAGGAGGCGATCAACGCGGCGATCGCGCGCGCCGAGACCGGTCTTGCCATGCTGGACCGCCGCCCGCTGCCCTTGGAGCGCCGTGACAACACGCTTTTTCACGACCTCGGCGAATATTACCGCGTGAAAGGGGAGTTCCTCGCCGGCCGGGGAAGGCAGGCTGAGGCGAAGGAGTTCTTTGAGAAGGCGGTTGCGATTCTCTCCCGCGCGCGCGAAGTCGACCGCTGGGTGAACGACGCTTCGCACCGGGCGGCATTGCGCCGGGGCCGAAAAACGAGGAAGCGTGGAACAACATGGCCTCATGTTACCGTGCAATGGGTCTCAATCCGCTGCCCATCATCGGGCGGGAAACGGAGCGCAAGCTCGACATGAGCAGCCCTGTCGTCTCCCGGCACCTGGCGGAGGCCTGCGCAATGGTCGTGCGCAACATCGAGATGGAGCGCCAGCGGGAATCCGCCCGGGCGCTGCGCCAGACGGCAATCACCGTGTATCACGTGCCGCCGGAGGCGGTCGACCGGATGCCGCCGCCCTGAGCCGGGATTGCGCAGCCGGAACGGAGATTCGCCCTACCGCGTGCGCGCCCACGCCCACCAGCCCGTCGCGAGGACGAGGACCCAGCAGGCCAGGACGCCAACGGGAACCGCGGCGCCCAGGCCGGGCACCGGGAGCGCGCTCCAGGCGGCCAGATACTTCAGCGTCGCGGAAAAAAACGTGACAAGATCGGGCCCGCTGAAGACGGCCACGGAACCACAGCCAAGGAGCGCAGCGCCGAGCAGCAGGACCCTGCGCCGGCGTTCCGCCCGGCGCCGCGGTTGGGGGAGGGCGGCCATGATTCGAGCGGTGAACCCGGCATCTGCGATGTAAGACTGGGAGGACTCGCGGAGCATCTGTTCGATGCGGGCATCGTCGACCGGCGACGGCTCCGGGGGCGCAGGTGGTTCAGGAGTATTCATGGCGGGAGAGGGTCGTTGGCTCTAGACGGGCGCCCAGGCGTGGAGGTAGTTGCGAAGTTTGTCCTTTGCCCGGAGGACGTGCGTTTTCACCGTGCCCAGGGGGCAGCCAAGCACCTCCGCGGCCTCCTCGTGCGTGAGGCCCTCCGCATAACACAGGTGGATGGCGGATTGTTCGTCGGCGGAGAGTCGGGCGAGCGCCGCCGCCATGTCCTGCTTCAGGTCGGCTGTCGCCGTGGCCGCCGGGACCGTGGTTTCGTGGCCAACGGTGACGTCTTTCATCTCGATCTCACCCGTCCACTCAACCATTTCGCGTTGCCGGCGGCGTGCGGTGCGGAACCGGTTGTAGGCGATCCCAAGCAGCCAGGTGCCGAAGGCCGATTCGCCGTGAAACCGCGCGAGACTTCGGTAGGCCTCCAGGAATGTTTCCTGCGCCAGATCGTCGGCCAGGGCGTGTCGACCGCCCGTGAGCCGCCGCAGAAACCCGCGCACCGCGGATTGGTGCTGGCGGACCAGCTCGCCAAAGGCGTGCCGGTCGTCGTCGGCCAGCACGCGGGCAATAAGCTCCGTGTCGCGGTTCATCACTCGATGGCTTTCAAGTTGGGGCGCGGCCTCGCGGCCGCCCGGCGGTTCCGAGTCAGAGCATAACGGCCGGTCCGCCCCGTCCAAGCGCGATCAGGGCTTGTCCGGGCCGTTCTTCTCGCCGCGATCGAGCGCCCAATTGACCAGGAGCGCGACGCCCACGAGCCCCGGGATGAGGCCGAGCCATTTGAGGCCGTCCGGAACGCCTTCCGCACGCATCGCGCCGAAGAACACGAACAGGCCGATGCCCACGGCGATGGCAATGATGCCCCCGCGCCGATCGTTGCGCGGCGGCCGTTGAGCGATCATTTTAAAGAATTCGGGGCGCAGCGACTGGCCGGGCTGGCCGAACAACTCGGGCGGCAGCGGCTGGCCCTTTTCCAGGGCGCGCTGGATTGTGTCATGCCGGAGTTTTTCCCTATGCGCCTTTTCAAGCGCACCGATCAGAACGATGGCAAGAACGAACGCCATCCCCGCGATCGGGACTATAAATGGGCTGGTGATGAGCCGATCGAAGTCGGCGATTGGCAGGGGGATGAAGGCTGGGCAGGTCATGGTCAGGTCGGGGATTGTCATCGTGAAACACAGGGTTGATGCCAGGGAGTGGTCGGCAATCCGGGGTTTGGATTCAAAAATCCGCATCTGCCTTCCGCCAAATCGCGCAGCCGGCCCTGTAACCGGCCGCGGCCTGCCCCGACTCGTCCGCCGTCAACCCCGATCGGCTCCGACGGAGCGGAGCCCTCCAAGCCGGGGGCCCGGGCAAAAGCCTGTCTTTTGCAATTCCACTTTGCGTTTCCCGCGAAAACACGCCAAGCAAGGCCCTATTATGAATCCGAGAGCAGGCGTGTTCATCGGCACCGACAGCGGCGCCACGACCTCGAAGACCGGAGGGGTATGGGCGGATGGCTCGACCATCTCCAAGAAGCTCCTTCAGAGCTCCACCAACACCCAGGCAGGCACCGAGGCGGTGGTCCGCGGCTGGGTCCAGGGGGTGAACGGGTTCCTCGCCGACAACCAGCTGTCGTGGGACCAGGTCCGCGGGGTCGGCCTCGCCATCCCCGGACCCTACCTGCGCTACGGAGTCCTGGCGCACTCGGCCAACCTGCCGGCCGGATTCGAGGGCTGGGATTTCCGGGCCGACTATGCGCGTGCGCTTGCCGGCGCGGCCGGCCGGGCGGTGGACCTCGTCGTGGGCAACGACGGGAAATTCGGCGGGGTCGCCGAGGCCCGGGTTGTCCGCGGAAACGCGCGGGCGTCCGTGCTCATGATGGCGCCCGGCTCCGGCCTGGGCTGCGCCTACATCGGGCAGGACGGCCTGCCGCTGGACGGCGACACGCTGGCCGGGATGGAGGCCGCGCACATGCCCGCCCCGCTCCACCTGCTCGGCGTCCCGCCCTATCCCTGCGGCTGCGGCCGGACCTGGGGTTGTATCGAGATTTACACTACGCTCGCGGGCCTGCCGTACCTGCTGGCCGACAGGCTGGCGGAGCACCCGGAACACGAGCTGGCGCGGTCGCCGCTTCCGGTCCGGGAAAAGGTCCTTTCGCTGCGCGGCCGGGCGCAGAAGGGCGATGCGCTGGCCGCCGGGATCTTCGACTTCCAGGCGCGGGCCCTGGGACTCCAGGCGGCGGCGCTTGTGCTTGCGCTGGATCCCGGATTCGTGGTCATCGGGGGCGGTTTGATGGATCCCGAAGCGACCACCCCGGAGTTTCGCGAACGCTATCTGCGCATTTTCCGCGAGACGCTCATGCCCGGCCTGTGGCCGACGCAGCGTGCGACGATGAGGATCGTCCCGGCGTCGCTCGGCGAGCTCTCGCAGGCCATCGGCGCCGCGCTCGTGGCGCTCTACTCGGCGAAATCGTAGCCCGCAGCACCGTCGGAGTTTGTCACGCAATCCGTGACAAACTGCCGGCAGCGCCGTCGTTCAGCCCTTTGCCTTGCGTCGTGGGCGGGCGTTCGTAGCCGCCTTCTTTCCGTGTTCCGTCCCGAACCGGAAAATGCGCAGGCCGACGAAGCGACCGCGCCGGTCGTATTCCATTATCACCGGGAAACGCGTCAGCGCTCTCCGAGGAAGCTCCCACGGGAAAGTTCCGAAGGGCGGCTCGGTCTTCGGTTTGCGCGGCACGGTGCGCAACCGGACCATCTGCTCATCGACACTGCATTCGACGCCGTCCTCGGCCAGAGTCGCCGTGCGGTGGGCCATCACCGTGACGGGCATGTCGCGGAACAGATCGCTGCGACAGGGATTGGCCACTTTCACCTGCAGCTTTGCGCCGTGGAACTCGATGGTATCGTCGAGCACCGTCGCCGCCTTGCGGTTGGGAAAAGTCTCCGTGCTCGTCGGCCTGGTCATCCGACCGATGATCTTTCTGCGGTTGCGCGGCAGCAGCAACCAAGACTCCTTGGCGCCCTCGACGAGGCCGCAGATCGGGCAGCAGCGCGTCCCGCCGCGTCTCGCCTTGAACCCGTCCCAATGCCGGCATTGGAGTGCGAGATGCTCCCAGGCGAGAGCGAGTTGCTGGTAGATCGCCGCGTAGCGTTCCGCATCCCGACCGCGACCGCCTTTCGCCAGCGACGGATGCCCGGACACGAAGTCCATGCTGCGCATTAGCTGACGAAGCTCCCTCTTTAACCGTTGCCTGGCCGACACGTTCTTCATTGCGAATGAGTCTGTCGCGAGGAGTCAGCTTCCGATAGCCGATGCCTGACATACGTCTTCACTTTCCCGGGCGTAAAGGGCGAGTTTAACAAACCCTCCTGAATTCTCTTCAGCAGCGCTGCTGAGCAATCGCTGAGGGCGGGGAACGTTCCCGCCAGAAGCGCCGCCTCAATGGCACGTCCATCGACAATACGTGCATCTTCGTAATGAACCACACTGGGATGCCTCACGAACGGGTGCTCACCCGCCTGCAGGACAAGCGTCGAGTCCGAGTGTGAGCGCTGCGTCGTCACAGGTCTGGGGCGGTGAGTGGTGGGTTGGAGGACCCGCCTTCGCTCGGACGAGCTGCGGCGAGGCAAAGAAAGTGGAGTGAATAAACGTGTGAGAGGCGGTGAAAATGGAAGGAGAAAGGGGAAGGACCATTCGGGGGCCGGTCAGATCTCGAAGGGTGGCTGCTTCTCGATGGCTTCGTCGAGGTGTTTCAACAGTTCCGGCACGCTCACCGTAGCAGTTTGCCAGAGCCGCTCCGGCGAAACCGTCTCATAGCCGTGCGCCAGTATGTTGCGCAGACCGATGATCGCGGCCCAGGGAATCTGCGGAAACATCTCCTGAACCTCCCGCGGCACCCGGTTGGCCGCCTCGCCGATGATGAACAGCCCTCGCTCCAAGGCGGCTCGGGCGGGCCAGCCTTTCTCGCCAGTTATTGCCTCCTCCGTCATGTCCCGGGTGAGCGCAACGATCCGCAAACCATACTCCCGCATGTCGAGCATCGGCCCGCGCGGGTTATGATGCTTGTTCGTCATAGATCACCAGGGCGCGTTTCTCGACCAGCGGCCGCAGCCACGGCCGGAGTTCGGTACAAAAATCGATCTTCGGGTGGCCAAGGATCGCTCCAAGCTGCTCGCCGTAGAGCACAAAGTCCCAGCCGACTCCGTCGAGCGCTCCGGGCGCGAACTCCGCTAACACATCCACGTCGCTGCGGGCGGGATCAAAGTCATCGCGCAGCACCGAGCCGAACAGGCTTAGCTTGCGGATGCCCCGTTCCCGGCAGAAAGCGGCGACCGCCTCCGGATCGATGGCAATGGGCAGCTCGGCGATGCTCATGGGGCACTTGCATAGCCATCCCCGCCCCGGCTGGCAAGAGCCAGCTGAACGGCAGATCGCCCCGCACCTTCGGAGGAACCCTGCAGCCTGGGCGGCATTTCAGCGATTGCCCTGGTGGAAGCCGATCTTCCGCCGATGACGCGGTCCTTCAGGCGCGGCAAGCCGCCGGATGGCGGCGATGACCGCGGTGAGTTGCTCGTCGTGTGTGCCGACGCGGGCATCGAGTTCGGCGAGCTTGGCCGCGATGGCCTTGTGGTTGACGACCATCAGGCGAAGGCGAATGAAAGCACGGACGACGTAAACGCTCATTTCAGTGGCGGCGTCGCTGTTAAGGATGTTGGCGGCTTGGATGGCACCGTGTTCGGTGAAGGCGGAGGGGAGGCTTTTGGCAAAGCGCAGATTTCGGAGGTGGTCGCATTTTGCGACCACCTCGGCCTTTTCTTCGGCGGAGAGTTGAAACATGGAATCCTCGGGGAACTTCCGCGCGTTGCGCTTCACCTGCTCGTTGAGGCGCTTGGTGGCGACCCCATAAAGACGAGCGAGATCAGCATCGATCATCACCCGTGCGCCCCGCAGCACGAGAATGCATGATTGAATAGGTTCGAGGGGGACAATCCCGGAATCGCTCATGTCAGGTGGTCGCAAATTGCGACCGGTTCGGAGGGCAACCGGCGGGCCGACCACGGAGGCTTCCGCCGCGATGTTGTCCTGGACTCATCGCAATCTGCAATGACTTCGACGGACTGCCGACGCTTGATATCGCAGTCTGCGATTTCAAGCCGGCAAACTCCTCCTGGATCATCGGCAGACCTCTACATTCAATTGCATGATCATCCTTGTCGCCTGCAGGGGGTGTGTGACCGGAAAGTAACCTCCCCAGGGAAGTTGTGTGTGGACAGATACAACTGAATCCCCTTCTCGCTCTGGAGAGCCGAGAAAACGGTTACTTTCCGGTCATGCGCCCGCCTGCAGGTCGCCGGCCAAAAGGGGGTTGCCCAGGCTGGCGGCCCGCCCTAGCCTGCACTTCCTCTCCATGTCGGGAATCTCCACGGTGCTTTTGGTCCTCGGATTGTTGCTGGTGGCCAGCGGGCTTTTCGCCATGGCGGAGATAGCGATCGTCTCGGCGCGCAAGGCACGGCTCAAACAGCTCGCCGACGATGGGGATGAACGCGCCCGGGTGGCCCTCGAACTTGCCTCCGATCCCGCCCGGTTTCTCCCCACGGTGCAGGTCGGCATCACGTTTTGCGCCATCCTGGCGGGAGCCTTCGGGGCGCTGACCCTGGCCGGGCAGATGGCTGCAGCGCTTGGAGGATTTCCGAGGCTGGCGCCCTGGGCTGGATTGATCGCGTTCGCAGCGGCGGTGGGCTTGATCATGTTCTTCTCCCTCGTTCTCGGCGAGCTCATCCCCAAGCGGATCGCGCTCAGCAACCCGGAGGGCGTGGCCCGGTTCATGGCGGGTCCGCTGCTGGGGGTGTCGCGCGTGGTGTCGCCCGTCATCGACCTCCTCAGCGCGGCCACCGACGTCCTGCTGAAACCGTTCGGCCTCACCCGCCGCCGGGAGGCGCCGGTGACGGACGAGGAGGTCAACATCCTCGTCGAGGAGGGCATGAAGGCCGGCGTTTTCCACCAGGCCGAGAAGGAGATGATCGAAGGCGTGCTGCGCCTTGACCGCCTGCCCGTCACTGCGATCATGACGCCGCGGCCGAAGATCGTCTTTCTCAACATCGACGACACCGAGGAGGTCAACTGGCGCAAGATCGTGGCCAGCGGACATTCGCATTTTCCGGTCTACCAGGACAACCGCGACCAGGTGCTGGGCATGGTCGCCGTCAAGGCCCTGTGGGCGCATTCCGCCATCGGCATCCAGACCAGCCTCAAAAACCTCCTGACGCCTCCGCTGGTGATGCCGGAGACGATGGACTGCATCCAGCTGCTCGAATCGTTCAAGAAATCGGGCCGGCATGCCGCCCTCATCGCCGACGAGTTTGGCAGCGTCCAGGGCATGGTCACGCTGATCGACGTGCTCGAGGCGATCGTCGGCGATCTGCCGTCGCAGGGTCAGCGGGACCAACCGCAGGCAAAGAAACGCGAGGACGGCTCCTGGCTGATCGACGCGACGCTCGCCGTCAACGAACTCAAGACGATCCTCCAGCTCGACGCCCTGCCGCAGCAGGCGGAGGCCGACTACCAGACGCTCGGCGGACTGGTCATGACGCAATTCGGCCGCATTCCGACGGCCGGCGACCGCTTTGAATGGGACGGCTGGCGTTTCGAGGTAACCGACATGGACCGCCATCGCGTCGACAAGGTGACGGTCACCCGGATCCCTCCGTCCGTGGCCGAACAGAAGGACGCGGTGTAGCCCGGATGGTTTTCGGCTGAGAATGGCCTTGCGCATCCCGGCCCGGCGCCCGCTGCCGGCGCGTCAGCCTCCGAGTTCCTTCAGCGCTTTCAGAACGTCCGCCGCCTGCTCTTTCGTGGAGGCTTTCAGGTCGCGCCACACGATTCTGCCCTCCTTGTTGATCAGGAAGGACTGCCTTGTGGCGAAGGCCCCGGCGAGGGGGATCTCGCGCACCGGGACGCCGAACGCGTTGATGACGACGCGGTCCTTGTCGGCCAGCAGCGTGAACGGGAAATGATATTTCTCCTTGAAGGCCTTCTGCGCGGGCACGTCGTCCGCGCTGACGCCGATCACGGTGACGCCCTTGTCGGAGAGAACCTGATACGCGTCGCGCAGGCTGCAGCCTTCCGCGGTGCAGCCGGGTGTGTCGGCCTTCGGGAAGAAGTAGACGAGGGTGAAGCCCTTCGCATAGATCGTGCCGAGGTCGAGTTTGTCGCCGGCGTCGGTGAGCCCGGTCACGGCGGGCGCCGCCGACCCGACCGGGAGCGGCTCGGCCCGGGCTGTGGTGAACAAGGTGAAGAATCCCATGGCAATCGACACACCGAGGAGAGTGCGCATGGAACAGGGATAGCCGGGAACGACACTTTCGCAAATGGCGCCGCGCCCCGCCTGGAATCACCCGGGTTCTCTTCCCGGGGAATCGGCCGTTGGTGCCGGCGGGGTTGTGGAGGCGCGACGCCCCCGTCGCGTTTTCGGGAGCCGTACGCGGCGAGGGCGCCGCATCTCCACGGTTCAGCATGGAAGCAGGCGGGCATCAGCCCGTCGCGTTGAGGCGGGCCACGAGGGCCGGAAGCTCGCGGAGCGATGCCAGCTGCGAGAAACGTCCGGAGAGGGGCGGCGCCAATGCGACTTCCTCGCCCTGCCAGAGAAGGCGGTAGGGAACCAGCGCCGCCGCCGCGCCCAGATCCAACGCCGGGAGGATGTCGGATTTGAGCGAATTGCCGACCATCAGGAACTGCTCCGGTGGAATCTGCAGGCGGTGCAAAACGCGCGCGTAGGTTTCGACGTTCTTTTCGGGGACGATCTCAGAGTGGGCGAAAAACCGGGCGAGCCCGGATTTCGCGAGCTTGCGTTCCTGATCCCGCAGATCGCCCTTGGTGATAAGGAGAAGCGGACACGTCCGGGCGAGCAGCGGCACGACCTCCGCGACGCCGTCCAGCAATTCCACGGGATGCGCCAGCATCGATTTCGCGTTGGCAATGATTTCGCGGATCTCCTCCGCACGGATGTTGCCGTCGGTCAGCTCAATGGCGGTCTCGATGCAGGAAAGCGCGTGGGCCTTGACGCCATAACCGTAGAGTTCGAGATTGGCCATCTCGGTGGCGAAGAGCCGGCGATCGATCGTCGCCGCGTCATGCCAGCGGCTCAGCAGGGCGCGGTATTTTTCATGGGCGGCCTCGAAAATCGACTGTGTGTGCCAGAGGGTGTCGTCCGCGTCGAAACCGATGCTCGTGATCATGCGAGGAACAGGAAACCACCGCCTCCACGTGATTCAAGAAGCAACCGGCTTCGGTTGAAGTTGAGCGGATTTGTTCCCGCCGCGCCCGATAAAACGGCGCGGTTCGGCAATCCCGCGCCTATTCCGGGGGCCTGCCTCACCAGTCGTCGCTGCGAAAAGGCGCGGCGGGAAGGCCGGCGGAATTGAATAGGCTCGCCTCGGGGGCATCCGTCCAGGCGTATCGGACGGCGGCCGGTTCCAGAACCTCGGGGGCGGAGACAACGACCGTCTCGCCTTCAACGCGGGCTGACGCCGGGTGGAACTTCCGGTCCGCGCCGGCCACCGCAAATCCCGTGACCTCCCTGCCGCGTATCACGAGGCCGCCTGCGACAGGATCGATGTGCACGCACATCGCCGATCCCAGACGCTCGGCGGATTGGAACCGCGGTCCGCAACACACGACGGCGAACCCGTAAACCTGGCGCTCGGCGATGAGCGCGAGGCGCAGGCCGACGTCCTGTTTGTTGCGGGGGTGGATGTTGGCCGGCTCGCCAATGTCGATGGTGACCGCCATGCCGGTGTTCGGCAGGCTGAGCGCCTTCGCCTGCGCTTCGCGGAGCCCGGCCCACTCAAGTCCGGTCGGATCGCCGGTCTTCCAGTTGGGGAGCTGGACCCACAGGAACGGGAAATCACCCTCGCCCCATGCCGCGCGCCAGCCTGCGATCATTGCGGCGAACAGCGCATGGTATTCGCCGGGACGCGAGCCGTTGGACTCCCCCTGATACCAGAGCACGCCGCGGATTCCGTAGGGCATCAGCGGATTGATCATGCCGTTGAACAGTCCGCGTGGCGCATTCGGGCTATCCGGGCTCGGCGGAGGCGGAAGCCACGGCCGGTTCTTAAGGTACTCGGCGAGCTTTTCCTGGCCCGCGGCTTTCGCGGCAGCCTCGTCCTCTTCCTGGGCGGCGACTGCGGCCTTGTAGGCGGCGACCTTGTCCTGCCAGCCGACCATGGTGTCGGCCCAGCGTTTGTCGACGACGGCAAACGCCGGGTCGCGCTTGAGAGCGTCGTCGTTCATCCACGACTCGATCGCCGTGCCGCCCCACGTGCTGTTAATGAGGCCGACGGGCACGCCAAGCTTCGCGCTGATTTCGCGGGCAAAGAAATATCCGACAGCCGTGAACTGTCCTGCGGTGGCGGGGCTGCACACAACCCAGGACCCGTGCGCGGTGTCGGCCGGCTGGGCGGCGACGGCGGGCTTGACCAGGAAGTGACGGACGAGCGGATGATTGGCGGCAGCCACTTCCGCATCGGCGTCATTCACCCGATAGAACGTCACCGGGCCGACCCCAAACGCGGAACTCCATGTTCGACTGGCCGGAACACACCCAGACCTCGCCCACGACGATATCCTTCAGTCGGATCGTGTTCCTGCCGCGCACGGTCAGGCGCGCCGGCGCGCCGGGTTCGAGCGGATCGAGGCGCACGATCCAGCGGCCGTTCGCGTCCGCGATCGTTCGCACCGTCTGATCGCGGAAGGTCACGGTCACCTTTTCCCCGGGTGCGGCGCGACCCCAGATGGGGACGCACATGTTGCGCTGGAGCACGGCGTGATTGGTGAACAGCGGCGCCAGCGCAACGTCGGCGCGGACCGTCGGAAGGAGAACGGCGAGAAGCATGATCGGGAGGCGGGACATTGGCCCCAGCCTATACGCCGCAACGGGGATGCGCAAGGCTGGCCCGCATCCGGCGAGTCTTTTCCTGTGCGCCGCATCTTGGATCCCCAGGTGGAGCGTGGGCCTTGCGGGAGGCGGCGCAGGCCCGCAACCGATCAACGAACGGCCCGGAGAAAAGGCATTTGTGCGGAGGCGGCCTTGCTTTCGTGTCGCTCTTCCGCCCGCTCCCCGCAACATCGCGGATCATGCGAGCACTGGCGGATCAGGTCGTCATAATCACCGGGGCGTCCTCGGGCATCGGCGAAGCCACGGCGCGGCGCCTGGCGCGCCGGGGGGCCATCCTCGTGATCGCGGCGCGCCGGGCAGACCGGATCGAGGCGCTGGCGCGCGAGCTGGATGCCTCGGGCAACCGCGTCATGACCGTCGCCATGGACGTGACGGATGACGCCGGGCGGCGGCGCCTGGTGGATGCCGCCCTGGCGCGTTTCGGGCGGATCGACGCCCTGGTGAACAACGCCGGCTACGGCACGCGCGGTCCTGTGGAGGCTGTCTCCCTCGACCTCATCCGCCGGAATTACGAGACCAACGTGTTCGCGCTCATCGCGCTCACCCAGCTCGTCGCGCCCCACATGCGGGCGCGCGGATCGGGGCGGATCGTCAACATCGGCTCGGTGGCCGGCCGCATCGCCCGGCCGCTCACCTCGGTCTACGATTCGACAAAGCACGCCATCGAGGCCGTCACCGACGGCCTGCGCGGCGAGCTCGCGCAGTTCGGAATCCAGGTGGTGCTGATCCGTCCCGGTTTCATCCTGACGGAGTTCGTCGATTCGGCCAACGCGGTGTCGGCGCCGGTCCTCGATAATGCGGGACCCTATGCGCCGTTCCTCGATGGGTTCCGCGACACCTACCGCATGGCGAAGTGGATCGCCGGGCATCCCGACAACATCGCCCGGCTGGTCGAGAAGGCCCTCGCGGCGCGCCGGCCGGCGCCGCGCTATGCCGGACCCGCCCACGCGAAGCTCCTGCTGTTTCTCAAGTGGCTGCTGCCCGCCCGCGCAATCGACCATCTTGTGCGGCTGCGAAAGAAGTAGGGCGCGACCGCCGGATCCCGCCCCGGCGGGATGGTTTTTCTGGAGGGCGAGGCTCCTGCCGAGCCGCCTCCGCGATCCAGGTATCGGCTCGCCGGGAGGCTCGCCCTCCAACTTTTGCGGCGTTTCATTATGCGTGCGGAGCACTGGACTTGCCGCAAAGAAACTCGCGCAGCTCCCGCGCGAGCTTCGGGCCGAAACCGGGGACGTCCTGGATCTCGGCGGCCGACGCGGTGCGCAGCCTGTCGATGGAGCCGAAGTGCTCCAGCAGCGCCAGCCGGCGGACCGGACCGAGACCGGCGAAGTCGTCGAGAATCGACTCGCGGATCTTCTTCGAACGAAGGTCGGCGTTGTAGGTGTTGGCGAACCGGTGGGCTTCGTCGCGCAGGCGTTGCAGAAGCTGCAGCCCGGGGTGATCGAGGGGCAGGTTCAACGGCGGCCGGCCGTCGGCGAAAACAATCGTCTCGCGCTCCTTCGCCAGCCCGACCAGCGGCGGGGGCGCGAGGTCGAGCGCGGCGAATGCCTTCAGCGCGGCGCCCACCTGGCCCTGCCCCCCGTCGATGACCACGAGGTCGGGGAACGGCCTTTTCTCCTCCGCCAGGCGCCGGTAGCGCCGGCCGACGACCTCGGTCATCGCGCGGAAGTCGTCGTTGCCCACGAAGCTCCTGATCTGGTAGCGGCGGTACCGGGCCTTGTCCGGCCGGCCCTCGGTGAAGTGCACCATCGAGGCGACGACGAATGTGCCCGAGATGTGGGAGATGTCGAAGCACTCGATGTGAGCGGGCGGCGCGCCGAGTTGAAGCGCCCCGGCCAGCATGCGCGGCGCGACCACGTCGGCCCGCGGCAGCGCCGGCGCGCGTTCGAAACGGCGTGTCTTGGCGAGGGCTTCCTCCAGGGCGAGCACGACGTCGCGCAGCTGCGCGGCGCGCTCGAATTCCTGCCGCGCTGCGGCCGCCTGCATTTCCGCGCGGAGCGTGCCGAGCCATTCGCGGCTCTTGCCCTCGAGGAAATCGCACGCCGCCTCGACGCGGCGGCGGTACCCGGCTGCGGTCACCTCGTTGGCATGGCCGTAAAGTTCGGCGCGCACGTCGTCATAGAGCCGGTAGACTCCGCCGGCGATCCGCACCGGATGCGCGTCGCCGAGCAGGATGCCGAACTGGCGGCGCATCTCCGCGAGCGTCCTCCGGACAGGCGCGCTGCAGGCGAACGGCCCGAAATAGCGCGAGCGACCGTCCTTGCGCAGACGGGTGAGCACGAAGCGGGGCATCTCGGCCTCGGTGGTGACGCGCACGAGGAGGAACCGCTTGTCGTCGGTGAAGTCGGTGTTGTAGCGCGGGCGGTACTCCTTGATGAGGCGGCCCTCCAGCAGCAGGGCCTCCGGCTCGGAGCGCACTTCGATGATGGCAAAGTCCGCAATCAGGTCCACGAGCGCCCGGATCTTCGGCTGCGGGGTAAAATTCCGCGAGGGCTGGAAGTACGACGACACGCGCCGCCTCAGGTTCTTGGCTTTGCCGACGTACAGGATGCGCCCGAGCCGGTCCTTCATCAGGTAGACCCCGGGTCCGTCGGGCAGATGGCGGACCTTCTCCTTGAGGTTGGGCTGCATGTTTCCATTCTCAGCCATGGTCGCCATAGTTCTGCTCCTTTTCCTAAACCGAATCTCTCCTGGAGACGCGGCGCCCTCGCCGCGTATGCCTCCCGAAAACGCGGCGAGGGCGCCGCGTCTCCAGAACACAGCGGGCATCACGCGGCCATTCCGGGTCAGGCATCCAGGCTGGCGAGGGTTGTGGCGAGGGGGCTGGCATTTCCACCAAAATACACTAGCGTGGTGGGTTTCCGCAAAACATCTATGGCGACCAGCGGCACCCCAGCTTCTGATCCGGCCCCGGGACAGGCGCCCGCGGTCTCCGGCCGGCGCTTCGAGCTCCTGACCCTCGGAGATGAGCTTCTTCTGGGGCTCACCCCGAACACCCATCTGACATGGATCGGCGAACAGCTCGGCCGCCGCGGCGTGCAGCTGGCGCGCAACGTGACCGCCACCGACGACGCATCCGCCATCGCCGCGGAGTTGCGTGAGAGTTGGGCGCGCGCCGACGTGGTGATCACCACCGGCGGGCTCGGCCCCACCTGTGACGACCGCACGCGCGAGGCGGTGGCGGAGGTGATCGGGCAGAAGCTCGTGTTCGACCCGGAGATCGAGCGGGCCATCGCGGAACGCTTCGCCCGCCTGGGCCGCAAGATGACGCCGAACAATCTGAAGCAGGCCTGGCGCTTCGAGCGCGGCGAGGTGCTGGCCAACGAGAACGGCACGGCGCCGGGCCTCTGGGTGGAACAGGGCGGCAGGGTGCTGGTGATGCTGCCGGGGCCGCCGAACGAGCTGAAGCCCCTGTTCACGGGGCAGGTCCTGCCGCGTCTGGCGCGGCTCGGGCTCATCGGCGAAGGGGAGGCGTACATTCAGCTGCGCACGGCCGGCGTGGGGGAATCCGCGCTTGAAACGAAGCTCCAGCCTCTCTTCGACCGCATCGGCGCGCTGGGCGTGGCGTATTGCGCGCACCCGTGGCGGGTCGACGTGCGGCTGAGCTCGCCCGACGGCCGGCTCCCGATGGCGGCGCTCCAGTCGGCCGCCGCGGAATGCGTGGCGCTGCTGGGCGAGGACTTCGTGTGCTACGGGCACGACTCGCTGGCGAAAGTGGGTGCGGACCTGCTGCGCGCGCAGGGCAGGACGCTGGCGGTGGCCGAATCGTGCACGGGCGGGCGCCTCGCCAGCGTGTTCACCGATGTGTGCGGCTCGTCCAAGTTCCTCCGCGGGGCGGTTGTGTGTTATGGCAACGACGTGAAGATGCAGGTTCTCGACGTGCCCGAGAGCCTCATCGCGCAGCACGGCGCGGTGAGCGATGAGTGCGCGGTCGCGCTCGCCACCAGCGTGGCCGAGACGCTGGAGGCGGATTACGGCCTCGCGATCACGGGCTACGGCGGCTCGAGCGGGGACGTGAAGAAAAACCCCGTCGGCACGGTCTACCTCGGCCTGCATTCACCGCAGGGCGTCTGGTCAAAGAAGCTGAACTACACGGCGGCGCGCGCCATGGTGAATGAACGCGCCATCGCGGTGGCGGTCGACTGGCTGCGCCGCGAGCTGCTGCGGGCCGCGCGCAATGCCAGCGTGCCGCCGCGCCGGCCGGGGCTGGTCGGGTAGCGGAATTGCCTGGAGACGCGACGCCCTCGTCGCGTCCCGGCGAGGAAGGGTCATCCCAGCAGGTTCCGCAGCGCGGCGAGGTATTTCTCCTGCGTGCGCAGGATGACGTCGGCGGGCAGGCGCGGCGCCGGCGGTTTCTGCCCCCATTTCAGGCCGAGGAGGTAGTCGCGCACAAACTGCTTGTCGTAGCTCGGCGGCGACTGGTCGACGGCGTAGCTTTCCGTCGGCCAGTAGCGCGAGGAGTCGGGCGTGAGGATCTCGTCGATCAGGAAGAGCCGGGCCGCGTCATCCGTGCCGAATTCGAACTTGGTGTCGGCGAGGATCATCCCGGCCCGCGCGGCCCGCTCGTGTCCGAACCGGTAGAGCGCGAGGCTCACCGATTTGACCTGTTCGTAGAGCGCGGGGCCGACGAGCGCGGCGCCCTGCGCGTCGTCGATCGGCTCGTCGTGCTGGCCTTTCGGCGCCTTGGTGGTCGGGGTGAATATCGCTTCGGGCAGCTGTTCGGCCTGCCGCAGGCCGGCGGGCAGCCTGAGGCCGCAGACCGTGCCGTTCTTCTGGTAGGAACTCCAGCCGCTGCCGACGAGATAGCCGCGGGCGACGCATTCGATGGGCAGCGGCTTCAGCTTTTTCACGACCATGCTGCGAAGCTGAAGATCGCGGGACAGCCCGCACCGGCCCGCCAGCAGGCCGGCCTGGTCGGGCAGGAGGTGGTTGGGAATGAGCGCGCGCGTCTGTTCGAACCACCAAAGGCTCATCTGCGTGAGGACGATTCCCTTGCCCGGGATTCCGTCGGGCATGATGACGTTGAAGGCCGAGAGGCGGTCCGTGGCGGCGATCAGCAGGGCGTCGCCGAGGTCGAAGATCTCGCGCACCTTGCCGGAGGCGAGCTTGGGGAAGGGGAGCCCGTCGATCTGCGTGAGGGCGGCCGGGGGGATGGCGCGGGCGATGTCGGAGAAGGTCATGGTGGTGAAGTGTTGTAGCCTGCTCGCGGGCGGTTACCGCCTGCTCGAGCCGCTGCGGTGAAGCAGGCCGGTGAACGTCATTGAGCGGGGTTGGTGGGCTTTTCTGCGGGCGAGTCAACGATTGGTGGGAGACGATATTCCGCGCAAGCCTGCAACGGAAGATGCGGTGAAAAACCTCGTTCCCCGTCCTCCTGCGCGCCCTCCTGAATTCTGACTCCTATCTCCTTTGTCCTGATCGGTTCACCACAAAGACACGGAGACACAGAGACCCCGTCGCTCAAAGCTTATTGCTTGCTGCTTTCAGCTTCCTTTCCCCCGCTGAGAAAAGCCTTGCCTGACTGAACCCGCGGCCTAGGGTGCCCGACTCGGCACACCGGGTCCCCATCGTCTAGCCCGGTTAGGACACCACCCTTTCACGGTGAGAACCGGGGTTCGAATCCCCGTGGGGACGCCACTTAAGTGGCTAGGGATAAGTAACTTATCCTTTCCGCAATGCTAGGTTGCCCAGTTGACGTGGCAACCTAAGCATGAATCACACTAAGTTTGCCGTCAGCCGGTTTGAAAACCGGAACGGTGTCACGTCCTGGCGGGTGGATGGACGGTTTCACGGCCTCCGTATCCGCAAGAACTTCAAAACGCGCGAAGAGGCGGCTGCGGAGCAGGCCGCCCTCGAAGTAAGATCCCTGCAGCTCGCGTCCGGGATGCGTTCAGTAGCGACTTCCCTTACTGAGGACCAGGTGCGGGAAGCGGAAGCCCTGTTCCGGCGGGTGGCGGGCCGGCCATCGCCGCTTTCTTTCTACGTGGATTTCGCGCTGGCGAACCACCGGGAGCCGGAGACACAGAAGCGGCTCGTCGAAGCCGTTGCGGAGTATGTCGCCGCCAAGAAGCATGAGCACGAGCAAGACCTGCTTTCGATCTCGCAGCTTGCGAGGATCGACCAGGACCTGAAACGGCTGCAAAAGCATTTTCCTGGTGCTGTCGTCGCTGAACTGACGGTGCAGAATCTCGTCGGCTATTTCGAACACGGCCGGCCGGCGCTCAAGACCTACAACAACCGGCGCGGCATCGTCTCCACGTTTCTCAGGTTTGCCTTTCTCCGAGGCTGGATCGCGGAGAATCCGATTGCGAAAGTGCCGCAGCACCGGATTCGACGGCGACGCGGGATGGCAACAACATTCTCTGCCGCGCAGGCTCGTGCGCTCATGGAGCACATGGAAACCTACGAAGGCGGACGGTGGGTTCCCTATTTCGCGCTTTGCCTGTTCGCGGGCATCCGTCCGGGCGTCCCGAACGGCGAAATCACCAAGCTCCGGCCCGAAGCGGTGAACTTGGACGCTGGCGTGATCGATATTTCGGCAGAAGTGTCGAAAGTGCGCGAGCCGCGCAAGGTCACGATTCAACCGAACCTCGCGGCGTGGCTCCTGGCGTATCCCCTCGAAAAGTATCCCATCATTGTGGGGAATTTCAAAAAGCGCCGGCAGAAGTTCGCGAAGAAGTTCAATCTCTCGCACGACGTGATGCGGCACACGTTCATTTCGATGTTCGTGGCCAAGTTCCGTTCGTTCGGTGAGGCGGCAATCCAGGCGGGCAATTCGGAAAGCATCATCCGCCGGCACTATCTCGACCTAAAAAGCGCGGAAGAGGCAGAGGATTACTGGAACATTCTCCCGCGACGCGCGATCTCGCAGGCCGCTCCGTTGGAGGTTTTGCCAGCTCAGGCAGTCCTCGGCGAGCAGCGGGCGAAGTCCGCGGCGTAAGTTGACGGCACCGGGCGAGCCGTGCGGCTAAAAAAGTTGCGCAGTCGGCGTTGCAACGCTTTATTTCTTCGCGAGAAGAGTAATTTCCTTATTGACGGAGCGCAGGACAACCACCTGTCGGCACAAAATGTCACGCATGCGAAGTCCACTTATTCAGTATAAGCACGAACACTATTTTTGCTCCCGCTGTCAGAAAGAAATTCCTGCAGATGCTGTTAGTAGCTCTTGGCAATGTGGCTTCTGTTCGGTTCCGGTATTTATTTACGCTGAAGACGGGAAATGTCGTCGTCACACTCTCAGAACGTCTTCCCGTTAGCGAGATAGAGAAAGATTGGAATGTAGTGGTCCCAAACGGAGGATTTGATTACATCTATCAGGTTATAGCAAAACGGCGTGATGGAGAATTCTGTGAGTTGGCGCTTAAGGGCTATAAAAAGCTAAGATATGAGGCGGATTTCATCATAGAGTCCATAGAGGGGACATGGGACAGAAGTTAAAAACAGAGCCGAACAAGTCTTCGCCGATTCGGCCGTCGGTTACGCCTCGTGCTGGCGCACGCGTCGCGGCCGCCGCCCTCCTGGCAAGTCCTTGAAGTTTGGCATAGCCGCGAGCAACGCGTGATACTGTTCTGCGCCCGCTGAGTGATAGTCGCCTCAACTGTCGACCTAAAGAGTGCGGAAGAGGCGGAGAATTCCTGGAGCATTCTCCCGCAACGCGTGATTCCACAGGCCGCTCCGGCGGGGATTCTGCCGGCTCCGCCATTCCTCGGTGCGCGGCAGGTCAAGTCCGCGGCGTGAGTTGACGGGAAAGGCAGGGGTATGGAAACGCCTGCATCGCCCTGCATCGAATCCCAGCTCACGGACATCGTTGGCCTGCGTCTCAGCGGGATCTTCCCGAAGGACAAGGAACCGTCGATCCGCACGCTTCGCTCGTGGACGAAGCTCCGGCGCATCCCTTCCCACAAGGTCGGCCACTTCGTTTACTACGACGCGGCCGAGGTCGGGGTCCATATCCGCACCAAGCTAAAGGTGCCGGCCCGAGGCTGACGCCTCGCCCGCCGTATCACGCCGCACTGGTCAGCCCAGTGCGGCGTTTTGTTCTTGGGAAATCAGAAACACGTGTTTCTGAATGGGGCCACCGCTCGGGGTACCGAACGCTGGCCCTATTTCGAATTGGAGATCGGGGGTAAGGTGGCGGCGAAACCAAATCCACCCATGAAAAACAACCCTGATTCCTTCTTCGTCGAAGCCCTCGACCCCCGCCAGGAAGCCCGCGCGCTCGCCCTCGAAGTCATTTGCCGTCTGCTCCTCTGGATGGCCGACGAGCCGAGCATCGAAGATCGCGGACTGCGCACCTCGGTCGCGCTTTACTGCGTCCGGCCCGACCTGATCGACGGTGAGACGCTGGCGCGCATCGGCGACAGGTCCGGCCGCACCCGGCAGCACATCCATAAGCTGGCGGATAGCTTCCGCCACACCACCGGGCTCAAGCCATGAATCCGCCCGACAGTGCGTCGCCGGCGGACAAAATCAACCGGCTGCATGAGGAAGTCGTCCGGCAGACGGACGGCTCCCAGAAATGCCTCCACGCCGCATTGATTGCGGCGTGGCAGGCCGGCCAGTTGCTGCTCGTCGAACAGAAACGCGTCCGCCGCACGATGGGCGCAGCCTGGGGGCAGTGGCTGGATAAGAAGTTTCATGGAACGCACCGGACCGCGCAGAACTACATGCTGCTCGCCGAAAGCACGACCGACGTGTCGGCGTTTCAGGGCCTGAGCCTGCGGCAGGTCTATTTGCGTCTCGGCATCGCGACCGAACCGAAAAGCCGCACGGATTCCCCGCATGTCGAGAAGCTCCCGCCCCACGTCCGGCTGGCCAACAAGCTTCTCGTGGCGTTGAGCGCCTGCGACAAAGCTTCGCGGTCCACCCCGGAGCAAAGTGCGGCCTTCCGGCAGGACTTGCGGGCGCTCTACGAGCGGCTACGCCGGATCTTTGAGACCGATTCGGCGAACTTTCCCGGATCGACGCTTTCCAATAGGAATCCATGATGAATCCGCCCGGTCCCACCGCGAAAGCCGACCTGCTCCTCCGCCGACTGGCGGAGCACAACGACGAGAGCGCCACGGCGGCACTGTTCCTGCAACTCTACCGGCTGTCGCCGGAACTGCGCCACTGGCTGCGCGCGGACTATGCCCGCGATGCGAAGCTGAGGGCCAAGGTCGACAGCCTGGCCATGAGAGGCATTCCGCCGCGGGTCGTCCGCTTTGCGGAACTCACCGATGACAACGGCTCATGGCGCGCAGAGCTGCGCCGGCTGAAAAAGCAGATGCCGGGACGGCTTTACGGCGGGCTGACGTGGAACGAGGTCGTGCAACTCGTCCATCACTACCAAGCGGGCACCCTTGATCCCGGCACTTTCCTCCTGGTGCGCCAGTGGCGCGAAGCCGGGGAAGCATCGCCGGCACTCATGTGGGCCGGCCTCGCATTTCTGGAATCGGTCCTGCCATCGGGAAAAAGGCGGCTGCTCAAACACCTGAACCAAGCCCTCGCTTTCGTAAGAAAGTACGAAAACAAAGCTGAGCGGCGCACAGCGGTGGGCTATGCCGACTGGTGGAAGCTGAACGCGCTGTTTTATATCATCCGGCATCCGCGCGAGTTTTATTGCACGCGCGACCTGCGCGCGCATCTTGCGACGCTCGGCCTCGACATCGGCACGAGGGACATACGCCGGTTCTGCAAGCGGCATGGCATCAAACGTGACATTCAGGCCGGCCGGCCTCGCAAGCGGGTGGTGGCGCGGGTTGCGGACTGATGCTGGGGGGCTGGGGCCGTACCGACCCCAGCAAGCCCCGCCCGCCCCCGAGACGGGACGGGGCGTAGCAAAGCATCGTAGGGACCGATGCGCGGAGCTCCGGCGACTCCCACCAAGTCGAGCCCACGACACACCGCGCCCCTTCACCGCAAGAACCAAGTCGGAAACCAGCTCGCTTTTCCTGCCGAAGAATCAAGGCTTCCCAGCGACTTCACGCCCGATCATGAGCACAAGCATCACAGAACTGGAACGCTGGACGAAGGTCTCAAGGGAGGGCGAGCATCTGGAATTCAAGGAAGCGAAGAACCAGTACGATCTGACCAAGCTCTACCGCTACTGTGTCGCTTTGGCAAACGAAGGGGGAGGGAAGTTTGTGCTGGGCGTGTCGGACAAATCCCCACGAAAGGTCGTCGGAAGCGCGGCCTTCCCCGATACCTCGGACCTCGCGAGCAAGATTTTCGCCAAGCTGCGCTTTCGGGTGGATGTGGAGGAGGTCCTCCATCCCGACGGGCGCGTGGTCGTCCTGCATATCCCATCGCGCCCCGCTGGCACAGCCTATCAATTCGAGGGCGCCTATCTGATGCGCTCCACCGAGGACCTGGTGGCGATGACAGAAGACCGCCTCCGGCAGATTTTCCGCGAAGGCCAGCCGGATTGGCTGGCCCAGGCAGCGCGATCCGGCTGCGAGGCGGATGACGTGGTCCGGCTCCTGGACACTCAGGCTTACTTCGATCGCCTAAAGCTGCCCTATCCAGCGACGCGTGACGCTGTGCTCGACCGGCTGGAAAGGGAAAAGATCATCGGGCGAAATGATGCACAGTGGACGATTTCCAACCTCGGGGCGGTGCTCTTCGCGAAAAGATTGGACGAGTTTGACGGTCTGCTCCGCAAAGCGCCCCGCGTGGTGGTTTATGAAGGCACCGGCAAGTTGAAAGCACGGCCGGAAGTGCAACGCATGAAGGGTTACGCGGTCGATTTCCAAGAGCTGGTCGAGTTGATCAACGGACAAGTCCCGGCCAACGAAGTCATCGGGCGGGCCTTGCGCGAGGACGTGAAGATGTTTCCCGAAACGGCCATTCGCGAACTCGTTGCCAACGCTCTGATTCATCAGGACTTCACGGAGAGCGGCATGTCGGTGATGGTCGAAATCTATTCGGACCGCATGGAGATTTCCAATCCAGGCCTGCCCTCCATCCCGCCCGACCGGTTCATCGACGAATACCAGTCCCGCAACGAACGTTTGGCCGATCTCATGCGGCGCTTCGGCATCTGCGAGGAAAAAGGCAGCGGGATCGACAAAGTGGTTTTGGCGACGGAGGCCTTTCAACTGCCCGCGCCGGATTTCCGGGTGAGCGACCTGCGGACGACGGTCGTGTTGTTCGGCCACAAAGAAGTCGATGACATGGATCGCAACGACCGGGTGCGGGCCTGTTATCAGCATTGCTGTCTGCGCTACGTGATGAATGAACGGATGACCAACCAGAGTCTGCGCGAGCGTTTCAAGCTGCCGGAAAAGCGGGCGGAGACGGTCTCGCGGATCATCCGCGAAACGATTGGAGCCGGCAAAATCAAGCTGGCCGACGCCACGGCGACCTCTCTCCGCTATCGGAGCTACCTTCCGTTTTGGGCCTGAAGGCCGTTTAGATACAGAGCCTCCGGGCAAAGACGGATCAACATAAGTCGTTACTTTCAAGTAGTATCCTTATTTAGACGCAAACCGTCCGATGAGCGGATTCACCGACCGGTGGGAATATGCGGTGAATCAAAAACGGCTGACGACAGACGTGCGTCTCAACCGCCCACTGAATGATGTTGCCGGCGGCCAAGGTCGTGGGCGTGGACTTCGCCACTTTGTATGGCAGCCTTCTCAAAGTAGGCCGGCCTCGCGGAATGAATAGAAGCCCCTGTTGGCCGGGTCAGCGGTTTTATCGCCCACGACCACATGGTCGATCAATTCGATGTCGATGGCGACAGCCGCTTCGCGCAAACGCCGGGTGACCTGGATGTCGGCGGAGCTGGGCGCCGGGTCGCCTGATGGGTGGTTGTGTGCGCACACGACGGCGGTCGCTCCATGCTGAATGGCGGCTCGGAAGGCTTCGCGCGGATGCACCAACGACCCAGTCGCCGTACCTGACGTAACTTCGACGAGCTTCTTGAGCCGGTTCTTCCGGTTGAGGCATAGAACCCAGAACTTCTCCACCTCCAGCCCTTTTGCGATGGGAGCCAGGTACTCGGCAATAAGTTCGGGCCGGTTAAGCAGGGGCGCTCCTCCGTTCGGTTGCTTCATCATTCGGCGGGCGATTTCTATCACGGCGGCAAGTTGCTGGCCTTTGGCCCGGCCGATGCCCTTAAGTCGCTGGAAATCCTCGGGTTGCCAGCTGGCGAGTCCGGCAATCGAGCCCGCCTGGGCGATCAGATTTGAGGCGAGTCCAAGGACGGAGTGTCCGCGGATGCCGCTGTGGAGCATGATGGCGATCAGTTCGGTGTCGCTGAGCGCCCCTGCGCCGTAGGTTTCAAACCGCTGCTGGGGCAGCTCGCCGCAGGCGATGACGGGTGTCTGGTCCTTACCATTGAGGTCAAACGTGGATTGGAACATGTGGCCATGCGCCCGTGCGCACCCTGTCCGGGCTTCCTTGCCCGGTTATCAAGGCGCACTCCGCGCGCTGGCCCGTGGCGGCACGCCCAGCCACGGCCGAGGCCGCCGAGCGATGAGCCTGGTTGCTCCTCGCGAGGGGGAAGGCCGAAGGACGGAATGGAGGAGCGGAGCGAAGCGAGAACTCCATGGCGGGCGTGACAAGATAGGGCAGCGAGCGGGAGGCGGGATTTCTCTCCAGGGGGCGACCGTGTTCGCGGATGTCGGCCAGTGATGTCTGGAAACGGCGATCAGCCCCGAGCTGGGGGCCAGTGAGGCGTGCAACGGCCGTCGTCCCGTGTGCCGAACCGACGCGCAACGAGTCTCGGGACGGGCGGAGCAAGGGTATGCCGAAGGCCGCAGCAGGCCGCCGATCGGGCCGCGCAGGCGGACGGCAGCCCGTAGCGACAAACGCGCCCGAGTCTTGGAGCGCGTGAAGGGGCGGTCACCCGTGATCACGATGGCGCACCGCCCCAGCGCTGTGCGGGCGGTGCGTCTTCGTGGCAGCGGAGCAGGAGGCAGGGATTTCTCTCCAGGGTACGATGACGTTCGCGGATGCCGGGCAGAGAAGTCTGACAACGGCGATCAGCCCTGACCTGGCGGCCAGTGAGGCGTGCAACGACCGCCGTCCCGTGTGCCAAACCGGCGCGCAACGAGTCTCGGGGACGGGCGGAGCAAGGGCATGCCGGGAAGCTGCAGCAGGCTGCCGATCGGACCGCGCAGGCGGACGGCAGCCCGTAGCGACGAACGCACCCGAGTCTCGGTGCATGTGCCGGGCGGTTTCGCCCTCATCACGATGGCGCACCGCTCCAGCGCTGCGCGGGCGGTGCGTTTTCGTGGCAGCGAAGCGGGAGGCGGGATTTCTCTCCAGGGCGCGACAGCGTTCGCGGATGCCGGCCTGGGAGGGCAGCGAAGACCCTCGCCCGGGCGGCATTGGTTTCAGCGATGATGCTGGACGGACAGCGGTTGACCCGTGGCCATGGGTATCATGGAGGTCTACCAGTTCGCCACGGCGCACCTTGGGCTGAAGCGGCCGGTCGGCTTGCTGAAGGAACTCGGCTCAATCCAACTGAAATCTGTTGCTGGGGGCCATGCAACGGAAAGTGGCCGGGAGTCGCATCGTCGGCGCGTCATGAACCGGGCTGATCCCATTTCTTGGGTGGGCGCGGATCGCCCACAACCGGCGGCCGGCGCGGAGTCTCGGGACGCGAGAAGCGAAGGGGGTGACGGAAGCCGCAGCGTGCTCGCCGGGTGCGGCCAGCGCAGGCGGACGGCAGCCCGCAGCGACGAGCGCGCCCGTGTCTCCGCGCGCGAGCCGCATCGCATCCGCGAACGCACGATGTCGCGCCGAAACAGCGCAGCGCGGCGCGACTTCGTGGGCGTCGGAAACAGGTACAACGGTCATGTCAGTCGTTGCACCTATTTGCTCCTTCGGTGCGCAGGTCTGCGCCGGTTGACGCGCTCCGGATGGCGACATGCCAGTCATACTTACGAGAGTTCCGGCGTTACGCGCCAGCGTAAGGAGTAACGCGTTTGACATAAAAAAGAACGCGGCTGCGTTCATAAGTGAAGGCCGCAAGGTCGGTCATCTTTCCCAATGCTGAGTCCGAAACCTCAACTGAGTTTACGCAATGCGAAGGAATACTTCCGCGAGCATCTGGCCGTGGGCGACTACTATTCGGCGGGGCAAAAAGTGGCCGGTGAATGGTTCGGCCTGGGTGCCGAAAAGCTCGGTTTAAAGGGCACGGTAAAGGAAGCCGAGTTTCTGGCGTTATGCGAGGGATTGAATCCGGCGACCGGGGAGTGGCTGACTCTGCGGAAGAATTCCTTCCGGCAGGAGGAAGACGGCAAAACCGTGGCCAATCGCCGGGTGTTCTACGACTTCACGATCAGTCCGCCCAAAAGCGTCTCTGTGGTGGCCCTGTATCAGGATGATCGCATTCTGGAGTTGCACAACCGGGCTGTCCGGGAAGCGATGGCGGAGCTGGAAAAGTTCGCCGAGACGAGGGTTCGGAAATCGGGGCAAAACAGCGAACGCGCGACTGGCAACATTGTGACGGCATGCTTCCGGCATGACACGAGCCGGGAACTGGATCCGCATCTGCACACGCATTGCGTGGTGCTCAATGCGACGTTCGACGCGGCCGAAAACCGTTGGAAGGCCCTGGAGGTTCAAGGAATGTACCGGGCTCAGAAATTCGCCGAGAACCTTTACTATCACGAGCTGTGCAAGGGGCTCTGTGCCCTCGGCTATGAGATCGAAAGTCACACCCGCGGTTTTGAAATCAAAGGTGTGCCGGCAAGCGTGGTTGAACGCTTTTCCAAGCGTCATCGGCAGATTGATACCGAGGCGCAAAAGCGGATTGAGAGCGCGGGTTTCCGTGCGGACATTAATACCGTGCGCCGCCAAGTGGCGCGGGATGACCGCAAGCGGAAGATGAAGGATTCAACCGCGGGCCGGTTGCGGCCATTTTGGGGCCGGCAACTGACGGCAGAAGAAAGCAAGGCGATGGCGGCCTTGAATCCAACCGCAAGAGCCGCCGGTGATCGGACGGATGTGGCTGCCGTCGTTGCCTGGGCTGACGATCACCTGTTTGAGCGACGTTCCGTGGTGGATGATTACGACCTTATGTCCACAGCCTTGGCGCATGGTCGTGGATTGAGTTTTAACCTGGCCGCATTGCGCGAGGCGATTGAACATCGCGGTTACATCCGCGAAGCCGGCACGCCGAAACTCACGTCGCGGGATGTGCTGCGCTGCGAACTGGACATTGTGATGGCGGCCCGCAGCGGTCGACAGGGTTTTGCGCCGCTCGCCACGAACTTCGCCGTGTCGCCTGCGCTGTCGGCGGAGCAACAGGCCGCCGTGAACCAGATTCTTGCTAGCCGAGATCTTATCACGCTATTTCGCGGCGGGGCCGGCACAGGGAAGAGTTTCGCGTTGAAGGAGGTTCAGCGCGGCTTGGGCGCAGCCGGGCGCCCGGTCGTGGTGGTCGCGCCGCAGCGCCAGCAGGTGCAAGACCTGCAAAAGGACGGCCTGGCTGCGCAGACGCTCGCAAACCTGCTCATGACCAGGGAACTTCCGCGTAATGGCGTCGTTATTGTGGACGAAGCCGGCCAGATCGGCGGGCGGCAATTGCGCGAACTGATCCGGCTGGTTCAGGCGCATGATGGCCGGCTGATCCTTTCGGGAGACACACGCCAGCACGGAGCGGTTGGCGCATCGGACGCGTTGCGAGCGATCGAAAAGCATGGCCGCCTACAGCCGGCGGAGATTCGGCAGATCCGGCGGCAAAACCCGGCACTCGGGCACTCAACCACGGAGCGGCGGTTTATCCGCGAATATCGCGCGGCCGTGAAGGCGGCTGCCGCCGACAGGATCGCCGAATCGTTTGACCGTCTTGACCGGTTGGGCTGCGTCCGTGAGTTGCCGCCGGAGAAGCGGCGCGACGTGCTCGCGGCCGAATATGTCGCTGCGTTGACGCAAAAGGAAACGGCGTTGGTCGTCGCACAAACGTGGGACGAAGTGCGCGGCGTGAATGAAGCGGTCCGTGAGCAGTTGCGGGTTATGGGTAAACTCGGTGCCGGCGAGACATTGACGGCCTACCAGGCCATCGATGCTACCGATGCGCAGAAGAGCGACGCCGGGTTCTACCAATCCGGTCAATTTGCCTACTTTCTCCGGCGGTACGGACGCTACGCCAAAGGCGACCTATGCGAAATCGCGGGTGCGAATGATCGCGGTGTCGTGCTGGTGAAGGACGGGTGCCGTACCACGTTCAGCTTCCGCTATGCCGACCGGATTACTGTGGCCGCTGCATCGGAACTCGAAATTGCGCGCGGCGACCGCCTGCAGCTCAAATTCAACGACAAGTCCATGGAGGGAATGGCGTTGGCTAACGGCGAACTTGTGACCGTTCGCAGCGTGCGCAAGGACGGCGCGCTCGTCGTCGAGGACGATGCTGGCGCGCGCAAGACGCTCGCGCCCTCGCAACGGCTGTTCAACCGCGGTTACGCGGTCACATCCTACGCTTCACAAGGAAAGACGGTTGACACGGTGCTCTTCGCCGACGCGGCCAATCGCGCCGCGACGAACCGCAATCAGTGGTATGTGGCGATCTCGCGCGGGCGGAAGCGGGTTGTCGTCTTCACGTCGGACAAGGATGGTCTGCGGGCAAACATTGCGCGTACGGGTGACCGGGAATTGGCCCTGGAACTGAAACCGTCCGCCGCGGCACAGGCGTTCCGGGAACAAGTGGGGCAGCGGCCGGCGTGGCTGCGACAGGCGTGGGCATCAATCGAGCGCGTGCGGTGTTTTCAGTTCGTCCAGAGTCACCGGACGCGGGTGCGGCAGGTGCAGCATATGAAGACCCATTTATGAGCACACTCAAGGAAGCTATGCTTCAAAGACGCATGGGTGAGTCTGATTCAGGACACCCATGTTTCTCGACTGGAAATGAGGTTTCGACGCTCCTGGTCGAGGCGTCAGACGGCAAGAGTTGGCTACTGCCATGGCACCATTTTCTGCATGGCTGTCGCCAGACGGTGGACGGCGGCGAACGGCTTGTGCTGGCCTTTGCCACGCAAGAAGTTGTGCTCCAGGGCGTTAATCTGAGCTTCCTCGCCGGCGAAATCGCCCATCTCCGGCTGGAAGGTGTGCGTCCAGCACCGGATGTCTATCAAAGGTCGGCAGGGGTCGAGTCGTTCATCGAACGTATCGAGGTTCAGCCGGCGGGCGAACACAGTCCTACGGAAAAGCCTTTGGATCGCGAATTACCGCATTGACGAGCAGTGGTCGGCACTGGAGATCCTCTGCCTCTGGTTGCTCGTCAATTCATAGGGGTATGTGATTGGCTCGATTTGGTGGACAGGCAGTCGGGTTATTCAGCAAGCTCCCGGAGCCCACAGCCCTGACCCGTAAGGGTGGCTGTGGGCGGGAGGGAGCTTCGTGAATAACTCGACTGGAAAGAGGGCGGGAAAAGGAGCACATGAAAGCCATGCCATCGAAAGAGAAACCGGGGTCTGAGCCGCGGCGCCGGTACGACGAGGTCTTCAAGCGGCATGCAGTGGATCTGTCGCTGCAGAGAGATCGGCGGGTGAGCGACATTGCCCGGGAACTGGGTGTGCCGGAGGGCATACTGTACGCCTGGCGGCGGCAGTACGCCCCACGTCCGGCTGGCATTGGGGAGCGTCCACGAACCCTGGAGGAGGCCGAGGCGGAGATCGGCCGTCTGCGGGAGGAGGTGGTCCGATTGCAGGAGCGGGAGATCGTGCTAAAAAAATCGCTGGGCATCCTCTCCGAAACGCCCGGGAGAGGTATGCCCAGGTCGAGGTGATGAAGGGCGAGCATTCGATCGCACGGTTGTGCGAGATCCTGGAGATCTCGCGGAGTGGCTATTATCGCTGGCGCCAGCGGCCGGTGAGCCCCCGCCAACATCGCGACGGGGAACTGGCGGCACGGATCGCGGAAGCTCATCGCAAGGGCCGGGGCAGCTACGGAGCGCCGCGGATCGTGCAGGAACTGCGCGCGG
The DNA here is from genome assembly GCA_963827125.1 of uncultured Verrucomicrobiae bacterium. Lineage (GTDB taxonomy): Bacteria > Verrucomicrobiota > Verrucomicrobiia > Opitutales > Opitutaceae > Fen-1467. The sequence continues at coordinate 677,967 of CAWHAC010000008.1, forward strand.
AAGGCACCCCGATCAGCCAGCGGCGTTGTGCCCGGTTGATGCGCACGCTCGGGCTGAAAGGAAAGAAACGGCATGCGCGCACGCCCCGGACGACCGACAGCCGGCATGGCAAGCCTACCGCCCCGAATCTCCTCGCCGAGCGACCCGTTCCCAGTGGACCCAATCAGATCTGGGTCACCGATATCACGTACATCCGCACCGCCGAGGGGTGGTTGTATCTGGCCGCCATCCTCGACTTATGGAGCCGCCGCATCGTCGGGTGGGCGTGCGCGCCCACCTTGCACGCCAGCCTGGTATTGGCGGCCTTGCAGCGAGCCCTGCGCCAGCGCCGGCCCGCCACGGGCCTGCTGCACCACTCCGACCGCGGCAGCCAGTACGTCGACGAGGACTACCTCAAGGCGCTGGCCGCCGCTTGCATCGAACGAAGCATGAGCCGGGCAGGCAACTGCTATGACAACGCCTTCGCCGAATCGTTCTTCAGCTCCTTCAAAACCGAATCTGGAATCATCGAAACCATCCCGCAGACTCGCCGTGACGGCGAACTGGTCTGCTTTGACTATATCGAGAGCTTCTATAACACGACGAGGCGCCACAGCTCGTTGGGTTACCATTCCCCTGTGGCATTCGAAAACCAACGATCAACAAAGGACATCAAAGCCGCCTGAATTGGTGTCCACTTTTTCGAGCCAAGCCCAGTAGACAAGAGTAGCCACTCACAACGTCTACTGATCGATTCGAGCACGCGGCCTGCGGGGTGTTGTTGGTTCGGCGCAATGATGGGAGTGTGGCCTCTGCTGGCTGGGGAACTACGCATTTTCAATTAGAAACTCTCCTTCGTCATCGTCATAACACGCGAGCAGGTAGATTTCTCCTTCTTTTTGACCTTCGTAGGTCAGAATCGCGTCCTTAAGGCGTCTGATGTGTTCGCGAGCCCGCTCCCCTTTTGCTTGGAATACCATGACCTTGAACTTCGCTTTCCCAACGAGGAGCTTTTCGAAGTCGAAGCGTAAGCTTTCATAGTCCATCTTCCATTCCGATTCTGCGATCAGCGGAAGGAAACGGAGCTGTCTTTTGTCGGAATTCTTGTACCAAGTCAGGTCAAAGAGCCAGCCGTGATCAAACCGTCCTTCGACACCTGCGGTGCAAACATCGAAGCCAAGTTCCTCCCCCAACTCTCCGAGTGCAATCTTGACGGCGTCTGTCCATTTCTTGTCGCTCCCACCTTCGGGAAACTGCCGCGGAATGTCACGGATGGCAGAACGGATGCGCGCTTCGGCGTTGGCAGGCAAATTCATGGTGCCGGGCATGCCTCATGATCTTGCTCTAGTGAGACCGTAGCAACGTCAAATCCATGTTGGCAGCCGAGTGTGCGGCTGTCTCAATGTTCATCGGGCATCTTCATCCGAAGTTCACCACCTTCACTGGGCGACGGGTGGGGACGCGAGGTCGACACGAGCTCTCGTCGGTATGAGAAGTCGGCAACGTAGGCGTCTACGTGGCCAGATCGCTCCAAGAGCGCTTTTCACGAGGCGAATTCCACCGCGAGGATGCGTTGCGGCGCTCCCTTGTGGTGACGATCGGTGAGGCTTTCATCATCGAGCGGGTTCCATCCGCACGCGGTCGCGTCCTCGTAGGCGCGGGTGAATCCTTGGATGGCATTTTCGATCTTCATCCGCTGGCGGCTGGAGATTCCCCGCCTGGCGCAGCCACGGATTTCGGAGGGAGTCCGGAACGGCCACGGTGGCAGCGAATCCCCGCGGTAGCATTGCCTGGCAACCTGCCACAAGCGGTCTCGCGCGCCGCGAAACGCCGCAATGATGCTCTCCCGCTCCGCTGCGCGTTGCGCCTCGATAATAGATGGATTGGCTGCGAACAATTCCGCTGCGCGTTCACCTTCTGCTTCGAGTTCGGCGAGAGCGTCGCGGACGCGGTTCAGTCGATTGCGCACGAGGGTGGCGCGCATGCGATACTGGAGTCGTACTTCGCTCGGCATTTTGCCGGCTTTCAATATGACCCTGATGGCGCCTTTTTGACGGGAGAATTCGAAGGCGACGCCATCGCGCATCCTGCGGAGCAGTTCCTTGCGCATGCTGATGCGATGCTTTCTCAGCATTCGCAGCGCCACTTTCCATCGCGGAATGGCAGTTTGCAGCGATTCGAGTCGGATATTGTCGGCGTCTTTTCGCAGTCGATATAGGCCGCCTTTACGGAGTAGCGCCGGATCAACCTCCACAGTCATGTCGTTTCCATCGTCGAGACTTGCATCGAGCAGCACGGACCGGTGGAAGCGATAACAGCCGTGCGGTAACGGGACGCGGAATCCGTCCGCAGTCAGAGCGAATCGCGGCGTCAGATTCGGCATCGCCTTCAATGCCGCCTGCCAGCAGCGCGCGAACTGAGGGCTGATCTCTCCGTCGGGCACAGCTCCGAATGGGATGATGACCTCCGCCGGCTTGCCCTGGGCGAAGCAATCGCAGAGTTTCGCGCGCCTTTCGAGCAGGTCGGCCAGGGACTTGAGTGGCGGTTGCCCTTCTAGCTCGGGACCGTAGAGCCCGGTGGCCGTCGATTCAACCTTTGCGGCGAGGTCCGGCAGCAGTTGGCGGGCGCGGTCGCAAAATGCTTTTCGCCGGATGTGGTGATTGCGCGGGCAATCCCGCAATGCGCTGCGAGTGGTCAGTGATTGCGACTCATCGCCGGACGGTGAATGCGCAATGTTTGCGGAAGCTTCGAAGTTTGACATGGTTTCGTAGGAACGAACAGCGCTCGCGTTCCGGCTTCGCGCCGGGTTATCGGCGGTCTGCCCGTTCTCCCGTCGTCGAGCACGCCAGGGCAAAGGGCGGCCGCGTCTCGTGCGCCGGCCGCCCGTGGTGGAGGCGTGCGCAGCACGCACTACCTTGCCGGCGTGGTAGACTGGGAGAACACACAGGGCAGCCCCCATCCCACGCTTGATGTCCCCAGACGCGATTCCGTGGGGCGTTCCCGTCGCGCGATAGAAGGACGCTGGCGGAGCTAAGATTTCCCACCCGTTGAATGGGTGTGAGACGGGAAGCTATCGTCATGCAGCCAACGGGAGAAGAAAGTCAGTGGCAAGGCCCTTGCCCGGAGAATCACGACATTGACCTGTGGCGGTTAGCCTCAGGGGGTTCCAAACGTCTCCTCAAGAGGCATTGAACGCTTCGAGTAAGTTCAGCAGTTCCGCGGTCGCGGCCGGTTTGACAACGATTGAATCGATCCCGAGCGCACGATAGCTCGCGGTGTCCTGCACTGTCAGCGTGGAACTGTGAACGATGATTCGTCCCTGGTAGTTCGCCTCGCGGAGGAATCGGACCAATGCCAAACCGTCGACCATGGGCATCTCGTGGTCGGTGATCAGCACGTCAAAATACGTGAGGTCGCACGACATTCTGGTCAACGCGGCCATGCCGTCCCCGACGCACTCGACGCTGTGGCCAGCTAACGACAATATACGGTACAGGACTTCGGCAAGCAGCTCGTTATCATCGGCGCAAAGGATGCGTAGCGCCTGCTTTCGGTGGTGGGAGTCCTGCAATTGAGAGACCATAGACGATGGCTGGATTATTCGCAGAGGGAATAATTCGCGCAAGGAATAAATATAGGATTCGCATGCCTTGAAGACGATTCGGTCACTCCGCAATGTCACTGGTAACGCGATCCACCGCATCCGCATGGCCGCGAAGCCCAAAATCACGCAGGAGGACATGGTAGGGCGGCTGGCGAGGCGGGGCATCCAGATCAACCAATCGCAGATCGCAAAAATCGAAAGCGGTCAGCGTCCGGTGCTCGACTACGAGTTGGCTGCCATCGCCAAGGCGCTCAACGTACCGATTCAAGCCCTATTCGAATAGGAATTGGCGGTCTCTTCAGGCGGACGGGATCCGCGCCATTTGAAGTTGTACAGCTTGAATAGACGACAGGGTGCCAACGACGGCAACACCGCCTCTGCGTGCAGTCGTCCACTTGTTTGAACGGCAAGGCGACATAGAGCTTGACCTCGCCATTGGCGTTTTCTTGCGAGACAAGCGCGGGCGGACGGGCCTTTGCGTCGCTGCCATTCGGGCAGGGGATCTGAATTGCGCTGCCACGGGGATCTGGACTTTGTCGGCCGACGGTCGCAAATTCAACGACCATGGAGACTGGACCAGATATGAATCGCATTGGCGGGATTGTCTCTGCATGGCAAAGAGGAGTCCTGACCTTTGACGAGACCAAAGAGCGTTTGGCGTGGGCAATGGACCCAGCCAACTTCCTGCCCGAGGTGGAGCAGATCTCGACACTCCCTCCTGGAGAAAGCGCAAAGTCCCTCGATATTCTTAAGCGGATCGAACATAAGCTTAACCTTGTCATCCAACACCAGGGTATTCCGCTTCCAGACGAGCTGAATTCGGAGGTTTTCGGGGAGCAGGCAAGAAAACTGGCGGACGAGAATCGGAAGATTGAGGCGATTCAACTCCATCGCGAATTGACAGGCGCGGGATTGGTAGAGGCGAAGAAAGTTATGGACCAATATCTCCGCAGGGAGAGAGAGTAAACGCCGCAGGGCTCACGCCTGTTGACGAATCATCGCGACGAGGGCGGAGAATGAACGCCGGTCAGTCCACCGAGCTGCAGTCATCTGCCTCAGCAATTCCTCAGCTCGACTTCGCCCTAGGATGATTCCGTTGTGCTCCAAGAAATCGAGTAACTCATTCAGGGGGCATGCGGCCCTGGCCGCCACAAGTTCCGGCAGCCGTTCCCCGATGGCCGAGGCAATGGCGTGCAGCGGAATCGCCGGGTCGGGCCGACCGGCAATTGCATGGGCAACCTGATCCCAGGTGAGCGTTGGAAACGCCCTGCGCAGGATCAACACCGTCGCATCGTCCCGATTCCGTTCCGCGTAATCTGCCACCAATACCGACAATGCGTCATCGAGGTCCCCGTGCGACCAGACCGCAACCATGTCCTCAAGAAAGCTGGGCGAACACCCGTAAAAGCCGTCGCTCGCGAGAACCAAGGCTCCTCCAGGCGGCAGCTCACAAGATAACACCTTCACCTGCGCCCCACCCGAACCCAGGGCATTCGTAATGCCGCGTTGGACGACGGCCGCTCCGCCTGAAATCAGTGGCTTTCCATCCTGCCCACGTCGAACGATTGCCTGACTGTCATCTTCGGAGATCTGGATGTGTCGTTTCGCGTCGAGTCCGTAAAGGCGCGTGTCCCCGATATTCGCGAACCACGCGACATTGCTTTCGCACTGCCAGAGCACCGCGATGGCGGCGCACTTCATGCCCCGTCCCCGTCCACTTGTCGCATGAATCTCGTAATCGATCTGCTCCAGGAGGCGTTTCAAATCCGCAGCCGGGTCCGTCAATTGAGTCGACGAACCCTGCGCAAGAGCGAGAAAACGCTCGGCAGCGGTCTGCGACGCCAGCCAATCACAGGGACATTGGCTCACGCCATCGGTGACCAAAGCCGCGACCCAACCACCATCCGCCAGCAGGGCGTGGCACACGGCATCTCCATTGCGCTCCTTCGACCGATCCGGAATGGTGCGGGAAGATAGAGTGTAGCGCGCTGGCACTGGAGCAGGGGTCATGGCTTGTCTAACAATTGCCGAGAATAGCCTGATGTCTCCAGCCGATTCATGACGAACTGAGGGCTCTCGGTAGTGCCAGCCTTGAACATCGCACCTCCTTATCCGGCATGAAAGGGCGAAAACTCGTTCAGATGTTCAGAAGCTCTGGTCGGTTACTTGGTGTGCCTGCCGCCGCGAATCGCGGCGATGTGCCGGAAAATGATTGGCGGCTTCGTTGGATCAGCTTTGTCGATCGCGTAGATCGTCTGAGGCATTGTCCCCACTTGGCAGCCTGTCGGTGCCTTTGGCGCGCGCCTCTTGTCGAGCCATCGATCAACGCGTCGTAGCAGTTTCATCAGTTCCAGCGTGTATGGATACCACTCTTCGATCTTCGTCACGAGCTCCGACATTTGTTGGCATAGATCCTCATCGGCAGAACCATTGGAGCGAATCAATTCCCTGCAGGCGGCGAGTTCCTCCCGCCACGATTGGGAACTGGCATTCTTGTCTGCAGAAACGTTGGGCCGAAACATTTCCCGGCAGCGAGCTAACTGTGCTCGCCACGATTTGAGGCGAGGAACGTTTTCCGAGATCATTGCCGTGAGGCCATGTGTCTGGACTAGAGCCATGAACTCGCGATAGCGGGTATCCTTCTTCCAGTCCGGATCACTCTCTGAGTCGTCGGCAATGATGACATTCACGAGGGCACGTATGACTGGCAAATATTCCGGGCGGTTCGATGATTGCGAATTGGGTGCAGCGTCTGTTTTTATGGCACTTTCTTCTACTTTGCATGCGATGACCGGGTTAGTGGAGATTTGGCACGATTGGGTTTTTTGGGTGGAGGAGAACATGTTGATTATTGTACTTTCGGATTGAGCCGTCCTTAAAGGCAGGACGGATGAGTTTTTGTTTGTGGTTGGCAGGGGTAGGCGTGTCCGAACACGGGCGATCCGCCCACGGAGATCTGCCTGGGTGCGCAGCCGGCGCCGGTTGCGCCCGAGGGGGAACACCTGCAAACGCGCTCGCATGCTATGGTGTGCCCTCGGCAGTCGTAGTTATCACGGTCGCTAGCCCTCTGACGGGGCTGTCGGACCTTTTACGGCGATGGACGCTTTTCGGCTGTCCACGACCGGCCTCCCGTTCCTTTGGGTAGGCACCGTTTCGCGGTATTGATCGGCCATGAGGCGGACGCCTGGCCCTTTCCTCGAACCTCCTGCGTTGCGGATGCAGGGAACCCGAGGGCTACCAGGCTGGGCTTGTGGATTGCGCGCCATCCCGACCAGCGGGAGCGCCCTGAGCGAGCAACCCTGCCAAGCACCGTGCCCCGTCCGTAAACCCTAGGCAGTCTACCCGACCACTTTCGAGGACTGTTGTGGGCATAAAATAACCCACATCAGCCGACTTTCGGCTTGGCATTGTGGGTTGTTCACCGCGAGAAACGGCGGTCGATTAACGACAGCGCCCCTGATGCTGGGATGCCCCAGAGTTGTCAAGGGAAACTGATATTTTGCCGCAGACTGCCGAGCAGAAGACCCCGGTTCGAAAAGTGAGGCCGCTGGCGCTCATGAACCAGCAATGCGGCGATTCAATCGAGTTGCCGCCCGTCAAGCCGCTGTTCGAACACGAGGCTCCCATTTAGGAGTGCCGCGAGCGCGCGGAGCGGTGGCATGTAGTCGTCTGGATCGGCCATTGAACTGACTCTGATGGCAACGGCGTATCCGTCCACAGTTTCTTTGATGGGACGAACCATCGCTATACCCGAACACGATACCAGGAATTCATCCTTGTATTCTGGATGTGGTTTGTGATTGGCTCGATTTGGTGGACAGGCAGTCGGGTTATTCAGCAAGCTCCCGGAGCCCACAGCCCTGACCCGTAAGGGTGGCTGTGGGCGGGAGGGAGCTTCGTGAATAACTCGACTGGAAAGAGGGCGGGAAAAGGAGCACATGAAAGCCATGCCATCGAAAGAGAAACCGGGGTCTGAGCCGCGGCGCCGGTACGACGAGGTCTTCAAGCGGCATGCAGTGGATCTGTCGCTGCAGAGAGATCGGCGGGTGAGCGACATTGCCCGGGAACTGGGTGTGCCGGAGGGCATACTGTACGCCTGGCGGCGGCAGTACGCCCCACGTCCGGCTGGCATTGGGGAGCGTCCACGAACCCTGGAGGAGGCCGAGGCGGAGATCGGCCGTCTGCGGGAGGAGGTGGTCCGATTGCAGGAGCGGGAGATCGTGCTAAAAAAATCGCTGGGCATCCTCTCCGAAACGCCCGGGAGAGGTATGCCCAGGTCGAGGTGATGAAGGGCGAGCATTCGATCGCACGGTTGTGCGAGATCCTGGAGATCTCGCGGAGTGGCTATTATCGCTGGCGCCAGCGGCCGGTGAGCCCCCGCCAACATCGCGACGGGGAACTGGCGGCACGGATCGCGGAAGCTCATCGCAAGGGCCGGGGCAGCTACGGAGCGCCGCGGATCGTGCAGGAACTGCGCGCGGAAGGCACCCCGATCAGCCAGCGGCGTTGTGCCCGGTTGATGCGCACGCTCGGGCTGAAAGGAAAGAAACGGCATGCGCGCACGCCCCGGACGACCGACAGCCGGCATGGCAAGCCTACCGCCCCGAATCTCCTCGCCGAGCGACCCGTTCCCAGTGGACCCAATCAGATCTGGGTCACCGATATCACGTACATCCGCACCGCCGAGGGGTGGTTGTATCTGGCCGCCATCCTCGACTTATGGAGCCGCCGCATCGTCGGGTGGGCGTGCGCGCCCACCTTGCACGCCAGCCTGGTATTGGCGGCCTTGCAGCGAGCCCTGCGCCAGCGCCGGCCCGCCACGGGCCTGCTGCACCACTCCGACCGCGGCAGCCAGTACGTCGACGAGGACTACCTCAAGGCGCTGGCCGCCGCTTGCATCGAACGAAGCATGAGCCGGGCAGGCAACTGCTATGACAACGCCTTCGCCGAATCGTTCTTCAGCTCCTTCAAAACCGAATCTGGAATCATCGAAACCATCCCGCAGACTCGCCGTGACGGCGAACTGGTCTGCTTTGACTATATCGAGAGCTTCTATAACACGACGAGGCGCCACAGCTCGTTGGGTTACCATTCCCCTGTGGCATTCGAAAACCAACGATCAACAAAGGACATCAAAGCCGCCTGAATTGGTGTCCACTTTTTCGAGCCAAGCCCACCTGCTGTTCTTCGGGACACTTGTCTCAAATCCGCGTTTTTCGGCCGCGGTAATCCATGGCTCCCCTGAAGAAAGGAACTCTTCTCATGAAATCCCGAAAACCCAAACACAGCAAGAGCTCAACAGTCGAACGACTTTTACCTTCGTTCCCTTGCGATTCGCTTTCGAAAACAGTCCTGCTCGTGGTAAGCGGCATGCGCCCAGCCATTTTGACGTCAACGATTTGGGCGCTTGCCCATGAATCGCCACCGCTCATTCCCGACCGGGTAATCGTCCTTACGACCGTTGCTGGTCGGGATGCCATCCGCCGCGAACTCTTTGCGCCATTTGCCTTAGGACAACGCTGCGTTTGGGATGCCTTACGGACTGCAATGGCTGCCTGCGATCTCGATGTGGCTGGTCGCTTGGTCTTCGGCGACACCGCTGAAGACCTACGTGTCTTCACCATCCCCGATAGATCCGATCGCACTCGTGAACTTAGCGATTTGCGGACAGCCTTTCACTATGAACAAAGTGCTGATCTCGTACTGGACACAGTTCGAACGCTGACGGAAGTCGACGATACACGGCTAATTGGCAGCGTTTCCGGAGGGCGCAAACCGCTAGCACCTCTCTTGGCAGGCGCTCTTGGCTTTTTGGGGAGGCCTCAGGATCGAATAGTGCATGTCCTCGTTAACGAACCATTCGATAATCCTACGTTGCGACCTCCACTGTACTTCCCTGCCCAGGCACAATCCAAGCATCACTATTTCGATGCAAATGCTGGAAAGGAACTTATGATCTCCTCTTCAGCCGCCAAGCTGGAATTGGTGGATGTTCCATTTGTGCGCCTTCGGCGCCTGTTCTCGGCTGAACCGCAGCTGTATCGCAGCCGGTACAGCGTGCTTGCACGCGCCTACGCAGACCGCATTTCCGAAATCACTGGCCCCATCGAACTGTCCTTTGACGACGCTCGCGGCGTGCTCGCTGTCAACGGGCATCCGGTGCAATTGCGTGGCCGCGAGCATCCGTTTTTTGCTTTTCTCTACGACCGGTGGAAACAGGGCACGCTCCCCTACGTGGGACATGATCGGGCCTACCCGCACCTGCTTGCGTTTCTGGGACGCTGGAAGGCGGCCCATCCTGACCGGCACTTCGAGCGCGATGATGAAGACTGGCTCATAAGTCCGCGTTTGGACGATATAGCTCGGCAGCTTGCCGCGCTGCGCACCCGCCTAGCGGAGGCAGGCATGGAAAACGCAGCAAAGCGACTCCTTCCGACCCACGGTCCGGTGGGTCTGCCTCTTCCACCGGAGACGTCGCTGGCTGAGAGGTAGGACGCCGCAATTGTTAGGGGTACGACAGTACCCTTATCGTTTGGAATATCCGCCGATCTCCGGGCGCTGTTGGGAGTCGGCCAGCTGTATTTCCATCGGCGGCGTGAATAACGCTAACAGCGCTTCTACTCCAAATAATTCATCGCGGAAACGCATTCTGGCGTTAATCGCCCTGGCAACGCTGGTCACTTGCGGTTTCGTTCTAGCCGCTGGGTTGGGTTGGTTGGTACTGCCGTGGATTGTATCCGCTTATGTTGTCGGGCCTCGGGCGCACGAGTTGGCTCGGCTGGCGGGGGGCGACAATGATCTCGCAAAAGCAATCACACTGGTGACCGTCGTGATCGCCGTATTTCTGACTCGCCTCGTTTTCGGCCGCGGTTGGCGAAGGGGTTGGTCTGCAATCGCCCTGTTCGCCGCGCTGGCACTGACCTATTTCGGTCTCCACAGTTGGCTCGCGCACGGTCATCTCTACGGAACCGATGGCAAGCCGCTTTTCTATTGGGGCCTCACCCCTGAAGGCGAGATCTACAAGCAGTCGGAACCGGGATTGAATCCTTACACCGGGAAACCGCTTGCCCCGGCATCGCGGGAGTACCTCACGCTGATCCATTCGCTGCTCCATGAGCCTTTGCATGAAGTCGATCCCGTTGCCAGCGACTGGTTCGACTCCAATACAGGTTGGCCTCTCCTGTGGTGGTGCAAATGCCCTGACGGGCGTCTCGCTTTCTATTCACGCCCCGGCATTCACCCATTCTATTGTGTCGAGCTGGAGGAGGTCACATTAGAGCTGCGCCGTGAATGGGAGCAATCAGTGGCCCGCCAGCGGGCCGAGCGACGAGTCCAGGAGAATCTGCAGCGCGAGAAGAAACAAGAGGAAGAAGCCGCAGCGAAAAGCCTGGTGCTCCGCGAACAGGCGCGTCTCGACGAACTGGCTCGTCAGCGGGAACAAGCCGAGAAAGAAAAGGCTACGCGAGCACGGCGGGCGGTCATTTTGGCACGACGTGCATCAGAGGCCTCGGCGCCGGTGTCCGAACTGGCTTGGTTCGAGCCGCCTCGGTTCTTCAATCGCGTATGCCCGCTGCATACAGCGGAGAGCTTTCAAGTCGATGTGTTCGATGACGAATTTGCGGGACGTCGGCTGCGCTACCACGGATGTATTGCGAAGCTCGACTCCGACAGATATGCCGCTTGGCTGGAGCCGCTTTCCGCGGGCAAAATCCACCTGGCCGTCTGCGCCACGTTTCATCCTGACGCATTCCGTTCGCTCCGTCTCAAAGATGAAGTGACATTGGCCGGCACGGTGGCGTCCATTCGGTTTGACGCAAGCGAAACGACCATTTCGGGTTTGGTGGGCCGCATTTGCGAAGTGGTTTTCGGAAATGCGGTGGTTGTTAACGCGACAGATGCAGCCCAACAGCCGTCGTCGGCTGTTGCTCTGACGCCAACGCCCCAACAACCCTGGTCCACTCCGATGATGCCTGCGCAGAGGGCGGCTGGAACAGCGGGATATTGGGCTTACGGGGCAAACAGCTACAAGAAAGTTCCGGTCCCGCGACTCAGCCCAGGACGGCTGTCGCCCAACCTTTGGTTCCGCGCTAGTTTAGGCATTCATACAGTTTTCGATGCGGACTATATTCCGTTTCAGTCTGAGTTTTGCTCCAGTTGTCCGAAGCGCCGCCAACTGTGATCGGCCACCGATACCCAGGGCTGCAGTCTCCTGCTCCCGCCTCCCGCGGGCAGTCGCATCCGTTCCATCCTCTTCCTCCGCGAACTCCCTCTTAGCTGAACAGCCGATAATGATTCAACCCAAGAAAGCCATGAAAACCATCCGTCCCCACCTGAAACGCGCCGCCATCATCACTCTGATTGCGCTTCCTCCGCTTTTTCTGCTAGTGCTCGCGATCCTATGGTACCGCGCGCGCTGCCGTAATCCGATCCCGCCGTCTTTTAGCTGATAAGATAACGTCGCTCCTAAGGCGGCATATTAACGGTTCTGGACATGAGCCGGCTCACCGGCTTCGCGGCGGCCGAGCCTGCCGCCGACATAGTCGTTGCCGGCCAGTTTGCATGAATCGTCCTCGTTCGCCGCGGATCACATCCCCTCTGGCTCTGGCTCCGGTCGGACCCGCCGAGCCGGGTCCTCCCTCCGCCAGAGCCAGAGCCTTGGTCCAGCCACCTTCTCGTCATCCCAGACATCCTCTTCCCATCGGGCCACTGCGTGGCCCTCAACCAAGACCATAGCTCAACCCAAACACAGATCCTTCCTCCCGCCTGCCCATCACAGAATGTGCGAAACTTGACGGACACTACCGTGACAATGAGAACACCTCCAAAAGATGTTCCTCCCGGACTATCTCAAAAACTGGTTCTTCGCTGATTTCAGTGGAATAAGATGCGCTTAAAATACCGCTTTGAAGGGGGAAGCTTTGGGTCGGACCGGGAGCTCGAGATGCCCGGCGGTGAAATAGAGCATGGCGATAAGGTTGTCGGGATTGCGATAGCCGCGGGCCTTACGCTTGGTGGCGGAGAAGACGCTGAACAATCCTTCCATGAAGGCGTTGGTGGTGCGGGCCTCCCAGTGAGCGAGGATGCCATCGAGATGACGGCGGATCATCCCAGCGCAGTCTGCCATTTTCCAGAACAGCAACGGGCCGACGCGCTTGGCGGTGCGCTCGACCCAGCGGCACCATTGCAAGAGTTTCTTCTTTGCCAGGACGCCGTCCTTGAGCGCGTAGATGTCCTGGAGGACCAGGCGCATTTGATAGGCTTTGGCCGTGAGCAAATTGCACTTCTTCAGCGAAGCCAGGTGCTCGGCTTGTCCGTCGCTCAGGTTCTCCGGATTCTTGAGCCAAAGCCAGCGCGTCTTCTGCAGTTGGCGCCGCTTGGTCAGTGTCGTCTCACTGCTTTCGCGCCGGCGCACGTGGTCGACCGCCTCGCCGACCTTCGCGATCACGTGGAACGGATCGAATATGATGGTGGCCTGCGGGCACACCTTTTTCGCACCCGACTGGTACGCCGGGCTCATGTCCATGCTGGCGTGCTCGATCTGCGAGGCGTCGGCGTTGTGCAAAACCAGTTCCTCGGCGAAGCGCTCCCAAGTCTCCTTCTCCCGACCAAACGTCGCAAAGAGCACCTGCCGTCGCGCCAGGTCCGCAAACACCGTGAGATACTCGTGCCCTCTGGCGATCGCCAGTTCGTCGCAGCCGATGTCACGGGTCACTTCAAAACCGGCCAGTGCGGGTCGGTTCAAAACCGGCCACTCTGAGGGTGGGTTTGGCATAGGATTTTGCGGGGTGAGGGCAAGCGTGGAAGCGGAGCGCGGCCGGCTTTGCCCGGCGTGACCGCCGAGCGGAGGCGAGGCGCACGCGCCACCCCACCGGAAGGTGGCGCGAGGTTACGCCGGGAGGGTTTGCATGGCGGCGATCGTGCCGCGCGGAGTGTTTTCATTCGGTGGCCTTGGTGTCGGTGAGTTTGGTTTTGCTGAGGCTGGTGTCCTTGAGCCGGTAGCTTTTGCCGGAGATGGCGATGAGGTGGGCGTGATGCAGGAAGCGGTCGAGGATGGCGCTGGCGGTGGGGACGTCCTGCAGCAGCTTGCCCCAGTCTTCGAGTGGCCGGTTGGAGGTCATGATGGTCGAGCGGTTCTCGTGACGGCGGACGATGATCTCCAGGAGGTACTCGCCGGCATGCTTGGGCAGCGCCTTCAGCCCCATGTCATCGATAATGAGCAGATCGGGTTTGAGGTATTGGCGCAGAAGCCGGTCGCGCTGCGGCAGGGCCTCCTCTTCGAGGAAGTCGCGCACCAGGTCGAAGATCGAGCGGTAGCGCACGAGAAAGCCTTGCTTGATCGCTTCGTAGCCAATGGCCTGGGCGAGGAAGGTCTTGCCGACGCCCGGAGGGCCCACGAAGAGCACGTCCTGGGTTTGGCGGATGAACTGACCGGCGGCCAGGTCGTAGATCTCCTTGCGGGGAATGGAAGGATTGAAGCGCCAGTCGAAGTCATCGAGCGGCCGCAGCGCATGGAACTCCGCCAGCCGCAGTCGCTGGTCGAGCTGGCGCTGATGGCGCACGGACAACTCGTCCTGGAGGATTAGTTCGAGGAACTCCAGATGGGTGAGCCGGTTGGCACTCGCCTCCTGGAGGCGCACTTCGATGGACTTGCCCAGCCCGGAGAGCCGGAGCTGGCGCAGCGTGGTGAGCAGGGGTTGGTTCATGGAGAGGAAAAAACGCCGAGGCGGTACGCCTGCAGATCGCGGATCAGGGGATGGACCTGGAGGAAATCGACCTGCACGACGGCTTCGCCCTCCTCGGCGAGCCGGCGCAGGTCGCGCAGGCGGAAGGCGCCGCGGTGCAGCGCGATTCCCGCGGCCCGCTCGATGCGATCGCAGGGATGCTGGCGGGCAAGCTGCAGCAGACCCTGCAGGACGCGCAGCTGGTAAGGACCGCGGTTTTTCAGCATCGCCTCGGCCCAGGCGCCGGTGTTGGTTCCAAGCAACCGGCAGCGCTGCAGCAGATAGTCGGCGCCGCGCTCGACTGGATGGCGCTTGTGGGCGTGGAGGTGTTCGTCGGCGGTGACGAAGCGGCCGGCCTCGGCGCGGACGTGAGTGCCGACCAGTTCCATGCGCGCATTGAACAGGCGGATGAGCCTCGACTCGGCTCGCACCCAGAGCTGCCGGCCGACGTACTCCGGCGGTGCGGAGTAATAGGCCTTCTGGTACTCGATGTAGCCGTCGCGGTGAACGCTGCGCTGCACCTCGACAAAGCAGGGGAAGATCGAGGCGGGCAACGGCAGCAGCGCCGGCCGTTCGACTGACTCGAAGCGTTTACCGACCTGCTGGCGTACAGTGCCGTGGATCCGGGTGTCGGCCACCGTGCGTTCCCACTCGGAAAGAAAACGGTTCTGCTCGGCCAGACTGCCGAAGCTGCGGCCCTTGAGGGCGTTGTTCTGGGCGAACTTGATCTCGGACTCGATCTTGCCCTTGTGACGGGGCATGGCCGGCTTGGTCGGCAGGACCGTCGTGCCGTAGTGGGCGGCGAAATCGCGCAGCTTGGGATTGAGCTCGGGATCGTACCAGTCGGCCGTGAGCACGCCGGCTTTCAGGTTGTCGATGACGACCGTCCGGGTGACGCCGCCAAAGTACCGGAAGGCGTTCTCCACACAGCGCAGGAATGTCTCGGTGTCCTGGCGCCAGACCGCTTCGCTATAGCCTTTGCGGGAATGGCTCAGAACCGCGCGAAACAAATGCGGCCGGCGGCGTTTGCCGTCGACCTCGACCCAGGCGCCCTGGCCGAAGTCGACCTGCATCTCATCGCCGGGCTGGCACTCCATCCGACGAAACGGCGGGGTGATCGTCTGGCCCAATTGCCGCACAAACCGTTTGACCGACTGGTAACTGCCGGTGAACCCGTGCTCGGCGGTCAGATCCTGGAAGAGCCGCCGACCCGACAGCCCGGCGTGCAGGCCCGTCTCAATCACGGCCCGCAAAGGTTCGCACAGGCTCGGCCGGCCAGCCGCGGATCCGGGGGTCAGAATGGCTGGTTTTGGTTCGGCGGGCCCGTCCGAGCCGGGGGTCGAAATGGCTGGTTTTAAATCAGCCGCCTCTCCAGAGCCGGGGGTCGAAATGGCCGGTTTCGCCGCAGCCAAACGCACATACTTGCCCACGGTGTCGCGGTGGATGCCCAGTTCCCGGGCGATCCGCCGCCGGGACCACCCATGGGCCCGCAGCGCCAGAATTGCTTGTTGATCGTTCACTTTGAGCAGGTTCATCGCGCCCTTGGTGCCGCGGTCGCGGCACTGGACGCAATCTTACCCCTCAAAGTGGCCTATTTTGATTCGACCCGTCGTGGCCGGTTTTGACCGACCCATGACACTAGAAAACGCGGACTTAGTTGATGGTTAATGTCTTAGAACGAGCAACAGAATGCACTGAATAATAAGAAAGTGAAGCCAAAAACACGATTCCTGGCAACCTTCTGGCAACCTTCGGCCCGCGGAGCGTTGGTGCCCGACTTGAACACTGGTGCGCCAATCCCCAATGTATGATCCGAAGACGGCATTTCTCATTCAAAGCCTTCCTGCGCTTCTGCTGAACCATCGGACCACCCAGCGCAAAGGCCCACGTAGCGGCGGGGTGCAGCGCTAACGAAAGCCGAAGCTCAATCGTAGACGTTCTTGCGGTGACCGACGGAGACAACCAAGACGAGGAGCATCCCGTCTTTGATCTGGCAGAGGATGCGATAATCGCGCACCCGGTAACGCCACAGCCCGGTCAAATTGGCCTTAAGCGGCTTCCCGAAACGGCGCGGGTCTTCTTTGGTGGCAATGCGCTTATCCAGGTAAGCGATGATGTCCTTTTGGGCCTGACGATCCAGTTTTTGCAGCTCGTGCAAAGCCCGCTCGTCGAAACTATAGGCCCAGCGCATGCTTTACCTCCGCCGCCGAATAGATGCGTTCAGGATGAGCCAGACGGTCGAGAGCCAGATGGGTGTCCTCCAGGTCTTCCAAGTGTTCCAGAATGGCTTCGCGGGCGTAAAAAGTCTTGGTCCGCCCGGTTCTGCGGGCGAGTCGAGAGAGGCGATCCTCGGTCTTTTTGTCGAGTCGGATGGCGAGCATGGCGGGAACCTAGGCGTGCTATACGTGTATAGCAACTCGGAAAACGCTCACCATCCTCTTCTTTCTCCGCCAACAGTTGTGACCGTTATCTTTGCCGAGCGTACCGCATTTTTGAGGCTCGCCCCTGGCTGCGTGCGAGAAGAACCGTGTCTGGGATCTTTTTGAATCTGGCACCAAATCGAGACCTTGCGAACTGGCCGCCGTCCTCCATCTCAAGCGTGTCGGTGCCATCACCAACGCCGACTACCAAGTCCGCAGTTTTGATTCTGGTTTACCGATCGGCTTTTTCAGCCTGCGACCAAAACCTCGGGATGTTTGCGTGCGATGTCCAGCAGGCGCAGCGCGGCTCCGGTCGGTTTCCTCCGCCCGCGCTCCCAGCTCGCGGCGGTCACTGTCGGAATATTCATCATCGCGGCGAAAACCGGCTGGCTGACGTTGAGCTTCTTGCGGATTGATCGCACCTGCAAAGGCGTCAGCGATTTGATCCGCGGCGGCAACGGCATCGTCGCCGTCCGCAGGGTGAGTTTCTGCTTGCCCGTCAGATGATTGGCGAACGCCTCGACACTTCCGACGAGATCGTCGGCGTTGAACTCAATGTCCTTGGTTTTCATGTCTGAATTCTCGTTTGATGGTTTCGACGGCGGCCCTCAACCGTTTCTCCTGGTCCGGGGTGAGGTTCTCCGACTTGGACTTGGTATAAATGTAAAAGAAAATGACCGTGTGGTGTTGCGGAAGATAAAGGTAGATGACCCGCGCCCCGCCTGCCCGGCTCCGGCCCTGCAAGGCCATCCGCACCTTGCGCAGGCCTTGCAAACGCGGGGTAATATCGCCCTTCTCCGGGTCTTTCAGCAGGTCGTTTTGAAGTTGGTTGAGAAAATGGTCATCGGTGACCTGCGTGACGAGGCTGGTGAACAGCGGCAGTTCGATGAAAGTAAGCTTCATGTAACCCTTACACTGTAATGGTGGATTTGCAGGTCGGTCAACATCATTTCAGCCCTCCCGAAATCCCGAAGACGAATGGGACAAGTCATTGAAGCCAGCTCTGAATGGCATGTAATCTCGCCAAGTACCGGGCGTTTTGCCATGTGTGACCATGTCAGCCATGAACTCTCCATCCCGATTCTTCTGCCTCGGTCTGGTATCCATCGGTTTGCTTGCAGCGCCTTTCTTCGGAGGTTGCCGTCGCCATTCGGAGGAATCGCCCCATGCGGCGATTGCGCCCAAAGACGGAGGGCCAAAACCAATCCCAGTTGATCCATCAAGCAGTGTCTTGCCTCAGCCAGTTCCCGAACTGGCCCGCGTCGTCACCACAATCGCCGGGCTCCAGAGTTGGCCAGGACCAAACGGAGAAAACGATGAGATTTTACCCGGCATCGCAGTAGATGAAGCGAAAAACGTCTATGTCTGCACCTTTCGTGGCGGCAATTTCATCATTTGGAGGCTCTCCCCGTTAGGTGTCGCTCAAGCTCTGGCAGTCATCGACAAATCCGGAAACCTCGAAGCCGACCCTACAACCAAAGTTTCTATCAAGCTCGTGGCGGAAGATATTACCATCCGGACAAATGGAGCCATTACTGCGGTGGAGAATAAGGGATTTGGCTTTGTCGCGCGACTTACAGCCAAGCCAATGGCTGTTGAGAAACCTCGGCCACTGGGGATGGCCATCGATAGATCGGGCAATCTTTACGTCTCCACAAAGGCCATCGCGGTAGATAGCTCAGGCTATATTTACATAGCAGATACGGTGATCCAAAAACTTACACCGGATGGAGTTGTAACCAAAATTGCAGGTTATGCAGAGGGGAGTAACGATGGGGTCGGGCCAGAAGCTCAGTTCAAACGTCCACACGGCATCGCCGTCGATAGATCGGGGAATCTATTCGTTGCTGATACGGGCAACGGGACGATTCGCAAGATCACCCCGGAGGGTGTGGTCACTACGTTCGCAGGAACGTCTGGATTTCTTGGTTGGTCAGACAGTGCCACAAATCGGAAGGCGACCGGACGGGACGCCGATGCGACGTTCTTTTCCCCCGAGAGCGTTGCGGTCGATGAATCTGGAAATGTTTACGTTGCTGATAGTGGAGGTCGCGCGATTCGGAAGGTTTTTCCTACAGGCACCGTTTCGACACTAGCAGGACAACGTCCCGCCAAAGGTGAGGCCATCCCAACTGGCTGGGCAGACGGTTCCAGCGAAAAAGCGCGGTTTGATAGTCCGATCGGGATCACCTTGGACACGGCGGGCGACGTCTACGTCACTGATAACGGAACGACCACCGGGAAAGGCACCATAAGGAAGATCACACTAACAAGCTCGCCCACGGCTTTAATCCAAAAAGCAAAGGATCATACAAAACCTGTTGCTGGGCCACCTGTGATGGGCGAGGTATCCACTCTTGTGTTTGGTTTGCCGCCACTTTGCGCCCTCGCGGCAGATAACCTAGGAAATGTGTATGTGGCAACGTCTCCAAATGGGCAGCGTTGGTGCGGCCAAGTCCGAAAGATTACGCCGAAAGGCGAGGTTACAACCCTTGCGGGCATTGGGACTGATGAACCCGCACGAAATGAAAGCCTTACGCCTAGATTCAACCGGCCGCGCGGAGTCGCCGTCGATAAATTGGGCAACGTGTATGTGACCGACCCGGAAAAACAGATCGTGGAAAAAATCACGCCAGACGGGGCCGTGATTGCGCTCGCCGGCCACGAGTTTGAGGCCGGTTATCTCAACGAAAAGGGCAACGCAGCCCGATTCTCCTCTCCTTCAGGCATTGCAGTGGATGATTCAGGCAATCTCTACGTCGCGGACTCATTTAACCAAACAATAAGGAAGCTCACACCTAACGGCGTCGTATCAACCCTTGCGGGAAGCCGTGGGGCTATTGGCAGCGCTGATGGCAAAGGCAATAGCGCACGATTTAACAATCCTTCGAGGGTTGCGGTCGACAACGGAGGGAATGTGTATGTTTTAGAGTATGCCCACGCGATCAGGAAGATCACACCAGATGGGACCGTCACAACCCTTGCGGGCGAGCCCGGTGCACCTGGCGCTGTCGATGCTCAAGGAAGCGATGCGAGATTCGATTCGCTTCAAGGCATTGCAGTCGACAATGCCGGGAATGTTTACGTGGCAGATTCAGACGTGATTCGGGCAATTACCCCGGATGGTGTTGTCACAACCTTGGCCGGAAAACGCCAGAAAGGTGAAGCCTATGTGCCCGACTCATACGATCGCGCCGCCGTCGCGCTTGAAAAGGCGAAATTCGCTGGGCCAAGTGGCATCGCAGTCAATTCGACGGGGAACATCTACATCGCAGACAATGGCGAAATCCGGGTAATCAGGCTATCCCGCAGTCCGAAACGGTAATTACAGGTTTCGGATTTCGAGTTGGCTCTCGGTTTCGGCATCTGGAGTGCGCTCGGCCAAAGCGAGAGGCACGCCCGAGAGGCGACTGATCCCGCGAAGTATGCGTTCTAGGTTAGCATCCAATTTGTCGCCCAACAGGATTATGCGGGTCGGAATCGGAAGATTGATGAAGTGGTTCCCGCCGTCCGTGTATCCAACGACTTGAAACTGCTCCTCGATCTTAAGATTCGGTGCCCATTTCTCCAATGGCACACCCGGCCACTTGGAGCCTTCGGGCTCCCTCACCTGTAGGCTCAAAAGTCTCCATTCTCGTTCGTATTCCCAAGGTCTTAATTTATGGCACGCCATCCGCAGAAGAATTGCTCCCAATCGCTCTGGCGGGCCTTGGAGCGGTTCATTGGCATCAAACAATTGATCGTCGTATATGACAGGATGAAGACCGAGCGCGGTTTGCTCGCTCTGCAATAGGTCATCGGTCCTGAATTCAAGGCAACATCCGTGTGGGCGGCTCGCATAATGTGCCCACATGAGGACCAAACCCGGGTCTTCACACAGCGCAGCGCAATAGACCTCTTTCTCCAGATAGTGAAATGCACTCCAAGCGGAACCTAAAACAGTCCTGTATCTTCCAGTGGCATCTATGAGGAGCTGACACTCGTAAGGATCGTTTAGCTGATCAGGCCGAGCCAAGTAGGTCCGCCCCGTGATCAATTCTTCAAGCCCGTATCCAGAAAGCGCTCTATAGCGGTAAAGGTATCTAGCCTTCGTGAGCGTTTCTTTTTTGAGCTGTGACGCAGCTGCTGCATCTCCCTTGAGTAGCTGCTGAAAATAGACTTTGCCCAGGTCATTTGAGCCGGGAGCTGAGCGCGGCGTGACGGTCATCAAGCCATTCTTACGGCAAAGGGCTGTCCGTCCCAAGCAGCATTTCTGTGGTTTTCTAGCCGCCTGGGTTTTGACGAGTTGCGAATGCTCTTCCGTCGCGGCTAGCCCTAAGGGTTAGGGTGTCTCAACCAAAAGAAACGAGTCTTCGTTTCGTAAGTCATCGCCGCCGAATCGAAGCATCGCACCTGCGGTTTTACGCGATTTCCGGACATCACTTGCGAAACGAACCCTCGTTTCATGTGGAGGAAACGCACCACCCCTTGCCATGCGGCAAGATTGGAAAATTGCGTAAGTATCGCCCGCCTTGACCCAAGAGGGCGCTGCCAATCACGCCGCTCGCTGAAATGGCGGCCGGCGTCATTCGCCCGGATATTTCGCCCGCTTTTCAGGTCGGTCTGTGCCTTCTATCGGATCGTCGCACTTGCGGTTTTCCACGGAATCGCCGGACATCACTTGCGAAACGAACCCTTGTTTCTTGTGGAGGAAACGCCTGCCTCCTTACCAGCGGTGTAAGGTTTGAAAGTCGCGTAAGTATCACTCGCCTTCAACCGCCCTCAGCGCCTCCATTGTGTCGCCGCCGTCAAGCTCCGCTTCGCTCTCCAGCTTGACGGTGGCAAGGGAGGCGCGGTTATCAGGGGCGGTGGTGGAGTGGGCGGTGTATCCACCATGCCAGCCGTAGCAGCGTATCCTGGACAGATCCGATCCGCCCGAGGTCAGAGTCCCCGGAGGTCACCAGCAGACTGCGATTGTAAAAAAACGAACCGCGCGGTTCGTTTTTTTCAGAAACTATGCTGATTCTCAGGTACTTAAGGTTCCATTGTGGTCCAGCCGGGCGCGACGCGGGCCGTTTCTTTTTGCAAAGAAAGCCTGGTTTAGGCCGTATGGCTTGCATGACCCCACGACGCCTGCTCGCGCTCCTCATTCTCGCCTATGCAGGGTATCTAAAGGCTGAACCGGCCACTCGGGTCACGGTCCCCCCGGAACCGGTATCGCCTGATGTAGGAGCGTTACCCGAGGATAAACAAGAAGCCGCTCGTGCAAAATGGCGCGCCGACTACAAAGCATGGCAGGACGGTCTCACCGCAGAACAAAAGGCCGAGGTAAAAAGGCGGGAGGATGAAGAAGATTCTCGCCAGCGAGAAGAATTCAAACGACGGGCCAGGCTCCCCTTGCCGGCCGATGGCTACACTTGGCAGCAAGCCGCTCAGCAACGGAAACTCGACGCCCGCGCCATCAACCAACTGAGCCGGGACAGAATAGCCTATGGACCGAACGTGAAGCAGTCGTTCGTCCCCTATTTCGGCGGGCCGATTTTCATCACCAGCGACTCGCTTCTGAATGCCTTTCACGTGCTATTTGAAGACACTTTCCGGGAATATGAGTTGCGCCAGATTCCAGAGCTTCGGAAGAAGCTGGAAACCGTTCTCCAGCAAGCACGGAGAGACCTGACTAAATCCAAATTCCCGCCGGCAGACACCGCTCCGGGCTGGCGTCATGCCCAGTTGGTCGTCGGTCCGGCATTGTCCATTCTGGGCACGCCGCTGGATTTCTTTGACCTCGACGCTCGAGAAGAAATCAAGAATCAGGTCGACAAAATCAGAGCTTCTGTGGCTGTCGAGCTACCCGCATGGCTCGCACCTGCTACACAGAAGCAGCCGGCACTGGACTACCGCAGTTGCAAGCCGGTCGGCTTCTATTCTGAAGATCCGAGGTTGGCAGACTATTTTCGGGCCGTTCGCTGGCTGCAGATGGTTCCCTTTCGCCCTGACCGGGACATCGAGTTGGCTGCAATCGGCATGCTCGGTTTTGCCGTCAATAGTGCTCACCGATCGCATGTCGGCCAATACTTCTATACATACAGTTCACTGCTTGGTCCCACTGATTGTTTAGGACTCCCAGACGCCAGCATGGACTTCCAGAATTTCTATTCCTTTCGATCTGGTGGAACATGGGGACAGCTGCTCCAAAGCAAGAGATCTTGGCTCCTTCGGGTTGTCATGCCCAACGATGACTGGGAGGCCTTGGCGCCCGACCAGTTACCGCCCCACGCCAGCGAACTTTTGTCCAAGACCGATTTCCGTATCCTGCCGGCCTATCGGCTGCTCGACTCCGCCCTGTTCCAGCGGCTTGCCGATGAGGATCTCGAGCCGGAAGGCATGGCAGTAGCCGTTATGCTCGGCTCCGGTTTTGCAAGAACCCATTTAAGTCGGATTACGCTTGAACAGTGCGACGTCGCCTTGGCTGCCTGTCGCGCAGAATCGGTCGCACACCAATTACGACCGCTTCCGTCGCTCTACGATGATTATCTCAACGCCCTGCGCCCGCTGTTCGCGGTGCCGTCAAATGACGCACCCGCTTTCATGCGCAGCGAAACCTGGGAGGCAAAGTCCTGCCAAACCGCATTGGCCGGTTGGGCTCAAATGCGCCACACGTTTACTCTCCAGGCGAAACAATCCGAATATTACCTCGGGGCAACCGTGGCCCCACCTGGCTTCGTAGAGCCGACCCCCGAGTTCTTTGCTCGGATGGCTGATCTCGTTGAACGCGCACGGGGACTCTTTGATGCAAATCGGGATCGGTGGGACGAATTGGCAAGCACGACGCGAAAACTGGAGGCTCTTGCTCACAAGGAACTGCGGGGCCAACCATGGTCGCCCGAAAACGACATATTCCTCAAAGCATACGGCGAGAAACTCGGCTTCATCATGGGTTACCTCGGCAATTCCTATGAAGTCCCAAATGACGACGCTCCTCGCTGGGCCGAGGTCCATCGCAACATTCCCAAAGGTCTTTCTTTGGCCGTGGGTGTTGGTCGCCCGCGCCTCATCTATGTGCTCTATCCGTGGAACGGCATGGAAATTCTCTGCCAAGGCTCCGTTATGTCTTACTACGAATACGACTCCAAGGCGCGCCTCACCGACGAGGAGTGGAAACAATTGCTCGACTCGCCGCATGCACCACCTCAGCCCGAATGGATTCGACAGTATCTTTCGAAGTAATCGCTCGCGTAAATACTGCCTCGCATTCGCAAGGCCGAACTCGATACCCGGTTTATTCGAATCGACTAGAATCGACTTGGCGGCGATGACTTAGGTAACGTAGCCACGTTACTTTTTCAGTGAGACACTGGACCCCTTACGCAAAAGCGCAAGATTTGGAATTGCGTAAGTTGTCGCGGCAAGGAGCCGATGTCATTGCCGAGTTCCGCGATTAAGTACAGCAGCAGCCCTGTGCGCTGATCCCAATTCACACCGGTTCAATTTGCATGCGACGCGGCGCGTGTCGCGTCGCCAAAAACAACAGCGCCGCGCTGGCGGTTGGGCCAGCGCGGCGTCGGGTGGGCGAAGCGGGCGCTCAGCCCCGCGCCGGTACCATCAGTTTCGTGCGGATATGGACAGCGACCTCGGCACAATCGTAGTAGACGAAGTGGCCGACCCGGTGATGCGGGATGCGCCGGAGCTTGGTCCACGAGCGGAGCGTGCGGATCGACGGCTCCTTGCCAGCGGGGAAGATCCCGCATTGGCGCAGGCCAATGATGTCCGTGAGGTGAGCATCAATGATAGGTGAGGGTGTCATTTCCATACCCTTGGTTTCCCGTCAACTCACGCGGCCGGCTTTGCCCGCATCGAATTGGGCAGCGGCGGAACCGATGCCACGACAAACGGCGTCACGACGGCCGCCGGCGCGGTGCGCTGGGGCAGAATTCCAAAGAACTGCTCGGCTTCCGCGGCGCTCTTCAGGTCGAGGTAGTGTTTGCGGATGATGCTCTCGGAATTGCCCGCCTGCAGCGCCGCCTCGCCCATCGACCGGAATTTCGCCACGAACATCGAGACGAACGTGTGTCGCATCACGTCCTGGGAGAGGTCGAACTTCTTCGCGACCGCGGCGCGGGTGTGTTGGAGATTCGGCGGGACAATCGGGAAACGCTCCAGCGGGTAGGCATGCAGCCAAGCCGCGAGATTCGGCTGGATTGTCACGTTCCGCTTCATCCGCACCTTTGAAACTTCGGGTTCGACGTGAATCACCCCCGTGTCGAGGTTGATGTCAGAAGCCTTGAGCTTGAGGATCTCGCCGTTGCGCACGCACGGGCGGATGCCCGCGAAGAGGCAAAGCGCGAAGAACGGCACCAACTGGCCGCCGGCGTAGTTTTCGACGAATGCCATCAACTCCTGGGCCTGCGCTGCACTCAGAGTCCGCGCGGAACCGCGGCGGTGGGCGATCCGGTGATAAGGGATTCTCTCCACCGGGTTTCTGACGATCCAGTCCTTTTGGAACGCGAACTTGAAGAATGTCGAGAGGATGCCGCGGCGGTTGTTGTAGGTCTTGAGCGAGGGTTGGCCCCGCTCGCAAAACACCGTCAAGCTCTCGGGGGTCAGCGGGGCCACGGTGCTGCCGGGAAAGTGGCCCTGCAGCAGCGACAGCTCCTTTTTGATGCTCCCAACCTGAACCGCCGAAATGATCCCGCGCTCGTGCTCCCGCTGCTTGGACGCGAGATACGCCTCGACCGCGGCGGTGAGCGATTGCTCGTGCTCTGGCGCACGGTAGTTCGCGAGCGCATAGTCGAGATAGAACAAGAGCGAGCTGCCGCGGCCGTCGATGCGGCGAAATGCGTCTTCCGCCTGGCGCAATTGTTCATCGGCCAGGAAGGTCATTGCCGCGCGCATTCCGGCGGTTGCCTGCAACGCGTTCAATTCCAGAGCGGCCTTCTCGGCCGCCGCTTCTTCCCGTGTTTTGAAGTTTTTGCGGATGCGGACGCCCGTGCAGCCAGCCGGCGATACGCCAAGACGTGACGCCATTCCGATTCTCAAAGCGGCTGACCGCGAATTCTGTGTGATTCATGCTTAGGTTGCCACGTCAACTGGCAACCTAGCTTCACCGAAAACCTAACCTGCGGTGTCATCGCAGCTTAAGTGGCGGAGAGGGTGGGATTCGAACCCACGGTGCCTTGCGGCACGCCTGATTTCGAGTCAGGTACGATAGACCACTCTGTCACCTCTCCAAAGGCCGGGCGCCGAGATTGCGAAAACCCTCCCGCAAATGAAAGCAGAAAAACGGCTTTCGCCGCCGCCGCCGGTCGCCTGAATCCCTGGCCCGGACAGCGCCGGGCCCTCCATGAGTCATCCCCATGGAGACGGGACGCGTCTGTCGTGCACATCGCCCGGAAAACGCAACGTGGGCATCGCGTCTCCAAAACCCGATTTTCAGCCGGGATTTTGACCGCGTTGGTTTTCTCGCTACTCTTTTCCCCGAAGCACCGACAACAGTCCTCGCGGGGCGGAAGCAACCGCCCTGCGAAAAGCCCGAGCCCAATGAAAAAACAGAATGGCGGCTCCTGCCGAACCGCATCCATGCTTCCGACGGATGACTGATGAAACGCAAGATATGCATGAGCTTGGATAAATTATGCGGAGCTGATTCCTCGCTCTTCGGCTAGTTTGTCACCGGCCGATCAGGGCACTCCCGCTCCGTCCACCCCGCCAACCTCCAGCCGCCACCCTTTCGCCCCATGCGCGCCCCCTGCAAGAACACGCTCCGGGACTGCCTCATATTCGCGGGCATCTCGGCCTGGGGTCTCCTTGTGGTCTCCTGCGTCACCGCGGAGCGCACGGTCGTCGCGCCTCCGCAGATTCCGGGCGCCAGGTACGTCGGCTCCAAGGAATGCGCCCAGTGCCACGCCGACATCACGGATCATTTCGGAACCGCGGCGCATGCCCGTCTCGTGGCCGGCGACGCCGCGGCGATGGACACCGGCTGCGAGAACTGCCACGGCCCCGGGAGCCTGCATGTCAAGGCGGGCGGCGGCGCAGGAACGATCATCAATCCGAAGGAAGTCCCCGGAGACCTGCTTCCAGTGCCACCTCGACAAGCGCGGCGAGTTCAGCCTGCCCCATACGCACCCGGTGCTCGCGGGCCATGTGACCTGCGTTGATTGTCACGACGTCCACCGGGGCGGTGCGATCCGCGGCGGCGGCGCCGCGCTGGCCTCCGAGACCGAAACGTGCCTCCGCTGCCACACCCGGCAGGCAGGCCCGTTCACCTATCCCCACAGCGCCATCAGGGAAGAGGGCTGCATTGCCTGTCACAACCCCCACGGCACGGTCAACGACAAGATGCTGGTCGCACGGGACGCCAATCTGTGCCTCCGCTGCCACCTCTCGCAACTCACCCCCGGATTTAATCTCGGAGGCTACAAGAGCGGCGGCGCCCATGCCAACGCCCGGGGTTCCCGGCTCTCCGAGGGCACCTGCTGGTCGGCGGGCTGCCACGAGGATGTTCACGGGTCCAATGTGAACGCGTCTCTCCGTCCCTAGCCTGCCATCAGGTCATCACCATGCATCCGGCTCACTTCCCCCTTCGCGCCATTGCAGGCCTGGTTGGCGTCGGCGCCGCCCTCGCCCTGCCCGCGCCCCGCGCAGGAGCCGCCGACACCCCGCAGCAGTCCGACGCCTTTCCAAACTACGAGAGCTATGTCAAGATCTCCGGCCAGGCGCCCTCGATCACCGGCGACCCGGCCGCATTTGCGACCCGCACGGGCGCGCCCAGCACAGGCTCCGGCGGCATCGAGGACCTCTATTACAGCAAGGATCTTTCGGACAACGCCACCTTGACAATCAACGGCCACGCCCTGGCCGGCGTTGAAGACTACCTGGCCGGCTTCAAGCTGGACGCGTCGCAGATCGGATCCGTCGACGTTGGATACAGTCGCTTCCGCACCTTCTATGACGGAGTCGGCGGGTTCTTTCCATTGGGCGGCCAATTCCAGACGTTTTACCCCGAGCTGCTCCACGTCGACCGCGGCAAGTTCTGGGTTGACCTCAAGCTGGCGTTGCCGGACCGCCCGGTCTTCACCCTCAGCTTCCGCAACGAGGTCCGGACCGGGATGAAGGACTCCACCGAATGGGCCGCCATCATCAACCCGGACGCGGTCGTTGTGGCCGGCAAGCTGGTCGGAACGGCTGCGCCCGCAAACACCCTCTTCATCGCCCCGAATGTCCAGCTGCTGGACGAGCGCCACAGCACGCTCGAGGCCGGCATGACCGCGACGTTTGGAACAACCACGGAGAACCTGAAGGCGACCATCGACGCCGTGGACAATATCGACGCGCGGGACTACGTGAAATACCCTGGATCGAACGTGACCGCCGATCCCGCGGTCACGGTGCAGGACGACCAGGAATCGCGCAGATCGACGAGCTTCCGGCTGCTCAACCAGACCGAGACCCGGCTCAGCGACCAGATTGCCGTCGACACCGGCTTCACCTATACGCACCTCTCCAGCACGAACGGCGGCGACTGGCTCACCCCCACGTACAGCTCCACCGCGAACGCGGTCTATGTGGCCGAAACCGCCGCAGGCATCTTCGGCGGCTCCAAGCTCGACGACTACGTGGGCAACATCTTCCTGAAGTTCACTCCCAACAAAGATTGGCGGGCGGACATCGGCTTCCGCGACGAGTCAAGCGTGGTCTCCAGCAGCGGCGGCTTCGTGACGACCACGCTCGCGTCGGGATCCACCAGCACCGCCCCGACTCACATCACCACGGCCGACGATGTGACCTACTCGCATTACAGCGACCATATCGCGACGCCCGAGGTGTCGGTCCAATATCTGGGTCTCGACCGCCTCTCCCTTTATGGAACGTTCGACGACCGCATCGACCGGGGCCATCAGCATTGGATCAATCCTTTCGCCGCCATCACCACAACCGGCGCCGGAGTCGTCACCACCGCGACCGCCCCGATCGGCTCCGTCTTCTTCCAGGATGCAAACCAGGACAATCGGGACGGGAAGATTGGCGCCAATTGGAATGCCTCCGGCGCGTTCACGATCCGGGCCGAGGTTTTCCAGAAGGACCACGAGAACAGGTTCGTCGGCGCCAACGATATCATCGGCACGGCCAGCTACGGGGCGCTCTACGTGACCGGCTACAGGTTCACCGGCGTGAAGCTCAGCGTCATCTTCAAGCCCGTGCCGCAGCTCTCCTTCAACACCCGCTACCAGCCGCAAAACGGCGACATGTCCGTCACGGCAAATGCCGCGACCGGCGGTTTGGGCAGCGAGATCACCTCCGGCAAGGCGCGCGGTCAGGAAATCAGCGAAACCGTCAACTGGACGCCCTCCAGCCAGTTTTATCTGCAGGGCAATCTCAACGTCGTCTACAACTACATCCAGACGGCATACCCGGTCGTGGTCGTTTCCGCCGTCACGGGCGTTGCCTCGCCCATCCAGAACGCCGACAACAACTATATTGCCGGAAGCGCGCTCTGCGGCTTCGTGCTCGACAAGCGGACCGACGCCCAGCTTCAGTGGTCCTGGGCGCAGGCGGACAATTTCAATCCCCAGATTGCCGGGGGCGGCCAGCCCTATGGGGCCAGTTTTCATGAGGACCAGGTGACCGCAGGGCTGAAGCACAGGTTCAGCGACCGCCTGATCGGCGAGGCCAAGGTGGGCTACCTGCGGATGTCCGATCCGACGACCGGCGGATTCACGAATTATCACGGGCCGCTGGCCTATGTCGCCTTTACGTATTCCCTCTGAATCTCCCAGGGGCGCCAGCCAGCGCCGCCACCCGTGCGGGGCCGCACGCCGCGTTCTTTGCCGGCGGAACCGGCCGGCCTCCCCATCTGCCAAGTTGCCATGAAAAAACACCTCGCCCTGCTCGCCTCCCTATTTGTCGCCGCCGCCTCCGCGGGCTTCGCGGCCACCGCCGCCGAAAACTGGGACAACAACTGCGCCAAATGCCACAAAGCCGACGGATCCGGCAAAACTGCGATCGGCAAGAGGTACAAGCTGAAGGACTATACCGACGCCGCGGTGCAATCCGCGATGAAGGACGACGACATGTTCAGGACGATCAAGGAGGGCGCCACCGAGGACGGGAAAGTGCGGATGAAGGCATTCAAGGATGACCTGTCCGACGCCGAGATCACCGACCTTGTCGCCTATATCCGCACGATGAAGAAATGATTGCGCCCGGCGGCTGTTCTTGACTCGAGACCGCAGGCCGGGCGCATCATGAGCCGGTTTTCACTCGCACCGCATCGGAAGCCGGATTGAATCCCGCCATGCGCGACGAGTTCGCCCCACCCCCTCCGGAACGTCCCTCGCACTTCAAGAACTGGCTGAGTTTGACCGGGGCCGTCACCGCCACGGGCGGCCTGTTTGCCTTTGTCTTTCTCGTTGCGATCGACACCTTCGCGCACGAGACCAATCCCTACGTTGGGATACTGACCTACATTGTCGCGCCGATATTCCTGATCCTAGGTCTGGCGCTGGTCTTTGCCGGTTGGTGGGTGCAGCGGCGGCAGTCGGCCCGGCATCCGGTCACCGGCGGGGCGCACCTGCTGGCCATCGATCTGTCGCAGCCCAAACACCGCCGCTACCTGGCGGTCTTCGGTTCGGGCACCCTGCTTTTCCTGCTCCTGACCGCCTTTGGCAGCTACCAGACCTACCATTTCACTGAGTCGGTGACCTTCTGCGGCGAGACATGCCACAAGGTCATGGCTCCCGAATTCACCACCTACCAGCACGGAGCCCACGCCCGCGTCTCCTGCGCGGACTGCCACATCGGCTCCGGCGCCTCGTGGTACGTCAAGTCCAAGATCAGCGGCGCCTACCAGGTTTACGCCACCGCCTTCAACAAATACGAGCGGCCGATCAAAACCCCGATCAAGAACCTGCGCCCGGCGCAGGAAACCTGCGAGCGGTGCCATTGGCCGGAGAAGTTTACCGGCAATCTCGACCGCTCCTATGTGCACTACCTGTCCGACAAGAAGAACACCCCGTATACGGTGCGCCTCTCCCTGCGCGTCGGCGGCGGCCAGCCGGGCAACGGTTTCTTCGGCGGCATCCACTGGCATATGAACGTGGCCAACCGGGTCGAATATTACGCCTCCGACCCGCAGCGCCAGGTCATCCCGTGGATTCGCATGATTTCGGCGACGACCGGCGAGGTGCGGATCTTCCGGACCAGGGATTTTCCGGGCGAGCCGCCGCCCGGGTCCATCCGCGTGATGGACTGCATCGACTGTCACAACCGGCCGGCCCACGCCTACCAGACCCCGAACCGGGCGGTCGAGACCGACATGGCGCTCGGCAAGATCAGTCCGCAACTGCCCTTCATCAAGAGGACGGCGGTCGAGGCGCTGACAAAGGAATATCCGGACGCCGGCCGGGCGCTCGACGGAATCGCGGCGGCCCTGCGCAAGAAATACCCGGGCGCCGCGGAAGTCGCCCCGGCCGTCGCAGCGATTCAGCGCATCTACCGGGAGGATTTCTTCCCCGGCATGAGGGCCGACTGGCGCACCTACCCTGACAACATCGGCCACAAGGACTGGACCGGCTGCTTCCGTTGCCACGACGACAAACACCGCACCGCCGACGGCAGTGTCGCGGTGCGGGCGAGCGACTGCACGGCCTGCCACACCATCCTCGCCCAGGGGCGCGGCGAGGAACTCAGCCGCCTCGCGCCGCAAGGCATGGAATTCAGGCATCCCGGGGGCGACCTCGATCCCGATCTCCTCTGCAGCGACTGCCATAACGGCGGCATTCAGGGGAAGTGACCTTGAAATCGACCGGCGGCCGTCGAAGTGTTTGTCGAGCCTTGCGGATCATCCTGAAGGCAGGGACGGGCCGCCCACCTTCGCCACGGCTA
The DNA here is from genome assembly GCA_963827125.1 of uncultured Verrucomicrobiae bacterium. Taxonomy (GTDB): domain Bacteria; phylum Verrucomicrobiota; class Verrucomicrobiia; order Opitutales; family Opitutaceae; genus Fen-1467. The sequence goes on from CAWHAC010000008.1 coordinate 709,553, forward strand.
CGGCGGGCAGGCCGGGCCGTCCGTTGTGCCCGGCGCGCCTAGCGGTCGCGTCCTGCTGGCGCCGTCAGGCCAATCTGCAATCTTCGACAAGCGCAGGAACCCGCATGTCTCATGGCAGGATGGGCGCCAAACTTGACAACAAATGCGCATGCCGACGCCAAATCATGCGCAACATACGCCAAAAAAAAAGTAGCCGTCCGCCGCGCACCGTCCGATGATTGCACCCATGGACCGCACTGGATTCCAGCCAGCATCACCGGTTCCGGTTTTTGATCCTCAGGAGAATCCTATTATGAAAAAAATCCTGGTCGCAGCGACCGTATGTGTGCTCGGTTCGGCGGTGACGGCCCGGGCGGCCGACGCCAAGTCCAATTGGGATGACAATTGCGCCAAATGCCACGGCGCGGAGGGCAAGGGTGACACCAAGATGGGTCGCAAGTTGCGCATCGCCGACCTCACCGATGGCAAGGTGCAGGCCCAGTTCACGGACGAGCAGGCCTTCGCCGCTGTCAAGGAGGGTCTGAAAGACAAGGACGGCAACACGCGGATGAAGGCGATCGAAGGTCTGTCCGACGACGAAATCACCGCGCTGGTGAAGCACGTGCGCGGATTCAAACAATAGGCCGGAAAACAACATGGAGACGCGACGAAGCCTTGGCGAAGTCCGGGAGGCTCGCCCTCCCCCTTTGGTTGCGGCCTCATAGCCGCGTTGGGAAACATCACGGCTAGGCGCCCGCCCGCCGTGCAGCATCTCTCCGAGTGCGTTTATGGATGATCCCCTGTCAGCCTACCCGCGAAAAGCGCGCGACCGGACACCGTTGGTCTTGCGCGTTCTGGTCGTGCTGTTCGGCGGTCTGGCCGTTGCGTTTTTCCTGGATTTATGGGGGCGCCCCGCTCCGCTTGCGCCGATTTCCCTGGTGGACCGGTCCTTTCTCGATACCGCCACGGTCCGGCGGTCCTATGCCGATCTGGTCCGCGCAAAGGAGGACCTGTCTGATTTCGACTGTTATGCATGCCACGAGAAGAACAAGGCGCCGGTGCTGCGCTACGATGCGAAGCAAATGCTGCTCATCCCACCGGAGCATTCCGACATCGTGATGGGACACGGCGAGCACGGCCGGAACAACAACTGTTTCAACTGTCACAACGAAACCAACCTGCTGCTGTTCCAATCCCGGGATGGCCGCCAGCTGACCTTTGCCGACAGCACTCCGCTCTGCGGCAGCTGCCATGGACCCACCTACCGGGATTGGGAGGCCGGCGCGCACGGACGCATCAGCGGCTATTGGGACCGGAAGCTCGGTTTGTTCAAGCGGCAGGATTGCGTGACCTGCCACAATCCCCATTCACCGAAGTTCCCGTCCCGCAAACCCGCGCCGGGCCCCCACCTGCTGCGACCGCCGGTCGCAGAGCCCGCCGGGGCGGCAAACGCCCACTGACATGTCCCTCCCCGAGTCTTCCGCAAATCAAGACGCCTCCGCTCCCGGTGCGGGCATGAGCCGCCGCGGCTTTCTGCGCACCTCGGCGGTCCTGGCGTCCGGCATGGCTGCGCTTGCCGCCAGCCTTTCCCCGTTGCGCGACCTGGATGACACCGCGTCACTGGAGCAGTTTGTGCAGAAGTATTACAAGGAGCTGACGCCGGAGGAGATGGCGAAGGTTCTGAAGCGGATCGAGGCCGAGGTGGAGCGCCAATACGGCATCCGGCCGCACGTGCGGGATCTCAAGCCGATGGACGGCGTCGAGTTTGTCTATGCGCTCAACCTGACGCGCTGCATCGGCTGCCGCAAATGCGTTCATGCCTGCGTGCAGGAGAACAACCAGTCCCGCACCCCGGAGATCCAGTACATCCGGGTGCTGCGCCTGCCGCACGGCTCGCTCAACGTCGACAAGGCCGAGCACGACTACGCGCCCGAGTCGGTCCCGGAAAAAGGTTACTTTTACATGCCCGTGCAGTGCCAGCAGTGCAAGAACCCGCCCTGCGTCAAGGTCTGCCCCGTCCACGCCACCTGGCAGGAGGCTGATGGCATCACGGTCATCGACTACGACTGGTGCATTGGCTGCCGGTACTGCGAGGCGGCCTGTCCCTACTGGGCAAGACGGTTCAACTTCACCAAGCCCTCGATTCCGCGCGACCGGTTGAACCCGGACATGGCCTACCTCGGCAACCGTCCCCGGAGCCAGGGAGTGATGGAAAAATGCCACTTCTGCATCCAGCGCACCCGGGTGGGCCGCTATCCGGCCTGCCTGGAGGTCTGCCCGACCGGCGCGCGGAAATTCGGCAACATCCTCGACCCGAACAGCGAGGTTGCCTACATCCTCCGGACCAAGCGGGTCTTCATCCAGTTGAAGGAGGAATTGGGCACCTCGCCGCGGTTCTTCTATTTCTTCGACGTATGAACCGCGCCCTGCGAGATTACCTGGTGTTTCTGCGGCGCTGCGGACGCATCGCGTTCGCGGGCGACTGGCGCTACTACGCCTGGATGGGCGCATTGACCGTCCTCTGCCTGGTCGGCCTCAACGCCTATGCGAAGCAGCTGGTGCACGGCCTCATCACCACCGGCATGAGCGACCAGGTTTCCTGGGGGGTGTACATCGCCAATTTCACCTTTCTCGTCGGCGTGGCGGCCGCGGCGGTGATGATGGTCATCCCGGTCTACATCTACGACAACGAGGAGCTGCACGACCTGGTCATCTTCGGCGAGTTGCTCGCCGTCGCGGCCATCCTCATGTGCCTCGCATTTGTGACGGTCGACCTGGGCCGGCCCGACCGCTTCTGGCACCTGATTCCCGGACTCGGGAAGCTGAATTTCCCGGCGTCGATGCTGAGCTGGGATGTGATCGTCCTGAACGGCTACCTGCTCCTGAACGTGCACATCTGCGGCTACCTTCTCTATTGCCGGTATCGTTGCAGGAAACCTTCCAGGTGGTTCTACATCCCGTTTGTGTTTGTCGCGATCGTGTGGGCTGTCTCGATCCACACCGTGACCGCATTCCTTTACGTCGGTCTCGGCGGGCGGCCCTTCTGGAACTCGTCAATCGTCGGCCCGCGCTTCCTGGCATCCGCCTTCACGGCCGGCCCGGCATTGATCATCCTCGCGCTGCAGGTCATCCGTCGCATCGCCGATTATCGCATCACCGACAAGGCGCTACTGACGCTCCGCGGCATCGTTCAGGTTTCGATGCTCATCAACGTGTTCCTCCTCGTGAATGAGGTGTTCAAGGAGTTCTATTCCGGCAACCTGCACGTGGCCTCGTCAAGGTACCTGTACCTCGGGCTTGAGGGACACCATGCGCTGGTGCCATGGATCTGGACGGCGATCGCCTTCAACCTCGTCGCAATGTTCCTGCTCGTGCTGCCCCTCAGTCGCAGTCTGAAGTGGCTGAACCTGACCTGTGTGCTGTGCATCCTGGGCATCTGGATCGAAAAGGGCATGGGGCTCGTGATTCCCGGCTTCATTCCCACGCCGCTCGGCCAGATCGTGGAATACAGCCCTTCGCTCAACGAGACGCTCATCTGCACCGGCATCTGGGCCTTCGGCCTCCTCGCCTACACGGTCTTCCTCCGCATGTCGGTGCCGATCCTTCAGGGCCGGCTGTCCAAGGCCAACGAGTGACTGCCCACGGGCCGCGTGAATCCTTTCCGCAGCCTTTCCTTCGACTCGCGTGACGCCGCCGGCCGAATCCAGGGACACACCCAGGTGGTCAGCGGCGCGTCGGCCCGGCGGATGCGGGTTTGCGTGCGGCGGGCCGTCAATCCCAAGCCCCAACTGACCCCGTTCGCCCGGTTCCCACGTGATGCATGACAGGAAGGCGGCGCCGGCTCCGCCACTTTGTAACGTATTGCGTGACATTGACGGTGTGGCATAGGGAAACAACGCAAGAAAAGGAGCGTTTTTGCGAGATGGCACTGCAGAGCGCGCGGGCTGAAGAACCGCGCTCCGTGGAGGCCTTCGACTTCAACAGGGAAACCTCGACAATCGATGCTTGCTCGTTGCGATCCGATGCCCCGGTGTCGCTCGCAATTCAGAACGGACGGCCCGCAATGTCGATGCGGCGGGTCAGGACCTGCGAATGGGCCGTCGCGAGGGCCCACCAGTAGTCGGCGGCGGTGACACCCGCCGGTGGATGGAGCCGGCCCGCCTCGTACGCAGCCAGTTGCCGCGCGCCTTCGTCATCGAGCACCCGGATCATGACCTCGGCGACATCCGGGAAAACGTGGGCGTAGGCATCCCCGGCGTCGGCAGGAATCGAGCAGGCCAGGTGCTCCGTCCCTGCCGAGGGCGGAGCGGTCTGGACGGGCGCGCCGCAGGCCGGCGCACCCCCGCAAGGCGCCGGAGCAGCGGGAAAGATCAGGCGCAGAGTCCCTGCCTCGCGCACGTAGAATCGGACTCCAAAGTCGACCACGTTGTCCAGCAGGGCGGCGCCAAGGGGCGGACGAAGCAGATTGCCCGGATCGCCGGCCGTGCCATCCGGCGCCATGTAGGCCGTCGCCGGGGCCGCCGCAGGATCCAGGTCGTAGCCTGATTCGAACACGCCCGGCGCGCCTCCCGCTGTTTTCGTCCGGCGCACTTCGGAACGGAACAGCAGATAGCGCTGCTCGGAGGAGGCGCCCGAGGTCACGTTCTGCCGGACGATCTGGTAGCCGACGGCGACCGGAGCCGGGAGATCGGCGGCGTCCGCATTTGAATCCGCCTTGATCGTGAAGAAACGGAGCCAGACTCCGGCGACGCCAAAACGCGCCTCCTCCCAGGGCAGCGCACCGAGATTGAGCGTGCCGGGATGAGCATTGCCCGGCTTGCCCTGGGAACCCGCCGCCGCCGCGCGCCACTGCCCCGACAGGGTCGTGTCCGGAAGGACGGTCGCCGCGAGCCATACGTTGCCATCCGCCCGGAAGATGGCCGCCCCCAGATCCTGCGCGAGCTGGTCGAGGCCGAGCCGGGCCTCCTCCGCGACGCGGATCCGGCCCGCGGTGCGGCTCCAGTGATCCATCGTTCCGGAGACGGCCCCCAGCAACAGCGCCGCGAGCAGCGCCGTGAGGGCCGCGGCGACCAGCAGTTCAAGAAGCGTGAATGCGGCGGGGCGGGCGCGCGTTCCTCCTGGGGCCGCGAGGCGTTTGCAGCGCTCCTCCCGGCGGTTCGAAACGGGGATGCCGCTGCGGCGGGACGCTGCCCGTGCGGTGAATTGGCCCCGCCGCGGACGATTCCGACCGGCGCCCCGGCTTTTCATGGTGCGACGCCAGACAGCAGGATCATGACCTGGCGTTCCGCGGCCGGCACTTCAGCCGGCGGATCGGCATCGCCGTCCGATGCGTTGGGCGCCGCCGGACCAAGCGGAAGCTTGTAGGGCCAGGAGCAGCGGGCGCACACGGCCAGGAAGCCCGCGTCGCCGGATGTATCCAATTCCTTGATCCGTGTCAGCTCAATGAGGAACCAACAGTCGCGCGCGGCGATCCCGGGCAGGACCGGGTCGGATGGCGACCGGTCTGCCGCCGGATCCGCCGCATCCAGGCACCGCACGCGGAGGCCATCGCGCGTGCCCGCGAGCCGCAACGGCGCCGGGGAGCCTGCGAGCGGAACGAGCCCGGCCAGCCCGGCCAGGCCGTGCGAATCCCTGAGGCGTTCGAGCTCGCACTGCACCGATCCGCCCAGGGAGGCGCCGCCTTCCGCGTCGCCCAGCCCGGCTGCGGAATGCACCGTCGCCGCAAGCAACCCGAGGAGGGCCACGACCGCCACGGCGACGAGACCGATGGCCACGACCACCTCAAGCAGGGAAAACGCGCGTTCGGGCCGGCGCCTTGCAGCGAGGGCGTTTGGGCGCGGGCTGAAGCACCGCGCTACATCGGCTGCGATCCGGCCTGTGACCCCAGCACCCTGGAAACAGCTCATGGCGGGAAGGCCCCGGCGTCGTCGATCAGCGTGACGGCTCCGGAGGATCGAAGCAGCACGCCGCGCAGGTTGTCGGGATCATCCAGGATCGGCGCGGGGCCGGAGGAGCCGGTCGTGGAGACGTCCGGGGGTGAGCAGAAGATATCCGCCGCCCGTGGTTCCGCGCGGAGTGAACTGGACCCAATAGAACAAGGCGCCAGCAACCCCGTTGATTGTCATGGGTTGCGCGGCGGCCGGCAGGGCCGTCGACCGCCGCGACGCGGGCCACAGCGGGTTCCCGGGCACGCCTGCCGGCGACGGCGGGACCACGTAGACGCCGGCGGGCAGCCAGAAACCGTCATCCTCGGCCAGCCAGGCGGCCGGATTGCCGGGGTCCTGCGCAACCACCCGGATGAAACGAAGGAAGGTCGTGGAATCCGCCGGATCGGCGGCAACCGCACACCTGGCCGGCTGCTGGGAGAGCGCAGCCCGCCCCCGCGCCGCGCCGAGCAGGATCGAGACCGCAGCCTGCGCTGATTGCAGCGACGCGGACTCCCCCGGGTGGCGGAGCGCGAGACCGATTCCTCCGGCAAAAAGAGCGATCATCGCGACTACGACCAGCAGTTCGATCAACGTGAAAGCCGCGTTCGGGCCGGGGCTGGTCCCCGGCGCGGTTCGCAGCCGCAGCGATGCCATCGGGCCGGCGCGGCGCGCCGCAGAGGCTCTCCTGTCGCGCTGCGCCCGTCGCGGCCCCCCGGTTTTTTTCCGCGATGGATGCCCATGCCCCAGTCCGGCCGCGCGGATCGGGCTCCGGCCGGCGCCGATCCTGAAGGCGCGACGCATCACCGCGGTGTTCATTTCCAGCTGAGGATGAGATCGGCCTGGCCCGCATCCCGGCCCGCCGAATAGATGAGGACGCCGGCGCAGACGCCCGCAGAAGGCAGATCCGCCTCCGTTGGCGAGAGGCTGGGACCGCCCTGCGCGCCGCCCACCACGGCGGCGGCTCCGTCGTCGACGGGTTTGACGATGCCGTCTCCATTCCGGTCCACGAGAAGGCCGATCTCCGTATTGCCGAAGGCGTCGCAAAGGAGCCCGGCGGCGCCGCCGTTCCCCCCGCCGCCGGAACCTTCGGGGTCGGTGAATTCCGCCGCGGCGAAGGCATAGAAGGCAATGCGCTTCGTGTTCCCGTTGAGATCGCTCGTGTTGGCCACTGCGGTGCCATCCACGTTGCGGCCGCTCAACGTCCGCACGAATCTCGCCGTGTCGGCGGCGGTCGCAAGCCGCCCGTCGGTCGCCACCTGGGGATAATAGCCATATTCCTGGCGGAACTGCTCCAGGGCGGCGGACCATTGGCTGAATTGCGCGCGCGTTTTCGCCCTCAAAGCGGCCGACCGCGCCGCGGCGAGCGCAGGCATCAGGATGGCAGCGAGGATGGCGATGACCGACATCACGCCGAGCAATTCGACGAAGCTGAAGGCGGAGCGGCGGTTCATCGGCTCGAGTAGAGGTTGTCGGCATTCTCGGGGGCGGCCCGGTCGGGCAGGCCCGCCGCGACGCCGGCCGCCGGCGGATCATCCGGTTTGACGCGCCCATCCGGCCCGCCTGAAAAGAGGACGTAACCCGGGATCACCCCGCCGCCCACGCTGCGGGCGAAGCAGACGTAATGGTAGGGCTGGCCCCAGGGATCGAGCAGGGCGGTGCCGGGCGCCGCCAGGTCCGCGGAGCTCAGGGAGAAACGCCCGGTGTCAATGAACGTGCGCCCCGGTGGATCAAGGACGCAGTGTTGCGGGCCGCGCCGGCCGGTTAGCGACTCGTAGAACTCCCCGGCGCCGGCAGCGGCCGGGAATTCTCCGTAGTGATCCCGCCACGTTTCGACCGCCTGGGCCAGGACGGCAAGCTCGGCCTCCGCCCGGGCCCCGGCGGCGCGCTCGTGCACGCCGCGAACAAGGCCCAGGACCGCCCCGCTGAGGATTGCCGCCAGGGCCATGACCGCGAGCATTTCAAGCAGTGTGAATCCATCTTCCGCGGGCGCCGCGCTTCTGCAGCCGGCGCCGGCCGCGACAGGGGATCCGCGGATTGACCGGGATTGATCGAAGGACCGACACATGGCGATGGATGAATTCCGGCGCCCCCGGCCGGAATTCTGCAAGCGATATTTTTCCACCGTTCGGCGCACCCTCCGGCGCGCCAGACGCTGCCGTCAATCGGGAGATGCATCCGACACAATCCTCCCGCCGGCTTTGCGTTCGACAGCGGCCGGCAAACGGGCTTATTTGACGCATGTCAAAGTCACCCTCGCGGACCATCCAAACCCTCAACGGAGGAACGCCATGCCCTACCTCAAAATCCAGACCAATCTCCCGCTCTCGAAACAGGCCGAGCACAATGTCCTCAAGCAGGCGTCTGCGCTCGTGGCCCGGGAGCTCGGCAAGCCTGAGGAGTTCGTCATGATCGCGCTTCAGCCTGATACTCCGATGTTGTTTGCCGGCACTGACGACCCGGTGGCTTTCCTGGAGCTGAAGAGCATCGGGCTGCCCGGGGACAAGACCAAGCGGCTCAGCTCGACCCTTTGCGGACTCATCAACGAACATCTCGGCATCCGGCCGGAGCGTGTCTACGTGAAATTCATCGACGTGCGCCGCGGAATGTGGGGATGGAAGGGCGACACGTTCTGATTTCCATCCCCGATCATCGGCGCCGGGTTTTTGCGCGACGCGCTTGCGCTTCGCGGTTCAGGATTCCAGGTTCCTGGCCAGAAACCGAGAATCCGCATGGCCACTTACGTCTACGAAACGATTCCGCAAAGTCCGGATGAGCTGCCCGTCCAGTTCGAGATCGTGCAGAGCATGCGGGACAGCCCGCTCAAGCGGCATCCGCGCACCGGCGAACCCGTCCGCCGGGTGATCTCAGGCGGATTTGGCATCATGGGGCTGAGTGGCAAGAGCCCGGACCGTCCCCATGCCGCGCACGGGGGCGGATGCAGCTGTTGCGGCACCCATAATTGCGGCCGGTGCGGCTAGATCGGAATCGCACGGTCGGGCGCCGGATGACGAACGCCGGAATTGGCCCCCATTCGTGCTGATTCGTGTGTATTCGTGGGTAGAATCTCATCATCACATTCAGTTGCGGCGGAGCCGCTCTAGCTTTATTTGACTTCCAGGGCGATGCTCTCCGAGTGGCTGTTGAACTCCGGCGCGTACATGGATTGGATCTCCGCGATGCCCGTCTGGTAGCGGCCCTTGAGCTGCACGCGGACCGAGTACTCGAACACGTAGACGCCCTTCGGCAGGTAATCGATGAAGAAGTGACTGGCGGTGTCGCGCGTGCTTTCGTAGTAGGCGAGGCCGTCCTGGTATTTGTACCGGCTCAACACGTTCACCGGCTCGGTGCCGCTGCCGCGCTGGTCTTTCAAATGAACGTATTCCATGTCGCGGTCGGTGCGCAGCTCGATGCGCACAACCAGCTCGTCGCCAACTGACAGCGGGCCGGTCACGGGCTTCAACACCTGTCCCTTGGCAGTCGTCTCCTTCACAAAGAGCGCCTTCGTCAACTTCAGCGGCGTGCCTTCATGCGGCGTGACCTTGGCCATGTCTTCGAGGTACTGCCAGTGGACGCTTCCCCAGCTGACGCCGTCGTCCACTTTCTTCACGGTGATCTCCCCCATCGCGGGCACGATCCCATCGCCGATGAACTTCTGCTCGTAGAAACCGGTGCCGGCCTCCACCTTCTCCGGCTTGATCGTCTCACCGCCGAGTGCGACCTCGACGAGCGCGTCGCTGGAGAGCAGGTTCTCGCCGCTCAGCAACAGGCCGTAGATGGCGTCGGCGGTGGCCTTCGTGGTCCTCCAGTCCTGCGTCTGCTTTTGTTTCAGGAGCCAGACCTTGCAGTCTTCAACCGCCTGCGCGTCGTGGGCGACCTCGGCGAACGCCTCGATCATCGTCGCCTGTGCCTCGATCGGCGCGCGATACCACCACCAGCTCAGTTCGGCATCGCGCCAGAACATGCCGAGCTCCTCGTCCCTCACGCTGCGCTCCTTGAGGGACTTCATGATGGCCTGCGGCGTTTCCTTGTCGCCGAACCGCTGCAACGCGATGGCGAGCTGGGCCTGACACATCCGGCAATCGCTCCGCAGCCAGAACTTGCGCGACTGGCGGAGGAAGAAGTCGACGGCTTCCTGGTGTTCTTTGGCGATGGGTTGGTCTTTGAGAAAGAAACTGCGGCCGTAGAGGTAGATCGCATCGAGGTGCCCCGGGACGTAGTCGTCGGAGTCCGGCCGTCTGCGGATTTCGCGGTAGCGGCCGGTCATCCACGCATCGAGCCCGTCGAGCGCCTTGATCGCCGGCGCGGCGTCGACGTCCACTCCAAGGTGCCGCAGACGGCCGAAACCAGTCATGATGTAGAGGCTGATGAATTCGCTGGGGCGCCCTCCCGGGAACCACGACCACAGGCCGTCGCTGAGCTGGCTCTCGGAGAGCTTGCGGAGCGTGCGCGCCATCTCCTCGTCGAGCCGGTCGGAATCGAACAGAAGGCCGACATTCCGGCGGGCCTGGCTTTCGGCCGTCGCCTGGCGGAGCCACGGCGTTTCTTCGATCATCACCGATTTGAGGTCCTGGTTTTTCTCCAGCGGGCTGTCGAGTGCGGGCGTGTTCTTCCAGAGATCGAAGATGCGGCGGATCTTCGGATCGGAATTGGCGATGTGGCGGGCGAGCGCGTTGGCGTAGAGCCGGTCGAAGACCTGCTCGCTGCACTCGTACGGATACTCCATCAGGTACGGCAGCGCCATCACCGCGTACCACGCGGGCTGCGAAACCATCTGCACGGTCAACGTCTGGTTGCGGAGCGTGTCGGACTTGCCGGAGTCGAGGAGCTTCTTGAACTCAAACTGCTTCGTCACCCTGCCGCGGACAGGCAGCGGCAGCGATTCTGTCACCAGGATCCGCCGGCTCAGCACCGGCAGGAATCCTTCCTCTCCGTCGCTCACCTGCGCGGTTGCGCCGACGGCTTTATAGGTGAGGAAGCCCATTCCGTCGGGCACGGCGATGCGCCACGAATAGCTGCGCGACTGTTTCGCGGGCACGTCGAAGGCCTGCTCGGTGGCGCGGTTGCCGAGCGCATCGTCCACCGGCTTCAGCGTCGCGGCGTCAGCGAACGTAAGCCTGACCCTGCCGGCCTGCGGCTTGTCGGTCTGGTTGCTGACCTTGACGGTGAACTCGATCGCGTCGCCTTCGCGCACGAACCGCGGCGGGTTCGGCTCGACCATCAGGTCCTTGGCCGTGACGACCTTGTCGGTCAGCAAACCGGCGCGGAGCTGCGGGTCGTGGGCGAAGCCGAGGAACTTCCATTCCGTCAGCGCCTCCGGCATCGTGAACACGATCTTCACCACGCCATCGTCGCCCGCGAGCAGATGCGGGAAGAAGAAGGCGGTCTCGTTGAGATTCTTGCGCGCCGTGACCTTGCCGAGGTCGGGCTTGGGCGGGGGCGCGGCTATGCCCTCGTCGCCGTCAGGTTCGGCCGTTTTTTTCAACGCTGTTCTTATCCTGGTTCCCGCCAATGTGGACGTTGCTCGGTAGCCCTCGCCCGGCGCCGCATCCACCACAAATGGACTCAAGGTAACAACCTCCTCAAATGAGCCCGCAGAGGCGGGAGCGCTCGGGTAGCCGTAGCCCCAGAGGTCGGCGATGATCTCCTGCGGGAAAGCGCGGTAATTCCAATCCACATCGCGGTCTTCCGTCTGCCACGAGCCATGGATGTGTTGGAAGCCGAGCTTGGCGTTCTGGAACTCGGCGCTGACCCGGTCGGACTCGCGGCGGAACACGTTGAACGCCTGCGGCCAGTTGTGCGGCAGGTATTGGTCGAGCGAAGCATCATAGAGCGCGGCGACCATCTCGGCTACGGCGCGTTTGGCGTCGGGGCCGGTCACGACCGCCGTCCACGTCTCTTTCTGGCCGGGCATGAGTTTGGAACGGAAGCTTTCCCACTTCACGGTGAGTTGCTTGTTCGACCACGGCACGTCGACGACGCGCTCGTTGAAGTAGGCGCGGTTCTCGCGGACGTAGGTGACCCGCAACGTAAACCCGCCGCGCATTTCCTCGGTGACGGGCAGTTTGATTAGTTCCTGAGTCCGGTCCGCGGCGGTCCAGTAGCTCTTCAACCGTCTGCCGTCGCACTCCAGCTCGACAAATGCGCGGCCCGTATCGTAGCCGGTGCTCCAGAGCGCGGTGAACTTCTCGCCTGGCTCGACCGACCACTTCGGCGATGAGAAATGGTTCGGCAGTTTGACGCCGTAATGCCGGTCGCTCGGGTCAACCACCTGCACGGTCTGCCGCGCGGTGACCTTCTTGCCGAACCGGTCCTGTGTTTCCAGCGATGCCCGGTAGATGCCCGCCTTCAACGGAGTGGCGACCTCGACCTTGCCGGTCGCGTCAGTCCTAAATGCCTTTTCGGCGACAACCCCACCGAGTTCCCACGAATCGGGATTCGACGGATCCGCTTTCGGCTCATCGGCGGTGCGTCCCCACCAGAAGGACTGGCGCTGCAACGGCGCGCGCTCCACTGCCGCCGGCTGTTTGAGCGCGAAGATTGTCACGGTGCCGTTCGCCGGCTGGGGATCTCCGTCGAGCGACATCGTCCCGACGGTGAACTCAACCGGTTTGTCCGGCGTCTGCCACTCGTTCGCGGCCAGCAATGCTTGCAACGCGGTGTACCCGGCCCGCACGGTGCGGTCGTCGGAGCGTGTCTCGCCGGTCGTGTCGGTCACATCGGCGTGGATGGTGAAGACGAACACCGGTTCGTTTTTCGCCGGCACGGCGCGGTCCGGTTCCGCCGCGAACTGAATCTTGAATGTGCCGTCCGGCTCGGTGACGGCGGTGCCGTGCGCGATTGCCTTGGTGGCGGGCGGCTGCCACCACCAACACCAGTACGGCAGCTGCACGCCGCGTTCGACGCGCCATTTCACCTTCGCTCCGCCGATCGCGGCGCCGGTGTAGGCGGCGGCCTTTCCGGTGAGGTTGACTGGAGCGTCGAGCTTGGCGGCCTCGGCGGGCGCGTTGAGCTCCACCTGGAACTTCGGGCGCTTGTACTCCTCGACGCTAAAGTCGGTGCGGCCCGTCCCGTCGAGAACCTCAATGCTCATGCGGCCCATCACCCGGTCACGCGGCGCAGTGAACACGCCGCTAAACGAACCGTAGTCGTTGGTCCTGTGGTCGGCGCGGGCGATCTCTTTGCCGTTCGGATCTTTGAACACGACCGTGATGCGATCGTCATCAACCGCGAAGTAGTTGCCGGCTTTGTGGTCATAGCAGATCGACACGCCTTTGTAGCTAATCGTCTGGCCGGGCCGGTAGAGCGCGCGGTCGGTAAAGAACACCGTCTGCGCGCCGAAGCGTTCGAGGTCGCTATTACCTTGGGCAAAGAACGTCCGATTGCTGGAAACGGCCTGACCGTCGCACTCGGCGAGCAGGATGATCTTGGTATTCTCCTTGATCTGGATTTTGAATCGGCCGTTCCCGTCGGTCTTTGCGGGAGCGATCGGTTTGAACCAGCCTTCACGGTTTTGCTGCCAGATGCGCATGGTCGCACCGGCAACCGGCTCGCCGCTGTTGGCCTTGAGCACGAATCCGCTGGGAGGTTCGCCGTCGTTGCGCGATTGCAGTACCAGCGCGAGATCGCTGACCCACACAGAGGCGAGGCTGATTTGGTTTTCTTTTTCGCCAAACGCTGGGTCGTGGCTCGCGACGATGAAATACATCCCAGGCTTCAATGTCGTCGGCGCAGGAAGTTTCTCCGTGTGCTCCTTGTAGTCCTTGGTCGGCGGAAGATCGGCGTTCCATTCGAGCGCGGGCGTGGCGGCGAGCAGTCTCTTGCGTTGGTCTGTATCCACATAGCCGAAATTCCATCGGGTCCGCGCGACATAGTCGTTGAAATTGACCGGCACAGCGCGGAAATAGACTTTCGTTACGTTCCGGTAGGTGACGTTAAGCGTGGGCCACGGCGCGTTCCAGACGCGTTCGGTGTCAAGTTGGGCCGACTTCGCCTCGATCTGCTGGATGAGGTTGAAACACATCGCGCCTCCAGCGCTCCCTGGAAACGCGTCGAGGCCGCGCCGGGCCAGCTCGTGCGCCTCGGCCGGCTCGCCATCCGCGTTGACCTGCGTGGCAAGTGCAGCGAGGGCGCGTGCGGAGATTTCGTGCCCCGTGGTGGCTTCGATGAATCGCCTGAGCGCGGCTTTGTAGCCGTCGTCCTTGTTCTCGCCGACGGCGACATTGTGGCCGAAGGTGAGACGTGCGAGATCGGCATCGTAGAATGCGGAGCGGTCGGCGTCGGCCTGATGGAACTTCAGGAGGTTCTGGAAGAGCCGGATCGCCTTTAGCGTCGGAGAAGCGGCGTCGCTCGTTGGCGGCCGCCAGCTCGCGAACTCTGCGGAGTCGGCAAAGACCGGGCTGGCGGCGTCGAGTTCAAACTCGTCCTCGGCCTTGACCGCGGCCTGTTCGCCGGCTTGGTAGAATTGCAGCGCCTCGTACGCGAGGAAGTCGAACATCGTCGGCCGGTAGGTGTCCGGCACGCTGCCCTTCTGGAGCAGGTCGTCGTACTCGCTGACCGGCGTGGCCTTGAGAGTTTTCTCGTCCGCAAGCGCGGTGGAGAAGTGCTTGTCGATCTCGGCGAGGATCCGCGCGAGGTCCCACGTCTGGATGTCCGGCCCCGGCGCCTCGGCGGTCTGGGTCCGTTGCATGAACCGCCAGCGGTTCTGCTTGAAATACTGCCAGTACCAATGGGCGAGGATCGCCTCCATCGCCGGTTTCATCTCGGCGGGCGCTTTTTCCAGTTCGGCCTGCATGCGGAGGATCTTTTCCTCCGGCTTGTTCCCCTGGATGTTGCCTTCGAGCGCGATCTTGCGGCTGATGGCCGTGATCGCCTCGGCGTACGACTTGTCGGCCATCGCCCCGGCGATGATCGGCTCCAGTCGCTCGATCGCGGTCTTCGGGAGGCCCTGGTTGGCCGCCTCGTCCACCAGCTTCCACTGCGCGTCACGCGGCCCGGCTGAGATGTTGGTCATGAGGGATGCGAAGACGAGGACTCCCCAGAGCAGACGTGTTTTCATGCTGATTCCCGGTTGATGGCATGACGTTGGCGTTTATCTTCCCAATCTCTACGGGCCAGACAAACTTTTCTTAGTTTTCTCAGAGCTCCGTGTATTTCTCCGAACGCCCGCGGGATTTGTGCACTGGATATCTCTGCGCGTTGGCGGCCAGCTTGGCCTCGATGGCCGCGGCGAGATCGATGCCCGTGACATTCGCGAATTCGAGGGAATAGATCACGACATCCGCGATCTCCTCCTCGATCTTCCGCCGCCGCGCGGACTCCTGCAGGCGCGCGCGCGAGGCGGCCCCGTCTTCCCAGAGAAAATGCTCCATCAGCTCCCCCACTTCCGCCGCCAGCGCCATGCTGAGGTTTTTTGGGGAATGGAACTGTTCCCAGTCCCGTTCGCGGGAAAAACCGAGCACCCGGGCCTTGAGCTCGGCGATGGTCGTGGTGGCATCAGCAAGTGGAGGCTTCATGGAGTTGCCGCGCAGCATGGCCCCGATCCCGGCGCAGTTCCAGCCCCGCTTTCCAGCACAGCCGCAGTGTGAAAATCGCGTCACAGAGAAAAAAGGACTTGGCGCGCGATCTGCTTTGTGCATTTTGTCACCGCTTCATTCCAATGACCCGGATGCAAAAGTCCATCTGCCGCACGGCCCGCGCTTCGTCCACGAAGGCGGTCCAGCAGATTTCCTGCGGCCAGATGCATCCGGTCGTCGCTCGCTGGAGCAAATTCACCGACGCCGGCTGCCTGGCCTGAACGAAACCGTTTTCGGTCGTTCGCTTTTCCCAGGAGATCCGGCGGTGAAAACCGACGAAAGGAGCCATCCCATGCATCAAATCATCCGTTCCACCAAAGCCAGGCAGCCCTCACCGGCCTTTGCGCGCAAAGCTGCGTTCCGGCAACCGCACTATGACTGCCATGAGCGGCCGGATGCTCTGGAATTGCTCGTCTATGTGCCCGGCGTGGACGCGGCTGGCGTCGACATCGAAGTGCGCGGAGCCGATCTGATCGTGACCGCATCGAAGAGCCATTTCGTGCGGGCCAACTGGCGCGCGTTGCATCTGGAACCGGTGCAACACAACTACCGTCTCTGCCTGCGGCTGGGCTTCAGCCTCGATTACGACGCACTGCGCGCTGAACTCCATGACTCCGTGCTTACCATCGCCATCCCGAAGAAGGCGGCGGTGGCTGCCGCCGGCGCGGCCGCCTGATCAACCGACCCGCGGCGCGGACCGGCCTCGCCGGCCGCGTCCGCGGGCGAGCCGCTCATGGTGGGGAAACACCGTATTCCACCGCTGCCGCCGGGCGTTTATCCTTGGTGGGCGGGGGTCGGAACCCACGCAAACCCCTCCCTCCACACGACCAGCCAAAAGACATGAAACCAACCCCATCCTTCCATGTCGCTTCTCCATGGCCTGTTTTCACATTATTTTTTCGACCAGCAGGATCGTCCAACGCCGTCAACCCGATGAATGAACTCTTGGAGCCCCACGCAACCCAACACGGGCTGCCCGTCAGTCAATCGGAGCCGCCCTCATTTGGCGCCAGCCATGCCAGAGCCGTGCCGGCTGTGTTCGAGCAACCGCGCTATCACTGTCAGGAAGAGGCGGATGTTCTCAGACTGGTGGTGCGGGTTCCCGGCGCCGATCCGGCCGGGATCGATCTTGAAGTGACCGCCCCCGATCTGACGGTGACGGCTGCGCGAAATCGTCCCATGCCCCAGGGGGGTCGTTCTTCGCCAGTCCAGGCGGAAATCCGCGATTATCAGCTGCGGCTGCGCCTCGGTTTCGGTCTCGCCTACGACGCGCTGCATGCGGAACTCCACGGCGGCGAGCTGATTGTCACGATTCCAAAAATGCGGCGCCACCGGTCGCGCAATCACACGGGAAACGGCGTCAGCCGCTTTGTTTATGCCTGATACCCCTGCACAAAAAATCCGGGAACAAGATCGATGTCCCTGTTTCTTATTTCTTGTCGGTGCGATTCAGGGCTCGACCGGGCTCAAGAATCAACCGTTCTGACCGAATAAAAACCTAACACACACCATCCGATGAACTGGCTTTCGCGAACCATGGCAACTGGGCGTCCCGCTTCCCCCGGTGGGATCCGCTCCCATGTTGTGCCCGTTCGCGACGTGCAGTGGGGTCGGCCGGTGTTTCGTCCGCCCGCGCTGCCCGCCTTCCCCCGCCTTTTCAACTCCATGCCCTTCACCGCCATGCGGCCGCTCCGGCCCACGAGCAGGGAGAGGCACGAGTTGAGCTGAGCCATCCGGAAGGCCCGGCGTTCGCCGGCTTCTAACGCTCTGGCACGAGCCAGGTCCAGCGACCGGTTGCGCCGAGGTCCGCGCCCAGCTGCCCGGTCAATGCCGGCAGCAATGGCTGCAGCTCATCGGCAAAACCCCAGGGCGGGTTGATCACCACCAGCCCGCACCCTTTCATCCGCACTTTGGGATCAGCGGTCACCGCCAGTTCCGCCATCAGAGCCGGCTGGCTCCACCGCGCTTTCAACGCGCGATGAAGCGCCTCAGCTTGGGCCCGCCCGGTCACCGGGTACCAGACGGCATACACGCCGCCTGGAAAGCGTTTCAGCCCCTCGGCCAGCGCGTCGAGAATCGCGCAGGACTCACCCTTTTCTTCAAACGGCGGGTCGATGAGCACCAGGGCGCGGCGTTCCGGCGGAGGCAGCGCAGCCCGCAGCGCCCTATAGCCGTCGCCACATTCCACGGCCGTGCCGCGCCGCCCATGGAATTCGCCGCGCAACAGGCGGACCTCTCCGGCCTGCCGCTCCCAAAACGCGAGCCGGTCCTGCGGACGCCGCACCATCGCCGCTATCCACGGCGACCCGGGGAAGAACCGCAACCGGGCGCAATCCCCGCTCCGGCGCCTATTGAATTCCCGGACCAGCGCCAGGTAATCCTCCAGGGCCGGAGGCAGCAGCGGCGCCTGCCACAGGCGGCCAATGCCGGCAGGCCATTCAGGCGCCCGCTCGGGGCCCGGTCCGCCGGCGGCGAGGTCATAAGTGCCGCGGCCGGCATGCGTGTCGAGATACAGGAACCCCTTCTCCTTTCGCTGCAATGCCCGCAGGAGCTTCAGGAGCAGGACATGCTTGAAAACATCTGCGTAGTTCCCCGCATGAAAAGCATGGCGGTAATTCATGAATCGGGTTCGCACCCACCGGACGTTCACACCGTCCGCGTTCGATCGGCGAGATGCTGGTGAACCGGGCCGAAATTGCCGGCTTCGCAACACCGCACGAACCCCTCCGTCACCGACTTGAGCTCCTCCCACCGGCTGCGGATGTCCCGTGCCTCTTCACGGGTGATCGTGTTGTCGGTGGCGGCCCGGGCGATCACAGCCAGCATGTCGGCAAACTCCTCCACGATCTTGTTGGTCGCCGGGATCAGATGAACGGCATCGGGATTTTTTTTCGGATTCCCGATGAAGAACCCCCCGGCGCGCTCGCAGACCCACTGGGCCAGGCGCCGGTCACAGGAAAGCTCCAGCAGTTGCGCCACCCGATCCAGCGGGTTCGCGGCGCCGCTGCCCTCCTCCGCCGGTTCCGCCCATTTGTAGATCAGTGACAACGAGAGTCCCATCTCAGCCGCGACCTGCTTGGGGCTGGTTTTCCGGAGAATCTCCTTCAGCAACTCGTGCGATTGCATGCCGCGAGCCTGCTGCAGCGGTCCCTGAAGGCAATCCCCGAGCAGCGCGAGGATGTCCCATCCCCCCGGGATGCCGCGCAGGATCTTTTGCTTTGAGCAGATGACGCGCAGGCGGGCGGCCTCCGCCGGGCTGATCCACCTGCGGACGGTTCGAATCCCCCTCCCGGCGCCCCGAGGCCGGCGGGAAACCTGCCGGCGCTCCGCCCTGCATTCAATCGTCGTCAACCGCCTGCGAGGTGAACCCGCCCGGCCTGATGCGCGGCTTCTTGCCGACCAGCTCGAAAAGCATGGGACATCCGTCGAGTCCGAACTCCGCGATGATGCCCGCCTCAAGGTAGCGCCGGTAGGATTCGCCGAGGCGCTGCTCCTGGTTGCAAAAAAGACGGATCCGGAACGGCCGGTTCCCCGTCTGCGTGCAATAGTAGATGCGGAGCCGTTTCCCGCCCACGGAGGGGGGCGGCGTGCGTTCTGCCAGGCGGGTCAGCGTCTGGTTCAGCTTCGCCGTCGGCAGTTTAATGTCGAGCTGGCGGTGGAGCTTCACGGCGGCGTTGAGCATCCGGTCCACCTCGTAGCCGGAGACTGCGGAGGCGAACACCACCGGCGCGCCGGGTGTGAAGAAGAGCCGCTTGAACAAGGCGCGCTCGAACTTCTCCCGAAACTCCCGCTCGCTCTCGTAGCCTTCCACTCCCCCCGGCTGCTTGAACGCGTCATGCACCTTGTCCCACTTGTTGACGACGATCACCACCGGCTTCGCCTCCTTGACCACCTCGCCCGCGATCGCCTTGTCCTGCTGCGTCACGCCTTCCATCGCGTCAAGCACGAGGAACACAACGTCGGTCCGCTTGATGGCGTCGAGCGAGCGCAGGCGGGAAAAATACTCGACCGAGGAGGCGAGCTTCGTCGCGGCCTTGATGCCGGCGGTGTCGATCAGCCGGAACGGATGGAGCCGGCCGTCGCGCCCCTTGAACTCGAACGGCACCTCGATGGCGTCGCGCGTCGTGCCGGGCTCCTGGTTGACGATCAGACGGTCGCTCTGGATCAGCCGGTTGCTCAGCGAGGATTTGCCGACGTTCGGGCGGCCGACGAAACAGACGCAGGGCGCCTCCCGCGCGGTCTTCGCCTCGGCTGACTCCACGGGCGCCGGGCCGAGTTTCGCCAGAATCGCGTCGCGCAGGTCCACCTCACCCACCCCGTGCTCCGCCGAAAAGAAGAACGGTTCGCCCAAGCCGAGCTTGTAGAAATCGGGGTTGTCGCGGCGGGCGTCGTGGAAATCGATCTTGTTCACCACGAGCAGCACCGTCTTGTCCTTCCGGCGCAGGCGCTGGGCGATGCGTTCGTCGAGCGCGGTGACGCCGTCCTTTGCGTCGACGATGAACAGGATCACCCGGGCGGCATCGACGGCGAACTGGACCTGTCCCTCGGTCGCGGCCACGATCTGGGAGGAGCTTTCCCCGCCCTTGAGGCCGATGCCGCCCGTGTCGAGCAGCGTGTAGGCGCCATCCTCCACCTCGGCGGCAATCACGTCGCGGGTGACGCCCGGCTGGTCATGGACGATGGAAATACGCTTCCGCACCAGCCGGTTGAACAGGCGGCTCTTGCCGACATTGGGGCGGCCGACGATGGCGACGGTGCGGGACATGCAGGGAAAGGCTGAAGGGCTGGGAAGCTGAAAGGCTGAAAGCGGATGATGGCGATGAACAGCTCAATCCCTCTTGCCCAGGGAAACTGAATGCGCGCCACCTGGGCGCGGCGGCGCGGGCAGGCAGGCTCCTGCGGGCGACGCGCGACACGGCGCCCGGCCTACCGCCGCAGGCCCTGCACGTACCGGTCGATGCGGAGGCAGGCTTCGACCAGCTGTTCGTAGCCCGTGGCGAAACAGGCGCGGACAAAACCCCGGCCGTTCTCGCCGAACGCGGTGCCGGGCACCATCGCCACGCGCTCGCGATCGAGCAGGCCGAAGGCAAACTCCCTTTCACCCAGCCCCGTCGCCGCCACAGAGGGAAACGCATAGAACGAGCCGCGCGGGAGGTGGCAGGTCAGGCCGATCTCGTTGAAGCGGCGCACGACAAAATCCCGCCGGCGGTGGTATTCCTCGCGCATGCGCCTGACGCCATCCTCGCCGCGCATCAACGCCTCGATCGCCGCCTCCTGGCTCATCGTCGACGCGCACATCATGGAGTATTGGTGCACCTTCATCATCGCCTCGATCAACGGCGCGGGCCCGCAGGCATAGCCGATGCGCCATCCGGTCATCGCGAAGGCCTTGGAAAAGCCGTGCAGGAAGATCGTGCGCTCCTGCATGCCCGGAAGGCTCGCGATGCTGGTGTGGATGCCCTCAAACGTCAGCTCGGAGTAGATTTCATCGGTGAGCACCAGCAGGTCCTTCTCGATGCAGAAGCGCGCGATGGCCTCGAGCTGGGCGCGGTCGCAGGTGCCTCCCGTCGGGTTGCAGGGCAGGTTCAGCATGAGGACCTTGCAGCCCGGCTGCCACGCGGCGGCGAGCGCGGACGCCGTGAGGGCGAATTGGTCCGCCACATGGGTCGGCACCGGCACGGCGATCCCATGGGTCAGGGTCACCGAGGGGTGATAGGAGACATAGCACGGCTGGTGGAACATCACGCGGTCCCCCGGGTTGACCAGCGCGCGCAGGGCGATGTCAATGGCCTCGGAGACCCCGACCGTGACGAGCACCTCGCACTCCGGCCTGTAGTTCATGCCGTAATGCTGCCCGACGTAATTGCAGATGGCCCGGCGCAGCTCGATGAGGCCGAGGTTCGAGGTGTAGTGCGTCCTCCCCTTTTCCAGGGCGTAGATCGCGGCCTCGCGGATGTGCCAGGGCGTGGTGAAATCGGGCTCGCCGATGCCGAGCGAGATCACGTCCTTCATCTTGCCGACAATCTCGAAGAAGTCGCGAATCCCCGACCGGGGCAGGTCGACGACGTGGCGGGCGATGAAGCGGTTGGTATCCATGGGAGTGCGGTTGGGCCGGGCCGACGGGCCGGCCGCGATTTCCGGCGCGCCCGGCGGTCGTGCCCTGCCGGTCGATGATCAGGGTGTCACCGTCAGCCGGCCGTTCTCCTCCGCCGGCGTGTTCATCAGATACCCCTGCTCTTTGTAGGAGCGAAGCATGAAATGGGTCGACGTCGAAAGCACGCCCTCGATGGTCGAGAGCTTCTCGGAGACGAACGCGGCCACTTTTTGAAGGCTGGCGCCGGTGACAAACACGAGCAGGTCGTAGCCGCCCGACATCAGGTAACAGGACTCCACCTCGTCGAAGCGGCTGATGCGCTGCGCAAACCGGTCGAAGCCGCCGCCGCGCTCGGGCGTGATCCGCACCTCGATCACGGCCCGCACGGCAACGGCCGCTTCCTTCGAAAGGTCGAGCACCGGGCGCCATCCGAGGAACACATGCTCCTTCTTCAGCTCCTCCAGATGCCCGTTGATTTCGCCCTCGGTCATGTTCAGGACCTGCGCCATCTGCGCCGTGCTGAGGCTGCCGCCTTCCAACAGGAGTTTGAGTACCGGGTTCATAAGGAACGGCGATGTTTGCCAAAAACGCCCGCAAATCCACCCTAATCTTCCCCCAGCGGCAGAAGGCCGCGGTTTTTTCATCGTCTCCGCGGACATCCGGGCCAGGATCAGGGCCGCTGTGGAGCGCGCGGCCGCAGACGCGGACCGGGCCCCCGGCAACCAAGCTCAAACTTCCTCCCCATGTTTGAATGCGTCGAACTCGGGCATCGACTCGCCAAGGAACAATACGACGCGGAACTTCCCCGGCTGCGCTCCGAGCTCCTTCAGGCGCACTTCCAGCTGCGCGGGCGGGATTTCCCCGTCATCATCATCGTCTCGGGGGCGGACGGCGCCGGCAAGGGCGCCCTCGTCCACCGCCTGAACGACTGGCTCGACCCGCACGGCGTCGAGACGCACGCCTTCTGGGAGGCCAGCGACGAAGAGCGCGAGCGGCCGCCGTACTGGCGGTTCTGGCGCGCAATGCCCGGCCGCGGGCGCATCGGCATCCTCTTCGGCTCCTGGTACAGCGAACCGCTCGTCGACCGGGTGTACGGCAGAATCCGAAACAGCGATTTCGACGCCGCGCTCGACCGGATCGCCGCGTTTGAGCAGATGCTTGTGGACGACGGCGCGGTTCTGGTGAAGCTGTGGCTCCATCTCGCAAAGGCGGAGCAAAAACAGGCGCTCAGGAAACTCGACAAGGAGGGCCGCGTCACGCCGCTCGACTGGAAGCATTTCAAGATGTTCGACCGGTTCATCCAGGCGACCGAGCGGACGATCCGCCGGACGGATTCCGGCCCGGCCCCCTGGCACCTGATCGAAGCCACCGACCGCCGCTACCGCGAATTCACTGCGGGCACCCTCCTGCTCCAGGCGATCCGGCAGCGCCTGCGGACCGCAGCGGCCGCGGCGAAGTCCGGCGCGAGGGAATCCGGCGCTGCCGCGAAAGAGCGGCCGGCCCGAAAGGCGCGCGCCGCGCCCGCTGAATCGGTCCTGGACCGGGTGGACCTGACACAAAAGCTGACGGAGGCCGAATACCGCGACGCGCTCGAATCGCACCAGACCCGCCTCGCCAGGCTGGCCTGGACGGCCCACGAGAAGAAGCGGTCCATGGTGATGGTCTTTGAAGGCTGGGATGCCGCCGGCAAAGGAAGCGCGATCCGGCGCATAACGCAGGCAATGGACCCGCGGCTTTACCGCATCGTCGGAATCGCGGCGCCGACGGACGAAGAACGGGCCCAGCATTACCTCTGGCGTTTCTGGCGGCAACTGCCGCGGGCGGGGTTCACGACCCTCTTCGATCGTTCCTGGTATGGGCGCGTCCTGGTGGAGAGGGTCGAAGGATTAACCCCGGAGGCGGCCTGGCAGCGCGCCTATCATGAAATCAACGAATTCGAGGAGCAGCTCACCGGGCACGGGATCCTGATGAACAAATTCTGGATACACATCAGCCCCGGCGAGCAGCTGCGCCGGTTCAAGGAGCGCGAGGCCGTTTCCTACAAACAGTACAAGATCACCCGGGAGGACTGGCGGAACCGCAAAAAGTGGGCCGACTACACCGTTGCGGTGAATGACATGGTGACCCGCTGCAGCACGGAGTTCGCTCCGTGGACGCTGGTCCCGGGCAACGACAAGCGGTTCGCACGCGTGCAGATCCTGAAGACCATCGTCGACCGGCTCGAGGCAGCGCTGTAGGCCGCGCTGCCGGCGGCGCCGGCGCAACCGCAAACTCCGCGCGCCCCTGAGGACCACCCCATGTCCACCGACACATCCCGAGCATCGGAAACGCGCCGCCAGCAGCTGGCCGGTGACCTTTGGGGCGGTCTTGCCGCCGCGCTGGTGGCGCTGCCTTCCTCCCTGGCGTATGGAGTCTCAGTCTACTCCCTGTTGGGTCCGGCGCACCTTGCGCAGGGAGTGCGGGCGGGCATTCTCGGGGCCATTGGCGTCGGTCTCGTGGCGCCGCTTCTGGGGGGCGCCCCGCGCTTGATCTCGGCGCCCTCCGCCCCCGCCGCCGCCGTGATGGCCGCCCTGGCCACGAGCCTGCTGGCGGGGACCCCCGGGGCGGCAGGCGCGGTCTCACCCGGGCACATCGTGGCATTGCTGGCGCTCGTGGGCTTGTTCGCGGGCTGCCTTCAGCTCTTCTACGGTTTCGTCGGCGGCGGCAGGCTCATCAAGTACATCCCGTACCCGGTTGTCTCCGGCTATCTGAGCGGCGTCGCGGTGATCATTTTCTTCAGCCAGGTGCCGAAGTTCTTCGGCTGGGCCCCCGGGGTGAAACCCTGGGAGGGGCTGACTTCACCGGGGCTCTGGCAGTGGCCGGCGGTGGCCGTCGGCATCGTCACGATCGCGGGAATGGTGCTTGCCCCGCGGCTGACCAAGGCCGTGCCTTCCTCCATCCTCGGCCTGCTCGCGGGACTCGCCGCGTATTTCGCCATCGGCGCATTTCGGCCGGGACTCCTGCAGCTCGACCGCAACCCGCTGGTCGTCGGCCCGGTGGGCGGCGGCCCTGGCTCGATCCCCGGCGCATTCTCCGGCCTGTGGTCCGCCCTCGCCCAATTCCGTTGGGGCGATGCCCGTGTCCTGCTCATGCCGGCGTTGACGCTGTCGGTGCTGCTGTCGATCGACACGCTCAAGACCTGCGTGGTCGTGGACGCCCTGACGCGCAGCCGGCATGATTCCAACCGCGCCCTGCTCGGCCAGGGCGCGGGCAACCTCGTCGCGGCGCTGATCGGCGGAATGTCCGGATCGGGAACGATGGGGCCGACTCTGGTCAACGTGAACAGCGGCGGCCGCACCCGGCTTTCCGGAGCGATTGAAGGCCTTTGTGTCCTGGCCGCCTTGATTGTTCTGGGCGACGCGATCGCCTGGGTTCCGCTGGCGGCCCTGGCCGGAATCCTCATGGTGGTGGCGTTCCGCATGTTCGATTGGCGCAGCGCGCTGCTCCTGCGCCAGAGATCGACCGCCCTGGATTTCTCGGTGATTGCGGTCGTGGTGGTCGTGGCCGCAGGAGTGAACCTCATCGCCGCCGCGGGCACCGGACTGTTCCTCGCCATCCTCCTCTTCATCCGCGAACAGATCCGCAGCTCGGTGATCCGGCGCAAGATCAGCGGCGCCCATATCTCCTCCAAGCAGCACCGCTTGCCGTCGGAGCAGGCGCTGCTGGAAAAGCATGGCGGGCAGATCACCATCTGCGAGCTGCAGGGCAGCCTCTTCTTCGGCACGACGGACAAGTTCTTCACGGAACTGGAGCCGGACTTGAAGACCTGCCGGTACCTGATCCTCGACATGCGGCGCGTCATCTCGGTGGACTACACGGCGGCTCACGTCCTCGAGCAGTTCGAGGCCATCCTCAAGGACCGCGGCGGCTTCCTGCTTTTCAGCCGGCTGCCGGCCTGCCTGCCGAGCGGCCAGGATCTTCAGGCGTATTTCTCCCAGGTTGGAGTGACGAAGTCCCGCCAGAACGTCCGGGTGTTTGAAACGTTGGACGACGCCCTGCAATGGGCCGAGGATCAGGTGCTGCGTGAGGCGGCGCCGCCCGGGGAGGATGTGGAGGCGCCGCTTCCGCTCGCCGGGATCGATCTGCTGCGCGGATTCGAGGCCGACCCGATGCTTGGGGCGCTGGCCGCCGCTGTTGTCGAACGGTCATTCCCGGCCGGCGCCGTCATCTTCCAGACGGGAGACAGGGGCGACGAACTCTTCCTGATCCGCCGCGGCGTCGTCCGGATCATCCTGCCAACGGCTGCCGGCGGTCATCACAACCTCGCCTCATTCGGCCGCGGCGATTTCTTTGGCGAAGTGGCGTTTCTCGACCGCGGGATGCGTTCCGCCCGGGCCGTGGCCACCACCCCGATCGATTTGTTCGTCCTGTCCCGCGCGCGGCTGGATGCGCTCTCGCACGCCCATCCGCTCCTGGGCACGAAGATATTCGCCCGTATCGCCCGCGCACTCGCCCTGCGCCTCCGCCGCACCGACGGCGAATTGCGCGCGCTGTACGAGGCCTGAAACCGCCGGCTCACGGGAGCCGGGCTGGATCCCCGCCCCGCCCCGCGTTGAACCGCCCCGCCCGCGCCCGGGCTGGCGCTGCGGATTCAATAACGATAGTTGTCCGCCTTGTACGGGCCGTCGACATTCACGCCGAGATAGTCCGCCTGTTTCTGCGTCAGCTCCGTCAGCCGCACCCCGATCTTGTCGAGGTGCAGGCGCGCGACCTCCTCGTCGAGGCGTTTGGACAGGCAATAGACGCCGACCTTGTAGTCGTCGCGGTTCTTCCACAGGTCGACCTGGGCGAGGATCTGGTTGGTGAAGCTGTTCGACATGACGAACGACGGGTGGCCATGGGCGCATCCCAGGTTGACCAGGCGGCCCTCCGCCAGCACAAAGATCGCGCGGCCGGAGGGAAAGACGTATTTGTCCACCTGCGGCTTGATGCCGATCTTCTGCACGCCCGGCGCGGAGTTCAGGCGCCCGATCTGGATCTCGTTGTCGAAATGCCCGATGTTGCAGACGATGGCCTGGTCCTTCATCCGCTCCATGTGTTCCAGCGTAATGACATCGCAATTACCCGTGCACGTGACGTAGATATCCGCCCGGCCGAGGCTGTCCTCGACCGTCGCCACCTCGAACCCCGCCATCGCCGCCTGCAGCGCATTGATCGGATCGATCTCGGTCACGATGACCCGCGCGCCGAAGCCGCGCAGCGAATGGGAGGAACCCTTGCCGACGTCCCCGTACCCGCAGACCACCGCGACCTTGGCGGCGATCATCACGTCGGTGGCGCGCTTGAGCCCGTCGGCCAGCGACTCGCGGCAGCCGTAGAGGTTGTCGAACTTTGATTTCGTCACCGAGTCGTTGACGTTGATGGCCGGGACGAGGAGCCTGCCCGCCGCGTGCAGTTGATAGAGGCGGTGCACGCCGGTCGTCGTCTCTTCCGAGAGGCCGCGCCATTCCCTGACGATCCCGTGCCAGCGCAACGGATCCTGCCCGTGGATCCGTTTCAACAGATCCTTGATGACCTGTTCCTCCGGGGAGGCGGAGGGCGAGTTCACCCAGTCGCTTCCCTCCTCCAGCTCGTATCCCTTGTGGATGAGCAGGGTGGCGTCGCCGCCGTCGTCGATGACCAGCTGCGGGCCCAGTCCGCGCGCGTGGGACAGGGCCGCGTAGGTGCAGTCCCAGTATTCCTCAAGGGTCTCGCCCTTCCACGCGAAAACGGGGATCCCGATGCGGGCCATGGCGGCCGCCGCGTGATCCTGGGTGGAGAAGATGTTGCAGGACGCCCACCGCACCGAGGCCCCCAGCTTCACGAGCGTCTCGATGAGCACGGCCGTCTGGACCGTCATGTGCAGGGATCCGGTGATCCGGACCCCCGCCAGGGGTTTCGTCTGCGCATATCTCTCGCGCACGGCCATGAGCCCGGGCATTTCCTTTTCGGCGACTTCGATCGCCCGGCGCCCCATGTCGGCGAGCGAGGGGTCGCGGATTTTGCAGTCCGGTTGCGTGGCGGCGAAAGTTGAGGAAGGCATGGGGAAAACCGTGGAAGAGCGATGAGGAAGGGGGAAAAACCGGCCGGAGAGGAACCGCCCGGGTGCGTCAGCGCGCGGCAGCCAGCAGTTCCGCGGTCCGGTTGGTCTGCTCCCACGGCAGGTCGGGCTTGCCGAAATGCCCGTAGTTGGTGGTCTGCCGGTAGATCGGGCGGAGCAGGTCAAGCTGTTTGATGATGTTGGCCGGCTTGAAGCTGAAGACCCGGGTTACCGCGCGGGCGATGACATCGTCCGGGACCTTGCCGGTGCCCATGGAGTCGATCCAGATGCTCACGGGCTCCGGATAGCCGATCGCGTAGGCGACCTGCAGTTCGCAAATCCCGGCCAGGCCCGAGGCCACGACATTCTTCGCGACCCAACGGCACATGTACGCGGCCGAACGATCCACCTTGGAGGGGTCCTTGCCCGAGAACGCCCCGCCGCCGTGGCGGCCCCAGCCGCCGTATGTGTCGACGATGATCTTGCGCCCCGTCAGCCCGCAGTCGCCCTCCGGGCCCCCGATGACAAAACGGCCTGTCGGGTTGATCAGGTACTTCGTGTTCTTGTCGAGCATCGAAGCCGGAATGACCTTCTTGATCACATACTCGATCAGGAATTCGCTGATGTCGGCATGTTTGACATCGGCGGTATGCTGGGTCGAGATCACGACATTCTCGACGGTGACGGGCATGTCGTTCTCGTAGCGGATTGAGACCTGGGATTTGGCGTCCGGGCGCAGCCAGCTCACGAGACCTGCCTTGCGCACCTTGGTCAACTCGCGGCCGAGGCGGTGGGCGTACATGATCGCGGTCGGCATCATCTCCGGCGTTTCGTTGCAGGCGTAGCCGAACATCAATCCCTGATCTCCGGCCCCCTGCTCGGCGGTTTCCTTGCCATCCGCCGCGCGGGCATCCACGCCCTGGGCGATGTCGTGCGACTGGCGCGTGAGGTAGTTGTTGATGAAAACCCGGTCCGCATGGAACACGTCGTCATCGTGGACGTAGCCGACTTCCCGGATTGCGGCGCGCACCACCTGCTCGTAGTTCAGCCTGGCCTGTGTGGTGATCTCACCGCCGAGGATCACGACGTTCGACTTGACCATCGTTTCGCACGCCACACGGCTCTGCGGATCCTGTGCGATGCAGGCGTTGAGCACGCTGTCCGAAATCAAGTCGGCCACCTTGTCAGGATGGCCCTCGCCCACGGACTCGGAGGAAAAAACGAATGAATTGGCCATAGAATTCGCGCCAGAAAAAACGGTGCACCCCCGGAGGGCAAGGAAAATATCAACATATCTGAATTCGATGATATGAAGTTTGGCAACAACACCCTAAACCCGGCCCGTTTCGGGCCGTATCTTCATACTGGCAACCCCCTCCCCTCCGATGTATTCCCAGGAAACGATGCCGCCCCCTCCCGAAGCGCCCCGTCCCGCCGAGGGCAGAGCCCGGAAAATCCTTGTCGTCGATGACGACCGCCTGAACCGTAGGATCCTCTCCAGGATCCTCCAGCCGGAGGGATTTGAAGTGGTCGAAGCGGACTCGGGGGAGCAGGCGATGGAGCGTTACGCCATTGCGCCGCCCGACCTCGTCCTCCTCGACGTCGTGCTCCCGGGCATCAACGGATTCGATGCCTGCCGCGCCCTCCGCGCCCGCTATGGCGACGGGGCGGCCCCCGTCATCTTCATCACGGCCAGAAGCGATTCGGATGATGTCGTGGCGGGACTCGCGGCCGGCGGCGTCGACTATCTCCCGAAGCCGATCCACGCGAAGGAGGCGCTCGCGCGCATCCGCACGCACCTGCAGATCCGGGGATTGCTGGCCCAGCAGCGTCTGTTGGTGGGCCAGCTCAGCGCGGCAAACGCGGCGAAGAACCGGCTCCTGGGCATGGCGGCGCACGATTTGCGCAATCCCCTCGCCTCCATCCGGGGGCTGGCGGAATTCCTGCGCGACGGCGTCGTCGGGCCGCTCACGCCCGACCAGCTTGACCTGGTGAAGACCATCCACTCAGCCAGCCAGGAGATGCTTCTGCTCGTCAACGAGCTCCTCGACGTTGCAACCATCGAGGCCGGCGAGCTCAAGATCGCCCTCGAAACGGCCGATCTGGTGGAGATCGTCACAAAGTCGGTGTACCTCGCCAATATTGAGGCCACCAAGAAGCAGACGAAGATCATCCTGCCGCCGCACGGGCGCCCGCAACCCTGTCGCATCGACCCGAACAAGATCCGCCAGGTGGTCGACAACCTGCTCAGCAACGCCATCAAATACTCCCCTCCCGGTTCGACCGTCGATGTGGAGGTCGCCGCCACAAACGGTTCCAACGTGATCACGGTCCGGGATCAAGGCCCCGGCATCCCCGAAAATGAACGCGACAAGCTGTTCAAGGATTTCGGCCGGACCTCGGTCAAGCCCACCGGGGGGGAGAAGAGCACCGGATTGGGCCTCGCCATCTGCCGGAAGATCGTCGAGGCTCACCATGGCGGCATCACCGCGGAAAACCTGCCGGAGCGCGGTTGCGCCTTCCGCGTCACCCTGCCTTCCTGACCATGTCCTTCACCGGGAAAATCCTGCTCGTCGACGACGAGGCCCATGTCAGAAAATACGTTGCCCTGATCGCGCGCGGGCTGGGCTCGCCGGTGATCTTGGAGGCGGCCAACAGCGAGCAGGCCATGGACCTTTATGCCAGGGAATCGCCTGACGTCGTGCTCCTCGACGTGAATCTCCCCGGAACGGGCGGCGTGCAGATCCTGTCGGCAATTCTCGCGCAGGATCCCGACGCCCTGGTCGTCATGCTCACGTCGCTCGCCAACCGGCAGACCATCGAGGAATGCCTCAGGCTGGGCGCCGTCAGCTACATCCGGAAGGACACGCCGAAAGAGGAGATCCTCGCCGAGCTGTCCGCCATCATCCGCGAAAACTTCGGAGAATCCTGAACCATGACGCCCGACCCTGTTCCCCCGCCCGCGCCGCGTCCGCAGATCGGCGAAGTCCGGTACTCGCTGGCGGAGATGCTGCGCGAGATCGAGGTGGAACGCCGCGAGTCCTCATTTGCGATGGAAACGCTCGATCAGGTCGAGATCCAGAAGATGTTTGCAACCCGGAGGCGCCGCAATGTCCGCAGCAAGGAATAAACGCTTCCTGGATCTGGTCCGGAAGGTGCCCGGATTCGGTTTTACGGATGAATTGAAGGATCTCGTCCTGAAGCACGGCCCGGATACGCCCGAGCTGCTGCAGGCCATCATCGACGCAAAGCTGCTCCCAAAGGAAGAGGCCTGCCGGCAGTGGGCCAACGCCTTCGGCTTCGCCTACGTCGATCCGTTCGCCTCGATCGTCACCGACGAGGCGGTGGAGAAGCTGCCCCAGGAGGTGGCCAGGAAGACGCTGTCCATCGGCCTCTATGTCATCGAAGGCATTCTCACCGTGGCGATGACGACGCCCGAGGACGAGCCGCTCGTGCGGCGCCTGGGTCAGATTGCGCAGATGCCGGTCAGCCCGGTCTTCGCCTCCGCGCGTGAAATCGCGGACGCGATCGCCATCCATTATTCGAACGACAAGGACATTGGGGAAAGCCTGAGCGCCCTGGAGCACCTGGACCTTTTCAACCGCCCGGATTATACGATGGAACAGCTCGCGGCCCTGGCGGAAAGCGCCTCGCTGATCCAGGTGCTCGATTCGATCATCTATTTCGCCATCCGCGAGCGGGCGACGGACATCCACATCGAGCCCCAGGAACTGCAGTCGCGCATCCGCTTCCGCATCGACGGGATGCTGCGCGAGGTGCTGACGTTCTCCCGCAAACTCCACCGGGCGCTCATCTCCCGCCTGAAGATCCTGTGCAGCATCAACATCACGGAATCGCGTTTTCCGCAGGACGGCCGCTTCGCGATGGCGGTGGGCGGCGGAACCACCTACTTCCGGGTTTCGATGATCCCCACCATCTTCGGCGAGAAGTCGGTGGTGCGCATCCTCGCGTCAACAGGCAGGAAATCGATGGTCACGCTCGACCGGATGATGATGTCCCAGACCGTCCTGCAGCCCTTCCGCCGCCTGGTCCAGAACCCCAACGGCATCATCTTCGTCACCGGGCCCACGGGTTCGGGCAAGACGACCACGCTCTATGCCGCGCTCCATGAGATCAACAAACCCGATCTGAATATCTCGACCATCGAGGACCCGGTGGAGATCCAGCTGGTCGGCCTGACCCAAAGCCAGGTGAACGCCCATATCGATCTGAGGTTTTCCACGCTCCTGCGCGCCCTGCTGCGGCAGGATCCGGATGTGATCCTCATCGGCGAGATCCGCGATCTGGAGACCGCCAAGATCGCCACCGAGGCGGCGCTGACCGGGCACCTTGTGCTGGCGACGCTGCACACGAACACGGCGGCCCAGGCCATCGTCCGGCTGCTTGAGATCGGCGTGGAGCCCTACATGGTCGCTCCCGCCGTCATCGGCGTGCTGGCCCAGCGCCTTGTGGCGCGGATCTGCGAGCACTGCAAGGAAGCCTACTTCCCTCCGCCGGAAACCCTGCACCGCTACTTTCTGGACGACGCTCCGGCCGAGGTGCCTTTCTACCGCGGCCGCGGCTGCCCGCGATGTCGCGGGACGGGCTACAAGGGAAGAATCGCATTTCACGAACTCGTCCTCATCACCGAGGAGATCCGCTCGATGATCTCCGAGGGCCGGAGCGCCCAGGAGATCACCCGGACGGCGGCAAAGGTCGGCTTCCGGCCGTTGCGCTACGATGGTCTCAAAAAGGTCCTCCTCGGGTTGACCACCATCGATGAGATCGAGCAGAATACCTCCTTCGAATGGGCCCAATAAACCGCATCCCCGATTCCCGGGCAAAACCCGGCGCTGCCCTGCGCGCCGGGGCGGGCTTTCCCCCGGGGCGAACCGGGGCCGCTTCCAGGAGAACCGATTATGGCATCCATCATTGACCCCCAGGCCATCGAGGAGTTGCGGGCCATGAATCCCGGCGATGACTCCTTTTTGCGCGAACTGATCCAGATGTTCCTCGACGATTCGCCCCAGCGGATCACCGAGATCGAGGAATGCCTGGAGCAGGGCGACGCGGGCCGGCTGACCCGGGCGGCGCACAGCCTCAAGGGCAGCTCCGCAAACTTCGGCGCCATGCAGCTCCGCGCCATCAGCGAGGAGATCGAATTCCTCGGCCGCGACGGCGCGCTGCCCAGCGTTCCGGAACGGCTTCCCCGGCTCAAGGCCGAGTTCGAGCAGGTGAAGGCAGCGCTTCAGGCCCTCCTCTCGCCGGGCTGAGCAGGCGCTTTCCGAGCCGGATCCGCAAGGGCGCAGGTGACGCACCGATCCGTTCCTTTGCTCTGCGCTGCTTTGCGCGAGCCTCTTCTTCCAAAGGACCATCAAAGACAGGATCTCGCGCAGAGACGCCATGCCACAGAGTTTTGGACGGAGATCTTTGTACCGGCTCTCGAAACCAGATTCATTTTTGCCTACCCAGTCTTGGCGGTGGTCGGCAGCTGTGCCCCCCGTAGCCTTGGCGAAGGTGGGCTTCTACTTCGTCGGCGAGGGGCCTGCGCCTGCCGTGCCGTAGCCGGGCGAAGGCTGGCCGCTGGAATTCCCATCGTCCACCCCAAACCCCAAGGCCAGACCCCGTTCGGCGTTCGCGCTGACGGATGATCCGGCCATCCTCGAGCCGGCCACCTTGCGCCTGGAAGCAATCCTCGGGCAACTGGAGCCGCTCACGGCTGCCCTTGAACGCTACGACCAGCAGATCGCGGCCGTCTTCGCCGCCCATCCCGATCACATCATCATTGCCTCCCTGCCAGGCGTCGGGCCCGTGCTCGGCCCGCGCCTGCTCGCTGCCCTGGGCGACGACCGCGCCCGACCTGCACGCGACGATCCCCGACCCGGTCTGGCGCGAGGCCTGGTGGGTCCACGTCCGGCCGGCCGGCTCCGGGGAAAACGTGGTGAAGTATCTCGCCCGCTACGTCCAGCACACCGCGATTTCCGACGAGCGCATCCTCTCGGCCAACGACCGCAGCGTGCGCTTCGCCTATACGCACAGCCGTTCCGGCGAGCACCGCGAATGCACGCTCAGCGCCGCCGAGTTCCTGCGGCGCTATCTCCAGCACGTGCTGCCCGCCGGGCAGCACCGCGTCCGCTACTTCGGCTGGATGCACCCCGCAGCCAAACGCCGGCGGCTCATCGTCGAAACGCTGCTCTGCGCCTTCATCGTCGTGCGCGCCACCGTGCCGATTCCGCCCTGGCACCTGCGCTGCCCGCATTGCGCGCGCTTCACCCTCGTCCTCGTCGCCCGGCTCATGCCCGCCCGCGCCCCGCCATGAGCTTCGACTGTCAGCGTCTGCTGCTCCCATCACTGCCGGCTCGTCCCGCGGCCTGCCACCGCTTTGCCTGCGAAGCTCTCGATCGCTTTGCCAGCGGCCGCCCCCACGCCCTCGACCCCGCGCCGGCACCGCTCAACGCTCCCGTTCGACGTTCGGGGCAGCCCCAACGACCATCGGCCAGCCTCGCATCGGAACCTCCAGCGCGCTCCACCGTCCTCCTGCGGCAAATACAAAGCGCATAGCGCTCCAAGCCGCCTCCCCGCTCAGTTCCCCTTGTCCCCTGTTGTCTCCGGTTTGCCCGGGGCTTGTTCAACAAGAGTCGTGTGCCGGCTTCGCGTCACACAACTCTCCGGGTTAGGCTCTTTCCTGGATAAGCGGTGATCATCGTGACTACTGCGAGTGCACCAGCCACGAGAAAATGCTCTCTTCGGATCAATCCGGCGTAGCTCGCGAGTACAGTATTGAGAGCGTGTGGAACCCAAAGTGGCCACCGTGGGCCGGTGGTCTCGTAAGCCAAGAACTGGCAAAAGAGACCGATTCCGATCCAAGTGAAAAATGGTGCGACCACACTTTCGAGCGCGAGCTTTCCCATAGCGCATCCGACCGCCATGTCGAACGCGAACCCCAGCGAGTAGGACGCACCGCAGGTCAATATAAACGCGGTGATGGCCCGGGAGCGTGGATACGCTTTCGTGATGGCGCGAACGGCGATGAGCACGAGAGTGTAACCGACCGCGAGCGATGCTAAGTAGAGCAGGAAAGTGCGCATCGGCGGTGCTTAATTGCCTAACGTCAGAGACCTGCAGTGGTCGAAGGCTGGCGTGACGGCTGCCCCGCAGCAGGCATGCCAGCCGAGGCCATCTGCAGTGGCGACTGGTTCGCCCAGATATTCACCACAAAGGCACGAAGACACAAAGAGAAACCGGAGACACCGCCGGAGCAACGGCCATTTCTGAACCGCAGATTTCGCAGATGGCGCAGATGCGGCAACCGAGGTGGAAAAAAAGAGCTGGTCGGGGGTGATTCGACCCGTACAATCGCCGCGAAGCGCGAGCGGACGGAGGCTTCTCCGTCTCCGCCAGCCGCCAGCCGCCGGCCGTCGCATTCGCGGCGAGCGTCTCCGGTCGTTCGGGATCATTTCCGATTTTCCAGGGCGTCGGTTCATCGGACGGGGGAGTTCACGGAGAGCGCAGAGAACGGATTGCTTGGGGCGACGGCTGCTCACGGACCGATGTTCCTCATTCCGGTGGCGAACGCTACCGACCTGCGATGCCGGGCGGTGGCGCGACGGGTGCGTCAGCAGTCGGCGTGCCGCTGCCCGGCGTTCGCAGCGGCGGCTGGTTCGGCCTCATTGGAAATCCTTCAGGTTGCGGATCGAGTCTCCGGGGAACCTCCTCGTCGGAACGATCGAGTGCATAGACGAGTCCATCCGACGAATACTCCACAAGGACCTCGCGACCGAAAACCCGAGACTTTTGACTTCGCTCCGGCAGAGGGATTGATATCGCAAGGTGAGATGACCCATCGTCAGCGGGCCTGAATACGATATAGAATCGTTCTGTTCCGGCATCTTCGATAACAAAACCTTGGTCGTGACCGCGAACAATTGGGCACCAATCTGCTCGGTCACTGCCCCCAGATGGAATCGTGATGAGTTTCCTTCCAGAATCTACCGCCATCTGAATCGGGTGATCAGTGGTGTTGAAGACCCGAACCCACACCGGTGGTACGCAGCTGCTGACGAGCAGGCAAAGAAACGTCAAAAACCCACCGGCGAAAAGAAGCGATGTCTTCATCATTATGCCGAACGCTACCAGCCTGCCATGAGGCTGGCAGGCGCGACTCGTGCGAAGGCACGAGGCGTGAACGACAGCCGAATTGGCAGCGATGGCTGGTTCGGCGAAATCCTCATTGGTAGGTCCTCCGCTTGAACGCCCGTACATCGTCTGCGTCCAAGAGAAAGAACTCTGTGTCTCGGATTCGCTTCTCTTTGAATCTCCCATGCCAGTATTTCTCAATTCCGCTTGGATCGTCTGTCGCAATCGCATGAACCTGAATCGTCTCGTCGGGGAGCTCGAGACGGACCTCGCGAAAGCGACGTACAGGTGAATTGGTGAAGCCTATTTTGTATTTCCGTCCGGACCGGTGCATGTACACGTACCCCTGGACGCGCGCGCTATCATTTGTGGATCTCTCCATCGCGTCATCAACGTCGGACATTCTCTCTGCAATACTCCTTACCACATCATATTCAGGGTCTCGGTCGTGCAACGTCCGAAGGAGCGACTTGAGCCGGCCCGATGCCTCAACCCTTTTGATGACCTTCAGCGTGGGAAAGCTGCTATCGTGCTTCTTTTCTCGATAGTATTCGTCTTGAGTGGGCAACTTTCGAAGTCTCTTGATGAGTTCTCCCACAGAAGCGGCAACTTGCTCGTCGGGAATGCGAGCCGTGTCGAATTCGGTCGGTGCAAATCCAGACTCGGCTACAAGGAGGTTCCAGCGGGTGAACCAAGGCTCATGACGGATACTTTGCTCGGGAACTCCCGCCTCGCGCACGAACACCCGGAAGCTGACTCTGCCGTCGTGAACAGGAGCTAGGCGTCGGATGAGTTGAATGGCTTCACTTTTTGTCATGTCTGGGGTTTTGCCGAACGTCAGAGACCTGCAGTGGTCGAAGGCTGGCGTGACGGCTGCCCCGCAGCAGGCATGCCAGCCGAGGCCATCTGCAGTGGCGACTGGTTCGCCCAGATATTCACCACAAAGGCACGAAGACACAAAGAGAAACCGGGGACACCGCCGGAGCAACGGCCATTTCTGAACCGCAGATTTCGCAGATGGCGCAGATGCGGCAACCGAGGTGGAAAAAAAGAGCTGGTCGGGGGTGATTCGACCCGTACAATCGCCGCGAAAGCCGGCGGGACGGAGGCTTCTCCTTTTCCGCCAGCCGCCGGCCCCCGCATTCGCGGCGACTGTCTCCGGTCGTTCGGGATCATCTCCGATTTTTCAAGGCGGCAAGTCATCGGATGGGCGAGGTCACAGAGAGGGCACTGAGATCGGGCTTCGGAATGCGGAGATTTCTGCTGGACGGATGCCTGCAATTGCGGGGTGTCGAACGCTACCGACCTGCGATGCCGGGCGGAGGCGCGACGGGTGCGTCAGCAGCCGGCGTGCCGCTGACCGGCATTCGCAGCGGCGGCTGGTTCGGCAAACGTTTTCCGGTTTTTAGTTCTTCGCGCACGCGGATCACTCCGCGCTTTGCCTCGTCACTGTTCGGATCGAGTTCGAGTGCCCGCGCTAGATCTTTGACCGCGCTCGCATAATCCGACTTCAATTCTTCGGCGCCGCCCCGGTTCAGAAATGCCGCTGAATCGCTTGGGTCGAGCTCTATGGCGCGACTGGCATCAGCAAGCCCACCGTCCAAATCATTCCGGATAATCCGCATTGCTGCCCGATTTCGGAATAGCTCAGAGACGCCAGGATCGACTTCGATCCCCTTGGCAAAGGTCTGCTCTGCCAAGTCGTATTCTTGTGCGGCCGCAAGAATGAGTCCGTGCAGGCTATATGATCGGGCGAATCTCGGATTCAGTCTGATGGCTTCCTCGACATCGCGTCTCGCTTCTTTCAACTCCATCTTGCTGAAGTGCGATGCAGAACGAAAGAACCACGCTTGCGAGTCCTTCGGATCTAATTCAATTGCACGCGACAGATCGACAATCGCCAAGTCAGGCTTATCCTGCATTCGTCGGAGTGTACCACGAAGCGTATAGGCGTACGCGTAATTTGGGTCTAGGAGGATTGCATTCGTATAGTCAGCAATCGCTCCATCGCGATTGCCGTCTTTTTCAGCCGCAAGACCACGGCCCACGTAGTTCTTAGCGCTGGGGACGGAGGGATCGGCAGCGATGGTTGGTATGTGTGGGAAACCTGTAAACGCCGCGATCACCAAGATGGCTGGGGTAAGAATTCTCATTTTTATGCCGAACGCCAGAGGTCTGCCGGGTCGGCCGACAGAGCGACGGTTGCGCAAGCGGCCAGCGTGATCGAGGCCGGCATCGGCAGTACCGACTGGTTCGACGGCTTATTCTTCACCACAGAGGCACGGAGACACAAAGCCAAACCGAGACCTCCGGCGTAGCAAAGGCTGCCTTTTAACCGCGGATTACGCGGATAGCACGGATGCCGCAGAGAGGTTGATCCGGCGGAGAACGGGCGGCTTGCCGGATCTCCTCCTTTTGGAGGAAAAACCGCGCTGGTCAGAACCTTGACGCCCCGTACAATCGCCGCGAAGCGCGACGGGACGGAGGCTTCTCCGCCTCCGCCAGCCGCCGGCCGTCGCATTCGCGGCGAGCGTCTCCGGTCGTTCGGGATCATTTCCGATTTTTCAGGGCGGCGGTTCATCGGGCGAAAGAGTTCACTGAGGATGAGCCAAAGGGCACCGCAGGGCGACGTTTTATCGCGGACCGACGTTCTCTTTTCTGAGTGGCGAACGTCAGAGACCTGCAGTGGTCGAAGGCTGGCGTGACGGCTGCCCCGCAGCAGGCATGCCAGCCGAGGCCATCTGCAGTGGCGACTGGTTCGCCCAGATATTCACCACAAAGGCACGAAGACACAAAGAGAAACCGGGGACACCGCCGGAGCAACGGCCATTTCTGAACCGCAGATTTCGCAGATGGCGCAGATGCGGCAACCGAGGTGGAAAAAAAGAGCTGGTCGGGGGTGATTCGACCCGTACAATCGCCGCGAAAGGCGGCGGGACGGAGGCTTCTCCGTCTCTGCCAGCCGCCGGCCCCCGCATTCGCGGCGAGCGTCTCCGGTCGCTTGCGCTTCTTCCCGGTTTTTCGGCGCGGCAGGTCATCGGGCGAAAGAGTTCACTGAGGATGAGCCAAAGGGCACCGCAGGGCGACGTTTTATCGCGGACCGACGTTCTCTTTTCTGAGTGGC
>CAWHAC010000009.1:0-120281 GCA_963827125.1 uncultured Verrucomicrobiae bacterium
GTTTTCGCCACCCGGACCAACCCCTGACTGACCCCTGACCGACGGCTGACCGACCCCTGACTGACCGGCGTTTTGCCCTGACCGATTTTCTTCGTACTCCTGTTTTCGCAACGCTTCCACGTCGATGAGGCCCGACAGGTGCGGCTTGGCCGCGTTCACGTCGCCGTCGAACAAGAGTTCGTAAAGCTGTCCGTTCAGGTGCTCCAGGTCGCGGCTGGCGAGCACGTATTCGAGTTCGACCAGGCGGCCCAGATGCACCTTCAAGGCCGTGTCGCTCCAGCCGGTGAAGGCGCGCAGGTCGCGCCGCCGCCAGTGCCCGCCGTCGCGCCCCCTCGTTTTCTTGGCGCGCTCCTGCTGCATCTGCTGCACGAGGGCAAGCAACGCCCTGGTCTGCGGCGGCATGTCGTCCAGGCCGCGGCCCAGCACGTCGTGCGCGAGTTCGTTGGCGCGTGCGATGTCGTCCAGGGTGGCGACGACGTGCTCGCGCCCGGCGATCATTTTGCG
Organism: uncultured Verrucomicrobiae bacterium; assembly: GCA_963827125.1. Lineage (GTDB taxonomy): Bacteria > Verrucomicrobiota > Verrucomicrobiia > Opitutales > Opitutaceae > Fen-1467. Next base: position 505 of record CAWHAC010000009.1, read on the forward strand.
CTCGCGCTGGTGCTGGAAGAGGAGCGCCAGCGAGTCGATGAGGAGCAGATATTTTTCGTGGTCCCGGCGCGTGCGGAGTTGGTGCGAGAGGAAGCGCAGCTTTTCCGAGTACGGATTGAAGACCGGCAGCGGCTGCAGGAGCGACTGCGCCGCCCGGTGCAGGGCGAGCAGTTCCTCGCGCTGGGCCTTGCGCGCGAGTCCGGCCTCGGTGCGCGCCTCGCGCTGCAAAACGTGGATGCGCTCGGTCTGCTCGCGCGATTCATCGACGATCAGGATGAGGCAGCGGTTTTGCAGCTCCTCGTCGATGTCCACGGCCGTCGTCGTCAGGATGATCATGACCGGGCCTTCCACGCGGTATTCCTGGGTCGTCATCCGGCCCGTGTGCGGGTCCTTGCCCGTCGAGGCGATCCGCAGCTCGCCCTCGGACTGCAGGAGCTTCAAGGCGTAGCTCGCCTTCTCCGCGCCCGCTTCCTCGACGATGGCGAGGATCTTGTGCCGCAGGTCCGTGCCCGCCATGTAAAAGAGCGACTGGCCCGTCATCGCGGAGTATTTGATCCGCCGCTCCGGCGGCATGAAGGCGAGGATCGCGTCCATCAAGGTCGTCTTGCCCGCCGCCGAAGAGCTTTGGATGATGATCATGATCGGCCGCTCCAACAGCCGCGAGACCGCGGCCAGGTAGCCCAGCCGCACGTTGCCGCGCTCGCCCGCGATGCCGCACAAGGCCGCGTGCTCGGGAATCAAGTCCCACAAGCGCGGATCGCGCAGGAAAGCGAGCGCCTTCTCCAGGAGCGCCGCCGGAAGGTCCGGCCCGGCTTTTTTCGGCGCGGACTCCGCTTTCAAACGCGCCTCCTGCAGTTCCTCCAGTTTTCGCAGCACATGGCCCAGGTCGCGCTTCACGAGCTCGGCCTTGAGCAGCGTCTCGGCCGCGGCCGTCTCGATGAAGCTTTGCCGCTGCCGCGCGACGCACAGGTCGAGCTGGTCCAGGTGCCACTTCTCCGCGCACGTTACCCGCAGCGTCACCTTCAGCGACTCGAAGCCCGTGTTTTTCGCGAGCCCGCGCACCGTCCAGGTGCGGTCGCCGATCACAAGGACGATTTCGTCGGCGTCGTGCTTCAGTACCTCCACCGGCGACGGCGGCACCGTCGCTGTGGGCGGCACGCCGTTGTTCGCCGCGGCACCCGGCGGCACGTCCTGGCTCTTTTCTTTAGCCGCCACCGGAGACGGCGATGGCACGACCGGCTCGGGTAATTCCGCGGGCGCCGCGGCAGCGGGAGCAGCTTCAGCCGCTTTAGCAGCTAAAGAAGAAGAGGAGGAAGGCGCGGGCACACGCGAAGAGACTTTGCCCGCCGGATCGACCGGGAGCGCCGAGCGCAGCAAGACACCGAGGGATTTCTCGGGAGGAGTGACCTCCAGGGCGTAGCGGTTCGCATCGAAGCCCGGCGGGAACATCACCCGCAAAGCCTCGATCCCGTGGGCGGCGAGCTGCGCCGCCGCCGCGGCTGTGCCCTCGTCTCCGGCCGGGTCGCGGTCGAACGAGAGGAACACCCGCGCCACCTTGGCGGCGATGAGCGCGTCAAGCAGTTCCTCCGGCAGCGCCTTCGCGCTGTAGCCGGTCGTCACGTGGCGGAAGCCCGCGCACCACCAGCTCAAGGCATCGATAATGCCCTCGGTTACGATCACCTCCGCCGAACGCAGTGCGGCCGGATTCCAGACCCCACGCTGCGGACCGGGCAGGAACAGGTGCCGGCCCTCCTTCGTCGGCGCGTCGATGGCCCGGCCGTACACCGTGCCGATTTCGCCATTCTCCGCGATCACCGGGAAGACCACGCACCCGCGGAAGTGCTCGTGCCCGGTCTTGCGGATGATGCCCAGCCGCGTCAGTCGCGCCCGGATCGCTGCGCCCTCCTTGCGGTTATTCTGGGGAAGCCGAAGCCCAAGCGTGCGATCGACGAAGCCGATGCGGAACGTGTCGATTGCCTCGGCCGTGATGCCGCGTTTCTTCAGGTACGCCAGTGCCGCCGGATTCTCCTTCAAGCGCTCGTGGTAGTAGTCGAGGACCTGGCGCAGCGCCGCCTGGTCGTCGGCATCCGCGGCGACCGGTGCCGGCAACCGCGGCACGGTCGCTTTCTTCACCGGCTGGCCGGCTGGCGCGCCGCTGAAGGCCGCCCCGTTCTTCAACAGTTCGAAGGCGTGGCGGAAGGAAACGCCGTCGAAGCGCTGCACGAACTGGATCACGTTGCCCGTGGCGTGGCACGACATGCACCGCCACAGGCCCTTGGCGTTTGTAACACGCAAGCTTGGGTGCTCGTCTGGGTGAAACGGGCACAGGCCAACCAGGTCGTGGCCCTGCGGTTTCAGCTCCACCCCGCGCGACCGGATCACGGCCGCAAGGTCAACCGAGCGCTTCAGTTTCTCAAGGTCGTCGTCCGGGATCATCGGCATGGCCGGGCCTTTCGTTTCCGGAGGGGCGTCAAGCACCTTCTCAAAGATTTTGACACGCCGACCAGTTGTGAGACTTTCTAACATCTATGCAAGCGCTTTCTCACAACCTGGCAGATGGTCCGTATAATCTCGCCATGCCCGGCGGACGCCCTCCAACCAAACAAGCATCCCTTCTCGGCTCGCGGATCGCGCGTGCCCGGCAGGAGGCGGGACTGTCGCAAAACAACCTCGCCACCAAACTCGGCATCAGTCGCAACCTGATCGCACAGTGGGAACGTTCGGCCGTCGCCCTCAAGGCAGCACAGTTGTCCGCGCTCGCGGAGCAACTCGGCGTCAGCGTGGATTCACTTGTTGGCCGTAACGAAGGCCCCAAGCGCGGCAAAGGCCCAACCGGCAAGGCCCGGCAGGTCTTTGAACGCGTGAGCCAACTGCCGCGCTCCACTCAGCAGCGCATCCTGGCCAACGTTGAGGACGCCCTGACTGCCTACGAGGTCCGCAAAGCCGGCTGACACCGCCGACCATTGCTTTCCCTTAGTTGCTCCGAGCCGGGGGAAAGCGGGGGCGGCGGCGAGCGCCCCGCGTTCCGCTCCGACTGCGGTGGCACCCCCGAGGGCGCACCGCGCCTGAGCCGCCGCCGGACTTTTCAGCCGCGCTTCTTCCCGCATGTCGTTGCTCCGGGACTCCGGCACTTGTTCCGGCGTCCGGTCCGTTTTTCAAGCCGCGGCCATGGCCGCACCGGCTCCCGCTTTTCTGCCGGCGCTCCGGCCGCTGGGCTTCCGGTCGTGAGCCGTCTTCGTCAGGTACTCGCGCAGCGTGCCGACACTGACCGGCAGGCCGCTCGCCTTCAGTTCCTCTGCCAGCTGCCGGTATGTCCATCCGAGCCCGTGCAGCTTCAGCAGCCTGTCCGTGTAGGGACTGAGCACGTCGGCGAGCCGCTTCTGTTTTCGCGGCGGCTGCCGGTGCGTCAGTTCCTCCAGTTTCTTCTCCAGCGCACTGCCGTCCAGGGTGGCGGCGAGCCGGGCGTAATCGGGGCGTGTTTTTGTCGGTGTTTGTTGCATACGAGTCCTCCTACCCTAGGGCGCCCTCGTCAACCGCACCGCGGCCGGCGTCGGCTCCGCTCGGGACGCCGCATTCGACGCCGCACCTGGTCCGGCGTCGATGGCGCGCTCCTACCGTTTTTGCGGTAGCAGTTCGTGCCGCACCCCTTCCGTTTTTCGTGCCGCACTTTGTCCAGCAGGTCTTCCGTTTTTCTTCCCGCACTTCAAGCCGCTTTCGCTCTGGCAGCAGGATCGTCCCGATCTTCAGCAGTTCCTTCCTACTCGCGATCCGCTCCGGTCGTGTATTCTGGTCCAGCACTTCCGCCGCTCTTTTCGAGCGGGGTTGGTGTCTCGATGATTTTTGCGATTTTGCCGGTGCAAAATCGGCCGCGTTCCGGGCGACCAACGGGCGCGGATTCCGGCACAAAGATGGACCTGGGAAACGCGCGGGTGGGCGCATTTCCGGGCGCCGACGGTGACGGCCGCGAGCGTTACGCCACAGCGTAAGGAGTAACGCGTCCGGCAGCAAAAGAACGCGCCGCTGCGTTCAAAATCAGGGCCGCAGGTGCGTGCGCCGCGAGCCGGAGTGATCGCATATTCCGGGGCGTGACTTGGGCGCGTAGTAACGGCTAAGGGTTTTGCGTCTCACACACCACCAAGAGCGCAAGTCGTCGCAGAACGGGCGAGCGTGGACGAAGGCAAAGGCGTCTACTTCGCTTCGGTCGGCTGAGGACTAGAGCGTGCAATCGGCGGCAATAATGCCTGTCGTTCAATCGCGGTCCCATCCTCTGCAAGCGCCGCAATTAGAACCCAACCCTCTTTTGAGAAAAAGAACACGTATGGGTGTCCATGAGCATCAAGCAGGTTGCCCGCTGAATCCGCTCGAGACGCAACGAAGCGGATTCCTGTCCGAGGATTAGCCAACTCGAGCGCGATCTGCCAGTTCGCCCCCTTGGGATACTCGCCATTCTTGGCGGCATACGTTCGAAACGCCTCCTTGAGCATACTGAGCCGCTCATCGTCGATGTTTTTCATTTCAGCGCGACCTGCTGGACCAAACGGAAGACACAGGATGAGAAGAAGCAGCAGCCTACCTGTTTTCATTTTCTGTTTATCTCCGCTGGAATGCCCTCATCCATGACTTTCTGGATGATGTTGTTGATGTAGTTCCTCATGATACTATGGGCGTAAGCACCTCCAGGATCGTTGAATCCCATCTCAGCGAAAACCAGGTGGAGGTTTTCGTGTGGTAGGGTATCGAGGAGTGAGTACGGAATCGTCCTCTGGCCGGTTGCGTCGGCATAGTAGAACCCAACGTCGGCGATTCGCTCTGGGTTGAGTCGGATAATGTTCTCGTAGCCTGGAATGCTCGGCGTGGTCTCTCCCATCAGGATGTTCTCAGAGCCTGCCGGCGTACGCATGGACTCATCGACTAGGATCGTCCTGCGGCCCAACATTCGAGCGATTGACTGAAGCTGGGGGTCCGAGAAACCAGCCAGCCCGTTGATCAGCGCATTGATCACCTTGGCTTGGTCGGCCGTCGGTGCGTGGATGACGCCGCTGGCGCGCCTAGCGTCCAGTTCGGCCTTCATCTGGCGCGTCACGCGGGCGTCGATCGACTCCTGGGCTGCCAGTCCACTGTTTGGGGCCCGTCATCTTTTCGTTTCAATCGCCCCCTTATCAAATAACGCTACATAGCACTCGCGCGGCTCCCACTCGCTTCCGGGTAAAGTGACGCAAACCCCTTCTTCGTTTACAAAAATCAAATATGCTATGCCGTCTGGAGAGAAGAAACCACGCTCCCGAGAAAATCCCTGTTTGCCAGGCTTAATGCAGCCTTCATCCACAAGTTCTCGGGCAATCGCAGCACTGTCTCCTATTGGGATTGTCTTAGTGTGTTTTTGAAAAACAACAACAGCCATAGCAATGGTTTTCATATCATACTCCACTGCGTTGGGGACTGGTGTCTTGGCGCTAGCCTCGACAGCTAGACAAAACAGGCTTATTATCAGAATCACCGTTAAGCTTTTCATTGGTTCTCCCGGTTTTCGTGTGGGTAAGGCTGGGTGAAGGCGGTAGAATGGGGAATGGGCGAGATTCATGATTCAAGCATCGAGAGACATTACGCCGGGCTGTTAGGCGTTGTCGCTCCATGGGAGGTCAGCGAGGTGACACGAGAGCCGAGTCTGCAGCGGGTGACCATTCGGGTGGCATGGCCAGGAAGGACGCGGCCGGTGTGCCCGGCTTGCGGCCAGGTGGGGGCGCTGCACGACAAACGCGAACGACGTTGGCGGCATCTGGATGTGATGGGACACGAAGTGCAACTGGTGTGCGCGGTGCCCCGTTGTGCTTGTGAGCAGGATGGGATCTTGCAGGTGAAGGTCCCGTGGGCGGAGGCGGGTTCGCGCTTCACCGCAGCCTTTGAAGCCCATGCCGTGAAGGTGATCGAGGCCAGCCGGTCGCTGACGCAGGCTGCCGATTTGCTTGGCTTGGACTGGGACAGCGTGCAGCGGATCTTGGAACGCGCGGTCGCGCGGGGATTGCAGCGGCGCACGACGGAGCATGTACGTTATGTCGGGTTGGATGAAAAGAGCTTTGGTCGCGGTCAAGACTACGTGTCGTTGATGACCGACTTGAAGGGACAACGCGTGCTGGAAGTGGTGGCGGGGCGGGATACCGAGCAGGCGGTGACGTTGTGGGAAAGCCTGCCGGAGCCCCAACGCTCGCAGATCGCGGCGGCGGCGATGGACATGGGGGCCGATTTTGCGGCGGCAACTCGCCAAGCAGCGCCGCAAGCGCAGATCGTCCACGACAAGTTTCATGTGTCCAAGTTGCTCAACGAAGCCGTTGACAAGGTCCGCAAAGAGGAACACCGCCGGCTCCTGGCCGAGGGCGATCAAAGCCTCAAGGACACCAAATTCCTGTGGCTGCAAGGAGCCGCGGTCACAGGCGACCGAGCCCTGCGCTTTGAGGAGCTGTGTGAACGGGATCTGAAGACGGCTCGCGCATGGGCGCACAAGGAGACCTTCGTCGAGTTCTGGGCGCAACCGGACCAAGCCAGTGGCCTGGACTTCTTCACCCGCTGGTTCCGCACCGTCCGCCGATCCAAACTCGAACCGCTGAAGAAGGTGGCTCTCACCTTCAAGGATCATCTGCTCGGACTGCTCAACTACTTCATGCATCCGATCACCAATGCCTTGACCGAGGGCTTCAACTCTCGGATCCAAGCCATCAAGGCTGACGCCCGCGGCTTCCGGCGCTTCGCCAACTACCGCGTCCGCATCCTGTTTTTCTGCGGCAAACTCGATCTCAGCATCCATCTGCCATCAGCTCAAACCCACACGATTTCCTGAAGAACCTTTTCATTTGCCTGATCCTCCGTTTGTTGAAGCTGGTGCTTGGTAGTTTAAAATAGTATGAAATACTCTATCTGTATAGCTAGGTATCCATGTATGCTGCCAAGCGACGAAGGCTGCGAGATCACTATTGCCACTTGGGGAGAATGGCCCAAGACGTAGATGTGTGTCTTCATGGGTCATAATCTCCAGTAAAGACCAATTGATAGAATAATTCCCGTTTGCGTCCCGCAGCATAACGTTGAGTTTTGTGAATAGATCAGGATTAAGATAGATATTATTTTCCTCCCCAGCGATTGTCGGAAACGTCATGCCCCAATCCGCGTTCATATCCTGCCAATTGTTCATCACCAGATAATTACGACCAGCCAGGCTATTGTATAGTCTCTGAAGCATGGGATTGCTGGTCAACGTGGATAATCCAGCAAGGGTCGAGTCCAAAGCCCGTCGCTCATCGGCACTAAGCGCGCGATAGCCGCCAATTGGAACATAAACACCATCGCTACGAACCATCTGAGCCGCCAGAGAACTGTTTGGGGCTTTCTTTCGGTGGAATTCATCATTGAACAGATGCTGGAATGCTCCGGTCATCGCACCGTTGCCGAATTTCCCGCCTCCGAGCGCCGATGCCGTACCGCCAATGACAGATGCTACGGCGGTTCGTCCAGCAATGGCCCAGCCGCCCTTTCCATTGATACCGGCAGGATTGTCGCCAACAGCAGCACACAGGGCAGCCGGATAGAACCCGTGGCAGAATTTCCCGCCCTGTGCCTCGGACACGCTGCCCCCAATTCCACCCTCAACGATTGTTCGCAGGAACTCTCTTTCAAACTGGTCTTTGATCCCGTTCACCAAGGTGCCAGCCTGGGAGAATAGTCCTGCTGAAATGCCTCCTTCAAAACCTCCAATCGCACCGGCTTTGAAAGCATCGCCAAGGCTCCCACCATTCAACAAACTCCCCGAGAAGCCCGACGCGAAGCCTCCGGACGCACCAGCAGCCATCGCCAACCACAAGCCCTTCAGTGATGGCAGCAATTCAGGTGGCCATATGATAATAACAGCTGCCACCGCGATACCGATGATGGAAGGAAGAATTTCGCCCAGGGACGAATACCCGGTTGGATCGGTCGCATTCAGCGGGTTGTTTGCGCAATATGAGTAGCGGTTGTAGGATTGGCTGTTGCCTGGCGCTTGTACGTACGGGTCCGCCGAGAGGAACCGGCCGAGCACCGGATCGTAGACGCGGCCGTTCATGTGAATCAGGCCGAAGTCGTCCAGCATCTCGTGGTCGGTGAAGCCGCGGGTCATCTTGCCGCCGGAGCCGGTGTGGTTGTCCACCGGGGTCGCGCGCTTGCCCCAGGCGTCGTACGTGAAGCGTTTCTCCACCTGGCCGTACTCGTTGGTCACCGCGTCGATCGAACCGAGGGCATCCTGGTGGAGGTACCGCGTCTCGACCGTGCTGTCGCTGCGCACCGTGTGGACGGCGGTCCGCCCCAGCGGCGTCATGATGTAGTCCTTCAGCTCAACAAAATTGCCGGGCGAAGTGACTTTTTCAAAGAGCGACCCGACATAGACGGTCGTGGTCCCGCCGGAATTCTGCTGGAGGACCCGTTCGTGTCCAGCCCCGAACCAGAACTCCGAGGTCTTCCCGTTCTGCGTGACCGTCCTGAGCTGGTTGAACGAGGTCCACGTCAGCGTTCGTCCTCTGCGATCGATCCCGGACTACAACAAATCCACTACAATCTCCAAAACATGACCCTCTGCGATCGTTCGCAATATGAGTAGCGGTTGTAGGATTGGCTGTTGCCTGGCGCCTGTACGAACGGATCCGCCGAGAGGAATCTGGCCAGCACCGGATCGTAGACCCGGCCGTTCATGTGAATCAGGCCGAAGTCGTCCAGCATCTCGTGGTCGGTGAAGCCGCGGGTCATCTTGCCGCCGGAGCCGGTGTGGTTGTCCACCGGGGTCGCGCGCTTTCCCCAGGCGTCGTACGTGAAGCGTTTCTCCACCTGGCCGTACTCGTTGGTCACCGCGTCGATCGAACCGAGGGCGTCCTGGTGGAGGTACCGCGTCTCAACCGTGCTGTCGCTGCGCACCGTGTGGACGGCGGTCCGCCCCAGGGGCGTCATGATGTAGTCCTTCAGCTCGACAAAATTGCCGGGCGAAGTGACTTTTTCAAAGAGCGACCCGACATAGACGGTCGTGGTCCCGCCGGAATTCTGCTGGAGGACCCGTTCGTGTCCAGCCCCGAACCAGAACTCCGAGGTCTTCCCGTTCTGCGCGACTGTCCTGAGCTGGTTGAACGAGGTCCACGTCAGCGTGCGCCCGGCGCGATCGTTCCCGGACTACAACAAATCCACTACAATCTACAAAACATGACCCTCTGCGATCGTTTTCTCTCTCTCAATCCGCTCGTCGTCGCGACCGGCGACGGCGCGCTCGAACTCACCCGCGTCGAGTGGCGGGAGGTCACGGAGGCGCCAACCCTGCGGATCGGCGGTCTGCTCTGATCCGGATATATCATGGAGACGCGACGCCCTCGTCGCGTTTTCGAGGAACGGACGCGACGAGGGCGTCGCGTCTCCGACATTCGGCCTGCACCGCAGGGCCTCGCCGTAACTCGCAGAGTAAAGGCGGGCCGCTGAGCCGCGTCCGTGGCTATCCTCCGTTGGTGAACTCGGGGTTGGCGAGCAGATCGTCGCGCAACTGGTCGTCGAGCGTCGCGAGGTAGTTCTTCCAATAATCCAGATCCGCCTGCGTGGGCGTGGTCCCGAGGAAGGTGAAGTAGTGCAGGAAGGTGCGCACCGTGGGCGCAAACAAGCTGATGCCGTCTGCATCGTAATAGCAGCTGTAACCGCCCGCGGTGCGCACCGCATGCGGTCCGATCCGGGCGGTAGCTGCGTCAGAAAGCAAAGACCAAATTCTGAGCCCGTTGAATCGGCCCAGATCACAATCAACAAAACATCACCCACTGCGATCTTTCCCGGGTTACACTGGGTCCACTACAATCTACAAAACATGACCCTCTGCGCTCGTTTCCGAGGTCACCCGTGTCGCTGGCCATCCAACCATTGTCAAGAGTCAAGACCTGACGTGTTCGGATCGCCTCTTCGTGACGTCCCATCATCTTGCCATAGTCAGACGCACCACTCTTAAGAATGTTCAATTATCCAGATGTTTTGCGCAACACGCCCCCAAAGCCTGACCCTGTTCGGTCGCTGTGACCCCGTTCGGTCGCAGCCCTCAAGACCTGACGTGTTCGGGATCGCCCCTGATCGAACCTGGAATGGTATCTTCTGATCCGCACCCACAGGAACACTTTTCGCCCCCCGCCTCTGACAGAATTGTCCCGTTGATCGTCACTCCAGGCAAATACATTCTGTAGCCTTCACTCTGATTCCCCGACATCGGAAACATCACTTGGCGCTCAGTCTGCCCTCCGTCTCGCGGGAATAAAAACGCAACGATATAGAGCTTCCCGTCTCTTTCAGGCAACCCCGGATATATATGTAAATACAAATAACCTATACGTATGGCTTTACACACCTTGCTATTATCCACTGATTTATGCTTAAAAAGATCTCGATGCCGTCGAAGCCATGACCAGACACTCTCCGTTCTGTTTTCCCTCTGCTCACTCTTCGGGAGCAAAAGGTAGAAGCTGTTTGTGTCCTCTAGGATTTCTAGGGGGGGGGGCGAGGTCGTCTCTGCAAACAGGTATTCGTAAAAGCGCCTCACCACGTCCTCCGGTGACGCACACCAAACAGGAGTAGCAAGGGAGAATAACAGGCAGAGAGCTACAATCTTAATTTCTGATTTTCCCATAATCATCAGTGAATCCTCTTTTTGTGATGTATTTGTAGAACTCGTTTGGTATGCGATTAAACTGAGCGGGAGCGCTGACGGGGATATCAGCGGCTTGTAGCATTGCTTGCACCATTGCACTGCAGTTCTTTCCAATAAACTGATATTCCTTTCCCAGATATTCCTTTGTCGCTCCGACTGCTGCACGCGCTTGGGTGATGTCTATGTCCCAACGCGCGTAGCGTGTGTAACCCATCTTTTCGACGTCCGCTAACGCAGATGCGAGCGAATCGTAACGTTTGATGACGAGATTGTCGGCAGTAGTGGTCCAGTCATCACTCGGACCATAAGAGAAATAGGCATACTGGCCCTTCCCGAATCCGATAAGCGCTCCGTTGTGTCCCTTTCCGGCGACGGCATTCTCGTTGTTTAGAAGATATATCTCGGGGTTGTTGCGCTGTTGCCACGCAGGGTATTCATCATTGTACAAATGCTGGAACGCCGCTGTGAGCGCTCCATTTGCGAACTTGCCACCGCCGAGAACAGAGGCGGTGCCGCCGACGACGGCGGCAAACATCGTTCGTTCAAAAACTGATGCGGCATCTGTGTATGTGTAGTCGGGCAGGCCGACGTAGGGCGTGATGCTGCCCGCGGCCGATCCGAAGAACCCCGCATAGAAGCCATGCCGGAATTCTCCGCCGCGCGCTTCCTCGATCGCTCCGCCCAAGACACCATGGCAAAACGCGCGCTCGGTCTCGTTCCAGAAGTCGCCGCTGGGATCGCCGAATGCCCCGTGAATTCGTCCCGCAAGATAGGCTTGGGCTCCGCCGATGACACCAGCTCTGAACGCGTCGCCAATCGAACCGCCATTGAGCAGACTGTCGGAGAAACTTGAGGCAAAGCCGTAGCCGGGGTCGCCGCCTACTTGATACCCGATCATGCGGCCCAACTGCGCAGCCGCCCCCTTCCATCCACCGCCGGTCGCCGCCCCATAAACCGCGTTAAAAACAAACCCGCCATTCACTGCCACGAAGTAATCCACGATCGGCTTCAGCAGGTCTTTCCAGAGTTTGAAATAGCCCGTTGGATCCGTGGCACCCAGCGGATTGTTGCCGACATAGGAGTAGCGATTGAACGCCTGGGAGTCGCCTGCGCTCTGAACGAACGGGTCCGCCAAGAGGAATCTGGCCAGCACCGGATCGTAGACGCGGCCGTTCATGTGAATCAGGACGAAGTCGTCCAGCATCTCGTGGTCGGTGAAGCCGCGGGTCATCTTGCCGCCGGAGCCGGTGTGGTTGTCCACCAGGGTCCCGCGCTTTCCCCAGGCGTCGTAGGTGAAGCGTTTCTCCACCTGGCCGTACTCGTTGGTCACCGCGTCGATCGAACCGAGGGCGTCCTGGTGGAGGTAGCGCGTCTCGACCGTGCTGTCGCTGCGCACCGTGTGGACGGCGGTCCGCCCCAAGGGCGTCATGATGTAGTCCTTCAGCTCGACAAAATTGCCGGGCGAAGTGACTTTTTCAAAGAGCGACCCGACATAGACGGTCGTGGTCCCGCCGGAATTCTGCTGGAGGACCCGTTCGTGTCCAGCCCCGAACCAGAACTCCGAGGTCTTCCCATTCTGCGTGACTGTCCTCAGCTGGTTGAACGAGGTCCACGTCAGCGTGCGCCCGGCGCCGGAAGTCATGTTGCCGTCGGAGTCATAGGCGTAACTGTTGCCGCCCGCGGCCGTCACCGCATGCGGCCTCGATCCGCCGTAGACGTAGTTGCTGCTCCCGACGTCGGACTTGTTCGTGATGTTCCCGAGCGCATCGAAGGCGACCGTGACGGTTGCGCCGCCAACGATGCGATGGCTCTTCAGCCGATTGAGCCCGTCATAGACCTCGAAGCGCTCGTCCCGTCCGGTCGCGGTGTCCAGGCGCTGGGTGACATTGCCCAGAACGTCGTAGCAGTACTGCAGATATTCCACGCCTATCCCGGGGCCGATCCCGATGCCGGCGGTGATTGCGCGCACCCGGCCGGTCACCGGGCTTTGAATCCGGTCGTAGGTGAGGCCGTTGCCGAACATCGACCCATCCACCTGGCCCCAGATCGAGTAGCTGTCGGCCTGCCAGAACACCTGCCCCTGCACCACTTCGTTGGTGTACCCCGTGCGGAACCCGTTGCCCTCGCGCACCTCCTTCAGGAATCCGAACGCATTGTAGACGTTCCTTACCTTGAAGCCCGACGGATAAGTCAGGTACTCGGGCCGGCCATAACTGTCATAGGACTGGCCGGCTGTGTAGGCCGTCCCGTCGATCGTGCGCTGAACGGAGATCGGGCGGCCCAGCGAGTCGTAGGTGTAGGTTTCCGAGTAGGTCTTGCTGCGATCCGCAGAGCCGGTGACCTGGTAGAGCAGGCCCTTCCAGGTCGAAGCGCCGTTGGGCGCGGTGTCGTAGGTCCACGTGGTCGTGATTGCGGGAGTGGGAGTTGGACTTCCCGGCTCGACGCGCGAGGTCATCCGCCCCAATGCGTCGTAATAGAGATTGGTCGTCTGGCTGTTCGCATCGGTCTGCGAGGTGAGTTCGCCTGCGGCGTTGTAGTGGTAGGTCCACGTCCCCATGTCGGGATCGATCATCTGCGTCTTGCGGCCGCGCACATCGTAGCCGAGCGTGGTCTGGACGGGGGTGCCGTCTTGCTTGTACACCGTGGTCGAAGTGGGGTTGCCGCAGGCATCGTAGAAGTATTCGACCCTGCCGTATTCGACCGAACCGGACCCCGCGCCCTTGTTGTTGATCCGCCGGACAACCTGGCCCTGGCTGTTCTTCTCAACGCGCTCAATCTGGCCCTTCGGATTGGTGGTCTCGGTGGCGAGTCCCTGGTAGCTGATCCAGCTATAGGCTACGCCGCTTGTCGTGTCGTCATTGGGCGTGCAGGTCTGCAGCGGCCGGTCGAGCAGGTCGTAGGCGATCACGGTGGCCCACCCGCCCGGCGCTGCGCTCCCTCCCACAGGCGGGCAAGTTGAACATCCTCGTACTTGCTCATGCCGACCAGTTCGCACCGGCTCGCCTCCGGGATCGACGTGTCGCGCCGGATGGCGTCAATCAACAAGGCGGCGCGTTCGCGATGGGCCTCGTCGCCCGCACGAGCGGCCCTGAGCAGCGCTTTCGCCTCAAGCAGCCTTGCTTCCGCATTCCTGGAAAAATCCGGATGCGCAGATCGAAACGCCTGGAACCCGTCGGCCAGCTGCGTGAAATAGGCGCGCTGAGCATCCTTGGCCTTCAAAGGAACAGCGGTGTCGCCGCCGGCGGGCGCCACCGGCGGCATGGCGTGGCTGCGCTCCATCAGCCTCGCCCACTCCTGATCGACCGGCGCCAGGGCCTGCGCTCCGGCGGCCCCCGCGGCCTGTTCAGCCCTCGCCCTTGCCCGCGCCCGCAACACCCCGAGCCATTCTGCTCCCAGAAGGAGCAAAATTGCACAAAGGATGACCAGCCCGACCAGCCGGAGCAGTTTCAAGGGGTAGAGGATCGACTATTCGCATCTTTAGATTTGGAATTTCCGCGCAATGTCAATCGCCGATCCGCAAAAATCTTTCGTGAGTGCGTAACTGGATTCTGCCCTGACATGCGCCTGCAACCTCCACCGCAGCGGCCCCGCAAGGCGTAAAACAGTACCGGCTGATCAAGCTGGGCGTCGATGTGCACTGGCGCCAATACGTCGTCGTGCGCCAGATCGACGGCACCTCACCGCAACCTCCGCAGCGTTTCCCACCATCGTTGCCCTTTGGATCGCTCTCCAACCAAACGGCGTCCGCCGTTTGTTTAGCAGCATGCCCGCCTTCGCTCAGACAGCTACGGCGTGGCCACCAAATCCCGACGGGCCGCGTCGGAGCCTTGGCGGAGACGGGGAGGGCCCGAAGCCCGACAGCCTGCTAGCGGTGTTCAATCAGCTCGTTGCTGGGAAAACGCACTTTTTTCGCCGCGGCGTACTTGTCGCCGTCGGCGCGATAGCCGAGCGCGCAGACGTTCGTGGTTCCGAAGCCTTTTGCGGTCAGCCCCAGGATCTCGTCGTATCGGGCGGGGTCGAGCCCTTCCATCGGGCAGGCGTCGACTCCGAGCAGCGCAGCCGAGGTGAGAAGATTGCCCAGCGCGATATAAGTCTGACGGGCGGCCCATTCCCTGATCCAGGCATTTCGGGGACCTTTCACAAGATCGCCCACCATCATGTCGTAGTATCCCTGGAGGGCGCTGCGCGGGGAACCGCGCGTCGCGGCGATCAGGCCGACGAATTCCTCCACGTCTTTCTCGGTGATCGCCAGCCTGGCTGCAAATACGACGAAGTGCGAGGCCTCGGTCACCTGCGGCTGGTCCCATGAGACCGCGCGGAGCTTCTTCCGAAGTTCCGGATCGCCGACGACGACAAAGCGGTAGGGTTGCAAACCGTACGAGGAAGGCGTTAGGACGAGCGCCTCTTCAAGGGCGGACCAGACAGTGGGGTGGATCTTCTTCGCGGGATCGAACTTCTTGGTTGCGTAACGCCAGTGAAGCCCGACCAGGAGCGTGTTTGTCGACAGCGTTTCCATGATGACCGCCATTTGAGCCACTTGGGCGAAAAACGCAAACGGCGCCCCGCCCCGGGCCGGAGAAGCTGCGACGGCTACAGCCCCAGCCCCTCCGGGCGGTTAACGGCGCGGAACCGGTTGGGACAAATCCCCATCTCCCGCTTGAACGCCGTGCTGAAGGAGAACCCGTCCTGGTAGCCGACACGCGCGGCGATCGAGGCGATCTTCTCCTGCGAATGACAGAGCAGATCCGCGGCGGCGAGCATCCGGAGATGGGTGAGATGAGCCATCGGCGAGCGGTGCACATGGCGATGGCAGAGCCGCCTCAGGTTCTCCTCGCTCATCCCGATCCGGCGCGCCATCCGCTTCAGATCCCACGCGCCGGCGACATCCTCCCGCACGGCAAGCCAGAGCTGGTCCAGCCGGGGCTCGCCCATGTCTGATTCGAGGATCCGCCAGACCATGTGATCGACCAGCGCGGCCCAGAATTTCATGACCGCCGGCTCCGCCTTGCCGGCGTTCTCATGGCAGAGCCCTTCCACCGCGAGCCGGAAGCCTGTCCCGTCGACGGGAACCAGGCGGGGCTTCCGTCCCGGCTCCATCGCGGGCAGCCTGGCCGACTCCTCGTAGATCACCCAGTGGAGCCTCCAGCGGCGGCCCGGCACGATATGGAAGGCATTCAAGGCGTGCGGCGCCATGATGTAGGCGTGCCCCGCCGGGAAACGGCTCCATGAGCCGTCGATCAGCGCCCTCCCCTCCCCGCGTTCGCTGACCAGGATCACGCTGAAGGCGGGGGAAAGACGCACGAATTCATAGCCGTCGCGGGCCTCGGAGAATCCGGCGATCACCGTGTGCGTCGCTCCGAATCCCGGCACCTGCCGGCTGCTGGCCATCCATTCGCGCGTGCGGGGGCCCAGGGAGTGGATTTCGCGAATGTCTTTCAGGTTTTCGCCCATGGCTATCCCGATAAGATTGGGATATAAAAAGGTTCGAGATGATTCGTCAACCCTCCGGCCATTGATGGTCCGGCTTCTTTCATGCCATGGATCAGCACACGATGAGTCCGGCGTCGCCGGCGCCGGGATCCGCGGATGACACGGGCAGCCCGGGGCCGACGAACGATCGAGCGCTCGCGACCCTGTGCTGGTCGATTGCGGCGATCCTCCTGGGATTCCTGTGCCTGACACACCTCGGTGTCCTGCTTTGTTTCAGCGCGGGGACCCAAGTGCCGGGCTGGCTTGCACCGGCCGCGCTGCTGCTTGCGCTCGCTGTCGGCGACCGGCTGGTGCGCCGCGAGGGGATACGCGGCCGCTCGCGAATCGCGCCGCCGGCCCTCGCGCTGGCGGTCGCGGCCCTCGCGCTGTTGCTGGCTTCCGCCTTTTTCGACCTGTCGTGGGACGGCCTCTGGTATCACCAGACCGCGGTCTATCAGATGTCCCACGGCTGGAATCCGCTCCGCGATCCGCTGCACGACTTCACCCCTCATCTCCAGGACTGGGTGCGCCACTACGCCAAAGGGCCGTGGTACGTCGCGCTCGCCCTTTTCGAGACGACCGGGAACATCGAATGGGCCAAGGCCGGCCCTTGGATGGCGCTGGCCGCCACGTTTTTTGCCGTGTTCGCGGCCTCGATCGACTTGGGCCTCCGCCGGCGCACGGCGATCGTTGTCGCGGCCCTCGTTTCGCTCAACCCCGTCGTGGTCTGCCAGCTGGTTTCCTATCTGGTGGACGGCCTCATGATCTCGTTTCTGTCCTGTTTCGTCGCCGCCATGTTCCGCTGGTTCCGACGGCCGGGCCTGTTGGTCTGCTGGGTGGCGGTCGCGTCGGCCATCCTGTGCATCAACGCGAAGCAGACCGGACTGGTTTATCTTTGCTTCTTCGTCGCCGCCGGAGGGATCTATGTCCTCATCCGGCGACGCGACCTGCTGGTGCGCTACGTCCTGCTCCAATCCGGCGCCCTCCTGGTGGGCGCCGTGCTTTTCGGCTTCAATCCCTATGTCACCAATACCGTGCATCGGGGCAATCCGTTCTACCCCTGGCTGGGGAGCGCCGCCCACCCCAGCTTTGCCCAGAGAGGACAGGACCCGAATGAACTTTACGAAACGCCAAACAACATGAAGGGGCGCAGTCGCTTTGTCCGCCTCGGGTACGCCATCTTCAGCCATCCCGGGCCGCAGACATTTTATGATGGGGAACCTGCGCAGCTCATGTGGCCCTTCAATGTGCGGTGGGACGATTTCCGTGTCTTCCGTTTCCATGAGGTGCGCATCTCGGGCTTCGGGCCGCTCTTCAGTGGAGCGTTGCTCATCGGGCTTTCTTTGCTGGGCGTTGTCCTGTTCCGGCCGGGCGTGCCCCGTGCGGTCCCGCTCCTGCTCGCGGGCGCGATCGTCGCGTCGCTCCTCGTCAGCGTGCATACGTGGTGGGCACGGTACGGACCCCAGCTCTGGTGGCTGCCCATCATCGCTGTGATCGCCGGATTCGCCGTGCCGGGCTCGCGGGCGATGCGTTGGACCGCCGGGGGCTTGGCCGCGCTCCTGTTGGTCAACGCGATTCTGGTGGGCGTGGCGCACTTTCAATGGGAGATTGCCGCCACGCGCACGACCCACGAACAAATGGCCTTTCTCCGGCAGCAGCAGGGAGTGGAGATCAACCTGCAGTACTTCGGTGAACCATTCGGCGAGCGCCTCCGCGCGGCGGGGGTCCAGTTTCGCGCGACCCACCGGCTGCAGGGCGACCACCCGATGGAATTGATGAGCGTCGTGCCGGGTTACCCCGGTGCCGTGCGGGCTTGTTTTCGCGCCCAACCAACCCCAGCTTCCGCCAACACCCCGTGAAATGAACCGCAAAGAATTCCTCTGTAATTGCTCCTTGGGCTGGCAGCAGTATACCTGCGAAATGCTCCTGGGCAAGAAGGTGCAGGTGGAGTTGAAGGACTCGGTCGTGCGCGGCGGCCGGCGTTGCGTGTTTCACATCCGCGTTTTGGACCCGGCTGTCTAGTCATCCCCGTTTTCGTCTCCTGAACCGCGGGCTCCCCGCGAAACCCAATCGGATCTCTCATCACCATGAAACGTCTCCCACGCCATCTCCTTGCCCTGGTGCTTCTTTTCGCGGTGGGCGCCCTTGCGTCCGCCGCTGCCGCCGGCGATTCCAGCCCGCGCGAGCGGCTCCTGATGGATTTCGGCTGGAAGTTCCACCTCGGCAACGAATGGGGAACCGCCCAGAACCTCGCCAAGGCCGGCTCGGGCATCGGCCCGGCCAGCGTGGCGTACAGCGACGCGAGCTGGCGGCAGGTGAACCTGCCCCACGACTGGGCCATCGAGCTGCCCTTCGACCAGAAGGGCGATGCCGCGCACGGCTTCAAAGCCCTGGGCGAGGCGTTTCCGCAAAACAGCGTCGGCTGGTACCGGCGCACGTTCGCGCTTCCGGCGGAGGACTCCGGCCGGCGTCTCTGGCTCGAATTCGATGGCGCGTTTCGCGACTGCACGGTCTTCGTCAACGGCTGGTTCGTCGGCCACCACGAGAGCGGCTACACCGGCGTGCGCTGCGACATCACGGACGTCGTCAATTGCGGCGGGAAGAACGTGGTCGCGGTCCGGGTCGACGCCACCCAGACCGAGGGCTGGTTCTACGAGGGCGCCGGCATCTACCGCCACGTCTGGCTGGTGAAGACCGCGCCGCTGGCGGTCGCCCCGGATGGCGTGTTCGTCTACAGCCAGTTCAAGGACAACGTCCCGGAGGGTCCGGCCGAGATCCATCTGCAGGCGCAGCTGATCAATGCGCAGCACGCACCCGCCGAGGCCGCGGTGACCTGGGAGATCGACGGCCCTGACGGCAAGGTGCTCGCAACCGCCTCCCGGACCGGGTGCATCGCCGCCTCGGCCACAGGCGAGGTGGAACAGACGTCCCGGATCGACGCGCCGGAGCTCTGGTCGCCTGAGACGCCCGTGCTCTACCGGGTGGTCACCACCATCGCGAGCGGCGGCCAGTCCGTCGACCATGTCGAGACCGCGTTCGGCATCCGCACCGTGGCGTTTGACGCAAACCGGGGCTTCCTGCTCAACGGGAAACCCTATCAGCTCAAGGGCACGTGCAACCACCAGGACCACGCCGGCGTCGGCGCCGCGCTGCCCGACCGGCTCCAGGATTTCCGCATCGCGAAACTCAAGGAGATCGGAAGCAACGCCTATCGCACCGCGCACAATTCCCCGACGCCGGAGCTCCTCGACGCCTGCGACCGCCTCGGCATGCTGGTCATGGACGAGAACCGGCTGGTCGGGAGCGATGCGCTTCATCTGAAATGGTTCGAGGAACAGATCCGGCGCGACCGCAACCATCCCAGCGTGGCGATGTGGTCGCTGGGGAACGAGGAATTCAGCGTGCAGAGCACCCCCGAGGGCGGGCGGGTCGCGGCGACGATGCAAGCGCTCGCCAGGCGGCTCGATCCGACGCGGCCCGTGACCTACAACGCTTCGGTCGGAAACGAATTTGCGGGCATCAATGCCGTCATCGAGGTGCGCGGATGGAGTTACCATATCGGGAAGGAGAACATGGACGCCTACCACGCGGCCCATCCCCTGCAGCCGAATGTCGGGAGCGAGCAGGGCAGCACCGTGGGAACGCGCGGAATCTATGCGGACGACAAGGAGCACGGCTACGTGAGCGCCTACGATGACCACGGCCAGAGCTGGTCGAACACCGCCGAGGAGTGGATGGGGTTCTTCGACACCCGCCCGTGGCTCTCCGGAGGGTTCGTATGGACCGGATTTGATTACCGCGGTGAGCCGACACCCTACGCCTGGCCGTGCATCAATTCGCACTTCGGCATCCTCGACACCTGCGGGTTCCCCAAGGACAACTTCTGGTATTACAAATCGTGGTGGACGGACCAGCCCGTGCTGCACCTCCTGCCCCACTGGAACTGGCAGGGAAAGGAAGGGCAGGATGTCGACGTGCGGGCCCTGAGCAACTGCGAGGAGGTCGAGCTGTTCCTCAACGGCCGGAGCCTCGGCCGCCAGGCCCTGAAGCGCACGGAGACGCTGAAGTGGAAGGTGCCGTACGCGCCGGGCACCCTCTCGGCAAAAGGCTTCAAGGGCGGCCAGCCCGTGGCCGAGACGAAGGTCGAGACCACGGGGGCGCCGGCGGCATTGGAGCTTGCGCCGGATCGGGCGGCCATCGCCGCGAACGGCGAGGACGTCGCGGTCGTCACGGTCGCGGTCGCGGACGCCGGCGGACGCGTCGTGCCGGTGGCGGACAACGCCGTGAGTTTCGAACTCGAAGGGCGGGGCCGGATCATCGGCGTGGGCAACGGCGACCCCAGCTGTCACGAGCCGGATGTCGTCGTGGCCGAGACGCCCATGAACGCCGTGCCGGTCGGCGGGTGGCGCTGGAAAAAGGTCGCCGATTCCTATGCCGAGAACCTGCCGGAAGTCGGCGCCTCCGCAGACGATTCGGGCTGGGACAAGATCGATGTGACGGCCGAAAGCGGTCCGCTGGGCACGCACGAACAGGGCGTGTTCCGCACGCGGTTCACGGTTTCGGCGCAGGACCTGGCGGCGCCGGCCGTGGAACTCTGCTTCGGAAAGCTCAACGGCGACGGAAAGGTCTTTGTGAACGGCAAGATGGTCGGGCCGGCGGGCGACCCGCGCTGCGCCTCGGTCTACGACGTCAAGGCGCTGCTGCATCCCGGCGAAAACACGATCGCCGTGTCCCTTGCCAATTGGGGCGCGGCGGCGGGGGTCAACTGCGGCGTGATGCTCCGGACCCCGGGGACGCCGGCGCCGGTTCAATGGCGGCGCAGTGTCTTCAACGGGCTTGCCCAGGTCATCGTCCAGGCATCCAAGGAAGCCGGCACGCTCAAGCTGACGGCGCGCGCGGCGGGGCTGGAGCCGGCGACGGTTCTGCTGCAGGCCCAGCCGGCGGCCCCGCGGCCGGCAGTGCCGTAGCCGTCGGAAGACCCCGGGGTTGATGGAATTCCCCGCGCCCCCCGTCCGTCAGGCGCGCCGGGCGATCGTCCGGCGTTCCTCCGGCGGGGCAGGCTGCGCCCCGGGGCGGCCGGCGTCAGGCGCGGGGTCCGGGCCTCATGCGCTCTTTCCGGTGCGCGCCGGCATCTCATCGAAGCTGCCGGCGTCGAGGCCGAAGTAGCGCCTGGCGTTGCGATAGCAGATGTCCTCGACCATCCCTCCCACGAGCCCCCGGTCAGCGGGGATCAGGCCGGCTTCGATGTCCGCGCCGAGCATCGCGCAGAGGACCCGGCGGAAGTATTCGTGCCGCACGTAGCTGAGGAAACTGCGCGAATCGGTGACCATGCCGACGAAGCGGCTGAGCAGCCCGAGTTGCGAAAGCGCGTTGAGCTGCCATTCCATGCCCTCCTTCTGGTCCAGGAACCACCAGCCGGGGCCGAATTGGATCTTCCCCGGCGTGAGGTCGTCCTGCACGTTGCCGGTCATCGCCGCAAAGACGTAGTTGTCCGCCGGATTCAGATTGTAGATCACCGTCCGGGGCAGGCAGCCCTCGGAGTCGAGCCGGTCCAGATAGCGGGCGAGGCCGCGCGCCTGCGGGAAGTCGCCGATCGAATCGACCCCGGCGTCGGCGCCGAGGCGCCTGAGCAGGCGCGCGTTGGCGTTGCGCATCGCCCCCAGATGGAGCTGCTTCGCCCACCCCTTCGCCGCGTCGAGGCGCCCGAAGAAGAGCATCATGAAGCCCGTGAACATCGCCGTCTGCTCCGGCGTGGCCGGCCGGCCGGCACGCGCCTGGGCGAAGATGGCCGCGGCCTGGGTTTCGGTGCAGTCGGCGTCGGGGATGTTCTCCAGGCCGTGATCCGACAGGCGGCCGCCGAGCGAATGAAAGAAATCGTGGCGCCGCCGGAGGGCCTCCAACAGCGAGGCGAGGTCCTTGATGTCAACGTCGGCGCGGCCGGCGAGCTGGTCGCACCAGGGATTCAAGGCCGCGGGATGGTCCACCCGCAGCGCCTTGTCAGGGCGGAAGGTCGGGTAGACGCGGGGGGTCAACCCGCTGCGGGCGATGGCCCCGTGATGTTCGAGGCTGTCGGCCGGATCATCCGTGGTGCAGACGACGGCGACCTTGAACTTCGCCAGGATGCCCTGGGCCGAGAGCCCGGGCGTGGCGAGCCTGCGGCCGGCTTCTTCCCAGATCTCCGGCGCCGTCCGTTCGCTGATGATCCCGTTGATTCCGAAACAGCGGCGCAGTTCGAGGTGGGACCAGTGGTAAAGCGGATTGCGCAGGGTGTACGGCACCGTCCGCGCGTAGGCCAGGAACTTGTCGTAATCGCTCGTGCTGTTGAGCGTGATCAGGTCCTCGGGCACGCCGTTGGACCGCATCGCGCGCCACTTGTAGTGATCGCCGCCGAGCCAGATCTGGGTGAGATTCTCAAACCGGCGGTTGCGGGCGATATCCTCCGGCGGCAGATGGCAATGATAGTCGAAGATGGGCTGGCCCGCGGCATGCTCGAAATAGAGCGTGCGCGCCCATCGCGTCGTCAGAAGAAAATCGTCGGGGAGAAATGATTCCGGGGAGGCCATGGCCTGCATGTTTCACATCGCGGCGGGCGCCGCAACCCAACTTGGAGGGCGGGCCTCCCGGCGAACCGGGAGCACCCAGGACACGGCGGATTGGCGGCAAGGGGCCGCCGCCCGCCACGCAGCCGCAGGGGCGCAGTCTTGCTGCGCCCGTGCTGCGCCCGCGAAAAAGGGCCGCAGCAAGACTGCGCCTTTACGTTGAAGCGATGCCCCGCGCGGGCGCTCAGACCTTCGGGCCGCCTTGCGCCGCGAGGCGGGCGCGCAGGCGCAGGCCGTTGATCCGGATGAAGCCCGTGGCGTCGTTCTGATTGTAGCTGCTCTTGACGCCCTCCATCGACGCGATGTGCGGATCGTAGAGGGAAAACTCCGATTTCCGCCCGCAGGTGATGACGTTGCCCTTGTAAAGCTTGAGCCGGACGGTGCCCGTGACGGGCTTCTGGCTCTCGTCCACAAACGCCTGCAGGCACTCGCGCTCGGGCGAGAACCAGAAGCCGTAGTAGACCAGCTCGGCGTACTTGGGGATCAGCGAATCCCGCAGGTGCATGACCTCGCGGTCCATGGTCAGCGTTTCCACCTGCCGGTGGGCATGCGCGAGGATGGCGCCGCCGGGGGTTTCGTAGACACCGCGCGACTTCATCCCGACGAAACGGTTCTCGACGAGGTCCACGCGCCCGATCCCATGCTTTCCGCCCAGGGCGTTGAGGGTCTTGAGCACGCCGGCGGGCGAGAGCTTCCTGCCGTTCACGGCGACGCAATCGCCTTTCACGAAGTCGAGCTCCACGTACTCGGGGCGGTCGGGTGCATCCTCCGGCGAGACCGAGAGCTTGAACATGCCCTTGTTCTCATCCGCCGTCGGATCGAACCACGGGTCCTCGAGGATGCCCGCCTCGTACGAGATGTGGAGAAGGTTGCGATCCATCGAGTAAGGCTTCTTCAGCGACGCCTCGACCGGGATCTTGTTCTGCTCACAGTAGGCGATCATCTCGGCCCGGCCCGGGAACTTCTCCCGGAAGGCATCGATCTTCCACGGGGAAATGATCGTGAGGTCCGGCGCCAGCGCCATGTAGGTGAACTCGAACCGGCACTGGTCGTTGCCCTTGCCGGTGGCCCCGTGCGCCACGGCGTCCGCCTTCTCCTTCCTGGCGACCGCCACCTGGGCCTTCGCGATCAGCGGGCGGGCGATGGACGTGCCGAGGTGGTACTGGTTCTCGTAAATCGCATCGGCGCGCATCATCGGGTAGATGAAGTCGCGCGCAAACTCCTCGACGAGATTGAGCGTGTGATGGCGGGACGCCCCGGTGCTGCGGGCCTTCTGCGGCAGGCCCTTCAGCTCCTCCTCCTGGCCGATGTCCGCGGAAAACGTGATGATCTCCGCGTCATGGGTCTCCTTGAGCCATTTGACGATGACCGAGGTGTCGAGCCCCCCCGAGTAAGCGAGGACGATTTTCATGGGAGGGCGAGTGTTGGCCAAAGCGTGCGCCGGGCAAAACAAAAACATCAGTTTGGAGGGCGCAACGCCCTCCAAACTGCTACCGCACCAGCATCGACAGGATCGCCTTCTGCATGTGCAGCCGGTTCTCCGCCTGGTCAAAGATGATCGAACGCGGGTTGTCGAGCACCGCCTGTTCCACTTCCTCCCCCGGGTGGGCGGGCAGGCAATGCATGAACAGCGCGTCCGGCCTGGCCGCGCCGAACAACTTCTCCGTCACGGCAAAAGGCCGCATGTCACGGATCCGCTGCCCGGCTTCCTTCTCCAAACCCATGCTGGTCCACACATCCGTGTAAACGATGTCGGCCCCGGCCACCGCCTCGTGCGGATCGGTTGTGAAGGCGAAGTCGGCCAGGAGCCCTCCCGCCTTGAGCAACGCCTTGATCTGCGCGCCGGGCGCGTAGCCCTTCGGCCCCGCCAGCGTGATCTTCATGCCGAAAAGCGCCGCGCCCAGGATCCATGAGTTGGCCATGTTGAACCGGGTGTCGCCCAGAAAGGCGATCTTGCGCCCCCGCAGCGATGCCATGAGATCGCCCTTCGGCCCGGCCCAGCGCTCGGCCGCGGTGAACGCGTCGGTGTAGATCTGGCACGGATGCAGAAGGTCGGTGAGCGCGTTGACCACGGGAATGCCGCCGTGCCGCGCCAGCTCCTCCACGTCGCTCTGGGCATAGGTCCGGACCACCAGGCCGTGCACAAAACGCGCAAGGACCCGCGCCGTGTCGGCGATCGATTCGCTGCGGCCGAGATGCAGGTCGTTCTTGTTCAGGAAAAGCGCGTGGCCCCCCAGCTCATGAATGCCGACCTCGAAGGAGACACGGGTGCGCGTGCTTGCCTTGGAGAAGATGAGCGCCCAGGTCTGCCGCGCGAGCACCGGCTTGTCCCGGCCCCGCTTCCGCTTGAACTCCCGGGCGAGCGCAAAGACCTCAGCCACCTCTTCAGGCTTGAAGTCCGTCTCCTTGAGGAAGTGCTTCATGGGAGGAAAAATGTCATTTCTACAGCAACTCCCGGGGGGTGGGCCAGAACAAAAAACACCTTGCCCGGCGGACGACAGGTTCCTGGCGTTTCGCTGTTGCACGGAGCATCCGGACGGACGAAAACAGCGCTTTATGTCCGACTGCCCGTGTGGTTCCGGTTCTTCCTTCGAATTGTGCTGCGGTCCGATCATCGCGGGCGCCCCGGCCGCGACGGCAGAGGCATTGATGCGGTCGCGCTACACGGCCTACGTGATCCACGCGTACGACCACCTCGAGCGATCCCTTGCCGCCGGACAGTGCAAGGATTTCTCGTTGGAGGACGCGAAACGGTGGTCCGAAGGCTCCGAATGGCTGGGCCTGACGATCATGCGCACCGAGAAAGGCGGACCCGACGACGCCGAGGGGCTGGTCGAGTTTTCCGCGCGCTTCAAGGCCGAGGGCAAGGTGCACGAACACGTCGAGGAGGCGGCGTTCGGACGCGAAGAAGGCGCGTGGGTCTACACCGGCGCCGTGGAGCCGAAGGGCCACACCGTCCGGCGCGAAAAGCCGAAGGTGGGCCGGAACGATCCCTGCCCGTGCGGCAGCGGCAAAAAATACAAGAAATGCTGCGGCGCGGCTGCGTGAGCACCCGGGGGTTCAGCCCGCCGCCGACGTGCCGATCAACCGGATCCTTGAACCCATGATTAACGCCATGCTCTTCCCGATGCGCTTCCGCCTTCCCCTGCTCCTCCTGGCCGGCATGCTCGCGCCGCCCCCGGCCAGTCCCGCCGCAGCCCAGCCGCCAGCCCCGGCTCCCGCCGCCCCGGCGAAGGGCCAGTACCAGAACTTCGCCGTGGCGATCTATATCCCGGTCGAGGTCGTGAACACGTTCGCCGAACCCGGCCGGCTCGACGCCGAGTGGAGGCGGATCAACTCCCAGTTGAAGGTGGACAAGGTCTACATCGAGGGCCATCGCGATCGCGTCCTTGCGACCGACGCCTTGCTGGAGACCGTGAAGCAGTTCTTCCTGGACCACGGGGTGCGGGCCGCGGGCGGAATCACCTTCACCGACTCCCCCGCCGACTGGAGCTTCCGCTCCTTCTGCTACACCGATCCGGCCGGCCGCGACTATGCCCGGAAGGCGATGGAGCTCGTCGCGCGCCATTTCGACGAGATCATCCTCGATGACTACTTTTTCGTGACGACGAAGAACGCCTCCGACATCGCCGCCAAGGGCAACCGCAGCTGGACCCAGTTCCGGCTCGATTTGATGAACGAGGTCGGCCGCAACCTCGTCGTCGGCGCAGCCAGGGCGGTCAACCCGCGCGTCAAAGTGGTCATCAAATACCCGAACTGGTACGAACACTTCGCAGGCCTCGGTTTCGATCTCAAGCAGGGACCGAAGATCTTCGACGGCATCTACACGGGCGCCGAGACGCGCGACCCGGACGAGACCGATCAGTTCCTCCAGCAGTACGAGAGCTACGCAATCGTCCGCTACTTCGAGGCCATCGCACCGGGAAGGAACGGCGGCGGCTGGATCGACACCTTCGGCATCCGCTATGCCGACCGCTATGCGGAACAGCTCTGGGACACGATGTTCGCCAAGGCCCGCGAAATGACGCTGTTCTATTGGGGCGGAATGCTTGAGCCCGTCGAAGCCGGCAGGCGCGAGGCCTGGCAGTCGACGGCAACGAGCTTCGATTACAGCGAGATGCTCAAACACGTCCGTCCCGGCACCCCGCCCGCCGAGACCGCGGCGCCGACTTGGGCGCGCGCCGCCGGTTATGCGCTCGAACAGGCCGATGCGATCGTCGGCAGGCTGGGCAACCCGATCGGGATCCCGAGCTACCGGCCGCCGCACGCCCTCGGCGAGGATTTCGCGCACAACTATTTCGGCATGATGGGCATTCCAATCGATCTGCGGGCCACGTTTCCCGAGGAGGCGCCTGTCGTGCTGCTGACCGAGGAGGCCAAGGCCGATCCCGGCATCGTCGACCGCATCAAGAAGCAGCTCGTCGCGGGCAAAACAGTCATCGTCACCGCCGGCCTTTACGAGGCACTGCAAAGCAGCGGCATCGAGGACATCGTCGAACTCCGGACCAGCAGCCGCCGCGTCCTGGCGGACGGTTACTCCACCGGCTTCGAATCCGGGGACCGCGATGCGCTCGACAACCGCACCACCGGGGCTCCTCCGATTCTTTTCCCCCAGATCGGGTTCCTCACGAACGATGCCTGGGCCCTGGTCAACGCGATCTCCGACCACTCGGGCTACCCCATCCTGCTGATGGATCGCTACGGCAACCACGGCCATTTTTACGTCTGGGCCCTGCCCGACAATCTGCACCATCTATACCGGCTTCCGCCCGCCGTCACGGGCGCGATCAAGGATGTCGTGATGCAGGGTTTCCCTGTCAGGCTGGACGGGCCGGGCCAGGTTGCGCTGTTCGCCTATGACAACCATACGATCATCGTCGAATCGTTCCTGCCGGAAGGCGCCAGGGTGAAGATCGGCGCGCTCGGACCCGGCCAGAAGCTTCGCGACCTGATCTCCGGCGAAATCATCACCGGCCAGCCGCCCGCCCCGCCGAAGAGCGAATGGGAGCCGCCCGCGGAGCCCCGCACCATCTTCGAGGTGTCGCTCGCGCCCCACAGCTACCGCGCCTTCGCGATCGAGCCGTGATCCGGCGAGGCGCCGCGTCAGCCTGACTTATGCAGTTGACGTACCGGTGCGCCCTGATGTCCGCCCCATGGCTGGCTATAGTGGTTGCGGGAAAAATGGATGCGGCTCCAGCCGCGCGAACCGAGCTTGTTCAACAATGCCTGTTCGGCTTCGAGACTGTCCATTGCCACGCGATAAACGCTGGGGATGGTCATCGATTCCCGGAGATCCTCCTCCAAGCGGTATCCGCAAGGGCAACCGCTCAGGAAAGGAGATCATCGTTTAGGTTCAGATTAACTGCCGGCTTACGGTTTGCGAAGGGAAAGCTCAAAAAGAAGGTCACTCACTATCATTCCCTACCTTCGATGATGCAGACTGATTCGAGGGAACCAAGGCCGTAGAGGGCGGCGACGCGGGCGTCGATCTCGGCTTCGAGCTTGGCGGTCTCTTCGGTAAGGGCGGCGGTTTCGTCGCGGGCGGCGCGGAAAAGGGCGACGGGCTGGAGCTTGGCGCGCTTGCCGAACTCGGCTTCGCCGATGGCCCAGGGCGTTTCCAGCGGGTTGCGGCTGTTGCTCTGCGCCGGGTCGAGTCCCAGGTCGCGGAGAAACCGCTCCACCCGCGCCCGCCGCTTGCCATGCAGGGCCTGCGTCTGCTCCGCCAGCCTCCCTACCGCCGTCCGCTCCGCCGCCGGGGCGTCGGGGATGGGGAGCGTTTCGAGGTATTGGGCGCGGTATTCGAGGCGGCCACCAGCATCTTTGTCGCCAAGAAGAGCACAAACCTCTTTCAGGTAATCGAACACGGAGGCCGAGTTGAGCACGCCAAGCAGGAAATAGTCGGACGATGGGAGGAAGAAACATTTGTTGTTCAGATGGCGGCCATCGTCTTCCATCACGAATCGCGCCTCCTTCCCAATCTCGGGGTAAACAAGCTTCGTGCCGTCGAACCACTCCCGGTACGCCATCTGCGGCTGCTGGAGTTCATACCATTCTTGCTCGGTGGCACGGTGTTCAAGTCCGACGGTTTCGCCTTTGTCGTTCTTAAACGAACGGAATGGACGCAGGTGTTTCTCGACCGATGGGTAACGGCGGATGTCCACGCCGTGGAAAGTGTAGATCAGGAAGGAATGTCGATAATGAAGCTCGTAGCGCCGCACATCGTTGCCCGCGAGCAGGGGTTTGATGATCTCTTCGGCGGCAGGAGTCTCGGCAATCAGGCGGTCGCGAGTGGATTGGTCGATGACGAAAGCTTCGTTCAGGCCGGTGACAACGCCGCGGCAGACTTGGCCGCGCAAGACTTCAACAAGCCGCAGTCCGCTGCGCTCCATCCGGGCGCGTAGATCGGCTGCGGCGGCGGTGGCGAGGCGCGGTTTACCGGCGCCGAACTGGGCGGCGGGTACCTCCACGCAGAGACTGCGGAAGTGATCACGGACGCCTCCGGCGTAGCAGCGGTCGAGATCTTTCACCATGGCCCAGCGTGTGACGGCATCAGCGCGGGGTTGTTTCTGCCAGAGAAAGACCGCAGCGTCGGTGGCGGCGGATTCGAAGACAGGAAGCTCGCCGAAATCCATTACGAGCCGGAAGGCCTGATCATCGAGGAGATGCCGGCGGAGGGCTTCACCGTAGCCGGCACGGAGCCATTTGTTGGAGGAGATAAACGCCGCGACTCCGCCCGGCCGGAGCAGCTCGTGAGCCCGGGCGTAGAAATAGATGTAGAGGTCGGCCCGCTCTGCATGGACGTACGGGAAGCGCCGGCGCAGGACGGGCTTCTGCGGCTTGATCAGCTCCATCCGGACGTAGGGCGGATTCGCGACGACGATGTCGAAACCGCCAAGCGCCGCGGGAGCGGCGAGTTCATCGCCGAGATTGAGGCCGCCGGAAATACTGGCGGGAGCCGGAGTGGGCAAAAACACCTCGGCGAATTCGATGGCCCAGTCGAAGGCATCGGCGGGAGCATCGGAGTGGAGCCATGTGCGGAGGTCGCCACGCAGGCGGTCGATCTCGGCACGAAGGATTCTCTTTTCCTCGTCGTGGGCGCGGAGAAAGGCCGCTTTCTTCATCCGGAACTCCGTGATTACCTGGTCTCGGAGGGCGCTGGTCTCGTTGAGGAGCGTGGCCGGCGCCGGGCCGGCAAGTGCGTCGCCGCGCTCGATCTTGAAATCCAGGTTGGGCAGCGGAGGCGGGGTCTGTCCCTCGAATTCGACCGCGAGCGAGAGCCAGAGGCGCAGGCGGGCGATGTTGACGGCGAATGGGTCGAGATCGACGCCGTAGAGATTGCGCTCGATGATCTCCAGCTTGCGTTCGTGGGCGGTGGGTGCGTCGAGCTTCTGCACCGCGTTGAAAAGGACTGTGCGCAGGTCGAGCAGCTCGTGAAGCATGCCGAGCAGGTAGGCTCCGGAGCCGCAGGCCGGATCGCAAATGGTGACACTGCGGAGGGCCGCGAGCACGGTTTCGGCGTCGCGCAGCGAGCCGGGCTGGTGATCGTGGACGAAGGACTCCAGCGCGGCGCGCGACTCATGCGGGCAACGGTCGGCAAGATACTCCTCCAGGGCCGCGCGTCCCATGAAGGAGACGATGGGCTTGGGCGTGTAGTAGCTACCCTGCTCGTGGCGCCCGGTGACGAGCTCCTCGAAGACCTTTCCCAGCATCTCGGGATCGACGGCCACCTCGATTTCGAGCGGCGTGCTCTCCGCCACGGTGAAGTTGTAGCGGGAGAAAAGCCCCGACTGGGGATCGAGGATTGCGGCGATGGCTTCGTCGGGTACGAGGAGGCCGGCGGGCTCATCAGCCGCGTCCTTTTCGAAAAGACCGCCGTTCAGATAGGGCACCTGGCCAACTAGTATGCCGAGAAAACCACCCCGGTTGATGCCGATGATGTTGCGTTCGTCAGAGTTGTTGAGGGCGCTGAAAAAGAGCAGCTGAAGACGTTCGACGTAGAAATTCGGCGGCAGCGAGCTGGCAGGCTTCTTCCGATGGTAGTCGTCCCAAAGCGCGGTAAGGTAGTCAGTGCGCCCGCCGAAGCGAAGCCAGCCCTTGCGCTGGAGAAATACGATGAAGAGCAGCCGGTTGAAAAGCCGCTGGGCGAAGAGGCGGAGCGCTTCCGGATCGCCCATCGACGGACGGATGAGGGTCTCGACCTGGGCAAAGACCTCGCCGTATTCGCGGTAGAATTCCTTGAAGAGCGGGGCGACCTTGAACGCTTCGACGAGATCGTCGATTTTCGCGGCGGCGCCGGCGGCGCGAAGCCGGTCGAATCGCTCGGCGGCGGTGCGGCACATCTCACCTGGACCGAGTACGTAAGTGAAGCGCTTCGGGTGGGTCTCGCTGGCGGAGACGGAGCCGTCGGCATCCAGACGCGACTGGCGGGAGATGAAGCTGAAACGATATTCGCCGACCTCGGGATGGAAGTAGAAAGCCAGCGCGCCGTGGATGGTGGCCTCGTCGATGAGCCGGCGGGCGAGTTCCCGCAGGCCCACGCGGTTGCGGACGATCTGGGTGCTCGTGCTGGCCAGTTCGACTTCGAAAACGCCGAGCCGTTTGCCGTCGGCCAGGGTGACCGCGCCGAGCTGAAGGAGGCGCCGGGCGACGTCGCCGGAACAATCGACCGCGTGCGGGGCAGTGAACACATCCGTCTGCGGAAATAGTTGGCGCAGAAGGCCATGGGGGCCGGCCCACGTGTCGCGCCGGTACGGCAGTCGGAGGAGATCGCGGAGATCGGCGGGCGCGGCGGGCATTGGGAAAAAGGCTGAAGCGCTGAAAGAAGGAGTGCGAAACGCGGAAGGAGGATTGAATCAGCGGTTACCTTGGTGGAAGCCGATCTTGCGGCGATGGCGGTGATGCCGGTTTGGGCGGAAGAACGTGAAAGTCCTTCGCTATTCGTCCTTATCTGGGTTCAGGCGGTTGGCCTATTTCGGAGTTTCTTAGCCGAATTCGGGCTTAGCCGGGGTTTTTGGTTGGCTTATCGGTTGGCTTATCTTGCGGGCCGCGCTGGCGGAGAACCTCGGTAATGGAACGAACCACGAGCTCGTGCCATGGCGCGGCGAGCACCCATTGACGCACACGTTTCGCCGCGGGGTTGGCTGGAGCAACGAAGGACGCCGTCTGCCATTCATCAAGCCACTCGTGGGCAGTATTGCGCGAGATACCGTACCAGTCTTCCAAGTCGCCCGCGTCGAAACCGACAGCCGGTGACGACTCGGCAAGCCCACGTGTAAGCAAGCGGGTCAGCAGCTGTTGTTGGCGGCGGGCAAGATTCGCCCAAACTGGCGTCTGGGGATGGGTGGTCGAGTGGAGGTTTTCAGCCTGGCACCGCACGGCTTCGGCGGCGACGGCCATGACGCCGAGCACGTAGGCAATCCAAGGTGTGTGGTCGGGGTCGCTGCGTCCCGCGTAAAAATCTACCGGAAGCCCCATCTGGATGTTCCGGTAGTAGGCTTCACGGTCCGCGGCAAAGTGCTCTTCCACAGAAAGGAATCCGCGCAGATCGTAGCCAGAGCGCCAGAGTTCGGCGGTGGCCAAGGCGCGGGTGGTGCGGCCGTTCCCGTCATTGAACGGATGAATGCTCACGAAGCGGTGAGCCAGAATGGCGGCGCGGACCGGCGCGGGAAGGCTGGCGGCTACCGGCGACGCCAACCAAACGGTGAGATCCTCCATCAATCCGGGAATATCCTCCCAGCGCGGCGGGGCATACTCGATTTCACGCGTGAGGGTGTTTACCACCGGGCAGGGAACCGCGCGCCATTCGCTGCGCAGCCCGCGCCGTCCACGACCGCGCACGATGATAATGCGGTGGAGTTCTTGAATGAAATCGATGTCAAGCGCAGCCCTCGCTTCGACACGCTCCTCAATCCATTCCAAGGCGCGCCAGTAGTTGCGGACCTCCTGTCCCATTTCGCTTGGGCTGCGGTCCTTCTGGGCGACGGCCCGCAACAATGCGGCGGACCGGAGGTTGTTGCCCTCGATCGCGGTGGAACTTGCGGTGGCGCGCTGGCGGGCGGCCTGGCGCATGGCAAGCGCCCGATCCGGAGGAACCGGGAGGACTTCCACGACCGCACGAGCACGCTCGATCGTCAGCAAGTCGCGAACGATGCCATCGGTATAGGTGAAACGCGGAGTGAAAGGCATGGCAGAAGAGTCAAACGAACGACTCGGAAATAATGATCTCCGGCAGACTCTGGCTGGGGGGCATTGCCGGCTGGTTGTCGGGCGGGGCGGCTGGTTCCTCCTCAGCGGCGGTGATGTGGTGTTTGTCGAGGATGGCCAAGACGCGCTCCAGCATGAGGGCAGGAACCACCGGGGTCGCTTTCACGGCCTTCTGGAGCTTGTTGATGTCCCGGTGAAGCTGCTGGTATTTACCCACGCGGATGGCGCGTTGGGCGGCATCGAGCAAAGCCCGCTCTTTTTCGGAGGACACGGGCATCTCCCGAAGTGCCGAGAGGAGTTGCATGGCCTTCTTCTCGTTGGGACCTGCCTTGGGATCGACCTTTTGCTCGCGGGCGAGGTCCTCCTGAAGCATCTCGTGAAAAAGGCCGATGGCCGCCTGCACCTGCTCGTGGTGTTTCCCATGGAGCGGAACCGGCTTTTCGTCCGGGTCGGCCCGGAAGCGTCGGGCGGCCTCGATGAAGCTCAGCTCGTCGTGTTCGCCGTCAGCCCGCAGGTGGACAAAGGCGTCGCGCCGGTGGCTGCGGATGAAGACAAGCGTGGTCTGTGCGAATTCGGCGTGGGTGCGGCCAGCGCGGGCGCGTTGCGGGAGGTTCTTGATCTGTTTGTACCGGTCCTCGTTGGCCGCCTTGAAGGCGCGCAATTCCATGAGCAGGGCAAGGCGTTCATCCACCTCTTCCTGGATGGTTTTCTCGAACAGGCCGAAGGTCTCAGGGTCCTCCTCATCCGAATAGATCTGGCTGTCCTCGCCCAGCGCGACGTGGAAGGCATGGAGCTTCATCTTGGCCTTTTTCTCGAGCTCGATGTCGTCGTTGACCTGGACGGTGGGGAAGAAGTTGAAGACGTGGATGGCGGCGTGAGGCGAACCAATGCGGTTAAGCCTGCCAATCCGCTGCATGAGGCGCGTGGAGTTCCACGGGGTGTCGTAATTGACGACGACGTTGGCCCGATGGAGATTGATGCCCTCGGCGAGCACCTCGGTGGAGATGAGGATGTCGTAACGGTTCTGCTGCTCCTTGACCGGGACGCTGGCGTCGTAGTTGGCCTTCACGACCGGGAGTGCCTCGGTGCGATTGTCGCTCGTGACGGCGAGCATGCGGTCGAAGCCGGCATTGGCGAGGGCGCGGGAAAGGTAGTCAGTCGTCTCGGCGGACTCGGAAAAGACCACAAGCTTGCGGGCCGGGTTGAGTTTCTTGTCGAAAAGCTGGCGTTTGAGGCAGGCGATGAATTCATCGAGCTTGGGGTCGGCGGTGATTGCATCCCAGGCGGCGACAAGGTCGTCGAGAATTCCGGCGTCGCGGCGGAGGCCCTCGACAAACCCGGGTTCGAAATCGCCCGGCTCGCAGATCTGGATGGTCGGGTCGGTCTCAGACTCCTCGGCGATGAGCTTGATCAGGTCGTCCTCCCTGTCGTCGGCGAGGTATTCGGTGACCGGGAGATTGGGTGCGATGTAGACGCGGCCTTTCTCGAACATGCCGACCATCTGCCGGGTGGCGGTGCCGAAACGGCCGAGGGACCTCCGGAACGCGTAAAAGCTGCTGTCGAGGCGTTTGACGAGCAGCGTCTTCATGATGACGGCGAGCTGGGCTGAAATGCGCTCGGCGTGCTGGTAGAGCTTTCGTTTCTCGGGCTTCAGGTACGCGATGGCGCGATACCGGTTGTAGGTCAGGCCGGCGGTCGGGTGGATGAGGAGCCGGATTGTCCGGTCGTAGAGCGCATCGAGTTCCGGCGGAAGCTGGTAAAGGATCTTCTGCGGGGGCTGGACGACGGGAAAGACGATGCCCTGGGCGACGAGGTCGTTCGCATAGGGCGGATGGGCGAGCAGATCCTGCCGCGTGCGGCGGACGATGAGCGGCTGAACGACCTTGGTGCGGATGAGGTCGTAGATGGCGCGAACGCCCTCGCGTACGGCGGCCGCATCGGGCTCGCGCTTGAGGCGGTCGTATTCCTTGATGAGCGGCGCAAAGAAGCGCTGGAGATTAGAGACCTCAAGGGTGGAGTCCTTGCTGTCCTGGAAAAGATAAACGAGGTTGGCGATGTCGCCCGGCCGGTTGTTAAGCGGGGTGGCGGAGACAAGGATGACCCTCTTTTCGCACTGGCGGCCCAGTTCGTCGCGCCGGCGGGTCGGCGCCTTGCAGATGCGCTGGAGTTCCTGGTACATCTCGGCGGTGTCGGTGCGGAACTTGTGCGCCTCGTCCACCACGATCAGGTCGAAATCCTCCGGGTGACGGATTTTGTGCAGACTGCCGTTGGTGACGATTCGTGTGTTCTTGAGATCGATCCGGCGGATAGTGTCCTCCCAGTTCTCAACGAGCGCGGGAGGAACGACGAACAGCGTCGAGGAGTGATGGCCGGTGACATAGCCGTTGGTGTAGTAAAAGCGCTTGGCGATGAGCGTCGCCACCAACGTCTTTCCGAGCCCGACGACATCGGAGAGGAAGAACCCTCCGTGGCGCTGCAGCTTGGCATAGCCGTCGCTGACGGCATCGGCCTGGTAGGAGAGTCTCTTGTAGTCTGACGGCAGGTCTTCGAGAACGCTGGGATCGTACTGAATAGAAGTACCGAAATATTCGGCGAGGAATTTGATGAAAAGTTCGTGCGGGGTGAATGAGTCGTTGAGGAACGTCTGCCGCTTCACCTCCTGCACATGCTCGGGGCCGATCGGGATGCCCTCCGCCCAGAGCCTGTCGAACGTCTCCGTGGCGAAATCGATGTCGGAATCGTCACGCAGCTCGACGTTGAACTCGATGTTCCGCTCAAGACCGGCATCGGTGAGGTTGGACGAGCCGGTAATGACGGCGCCGTAGCCGTGCGGGTGCTTTATCTCTTCGCGGAAGATGTAGACCTTGGCGTGGATCGTCTGCGACGGGTGGATGCGGATCTCGACCTTGCCCGAGGCGATATCGGTCACGAGGCCAACCATGCCATCCTCCACGGTCCGGTCGTAGGCCGATTTCTGTATGTTCTGTTGGAGTTCCGTGAGAAACTCCGCCCGGCTGGCAACCGGGTTCGCGCCGAACTGCAGACCCTTGTCCCAAGCCTCCTGAACCAGCCGGTCGATGTTGATACCGACAAGGATACGGATCTTCCCCGAGCGCTGAATGAACGGGCGGATACGAAAATACCCCGAGGCGCGGAAATATCCGACCAGGATGTCCAGGAAGTGGATGTTTTTATGCTCAAAGATCCCTTCGATTTTCTCGATAAGGGTGCGGCCTTCCTCGTTGGTGAAAAACTTGGTCGACATGTTCCGGGGCGAGAACGGGCACCGCGGGCGCGGCACGAGCATTGCCAGGGAGGTTCGTTCTTCTCTGTGTTGGGTGTCTTGGGATCCTCCGTTCACGAGATTCGCGGGAACGCGGAAATAACTCAACATCGGATCACGAGCTGATTATTGCCTTCTTGTCGCCCATTCTTTGATGCGGCAACCGTGGCCGGCCGTGTTTCCTCTTGCAAAATCGCGACTACTGGTCAAATGTCCAGTTATGCTTACAAGGCGCCAGCAGGAGATTCTCCGGTACGTGCAAACGCACCAGCGCGAGCACGGAGTCATCCCGTCGCAGCGCGAGATCCAGGCCCATTTCGGTTTCGCCAGCGTCAACGCGGTCGACTGCCATCTGGCCGCCCTGGAAAGGAAGGGCGCGCTCGTCCGGCGCCCGGGCATGGCGCGCGGGCTCGTGCTGCCCCACGCGCATCCGGTCCTCGACATCCCGATCTTCGGCACCATCCCGGCCGGCCCGCCTTCCGCCAACGAGCAGATGGCCGACGGGCATCTCACCATCGACCCGGCGCTGTTCAATCTGCGGCCGCGCGAGGAGGTCTACAGCCTGCGGGTGCGCGGCGACTCGATGGAGGGCGCCGGAATCGAGGACGGCGACCTCGTGGTCATGGTCTGCCGGCCTCCGAAGCACCGCGACATCGTGGGCGCGCTCGTCGACGGCGAAGCCACGCTGAAACGGCTCGTGATCAACCGGGGCAGGCCCGTGCTGATGCCCGAGAATCCAAAATACCGGCCGATTGTCGCGACGGAGGAACTGCTCATCCAGGGCGTCTACGCCGGCCACGTCCGGGTTCACCGATGAACGGTCCGCCGACAAGCGGCGGCCCGACGGGATCGAACGCAGGGCCGGACCTGTTTCGACAGGCTCAAGGCCCCGGGCGGAGTCGAGGGGGCTTGCGTCCGGTCCAAACGGCTTTGTGGAGGGCGCCGCGCCATCACGCGACGGGGGCGTCGCGTCTCCATCGCCCCGGCCAACTCATTCTGGAGCGGCGACGCCCTCGTCGCCGGCTGCGGTTTGATCAGAAATTGGCCCGCCACGAGGCGCCATCCCGCGTCGATTGAATGATTCCCGTCCGTTCCTGCGCCACCGCCATGCGTGGTTCCCCCGAAAGTCTCGCGGCGCTCCGGCGCCTGCTGGCCGAACGCTTTCCCCAGGCCCCGCCGCGGCCGGCTGCCGTCCTGCCCACCGGGGTGGCGGCGATCGATGAGGCGGGGGACGGCGGACTGCCGCTCGGGGGCATCACCGAGGCCGTCGTGCGGGCGCCCAGCGCCGGCGGACAACTGCTGGTCTCCAGCCTGCTTGCGGCGACACGGGCGCGGCGGATGCGCGCGGCCCTCGTGGACGCGTTCGACGCCTTCGACCCCCGGTCGCATGAGCCGCCCCTGCTCCAACACCTGCTCTGGGTTCGCTGCCGCACCCTGGATGAGGCGATGTCCGCCGCCGACATCCTGGTGCGGGACGCCAATCTCGGCCTCCTTATGCTGGATCTCCGCGGTGCCGGGTGGCGCGCATTGCGCGGGGTGCCCGCGACCGCCTGGTACCGCCTGCAGCGCGCCATGGAACGCACCGACATGGCAATGGTGGTGTTCACTCCGGAAAATCGGGAAACCGGGAAATCGGGAAATCGGGAAACGGGGCAGCCGGGAAACCGGGAAACGGCGGGCGGAATCGAAAGCCGCAAATCGGAGATCGGAAATGGCAGTCAGGCGCCGCCCGGGCTCGTGGGCAGCGCCCGGTTGCGGATTGCCCTCGCCGGTTCCCGGCCGCTCGACGATCTGGCCGGGGAGCAGGCCGGGCTCGCCTTCCGCCTGCCGGTCGAGGTGCAGCGCCGCCGGATGCAAGGGCCAGAGCGCTCCAGTCCAGGGTCCGAGGGTCGAGGGTCGAGTGCCACCGGCCGCTCTTGTCCCGGCGCGGACCAGGCGTTGCCGGGCGCAGCACCATCTGATTTTGCGCTCGTCACTTGTCACTCGTCACTCGCCCGCTTGCTCCAGGATCAGGAAAGGAGGATTGCGTGAGCTGCGCCGTTCTCCATGTCCCCAATTTCTCACTACAAGCGGTCATCCGCACGCGGACGGACCTTGGCGGCAAGCCCCTCGCCCTGCTTGACGACCGCGCCCCAAAGGCCGTGGTCGTGCAAGCCGATGCGCGCGCCCGGGCCGCCGGCGTGACGCCCGGCCTGACCGCCACGCAGGCGGTGGCGCGCTGCGCGGACCTCGTCCTGCTGCCGCGTTCCGGAGCCGCCGAAAAGGACGCCGGGGCCGCGCTCCTCGCGGCCGCCGGGTCGATATCTCCCCGGGTGGAACGCACGGCCGTGGGCATCTGCACCGTCGATCTGGCGGGGAAAGCCGCGGCCGCTCGCCTTCCGCACGGCCGCGCCGCCGTGGAGCAGTTGCGGCGCCTGGGACTCGAAGCCACCGCGGGCATCGGCCGGACGCCCCTCCTCGCGCTCATGGCCGCGCGCGCGGCGCAGCTGCAGATTGACGGAGGGGCGCAGGCTTGCCCGTTCGACCGGCCTTCGCCAAGCTACGGCCCGGCAGGCAAGATCGCGCCCCTGCAGATCGCCAAGACCGGCCCTGTTTTGCAAACTGCCGCTGGAGACGCGACGCCCTCGTCGCGTGCACCCCTGGGAAACGCGACAAGGGCGTCGCATCTCCAAGAGGCCGGGCAAGCCCGGCCCGTCATCGAGGTGCAGGACGAGCGCGACTTTCTCCTCCCGCTGCCGCTCGCCCTGGCCGATCCTCCGCCCGACCTCGCCGCCATTCTCAATGGCTGGGGCATTCGCACGCTCGGCGCATTGATTGCGTTGCCGAAGCCCGAGGTCGGGCGCCGGCTCGGCCGGCGAGGCATCAACCTTTGGGAACGCGCCGCCGGGGGGATTGACCGGCCGATTGAACCCTGCCCGCCCGCGGCGACCTTCGCCGCCGCCATGGAGCTGGAGCACGAGGTCGAAACCCTGCAGCCGCTGCTTTTCATCCTTCGCCGGTTTGCGGACCGCCTCGCGCTGCAACTCGCCAATGCCAGCCTCGTGGCAGCCGAACTCACGCTTGAACTCCACCTGGCGGACGCAACCGCCCACCGGCGCGGCTTCCGGCTGCCCGAGCCCACCGCGAGCCCCGACATCCTGTTCCGCGCGCTGCAGACCCACCTGGAAACGCTCCGCACGGAAGCGCCCGTCAAGGAGGTGCGCCTGGCGATCGCCCCGGCGCGCCCGCTCGTGCGGCAGCACGGACTTTTCGACACCGGGCTGCGCGATCCGCACGGCTTTGCGGAAACCCTGGCCCGCGTGGAAGCCGTCGTCGGCCGCGACCGGGTGGGCACCCCGGAACTGGAGCCGACGCACCGGCCCGACGCATTTTCTCTGGGAAAGCCGGCCAACGTCATCGGCCCGCCGCCACCGCCGCCCGTCCTGCCGCCGTGCGGACTCCCGCTCCGGCGTTTCCGCCCGCCGGTGGAAGCGGAGGTCTCCATCGGTCTTCACGGACCGGCGTTTGTTCAATCCCGTATTGCCGGCGGCGACGTGGCGCGGCGCCGCGGGCCCTGGCGCTGTTCCGGCGGATGGTGGGGTCCGGGGTGTTGGGCCGGCGAAGAATGGGACGTCGAACTGGCGCGCGGCGGCCTGTTCCGGCTGAGCCTTCGCGCAGAACAATGGTGGGTGGAGGGGATGTATGATTAAACGCTCCAGGCAAATCGCGAAATGCTGAAATCGGGAAACTGGGAAACCTTGGTCCACATTCGGCGCTTTCCTGGAGCTCCTATAAGATGGATCGGCGCCCTATTTCAGCTTTCAGCCTTTCAGGTTTCCGCTTTCTCTGCCCATGACCTACGTCGAACTGCACGGCCGGAGCGCGTTCAGCTTTTTGCGGGGAGGCTCTTCTCCCGAGGAGCTCGCGCGCGAGGCCGCCCGCCTGGGGATCGGCGCGCTCGCGTTGTGCGACCGCGACGGTTTCTACGGCTCGGTCCGCCTCCACTCCTCCGGGCGCGAGGCCGGCCTGCGCGCCATCGTGGGCGTGGAGCTCACGATGGAAGACGGCTCGGTGGTGCCGCTGCTCGTGGCGAACCGGGACGGTTATCGGGCGCTTTGCCGGCTGATCACGACAGCCAAGCTGCGGGCGCCGAAAGGCGAAAACCGCGTGCAATGGCAGGAGCTGGCTGAAACCTCGGCCGGCCTCCTCGCGCTGACCGGCGACGAGGAGGGGCCCGTATCCCGGGCATGGCGGAGCGCCGGGGCGGAAGGCGCTGATGCGGCGCTGCGGCGCCTCCTGGCGATCTTCGGCCCCGAACGGCTGGGCATCGAGATCCAGCGGCACTTCGTCCGCGGCGAGGAACGCGAGAACCGGATGCGGGCGGAACTCGCCGCCGCCCGCGGCCTGCCGCTCGTCGCGACCAACGGCGTCCTGTACGCCAACCCCGCCGGCCGCGAGATCCTCGATATCTTCACCTGCGTCCGCCACCACACGCATCTGGATTCCGCGGGCACGCTGCTTTCGCCCAACGGCGAGCGGTATCTCAAGTCCGCCGCGGCCATGGCGGACCTGTTCGCCGATCTCCCCGAAGCGGTCGCAAACACCGCCCGCTTTGCCGGGCAGATCGAGTTCGGGCTGGAGAACCTCGGTTACGAATTTCCGTCGTTTCCAGTGCCGCCGGGGGAAACGATGGACACGTTCCTGCGGAAGCTCACCTGGTTCGGCGCGCAGCAGCGCTACAGCGGCATTTCGCCGGCGGTGCGCGCGCAACTCGACCGGGAGCTGGCGCTCATCGCCAAACTTGGCTTCGCCGGATATTTCCTGGTCGTC
Source organism: uncultured Verrucomicrobiae bacterium (assembly GCA_963827125.1). Lineage (GTDB taxonomy): Bacteria > Verrucomicrobiota > Verrucomicrobiia > Opitutales > Opitutaceae > Fen-1467. The sequence continues at coordinate 41,549 of CAWHAC010000009.1, forward strand.
TGGGACATCTGCAATTTCTGCCGCGAGCAGGACATCCTCGTCCAGGGCCGCGGCTCGGCCGCCAACAGCGCGGTGTGCTATGCGCTCGGTATCACGGCCATCGACCCGGTCGGCGGCCGCCTCCTCTTCGAACGGTTCCTCAGCGAGGGCCGGTCCTCCTGGCCCGACATCGATCTCGATCTCCCGAGCGGCGACCGGCGCGAGCGGGTCATCCAGGAGGTCTACCGCCGCTACGCCCCTCGCGGCGCCGCGATGACCGCCAACGTCATCACCTACCGCGGCCGCAGCACCATGCGGGAGCTCGGCAAGACGCTCAACCTGCCGGAGAACATCATGGACCGATTCTCCAGCCTGTACGCGCACGGCGACTTTCCCCAGACCATCGAACTCGCCGAGCAATTGAAGCAGGCCGGGCTGCCGGCGACGCATCCCCGGCTGCCCGCGCTCGTTTCGCTCACCCGGCGCCTGCGCGGGCTGCCCCGGCACCTCGGCCAGCACAGCGGCGGCATGATCATCTGCCGCGGCCAGCTCGACTCCGTCGTGCCGCTCGAAAACGCCACGATGCCGGGGCGCGTCGTGGCACAGTGGGACAAGGACGACTGCGAGGACCTCGGGATCATCAAGGTGGACCTCCTCGGGCTGGGCATGATGGCGGCCCTGCAGGATTCGTTGGAAATCTGCCAGGCGCGCGGCCGGCCGGTGGACCTGGCGCGCATCCCGAAGGATGATCCGGCGACGTTCGCGCTGCTGCAAAAGGCCGACACAATCGGCGTCTTCCAGGTCGAATCCCGGGCGCAGATGGCGACCCTGCCGCGGATGAAGCCGTGCACGTTCTACGACCTCGCGGTCGAGGTCGCCATCATCCGGCCGGGACCCATCCACGGCGATGCGGTGCACCCGTATCTCGAGCGCCGCGCGGGCCGGCAGGCCGTCACCTACCCCGACGAACGCCTGCGGCCGATCCTCGAACGCACCCTCGGCGTCACGCTGTTCCAGGAGCAGATCCTGAAGATCGCGATGGTGCTGGGCGGTTTCTCCGCCGCCGAGGCCGACGAATTGCGGCGCGCGATCGGCTTCAAGCGCTCGTCCGACCGCATGGAGCGCATGCAGGCGAAACTGCGCGACGCGATGGCGCGCAACGGCGCTTCGCCCGCCGCCGTCGAGGAGGTCCTCCATGCGCTGGCGACATTTGCGCTCTACGGTTTCCCCGAAAGCCATGCGCTCAGCTTTGCCCTGATCGCGTATGCAAGTTCCTACCTGAAGGTGCACCGGCCCGCCGAGTTCTACGCCGGCCTCATCAACAACCAGCCCATGGGATTCTACAGCGTCGCCACCCTTGTCCAGGACGCCCGGCGGCATGGCGTCCGGGCGAAACCGGTCTGCGTCGCCGCCTCGCAATGGCTGACCACGGTCGAGGCGGACGATGCCCTCCGGATCGGCCTGCACCAGGTGAGAGGCCTGCGCGAAACAACGGTCCGGGCGATGCTGGCCGCGCGGGCGCAACGGCCGTTTGCGTCGATGGACGATTTTCTGCGGCGCACCGGCTTCGCTCCGGAGGAGCGCCGGGCGCTGGCCGCTGCGGGGGCGCTGAACGCCCTCGCCGGGCACCGGCGCGCGGCGCTCTGGCAGGTGGAGGGCGCGTTCGCAACGGACGACCTTTTCGGCATGGTGGCCGAGAATGCCGCCGAACTTTCACCGCTCGAGGCCATGACGCATCTCGATCGCCTCGCGGCCGACTATCACACCCAGGCGCTGACGGTCGGCGAACATCCGATGAAGGCGCTCCGGCCGTCGCTCCCGGGCGTGCTCCGCGCCGCAGATCTCGCCGGCCTCCGCGACGGCTCGCGCGTCACCATCGGCGGCAGTGTGATCTGCCGCCAGCGCCCCGGCACCGCCAAGGGAGTCGTGTTCGTGAGCCTGGAGGACGAGACGGGCGTGGCGAACGCGGTCGTGTGTCCGCAACTCTTCGAACGATGCCGGCTGGTGATCACGCAGGAGCCGGCGCTGATCATCACAGGCCGGCTGCAGCTGCACGACGGCGTGATCCACATCCAGGCAGAGGAGATCCGCGCGCTCCGCTGCAACGACCTGCCCGCCGGGGCTTCGCACGACTTCCGGTAGCCGGGCGCCCAGGGGAAGGTATATCACCTGAGCGTGGCGGGCCCCCCGCCGCCAGCCTCCACCGTTTTCGCTGTTGAACCGCCGCGGCCCGCGTGTTTCCATCCGCCGGTCGAGCCGGAGAAGTCGTCCGGCAGAGCGCCCGCCCCGGCGCCCCCGGGGTCAAACGGTCAGCAGAACTCCTCCCGCCATGATCCTTATTCTCTGGATGGTGCCGGTGCTCGCGTCAGCCCTGCTCATTTGGATTCTCACCGCGATCCTGAGCCCTTCGTTGAAAGACGTGTCGTTGGGCCGGTCCATTCTCGCCGCCCTCGCGTTGGGACTCGTGAATGCGTTGCTGTACTATTTCCTGCGGTCGGAGATCGGAAACCTCTTCGTGGTCGTGGCCTTCGTGATCAATGTCCTCCTGCTGTGCGTCATCACCAGGCTCAGCCTCCTCCGTTCGTGCCTCATGCTCGTGCTCTACGATGTCGTGGTGGGGCTCCTGATCTATTTTCTGGCCGCCAGGCACCATATTCTCATCTAGCCCAAGTTACTAATCCGGAATGGTTTTCGTTGATTTTCTGAAGTCGCGACTGAGCAAGGGATTGGGCTCTCGGGCCGCATTTTTCCGGGAGGCATATTGTCCTTATCATGGGGACAGGTCAGAAAGAGAGAGGGTTCTCGGCATAGTCTCAGCATAGGGACAGGTCAGAAAGGGAAAGAGGAGAAAGGTGGGTTGACGGCCGGAGCTTGGGTATAGGATTGGAGGGCATGCGACAGGCGCGCATCAAGGTGCCGGCAGAGCTGGGAGCGGCGGTCTATCACTGCATCAGCCGGTCGGTGAACGGGGAATGGCTTTTCGATGAGGCGGCCCGCGAGGTCCTGCGGCGTCAACTCCAACTGGTGGCCGAGTATTGCGGCGTACAGATTCTCACCTACGCGATCCTCTCCAATCACTTTCACGTTTTGGTGCGGGTGCCGCAGAAAACCCCGGTCTGCGACAAGGAACTGCTGCGGCGCTACCGGCTCCTCTATCCCCGGCCCACGCGCTACCAAGCGGCTCGTTTGGAGGTGATCCAGCAGCAATTGGCTGACGATGGCCCGCAAGCCCGGTACTGGCGCCAGCGGCAGCTTGCTTTGATGGGAGAACTCTCGCCGTTCATGAAGCTGGTGAAACAGCGATTCTCCATCTGGTTCAACCGCACCCACCGCCGCTTCGGTACCCTTTGGGCAGAGCGGTTCAAGTCCGTGCTGCTCGAACCCACCGGTCAGGCAGTGGCCGCGGTAGCCGCATACATCGACTTGAACGCCGTACGAGCCGGACTTGCGGTCGATCCGAAGGACTACCGCTTCTGCGGTTATGCAGAGGCGGTGGCCGGCCAGATCCACGCGCAACGCGGTCTTACCGACATCGTCGGCTTCAGTGACTGGCCGACGGCTCATGCGGCATACCGGCAGCGGCTGTTCGACACTGGAAGCGCCGCCCGCGAAAACGGGGAGACTATCGCACTGGGGGCGCTTCGAAAAGTGCTGGCCGATGGGGGACGCCTGCCACTAGCCACCATCCTGCGTTGCCGGATCCGGTATTTTACCGATGGCGCGGTGTTGGGCAGCCGGGCGTTTGTTGAAGAGCAACTCGCCGCATATCGCGCCCGCACCGGCCTACGCGAACGCACGGTCGCCCGCCTTTTACCTCCGGTTGCCGACTGGGGTGAACTCGCCACGCTGCGCGGACTGCGCCGGCAAGCATTCGGGTAGCTGCGGCTTGCGGGTTCCGGCAGGCCTGCAATCTCGCTCAAGCGTTGGCGACCCGGCATTGCGGCGCATCGTTGCGCCTGGTGCCATACTAACGGTATCGGAGTTGCTTAACCACCGGGCCGGCGGCGCAAGTCCGCCGACTCGGCCACCACGACCTCGACGACGCCTATCCGCGGCAGCATCAGTCAGCCCTCCCAATCAGAATACGCCTCTTCCGGTTTTCGCCTGTCCCTTTACCCACTCCGCCTGTCCCTTTACCCACTCCGAGGTGAAAGCCGCCGGCTTCGCATCCTGCCGGTTTGTCGAGGCGATCGGCGTCGGCACGGTCCATCCGAAGGCGGAGGCGGTCCGCGAACTCCACGACCGGATGAGCCAGGCGCTCAGCGGAAGGGATATCGCCTGAACAGGAACGGTCCGCCGGCTTTCCCCGGCCCGATCCTGGAGGACAAGTTCGCCGGCGCCACGCCGCGGGCTCAGGGCTCCTGCTGAGCCGCCCAGCCGTGCAGGCGGAGCCATTGCGCAGCGAGCTTCGTCCATCCGTCGACCGGGCCGGACCCGGGACGCAGCCCGAAGCCGTGGTTCCCCTTCTCGAAGACGTGCAGTTCGGCCGGCGCGCCCACGCGGTGCATCGCCTCGAAAAAAGCGATGCTGTTCTCCGCCGGCACAACGCCGTCTTCGAACGTGGTCAGCAGGAACGCCGGCGGCGTGTTCTTGTTCACATGGAGCTCCGTCGAGTAGCGCTCGACCAGCTCCGGCGCGGGCGCGGGGCCGAGGAGATTGCGGCGCGACCCGGCGTGGGTGTGCGGATCCCCCATCGTGATGACCGGATAGATCAGGAGGAGGAAGTCGGGGCGCGCGCTCACCGCATCGAGGGCCGCGCCGGTGCGGCCCTCGGGCGCGTTGTAGAGCGTGCCGGCGCAGGCCGCGAGGTGCCCGCCCGCCGAGAATCCCATCACGCCGATGCGGCCGGGCTTGATCCCGAACTCCGCGGCGCGCTCCCGGACCAGCCGGACGGCGCGAAGGACGTCCCGCAGCGGCGCCGGCTGGCCGTATTCAGCCATCCGATACTTCAGCACGAATGCGGCCACCCCCAGCGAATTGAGCCACCGCGCCGGCTCGATCCCCTCCTTGTCCCAGGCGAGGATGCCGTAGCCGCCGCCGGGGCAGATGATCACCGCCGCCCCGGTGGCCCTGGCGGCGGGCGCAGCGAAACAGGTCAGCGTCGGCCGGTGGACGTTGCTCACGAGTTCGTTGGCGTACCGCTCCGCCGAGGCATCGGCCCGCAGAACCGGGCACTCCTTCGGGCCAGATGTCGATCACGGGCTCCGCAGCGCCCGCGAGCCCTCCGCCGAGCAACCCCGCCAGCCAGCCTGCCGCCGCCATTCTTCGCAGGTTCTTGATGCGCATGATGGCGCCCAATTCAGCGGTTTGCCCGGTCCCCCGCAATCGCGTTTTCCGCGCGGGATGGAACCCCGTGGGGCACGGCGCATTGCGTCAGCCGGAACGCTGCGGCCGGAGGCGGGGCGGGATCACCCCCGTCCCGCCGCGTTTTTCCCGCAAACGCGGCGGGGCGCCCCCCGGCTCAATGAAAGAGGCGGCCGGGCGGCGCAAAAGGCGGAATCCGCGGCGCACTAACCGCGGTTGCCTCCCCGCAGCACGATGACGTTGGCCAGATCGTTCCTTTCAAACTCGTCCCAGTAGATCTCCTCAAGCTGCTTGACGCGCTCCTCCGGCGAGGGCGGAGGCTCCACGCCGGGCGTTTCCGTCAGGGCGCGCTTGGCCTGCTCCGTCGAATAATCGCGGTCGGAGAGCCGCGTCACGAGTTCGTGCCAAAAAGCGTCGTTGGCGAAGTCGCCCTGGATCTCGCGCAACCGCTCTTCCTCGGCCAGTTTGGGCGAGGGCTGCAGCGTGCCGTCGGGCCGCTGTTCGACAAGATCGCCGCAGCCCATCGGCCCGGCAAGTTCCAGCAATTTCTGGTCGAGGCCGAAATAACGCCTGGCCGCGGCCGTGTCCTCCCCCTGGTATCCGGTGACGACCCACATGCCGAGGTGGGCGAGTTCGAGCAACCGTTCGTATTCCTTCTGGGAAAAAGTGGGCTTCATGGGAAAGGCGATGCGCGCCACCTTGCCCGCCCGCCCGCCGGGCGTCAACCGCCGCCCCAAGCCGGCGCGCGGTTTGCCGTCTTGACCTTGGGTTGCCCTTCGACCCGCCCAGGGCTCCGAGTCTGCCGGAACAGCGGCGGATGCCGCGTTGGGAAATCTGCGGGCGCAGCAGCATCTTGCGGCGGCAAAACGCGCCGTTGTCTCACTCTGGAGGCGAGAAACGGAACGGAACGCTCACCCGCACATCGGTGGGCTGGCCGCCCCGCCGCGGAGGATCGAAGACCCATTGTTCGACAGCAGTCGCCGCCGCCCATCCAAACTCCTCCCGGGTCGCCGAGACAATCTGCGCCATCCGGCAGCGTCCGCGGCGATCGACGATGAATTGAATCGTGGCCTCACCAGACGGTTTCTCCCGCAACAACCGGGCCGGGTAATGCGGCGGCACCTGGTAACGGGGATTGAGCCGCCCATCGAGTCCCCTGGCTCCCATGTCGGCAGTGTCGTTGGCCCGCACGCGTTCCAGCAGCCGCGCCGTGGCATTGAACACCGCGGACTCCGGTTCGAGGCCAAAGTGCCACCGCACGCTCGCCTTCGCCGCGACCGGCGTCCCATCGGCACCCGATGCCGGTTCAAACAACCATCCTTCCAGCGCCGCGGTCACCGCCTGGCCGAACGCCGGCCGCGCCGCCTCGCGCACCGTGATGGATTCCACCCGACCGCCAGATCCAATCACCATGTCCGCCACCGCCTCGCCCCCGGTCTTCGCGAGCAGCAGGTCGTAGGGGTAGACCGGATCGGCGAGGATCTTCAGATGGGGTTTTGTATTGAGAATGCTCTCCTGATCCTTCGCCAAGGTCACGCCATTGGCCTCGAGTACGTCGACCCGCTGGTCCGCCGTCGCCAGCACATCGAACTCCAGCGACCCATCGAAGGGCGCATCAACCGCGAGATCGCCTTGCTGGGCGGGGTGAAAAGTCCATTTCGCCGCCGCCGCGAGGGCCGGAGGGACAAAATCGGCATGCGTGGCCCCCAGAATCTTCAGCGCCTTCACCTGCCCCTCCGAGCTTACCGTAAAGCTCACGATGACCACGCCCCGGAGGTGCCGGGCGAGCAGCGAGTCGGGATAGTCGGGGTCGCCGACGGTGATCCTGCTTGCCCGGGTGCAGGGCGATTCCACGAGCGACTCGATCACCTCGGCTGGCGGAAAGGACGAGGTCTGGCTGCGTTTGAGGTCCGCCTGCCGGAAGGGCAGCGCGACATCCATGCATCTGCTGACGTTGCGGCCATCCTGGATCCCCGGCGCAAACTTCCACTGCCTCACGGATTGGAGCGCGGCATCCTCAAACACCTTGTTCGAAGAATGGGTCACCCGTGTCCTGGTGACCACGCCGGTTTCATCGACGATGAGGCGCACCTGCACGCGGCCCTCGAGTCTCCGGTTGACCGCCTCTTGGGGAAAAACCGGAGGCACCCATGAAAGCACTTCTGGCGCCCCCATGTCGGCCTGAAGTGGCGCGGGTTTCTGGTCCGCCTTCGTTTCCGCAGCCGGAGCGGCGGCGAAGAAAAACCCCAGCAACACCGCCAGGGCGGAACACCGCTTCATGTTCACGGGGCAGCCTCCTGATTCCGTTTGGTGCCGTCGCGCGCGGCGGGCTCGCCGACTGCGGTGCCCATGACGGGCGGATTGGTCTCAAATGTGAAAGGCACGATCACGCGAACCACTGCGGGCCTGCCGCCGGATTTCGGGGGCTCGAACAGCCATTGGGACAAGGCCTGTGCCGCGGCATAGCCAAAGGCCGGATCGCTCGCCTCGACAATCCGTGGCAACCGGGCGTGCCCGTCATTGTCCACGAGCGCCTCGATTTGGGCCTGGCCGCCGGTGATCTTGCCTCGCAGCACCACCGGAAAGACCGGCGGCTGTGCCGTGAGCGGTCGCAACGGCGCGTCGAGTTTGTTGGCGCCGACAATGGATGCGGGGTTCTTCTGCTCGGCATTGAGCAATAGTGTGTCCTCGTCAGAAACCAGATCGGACTGGGAGAAACGCTGCTCGGTCTTTACCACCGTGGACGTCGGCCTGCCGTCCTTCAGCGCCGGGTCAAATTCGTACTTCTCGACCGCCGCGGCAAGGGCGAGACCAAATTCCGGGTGAGTGGCTTCAGTGACCTTCAGCGCCACGACATGTCCATTCGGGCCGACCTGAAAGGCCACCGTCGCCTTACCCTTCGTGCTCTCTCGCAGCAAGGCATAGGGATAAACTGGTGGGACCACCCCGCGAAGCCTGGGCGGGACGTCGTATCGTATTTCCTCGGGCCTCTGCTCCCGGTCGCGGCGGCCGGGAGGTACCACCGTCACCTCGTCCTGTGTCCGCGGCCTGTCGATCATGAAGCGCACCGGCACGCGCAATTGCGAGCTGACCGGCCGGCCGTCCACCGTGGCCGGTTCGAACTTCCATTGGAGGACCGCCTTTATAGCCGGCTCGTTGAAGTCGGGACCAGTGGATCGAAGTGCGATCGCATTCACCACATTACCCTTGGTGTCGACGTTGAACCCAACCAGCACATCACCGGTGATGTCATTCTTTGCCAGGCCACGGGGGTATTGGGGCGGGACCTGCTTCAAGACTCGCGGGGGCATGATTTTTGTCGGGATCGGCGCCATCGGGGAGAAGAAATGGAAGGCCACGCGAAGGTCGGCCGGAATTGGCTGGCCGCCCTGCCGCGCAGGAGAAAAGCGCCATTGTTTCAGGGCGGCTTCAACATACGGCAGGAGCCTGTCGGGAAATTCCGGCTCCATGGCCACCTTCCGGGGCACACCCGCGGCATCGAGGCTGACGGAGCCCCAGGCAACGGCATCACCCCGCAATTTGATCATCATCGCTTCCGGCATGATCACCGGCGCCACCGCGAGCAGGCGCGGCTTCGCGTCGGGCTTGCCCGGCGAGGCCGATTGGGGATTGAAGATAAAAGGAACCCAAAATCACGAAGCCACCGGCTTGCCGCCACGCCTGGCGGGAGTCATCTGCCATCCGTCCAAAGCCTCCTCCACCGCTCGCTTGAACCAGGGATGGGTTGTGTGCACCTCCCTCATCGACCCGTGCCCCTCGGCATCAAGATAACGGGTCACGATCACGTAAATGGTCTCGTCCGACGTGAGCAGCACATCGGGATACTCCACGTGCGGGCATTGCCTGGTCTGCGGCGGCTGATCAGGCGCACCTTCGGTTTGGAACCAGCCGGGTTCGCCGACGACGACATCCTGCGCGGCCAGGGACGGCAGGACAATCAAGGCAGCCAGCACAACCGCGGTCTTTGCCCAGGGATTGGAGGGGTGGGTTTTCATAGAGCGGTGGAAAGCAACCGGGGGTCCCCAAGCTCTGCGGCAAATCGAAAATGACTGAAAGAGAATTCTGACGTCGTCGAACCGCCGCCCCAAGCCTGGAATTGACCGCGGCCCGCCCGCCGGGCTAACTCCTGTCCCCTATGCCCACGCCTCCCGCTTCCGCCAACGTCATGGATGCGCTCGTTTCGCTCTGCAAGCGCCGCGGCTTCATCTTCCCGTCCTCCGACATCTACGGCGGCCTCAACGGATTCTTCGACTACGGCCCGCTCGGCGTCGAGATGAAGAACAACATCAAGGCGGCATGGTGGCGCGATTTCGTCCACCGCCGCGACGACATGGTCGGCCTCGACTCGTCCATCATCCATCACCCGACAACGTGGAAGGCCTCCGGCCATGTCGACAATTTCACCGATCCACTCGTCGACTGCAAAGTCTCCAAACAACGGTACCGGGCAGACCAGCTGTTTTTCGCTGCTGTCAACGTCGAGACCGAAGACAGCGCATCTGGCCGCAGCGAAAAACAAATTGTCGGCTATGTTGCTGCCCTCGAAAGCGATCGCACCGATGCCGAACTTCTGGAGAAGGCGGAGACATTCAAACGAAAGAAGGCGATCCGCGGAAGACTGCTGCCGCTGGAGGTCCGCGACTTTACCCATGCCACTCCCGAGGAAATCCCGCTGATCCCCTCGCCCGCCACTGGCGAGCCGGGCAGCCTCACGCCGCCCCGGAGTTTCAACATGATGTTTCAGACGTACATCGGCGCGCTGCAGGACGATTCGGCCGTCGCCTACCTGCGCCCGGAGACCGCCCAGGGCATCTTCATCAATTTCAAGAACGTCATCGACACCGGCCGCGTCAAGGTGCCGTTCGGGATCGCGCAGATCGGCAAGGCGTTTCGCAACGAGATCAACCCGCGCAATTTTACGTTCCGCTCGCGCGAGTTCGAGCAGATGGAGATCGAGTACTTCATCGCGCCCGACGCCGACTGGCAGAAATGCCACCGCGACTGGATCGACGCCGGCCTCGCGTGGCTCGACAGCGTCGGCGTGCCGCGCGCGATGCTCAGCGAGTACGCTCATCCGAAGGAGAAGCTCTCGCACTATTCCAAGGGCACTGTCGACATCATGTTCAAATTCCCCTTCGGCGTGCAGGAAGTGTGGGGGTTCGCCGCGCGCGGCGACTTCGATCTCAAGCAGCACCAGCAGTTCAGCGGCAAGTCGATGGAGTACTTCGACGAGGCGGCAAAACAGCGGTACATCCCCCACGTCGTCGAGCCGTCCGTGGGCGTCGACCGCATCTTCCTCGCCGCGCTGTGCGCCGGATACGCCGAGGACGAGGCGCCGGACGACAAGGGCAAGCTCGAAAAACGCACCGTGCTCCGCCTCAGCCCGCGGCTGGCGCCCGTGAAGGTCGCCGTGCTTCCGCTGGTGAAGAACAAACCCGAGCTTGTTGCCGTGGCCGAGCAGCTCCACGCCCGGCTCAAACGCAAATACGTCGTGTTCTACGACCAGTCCGGCGCAATCGGCCGCCGTTACCGCCGGCAGGACGAGATCGGCACTCCCTGGTGCGTCACCATCGATTTCGACACCCTGGCCGACGGAACCTTCACGCTGCGGGAGCGGGACAGCATGAAGCAGGAGCGGATCGATGAAAAGACGCTGTTCGCGCTGCTGGACGAGAAGCTGTTCTGAGGCCGGACGAGCCGGCCGGGCGCGCCTTCTCTAAAGAGCAATACGTCAGGACCATGGAAGCGCCCCCAGCGGCGTTCGGATGGTCGACAAACTCCGGGTCTCGCCCAATAACGCCGCCATGCCGCCGTCTGAACACACCTTACCAGAGGCTTCCGAGATTCCACCCGCCCACGACTGGCGCACGACTGATGAGCATGAGCGCCTGCGGCGCCGGCAGCGGGCGATGGACGAGCAGCCGTGCGTGCGGTTCCTCGATGACAGCCCCTGCGTCTTCGGCCGCTACGAAGTCGTCTCCCGCAGCGGTCGTGTTTACACCGTGGAGCTGCGCGCCCTCGGCAACCCTCCGCTTGCCGCCTGCACCTGTGTGGATTTCCGGATCAACGGCCTCGGCACGTGCAAGCATGTCGAAGCCGTGCTCGCCCACGCACAACGCGCCCGCCGCACCGCATGGCAGCGCAGCACGCGCGAGGGCTCGCCCTGGGTGGATGTCACCCCGGCTCCCGATGGCGCCACGCTCGCCGTCGAGCGCAATCGCGACCGCCTGCCGCTCGCCCTCCAGCCGCTGTTCGACAACGCCGGCCGCCTGGCCGGCGTCACGCCGGAGGAATTCGTCGAACGCCTCCAGCGCCATCCGTTGAGCGGGGTCCGCCTCGCCCTCGAGGTCGAGCCCTGGCTGGAGGCCCGCCGCCGGGCCGACGAGCGGCGTGCGCTGCGCCATGACTACGAAGCGAAGGTTCAGTCGGGCGAATGGCCCGCGCACGAAACGCTCGTGCCGCTCTTCCCGTATCAACGCGAGGGCATGCTCCACCTGGCCTTCACCGAGCGCGCCCTGCTCGCCGACGAAATGGGCCTCGGCAAGACCATCCAGGCCATCGCCGCATGCGCGCTGTTGCACCGGCTCGGTTGCGCGCGGCGCGTACTCGTCGTCACCCCTGCCTCGCTCAAGACCGAGTGGGAGGAACAGATCCGGCGGTTTACCGCGCTCTCCCTCCAGATCGTGTACGGCGGACGCGTTCCGCGGCTCGCGTGTTACGACGCCGCCCGGGCGCCGTTTTTCACGCTCTGCAACTACGAGCAGATTGTCGCTGACGCGCTCGACCTCAACGCGCGCCTCCAGCCCGACATCGTGGTCCTCGACGAGGCCCAGCGGATCAAGAACTGGACGACCAAGACCGCCCAGGCGGTGAAACGCCTGCGCAGCCGCTACGCTTTCGTGCTCACCGGCACGCCCATTGAGAACCGCATCGACGAGCTGTACTCAATCGTCGATTTTCTCGATCCGACCGTCTTCGGCCCGCTGTTCCGCTTCAATCGCGAGTTCTACACGTTTGACGAAAAGGGCCGCCCGGCCGGCTATCGCAACCTCGACCGCCTGCACGAACGCCTGCGTCCGCTCATGCTCCGCCGGCGCAAGCTGGAGGTCGAGACGGAGCTGCCCGCCCGCACCGACCATGTGCGCCTTGTGCCGCTCTCGGATGCGCAACGGGAGAGCTACGCGAGCCACGAGCAGATCGTTTCGCAGCTCGCGGCACGCGCCCGGCGCCGCCCTCTTTTGCCGGCCGAGCAGGACAAGCTCATGCGCGAACTCGCGATGCTGCGCATGATCTGCGACACCAATTATATTCTCGACGACGCGGACAAGACCTGCCCGAAGCTGCGCGAGCTGGAGCCGATCCTCGCCGATTGCCGCGACAATCCCAACGTCAAGGTCATCGTTTTCTCCGAGTGGGAGCGCATGCTGGAGCTGGCGCGCGACAATTGCCGCCGCCTCGGTCTCGATTGCGCCTGGCACACCGGCGCCGTGCCGCAGCAGCGGCGCCGCGTCGAGATCAACCGCTTCAAGACCGATCCCGCCTGCCGCGTCTTCCTGAGCACCGATTCCGGCGGCGTCGGGCTCAATCTCCAAACCGCCTCGGTTGTGGTGAATTGCGACCTGCCGTGGAACCCGGCGCGCCTGGAGCAGCGCATCGCCCGGGCCTGGCGCAAACACCAGGTCCGCGCCGTGACTGTCTTCAACCTTGTGGCGCAGGACACGATCGAGCACCGCATGCTCGCAACGCTCGCGGACAAACGCGGCCTGGCCGACGGCGTGCTCGACCGCCTGGGTGACTTTTCCGAGATCAAGTTGCGCACCGGCAGGCAGGCGCTGCTCGCCCGCCTTGAACAGGTGATGCTGGCCGGCCTCACCCCCGTGCCCCGGGCCAAGCCCTCCCCGCCGGTCGATCCCGCAGCCAGTTTCTGCCGCGCCATCGCCGCCGTGGCCGGGGAGCGCTTGGTGGCATGCGAGGAACGCTATCCGGTCGCTCCCGACGGCGCACCCGTGCTCGTGGCCGTGCTCGAACGCGAAGCCGAACTCTGGCGCCCGCGGCTCGAATCTCTGCATGCCGACGCCTGGAAACACGCCCCGGCCGATGCCCCGCGCCTGCTCGTGCTCGACCGCGCCACGCAGGCGGCGCTGGAGGCCCTGGCCGCAAGCGGACTGGTGGCGGTGACCACCGCCGCAACGCGCCGGCTGCATCCCGCGCCAGAAGCCGCCGCGGCTCTCTCGCCCGAGGAACAGCAACGCGCCGCCGCCCATCGCGCCCACGCCGCGCGCAAGCTCAAGGCCGCCCAGGCATTGCTCGCTGCCGGTCTGCCCGAGGAAGCCGCCCCGCCCGCCTGCGAGACGCTGCATGCCCTCGGCTGCGCGCTCGCGCTGGAACACCGCCTGCCGGTGCCGCCCGCCGCTGATGCCTGCCGCCGCCCGCCATGGGTGGAGCTGTTCCCCCCTGCCCTTCGCACCGCCCTGACAACTCCGATGCCAGCCGCGAACGGTGAAATGGACGTTTCCACGCTCGTCCCGCTGCTCGCCGAGGTGAAATGATCGGACTGGTTGATTCAGGTGGAGCGATGTCAGAGCCCCCCTATAATTGCCCGGGGCTTATTGTAGATAATGGTCAAAAACCAAAATAAGCCTTGGCGTCCAACCGGCTGGCTGTCCGCACCATCGTCGAGGAGAAGACTGGGGGCGCGTTTGACTGCGCTTTCCCCTACAAGGACTCTCAAGCCATCTCGGCTCGCTCCGCAACGGCCGGGCTTTCAACGCTGACGACGCGCGCGGCGTGTTTTCCCGCGCCGGACGAGTGACATGCCGTCGAGACCCTTGGGTATCTGCTGCACGTGCCGCGATACGCGATCGTGCTCGATCCCGAGGACGCACAGGACGCCGTGCGAAACGCGGATTTGCCGCCACAAATGGAAATACGGACGAAGCTCCTGCACGTTTCCGATGCGGTCTGTCAAAAACGTGTAGAGTGGACGTTCAGGGAGCACGAGGAATCCGGCGACAAGTCGGCCGGCCAGCATCCCCACAACCATCTTGTTCAGCGCACGATGCGAACTTGATATGTTTCCCGTTTCCCATTCCGCGGCAATGAGCCTGCCGTCTGGGAGCCGCTTGATCGCATCGATCTTTCCGGGTCCCAGCTCGCCCGACAACGTCGCGCGGACCTCCGGTTCCCATCCCCCAGCCGTCAACTGAGCAATGAAACCATTCTTGAGCGGCTTAACTCCGTTTCCCATCGGAATCGGGTTAATCGTAAAGCTGGACGTTCCGACCGGCCATACTACGTTTCGGATCGCTTGCTTAATGAGCCTCGCCCAGCAGCTAGATGGCACCGTTGGTTTCCCGCGTCCCGTTTTCCAAACGACGCTGGGGAATCTCTATCAAGGTGACTGCCTTGCGCTCCTTCCCAAGCTCCCTGCGGAGAGTGTTGACCTGGTCTTTGCCGACCCGCCGTTTAATCTCGGGAAGGATTATCCGTCGAAGATGAACGACAGCCGCGCAGAAGATGAATATCTCGATTGGTGCCGTGAGTGGACCACGGAATGCGCCCGGATTCTAAGACCCGGCGGCAGCTTCTTTCTTTTCAATCTTCCGCGTTGGAATTTCGCCCTCGGTTCCCATCTCCGATCGCTGCTCATGTTTCGTCACTTGATTGCGGTCGAGATCTCCTATCGCCTGCCGATCCAAGGGCGGCTCTATCCGAGCCACTATTCGCTCGTATACATGTGCAAAGGCGAAAAGCCGGCGACGTTCACCCCGGACCGGCTTCCGATGGAAACCTGCCGGCACTGTTTCGGCGAGATCAAGGACTACGGCGGCTACAAGGATAAGATGAACCCGAAAGGGATCAATCTCAGCGATGTCTGGCATGACATTCCTCCAGTACGTCACGCAAAGTTCAAGCGGCGCAACGGCTCGAATGAACTCTCAATCAAACTGCTTGACCGGGTAATCCGCATGGCCAGCCGGGAGGGAGAGGTGGTCCTCGATCCGTTCGGGGGTTCGGGTACTACCTATGTGGTCGCCGAGATCGCCGGCCGGAGATGGATCGGCATGGAGATCGGCCCGACCGAAGGCATCGTCAAACGTCTGTCTCCCGGCAATCTCGCATTGGAGCGCCGCTATCTGGATCAATTCCGGAGTGAATTGAACAACCTGTTCCCCCCGGAGATTGCGGCGGTTCGCCGTGCAACGGAGATGTGGGTGCCGGGAAACATTCCGAAAGGGCCCCGCCGGACGCATGGCGAGACGAAGCAAGAATTGATGTTGTTCGAGGAGGCAAAGGGCAAACGTCCCTACAGTGGCGGACCTATCAGCAAGACACGGCGAGGGGCGTAGTCCCTGGTTGATATCCTCCTTGAAAGCGGTTTCGGGCGAAACCCGGCGGCCGGCGCTCAATCGAACCCCCGCCGCAGCCGCACGGGACGGGGCGGCGGAAAGCCGTCGTTCGCCGGAAGCCCGGACGGTTGACGCCGCGGCCGGATTCGGCGATAGAAGGGCGGGCGCCTCGCGCTTCCGCCGTCACCCCTGATGCACGACACCAAGTCCGTTGTCTCCTCCTCCGATCCGGAGATCCCGCGCCTGCTGCGCCATTGGATCATCCCGGCCAACGTCCTCGCAGCCATGGTCGCGACGGTCTGGATACCCCTGCGGATCGTGTATTTCCGCGACATCCCCGGAGGCGGAGCGGCCGGTCACGCGATCGATTTCTTCATGGCCGCGCTGATGATCGTCAACCAGTGGCCGCGCCTTGCGCGCGGCCGCCTGGGCGCGGACGCGAGGCTCGTCGCGGGCGGCGGCTGGTCGCTGGCCGCCGACTTCGCCGTGGCGCTCCCCCTGTTCAGCGTCCTGCAGCCGCTCGTCGGCGCGCCGGCCGAGTACGCGCTGCTCGTCAAGCTGCTGATGTTCCGGCGGGTCTTCTCGATCCGCCTGTTGCTGGACGAATTCACCGACCTGCATCCCGTGCTCGTGCGGCTGATACCCCTCGGGTTCATCGTTCCCCTTGTGATCAATCTGCTGGCCTGCGGCTGGAGCTGGCTGGGGAGCGGTTCCGTCGGCCCGAGCCCGGACCGGGGGCTGGACTATGTCCGCGCGGTGTACTGGACGATCACCACCCTCACCACCGTGGGCTATGGCGACATCACGGCCGTCACGAAGGCGCAGATGATCTACGCCTCGGTGACGATGCTGGCCGGGATCGGGTTCTTCGGCTATGTGCTGGGCAACCTCGCGAGCCTGCTCGTCCGGCTCGATGCCGCCCGTGAGGCGCATCTCGAGATCCTGAGCCGCGTGGACTCGTTCATGCGCCTCAACGCCGTGCCCGCCCCGCTGCGCTCCCGGGTGCGCGGATATTACCGGTACGTCTGGAAGAGCCACCAGGGGCAGGACGTCAGCGCGATCCTGGAGGACCTGCCGCCGACGCTGCGGGCCGACGTTTCGCTTTTTCTCAATGCCGAGATGATCGACAGCGTGCCGATCCTCAAGGGGGCGGACCGGCGGCTTCTGGAGGAGCTCGTGATCGAGCTCAAGCCCCGTGTGATCATCCCGGACGAGGTGCTTTTCCGCACCGGCGATCCAGGGGACGGCATGTATTTCGTCCTGCGCGGCAGGGTTGAAATCCTGGCGGCCGACGGCACGGCGCTCGCAACGCTCTGCTCCGGCTCGTTCTTCGGCGAGGCCGCCCTCGTGACGGCCCAACCGCGCAACGCCACGGCCCGGTCGGGCGGCTACGGCAACGTGTTTTTCCTCAATCGCGAGGCATTCGAGCGGGTGCTCACCCGCCATCCCGATTTTCGCGCAAAGGTCAACGCAATCGCCGCCACCCGCACGGGGAGCAATCCCCCGCCGCCGCCGTCCGCGTGAGGTCCCTGCTTCGCCGGGCGGCTGCAGGCTTATCTCGCGAGCCGCTTCAGCGCCCTGTTGATCGCGTCAAGATCGCATCGCTCGGGGTCGTAGTCCGGTCCGAGCCATGCGCGCCACTCGCGCCCCAGGTCGGTCTCGGGATGTTTGAGGCAGCAAACCATGTCCTTGTACCCCTCCAGGCCGCCGCAATCCTCCGGCGGCCCGGCGCGCTCCCCCGCCACACAGGACGGATACACGCCCTTCTCTGCGGCCCGGACGATCTTCTCCACGCGGATGTCGACGCGCCACCCTTTCGCGAACAGGTAGTCGTACGCCAGGCGCTGGTTCCCGGAAAACCGGACCGCCGCAAGCGCCGTGTCGCGATCATCCTCGACCAGGGGACCCCCGCGCTCCACCGGGTTGCCATAGCGTTTTTCGCCGATGGAGAAGACGTGGGTCTGATAATCGCACCAGCCGAATACCGTCTGGATGGCCTCGTGAAACCGGCTCAGCCACATGGTCTCGCGCACCAGCAGCCGGCGCCAGATCCGCGGCTGGATCGATGCCACCGTCAGCCGGAGCAGGCAAACCCTGCACCGGTCCGCCTTCTTCGGGCCCGGTCCGCAGCCGTCGTGCAGGGAGATCATACGCGTTTATTCAACCACGCCTCAGAGAACTGCGCAAGCCGCCTCCTGCGGCAGCGCCGGGGCAGTAGGAAGCACGCCCCCTTCCAGCCCGGACGCCGGGAAACCAGCCTTTGCAGGGACTGGCTTTCCCGCCTGGCCGAGCGCCCTCCGGGCCTGGGAAGCCGGCAGGATCACCTCGCCGGCAAAATCAACTGGGCAAGTTGGAGCGCTTGATCGGCCAACCGGC
The DNA here is from genome assembly GCA_963827125.1 of uncultured Verrucomicrobiae bacterium. Taxonomy (GTDB): domain Bacteria; phylum Verrucomicrobiota; class Verrucomicrobiia; order Opitutales; family Opitutaceae; genus Fen-1467. Next base: position 59,578 of record CAWHAC010000009.1, read on the forward strand.
GGACGATTTCGCCCCTTTCGGCGGGTTTCGCGGTTTGGATCTTGTTGTCCTCGATCGCAAGAACATCCCCGCCGGCAACAAGGATAAAGAACTTGAAACCCATCAGTTGCTGCCGGATGGCGGGGGTCAGATAGCTGCGCACGGTGTCTTCACCGTCCGAGCCCGTGGACATCACCGTGAAGTGCTGGCTGAATTCCGGAAAATCAACGAAGGAAACGGGGGTACCCTGGCCTTTGGCTTTTGCCAGGAACTGGATTGTGACTGCGCTCGCCAGCCCGCCGCCACCTCCCATGGGATAGATCTTGAAGTTGGGCAGGCAGGCGCCACGGCGGATAATCGCAACTGCGCCTTGCGCCACCAGACCCACTTCGCCATCCGGGTCCCAGATGTCGTAGATAAAAAGATCGCCACCCGGGTTGGGGCGTTGAAAGACGTTCTTTAGCTGCAGCGGTCGTCGGTGGACCCGAACCTGACCCCGGCCGCGGCGGTAATGGGGGATGATCTGCTCCGACAACCGGGGATCGGGGTCTTGCAGGGGCTGAAAACCCAGGCCTGCGAACAGCGCAATATTCTGTTTGATTCGTTTTCGCTCAAGCTGGGTCAGCCAGATTGCAGCAATAATGAACAGAACGACGAAGGCAGCCACAAGGACCAGACTGACGGTGTTCATACCAGTGTTCTCTTTGGTGGGATCGCGACTTGAGTTGGGTGCGCTGAAGGACGCTCGCAACCCGCGCATTTTGGGGTGGAACAAAGGCGGGGGTCAAGCGGCTTGAAGACTCGGTCAGCCCCGCAGGCTTCGTGCCTCCTTTGAGCGATGGAAATGTGGCCTACTTGCCACCCGATGCTCTTTCCAGCGCATCGAGCCGGCCGCCAATGCATAAAAAGCTGAAGGGGACATGTGTGGATTTTTGGCATCCGGTTTGGCCCGGCGATGCCCGCCGCCATGGGTATCCGGCCGGCCGGGCGTTCAGGGCGGCCTTCTTATGCAAAGCGCAAACCGCCGCCGCCGCGACAGATGCGTTTTAGTGTTCCAAGGGCACTTTGTGGAGTGTAGGCGCCCGTGACTTTGCCGCCTGCCTCACTGCTTACTTCAATTCGGAACCGGTAGCCCGTTCCCTCGACTTCGACCAGGTGGCTGTTGGTTGATACTGCCGGATCGGCCACGATACGCGAAACGGTGCGGTCAAATCCCAGGCCTGCCAGGGCGATGGCGGCGTGCACGTTCACGTTCCGGGGAAACTTCACGCACGCCTGGCGGACAGGCCCCTCGTAAACCACCGTGTGTTTGTCCGGCGGCAATCCCAGGCTGGCGGGACTCTTGGTCGTGGTCACTGTAACCGATTTGAGAGTCGGCCCGGCGTCCACCAGACCATCGATGCCGATCATGGCTCCATGCGGCAGAAAGACCTTCCGCCCGCTTTTGACGGCCGTTTGTTCCAACGCGGCCCGAAAGGCCTCGTCGGCAAGTGCGGTGATTGAGAACAGCAGCAGGTCGGATCGCTCGACAATGCGCAAAGCCACCTGCTTGAGGAGATCGGCGTGGGCGGCCTCGACTACAAGGTCGGCCGGTCGGGCAAAGAGGTCGGACTGGTTGGTGATCCGGCAGGCGGCCGGAATAGCCTGCAAACGTCGGTCATCCACATCATACCCATAGTCCAGTTCGATCGAATCAGCTGCGCCCTCGGCGAGTATATACCGCGCCAGGAAACCGCCAATCGAGCCACAACCCAACAAGCCGATGCGTGATTTCGTCATTTCTGTTCCTTTCAAGCCGCCAGCTCTTCCCCTTTTTGCGGTGGGATCCTTTCGATGGCGGTTTCGATTTCGGTCACGGTGGAGATGCCGCTGACGCTAGCGCGAGTTTGTCCGCTGGCAAAACGTCACACGCGGACTGAAGACGTCGGTCTCGACTCTTGACAGATTCAATTCGCCAGCGGCCAGTGGGCACGCGGCAAGAATTGGAGAGGGCAAAAGATCCCGCTTCCGCGGCGCAACGGGGCCGTCTTCCACGGTGTTTCCATTCAGGATACACAGCCGGCTGTACCGGCGGGCCGTGCCGAGCCGGCCTGTCCTCCATAGCCTGAAGGGCGGAGGAGGAAGCCCTGCTTCGCTCCGCCAGGCGGAGCTTCGAAGGGCGCCATCCTTCGCTCCTCGCCTCCGCCTGATCAAGTCTGCGGTTTGCACCACCTGGCGTGCCATCCGAAGCTCCGGAGGAGCGAAGGATGGCGCGGTGGGGGAGACTCGAACCCAGGACCGACGGTTTAGAAATCCACTTTTCTGCGAGCGAGGATTTTCCTTAACTCGTACAGCAATGCACCGGAATGCACGCGTATGCAATTTGATGATCTTTTTCGGGCACCTATCTGGCACCGTTCCCAAGCACCTCATGCCGTGATGGCGTCGGTGAGCGCCGGCCCGGCAGCCTTCCGCGACGCGCTTTGCGCCCGCCAGAGATGGGGCAGGCCACTCGCGCGCCGCCTGGGTTTAGGCGACCGCCTGCGTACCACCTCTGCCCTCCGTGGAATTGAGCGCTACCGAAAGCGCTGGGCCAAGCGGGTATTGTCAACCCGAGCCGCATCGACGAAGGCGGCAACCTCGCCTTCATCGAACAACACGACTCGATCATTGATCTTGTGCCGTGCGAACTTTCCGTCGTTGGCCCAGCGGAATATCGTCCGCGGGCAAACGCCGAGTCTGTCGGCAATGACCTTCGCTTTGCCGAACCGGCGAATGGTGGTGTTTGCGAATGGCGCGATTCGGGTGGAGGACGGTGTTGATGTGTTCATGACCGCAATTCCCGCTTGCAAAGTGGCAATTGCCAGGCACGCGCATCAACCCAAGAGGCGACAGCTCGGCTGCAATCCGCCTGCCCAGTCGGCGGCGGCATCCAATGCGCCGTTGCGGACTAAAAGCAAAAACTGTCAATCACTTGGTCGCTGGTTCGATCCCAGCCTGGGCAGCCATTTCGGATGGAATCATTCTTGGCTCGCCCGTCTGATTCAGCGACTGCCAAAACGAACGCTTCGAGAGGAAGACCCGGACGTCGAACCATCCGGCTTGCAATTGCATTCCCTTCGCTGGATTCCTACCTCTTCGACCAGAACCCCAAAACGCGGAGACGTGTCATGTCATCTTGTCGCTCCAGGAAGGAATGCTTGGAATGGCTTCGAGCCAACCCAAAGACGATCGCCCCGGGCCAGGATGTGGAGACGAGCGTGTTCCGCCCCGAAGACGCCGAAGGCGTCGCGCGACTCTATCATGCAATCTACGGCGACACCTTCGCCATCGATTATGTCTACGATCCGGTCCGGATCGCGGAGGCCAATCTCGGCCCGGACCTGCACCACTACGTGGCTCGTACTTCTTCCGGGGAGGTGATCGGGCTGTCCGCTCTTTTTCGCGCCGCGCCCGGGACCGGAATCCTCGAAGCTGGCGGGCTCATGATTCTGCCCGGTTACCGCGGCAGCTCGCTCGTCTTTACGTTATTCAGGGCCATGATGGAGGAGTTGCCACGGGGGCTGGGGCTCAATGCCCTCTTCGGGCAGAGCGTGTGCGATCATCTCATGACACAGAAGCTGACGCGAAAATTTGGCTGCGGCAGCTTCGCTCTCGAACTGGAATCCATGCCCGCCCGGCCGGAGGCCAGCCATGACGGCGTTGGTGGGCGTATCTCGCTTCTCGACGAATTCCGCGTGTACCACGACGTGCCCCACACGGTTTTTCTGCCAGCGGAATATGCCGGCTGGCTGCAGGAAACCTATCGGACCCACGGGCTGACGCGGGAGTTTGGCGCGGGGCAGCCCTTGGCCGGCGCCACCCTCTGCGCGGTCGAGACCATGGACACTGCCTCCGTGGCCAAGTTGATTGTGCAGTCGCCGGGGGCAGATCTGGCCGGGAGCATCCAGTCCATGGAACACGCCCACCCCGGCTGCCATATCTATCAACTGCATCTGCCCCTCACCCATCCAGGATTACCCGCTGCCGTGGGGGCGGCGCGGAAGCTGGGCTATTTCCTGGGCGGCCTGCTGCCGCTCTGGACAGACCGGGACGTGCTGCTGCTGCAAAAGGTCACGAGCGAACCAGACTTCACTCTCCCGCGACTCCTCACCGATCGGGCGAAGCAGCTTCTGGAATTCGTCCGGCAAGATCGCCTGACGGCACAGCCCTGAGCCGGACTCAGCGATTCAACCGTTTCTCGAAGTCCTGGAGGGTCTTGATTTCGGCAGCTTCCTTTTCAGTGATGGCGATGCCCCACTTCTCCTTGATGGCCACGATCACCACCGGATAGTCCACGGAATCCAACCCTTGGGCGGTCAACGACACGTCCGGTTTCAGTTTGGATACCAGCTTTTGATCAACGCCGTTGTCCACGAATAGTTTCAGTATCTGCTTTTGTGTCACCTTCATGACGGTCTCCTTGTATGGGGTTTTCTGTCTGAGTTTCGCGGCGGGTTAGTGCCGCAGTTTGTGCCGCTGAACCTTGCCGGTGGCCGTGCGCGGCAGCGCGGCCAGAAATTCCACTTTGACCGGGCACATGTGCTTGGGCAACCGGTCGCGGACAAACCACCGCAATTCCCCTCCGAGCTCAGCGTCGCCCACGGTGCCCGGCTTCACGACCACGAACGCGGCCGGATGTTCGAACCCCTGGACGTGGCAACCTGCCACAGCGCAGTCCGCGACCGAAGGATGAAGGCGCAGGCAATCCTCCACGGGGATGGGCGAAACCCACAGCCCGCCAATTTTCATCAAGTCGCTGGCCCGGCCCAGATGGCGGTAACAGCCCTGCTCCTCCACGCAACGATCGCCCGTGTCCAGCCAGCCATCCGCCAGCATGGCGGCTGCGGTCTCGTCCGGCCGGTTCCAGTAGAAAGGCGCCAGCCCCGGACCGCGCAGGAGCATCCGCCCCTCCTGACCGGAAGGGACATCGAGACCGTCATGCCCCACCAGGCGGATTTCAAAACCCGGCAGAGGTTCCCCTACCGTTCCGGGGCGATTGCGACCCGGCTGGTTGGACAGGTAGAGATGAAGCGCCTCGGTGGAGCCGAGACCATCCAGGATTTCCATGCCGGTCAGGTCACGCCAACGCTGGTAGATGCTCGGCGGCAGGTTCTCGCCCGCGGAGAAACATACTCGCAGGGATCTTGTGACGTCCCCTCCCGGCCATGCACGAGTCAAGATGGCGAAGATGGTGGGCACCGAGCACAAGATCGTGGGCCGATGGCGGACCAGAAGAGCGAAAATGGAGATGGGGTCGGGCACGCCCGGGTGCTGGATCACAGTCGCGCCGGCGGCCAGGCCGGTCATCAGTTGCACGATCAGGCCGTACGCAAACGAAAGTTTGCTCGTGCTAAAAATCGTGTCGTCAACGACGTCGCCCAGAACCGTTGGAGCCCACGGCCGGCCCATCGCCAGGAGGTCGCCGTGCCGGTGCGGCACGCCCTTGGGCCGACCGGTGGAACCGGAGGTGTATAGCATCACGGCCAGATCGTCCGCGCTGCCTGGATGGATGCCGTCGGCGGCTTCCACGGATGGGAATTCGAAGTCCAGATATCCGCAGCGCAGCACCTTTCCCCCGAACCCCAGCGGCGCGATATCCTTATTGGTGACGACGGCCGCCGCTCCGGAGTCATCGAGCACGTAACGCGTGTCCGGATCGGGCAGGCCCGGGTTCAACGGAATGGCGATGGCACCGATGCGCATGATCCCCAGAATGGCCTGCGTCAGCGCCGGGCAGTCCGGGATCAGGAGCACAACCCTGTCGCCCGCCTGCACGCCCATCCCGGTCAGAATCGCGGCGCAGCGGCGCGCGCCGGCATCCAGCTCGGCAAAGGTCACCCGCGTGTCTTGAAAGAGCAGGGCGGTCTTCCCCGGCGACCGGGTTAACGGACCGGCCAGGAGATCTCCGGCGCTAAAAAGGCTGCGCATGATTCCTTCTGGGGTAAGCGAGGGGAGCGAGGCAGGATTCAACCGCCTTGAAGCGGAAGGCGTTCGGAAAACGCATGAAAGGGCTCGCCGAAGCTCTGCAAAACGCGCCCGGAATGCAAGCTCACCTTATCCTGGGCTTATCCATGCAGGCGAGCAGAACCATGGGCGAGGCGCCGCTTTCGGCAGCCTGGAAGCACGAAGCCCGACAGGCTGACAGACCGACTGCGGCGCGCCGCTGCCCCAGAGGGTTGCGGGCGAACCCGACGCGAACCGCCCTCGTCAGCGGTTCAACCGCTTTTCCATGTCGATGAGCGTCTTGATGCGGCTGCCCTCCTTGTCATCAATGGCGACTCCGAACTGCTCCTTGATGGCCACGAGCATCGCCGGGAAGTCCACGGAATCGATCCCTTGGTCGGTCAGTGGCACATCGGGCTTCAGCGTGGACACCACCGATTGATCGACGCCGGCATCCACCAGCAGTTTCAGTATCTGTTTTCGCGTAACCTTCATGACGGTCTCCTTGTATTGGGTTTATGTCTGGATAGCGCGGTGGGTCAGCACCGCAATTTATGCCGCTGGACCTTGCCGGTTGCCGTGCGCGGCAGGGCGGCGAGAAATTCAATCTTGACGGGGCACATGTGCTTTGGCAGCCGGTCGCGGACAAACCGCCGCATCTCCGTCCCAAGCGCGACGTCGCCCCCAACGCCCGGCTTCGTAACTACGAATGCCGCCGGATATTCCAGCCCCTGAACGCGGCAACCTGCCACAGCGCAGTCCGCCACAGCGGAATGCAGGCGCAGGCAATCCTCGATGGGGATGGGTGAAACCCACTGCCCTGCGATCTTCATCAGGTCGTTGGCCCGGCCCATGTGGCGGTAGAAACCCTGCTCCTCGGCGCACAGATCACCGGTGTCGAGCCAGCCGTCCGGCAGCATGGTGGCCGCGGTGTCTTCCGGCCGGTTCCAATAGAATGGCGCGAGCCAGGGACCGCGAAGCAACAGCCGTCCCACCTGGCCAGTGGGGACCTCAAGGCCATCGGGCCCCACCAGGCGTATCTCATATCCGGGGATGCGCTCTCCTGCCATCCCGGGGCGGCTGCAGCCAGTCCGGTTGCAGACGAAGAAACTGAGCGTTTCAGTGGACCCGAGAGACTCGAGGATCTCGAGTCCGGTCAGCTCCCGCCAGGACTGGTAAATGATGGGTGGAAGGTTTTCACCCGCGGAATGGCACAGCCGGAGGGATCGGGTGACGTCGCCGCCCGGCCAAGAACGGGTCAGCATGGCGTAGACGGTAGGAACTGCGAAAAGGATCGTTGGCCGGTGCCGGGCGAGAAGGGCGAAAACGGCGGCCGGTTCGGGGCGGCCCGGATGCTGGATCACGGTGGCGCCTGCAGCCAGCCCGATCATCAGCTGCATCCCCAGGCCATAGGAGAACGAGAACTTGCTCACGCAGAGAATCGTGTCCGCGCTCACGTCGCCCAGAACAATGGGGACCCAGGGCTTGCCCAGTGTCACCAGGTCGGCATGCCGGTGAGGCACACCCTTGGGACGGCCGGTGGACCCGGAAGTGTACAGCAAAAGAGCGATGTCGTCCGGGCCGACCGGATGAAGGGTGTCGACGGGGTCCACCTGTGGGAAATCGAAGTCCAGATCGCCGCAGCGAAGGACCTTCCCCCGAAATTCCAGCGACGCGACGTCCCTTTGGGTTACGACGACGGACGCTCCGGAATCGTCGAGAATACAGCGCGCGTCCGCGTCGGGCAGGGCCGGGTTCACCGAGACGGCGATCGCGCCGATGCGCATGATCCCGAGCACGGACTGCACAACGGCCGGGCAATCCGGAAGCAGGAACGCCACCCTGTCGCCCGCCTGCACGCCCATCCCGGTGAGAATCGCGGCGCAGCGACGCGCGCCGGCATCCAGTTCAGCGAACGTCATCCGCGTGTCCTGAAAAAGCAGGGCTGCCTTCCCAGGCCACCGTTGCAGCGGCCCGGCCAGAAGATCTCCAGCGTTGAGAAGGTTGGGCATGACGCACCTTCTGGGGGGAAGGTGTGAGCGACGGGGTGTTTCGATTGCCCTCACGCGGAAGGCGTGGCGAAAACCGTGGCGAACGCCTGGCAGAAGTTTTGCATGATCGGCTCGGGCTGCAAGCTCACCCTGATCCATCCGGGCAGACGAAACGCTGTCAACGTGCGAATAACGAAACCGTGCCGCAGCAGCTTCTTGTACAATAGTGTGTCGGGGATGGGCACCTGGATGATCATGAAATTGCCTTCGCCCACGACCGTGCGGAATCCGAGCCGGTCGCAGGTCTGTACGAGGAGCTCTTTGCCCTGCCGAACCATTACACGGGTGTCGGCGATCAAGTCCCGGTCGTGCGCGATCGCCTCCTGCGCGGCGAGCTGGCCCAGCGAGTTGACGGAGTAAACCACGTAGGTCTTGCGGATCAGGGCGATCAGCTCCGGCGACGCCGTGAGGTAGCCGATCCGCAGCGACGCCAGCGCATACATCTTGGAAAACGTGCGGAACACGACGACGTTGGGGAAACGCTCCATCAGCCGCATGCCGTCGGGATAGTCGGGCCGGTCGACAAACTCGCCGTATGCCTCGTCGAGCACCACGACACACCGGCCATCGACGCGGTCGAGAAACGCCGAAAGCGTGGCCTGGTCCCAATACTGGCCGGTCGGGTTGTTGGGGTTGCAGAGAAAAACAATCTTGGTGTGCTCGTCGATTGCGGCGAACACCGCCGCGGGGTCCCAGGTGAAATCCGCCTGGAGCGGCACGAGGCGGGCTTCGAACCCGGAGAACGTGGCCACCCATTCGTACACGGCATAGGTGCGGTCGGCGGCAACGATGTTGTCGCCCTTGTCGCAGAAGGCCTTGATGAGGCAGGTGATCGACTCGTTGGAGCCGTTGCCGACGAGAACCTGGTCGGGAGATTTTCCGAAGCGCTGGGCCAGGGCCGCGCGCAGATAAAAACTGTCGCCGCTTGGATAGATGGGAATCTTCCCGGTGTCGGCGGCGCGCAACAACGCCCGCACTTCCGGCGCGGGCCCGCAGAGGTTCTCGTTATTGTTGAGACGCATCAGCCGCTCGATGCCGAAGCGCCGGCAGAGCTCGGCGTCGGGCGGACTCGGAATGTACGGCTCGAAACACCGGATATGCTCCGGCACGAGGCGGGTGTAACGGTCATCCATGGTGTTCGAGGATGAGGATGTCGCCGAGACCGGCGCCCGGTTCGAGGCCGACCGGCACGAAGCCGGCTGCGCCGAACAACCCGGCGGCGGCGGCGTGCCAGCCGTGATGAAGATCGCAGCGGGCGCGAACGTGCCGGATGCCTTCGCGGTGGAGAAACGCGACATGCGCGGCGATGTTGGCCGCAAGATCGGCACCGGCCACGAGCGGGCGCAGCGTGGCGCGGGAGCGGGCGCGGTCGAAATCCGCTCCGAGGACGCTGCGACCGGGCGGCAGGCTCTCCGGAGAGGGCGCCGGCACCAGGTCGCGGATGAGGAACAGGTCGTTGTAGATGCGCTGGAGCATCTCGCGGAAGGCGGGCGGGCAGCGCACGACGGCGCCAGCCTCCTCGTGAATCTGGCGGAAGAGCAGCGGGCGCGGCTGCGGCCCTGGAAACAGGATGCGTTCGAACAGCGCCGTCGGAGTCTGGGCGGTGGCGTACCCGGCAAAAACGGATTGAACGGACGTCTTGCCGAGGCGGACGAGCAGGCCCTCGCAGAGCAATTGCGCCGCTTCGGGGCCGCGCCCGCCGAATACGTAGGGTCCGAAAAACAGCGCGCTCCTCGCGCTGGGGACGGTCCAGTAGAGCAAGCCACCCACCCGCCCGGCCGCATCGGTGGCGACCAGCGCGTCGTGAGTGCCCCCGGCAATCAGGGCCGCGAGACGCGCCGGCGTGGTCACAACAGCTTCATAATCCTCGGGCGGATAGGCGGCGATGATCTGCGCACAGGCTGTGTCGATCAGATCGGCGGTGGCGAGCGGCGCCAGTGTCAGGGGGCCGGAGAACGCGGCGGGCGGAGCCAGCGGGACGACCGTCGGGAACGGCCGGTCGTGGCGCAGCGTGATCGTTGCGTGACCGGAGGCGAGTTCCAGGCCGAAGTCGTCCACGACGCGGGCCGCCAGGTACAACCCCAACCCGGAGGAGTCCCCGTCGGCGGCGAGATATTCGGCGCGATCCGTCGTGAGGTTGAAATGGTGCAGATCGGTCCGTTGGTCGGGAAACGCGAAATGGAGCGCGAGCCCGGTGGCCGTGGTGGTGAGGGAGGCGTTGATCGGCAAACCGGCCAGGAGGGGCGCGAGATAGGCGACGACTTCCTCGGCCGCGAGAACGAGCTGGCCGGTGCGGGTCTCGCCGAGCCCATGCCGCGTGGCGAGCTCCCCGACCAGGCCGGCCAGCGGCGCGGCGAAGAGCGCGTCGGCCGGAAATTGCAGCGTGAAAAGCGGAGCAGCGTTCGGGGAAACGCGCGCGGGGGCGCTTTCGGGCGGGAGTGGGCTCATCGGAGGAAGCAATGGTGGCCTAAAGGTCGCCGGGTTGTCTGACATCGAGCGGGCCAAGCAGCCAGATCAGCAGAGCCGCAAGAACCCAGACCAGTCCGGCGGCGACGAAAAGCAGGCGATAGCCCAGCAGGGAGCGCAGTCCACCGCCCAGCCACGGACCGAGGAAGAGACCGCCCTGCATCGCCAGAAACACCAGGTTCTGGTTCAAGCCCCGGGCCGCCGGTCGCGAGAGGGCGAACGCGATGGCGTTGAGCAGGGGCATGGTGATACCCCAACCCAGGCCGCAGGCGAAGGCCAGAAGGAACCAGACCGGGCGTGGTGGGTAGCCCGCCAGCGCCGCCGTTGCCACCGCAGTAACGAGAAGGGCGGCGGCGGTCATCCGGCTTTTGCTGTAGCGATCGAAGTACGGGCCGCCGACCAGCCGGGTGGCCAGCATCGTCAGGGTGGCGATGGTGAAGAAGAGCCCGCTCCCTCCAAAGCCAGCGTCCCGGGCCAGCCCCTTGAGAAAAAAGAACGTGACGCCGTATGCGGCAAAAACCAGCAACGTCGCGCCCAACAGCAAGCGCAGCTTCCCCTCCCCCAGACTTTGCCGCACGCCCCCGAATCCCCCGCCATCCGCCGGCTCGTTCTCCTCCGGAAAAACGGGCGTGAAATACAACAGCAGAATCGGAGTCAGCGCCACGAGCGCGGACCAGCGGATGATGACGCCCAGCCCGGCCGGGGCCACATGGAAGAGCTCGTACAGGGGCGGAATCGCGGCGTAGGGCACGAGCCGGATGAGCGAAACCCAGCCAAACGCCTGGCCGCTTCTCTCGCGAGGGACGCACAGCACCAGCAGCGGCATCAACGCGGTGACGACGGCGATGAATCCCGCGCCTTGCAGCATCCGGGCGGCCGCCAGGGCAATGGCCTGGGTCAGGAAGCCCTCCAGCAGCAGCGCGATGGCCAGCAGCAGCGCGCCGGCGATCATCCAGCGGCGGGCCGTGTGCGCGCTGACCACGGGCGTGAGGCAGGCTTGGACCACCAGCGCCGCCAGTGCGTCGGCTCCGAGAATAAAACCGGCGGCCGCGGGCGAAATGCCCAGCGACTCCAGATAGAGCTGCAGCGGGAAAAAGATCGCGACGATGATGGAGACCGCGAGCAGCTGGGCGCAGAGCAACAGAAACGGCCGGGTCACCAGAGTCGCGCTCATGACTTCAGCAGCCGGAGCAACAGATTCCCGGCGAGCTGGCGCCGGTAGCGGGCGCCCGCCCGCAAATCGTCGATGGGCGACACGGCCCGGCGGGCGCAGAGCGCGGCGGCCTCCAGCGTGTCCCTCGTCAATGGCTGGCCCAGCAGAGCCGCCTCGGCCTCCAGTGAACGCACCACGGTGGGTCCCACGCTGCCCCAGGCCAGACGCGCTTCGGCGACGCGGCCGTCCGGCTCCAGCCGGATGAGCGCGGCCAGGCTGGCCACGGCGACGGCCAGCGACTGACGCCGGCCCACCTTCTCGAAATGCTGAATTGCAAACGCCCCGCTCGCCGGCACGTGAACGGCCGTCAGCAGCTCTCGGCGCTGCAACCGGGTCCTGCCGGGCCCGGTGATGAATCCGGCAATGGGCAGCTGGCGCACGCTTGTGGCGGAGAGAAGTTCGATACGGGCGCCGAGCACGTAGAGCGCAGGCAGCGTGTCGCCTGCCGGCGAGGCGGTGCAGATGTTTCCCCCCAGCGTGCCCACGGTGCGGATGGCCGGCCCACCAATGGTGGCGGCGGCCCGGGCGAGCAGGGGACAATGTTGGACGACGAGAGGATGCGTCGCGAGCTGGGCCAGCGAAGTCGCCGCCGCGATGCGGAGCCCGTCGCCGGTTTGCGCGATGCCGCGCAGTTCCGGAATGCGCTCCAGGCAAAGCAGGGGCCGCTCGTCGTCGATGCTCTGGCGCAGGCGCACCAGCAAATCCGTGCCGCCAGCCATGAGCCGGGCCTCGGGGTGGGCGGCAAGCAGGGCGAGCAGCTCCGCCGGCGTGGTCGGGAAATGGACGGGCCTCATGATTCCTCCTGCCCTGCCCGGGCCACGGCATCCACGATCTTCACATAACCCGTGCACCGGCAGAGGTTGCCGGACAAACCCTGCCGGATCGTGTCCCGGTCGGGCCGGGGCTGGCGGCGCAGCAGGGCAAGAGCGGCCATTTCCATGCCGGGAATGCAGTAACCGCACTGCACTGCGCCCTCAGAGGCGAAGGCGGCGACCAGCCGCCGGCCTGTCGCGGTGGCTTCGATCGATTCCACCGTCTCCACGGCGTGCCCGGCAAGCTGGCCGGCGAGCATGAGGCAGGAGAGCCTGGGCTCGCCATCCACGAGGATGGTGCAGGCGCCGCATTCGCCGGTGCCGCAGCCTTCCTTGGTCCCGGTCTTCCCGAGGTCTTCGCGCAGCAGATCGATCGCCCGCCGGTCCGCCGGCACGGAGAGGCGGACAGGCTCGCCGTTGAGGGTGAATTCCAGCGCGGTCATGATGCGAAGCGGGCCTCCGACGGGTCCGGGTTATCGATTGCGGCCAGCACCGTTTCCGCCAGCAACGGCGCGTGGCACAGCCGCCCGCATCCGGCGTCGGCCACCGCGTTGGCGATGGCGGGCAGCGGGCCGTTCATCGCCACCTCGCCGATGCCCTTCATGCCAAACGGACCAGTCTCCTCCGCTTCAACCGGGCACGGCAGCGAAACGATGTCCGGCAAATCCAGGCTCGCCGGAATGAGGTAGGTGGAGAAATCCCGCGTCTGCACGCAGCCGGCGCGGGTGATGAATCCTTCGTGCAGGGCGAAGCCGATGCCCTGGGCCACGCCGCCCTGGATTTGTTGGTCAAACGAGGACGGGTTGAGCACCCGTCCGCCGTCAGTCACCGCCAGATAATCCACCACGGTGATCGCGCCGGTGAGCAGGTCCACTTCAACGCGGGCCAGGTGGGCGCCGTAGGAGAAAATCACATGCGGAAAGCCGATAAAGAAACCCTTCGATGTTAGGGGGACGTTCTTGCAGATGGGCGCCACGAATTGCCCCAGGCAGACCCGCTCCTCGGCGCTCATGAGCTGGGCCAGCCTCTCCAGCGGAACGAAACGGTTCGACGGGCCGTGGCGCACACCGCCGGGCTCCAGCCGGAGGCCGGCGTCATGGTCGAGGAACAGGATCAAGCCGGCCCGGTTGATCAGGCGGCTTTTCATCTCCTCGCACGCGTGAACGAGCGCCTGGCCGAAGGTGTACGTGGTGCGTCCCGCCGAGGAGGAACCGGACGGATAGCTGAGGTGCGTGTCGGGCTGGAGCACCTGCACGCGCCCGGCGTTCTGCTGGAGGATGTGGCCGGCGATCTGGACGAAGGCGCTGCTGTTGCCCTGGCCCATGTCGGCGACGGCATTGTGCACGGTGAAGCGCCCGGCCTGATCCATTACGATTTTTGCCACCGCACAGTCGCGAACGCCTCCGCCGTAGCCGGCGGCGTTGGAAACGGCGGCGAGGCCCACGCCCCGGCGTTTTCCGGCGGGGGCCTGTTGCTGCCAGCGCCGGCGTTCCAGCCACCAGGGATGCTGCCCAAGTTGATCGAGGCAGGACTTGATGCCCGTCGAGGTCTCGAGCGTGACGCCGGCACCGTTGGTGTCGCCGCGGACGAGGGCGTTGATCCGGCGCAGTTCCAGCGGGTCCATCGCCAGTTTCTCCGCAAGCCGGTCCATCATGGATTCGAAGGCGAAGGTCACCTGGCAGACGCCGAATGCCCGCATGGCTCCGGCCACGGGGTTGTTCGTGTGGACGCACTTCCCTTCGATCAATACATGGGGTATCCGGTAGGGCCCGGCGGCGTGCTCCATGCCCAGCTCCATGACCTCGGCGCCCAGGTGGGCATAGGCTCCGGTATCGTACCAGAGACGGGCATGGACTGCGTGCAACCGGCCGTCGCTTTGTGCCCCGATGCGATAATGCATGCGGCAGGCGTGCCGTTTGTAGCCGGCCAGAAAACTCTCCTCCCTGTCCCAGCTCATCTTCGCCGGCCGGCCGCCGGCATGCAGGGCCGCCAGCCCCAGCAGGCACTGAACGGTCGCCCCGTCCTTGCCGCCGAAACCTCCGCCCAGGCAGGGGGCCACGATGTGGATTTGGTGGAAGGGAAGGCCCAGTGCGTGGCCGACCTCGAAGCGGTCGCGGAATGGCGATTGCGTGGAAACCTCAAGGAACAACTGACCGTCCGGCTGTGTCCAGGCGACGCCGTTCTCGGTCTCCAAAAATGCGTGCGCCTGCACCGGCGTGGAGAATTCGCCCTCCACCACCACCGCGCACTCCGTCAGGGCCCCGGCTCCCTGCCCCTTGAGGATGGAGGCGCCGGCCAGCAGATTGCCGCGCCGGTCGTCGTGGACGAGCGGAGCATCCGGCGCCAGCGCGGCATCCAGATCGAACACACCGGGCAGAGGTTCCGATTGAACAGTGACCAGCGCCGCGCCGCGCTGCGCCGCCTCCCGGCTTTCCGCCAGTACGAGGGCCACCGGATCGCCGCAGTAGCGCGTGCGTTCCCCCACCGCAACCAACACCGGAGTGTCCTTGTGGATGATGCCAAAACGGTTGGTCCCCGGCACATCGCCCGCCAGCAGGACCTTGACAACCCCGGGGTGCGCGAGAGCCTTCGCGCGATCGATGCCGAGGATGCGCGCCGACGGCAGGCCCGGCCGCACGGCCTGCGCCCACAGCAGGTTGGACGGATAGGCATCCGCCGCGTAATGCTCCCGCCCGGTCGCCTTCGCCACGGCGTCTGCGCGGGGCTCGGACTGCCCGATGCGCAGCGGCGACGTGTCCGGGCCATCAGGAGGGCTGCCGGCGTGCCCGTCGCTGTTCACCGGAGCGCCTCCTCCAGCGTGGGGAACAGTTCGAGAATCCCGGCAAAACCAGAGATCTCGAAAATCTGGTACACCGCCGGCTGCAACTGGCAAAGGCGCATGCGGATGCCCGCGGCCTGCGAGCGCTTGCGCAGGACCAGCATGGCGCGCAGACCGGCGCTGCTCACGTACCTCAACGCGGCGCAGTCGAAGACGAACGCGCCGCTGCCGTTGTTGAGAAGCGCGAGGACTTCGGCTTCGAAGGCGGCGAAGTTGGTGGTATCGAGGCGGCCTTCGATCTCGACGATCGTTGCGGCGCCTTGCTGGCGGATCTTGATTGGCATGGTGGGGACGGAGTCAGGCGCACTGCGGCAGGACGATTTCTGCGACAGCCGGGTCGACGAGATTGCGGTGACGGACGCGCAGCATGGGGGTGAGCGGACTCACCGTTTCGAGCCACCTGTAGTGTCAGTCTGGACTGGAATCTGAGGTTAGTGGAGGGATGGCGTTGTGTCCATCCCAGGCGGAGGGTGGCTTTCCTGCAGCCGGTTGCCCGCGAGAGATCAGGTGGACGTTCGGGGCTTTTACGAGCGCGCCGACGCGGACCCCGGGGGCAAGCCCGAGTTCCCCGGCGGATTGTCGCGTAAGCACGGCGACCAGCGGAAATCCGCAGTCCAGCTCGATCCGCAAGGTCGGTCCCGCCGGCACGATGGCGCGCACCGTGCCGGCGAGCTGATTGCGCGCGCTCGTTTGCACGATGCCAGCGTCTCTCAGCAAGATCACATCCTCCGCCCGGATGCTCACCAGCACGGCCGTTGTGCCGGGAGACAGGCCGGTCGCGAGCGCCGAGAGGCGAACCTGACCGAGCGCCACCGTCGCAAGACCGTCGCGCACCTCCACGAGGCGCCCCGGCTGCACGGTCTCCACTCCGACAATACGCGCAACCTCAGGAGAAGCCGGCTGGCGGAAAACCTCATCGACCGGCCCAAATTGAAGCAATCGACCGGCGCTCAAGACCGCCATGTCGTCGCAGAGCGCGATGATCTCCTGCGCCGCGTGAGTCACGTAGATCATCGACAGGGCGAAATCGTCGCGGATGCGTTGCAGGTAGGGCAGGATCGTCTCCTTGCGCGAGGCGTCGAGACCGGCGAGCGGCTCGTCGAGAAGAAGCAATCGTGGCGCGGAGACCAGCGCCCGCGCCAGGGCCACCCGTTGTCGTTCGCCGCCGGAGAGGTCCGCGACCCGTCGCGACAGCAAGGCGCCGATTCCGAGCACCGTGCATACATGGTCGCGGGAAAAGACCGCGTCGGCACCTCGCGCCCGGCGCTCGGCGAACCGCAGATTGCCATCGACGCTGAGATGGGGAAACAGCGCCGCGTCCTGCGGCACATAACCGATCCGGCGCCGCTCGGGCGGAAGGGCCACGCCGGCGGCGACATCGGTCAGCACCGTGTCGTCGAGGCATATCCGGCCGGCGGCCGGCCGCCGGAGCCCCGCGATGAGTTCCACGAGCGTCGTCTTCCCGGAGCCGGAGGCGCCGAAGAGTCCGGTGGCCCTCGCAGTGAATTCTGCGTCGAATTCCAGGGAGAACGCGCCAGCGCGCAGCTTGATGCCGTGCAAGGCGAGTGTCATGGCGGGGGCCTCCGCAACAACCATTCGCTCAGAACCACCGCAGTGAATGCGAGCGCCACCGAGATCGCGAGCAGCCCGAACGCCGCGTCATCGTGCCCAAGCAGAACGTCGTGGTAGATTCCGAGAGCAAGTGTGATCGTCTTGCCGGGAATCATGCCCGCGACCATCACCGTGGCGCCGAACTCCCCGAGAGCCCGGGCGAACGCAAGAACGCATCCTGCGATCAGTCCGCGCCGGGCGAGCGGCAGCGTTATCGTGAAGAACACGCGCACCGGCCCCGCGCCCAGGGTCCTTGCCACCGTTTCAAGCCGGACCGGCACCTCTTCGAAGGCGACCCGCGCCGTGCGCACCAGCAGCGGGAATGCCATCACCCCGGTCGCGAGAACGACCGCGCGCCAGGTGAACACGATCTCGATGCCGAAGACGTTCCCGAGAAGTTGTCCCAGAACGCCGTGGCGCCCGAAAAGCTTCAACAGGAGCAGCCCGGTTGCGACGGGCGGAATGACAAGCGGCAGGACCACGAGTGTTTCGACGACAGCCTTGGCCGGCCACCGCCGGCGCGCCAGCGCCCAGCCGAGCGCAACGCCGGGCGGCAGGATCAACAGTGTGCCCAGAAGTGCGACCCCGAGTGTGAAGAGCGTGACCTGGAGAACTTCGCCCACGCCTCAATTTGCAGGCAGAAAGCCGAACCTGGCGAACACCTTTTGCGCCTCCGGTCCGGCGAGAAATGCGGCAAAAGCCCTGGCCGCCTCCGGATGCAACGTGTCGCGCAACACGGCGACCGGGCAGGTGATCCTTGGTCCCCCGGCGGGCGGCACGAACACGGCAATGCGCACTTTCTTCGAGATGAGCGCGTCGGTGCGGTACACGAAACCGGCATCGGCATTGCCCGCCTCCACTGCGGCAAGCACAGCCCGGACATTGTCGAGCGGGACGGATTTCCCGCTCACCTGCGTCCAGAGTCCGAGTTTCTCAAGGAACTCCTTGGTGTAGGTGCCGGCCGGCACAGTCGCCGGTTCACCGATCGCAATGCGCCGGACCTCCGGTTTGGCGAGGTCGCCCAACGACGTCACCGGCGCACCGTCTTCCGCAGCGACAATGACGACCATCTGGTTGACCAGGATCGTACGGCGCGTACCGGGCAGCAGCAGCCCGGCTTTCTCGAGCTGATCGACGCGCAGTTCGTCAGCCGAAAAAATGATGTCCGCCGGCGCGCCCTCCTTGATCTGGCGGACGAGCATGCCGGATGCACCAAAATTGAACCTCAGTGTGTCGCCCGTAGTCCTGGCATAGACCGGGGCGATTTCCGTGAGCGCATCGGAGAGACTTGCCGCGGCAAAAACATTCAACTCGGCCGCGGATGTCGCGGCCGCGAGCAGCCCTGCGGCCAAGATTGAGACTAGAGCCCTCGCTGGGTGGGACGTTTTCACGCTGATCAGTGCGAATACTCGGAAGGGCGCCGGTAGGGAAGCCCGTCTTGAGCCAAAAGGCAAAATGCCCGTGCCACATCAAACAACCGGCAATCCGGATATGCTTCCGCCAGCCGCCTCGCCGGGTGCTTTTCTCCTTGAAGTCTCCCCGGCTTGCGTCCACCGGACTGGGCCGACGGACCTCTGCCAACCGAAAACATCCCGGGCAACAGGCGAACCACATGACTCCCGTGCTTGCTCCAACGCCAGAATGCGGGCGGCGCCTGACAAGGGGACACCTGCCGGTTGACGGCGGTTCTCGATCACTTCCGAAAGTGGCGCAGGCTTCCCGGCGTGCTTCACCAATGATCGGGAGAAACGCCAGCCTGACAGCCCGGCCGCCGATCCGGCCCATGCATGATCTGGTCGTGCGCCTGTCCGTCACGGCCCGCTGCCAATTACGGTGCAATTACTGTCTGCCAGCGGAGCCGAATGGACGCGCACAGGGGGGGCGTCAGGAATTGCCGTGGCGGGAACTCGTGCGGTTGCTGGCGGCGCTCCATGCCCGATATCGCGTCCGGCGGGTTCGGTTTACCGGCGGAGAGCCGCTCCTGCGCCGCGAACTGCCTGAGATGATTGAATCCGTTGCAGCGTTGGGAATCCAGGAACTGGCGATGACAACCAACGCCCAGTTGTTGGCGCCTAAAGCGGAGGAACTGCGGCGGCGCGGACTGCAGCGCGTCAACATCAGCCTGGATTCTCTCGATCCGGTCCGGTTTGCCGAAATCTCCCGGGGAGGACAGCTCGCCCGAACGGTGGAGGGCATCCTCGCCGCCCAGTCGGCAGGCCTGACCCCTGTTAAACTCAATGTCGTCGTGTTGCGCGGCCAGAACGACCACGAAGCCGGCGACCTCCTGCGCTTTGCGATGCGGACCGGATGTCACGTGCGGTTTCTGGAGTTGATGCCGGTCGGAGTCGCCGCTGATCACTGGGCGACGACCTGGGTCGGTCAGGATGAGATCCGCAGCCGCCTCGGCCACCCCGATCTGACCTGGGCGGAGATGCCCTGGTCTCCGGAGGAAACCTGTCGCGACTGGCGGGTGAGCGATCGCAATGCCTGCGAAACGGTTTGCGGTTTTATCGCAGCGGTGACGCAGCCGTTCTGTGCTGCCTGCCGGCGGATCCGGATTACGGCGGATGGAGGTTTGCATGGCTGCCTGGCGTGCAATGCCCGGCATGATCTTCGCCCGGTTCTGGAAGCCCCGACGGCCGTTGAGGCCGCAGCACGGCTCGATTCCCTCGTGCACAGGGCATTCGACGATAAGCGCACGGGGAGCTTTACCGAAGCCGTTAAATCGATGTGCCAGGTTGGCGGATGACATGATCCAAGCCTCGGAAATCTCCCAGACGGGTCGCATCCTGGCGATCTGCACCAGCCCACGCAGAGGGCACCGCAAGCATCCCGTGGCGAAGGGAATCCTGCGCGCCGGACACGGATTGGAGGGCGATGCACACGCCGGCAATTGGCATCGTCAGTTGAGCCTGCTTGCATCGTCCGATATCGAGTGGATGCGGGCGCGCAGTCAGTTCGAACTGCGTTTCGGGAGCTTCGCCGAGAATCTCGTTCTGGAGGCGGTTGATTTCTCCGCAGTGGGTGTTGGCACGCGGCTTTGGCTGGGCGACGACGCCGAGATCGAAATCACGCAGATCGGCAAGGAATGCCATGTCGGCTGCGCGGTATCCCGCCAGGTCGGGACGTGCATCATGCCCACGCGGGGATTGTTCGCCCGGGTGTTGCGCGGCGGCGGTGTCGCCGTGGGCGATTCAGTGACCGTACAGGCGCCGGCGCGTCGCAACCCGCTTTGCAGACCTGCGCCCATTCCGTGAAATGCCCGGGAGCGGTCAAGCCGGAGCAAGGTCCGGGGCGTCGAACCCAAACCGAATGAACCAAGGGAAATCCAACTCCGTCGCCGAAGTCATGGCGCTCATCGACAGCGGCGTCGAAACCTCGCCGGCTGAATCCATGGCGATCGAAGCCGCCGTGGGCTGCGTGCTGGCAGAGGATGTTCTTGCCGATGCCGACCAGCCGGCGTTCGACCGCTCGGCTGTCGACGGATTCGCGGTTGCCGTCGGGAGTACAGCCGGGGCATACGCCATCGCCGGCGAGATCCTGCCGGGCGACAGCGCGCCCCAGACTCCGGCCGCCGGTCTCGCGCTGCGGGTTTCCACGGGGTCGGCAGTGCCGGCAGCCAGTGCAATCGTGATGATCGAGGATGCGGAAGTGTCCGGCGTTCATGTGACGCTCAAATCCGCTCCGGAGGCGGCGTTTGTCCGCCGTCGTGGCAGCTCGACCCGGGCCGGCGCGCGGTTGTTGGCGAAGGGCAGCCGGATTGGCGCTGGTGAGATGGCCGTGCTCGCTTCGGTCGGGACAGCCACCGTCCCGGTCGTCCCGCGTCCCCGTGTGCTGCATGTCACAACCGGCCGCGAGATCGTGCCGTTCAACGAGCCGCTCGTGTCCGGGCAGATTCGCGACACCAACGGCCCGTTGATCCGCGCGCTGCTGCACACCTCGGATGCAGAGCCACTGCCCCGGTGTCACGTGGACGAACGCGCCGGGTCCCTCGTCGGGGCGGTAACGCGCTCGGGCGTGTTCGACATGCTCCTGGTCTCGGGCGGATCAAGCGCCGGCCTCCACGACCACACGCCGCAGGCGCTGGAAACCCTGGGGTTTTCCATCCTCTCACGGAAGGTGAACTCCCGGCCGGGAAGGCCCCTGATCGTAGCCCGACGCGGACGCCAATGGGCGTTCGGCCTTCCGGGCAACCCGGTGTCACATTTCGCCGCATTCCATGTTTTCGTCATCCGGGCGCTGGACCGACTGGCCGGGCGCCCGATGCCGCCATCCGTTTCAGCACGATTGGGCGCCGACCTCCCGGGTGTCACCGGCCCCTATGAAACGTTTTGGCCTGCCCGCCTGGAGATCCACGCGGCTTGCATCACAGCTTTCCCTCTGCCATGGCTCGATTCCGGAGACCTGAAGGCATTGATCGGCGTCAATGCCTTGATTCGCCTGGTTGCGAACGCGCGACAATCGTCAGGTGAGAACGTCGAGGTTATCCTCTGCCGCGCCGGTTTTCCTTTCGCATGAAGCAGTCTTTTTCCCATCTCGACGACCGGGGCGACGCCCGCATGGTCGATGTCGGCGGGAAGCCGGAGCAACACCGGCGTGCCGTGGCCCTGGGCAGCCTCGTGTGCGCCCGCGGGACCATCCGCGCACTGAAAGCCCGGGCGCTGCCCAAGGGAGACGTCCTTGCCGTGGCTCGGGTGGCAGGAATCCAGGCGGCCAAGCGGACATCCGAGTTGATTCCGCTCTGCCATCCGCTGCCGCTGCATCAGGTGGCGGTCGATTTCACGGTGAAGGCGGATCGGATCGAGATTCGCGGGGAAGCCGTCACTGAAGGCAGGACGGGAGTGGAAATGGAGGCCCTGACCGCCGTTTCCATCGCCGCGCTCACGCTTTACGACATGATGAAGGCGGTCGACAAGGCCATGCGTATCGAGGCAATAACGCTCCTGCTGAAGGAAAAACGATGAAAGTCGGTCGCGTCACCCTCAGTGATCGCGCCAGCGATGGGGTCTACGATGACCTCGGTGGTCCGGAGATCGAGCATGTCTTCCGCAGGTGTTGGAACGGCGAGTGTTCCTTTGTGCCGCGCCTGCTCCCGGATGACCGCGCATCCATTGCGGCAACCCTGCGCGAGCTCTGCGATGTTGAGGATTGTCCGCTTGTGATCACGACCGGAGGGACCGGACCCGCGCCGCGCGACGTTACCCCGGAAGCCACCCGCGAAGTGATTGCGAAAGAGCTGCCAGGCTTTGGCGAGGCCATGCGGATGCTGAGTTTTGTTTCCGTGCCCACTGCAATCCTCTCCCGCGCCACCGCCGGTGTGCGGGGGCGGTCGCTCATTCTCAATCTTCCCGGCAATCCGCGGTCCATCGGCGAATGCCTGCCACCCCTCGTTCCGGCGATCCGCGAAGCCCTGAAGCACCTCCGCGACGACCGGTGATCAGGTTCTCGCGGCCGGCGGCGCTTTCGCTGCAAGCGCAGCTTTGACTCGTGCGGGCGACATGGGGAGCTCCAGCAGGCGGACTCCCGTGGCATCATGGACCGCATTGCCGATGACGGCTCCGACGAGGATGATGGCGGGTTCGCCCCCACCGTATGGAGGGGTGTCGTTCGCATCAAGGATCATGGTCTCGATCTTCGGCAACCACGAGAAGCGGGGCAGCTCGTAAGTATCGAAGTTCTGCTCGTGGATCGCGCCGTCCTTGAAGTGAATCTCCTCGGACAGCGCATAGCCCAATCCCATCGTGATGGCGCCTTCCATCTGGATCTTCGCACCGGCGGGATTGACCACGAGCCCCATTTCTTGCACCCAGAGCACGCGCTTCACCGAAATTCTCCCCGCCTGCGCGTCGACCCCGACCTCGGCGATGGCGGCCACGCAGCTTCCGGCATCCACCCCGCAGGCGACACCAAGGCCCCGGCCGCTCGGGCCTTTCCCGGGCTTCCACATCCAGTGCTCGGCCACGGCTTTCAGCACCCGCGCCAGCCGGAAATCCTTGAGCTGACGGAGGCGGAATTCGATTGGATCGACACCCGCCAGCGAAGCCAGCTGGTCGATGTGGGATTCGCGGGCGAACACGTTGTTGCTGGCGCCGGGCGCGCGCCACGGGCCCACCCGGAAGGGATGGAATCCAGGCGGACCCAAGAAACCGCCCACCGCCAGGGTACGGTGATGCGCGATGTCATACAGGTGCTCCGAGGCGCGGTCACCAGCGAAACGCACCTCATAATCCCAAAAGGCGATCCGGCCCGCAGCATCGAGTCCCGACTGGATCTTCACCACGGAAGCCGGCCTGAAGGTATCATTGAAGAATTCCTCTTCGCGCGTCCACATGACCTGCACCGGCCGTCCGGTCGCCTTGGACAAACGCGCGGCCTCCACCGCCTGCAGATTGAATGATTTGCCACCGAATCCGCCGCCGACAAACGGGGTGATCACCCGGACGCCCGGAATCGGGAGGCCGAGCGCCCGGGCAATCTCCTCCCGCGCTCCAAATGGACTCTGCGTGGAGGCCCAGACCGTCGCCTTGTCGCCTTCGACGTGCGCCAGCGCGGCGTGGGTCTCCATGGCGGCGTGGGCCGCATAGGAGCCCAGGTAAGTTTGATCGAGCCGCTGCACGGCGAGCGCCCGGCCCGCCTCGATGTCACCGCCCTGGGCCACCACCTTCGGTTCAAGTTTCGCGTGCGCCAGGTGGGCATAGATCGTCTGGTCGTCCAGCCTGGAGGGGGAAGGCTCGTATTCGGCGTGAAGCCTGCCCAGCGCGTCTTCTGCGAGCTCGGGATTCTCGTGGAGGACGGCCACCAGGTCGGGTTGCTGCACCAGCACGACGCCTTCGATTTCTCGGAGGGCCGAGGTGTCAACCTGCTTGAGCTGCGCCCCGTGCGCCGGGGCGCGCAGCACCCGGGCATAGAGCATTCCCGGGAGGCGGAGGTCGCCAGTGTACTTTGCCCGGCCCGTCACCTTGTCGCGCGAATCTCTGCGAAGGAGCGGTTTTCCGATGATCTTGAACTGCGCCGGAGTCTTCAGGTCCGGTTTCACCGTCAGGCGGCGCTCGATCCTTTTCCCCCGGGTCAACTGCCCGTAGGTGATTTTCCGCGACGGATCACGGGAATCGACGACCACGCCCTGCCGCACGACCAGCTGCGTCACGGGAACCTGCAGGGTCTCGGAAGCCATCTGCAACAACACGCCCCTGGCCTCCGCCGCGGCCGCGCGCAACATCGGCCCGAAGAAGCGCGTGGTCCTGGAACCCCAGGTGCCCTGATCGAACGGGCAAAGCTCGGTGTCTCCCATGACGATGCTGACATCATCAACGGAGACATCGAGATCCTCGGCGAGCATCTGGGGCAGCGAGGTGACCGGCCCCTGGCCCATTTCAATCTTCCCGGTGGAGCATGTCACATGGCCGTCCTCGCCGATGCTGAGGAAAGCGTTGAAATCTCCTTCCGACTTGGGGCGGAAAGCGCCCGGGTTTGCCGCCTCAGACTCCTGGGCGCCGGCGGTTTGGCGCAGGACCACCCAGACCATGAGCCCCTTCCCCAAACGGTCGAGGAATTCGCGTCGCGTCGGAAGGCTCATGCCCGCTGCCAGCGTCGTCTCAAATGGGCCCGCCTGACCAGGCATGCGAGGGGAACTCATGTAAGGCTTGCTCCTCTCATGGCGGAGGCGGCGGCCAGGATTGCATCAACGATGCGCACATGCGCGCCGCAACGGCAGAGATTGCCGTTCATGCCCTCAATGACATCCTCAGCCTTGGGATCGGGATGCCTGCGCAGAAAATCATATGCCGTCAGAATCATGCCGGGAGTGCAGAAGCCGCACTGCAGCGCGTCGTGGGCGATGAAGGCCTCCTGGATCGGATGCAGCTTCCCGTCCTGGGCCAGGCCCTCGATGGTAACCACGTCCTTGCCATCGACCGACTTGATCGGAACCGAGCAGGATCTCACGGCGCGATGATTCACGAGGACCGTGCAGGCGCCGCACTGGTCGATTCCGCAGCCGAATTTCGGGCCAGTCAGTTCAAGGTCGGTGCGCAGGACCCAGAGCAGGGTCCGATCAGGAGCCACACTGATCCGCGTCGGCTGCCCGTTGAGGCGAAATGAAACCGTGTCAGACATGATCGGCCCAGGTGTTTTACCCCTGTTTCGGGCATGAGTCTCGATTCGGACGAACCTGCTAAAATCCCGCTGAATGTCCAACGCGAATCGATTTTACGCAGTCCTCATAATGCTCCGGGGTGTCGATATCCGACAAATCGTCCGCGGCCACGGTCGCGAGGTCAGCCGGGTGCGCCTTGAACAACGAGCGCGCACCCGCATCGCCCTCCAGGCGGAGCAGCGCGGGAATGTATTCGGACGCAAAATAGGCGGGCGGCCCAGGTGTCCCCCGGCAAAGCGAGGCGACCATCGGGCGGCCGGTCCGATTGTGGGTTTCGACCAACCGCAAGAAATGGCCCGCGCTGAGGTTGGGCTGGTCGGCCAGGGCGATGATCACGCCCCGGAAACCCGGCACCTGCTCCGTGAATGCCCTGACTCCCGCGCTCGCCGATGAACCCAGGCCCCCGGCCCATCCCGGGTGGACCACGATATGGAGGCGAAGTCCGTCGAGACAGGGTGCTATAGCCGCGGCATGCGCCCCGAGCACCACAACCACCTGCCCGGTGCCAGCCGCAATCGCTGCTTCGGCCAAGCGTCGAAGCAAAGGGACGCCGCCGATATCCAGCAGCTGTTTCGGGACTCCCATGCGCCTGGACTCGCCGGCCGCAAGCAAAACGATGCCGATGAACTCATTCATGAATGGGCGCCGTGCGGTCCCGCAGGTGGATGGGATTGCGGCCGGACAGCAAGCATTGGATCTCCGCGACAATCGAGACCGCGATCGATTCCGGGGTCGAGGCGCCCAGATCCAATCCAACCGGTGAATACAGCCGCTCCATCATTTGCGGCGTGAGGGCGACGTTTCCCTTCCTCAATTCGGCAAGCAGGCGGTCCATGCGTTTTCTCGATCCGAGCACGCCAATGTAGGCGGGAGGCCTCGCGGCCAGACACCGCAGAATATTCACGTCTTCTGCAAACCGGTGGGTCATGACAACCGCAAGCGACGCGGCGTCCAAATGAACGCACTCGTTCAGGGATTCGGTTGATGCCACAATCAGCTCATCGGCATCCGGAAACCGCAGCCGGGCCGCAAAACGGGGCCTCGGGTCGAAAACTCGGAACGTGCCAGCCCACCTGTTTCGCGATGCGCACCAGTGGTATCGCATCATCGCCGGCGCCGAAGATGGTCAGTGAGGGCGCAGGCATGATGGTCTCATGGAATACCTGATTGCCCGGCGGGTGCTGCCCGAGCTCGGATGTCAGGTGGGTTCCACGAAGATCGCGATGCGATTCGCCGAAGACGACGGATATCTCCGCGGCCGTCCGCGTCCTGAGATTGTCCGCCAGGGCGGCTGTCCATGGAGGACGCGGCGTGCCGATTCTCTCGATGAACACCTGGACAATCCCCTGGCAGCCTGTCCCGGTGCCCCAGACGAGGTCGTTTTCTTCGGTCGTGTTGTAGGCCGCAATCACCGGCCGGCCGGTTTCCAACACCTGGCGCATTCTGATCAGAACGTCCTCCTCGAGGCATCCGCCGCTGATCGAGCCCAGGGAACGGCCGTCTTCGAGAAGCAGGAGGCGGGCGCCCGGACGGCGATAGGAGGATCCCTCAACCGAGACGAGCGTTGCGAGCGCCGCCGCCTGGTCGGGCGCATCGTTCAATGTCCTTAGAATACCTGTGATTTCGGCCACGGAAGAAATGGGCGCGTCACTTTGTCCTTGTATCCGCCGCGCACGATTTGCCTATCGCGCCAGAAAGCACGGCGAGGGCTGACATTGCGGGAAGACAGACAGGCACTTGATAGACCACAGCCACCGCTATCTCCGGTCATTCGGACCTGGGCTCCGAAGATCGGCTGGCGACCGCCGTCGCTTCGGCTTTTGCATCCTTGAATCAACGACTCAACGATTTGGAAATCGAAACGACATCCGGCTCTTACGTCGATATTTCAGGAACCCGGGCACGAAGCCTCGACAATTCGTGAACACGGCCACGGGTAGAACGTCTGCGTAGAGATGCAAGAACAAATCTCAACGGGTTCATTCCTGTTCAGGCATGTACGGCTGCCTGCTCAAAGGCCACGGTCCTTGTCGAATTATCACCCGGAAGAACAGCAAACCACCGCTCCGCTTCGGCGTGCGTGGCAAGCGCCCGGTAATGGTGATGCAGCACCGCTTGATCGTGCCCAGCCTCGGCAGCCGTCCGCGCAGCGTCGCCCGTGAGGGCAAAGCGATAGGTGACCCAACTGTGGCGCAAGGCGTCTGCCGGCCAAGTTTTGATCCCTGCCGCCTCGCGCGCGGCAAGGGCAAGATCGCGTTCGATGGCATCCGACAGCGGCAACACCGGCCCGACGCGCTTGGGCGCGGTCAGCAGCCACGCAAGCAGGTTATCGCAAATCAGCACGAGTCGCCGACTGGCCGTCTTCGATGCCTTCGCGGAAACCAAAATGTGCCGCTCTCCAAGGTTGACGGCATCCCATGTCAGCCGGCGAACCTCGGCAGGCCGCAGGCCGGCAAACCCGCCGATTGCAAGGGCAGGGCGAAGGCTTTCATCGGCAGCGTTAAGAAGCCGCTCAAATTGCGCTGGCGTCAGGATGCCCGGCTCCTTGGCAAACACCTTAGGCTTTCCTGTCCGCGTCACTGGATTCTCGCGGGCGAATTCACGCGCGCAGGCAAAGTTGAACAGCGCGTGCAGCACCCGGCGGTAATTCACCCGGCTTTGCGGCCCTAGCGGCAGGCGATGAAGCCAATCGTCTAGATCCCGCGTGCTGACGGCAGCCGTCGGCTTGTCGCCAAAGCTCTTCGCGAAACCGCCAAGCCGGACGCGCAGGTCCGACAGGTAACGCGGCGCGCGGCCGTCCGCTTTCTTGGCCTCAAGAAACATCGCGACCAGTTCAGCAACGGGCACCGTGCGTTCCGTCCGGCGCAAGAAGTCGGCGAAGTGCTTGGCAGCATCGGTCAGGGATATGCCCTTGAACGGTGCCAGTTCCTGCAAGGCGTGCCGGGCGTCCGCGCGCTGGGCACTAGTGAAGGAAAGGCCGGCGCGTCCCTCGACCAGCATTTTCTCGCGGTGATTGTCGAGCCATGTCTTCGCTTTCTCCTTGGTTTCGAAGAACCGGCGGAACCGCTTGCCCTGGTCATCGCGAAGACCGTCAACGATCCAACGGTCCTGCTTCCAAGGGCAGCGGCGAATGGTGGGGTGTGCTGTGCGTGGCATGGCACCGTGACGAACGGCAAAGCACCGTTTGTCGAGTTTATTGGGCACCTATCGGGCACCAAGGAAAGATAAGCTCAGAGAATCTCACCACCACAAGTTACCTAAGTCTTTTACTATTAGTTGGCGCGGTGGGCGGGACTCGAACCCGCGACCGGCGGTTTAGAAAACCGCTGCTCTATCCAGCTGAGCTACCACCGCGTGAAACCGTGGCTGACGGGATAAGCGCACCGCCTTTTGTCGACAAGGGAAAATCCGGCGCTGGCAGGTCGGCGGCCAAAGCGCCCGATGATGTCCAGAACACGGCGGCCAAGATCAACAGCAACAGACAGCGCATAAGGGGAAAGTTGGTGACCGGGAGGATTGAGTCCGTCGACCATGCCTGCCAAGTGTTTTGGCAGGGCTTTGGCTGAGCCGTTCGCCTCAGGTCGGGACAGCATCGCAGCCGGGCCGTTCTTCCACGGCGGCAGCCCGGGGGTCCAATGTCCCCCGGGCCGCCATCAGGCGGTCTTGTCTTTGCGCCAGGGTTCATAATCATCGCGGCCGTGCAGATCATCGTCCCGCGCATGCCCGACGCACACGACACCGTCGCTGCCGGCAGTCTGATCGTTTCCGGCCCCGGCGCCGGCGCGGCGCCGACATTCTGAACCCTGAACCAAGACGGCTCCATGGAACTCTCACAAGACAAACGCAACGGCATCCTCGTCGTGACCATCGCCGGCCGGCTCGACGCGCTCACCGCGCCGGACGCTGAGAAGGCCCTGCTGGCCCACCTGGAGGCCGGAGAAACCAAGCTGGTGGTGGATGCCGGCAAACTCGACTACATCAGCAGCGCCGGAATCCGCGTGCTGCTCATGGCGGCCAAGAAGGCCGCCCGGGCGCCCGGGGGTCGCTTCGCCGTGGCCGCGCCAACCGCCGTCGTGAGGAAGATCCTCGTCGACAGCGGACTCGAAGCCTGCCTTGGCGTCGTGGCCACCGTCACGGAAGCCACGGGTTGAGCGCCCGGAGGAGACGCCGATGATCCTGGCCGCCCCATCACCCGCCTGCGTGCGATGCCTGGTTTTCGCCGCCGCCCTGGCGGTCGGTTCGCGCGTCCTGCCGGTCGCGCGGGCGGCCGACTCCTCCGCGGCCGGCCTGGCGCCGGTTGCGCTCGTGCTGCAGTGGGAGCACCAGGCCCAATTCGCCGGCTATTATCTGGCCCTCGAAAAGAAGTTTTACGAGAGGGAGGGGTTGGACGTGCAGATTCAGCGCGGCGGCCCCGGCGTGCGCCCGTGTGAAACCGTGGCCGGCGGCGGCGCCGACTTCTGCCTGACGATGCTTTCGACGGCATTGGAGAAGCGCGCGGCCGGCCTGCCGCTGGTGCTTGTGGCCCAGATTGTCAACCGCAGCAATTTCGTGCTCATTGCGTGGAAGCATCCGCCCAGCGACCCCGCCGCCACGATCAGCCGCCCCTCGGATCTCACCGGCCGGCGCGTTACGGTCTGGGAGTCCGATTTCCGCCTGCCGTACCTCGCGTTTTTCGACGCGCAGAATGCCCGGCCCGAGGTATTGCCCCAGTACTACACGCTCTCGCTGTTCCTCCACAAGGGGGCCGACGCCTGCTCGGCGATGCGTTACAACGAGTACCACCTCCTCATGCAGTACGGCGTGCAACCCGGCGACCTGACGGTTTTCAACCTTTGGGAGAACGGCGTCGTGTTGCCCGAAGACGGCGTCTACGCGCTGGAGAAGACCTGGCGCGAGCGGCCGGAGGTTTGCCGCGGCTTTGCGCGCGCAACGCTCGCAGGCTGGCGTTATGCGCACGATCACCCCGAGGAGGCCCTCGATGCCGTCATGCGCCAGATCGACGCCACAAAAGTCCCGACAAACCGGCCTCACATGGGCTGGATGCTCAGGGAGATCCTGCTCTCGATCTTCCCCGGGCCGGGCGATTCGTGGACCCCGGGGAGGCTCTCGGAGCGGGCCTACTCTGATTCCGTCGCATTGCTGGAGCGCCACGGCTCCCTCCAGGGCGCGCCGGGATACCAGGATTTCGTAACCCCGGAGGCCCGCGATGCCGCTCCTTGAACGATCCCTCGCCGGGCGCATGGCGGCCCTGATCCTCGGCGGCGCCGGCCTCGTGCTGGTCGCCGTGCTCTTCGCCAGCCACCTGGCGCTGCGCGGCGTCATCCTCGAACAACAGCAGAACCGCAGCGACGCCATCACGCTTTCCGCAGTCAATCACATCCAGTCCGAGCTCGGCCGCGTCGAGGCGACCGTCCAGACTGCGGCCGCCGCATTCGCCTTTATGCCCAGCGATGCGGCCTCGGTGGCGTCATTGATCGAACGGACGCTCCAGTCGCAGCCGCATATGTTCGGGATGGCGGTGGCCCTGCCGCCGGAGGACACCGCCGGCCGCGATTTCCGCATCCTCTACGGCTTCCGGAAGAACGGCGCGGTGCGCGTTGTCGACCGCGACAACCCCGCGCTCGATTACCTCAAGGACTGGTTCTATCTGCCGCGCTATCTGCGCCGCCCCGTATGGGTGGAGCCCTATTTCGACGAGGACATGCAGACGCTGATGGTCACCTACGCGGTGCCCGTGATCCGCGACGGCCGGCTGACCGCCGTGCTCACCTGCGATCTTTCGCTCCAATGGATGCGGGATCTGCTCGACCATCTTCCCCTCGGCGAGGGCGGCACGGCCGTCCTGCTCTCATCCCAGGGCGTCTTCATCTCCCATTCCACGCCCCGGGTGGTGATGCGCGAGACCGTGTTCAGTTTGGCGGAGACGCTGGCGACCCCCGCAGAGACGGCGGCGTTGCAGGACATGGGCAGGAACATGCTCAGCGGACGGCCGGGACACCAGTTCTACCACCGGCCGCTCGGCGGCCAGAGCGCCTACATCAATTACCGCCCCATTCCCTCGACCGGCTGGTGCCTGGGTGTCATCATTCCCGAACAGCAGATGCACGCGGTCCTCGCCCACCAAAACCGCATCAGCCTGCTTGTCGGCGCCTGCGGGATCGTCCTGTTGCTGGCGGCGGCGCTCGGCGTCGCATGGTCCCTGGCGCATCCCCTCAACCGCCTTGCACACGCCGCCGACCGCCTCGCGCAAGGCGACTTCACGGCGCCCCTGGCCGCGACCCGGCGGCGCGACGAGATCGGGCGCCTGACCGACAGCTTCATCCGCATGCGGACGGACCTGCGCCGCTACATCGACGAACTCACCAACACGACCGCCGCCAAGGAGAAGATCGCGAGCGAGCTTGCGATCGCCCACCAGATCCAGCTCGGCATCGTGCCCAAGCTCTTCCCGCCTTTTCCGAACCGCAGGGACCTTGATCTCTACGCCGTGCTCGAACCGGCCCGCGAAGTGGGCGGAGACCTTTATGATTTCTGCCTGCTCGACGATGACCATCTTTACGTCGCCATCGGCGATGTCTCCGGCAAAGGCGTCCCCGCCTCCCTGCTGATGGCCGTCGGCAAGACGCTGCTCAAGTCCACGATCCAGGCGGTGCGCAACCCCGGCCGCGCCCTCACGCTGGTGAACACCGAACTCGCGGGGGACAATGACTCCTGCATGTTCATCACGGCCTTCTGCGGCATCCTCAACCTCCGCACGGGCGACCTCACCTTCGCCAACGCTGGCCACAATCCCCCCCTGGTCGTCCGCACCGGCGGGCAGGCTGACAGCCTCCGCCGAAAGCCGGGGCCGGCGCTGGCGGCGATGCCCGGCAGCTGCTACGAGAACGAGATCGCGCGCCTGGCGCCGGGCGATCTCCTGCTGCTCTACACTGACGGGGTGACCGAGTCGATGGACCCGGCGAACACCATGTTTAGCGAGGAACAGCTCGCCTCAATCGCCCGGCGCGAACACCAGGCCGCCGCACGCCCCTTGATCGAGGCGATTGTGCGCGCCGTGCATGCGCATGCCGCCGGGACCGAACAATCCGACAACATCACCCTCCTGGCCGTGCGCGTGCAGGCCTATCCCGACGCTGCGGGCCAGACCGCGGGAGGCTCCGCCCCGCCCGCGCGCCTGTCGCTGGCCAACCGCCGGGACGAGCTTCCCCTCCTTGCCGCATGGATCGACGAGCAGGCGGCGGCGCTTTCGTTCCCCGCCCCGCTGGCCATGAGCCTCAACCTCGCCCTCGAGGAATGGGTGGTGAACGTCATCTCCTACGCCTACGCCGATGCCGCCGCCCACACCATCGAGCTGCGTTTGTGGCGCGGGCCGGACCGCCTGCGCATCGAGATCGAGGACGACGGACGGCCCTTTGACCCGACCGCCCAGGCAGCCCCCGACACCGATGCCCCCCTCGAACTGCGCAAGATCGGGGGACTGGGCATCCATTTCATCCGGAAAACCGTGGACGAAATGTCCTACCACCGGCGCGACAACCACAACCTGCTCATCCTCGTGAAACGGCTCCCGGCGGGCGACAACCCGGCGGCAGCCGGTTCTTCCCCCTGCGGCCGGGCCGACCCGGTGTGACGCAACCCGGGGCGGCCGGAACCGGCCCCTTTGCAGGCAACCAACAAATCCGGGCTGGAACCACCCGCCCCGTCTGAAATAAAAAACCCGCGCCATGCTGCGAATCCTTAAACATCTCTGGTTGGGGGCAGCCTTGATCGCCGCCACCGCCGCCGTGCTGCTGCTGTCGGATCTCAACCACCGGCAGAAAAAGACCGCCCCGGCCGCCAGCCGGCTGCCCCGCATCGCCGTCATGCAGTTCGCCGCCACCGCACTCCTGGACGAGACCGTCGCCGGCGTCCTGGAGGGGCTTCGCGAGGGCGGTTACGAGGACGGCCGTACCGCCCGCATCCAGCGGTTCAATGCATCGGGCGACTACGCCACGGCCAACACCATGGCGCGCGACATCGTCGCAAGCGGCTTCGATGTCATCATCACCGCCGCCACGCCCGCGCTTCAGGTCATGGCGGCCGCGAACCGCGACGGAAAGACCATCCACGTGTTCTGCGCAGTCACCGATCCCTACGGTTCCGGCGTCGGCATCACCGGACCGGAGCCCGGCCAGCACCCGCCCCACCTGGTGGGCATCGGCACCTTCCAGCCGGTGGCGCACACCTTTGCCATCGCCCGGCAGATGTCGCCGGGACTCAAACGCGTCGGCGTGGTCTGGAATCCGACCGAGCACAATTCGGAGGCCTGCGTGCTCAAGGCGCGCGCCGCCTGCCGGGAGCTGGGCATTGAGTTGATCGAGGTCAACGCGGGCAGCACGTCCGAGGTGTCCGAGGCTGTGCGCTCACTCCTCGCCCGCGACGTTGAGGCCATCTGGATCGGCGGCGACACCGTCGCCATCTCCGGCATCACCACCATGGTTTCGGCCGGCCGGGTTGCGCATGTGCCGGTGTTCACCAACGATCCCGCCAACGTCACGCGCGGCGCGCTTTTCAGCCTCGGCGCCACGTACGGCGAGGTCGGCCGCCGGGCCGCCGAGCTTGCAGTGCGCATCCTGCGCGGCACCGACCCCCGGACCCTGCGGGTGGACAACGTCGTCCCCGAGCGCCTTTCGCTCAACGAATCGCTGCTGCCGGAATTCAAATCCGCCTGGATTTTTCCGGACGATGTCCGCGGGCTCGCGGCCCGCATGGCTCCGGTCGCGCAGGCGGCGCCGGTCCGCCGCCCGATCCCCGGCCGCATGTACAAGGTGGGCATCATCTACTTCTGCCCCCATCCGTTCTTCGACCAGGCCATTGCCGGCATCCGTGAGGGACTGGCCGAGTCCGGTTTCGTGGAGGGCAGAAACCTGTCGCTGAAACTCGCCAACCCGAATGGCGACATGTCGATCCTGCCCCAGGTCGTCACCAACCTGGAGGCCACGGATATTGACCTGCTTATTCCGCTGTCCACCCCCTGTCTCGCCGGCGTCTGCGCGAACGTCCGCGGCCGGCCCATCGTCTTCACCGCGGTCACCGAGCCCTGCGGAGCCGGGGCCGGGCGCGATTTCACCCATCATCTGCCCAACATCACGGGGGCGGTGTGGCCGGCCCCGCAACCAGCCCTCTTTTCCTGGCTCAAGCGGCTGTACCCGGATTGCCGGAAGGTCGGCGTGATCTACAACGCGTCCGAGGCAAACTCCCGCACCGAGATGGCCCGCGCCCGGGAGATGCTCGCCGCGCGCGGCATGATATTCGAGGAGCGGACGCTCGCGAGCTCGAGCGAGATCACCGAGGCCCTTTCGTCCGTGCTGGCCGCAAGGGTGGACGCCGTCTTCGGCCTTTCCGACAACACCGTGGCCAACGCGTTTGCCTCGATCGCCGCGGCCTGCCGGCGCGAACGCATACCGCTGCTGGCCGATGACAACAGCGACATGGGCACCGGAGCCCTGTTCTCCTGCGGCCCCAGCCCGCATGCCAATGGAGTCGACGGCGGGCGCATCGCCGCCCGGGTGCTCCTGGGCGAGCCGCCCGGCGGCATCCCGTTCGCCCCCACCACCCGCACCGAGACCGCCGTTGACCTCGCCGCCGCCGCGCAACTGGGCATCGTCCTCCCCTCTGAACTGCTTTGCGAGGCCGATATCTTCCACCACGTGCGGGCGCGCCTGGGCCGGCCCGCGAGCGTCGCCCTGGTCGACCTCGGGGACAACGCCGTCATGTCCAGCGCCGAGGCCGGCCTGAGCCGCGGCCTGCGCGAATCGGGCCTGGTGGAAGGAGAGGATTTCGTCATCCGCCGCTTCAGCGCCCAGGGTGAGCTCAGCCAGCTTCCCCAGATCGTCGACACCGCCCTCGCCAGCCAGCCCGATCTCATCATCACCGCGAGCACGCCCGCGCTCATCGCCGCCGCGCGCAAGGTCACGGCGGTCCCGCTCGTCTTCACCGTCGCCAGCGATCCGGAGAAGCTCGGCCTCTTCGCGCGGGGCCGCCCCGCGAACCTCACCGGCGTCCATGACGACCCGCCGGTGGACAAGCTCCTCGACATGGCGCGGCGCAACCTCCCGGGCCTCGCCGTCGTCGGCACCCTCTACGACCCCGCCCAGCCCAACTCGCTGATCTCCGTCGAGAAGCTGCGCGCCGCCTGCAGGCAACAGGGCATTGCGCTCATCGAGGTCACCGCCGCAGGCGTCTCCGACGTCGCCCCGGCCGCTCAGGCGCTCGTCCAGCGCGGCGCCAGGGCGGTGCTGGTCTCGGCCGACAACCTCGTCGATACCGCCTTCCCCGCCATCGTGCAGGCGACCCGGCCGGCCAACGTCCCGGTCTTTTCCACCGAGCCGAAGCTCATCGAACTCGGCGCGACCGGCGCCATCGGCGATGACTTCGAGGCGTGGGGCGCGCAGTCGGGCCGCCTCGTCGCCAAGGTTCTCGCCGGCGTCAGCCCCGCCGACCTGCCAATCCAGGCGACCGCCGTGCAGCGCACGGTCGAGCCCGCCGCCCCCGCGGTCCCGGCGCCCGTCGTTGCCGCTCCGCCCGCAACGCCGGTCCCAGCCGCCACCCTGCCCTGGAACCTGCAAATCGTCGCCTACTCCAAAACGGAGGTGTGCGAGGACTGCCTGCGCGGACTGAAGGACGGCCTCGCCCGCAGCGGCCTGGTCGAGGGCCGCGATTTCGCACTGCGCGAGTTCAATGCCCACGGCGACATGGCCACGCTTTCGAGCATCATGACCGCCGTGCAGGCCGATCAGCCGGACCTGCTGATCGCGATCACGACGCCCGCGCTCCAGGCCGCGGTCCGCAAGGTGGGCAGCACGCGGATCGTGTTCACCTGCATCGCCGACGCCGTCCGGGCCGGCGCGGGCAGGAGCGAAACCGACCACATGCCGAACGTCACCGGCATTGCCACGCGGTCGGCCTTCGAGGGCATGGCGCGGGTGCTGCGCGAGGTGATGCCGCGGGCCCGCCGCGTCGGAACGCTCTTCTCCCCCGCCGAGATCAACAGCGTGTCCTACAGGGACTGGCTTGCCGCGGCGTTGAAAAGCGAGGGGATCGAACTCGTCGCCGTTCCGGTCACCGCCAGTTCCGAGACCGCCGACGCCACCATAATGTTGTGCCACGAGCAGATCGACGCCGTCTGCCAGATCTCCGACAACACCGTCCTTCCCGGCTTCGGCCAGATCGTGCGCAAGGCCGGTGTCGCCGGCCTGCCGGTCTTCTGTTTCGACTCGAACCAGTTGAAAACGGGCGCGGTGCTGGCGCTGGCGCGCGATTTCTACCAGGCCGGCGTCGAAGCCGGCGAACTCTGCGTGCGCGTGCTCCGCGGGGCCGATCCCGCCAGGATCCCGTTCACCAACGTCCGCTCCGAGCGCCTGATCGTCAACCCCGCCGCGGCCGCGCGCCTGGGGCTCGCGCTGCCGGCGGGCCTGCTGCAACGCGCCGAGACCTTCACTGCGGAGACCCTGCGTATCGTCGCCTACAACGAGACGGATATGGCCGAGGAT
Source organism: uncultured Verrucomicrobiae bacterium (assembly GCA_963827125.1). Classification (GTDB taxonomy): domain Bacteria; phylum Verrucomicrobiota; class Verrucomicrobiia; order Opitutales; family Opitutaceae; genus Fen-1467. The sequence continues at coordinate 96,199 of CAWHAC010000009.1, forward strand.
TGCACGCGCGGGCTGAAGGACGGTCTCGCCCGCGGCGGCCTCGTCGAGGGCCGGGACTTCACGTTGCGCGTTCTCAATGCCCAGGGCGACATGTCCACGCTCTCCAGCATCATGGCCTCCGTGCGGGCCGACCAGCCGGACCTGCTCATGACGATCACGACGCCTTCGCTCCAGGCCGCGTTGCGTCAGGCAGGCGGCACGCGGATCGTTTTTACCGGGGTCGGCGACGGCGTGCAGGCCGGCGCGGGCAAGACCACCAGCGACCATCTGCCGAACGTCACCGGCATCACCACGCGCTCGTCCTTCGACGGCATGGCGCGGCTGCTCCGCGAGGTCATGCCCCGGGCCCGCCGCGCGGGCACGCTCTTCACCCCGGCCGAGATCAACAGCGTGCTCTACAAGAACTGGCTCGCGGAGGCGTTGAAGAAAGAGGGTGTCGAGCTGGTGGCCGTGCCCGTCACCGCCAGCGCCGAGACCGCCGAGGCCACCACCGCCCTGTGCAACCAGGATATCGACGCGGTCTGCCAGATCGTCGACAACACGACGCGCCCGGGTTTCGCCCAGATCGTCCGCAAGGCCGCCGGGGCGCACCTGCCGGTCTTCTGTTTCGAGGCAAGCCAGATGAAGGACGGCGCGGTGCTGGCACTCTCGCGCGATTATTACCAGGCCAGCCTCGAGGCCGGCGAGATCGGTGTGCGGGTGCTCCGGGGAGTCTCCCCCGCCACGATCCCGTTCGCGAACACCCGTTCCGAGCGCCTCGTCGTCAATCCCGAGGCAGCCGCACGCTTCGGCCTGACGATCCCGGACGACGTGCTGGGCCGCGCTGAAATCTTCAAGGCCGGCAAGCTGGAATCCCCCAAGAACAAGCCGTGAACCGCCAACTCAACCGATCCCTTGTCCGCCGGGCGCTTGCGCTCCTGGCCTTCGGCCTTGCCGGGCTTTGTGCCACCGCAGACGCCCCCCTCCCTTCGGGTGAAACGCTCACCCAGATGGGAACGATCGATGCGTTGCTGGCCGGCAACTACGACGGCGCCGCGCCCTTGGCCGGGCTGACCCGTTGCGGCGACTTTGGCCTCGGCACCTTCGACCACCTCGACGGCGAGATGATCGTCCTCGATGGCGTCATCTATCAAGTCCGCGCCACGGGCCGGGTGCTGCGCGCCGACATGACCGGCTCCACCCCCTTCGCAGCCGTGTGCTTTTTCCAAGGGAAAGCCTCCCCCGGCCCGCTCGGTCCGCTCGACCTCGACCACCTCAAGGCCGCGATCGATTCCGCATACCCGGCCGCCAATGTGCCGCTGGCCATCCGCGTCGACGGGCGGTTCGCCAGGATCCGCATCCGCTCGGTGCCCGCACAGCAGCGCCCCTACCGCCCTCTCGCCGAGGTGACCAAAACCCAGACCGAATTCGAGGCCTCCAACGTCAGCGGCACCTTGCTCGGCTTCCGGATGCCGGCTTATGTGAAAGGGATCAACGTGCCCGGTTATCACCTGCATTTCATCAGCGACGACCGTTCCTTCGGCGGCCATGTGCTCGGCCTTGAACTTTCCTCCGGGAAAGCCCGTGTTGAGGAGATCCGCAACCTCGTTGTCGTGCTGCCCATCGATCAGCCCGACTTTCGCAAGGCCGACCTCGGCAAAGACCGCGCCGGAGAACTCGAACAGGCGGAATCCGCCAAACGCTGACCGCCCCCGAACGCCCCCTTTCCTATGAACCTTGCGGAAAGAAGTAACGTAATGCGTTACCATTCGGTGTAAGCCTCAGCAGCCATCATGAAAATCACCACGGCGCAGAATCGCGGGTGGCTCGAAATGCGGGTCGAAGGCCGGCTCGACGCCGCATGGGCCGAGCACTTCCTTGAAGCCGTCCGCAGCGCCGTGCGCGCCGGCCACCATCGCATCCACCTCGACGCCCTGGCGCTCGAATACATCAGTTCCGCCGGCATGCGCTCGCTGCTCAGGGCCCACCGCGAGCTGGCGGCCGTCAATGGCGCCTTCAACGTGGTGCGCGCCTCGGAGTTCGTCATCCAGACCCTGCGCATGTCGGGCTTCGATTCGCTGCTGGCCATCGAGGAGCCCGGGCGCGGCGAAGCCCCGACGGCCCCCGGCGCGACCCAACGCGTCTGGACCGGCGGCGGAGTGAGGCTGGAAATCCACGAACTCGAAGCCGGGGCAACCCTGCGCGGCGAACGCCTGGGCGGGTGGCGCCCGTGGCAGCCCGTCAGCGCGGCGGCATGCGGCGACATCGGTTTTGGCGATGATCACCTGGCCCTGGGCATCGGCGCGCCGGGGCGCGATTTTGCCGATGTGCGCGACCGCATGGGGGAGTTTGTCGCCGCCGGAGGCTGCGTGGCCTACCTTCCCGGCGACGGCGCGGATGCGCCCGACTACCTCGTCGGCGCCGAGCGTTTCGTGCCCCGCCTGATCGTCGCCGACGCGCTGCGCGCCCAGGGCCGGTTCTCGCACCTGCTCCGTTTCCAGCCCGAGGGAAACAGCCCGTCTTTGCCCCTGGCCACGTTGATCGAGGGCGTGCTGGCGGTGGCCGGAACGGCGGCGGCCGGATTCGTGCTGCTGGCCGAGATTGACGGACTCGTCGGCATGGCCCTGGCCCGTTCGCCGGGGTTGGTCGACGACGCCGCGACGCCCGCCACATTCCCGCAGGTCCGCGACTGGCTTTCGTTCTCCGGCGAGCGCGTGCATGCCGGCGCACAGGCCCTCGTGGCCGGCTTCGCCAGTTCGTCGCCCAAGTCTCCGCCGGCGGGCATGCTGCCTCCGCTGCCGTCCCGGCCGGGCTTGCGCGCGCATGCCCACGCCGTGGTCTTCCCCTTCCATCCGCTGCCCAACGGGAGGATCGAACTCCTGCCCACCATCCGCCAGGTGTTCGGCGGCGCCGAACCCGTCGCCCTCCTGCATCTGCTCGAAGATCCCCGCCCCGCGCTGGGCCTCGGACAGAGCTCATTCGTGCGCGGCGCCTGCTGGTGCGCGCCCGTCGCCTTCTCCACGGAATCCTAGCCCGGATGCCCCACGCTCCATGACCCTTATCATCGGCGCCTTCACCATCGGTCTCATCCTCGCCCTGCTCTCGCTGGGCGTGCTCATCAGCTTTCGCATCCTCTGTTATTGCAACATCACGGTCGACGGCTCGATAACGCTCGGGGCCGCCACGGCGGCCGTGCTGCTGGTCAAGGGCTGTCCTCCCTGGCTGGCCACGCTGGCCGGCGGCGGCGCCGGCATGCTCGCGGGTTTCACCACCGGGATCCTGCACACCCGCTTTCGCGTGCAGGAACTGCTCGCGGGCATCCTCGTGATGACAGCGCTCTATTCCATCAACCTCCGGGTGATGGGGCGCAGCAATGTGCCCCTGCTCGACGTGCCGAGCCTGTCCGCCGGCCCTGAAGCCCTGCTGACCCGCGCCGCCGGCGGCGCGGATTCAATGTCAATCGCCGGCTGGGCGGTGCCGGTGCGCGACCTCGGGATGCTTCTGACCATGATCGTGATCACGGGGCTGGTGGCGCTTCTGCTCCATCGTTTCTTGCTCACCCACCTCGGCACGGCGATGCGCGCGGCGGGGGACAACGCTCAGATGGTCCGCGCCCAGGGCGTCGACCACCGCTCGATGCAGGTGTTCGGCCTGGCGCTCTCAAACGGGCTGGTCGGCCTGGCCGGCGCGCTGCTGGCCCAATACCAGGGGTTCGCCGATGTCCAGATGGGCATCGGCATGATGGTCTGGGGCATGGCCAGCATCATCATCGGCGAGGCGCTGGTCGGCCTGACCACCCCGGGGCTTGCGATCTGCGGCGCCATCATGGGAACCATCCTTTTCCGCCTCCTGGTCGCCATCGCCCTGCGCTGGGGCCTCGATCCCAATGACCTCAAGCTCGTCACCGCCGGCTTCGTCTTCGCCGCGCTCGTGCTGCCGCGTTGGTTCGGCACGATCGTCCGGATGCTCCGCACCCTGCCCGCCCGCCTGGCCGGAATCCGGCCGTTGCGTCCGGCCGCCAGCCCGGCGGCAGGCGCATCCGGGCCGATGGAAGGGCCGTCTGAGAAATAAGGAGGCCGCAATGCTCAAGATTCGTTCGCTGAAAATGACCTTCTTCCCGGGCACCCCAAACGAGGTGCTGGCGCTGGGCGGCATCGACCTCGATATCGAGGACGGCTGCTTCGCCGGAATCATCGGCACCAACGGCTCCGGCAAGAGCACCCTGCTCAACGCCGTGGCCGGCGCCTTCATCCCCGACCAGGGCTCGATCGAACTCGACGGACGCGACATCGCCGGCTGGCCGGAGCACCGCCGCGCAAGCCTCATCGGCCGGGTTTTCCAGAACCCCTTTGCCGGCACCGCCGCCGGGATGACCATCGCGGAGAACCTCGTGCTCGCAATGCGCCGGGGCCAGTCCCGCGGCCTCGGCACCGCCCTCTCGCGCCGCGTCCGCAATGAAATGCGCGACCGCGTCCGCACGCTCAACATGGGACTGGAAAACCGGCTGGACAATCCCATCGGCACCCTCTCCGGCGGCCAGCGGCAGGCGCTGACGCTGTTCATGGCCACCTGGCTGCGTCCAAAGCTGCTCCTGCTCGACGAACACACCGCGGCGCTCGATCCGAAAAGCGCGGCCCAGGTGGCCGTTCTCACCAAGGAGATCGTCGAGCGCGAGAAACTCACCACGCTCATGGTCACCCATTCGATGCAGCAGGCGGTCCAGCTTCCGCACCGCATCATCATGATGCACCGCGGCGCGGTGGTGGAAGATTACCGCGATGAACGCAAGGCCCGCGCCCGGGTGTCCGACCTGATGAACGCCTTCGACCGCGTCCGCCGCCGCGACTTGTTCGACGCCAGCGTCGCCGAGAGCGTCCTGCCGCAGTATGCGTGAGGGCCCCCGCGCCCTTCCTTGCGATCCAGGCTCACCCGTTCCCTCCAAGACCCCTGACGATCTCCATGCCGGCCGGTTCTGGGAGCGGACTCCACCGAATTCCCGGGCGCCCTTTACCAAATCCCCGATCCATGAATCCCCCGCTTCCCCGCCGCACCTTTCTCCGCAACGCCGTCCTTGCCGGCGGTTTCCTCGGCCTTTCCACGCTGGCCTCCGGCCGCGGCGGGCGCGCGCCCGGGGCCGCCCGCCGCGCCACCCCCGTCGATCCCGATGCTGCGCGCCTTGAGAAGGTGAAGAACGCCATGCTGGCGATGCAGCGGCGGGCGTGGGAACAGGGGGTTGCGGCGCAGGCGCTGCTCGAGCTCGGCGAGGCGGACATGGCCGTGCTCCTGGCGAAGGACGCCGTGGTGAACCAGCTCAAGGACGGCCGCCTCGGGCTCAACGAGGGCGACGCGCCGGTGTGCGACCCGGCCGCAAACGGCGAACCCGTCCTGTTCGCCGCAAAGGCGACGGGCGACCCGGCGCTGCGGCGCGCCGCGGACCGCATGCTCGAGTTCGCCCTCCACAAGGCGCCGCGGACCCGCGACGGGATCATCTACCACAACGAGATCGAGAACCGGATCTGGGTCGACGCGCTTTACATGCTGCCGCCGTTCCTCGCGGCGGCCGGCCAGCCCGCCGAGGCAATGAAACAGATCGCGGGCTGCCGCCGCATCCTGCGGGACCCGGAAAAGAAGCTGTATTCACATATCTGGGACGAGGACCGGCAGGCGTTCGAGCGCAAGGCGTTCTGGGCCTCGGGGAACGGCTGGGCCCTGGCGGGGATGACGCGCGTGCTGCGGGCGCTCCCGGAAGCCATGCCGGAGGAGAAGGCGCAATTGGCGGGCTGGATCCGCGAGCTGGTCGACGCCGTGCTGCCGTTGCGGCGGCCCGACGGGCTGTTCCACGACGTGCTCGACGAGCCGGGCGCGTTCGTCGAGACCAATTTCGCCCAGATGCTCGCCTACACGATCTACCGCGGCGCCGCCGGCGGCTGGCTTCCGGCCACGCTGCTCGACACCGCGGAATCGCTGCGCTCCGCGGCGGTCGCGAAGGTCGACGCCTTCGGCCTCGTCCAGGGCGTGTGCGGAGCCCCAGATTTCAGCCGCGCCGGCACCTCGACCGAGGGCCAGGCGTTCCATCTGCTGATGGAGGCCGCCCGCGGCGATCTGCCGGCAAAGACCGGCTGACGGCCAGACCTTCTTTCTGCCCCGACAGGCACGCCGCGCCGGCCGCCGGCAGGCTGCGATCCCTGCGCCAGGCAGCCCGACGGCATGGATCAGGCAATGCTACGGGCTGGATTATGTTTGCCCTGCTTATATCTCTTAGGCATATCTTCTAGGCATATGGCGCGTCGCACGAGTTCAGGCATGCAGGCCCTCTTGGGGCTCTTGACCATCGCTCCCATGTCCGGCTACGAACTCGGCCGGACCGTCCGCGGAACTGTCGGGCACATCTGGAGCGAAAGCTACGGGCAGATCTATCCCAATCTGAAGAAGCTGACGGCCGCCGGGCTGGTTAAGGCGAAAATCGAGCGACGGAAAGGGAAACCGTTGCGATGCCTTTATTCGATCACGGACAAGGGCCGGTTGGAACTGGCGAGATGGCTGGAAACGCCCCCGCAGGCGGAGATTCCACGCAACGAAATGCTGCTCAAGCTCTTCTTCGGCACCCATGTCCCGGCACACGTCCTGATCGGCTACGTGGAACGCATGATTGAGATACACCGGGCGCTGCTCGACAAGTTTACGCGAGCGGAACAGGAGGAGCTTCCCAGGATGCGCCAGTATCCTGACGTCCCTTTCTGGAAGATGACCGCGCGCTACGGGCAGATGGAAATGGAGGCGCATCTGCGATGGGCGGAAGAGACTCTGGGTGTATTACGCAGGATCGACAGAAAGCAGCGGAGCGCCTCCAAAACCAGCCTGGAGAAGAACGATGAGCAGAACTGAATGTACCCAAGCGTCGGATACGGAGAGACCTGCGGCGCCCGGGAGAATCGCCTCCTGGGGGCATCTCGGGGGGTTCCTCCTGATCATGGCGGCCATGGTTGCGTGGGGGTTTCACATGCAGCATGACGGCATGACGGCTGCGGAGTCAGCGACGCCGGCGCCGCTTGCGAACCACAGCATTGCGATCCGCTTCTATCTTGTGTCCATCGTCGCCAATTGCCTCCTCTTCTATTACTGTTGGGCAGGCGTCCACCGCCATGGCGGGAATCTGGAGACGCTGACCGGGGGCCGGTGGACCTCGTGGAAAGCCCTGGCCATTGACGTCGTCATTGCGGTGCCGTTCTGGATCGCATGGGAGGCAGCGGCGCATGGCGTTTCCCGCCTCCTTGGGCCAAGCCAGGCCAAATCAGTTGACAGTCTGCTGCCGCAAAGCGCGCTGGAAACCGCCGTCTGGATCGTGGTCAGCATCGTGGCTGGATTCAGCGAGGAGATCCAAACCCGTGGCTACCTGCAGCGGCAGTTCCACGCCGCGACTGGAAACGTGACAGCCGCAATTCTGGGACAGGCACTCGTGTTCGGTCTGGCACACAGTTATCTGGGTTGGGGAAAGGTTGTCCTCATCGCAGTGCTCGGAGTTTTGTACGGGGCGCTGGCTGCATGGCGCAGGAATCTGCGGGTAAACATCATCGCGCATGCATGGTCCGACATCTGGGAGGGCTGGCTCAAAATGGTGATCTGAGTCAGAAACCTCCCGTACGGCGCAGGCGTCCGGGAGGACATTGCATGATTCTCCGAGAAGCGCCTGCGCGAAGTTTACGGAGCACCCGAGACGCCAGAGCAGTGACGCGGTGACGCCTGGGCGGCTTGCGGGCGCCGCGGCTGCGAGCCCGATCTCAATCCACTCTCCCGGCCGGATTGAATGCCCGCGATGGCAGCGGGTTGTGCCAGATCAGGTTTGCGTCAGGCAGGCCGGAACAATCCTCCGCAGGCGGCGGCGCATATTCGAAACGAAATGAAGCATCCCAGGCATTTGTCAGGGATCCTAGCGCGACTGGTGTCGTCACGCCGCCCTTCTGGGGGTGGGTATCGATCACAAACCAGTCCGGGGAAGAGAAATCGAGATGCACCCGATAGCTTTCGCCGGGTCGCAACACTTTGATCTCCTCCGCCGCCGGTTTGTGTGGGGCGGCCTCTTCCCCCACCCACCGATAATGACTGGAACCCCGTTGCTGGTTGGCAATCAGCCGGAATGAATCTGTCAGAATGGCAATGGGTCGGTCGGAATGGTTCTTGAGTTCAAGCGTGCCGCCAGTGAGTCCCTGCGACCGAAGCGCTGGCGGCGGTTGGCCCTGCCTTGGGTTCAGGTTTCCAAATCGCGGCGGCGCCGGCGGACGCTCAACGGTCAGGAGCAGCCCGAGCGGTTCCCAATGATACCCTTTGAGCACCGCGAGTCCGTTCGCGTTGACGGCAACCTCCATGTCAAGGGGGACGCCGGCCATTTCCGCCCGGCGCGTGGATTCGAGGGACTGCGCCTTCCCTTCCTCCACGAACAACGCCTCGATACCGTAGCGCACCCGCAATATGTCGGGATTCCAGTTGGGCCAGTCGATCCGACCCCTCAAATAAGTGCCCGCGACTGGCGGCGCATCGGAGAGGGAAACCAGCTCCGCCAGGCCGTCCGGGTTAAGTTTGACCTTCGCATAGACCCGACGGTCGCGAACACTGGCGTCAAACGCGCCATGCCCAAACCAGGAGGCGACGCCATCGCCGCACAGGGCACGAGGCACTTGGGATATCTCGTAGTTGAGCCGCACGTAGTCGCCGCGCATCGGGTCGTTGGGATCAATGGGGGCCGTCCGCAAAAAGATCGTGCGCCCGGTCTGCGCCACCCACTCCCGCTGGCCGGCCATGAATATGAGCACGGCGAATTGTGCCAGCGCAACAATCAGGGCAAAAATCCTGGTCATGCGTTCTCCTCCTCTCCGGCTTCACGCCGCAATTTGCGGTAATAGAAACCCTCCGCGAACAGCACCCCGCCGAGCACGATAAAAATCATTCCCCGGGTTGCGAGCGTGCCCGGCAGATCGAAATACCGGCCAAGCACGACCAGCGCAAAAAACAACGAGCCCAAAAGGGTCGGCCGGAGATGGCCGGATCGGCATCCTCGCACCATCCAGGCCGTCGCCAGCGCAATGCAGGTCAGGTTGAACACGATGAACCGGTCGCTATAACCGAGAAAGTGCAGGCCGACGCGCACGCCAGGGACATATGAAGCCTGCCCATAGGCTGCGTTGGCAAAGAACTGGCTGTAGACAAGAGCGACTGGATAAATCCAATCGCCGAGGGAAACCAAACCGCGGGCTCCGCGCAAGAGACGCAGGAGCAGGAAACCCCACAAGGCCATTGCCAGCACAAAGGGCAACCAATGATAGGCCATGGCGATGGAAGAAGAACCGGCGGCTCCGCGCGTTGTTTCAAAGGCCCATCGATCGAGGGCGCTGAAGCTCCGCAGATACGAACAGAAGGCAAAACTGCTCACTCCGAAAAAGGTGATCACCTTCCGCTGCGCACTGCGGCCGGAATCGTCGTGGAGAAGCATTCCGACGGAGATCAAGAGCACCGACACGGCGTAGGCCGTCAGCCATACTCCGTTGGATCCCACGACAAAACTCTCATTGCAAAGCAGCAGGAGATACAACGCCGCCAGTACGAAGGCCGTCAAAAGCCCCGACCGCAGACGCCAGGCGAGAGGGACCAAACCAACCACAACAAGCAGGACGGACCATTCGACGGGCGCCCGAAAATCGAATCGTTCAAAACCGCCCCAGATCGACAGCAGCATCGTGGCGGCAATTCCCTGCGGCACGGATCTCAGGGCCCAGGCCATAGCCAGGGCGCCAAGCCCCCACATCAGAAAGCCGGTCGGAAAGTGTTCATCGATATTGTAGATTTGCGCAACCAGCCAGATCCCCGCTCCAAAAGCCATCGTCCCGAGCAGGCAAAGCGCTTCTCCCAACTGCCGACGCCATCCGTCCGTTTGCCACACAGCCAGGCCTCCGGAATGAGCTGCCAGCAACGTGCCCAGGACAAGGCCTAGTTTCCCAAACTTGGGAATTGCGTGCCAGTTGTGGGCGAAAACGAGGATTATTCCGAGCCCCGCCACCACCGCGCCGATGCCCGAAAAGACAATCAGTCCCCAAGAAAGCGTCGTCGGGGGCTCCGGATAAAGTGCCCGGATGCTCGCGGCCTGTTCGGAGGAGATGATCTTGTCCTCCGTCCACCGTTTGATCTCCGCAAAGAGCCAGCGGGTTTGCTTGTTCATAATGCCGTGGGGGATCCGCGATCTTTTATGACCGGGGTGCGGCATCCCGCAAATTGATTTTGACTGCCAGCATTGGAGTTAGATCGAAGCCATCGACCAAGATTGCTGTTCTGCCTCATCCTCATGAATCTCTCATTGACCGGGGCGCAGTGTATCCAGTCAGGCCGTTGAGGTGTTAATCGAGAATCCCAATGCGCCGCATCGAATTCATCGATATCGAAAGGCCCGCCCGGTTGTGGCGGTCCCGTCCACAATCATCCTCCCAGATTGAATCCGATCTGTCCTTCCCGCCTTGCCAGCATGTCGGGTGGCGGCTGGGACGATGGCACGCTGGCGTCCCCACGGTGATTCGAATCCCCGGCAGGTATCCTCTGGCGCTGCTGGCACGATCGCGTGCCCTACGGCTTCCTCGCCAACCACGCCCGCAAGCGCGAGATCTCCAGGGCGCGCGCCGCGATCGCCCGCAGCGCTTGTCACGTATTGCGTTACCATCCGCCGCCAGCGTGCGCGCCCGGGCAGCCGGCCTGTCCGCACTGCGGCGGCCGACACACCGTTTGTGTCGCGCACGGACCATCTTTTCGCCGGTGACCCGCCCCTTTTCGACACGGTTTCGGCGCGATTCTGCCAACCCGCGACCCATCCGGCCGGGTAACTTTCGCTCTGGATTTGTAATACCCCCCCTCCGCGCCGCGGCCTTCCCGGCCTGAGCCTGTCGAAGGCCTCCAACCGTGATGCAGGCCGCTCGCCTCTGTCTCGCCCTCCGGCCCTGCCTGCCGCCTCGCAGCCTGCTTCACTGAAGGTCAGCCCTCTTCTCCAAAAAGTGGAAGCACAAGCGCGAGGACATCCTCAATGACTGCATCTGGCGTTTGAGCCGCAAACTCCGCTTTCCGTGCCTTCCAATCCAGGCTCTTGATCTGGTCAGCCAGGATGACACCACTGACGGGAAGACCCATGGGCAACGCCACCTCAAATGGATATCCCTTGATTCTCGAAGTCACCGGACAGGCCAGAAACAAACCAGTCTTCCGGTTATATGCTTCGGGCGACAGCACGAAAGCGGGGCGACGCCCAAACTGTTCGTGCCCCGCTTGAGGGTCGAATGTGAGCCACACGACGTCACCTCGCTTCGGGACGTAGCTCATCACCAGACCTCCGAGCCAACAACATTCCCAGTCGCAACCGACGCATGACGGTTCGAGGGAGTGACGTGCTTCAGCAAGTCCGACAACGAATGTCGCTTGCGGGTGACAGCCTTCACAATCAAGGCACCAGACTTCAGCGTAAGCTCCACCTCAGACCCTTCGGATATGCGCGTTTCCTGCGCGTAGGTTCTTGGAATACGCAGAGCGAGACTGTTCCCCCAACGGTGGACAACAGTTTTCATGACTCTACATCGTATCTACACCACGGACTCCGTCAAGCAGGTTTCTGGGGTTGACGCTACGACGAAGCACGCCCGACAGCTGGCGTGGCGGCGGCGTCAGCAGCCGGCGTGACAGCCGTGGTCGTTGGGTCCGGCGCAGGTGCCGGCTATCGCGGCACACGACCTCCTGGGTTCGACGGGATCTTCTTCACCACCAAGGCACCAAGGGAAACCGCGTCCGTCGAGGCCGATGCTACGGTCATTTTCTCACGCGAAGAACGCGAAGCTCGCGAAGAAGCCGTCCCGCCAGAAGGTGGAAAACAAAAGCTAGCCGGGGTTCCGACGCCCCGTACAATCGCCGCGAAGAGCGAGGGAGCGGAGGCTCCTCCGTCTCCGCCAGCCGCCGGCCCCCGCATTCGCGGCGACTGTCTCCGGTCGTGGTCGGGGATTTCCGTTTTTTGGACTCGGCCGGTCATCGGGCGATTGAGTTTACGGAGGGCGCAGAGATCGTACGACTGGACGCGGCGATGGCTCATGAACGAATCCTCAGATGTCGTCAACGACGACTCTCCCACGGTCACCGTCAATCGGCAGATGCGCCCAGAGCCTGCCCGGTAGCTACATCCGGCTTGAGTGGGCGGGGTGGGCAGAATACGATCTCTTGCTGGACTCCTCGCGCAGGATGCGTGCGCAATCTGCAATTCCGACCCCATCCGGGCCGGGAATCAACGATTGAGATTCCTCTTATCCGTCACATGCGTCTCAACGCCGCCCTCGCCGCCGGATGTCTCCTATTTGTCTTGCCCGGCTCGGCGCCGCTGGGCGCCGTGCCAAACGAGCAGATGCCGGTACGTGTGGAACCGGGTCAGCCGCGGGTGTTGATTCTGAATTCCTACCATCCGGGCTATGGCTGGAGCGACGGGGAGCTTCGCGGGGTATTGGCGGCACTTCGCCGCGAGCGTCCGGGGCTCCTGTCGAATGTCGAATATCTTGACTGGCGGCGGTTCCCTTCGCCGGAACGCGAGGCACTGCTGTTCAAATCGCTGGATCTGAAATTCGACGGGCATCCGTTCGATCTCATCATCGCCCTCGACGATCCGGCGCTGATTTTCGCCTACAAACTTCGGAGACGAACGGGGGTCACGACCCCGATCGTTTTCGGCGGGATCAACCACTACACGCCGGAAACCATCCGCGGAGAGGAACAGGTCACCGGTGTGGCCGAATCCATTGATGTGGTCGGCACGCTGGATCTGGCGCTGCGCCTGCAACCGGAGACCCGGGAGGTGGTGGTCATTCACGACCAGAACGAAAGCGCCCTGGAGAGCCGCCAAGCGGTGGAGGCGGTGATGCCCCAATACGCCTCACGACTGAAGTTCCGATTCCTCAACAACTGGACCGAGGCGGGGCTGTACCGGGCCGTCGGCGAACTCAAACCCGGAACCATCGCCTTGCTCCTGAGCGCGACGATGGACACGGAGGGCAGGTTGGTCGCTGACGACCCGGTGTTCGTGTCGTCCCTGAAGGAACGCTGCGCCGTGCCGCTGTATGTGATCACCCAGCCGCAGAGGCCGCTCTTTGGCGACAGTGACTGGAACAAGGACATCTGGCTCGGGCTCGGCGGCAGCATGTTGTCCGGGGATCTGCACGGCGAGGCGGTGGGGGCCATCGCGTTGCGGGTGCTCGGTGGCGAGCCGGCTGGCCGCATCCCGGTGTTGACGAAGTCGCCCACGAAACTCGCGGTGGACTACGTGCAGATGAAGCGATTCGATCTGCCGCTGACCGCGCTGCCTCCTGGAGCGGAGGTATTCCATCAGCCGGTCAGTTTTTTCCAGATGTATCGGATGCGGATTCTCGTTGTTCTGGTTGTGATCGGGCTCTTGTCAGCGACCGTGCTGGTGTTGGCCGGTAACATCGTGCGACGCCGGATCGCCGAGCTGGCCCTGCTTCAGAGTAACGAGCGATTCCAGCTCATCGCCCGGGCCACCAACGATGCAGTTTGGGACTGGAAGCCGGATACCGGGGATCTCTGGTGGAACGGAAGCTATCGCACAATGCTCGGTGTGCCGGATGGCGCCCCGCGTGATTTTGAGGCCTGGTCACAGAGTGTCCATCCGGAGGACCGGGAGCGGATCGTGGAGGATCTCAAGGCAGCCTTGGCGGGCGCCGCGCAGACGTGGGTCTCCGAGTATCGCTTCCGGCGGAGCGACGGTTCCGACGGATTCTTGGTCAACCGGGCCTTTTTTCTCCGCGGTTCCGACGGCCGGGCAGTGCGGGTGATTGGCGCAATGACCGATCTCACCGAGCGCAACCAGGCCGAGCAACGGTTGCGGCGGCTGGCTGCAGTCGTGGAGCAGGCCACCGAGCTGATCGCCTTTCTCGACCTGCAGGGCGTTCTCGAATACGTCAATCCCGCCTTCACGCGCTGCACGGGTTTCGCGCCGGCCGACGTGCTTGGCCGGCCGTTCGATTTCATTCCCGATCCCGAAGTCGAGGCGCTGTCCTTCGACCAGATTGCGGCCCAGGTCCGGGCGACCGGCGCCTGGTCCGGCCGCGTCAAGTGCCGGAGAAAAGACGACGACGGCCTGGGCACCCAATTCGTGGTTTCGCCCATTCGGGACCGCAACGGCGGCCTTGTGAATTACATCGTCGTGGCCCGCGACGTCACCCAGGAGGCGAAGCTCGAGGAGCAGGTTCGCTTCTCGCAGAAGATGGAGGCGATCGGCCTGCTCGCTGGCGGCGTGGCGCACGATTTCAACAACATCCTGCAGATCATCAGCGGTAATACGCAGATGATCTTGAACTTCGAACTGACCGAGGCCGAGCGGCGGGAGGGGCTCGCCCAGGTGAAGGAGGCCGCAGAGCGGGCCGCCCAGCTGACGCGCCAGTTGCTGGTCTTCGGACGCAAGCAGCCTCTCCTCACGGAGAATGTCGATCTGAAGACGCTGGTTTCCGACCTGCTCAAGATGATCCGGCGGTTGATCGGCGAGCACATTGCGATCGAGGTCATCCCGGGCGGCCAGCCGGGAAACATCCGTGCCAACAAGGGGCAGTTGGAGCAGGTGTTGCTCAACCTGTGCGTGAACGCACGCGACGCGATGCCCAATGGCGGCCGACTGACGATCGCGCTCGAAGATGCTCAGTTCGACGCGGCGTACTGCGAGGCCCATCCTTGGGCGCGACCGGGCAATTATGCGTCGATGAGCGTCACGGACACAGGCTCCGGCATGGATCCGCCGACACTCGCCCGCATTTTCGATCCGTTTTTCAGCACCAAACCGAAGGAGAAGGGGACCGGCCTGGGGCTGTCGGTCGTCTACGGCATCATCCAGCAACACGACGGCCTGATCGACGTTCAGAGCGAGCCCGGAGTCGGAACGACCTTCCGGATCTGCCTGCCGATCGTCTCCCGCGGCCCGAGCCCGGTCGGAGAAACGTCGACCGGCGTTTCCGAGCATGGCACCGGGACCATCCTGCTGGTCGAGGACGAAGGCGCGGTGCGACAGCTCGCAACGAAGATTCTCGAACGCGCCGGTTATCGCGTGTTCGCGGCTGCCGACGGCGTGGAGGCGATCGAACGTCTTCAGACACCATGCCGGGGAGATCGACCTGCTCGTGCTCGACGCGGTGATGCCGAATATGGGTGGCCGCGCGACCTACGAGCGCATTTCCGCCCTGCGGCCGGGCATTCCGGTCCTGTTCTGCAGCGGTTACAGCGCGGATGTGCTGGAGCCCGGGTTTGCACTCGGCCCCGGAGTGCAGTTGCTCCAGAAACCCTATTCACCGGAGGAGATCTGCCGCAGGATTCAGGATCTGCTCCGTTCGTCCCGCGGCAACGGCGAACCCCGGACCTGACGCGGGCGCGCCAGGCTGTCGCAAGCGGTTCGAAAGGCCGATCCAAAGGGTCAGACTCTGCGGGCGTGTTGCCCAAAGGGTCGATCAGCACCGGTAGAACGAGTTGTACGGGGCGAGCATGATCGTCTGACGGATTCTGGCGGCGAAGCAGCGGTAGTCACGCCACGCCTCGGAGCTGGTGGCCTGAGCCCGCCCACGCAAGACCGGTTCATGCTCGCGGTAGCGGCTCACCATGCGGCTGTGTTTTGAAGTGGTGCATTGGCTGCGCAGGGCACAGGCGGCACATACGCCCTTGCGGGCCACATACCCAGTGTGTTGACGTTGGGAATCGTAACAACGGCGGCTACGCGATCATCAACGTAGAGGGCAAACAACTGTCCATTGCGCTGGCGCTCAGCGAACGCCTCTTGCGATAATGCACGCAACCACTGTCGGACGCCCTTTGCGTTCAGCCATTCAAACACGCTAATGTAGGCGGAGTGCGCAGCACTGACTTCTTCGTTACTGATTCTACGAAACAACGTGCTCACGGCTGACGATGCCTGACTTTTCAACGATCTCCCGCACTGGACACGCGGAATCCAATGGTGACGGCCAGCATGAGGAACAGCCGGTCACCGGTGCCGGCCGCGCCGGGTCAGGGTTTGCTCGAGTAGCGAAATCTCGTCAGGTCGGAGCGCGCGGGTCGTCATGCCCCACAAGCTGGGGCTACTCCCCGTTTTCATTAAGAATCTGCTGGGCGATGTCGTGGACCAGCGGAGCGATGATCGTAAAGTGGGTGCCACCCGGTAATTCATTGAATTTCACGAGAGGATTGCGGTTGATCGCAGCCATGGCTCGCAGCGGCTCGATATTGGACGGTGACTCGGTGCCTTCAAAGACGAAGGTCCTGCCCCGAATCGAATCCAGCCAGAGACTGGGCGATCGCAGTCGACATTCGTTCGGATCCGAAAGGTCGAATGGAACGGCCTTTTGATCATAGCCGCCCATATCCCCGACTGGACCCAATGCAAAGACCGCGCGAAACTGGTCGCTTGATTCCGCGACCAAGAGCGCCAGGGTCCCACCCGTGCTGTGGCCGCCCAGGTAGATTCGGCTCGGGTCCACATAGTCGAGCCCGGCTAGAAACTGGGCGGCGGCCATGACGTCGTCGACCTCCCCGAAATACCGCTCCCGGTAACCAGGGCTGTTGTTCCCGCCCCGCAGCGAAGGATACATCATGATGATTCCAGCCTTGCGAAATCCACTCGCCGACTGGTCGTTATCGGGCGAGGCTGGCGTCCAGGCCACGGAGCTGATGCTGTTGCTCGGTCCACCCACCAGCCAAATAATCGCCGGGTGTCTCTTCCCATCTTTAGCCGGGGGACTCACATACGCGGCCATCGGTCCCAGCGGTCCCGGGTACGAGACCAGATCCAGCACCCCGCGCGGCGGTTGCTCGGGCGGTTCGCCGAACGCCTCCTGTCGCAATAGGTGCGTCGAGTATCCGCGCCGCGCCATCGCCAGCGAAAGGGCCTTTTGGTTCTCGGCATCCGGTCCAGCCGGTACTCCCTTCGGAGCGCTCGGGACCGGGGATTTTGGCGGAGCTGGCCTGGAGAGTTCCGCGACTTTGCGGACTTCATCCGGCAGCGCAGCATAGGCAATCGTCCCGCACCCGCCATCCCACTTCGCCATGATGGTGGAACCGCCAAAACTGACGATCTTCAGGTTATGCAGCGTCCGGCCATCCTTAAGGACGACTGTCGGCAGCGGATTTTTCAGATCGATCGGTTCGGATTTCTCATGGGCCGGCGCCAATCCACCGCAAATGGCCGCGAGCGAGAGCGCGGCGATGAGGCGCAGCTTCTTCATGGCGATTGCTCAGGGTGAGTGCGAGCGCCACAGGCGCGATCAAGGGCCCTTGGGCAGCTTGGCCAGCTCACCCTGGATGTGTTTTTGCTCCCATATAAAACTGTCCAACGCCGCCGGATTGTTGCTTTTGAGGCCCGCCAGAAGGTCCTGATAACTTGCCGCGGTCATCTCAAGGATATGACCAAATTGCGTGCGACGGCGGTCTGTCAAAAGTCCGGGCTCCAGTTGCAGAGCGCCGATTTGCTCCCTCCAGTTTTGGTAAAATGGGATCATCTCATCCTGGACCAGACTGGCCGCAGCTTCACTGTTGCTGGTGGATTGCCCCTTGTTCAAGACTTCCTGGAAGCGCTTCAGCAGCGCCCCCTCCTTTTCAACCGGCCCTTTAATTGCATCGGACCAGGAGATTTCATCGGCCATGCGGTACCCGAATCTCGGTGTAAGGGCGATTCCAACACCGATCAGAGCCGCCGCAGCCAGAACGCCCAGACGAAGTCGCGACGGCATGAGCGCCGCCCGCAGCTGTGGCTCGATTGGGACCGCCACAACCCAGCCAATCACGAACCCGCCCAGAAGTCCGCCGATATGAGCGGCGTTGTCGATGCCCGGATGGGCCATGCCATACACCAGGTTATAGCCCGCAAACGCGATCGTGCTCTTGAACATGGGCCGGAAGACGCTGGGAGGAATGGTGTGCTTTTCCCGCAGCATATAGCCAAACAGGACGCCGTAGACTCCGAATATGGCCCCCGAGGCCCCGGCGCTCCAGATCTTGTCGCCGTGCCAGATGATGCTTGCCAGACCGCCCGTGATCCCACTGCCAAAATAGGTGAGTGCATACGACCAACGCCCGAGCAGCTTTTCGACCAGGTGCCCGATTTGGAACAGCGCCCACATGTTGAGGGCCACATGGAGCACGCCGTAGTGCATGAACATTGACGTTACCAAGCGCCACCACTCCCCGCCAGTGGTCGCGGCGCCGTTATTGGCGCCATAGCGCGCATACGGCAGCAGATCCGTCGCTTCAAGCCAGCCCGCTCCCTGAAACGCGGCCATGACGACGAACACCAACAGGTTGGCCCCGATCAATAGATTGGTGACGGAGTTCCACGAACGGGCGTCACCGGGCATCGCCCGGAGTTTGGCGGCAAAATCCTGCGCCTCGACAAAGTCGGCCTCTTTGCGTTCGGGGAAAAGCGCCCCCACGGCCGCGGCTTCCGAGTCGTCGCGGCAATAGAACCGGAATGGTTTCCCCTTCGCCCCGGCTCTTCCCTGATGGGTGTGGAACTGGACGGCCGATCCCACCACCGCCACGTCCCAAATCTCATCGGCCCGGAATTCCATGACGGTGGTCCGCCCGAACGCGAATAGCACCCGCTCCTTTCCGGAAAACACGTAGGTCGGCCCAGTCGGGCGGATCACGAGGAGCCCCTTTCCGCGAAAATCGAGGTTCGGCTCCCCGCTCGCGAAGGCATGGTATTTGACGGGGAAAACTCGCTCCGGCAGCGCGGCGCGCTCTCCAGTTTGCATCGGGGTAATGTTCGGCCAGCAAAGCAGGCGCAAGGAAAACCGCAATATCGAGTTCGCAGAAATCGGCGGCGATTGGATCGCCTCGAATCCCGAGCGGCCCCCCGGGGCAGGCCGAACGCGCCCGGCAGAATTGGCGCGGGAGCCCTCCTTCCCCGGTGTAACGAAACAGGCGTAACGTTGCACTCGACGGCGGGCGGTGCGATCGACGCCCCAGTCAGAAGGCCAGCGCCGGCTGAGGCGGGAGGCTTTCTGTTGACGTCAACCGGGGCTGTGGAAAGAATCAATCCATGAAGGTTGGCTTCCCCTGGAAGGCGAAGCGATGAACCCTTCGGCAACTTGGGACAGTTTGCCCATCCGATGAATCACGACGCGTTCCACCGGTTCACCTACGGGCTCTATGTCGTCAGTTCGACCGCTGACGGCCGGTTGAACGGCTACGTCGCGAACACCGTTTTTCAGGTGACGTCCAAGCCGGCGCGGCTGGCGGTCGCCTGCAACAAGGACAATTTCACGTGCGACCTGATCGCGCGGAGCCTGGTCTTCGCCGTCTCCGTGCTGCACCAGGAAGCGAAGTCCGATCTGATCGGGAACTTCGGGTACAAGTCGGGGCGGGCGCTCGACAAGTTTGCCTCCGTGCGCCATCGGACCGGCCGCACGGGCGCGCCGATCCTGTTGGAGGATTCCCTCGCGTGGTTCGAGTGCCGGGTGGTGCAGACCGTCGATGTCGGCACCCATCGGCTCTACGTCGGCGAGGTGGTCGATGGCGATGTGATCGATGCCAATCCGCCACCCCTGACGTATGCCTATTACCGCGATGTGAAGAAGGGCCGGTCGCCCAAGAACGCCCCCACTTATCAGGCGCCGCCCGAAGGCGCGGCGGCCGGCAGCGCGCCCTCCTCCCCGGGTAAATACGTCTGCTCCGTCTGCGGCGAAGTCTATGATCCCGCCGTGGGCGACCCCGCCGCGGGAATCCCGGCCGGCACGCGGTTCGAGGATTTGCCCGACAACTGGGTCTGCCCGGTCTGTGGCGCGGCCAAATCCAATTTCGTCAGACAACCGCAAGACTCATCTCAACCATCGACCCGCCCATGAAAGAACCCGCCATCGCCCACAAAGGTCCTGCTGTGCAGAAAGCCGAAAAAGGCACCTACCACTGGTGTACTTGCGGCCGATCCAAGAACCAGCCGTTTTGCGACGGCTCCCACAAGGGATCGGAATTCACGCCAATGAAGGTCGACATCGCCGAGGCCAAGACCGTGGCCTGGTGCCAGTGCAAGCACACGAAGACTCCGCCCTTCTGCGACGGGACGCATAAGCAGCTCTAGTCTCGGCTGGTTTCGCCGTTCAGTTTTGGATCGAGATTGCCCTCAAAAATGGGCTCGGCGTCATCGCCGTTCGTGGGCGTTTTATTGTCACCTACATTGTCACTTTCATCACCCGCCAAAAGCGAAGGTCCGTAACTCACTAGGGTTACAGGCCTTACACAGTGGCGTCCCCACAGGGATTGGCTTGCTGGCGGTCCGTTCCGCTGCGCTCCGCAAACCCCTTCCGCCTTCGCCAAGGCTATGGCGGACAGGCCGGGGGTCTCATCCCAGTAGTGGCTGGCTTGCCGAGCCGTAGCTTTCTGGTTCGGAAAGCGAAGGCTGGCGTCCCCACGGGGATTCGAACCTTGTTCTCTTCGCAACGCTAAGTCGCGCAATAGCGCGGACTTAGTTGATGGTTAATGTTTTAGAACGGGCATAAAGATGCACACAAACGCCGAAAAGTGAAGGCAAAAACACGATTTTGGGCAACCTTTGGGCAACCTACACACCAAGGCCTATGCTATGAGGTTGAGGGGGACCCGCCATCCCTAGACTGTTGTAACGTCTTTCTTGGGAGCTTCAACTTCGATCCAGAATCTCATGGTCGCTCGGTGGGTCGCTTTCCGTGAGGCCCGGGCGGCTGCTCTCAGCCACGACCAGAGACCAACCTCAGTAGCAACCTCGCCCTTGCCAGCGGCGAACTGAAAGCCGTACAATAGTGGCGGTGGGGACGGCGGATATTCTTCCGTTGGATTTTCTTCCCTGATTCACCAAAAAAGATGTTCTTCGGTTCGCGGTGGATCTTCTTCCCCCGGCCTCGTTCTTCGGTTTTGGCGACGGGGTTTTGTTGACGCTGCGAGGCGGTGCAGAGGCTTTGGCCGATGCACGCCATGGGCCGATGCAAATGCCTGCACTGCGGGACGTTCTTCATTCCGGATCCGCGCAATCGCCATCATCAGAAGTATTGCGGCGAGCCTGAGTGTCGGCGGGCGAGCAAGGCGGCGAGCCAGCTGCGCTGGCAGCGCCGGCCGGAGAATGCGGATTACTTCCGCGGCGCCGAGAATGTGGCGCGGGTGCAGGCGTGGCGGAAGGCGCATCCGGGGTACTGGAAGCGATCGAAACGGAAGAGATCGGTTGCGTTACAAGATCTCTTGAATGCGCAACCATCTCCGCCGCAGCAGGCTGCGAACCAAGACGGCACGGTTGCGTTACAAGATCACTGGCAGAGGCAACCGCCTGTGCTGATTGGACTTATCGCGCATTTGACCGGCAGTGCGTTACAAGAGGACATCGTCTCGATGACGAACCGGCTGATAGCGAAGGGGCAGGCTCTGATGGGCCAAAAATCGAGCGATGATTGCCAAACCAATCTTGTGTGCGGGACGGCTGCGGCGGGTGCCGCCGAGCTTTAGCTGGGTCGACCATCGGCTGGTGCGACAAGGATATCTGACACGCGCCGATGCGAAAGCATGGGCGTTGTATCTGGTGCTGGTCACGGTGGGCGACGAGCAGGGGCTGAGCTACTACGGGGAGGCGAGCCTGGGGCGGCTGCTTTCGCTCAGTTCCGAAGAGATCGCCGTGGCGCGGAGCCAGCTTGAGGCCGCCGGCGTGATCACCTACGAGCGCCCTTTCTACCAGGTGCTCGGCTTGGACAAACAACACCCATGATCGACTATCAGACTTATTGCGCGATCCGCGAAGCTCGCGATCGCGAGGGACTCTCCGGCCGGCAGATTGCCGAGCGACTGGGGCTGCGTCCGGAAACGGTGAACAAATGGCTGGAGCGGGAGCGCTACGAGCAACGCCAGGGGCCGGCGAGGAAGAGCAAGCTCGACACGCACAAGGGCACGATCGTGCGCTTGCTGGAGAAACATCCCTACACCGCGGCGCAGATCCTCGTGCGGCTGCGCGAAGCCGGCTACGACGGGGGCTACAGCATCCTCAAGGAATTTATCCGCACGGTGCGGCCGGAGCCGGCGGCGTTTTTGACCCTGCAGTTTGCACCCGGCCAATGCGCCCAGGTGGACTGGGGCTCATGGGGTTCGGTGCAGGTCGGGGACACGCGACGCCGGCTCAGCTTCTTCGCGATGGTCCTGGCCTGGTCGCGGATACTCTACGTCGAGTTTACGCTCGGCCAATCCCAGGAACAGTTCCTTTCCTGCCATGAACACGCCTTCGCCGCTCTGCACGGCGTGCCCGGCGAAGTGTGGGTGGACAACTGCAAGACCGCCGTGCTGTCGCATCCCAGCGGCGGGCCGGTGGTGTTCAATCCCCGTTACCTCGATTTTGCCCGGCATTGCGGCTTCACGATCAAGGCCTGCGGACCGCATCATCCCCAGGGAAAAGGCCGGGTGGAGAGCGCCGTTGGCTACGTGAAAGGCAACTTCCTCGCCGGCCTGGACCCCAAGCAGTTTGCTCCCATCAACCCGGCCGCGCGCCTGTGGCTGGACACCGTCGCCAACGTGCGGGTCCACGGCGAGGCCAAGCGCCGGCCCCTGGATCTGTGGGCAGAGGAGCGGCCGAAATTGCGCCCGTTGCCCGGGCCCTACGATTGCGCAACCGTGCGCCCGGTGCATGCCACCAACCGCTGGCGGGTGGCGGTCGAGGGCAATCGTTACTCGGTGCCGCCGCGCTACGCCTCCAGCACCCTCACGCTCAAGCTGTACGCCGAACGCCTGCGACTCTTCGCCGCGGAGGTGCTCGTCGCCGAGCATCCCCGCAGCTACGAGCGCGGACGCGACTTCGAGAACCCCGATCACGCCCGGGAGTTGCTGGCGCAGCGCGGCCGCGTGCGCCACCAGGGGCTGCTCCTGGCGTTCCTGCGCCTCTCGCCCCAGGCGCAGGCCTACCACGATCATCTCGCCGAGCGCCGCCTCAACGTCAGCCATCATGTCCAAAAGATCGTTGCCTTGAGCGAAATCTACGGAGTGGAGCCTACCGCCCGCGCCATCGATGACGCCCATGCCCTGGGTGCCTACTCCTGCGAGTACATCGCCAATCTCCTCGAACAGCGCCAGCGGCTCCTGCCCGCGCCCGGCGCCCTGCATCTCACTCATGGCGGGGAGGCGCTCGAACTGGAACTGCCCCCGCCGGATCTCTCGCTCTACGACCAGTCATGAATCCCACCGCAGCGCTCGCCGCCCATCTCGATTACCTGCGCCTCGACCATGTGAGCGAACACTATGAAGGCCTGGCCAAAGAGGCCGCGGCGAAAAACTGGACTCCCGTGGACTACCTCCAGCGCCTGCTCGAAGGCGAATGCCTGTGCCGGCAGCAGCGCGCACTGGAACGGCGCATCCGCGCCGCCCGCTTCCCGGTGATCAAAACCGTGGACCAGTTTGATTGGAGCTGGCCCAAAAAGATCAACCGCATCCAGGTCCAAAACCTCTTCCGCCTGGGCTTCCTCACCGAAAAGGCCAACGCGGTGTTCGTCGGCGGCGTCGGCTTGGGGAAAAGTCACTTGGCGGCCGCCCTCAGCTATGAGGCCTGCCAGCACGGCCACTCGGTCTTCTTCACCACCGCGATCGATGCGATCAACAACCTCATCGCCGCCCAGGCTGCCCACCGGCTCAAGTCCGAGCTGAAAAAGTACCTCGCGCCCGATCTGCTCTGCCTCGATGAGCTCGGCTACCTCCCGCTCGACAAGACCGGCGCCGACCTGCTCTTCCAGATCATCAGCCAGCGCTACGAGCGCGGTTCCATCGTCCTCACCACCAACAAGGCCTACAAGCACTGGTCGGCGATCTTCAACAACGACAGCGGCATCACCTCCGCCATCCTCGACCGGCTCCTGCACCACGCCGAGACCGTCCTGATCGAGGGCAAGAGTTACCGCACCAAAGATCAGCCCGAGCCGCAGACTTGAGTCCTCCTCCAGCCTCAACCCTCTCGACCGCCGGCGGCCGAAACCCGCCGGCCTTTTTGCGCCCGAACCCCGGCGCCGGCCGCTGTCCGGTTTTCAAACCGCCGCTTTTGTACGCTCTTCACGCCGCCGCTC